>CAVTFW010000005.1:0-392822 GCA_963734105.1 Candidatus Acidiferrales bacterium | reverse complement strand
GCCAACCGCGGGCCACCCACCGGAAAGGTTCATTCAAGTGGGTCGAATTCGCGCATGGCAAGCATTTGAGACAAGGGATTTTGGTAGATTTTGAGCTGTTTTCGACTCACCGTTCCGTCCCCTTCCATCCGCAGAGTTAGAACGTACGTGCCGCGCGGATGGCGAAATGTACTCACGGGTGATGCGTAGCATATTCCGAACGCATCACCGCGCAGTTTGCCCGCTAGCGTCTCGTCGTAGACTACGTCGACAAACGACGAAGGTTCGTCCGCGGGTGCGATCGAGAATTCACTCGTCCCTGGTGCAGTATCCATAAAGTGTAGTGCGTGGTTTAGGTGAATTCCGTCATGCTCAGACGGCTCACAATTCTCGAGCACAACCCGCACGTGGTGTACGGTAGCGCTACCTTTATTGCGAATTCCGATTCTATACCGCCTGTCTCTCAGAACACCTCCAGGTGTGGTCCCCGTGGCCTGCTCTTCAAGATATGGTTTACGGTCCCCGCCGAACACCATCTCAAGGTTTCCGGCTGTGACCCTTGCTTCTATGCCCATTCTGGCCGGCTGTTGGAGTTGAGACTGAAGGGAGATCTTGAGAGGGTTCAAGCTAAGAGCAAAGGTGTCTTCATAAAGGACGCGTCGAGCCGGAACGCTCGTAAGTTGTACAAACAAGGTCCCTGTCTGAAATCCCTTCAGCGGCCGTGCGTCTGATCGGTACCAGTTACGTCTGTGGGCTACAAAGTTCTCCCCTGTAATCGCGGCAAGCTGTCCATCTGTCAGGATTCCGGCGATGAGCTTATGGCGCCTGCTGTCGGGCTCAAATTCAGACACATCGCTGCTCTCATAAAGCCAGCTTCCGACAATATCGATTTCCTTTTGCTGGTAACGATATATCATGACTGCCCTGACACGCGCACTCAGGTTTTGCGCGTCAGGTCGCGGCTCATTTGCGAAACGAATAAGGAATGCATTTGGTGATAAATCCCCCTCAAACAGACCCCTGGAAATCTCTTCCTGGAGACATACCGTTTCGGCGCCAAGGTACCGAACATTGGGCAGGGACTCGACGCGCGGCTTTTGCGTAGCCGCTGCCTCCTTCTCGGGTAGGGGAGGAGTGGGGGAATGACCAAAGTTAACTGTCTGTGCGTGGATCGTCGGAGCGTTGACTGTCTGAATGTTGTGGGAAACGCTGACGGCAGCTAAGCCTATTGCCGGAGATTCTTGGGACTTAACAGTTGCTTGCCTATTTTCGCGGGTCGTTTCTGTTTTGGCCCGGAAGAGCCGCTGTATGAGGTACGCAATCAGAGCAACGACTGCCGCCCCGCCGACGCCATCGAACAACCATTTATAGTTATCAAAAAGCCAAGACATCAGAGGATTTTAGCACTGAACGGACGGCCGGGCGTTCCAGCCGCAAAAGGCGCGGGTTCGGCGTGACAATTTGGCAGTAAGACAGGCTTCCGGGTGGTGAACCGGAACGCATACACTGCGAAAGCCCGGCAACAACGATGGAAGAGAACGTTGGCCGGGCCCTTCGAGGCTCAGGATGAGCTAAAGCCCTGCGCCTACAGGGGATTGATGGGAAAAGATCGGACCGGCCGGTACATCCATGGGCGGAGATCAAGCGTCTATTTTGGGTGTACCATGGCGCCAAGTGGGGCGCGGAGATTGCAAGAAGGAGCGGAGGTGACACGATGCGGGGCATGAGGACGAACATCTTACTGTTCGCAGCGAGTTGCTTAGGGATGTTGGGCTTTGTACAGCGGGCAGCGGCGCAGTGCGCGCCGGGCACCCAGTGGGATGGGATCGCGCTGCAGGCGGGGAGTCCGTTTCAAGCCGAGAAAGTGACCACATTCTCACCGGAACCAGAGCGCAAGGTGGTCCCGCCCGATATCCCGGTGACGCGCATCGCCAGGGACAGCCAGGGACGCGTGCGCGCGGAAAAAGCCGAGGGAAAGTTCAAGGTGGAGGAGGGGGAAGGAGCGGGAACGGAAGCGGTGCAGCGGATCATTACGATCTGCGATCCGGTCAGCCAGAAACTGGTGCGCTTGGACACGATGAGCAAGACGGCAACCGTGCAAAGCCGGCCGGCGGGATCCCTAGGAGACGGAACGCTCGGGCAGGGCGCATTTTGCAGCGTGTTTGCCAGCAAGAAAAGCAGTGGCGGCGCACAAAAAGAGGATTTAGGGCACCAACCCATCGAAGGATGGGACGCGGAGGGAGTGAGGACGACGAGGTCCTCGCAGTTTATTCATAACGGTGAGGCAACAAATGCCCCGAACGTGTCTGAAGTATGGTGCTCGGAAGAGTTGGGCGCGCTGCTGATAGAAGTTCGCCAAATGGGGATAATGCGGCACAAGCTGGAGACGAAATTGACCAAGATTACGCGCAGTGAGCCAGATGCCGCGCTGTTTCAAATCCCCGCGAATTACCGGATCGTGGAGCGGATGCCAGAGGAGAGGAGCGGGCAATTTAGATCGGTTGGGAGCGGCGATTCGATACAGCTACCGGTGCCGCCGGAGGTTCATCCGGAGTAGCGCGGCGCGAATTACTGGGCGGCGGCGGAGGCTAGTTCCTTCACGCGGGCGCTCTTCCAAAGAGCGATGTAGGGCTTTAGTTCTTCCATGAGGCGGGCGAACTGGCTGAGTTCGAGGGACTGGGCACCGTCGCTGATGGCCTTTTCGGGGGCGGGGTGGGCTTCGATGATGAGGCCGTCGGCGCCGATGGCTACGCCGGCGCGGGCGAGTGCGGGGACGAGGCTGCGCTTGCCGGTGGCGTGGCTGGGATCGAGGATGACCGGGAGGTGCGTCAGTTCGTTCAGGACGGGAATGGCGGAAATGTCGCAGGTGTTGCGCGTGGCGGTTTCAAAGGTGCGGATGCCGCGCTCGCAGAGAATCACTTCCGGATTGCCGTGGGCGGTGATGTATTCCGCGCTCATGAGCAACTCTTTGACGGTGCTGCTGAGGCCGCGCTTGAGGAGAACGGGCCGGCCGCATTTTCCGAGGGCCTTCAGGAGCATGAAGTTCTGCATGTTGCGCGCGCCCACCTGCATGACGTCGGCGTATTGCGCAACCAGATCGACGTCGCGATCGCCCATCACTTCAGTCACGATCGCGAGGCCGGTGGCCTTCTTGGCTTTTTGCAGCAGCTTCAAGCCTTCTTCTTCCATGCCCTGGAAATCGTACGGCGAAGTGCGCGGTTTGAATGCGCCGCCGCGAAGGAGTTTCGCTCCGGCTTTCGCGACCGCTTCGGCCGAGCACATGATTTGCTCTTCGCTTTCGACGGAACACGGACCGGCAATGACGATAAATTCGTCGCCGCCAATTTCCGTTCCGTTGACCTTGATGCGCGTCTTGCCCTTGCGGAACTCCTTGCTGACGAACTTGTACGGCGCGGTGATGCGCAAGACGTTCTCCACCTGCGGCAACGCCTCGACCGATTCCATGCAGGCGGTGACGTCGCCGACGCCGACGACGCCGATGACGACGCGCTCTTCGCCTTCGATGGAGTGAACTTTGTAGCCGAACTGCTTCACGATGCCGCAGACCTCGTCGATTTCCTCGCGCGATGCGTGCAGTTTCATGGAAATGATCATGGTGATTGCCTCTCTCCTGGCCGGTCTAAAGTCCGGCCGCTACACGGCCGGACGCGCCGGCACAAAATAAAAAAGCCCACTCGCTGCGAGTGGGCCAAGAATCGCTGAATTCACCTTGCTCTAGACGGTGGCCCCTCGCTGCCGGTCGGTCCGGTACGTAAATCGCCACGAAAAGAAGTAAGCCATGGAATTCATGGAAGTTAGTGTACCGGGCCCTGTGGAAAACGCAACATCGATTTGGTTATGCGCGCGATTAACGGGAGGAATGATGCAGGAGCGCTAGTACAGAAGGATGGCGATGCGGAAGCGGGAGAAGCCGCTGGAACCGCCGGCATCGCAGGCGCCGACCGCGGCGGCACGATATTTGCCGGAAGCCACTTTGGGTTCGATCTCGTCGGGAAGACGCTTGAGGTCCGCGGTCTCGTAGCGGAGGACGGTGGCGGGCTTTTGTCCGGCCCAGCCGCGGTCGAGTTCGCAAGTCTTGCGTGCGTCGGCGGTCGAGCTCACGGCGTTCAGGCCATGTGCGATGAGCTGCGACTCCACCTGTTGCTCCTGCGCATCCAGAGCAAGCGCGGGAACGGCTGCGGAAAAGTCTTCCACAGCAAAGAGCATGTTGCCCGACTGAACCACGGCAATGCCGATGGAGTTCAGTTCCGGATCGAGCAGGTTCGCGCGGTGCGGCGGCGAGTTCATCCATTGCGTGTGCAAACCGGTGACGCTGGGGCCTTCGGCGACGTTCTCCGCAATCAGGCTGAAACGCGCGCCAGCCTGGCGTGCGCGATCCTGCATCGGCGGTTCGCCGGAGAATTGGTGCGAAAGCGTGTTCATCTGCGCCATGCGCAGGGCGTGCTGGTGCGCAGCGACGGCCAGCGCGGGATCCCACTGCAGCGAGGGCAAACCTGCGGCGGCGCGATCGCGGTTGGCGGCGTTCAGTAGCGTGATATCGGCGACGCTGGCTTGCGGGGTCGCGGCGTAGAGCGTGGGCGTGAGAAATAAAACGAGCAGCACGATGGCGGCAATAATGGTCAGGCAACGCAGTGCGGTGGCCATGGAAAGCTCCTGCTTCCATTGAACACGGATGCGGGGGAAATAGCGCGAGTACGGAAGGACAGTTGTGCACGGAAAAGCTAGCTGGCCGGGCGGACAGGCGCTCCTACGGCTGGCAGGGGCGCAGTGGTACTAGAGGATTTCTCGAGGTAAGTGCGAAAGAACGGACCGAATCAGCCGCGGACGTGGACGGCGCTGAAGCTGAGAACTACGTGGCCGCCCGCGATCGGCCGGCCAAAGCTCATCATCGGGCTGAAGCGGGAGAAGATGAGCATCTGATCGAGCTGGTGGCGCAACCCGGGATTGTCCGGCCCGCTGATGATTTCGTAGTTCGTCATCTGGCCCTGCGCGTCGACCGTTACCACGACGGAAAGGTCGTGCTGCAGATCCACGTCGGGATGCTGCGCCTCTGCCACAGCCGCTTCGGGATAATCGGAAAGCGAGATGAGCTCCGCGGGACGCAGCAGGCCGGTGGGAATGTCATTGGGATCGGCTTTCACGGTATTGAAAGGCAGGATCATGTGTAGAACAAAGGCAAAAATAATGAACGCGGAGAAAAGTCCGCCGGTAGCAGGCACGGTCAGGGGACGAAATACGTTGTCCACGAGGATTTCGGCGCGGTCCTTGACGCGCTGCCAACGGTTCGGCCAGCCCTGGATTTCCTGGGCCTGGGCCGCGGCCACCTTGATGCGAATCGCCAGATCGACGGGAGGCACCGCATGCGGCATACGCGACAGCAGCATGGACAATTTACGATAGCGCTGCAACTCTTCCCGGCAGCCTTCGCAGACCTCTAGATGCTGGCCAATTTCGCGGCGCTCCTCAGAACGGGGAGCGCTCACCACGGCGTCGTCAAGATAACCTGCGAGCCGGGCTTGTACCTTCTGGCACTTCATGATTGTTCCTCTCGCGTCCTGTCCGGACGCATCTTTCCCTCGGCCCCCGTCGCACCGGCGGCCCGCACGTAGGCTGCCTGCAAACCCATTTGCGCTCCAAAACCAGTCCCAAACGCCGGGCACTCGCGCGTGGCTGCACCTAAATTCGATTCCCTTTGTCGCATTGGTTCTCGCTTCGTTGCTTCGCGCTCACCGAGGAGCGGTTGCAGAATTTCCTTCAACGCGCGCCGCCCGCGCAGGATGCGCGACTTCACGGTGCCGACGCTGACCTCCAACACTTCCGCCACTTCATCGTAGCTCAAGCCCTCGAGGTCGCGCAGGATCACCGCGCTGCGGAACACTTCGGGAATCTGCTGCAGAGCGCCCTGCACCACCACTTGAATTTCCTGTGCGGCGAGCTGATCGAACGGCGTAGCGCTCAAATCCTCGACGTCGATCGACGCAAAACCTTCTTCCGGCTCCGCATCGATGGAGACATTTTTCTGTAGGTGGCGCTTGAACCAACGGCGTTGATTCAGCGCTTCGCGGATGGCGATGCGATATAGCCAGGTCTTCAAGGAGCTGCCCTGCCGGAAATGGCAAATGCCCTTGAACGCTTTTAAGAAAACTTCCTGCGAGGCGTCTGCGGCGTCGGCCGTATCGCCCAGCATGCCGAGAATCAGGTTGTATACCGGCCCGTGGTAGTGCGTGACGAGCCAGTCGAAGGCCGTCTCCGAGCCAGCTTGCAACTCGGTAACGAGTTCGGCTTCATCCCTGCCCCACGAGAGGGCGGTGGCCCAATCGGACACGGTCTGCCTTTCATCGCCTGTGCCCCGACTGCGGGCATTGGCGAACTGGCCCGGCGCGGTTGGGCGGTTCTGCCCAGAATGAGCGAAGGCCCCAACCTTTGTCCGCTCTAGCTATTAGACACCGGAGAGAGCGGAAGTGTTTCCCGGCCCTGACCCCAAGAAGCGGTCGTCAACGGGATTGTGGCACTATGGGGTTTACAGCGCAATGGGCGGGAGGTAATGGGAGGGGGCAGGAGGGGCTACAGTCGCCCGCCGACAGCTCACAGCCAACAGATGCCGACTGGGCAGTTTGAATCGCCCATTGATTGAGTCTGAGTAGGTTAACCATTATACCTTCCGCCCCCACCCACCCCCTGGGATGTTATGGGGTAGAAAGTAAAGGAGTTAGAGTGAAGTCAGGCAGAGGAGCGCGCCAGCGGCGAAAAAAGGGGTGGTCGGAAAGAGTAGCTAAGGGTCTAGAGTTGAAGGCTCAATGTTGGAAAAGCAAGGAGAAGCGTTCACCACAGAGGTAACAGAGTAGCCGCAGAGGACACGGAGAAGATGCGGGGACATGGTGGGCTAGGTCATGGAGGGCAGCGAACCAGGATTCGAGCGCGGGGTGGATGTACGCTTTCGGTCGGCCGGGAAGTCAAATTGGAAATTCCGGGTTAGAGTGAAGGTGGGTGGAAACCGGGTGTCAATGAACGAGCTGCCGTGTATTCATCGGAAAGGTGACAGGGGCCGCTTGTTTTGTCGAGCACCGATGCGTCGAGTTTGTAAGATAGCGGCGTGCTGCGCACTTTCTTGGCAACCAATGCCCCGGATAATCCTTGCGGCAGTTTTCTTCGTGGCTTTCTTACTGAATCTTTCCGTTGGGTGCGCGCGCGCCGACGCCGGAAGAGGCGATCAAATGCTCTCCACCATCCAGATCGGCAATTCACGGATCGATGTGATTCAAGAAGATGGGGCGCTGAGCGTGACTCCCAACGAACTGCTGGACTGGGTTCGCTCGGCGGCGGAATCGGTTAGCACCTATTATCAGCGGTTTCCCGTGCCGCACGTTGTGTTGCGCATCGTCCCGTCGGACGGGCAAGGCGTGCGTGGCGGGCGGACCAACGGGGCCGAGGACGGCGGCAAGATCCGTATTCACGTCGGAAAAAACGCAACAGCCGCACGACTCCACGCGGACTGGATGCTGACACATGAAATGGTGCACCTCGCGTTCCCTTCGGTAGCTGACGAGCATCACTGGATCGAAGAAGGAATCGCGACTTATGTTGAGCCGATCGCGCGTGTGCGCGCGAAAAAATTTGACGCGCAAGAAATGTGGTTCGAAGTTGTCCGCGATCTGCACCAAGGACTTCCCGCGCCCGGAGACCAAGGACTGGACCGCACTCATACCTGGGGCCGCACATATTGGGGAGGAGCGCTCTTCTGCCTGCTGGCCGATGTCGAGATTCGAAAAGAGACCAACAACAAAAAGGGTTTGGACGACGCCTTGCGGGGAATCCTGCTCGCTGGAGGAGACATTCGCAACGATTGGCCGCTCGAGAAAGCGCTCGAAGCCGGGGATCATGCCACCGGTGTCACGGTTCTGAAAACTCTCTACGATAAAATGAAGGACGATCCCTATCCGGTCGATCTCCCCGCGTTGTGGAAACAGTTGGGTATCGAACTGGATGGTCAGACGGTCCATTTCATCGATACGACTCCTCTGGCCGCCGTGCGTGATCGCATCACCTACGGAACGCCCAGCGCCTCGCCGAAAGCCGCGCTCGATCCGCAGACTCACCCCGTCGTCGTTGGCCGCCGAGCGACCTTTCGCTCGATCGGCTGAACTTGGCTGCAGCGGGCCGGTTCCTTCGCCTGCAGCAAAATTCGATCAGTTGCCCATCAGAGCGTACTGATTGCCGTATAGGTCCTGGAAAATGGCTTGCCTTCCCCACCGCAGCGCCTTGGGCGGACTCAGAAACTTTACGCCACGCGCACTCAGTGTCTGGTAGGTCTCGTCCAGGTTATCAGCCCGGAATACCCAGGTCGTGCCCTTGCCGATTTGTTCCATCCTCATGCGTGCGCGCTCTGCACCGTGCTCCTCGGGTTCCGGTTTCTGAAGAACGATGCCGAAATCGCTCTGATCGTGAGGGGTCACAACCAGCCATCGCGCCCCGTTCCCGTAAGATGCGTCTTGGAGTTTCTTAAGGCCCAGTGTCTCCGTGAACCAACGGAGGGCTTCCTCTTGATCTCGCACCAGGATAGTGACGAGGCTCAGCTTGGTAATCATCTTCTTCCTTCTCCTTTCGCACGAAATCCAGTCTTTAGACGGTTCCTACCTTTGGGGCGGCACGCCATCATCCAATCACCTTTCTTGGGAGACTATGCGTGCAAGCACTGCCGGTAAGCGCTGGTCGATCTTGCGGGCCCATCCATGACTCAACAACCAAGCCAGTGCAAACCCGCGCAAGCCAGGCAAACCCGTATGCTCAAGAGACAAGCGTGTCCCTTCCGCCACCGGCTCCAACCGGAAAGTTACGACGCTTCCCTTCCCGCCCCAGCTGTATGACAGAACGCGTAACTCCTCCACCTCAAGCACTTCACAAGGAATCATTCGCTCGAACCCGAGCCTCGATTTTAGGCGGAAGTGGAATTTGTGCCCTACCCGCGGTGCAAAGTCATTTTCCATCAGCCAGCCTGCCAAAGCGTCAGAATCAATCAGGGCGCGCCAAACATCTTCCGGGCGATTCGGATAAACAATCTCAAAACGCAGGTCGCGGTTCACGAGTGTTTCCGTAGGTGCTCCCCGAGCGCACCCAGTTTCTCTGTCCAGAAACGCTCGTAAACAGCAACCCAGTCATAGATCTGTTCCAAAGGCTTAGGACGGAGCCGGTAACGCCGCTCCCTGCCGACACGCCGTGCGCACACTAAACGCGTTCTGAGCAGAATGGCCAAGTGTTGCGAAATGGCGGGACGACTCATCGCAAAGCGTTCGGCAAGGGAGTTGACCGGTTCTTCACCTTGAGCGAGAAGATCGAGCAGCGCGCGCCGTGTAGGGTCAGCAACGGCGTAAAACACTTCCCCGGCGGAGCGAGAGGTTCGCTGTCTGATGGTACGGGTGTAGTTCCTATAATTCGTAAGCATTTCCTTACCACTTTATACGTAAGCGCACGCTTACTTGTCAAGCTCGATTGTGTCTCCCAGCCATAGAGCCGAGGACTCACAATCCCCTCCCAGTCGAGGCGCATTTTGCATACTGTCTAATGTGGAACGAGGTTCAGACTCCATCCGGCGAGCTTCGCGGGGAGGGCCAGCGACCAGACGGTAGATTATCTTAGGCGGGTGGCACAGCCTTAATTTCCAGAAACGAATTGGGGTGCCTACCCTTTGCGAAGAGCGCGAACGGCGGATCCGCTCTTGTTTTTCCGTTGCGGCGGGAGCCGCACGTACGGGGCTCGTGGTGTGGTTGATTCGTCGGCGCTCAGTCGCGTTCGACGGCGGCCTTCAGGCGTCCGAGGGCGTCGTCCCAGTGCTTGGAAATGAGGGCGAGGTAGTGGCGCGCATCTTCGAGGCGGCGCTGTTTAAGTTGCCAGAGCCTCTCGCGGCCGTGGCGGGTGCTGCGGACGAGGCCGGCTTGGCCCATGACACGCAGATGTTTGGTGATCGCTTGACGAGTGACGTGGGAGCCCACGGTGAGCCTGGTGATGGACATCGGTCCGTCACGACAAAGGCGCGAGACAATGCGCAGGCGGACTTCGTCTCCCAGGGCTGCGAAAAGGATGGCAGAGCCCTTCGGATGCGTCGCGACATTCGAGCTACGTCGCATGGACGAGGTACTCCTCGAGCAGCTTCACGACGATGCCCCAACCTTGCTCGTTCGCCTTAAAGGCCCTCGCCCGGCGCGCGCGTGGGATTCCATCGAAGCCGGACTCGGTGACAGTCAGCATAATGCCGTTTGACAGTTCCTCAAGAGTGAAGACGACGAGCGTGGGCGGCTCGGCGGAGCAGTCGAGGCCCGGCTCAACGGCATTCGGATGCCAGCGGAAGGAGAACAGGCGCTCGGGCTCCATCTGCTCGACGGTGATTTCGAACGGCACGCCTTTGTGCTTCTGCTGCGCCTTGGCGACCTCGGCATTGACCGTGGTCCCGACAATCTCGCCGAGTATCCGGGCGCCCGGCGCGAATGGGCCGTCAAACTTTATGCCGAACCAACTGCCGAACTCCGTGGAGTCCGTCAGGGCGCGCCAAACCCGCTTAAGCGGCGCGTGGAGAAGAATCTTTTTCTCGATGCGGTCCGTATTCATGTGCAACCTCCTGGTTGCAGATTAGCAGGGTTAAGGATGACATGCAACCATTAGGTTGCAAGACCCGGGGGCTCGGTCCGGCCAAGCCGCGGCGGGCGGTCGAGGGGGAGGGGATCCGGTGACTTGTAGGGTAGACTTTGCTCTGCCTATGCGTGGCTCGGGGGACAAGTTGGCGAAGAAGGGCACGGCGACGATGCGCGTGCTATGGGGCATGATCGCGGCGTACGCTGGTGCGGACGTGTTGTTCCTGATGGCGGGGCTGTACCCGGGGCACGTGCCGATCGTCGTGTCGGTGGCGCTGCACATATTTCCGCCGCTGGTGTTTGCGCTGGTTCATGGAGCGATGGTGTATGGCTGGAGGAATGCGCTGACGTTCGCGGGACTGTGCGTGGTGGTGGGCAATGTATTCGAGAACCTGAGTATCCGCACGGGCCTCCCCTATGGGCATTACCACTTCACCGAGCGCATGGGACAGAAGATTCTGCAGGTGCCGATCCTGCTGGGGCTGGCGTACGTTGGGATGGGCTACCTGTCGTGGATGGTGGCGCGGGCGATGCTGGGAGGCCGGCGCGGCGGGTTGGTGGGCTGGCGCGTAGCAACGTTACCGTTGCTGGCGAGCGTGGTGATGACCGCGTGGGACGTGGCGATGGACCCGATCTGGGCAACCGTAGGACACCTGTGGATTTGGGAGCAGGGCGGCGTGTACTTTGGCGTGCCACTGAGCAATTTTCTCGGATGGCTGCTGACGAACTATGTGATCTACCAACTGTTCGCGCTGGCGCTGCGGCGCGCAGGCAGGGCAAACGGCATCGCGGGTGAGATGGAGAACGGCACGGCTGAAGATTCAGCGCGTGGCTACTGGCGCGTGGCCCTGATTTTCTATGGCGTTACGGCGGCCGGAAATTTGCTGCTGGGGATTCCCACGCCGCGCCATCCGGTGGTGAGCGATGCGGCGGGTTCAGCTTGGCGGGTGAGCGAGATTACGGCGGCATGTGCCGCGGCTTCCGTTGTGTTGATGGGCGGCTTCGCGATATGCGCTTGGGTGCGGCTCGGCGCACGCAGGCGGGAATCGGAGGGCAGCCCATCGGCGTGAGAAGAGAGACCCAAGAGAGAAGCTCAAAGCAGAGGACGCAAGGATCGGAGACGCAGAGGTCGCGGAGACGAGGAACCCAAGAGCACGGCGAGGAATCGCTGTGCCACGGGAGCTTTGGGCAAAGGTGATTGGCAAATGGGGAGGCTGGGCTGAGGTGGCGTTTGCGGCCCGCCTCCTCGACCAGGTTGAGGTGAACGCCAGGCGGGCCCTACGTCAGAATCAAGAACGGCGGGTCATTTGGGAGCGTAGAAGAGGTAGTCGGCGGTATAGGGAATGCGGGCTTCCTGGCCAGCGTGGGTGGAGTCGCAGCCGGACGCGGGCGCTTTGCCGCCTTTCGTGTTGAGGCGTTGGATGGAGGTGGCGCGGGAGAGGACGCCGGAGCCGTCGTGGGTGAGGACGGTGACGAGGAGCCAGGGGATGGAATCGGGATCAGGGGAAGGGGCGTTGGCGACGGCTTTGCCGGTGACGAGGCTGCCGTCGTTGGCTTGCCAGGAGGGGCCGGCGAAATGTTTGCCGAAGGGTTTTCCTTCCTTGTCGAAAAGTTGGGCATCGGGAGCCTTTAGGGTCCATGCGAATTGCGTGACACCCTCTTTGCAGGTGTAGACCTGGTCGCCCTTGGCGTGGAGCTGGAGGACGAGTTGTTCGGTGGCGGGCGGCTGGAGTTGCGGAGGGATTTGTTGCGCGGCGGCGGAGAAGGCAAGAACGGCGCAGGCGGCGGCCAACAAATTGATGGATGTGAATGTGCGAATGGGTTGGCGCATGGAAAGATCCCTCCTGTGGCGCGAGAGGTGCGCATGCGGCGGAAAATTTGCATGCGAGGCTTCTTGCGGAAGCACCGCGGCATTCTATCATTCGGGAAATTTCTTTTGTAGGGAGGAAAACGAGGCGAGGGTGTTCGCGCAGCTCGCCAGATGAGAAATGGTCCCGCACCTTCGCGATTCGTGACGAAGGCGGGGACCATTCTCGTTAGATGCGAGGCTTCCGGCGATTAGAGCGTGCGGACGGCGGCATCCGCTTCTTGCGCCAGTTGGTTCACTACCTGGAAAAACTTCGGTTGTTGCCCAACAAATAGCCCATCCGCTGTGAACGATGCGATGGTCGCTACTGCGCCACCAAATTTGTCATCGCTCGGCCGAACGACCGCGCAATGGGGCAAATTCGGGCTGATGAATTCGCAGGGAACGGGAAAGATCAGGCTGGGCTGTTTGAGCGGGTTGAGTGGGCTGAAAAAATTAGGAAACGACAGTTTCGATATAGGGTCCGTGAACGGCGCCACAGGGGCTTGCACCGCATTGCCCGAAAAATCGACCCATTCCAGAAAGTGAGCGATCTCGTCTCCGCCAATACCGAGCGTGATTTTCAGCACTTCCAGACTGGTGACCTTCTGGCTGAGCGCCGCATAGAGACTCGATCCACCTTGTTCGATGTACCCGAAGTGAAAGGCGGCTACGTTCGCGATCGCCTGGATGTGGTCGTTACCGGGAAAGTTGGGGTTGGTAGCGCCGTCGAAATCGTTGTTGTTTCGGGGAATGGCAGTAACATTATTGAGAGTGAGTGCCTGAGGGAAGGTGGCGCCAAAGTCAGGGTTTGTCGCGCTACGATAGCGGATGAACCAGCTAGTGTCCACGTTGAGGTGCATGAGGTTGGTGAGGCGTCCGATATTTTGGGCGCCCGTCGCCTTGCTGCCTTGGAGTGTTAGGAACTCGTCGAAGTTGACCGGGTCTGCGCCTTTGGACTCCAGGTATCCGTTGAGAAAAGCTGCATGACTAATTTCATCGATCGTGTTGCTGGTGATGTATTGCGGGCCATCGGAATCGAGGTTCGACAACGCCACCTGATAGTTGTTCAACGTTTCGTTCGGGTTTACCTCAATGGGTTCATTGTCGCCGATACCGCCCAATTCCGCGTACTGAGTCCAAAGGTCCGACTCGATGAGCTCGGCCGCGGCTAGGAAACGAAGAATTGCTATGTCGCCCTTGGTCGGGGTGCTTTCACTCTCCTGGCCAAAGACTCGGGAGCTACTACCGAGTACTGCGATGCCTGCGGTAGCTGCGCTTGCTGCCAGCGCGCCTTTCTTCATGAATGACCTGCGATTTACTGCACGATTCATCAGTGATTCAGTTTTTTCCATGACACTCCGTTCCTTTTTGGATTTGTTTGCGCGGCTCGAGTAGTTACAGTAAGCGGGTCCAAGGAAAAACTTGCCACGGTGAGGTCAACTGATTGTCCCGATCTTGTAAGGCGGGGAAATGTAAGAAGGATTACAAAAGGCATAGACAGGAGTGTCCGTTTCAACGGACGAAGGAGGAGCGTGGAGGTGGGTGACTGGGGTAAAGGTTGAGATCCATCGACCATCCTCGCCGGATGGTCTCAGGAGGACGATGTTTGGAAGATTGCAGCGGAATTGGGCCGTGAATTAGCGGGCGAGGGATTGCGCCCAGGAGGCGAAGGCTTGCCAGGCGGAGGAATGACTGAAAGGCTGGCGCAACTGTTCGAAAGAGATGAGAAAGATGCCGGCCCAGAGAGTGGCACGGTGGATGGTGCGGATGGCGAAGAGATCGTAGGCAATGAGCAGGAGTAGCAGCGCGTAGGTGCAAAGCTCCGAGACGAAGAGATTCCACCAAGGGAGGTGAACCGGCCAGCGAACGAAGGCTGCGCTCATGAGGGAGAGGGTGGCGATCAGAATGAGGCGCTTGTGGGCGGCGGAATTGAATCGCTCGCGGAAAGCAAAAAAGATGAGGACGGCGAAGATGAAGATGTCACTTATGGGGACGATGTAGAAGACTTTGGGATCGACACCGAAGGGCGAGAGGTTGCGGGCGAGCGCATTTGTAGCGGCGAGGACGCCAAGGACGACCATTAGGCAGGCCAGGCAGAAACCGAAAAGGCCGAGGCGGCGGTGGATGTCCACGCGGTGGGCGGACACGAGCGCAGTTTGTGTGAAGAAAAGCAGGATCCAGCAGGAAAAAACGGCGCCGTGAAAATGAATGATGCGGGCGGGCAATGGCGCGCGGAAAACGCCGGCGAGATAGTAGCTGCGGGCGAAGCCGACGAAGACGCTGATGAGAATGAGAAGGGCCATCGCGGAAAAGAAGAGATGGTCGTAGCGGCGGCCGGGCGCGGGTTTCGGGGAAATGGTTGCCGGGGCAGCGATGGTAGTCAAGGTGTCTCCAGGGACGAATGAGCGAAATGCGAATTTCCGCGAGGCGGAAAGTGGGAGGATTTTACACCTGATTCGGCCGGCGTGGGCAACGTTATAAGGAACGGCCCGCAGCGGCGGCGGAGGCCCAGGCCCACTGGAAATTGAAGCCGCCGAGTTGGCCGGTGACGTCAACGACTTCGCCGATGAAGAAGAGACCGGGAACATGGCGGGATTCCATGGATTTGCCGGAGAGCTCGCGGGTGTCCACACCGCCGGAGGTGACTTCGGCTTTTTCGTAGCCTTCGGTGGAAGCGGGCGAGATGATCCAGGAGTGCAGTTGCTGTTCGAGAGCGGCGAGGGCGGGGTTGGTGAACGCGGGCGGAGCATGGAATTCGAGCCAGCGCGCGGCGAAACGATTGGGAAGAAATTCCTGCAGGGCTTTGCGGACGGCGGCAAGATCGCGGTGGCTGGACGCGCGAAGACGGGAGGTGACGTCGCGCTGAGGAGCGAGATCGAGCTGGATGGGCTGGCCCTCCTTCCAGTCGGAGGAGATTTGGAGAATGGCAGGACCGCTGAGGCCGCGATGAGTGAAGAGCATTTTTTCGCGGAAGGAAATTTTGCCGGCCGCGGAAGCGACGACTTCGGCGGAGACGCCGGCGAGTTCGGCGTAGCGGCGGAGGTCGGTGCGATTGAAGACGAGCGGAACGAGAGCGGGCCGAGTGGGAACGATGTTATGGCCGAACTGGCGGGCGAGGTCGTACCCGAAAGAACTGGCGCCCAGTTTGGGGATGGAAAGCCCGCCGGTGGCGACGACGAGGATGGGGGCGCGAAATTCGGCGGAATCGGAACGAAGGAGGAATCCGGTGGTGCGCTGGACTTCGATGATGCGGGTGTTGAGGAAGATTTGGACGTTGGCGGCGCGACATTCGGTTTCGAGCAGGTTGATGATCTCGGTGGCGGAATTGTCGCAGAAGAGCTGGCCGAGAGTTTTTTCGTGCCAGGCGATGCGATGTTTCTTGACGAGAGCGAGAAAGTCGTTAGGGGTGAAACGGGCGAGGGCGGATTTGGCGAAGTGGGTATTGGCGGAAAAGAAGTTTTCCGGCGTGGTGTGAAGGTTGGTGAAATTGCAGCGGCCTCCGCCGGAGATGAGGATTTTCTTGCCAATGCGGTCGGCATGTTCGACTACTGCGACGCGGCGGCCGCGCTTGCCTGCCTCGATGGCGCAGAAGAGGCCGGCGGCACCGGCGCCGAGAATTAGAATGTCGAACGAACGGGACAGGGGAGCCTCTCGGACGATGATTGAGCGAATGGGTACTGGGGCAGTTTAGGGGAGAAGCGGTGCGGGGAGAAGGGTCGAGTTGGAGGCGGAGGAGAGACCCAAGAGAAAAGCTTTACACAGGGGGCGCGGAGAAAAGGAACTCAGGAGCACAGCGAGGAATTGCTGTGCCACGGATCGGCAATCCAGTCCTTGCGGTTTTAGCGTACTATGAGTTGGCAAGACAGAGCGGAACTGAGGTGTTGTGAGGCCGGAAGGCACAGAGAGAGAGACCACCACTGATTGGTCGTTGCTGGCGCGCATCGGACGGAAGGATGAGGAGGCCCTGTCCGCGCTCTACGACCGATACAGCGGATTGGTGTTTTCCGAGGCGAAGCGAATCTTACAAGATACGGGCGGGGCGGAAGAGATCCTGCAGGATCTGTTCTACCAGGTGTGGCGGACGGCGGAGCGCTTTGACCCGGCGAAGGGATCGCTGGCGGGCTGGCTGCTGGTGGCGGCGCGAAACCGGGCGATATCGAAATTGCGGCGGAAGAGCGGGAAGAGCGAAGAGTTGAAGGAAGATAGCGTGAGCCTGGGCGTGGACGTGGAGTCGCACGCGGCACAAAATCTGCTTCTGGACAAAGTGCGAACGGTGATGGGAAGCCTGCCGGATGGACAGCGGGAAGCGCTGGAGTGCGCTTATTTTGAGGGCATGTCGCATTCCGAGATTGCGGTGAAGACGGGACTGCCGCTGGGAACGGTAAAAACGAGGATACGAAGCGCGATGGAGGCGTTGAAAAAGGTGTTGAGTTGAGCAACGGAGAACACATTCGCTTGGAAGAACTGGAGCTGTTCGCCCTGGGCGCATTGCCGGAGGACGAAGCGGCGGGAGTGCAGGCGCACGTGGCGGGGTGTGAGGAGTGTGCGGCGAAGCTGACACAGGCGCACGGAAGCGCGGCAATGCTGGCCTTCTCCGTGAAGCAGGAACGGCCGGCGGCAACGGTCAAGGCGGAATTGATGGCGCGGATCCGGGCGAACCGCGAGGCGGAGGAGCGGATTGCGTGGCCGACTCGGACTCAAGCTCCGGTTTCGGAGTCAGGGAGAGCGAAAATGGAGGCTGACACGAAGAGTTCATGGTGGAACTGGGTGCTGGCGACCGCGGCGGTGCTGCTCGCACTGGTGAGTTTTGGATTGTCCTGGGAGAACCGGAAGATCGCGGGGGAATTGCGGAAAGAGCGGCGAGCGGCAGAATTGCTGATCCAAGACCGCGAGCAGATCGAGAAGCTGGTGAGCGTGCTTGCGGCGCCGGATACCGTGACGGTGAAACTAGCAGGCGTGGGAGACACAGCGGGGGCCAGCGGCGTGGTGAGATATAACGGAAAGACGGGAATCGTGGTTTACTCCGCGGATTTGCCGGCTTTGCCCGCGGATAAGAGTTATCAGTTGTGGCTGGTGCCCACGAAAGGAGCGCCGATCAGTGCGGGCGTGCTCGGTGCGAACGGGCGGGCGATGGGGAAGCCGTGGACGGCGGAGGTGCCTGCGAACACGGAGGCGAAGGCGTTTGCGGTGACGATTGAGGTGGCCGGAGGCGCGCCGCAGCCGACGGGGCCGAAGGTGTTGCTGGGGATGAGTTGAGGGGTGGTGGTGCGCTGCCTTCTTCGAGCAACGTTGTTTAGAGAGATTTGACGTTAGGATCCGTGATCGGGCGAAGTTTCCTCCCGCAATAAAACCGAACTTTACTTACATCTAAAACTCAAGGGGCGGACGTACTTGGGGTGGAACGACACAGTTCCGCTCCGTCAAGGGCGCGGGGGAGCTGGAAGTGACCGATGGGCTTCCCCGCGATTTAAAGACAATTTGAGAACGGGCGAGGCGATGCTAACCCAAGAGAGAAGGTTTAACGCAGAGGGCTCAGAGATCGGAGACACAGAGTACGCAGAGAAGAGGAACCCGAGAGCACAGCGAGGAATCGCTGTGCCACTTGTTGAATGGTTGGGTTCGTTTGCTTTGGCGGTCCGCCTCGGAAGGCGGAACTTACAAGAGAGACCCAAGAGAAAAACCTAACGCAGAGGATGCAGTGAGCGCGCTAACAGATGTGTTTGTTGCTCTAACCGTGATTCGCTGAAGACTCCCGCACGATTCGGACGCACATTTTCAAATTCAAAACGGAGACCTGTGCTTTGGGACAGGCGCGGATTGGGCACGTTGCGGCAGAGGAAGGGTGGCGAAGAGTTCGCGGGCCGCATACTGGCAAGAGGAGAGAGCCGTATGCGAAAAACACACCGGATCTTGATGGTACTGCTGTGGGTGGCATATTCGGGATTTTTGCCCAGAATGCTCGAAGCGCAGCAGACAGAAGCGCGGGCCGATTCGACGAATGAAACGGCGGTTACCGCAGCGCCGACGCACGCGAAAAGCGATGTGGCGGCGATGCCAAGCGTAAGAGACGTGCTGGAAAAGAGCGTTGAGGCGGTTGGAGGACAGGATGCGTGGAGCCGCGCGACCAGCCGCAGAGTGAAAGGCCTCTACCAGACGGAAGATTCCTCAAAATTTCTTGCGATTGAAATTTTGCAGAAGAGCCCGAACAAGTCAATCAAGAAACTGACGTTTCCAAACGGACTGGTGCTGCGCGAGGTGTGCGACGGACAGACCGCGTGGGTTGAGGACTGGAAAGGCGGTTACCACCCCTACAGCGGCGCGGAGCTTGCGGTCCGGTTAAAAGAAGCGGACATGCTGGTGAATCTGAAGACGATCCAGTCCGCGTCCGGAGGAAAGTTGACGGGGATCGAGAAGGTGGGAGCGCATAGCGCATACGTGGTGGAGTTTCCGGCACAAAAGAGCCTGTCGTCGCGAATGTATTTCGACGTGGATAGCGGATACGTGGTGCGCACGGAAGACGTGTACACAACGTCCGAAGGGCCGTACATGGTGAAGATAGACCTGGATGATTACCGGGACGTGGACGGGTTGAAGTTTCCGTTTCGGATGAAGCGAACAGAAAAAGGGGCGGTACTGAGCATTCGGATCACGCAGGTGACGGTCAACCCGGCGATTGACGACTCGATATTTCTGAAGCCGGAGTCCTCCAGCAGGTAGGAACACACTGGAGACTCCGGAGGAGCGAGCCCCTCGATGTGGAAACTGCGGGTGAGCATCGCAGCAGCACTGCTGTCGGGGGCCTTGTGCGCAGGAAGCGCGGCACAGACAAACAAGCCACAAAATCCGGATAGCCAGAGCGTGACTAGCGCGCAGAACAGCGCGGGGCCACAGAACACGATGGCGGAAAACGATGCGCCGGACGAGCAGCCAATGTCCGTGGCGGAAGCGGCGCGGTTGGCGCGAGCGAAAAAACCGAACGCCGGCAAGCCCGTGAAGAACTACGACGACGACAATTTCAAACGAAGCGAGCCTCTTAAGAAAACGAAGAGCGAGCAAGGAGAGGCGGGCGCAGACCATTCGGGGGGACAAGCGACGCTCAACGAGTTGCGAGGAAAGGTAGTCCTGGTGGACTTCTGGGCGACGTGGTGCGGGCCTTGCCGCGCGGCGTTGCCGAAAGTGAAGGAAATGGAAGCGGTGTATGGCGGCGGAGACTTCGAAGTGGTGAGCGTGGACGAAGATGATGACGAGGGCACGTGGAAGTCGTTCGTTGCGAGCCACCAAATGAACTGGACGGAGCGGTTTGACCGCGACAGTTCGCTGGTGAATACGTACCACGTGCGGGCACTGCCGACGTATGTGCTGTTAGGCCGAGATGGGCAGGAGTTGCAACGGTATGAGGGGGAGGACCCGGCGCAATCCATCCTGGAACGAATTGGGCCGGATTTGAAGAGCGCGTTGCAAGCGAAGCAGTAGGTGGAAGCGGGCGATAGCGGCTACATGGGGATGGGGTCGTTGGCGTGACGGGTGACGTACCAGCAGGGGCGAGCGCCGCCGTGCGGGAACAGCGAGTGGCTGCAGGGCAGATCTTCTTCGGGCTTGATGGTGTCGAGCTCATAATCGACTCTATTGTTTTTCACGGGAACCGCCAGGAGGCGAATGCGGTGAACAGAGCCTGTGGCCGGGCCTAATTTCGGAAGATGGAGACGCAACTGATACCAGGCGAAATCCGTGAGATAGAGAATGGCCAAAAGGGCAAGAAGCGGAAAGAGTACGCGGCGGGCTAAGGAAAACGGTGGGCGACGCGGAATGGCTGCGGTGGCCATGGGATTAGGAGCAATCCCCAGAGCGGCTGGAATATTGCGCGATGTCGTTAGACGAGGACGGCGATGGTAATTCCCTCGTTGCTGCGATTGAGGTCGCGGTCGGAGCGAAGTTCAGGGCAGAGATCGATGGCATAGCGGGAATCCTCCTCGAAGACACTCCATTTTTCACCAAAAATGACACGGGTGACCAGCCCTTCCTTTTTGCGGCGAAGGAGGGATTTGCGGAGCGCGCCACGAAGAGCGCCACCTTTTCCCGTGGAGCCGTAGCCGTGGATGATTTTGACAGCCACAACGCCGGACTGTTTCGACTGGCGGAGTTCGGAGAGGAGAAGCTGGCGGGCTTCGTCCACGGTGGGCAAACCATTTTCAATATTAAAGGTCTTTAAGGCGGGCATGGCAGAGCCAGAGGGCATTGTGCCTAAGGAAGAGGAACAACTCAAATCAGGGCGGTTGTGAGCGGGGCAAACAACGCCCGAAAAATGATTGCGCTGCGTGCTTGCTTATAGACGACAAAAGAAGACTTGGCTCAATGAGGAGGCAGTTTAGACAACCGAATGTTGCTGCTGGCCGCGGACCGGAGGCTGCGAGAAAGTGCAGTCCACGATCTGATTGATGGCGTAAATCGATTCCCTTTCGCAGGAACGGCACCGAAGGACGAAGACGCGCGAGATGAGATGGAACTGCGCGTCATTGGCATCGGGATGGCCCTGGTGCTCGCTATCCTTACGCAGGACGATGGCGGGAATGCGCACGGGCTTTCCGCAGTGACGGCATAGCACACCCCGAAAGCGCTGCGCGGTAGCTGCTGCTGACATGGACGAAACTCCTTCGACAGATTCGACGAGCCAGGGGCAGACGGAGCATACAAAAAGGCCGGAGAATTTGTCTACAGATAAGATAGCAGGGGGGCTGAGGAAAAGAAAGTGATGGAGGTCACGCAGGGAAAAGATTGCTAAGTCGTTTACTGTCATCGATATAAGAATCTTTCGGGGTTCGGGGTTGGAGGCGAGTGCCGTCTTTCTTGTGGAAGAAACTGGGCAGATTTTATAGTGCAGTAATATTGGGGTCAGGGAGATTCCTCGCGGGAGCGGGAGTTAGGAGTGCCGGCGAGTTGCTGGAATGAGAATGGCTGGAGATGTGACCAAACGGGGTCGATGCGGAGTGCGAGAAAAGGCGGGTGTGGTAGACTAAAAACGAATGACGGTGGGGCCGTGGCGCAGTTGGGAGCGCGCCTCGATGGCATCGAGGAGGTCGTGGGTTCGAATCCCATCGGCTCCACCAGAGATTCTGTGTACAGTCCGGAAAGATCGTTTACAGAACGTTCCTGAGACATAGGTTACACTTTTGGACCGAAGGGATTTTCCAGCGGTTCCAACACGCGAGTCTCCAGCTCGAAGTATCACAGATTCAATTCCATAAAACTGACCGGCCAGATATCGTCGTGAACTTCTTTGATGCCGACGGCCTGGCCGGCGAAGACCGCGCTGAAGTTGATCTTTTCGTGGCCCACACAGATCCGACGGCAATTCGTGACGACAATGATCTTCTCGATGAGTTTAGGATATGGTGGTGGAGTAACTCAATTCTCGGGTGAGAGAGCTCATGGCAAAGCTGACATTTTTTGGCGCGGCTGGGTGTGTGACGGGGTCGAAATACTTGGTCGAGGCGGCTGGGAAGAAGCTGCTTGTGGATTGCGGGTTGTTCCAGGGGATGGAGGATCTGAAGGAGCGGAACTGGCACCCGCTGCCGGTGGATGCGAAGACGATCGATTACCTGGTGCTGACGCATGCGCACCTGGACCACACGGGGTGGCTGCCGGTGCTGGTGCGGGACGGGTACAACAAAACGATTTTTGCGAATCCGGCGACGATTGAGCTGACGGGGATTTTGCTGAAGGACTCCGGGCACTTGCAGGAGGAGGAGACGGAAAACGCGCAGAAGCATGGCTGGAGCAAACACACGCAGCCGCAGGCACTGTATACCTCCGCGGATATCGATCCGGTCTTGCGGCTGTTGAAGCCGATGCCGCGCAGCGGAGGATTCGACATTTCGCCGGAATTTCATGTGGAGTCTTACGACGCGGGGCACATTCTGGGCTCATCCAGCCTGGAATTGACGATCGCGGAGAATGGGAAGAAAAGCGTGGTGGTGTTTTCGGGAGACGTGGGGCGGTACGACCAGCCGATCCTGAACGATCCGAAGACACCGGCGGCGAAGCAGATCGATTTGTTGTTGTGCGAATCGACGTATGGCGACCGGGAGCACGAGGCGGGCGATCCGCTGCAATTGCTGGGCGACATTGTGAATCGCGTGGTGAAGCGCGGGGGATCGATTGTGATTCCGGCGTTTGCGATCGGGCGGACGCAGACGTTCATGTACTACCTGCGGGAGCTGGAAAATCTGCAGCGCATCCCGAAAGTGCCGGTGTACGTGGACAGCCCGATGGCGCTGAGCGCGACGGATTTGTATTTGAGGCACAAGGAAGACCATGACGTGGAGTTTACTCGGGACGAGGAGCATGGCGGGGACCCGCTGAGCGTGCACGAATTTCATTTGGCGCGGAGCGTGCAGGATTCGAAGGCGATCAATAACGTGAAGACGCCGTGCATCATTATTTCGGCGAGCGGGATGGTGACGGGCGGGCGCGTGCTGCATCACCTGGCACAGCGGCTGGGGGATGCACGGAATTGCGTGATCCTGGGAGGGTTTCAGGCGGAGGGGACGCGGGGGCGGGCGCTGCAGGATGGCGCGAAGACGCTGAACCTGTTTGGGCAAGTGGTGCCAGTGCGGGCGGAAATCGTAGAGATGGGGCAGTTTTCGGCGCACGCGGGCAAGAGCGAGTTGCTGCGGTGGCTGACTGCGTTGCAGGCGCCGCCGGAGCAGGTTTTCCTGACGCATGGGGAGCCGCAGGCGGCGCAGGCGTTGCAACAGGCGATTACGGAGAAGTTCAAGTGGAAGGCGGCGGTGGCGCGGTACTTGGATAGTGTGGAGATATAAGGGCTTAGATTCCGGGGACGGAGCTCTCGCGATTGTGGGCCGATTCCAAGTTGTAAAAAGATTGTCTGGACGAAAGAAATCGAAGGAACGAGGGAAACATTTGCGGGGGAGAGCACGTCTATAAGAGCAAGACCACTCGCGGGGTAGGAGACTGACCACCACAGGGCAACCGACCAACAGTCTCCTACCCCTATCTTTCTCAAACAAAAAGACCTAGCAGAGGCCCAAGAGGCCCCCAATCAGGATTGGGCCACAACGGCCTCGCGCCCGCCTGGAATATCCCGCGACATGGGGGGAACCTCTTCCAGCTCCAGGCCAGCCACGAACATGGGCGTTGGCGCAACGCGGCCCCAACGGTTTACTTCCCACTTCGCACGGAGGAACCTTACCTCCGTGCGAAAGGAGATGTCCAGTACCATTTTTGTAGTACCGCAATAGAACTGCTGAGGAATTTTGAGGAGCGGCTTTTTGCCGAAGTCCTGGCCGTCGGCGGAGCCCCAGAGCGAGACGTCGAGGGATTCCTGCTCGAGCTGTTCGGTGACGGTGAGGCGGCAGAGGAAGGTTCGAGTCTCGCTGGAGGAGATGTCGAAGGATTGGCCGTCGCCGTTGGACTCGAGTCTGGTGTTTGAGGGGATGAGCGAAAGTTCGAGCGGCATGTTCTTGTTCCCTTCCCTGACCAGCGGGAGTGTAACACAACGAGAAAGAGCCGGATTGTGATGTTTGCTCAAGGAGAGTTGAGAAGGCAGGAAGTGCCGGTCCCGCACCACTCACAGATGAAGGTGGGCGAAGCGGGCTTCGGCGGCGGCTAGGGTTTTTTCTTGTTTGCAGAAGGTGAAGCGGACTTGGGAGGCGCCGTCGGCGGCGTTGTTGTAGAAACTGGAGCCGGGGACGCAGGCTACGCCGATTTCCTGGACGAGGTATCTGGCGAAACTGACGTCGGCGGATTCGGTGGCGCTGCGATATTTGTCGGGCAATTTTAGGCGGGAGGTGTCGGTCATGATGTAGTAGGCGCCGCGGGGTTTGTAAACGATGAAGCCGGCGCTTTCGAGGATGGCGAGGAGGCGGGCGCGCTTCTTGGCGTAGCTGGCGGCGAGATTGTCGTAATAGGTTTGCGGGAGCTTGAGGGCGAGGGCGCCGGCTTGCTGGAGCGGGGCGGCGGCTCCGACGGTGAGGAAGTCGTGGACTTTGCGGATGGCTTGCGTGGCGTCCGCGGGAGCGATGGCCCAGCCGACGCGCCAGCCGGTGACGCTGTAGGTTTTGGACATGCCATTGATGACGATGGTGCGGTCGCGCATGCCGTCGATGCGCGCCATGGTGATGTGCTCGGTGCCGTCGTAGAGGATGTGCTCGTAGATTTCGTCGGTAATGCAGTAGGAGTTCCAGCGGACGCAAAGATCGCGGATGAATTCGAATTCGGCGCGGGTGAAAACCTTGCCTGTGGGATTGTTGGGGGTGTTGAGGATGATGGCCTTGGTGTGCGGGCCGAAGGCGGCGGCCAGTTCCCTTTCGTCGAAGGTCCAATCCGGCGGGCGGAGTTTCACGAAGCGGGGCGTGGCGCCGGAGAGAATCGCGTCCGGACCGTAGTTTTCGTAGAAGGGCTCGAAGACCACGATTTCATCGCCGGGATTGATGATAGCCATCATGGAAGCCATCATGGCTTCGGTGGAGCCGCAGCAGATGGTAATTTCGCGTTCGGGATCGACGGTGATGCCCTGGGTGCGGGCGAATTTTTCGACGATGGCGTCGCGCAGGGGCTTTGCGCCCCAGGTGATGGCGTACTGATTGATGTCGTCGGAGATGGCCTGCCGTGCGGCCTCTTTGACCTCGATGGGAGCGGCGAAATCGGGGAACCCTTGAGAGAGATTCACGGCGTTGAACTTGAGCGCGAGGCGGGTCATTTCCCGGATGACGGATTCGGTGAATTGCTCGGCTTTGGCGGAAAGCATGCGGCGGGCGATGTGAGTGAGGTTGGTTTCGGGAGTGGACATGGGGAAGATTGTAACAAAGAGATGCGCATCGCCGAGAGAGGACCAGGTTGGAACGAGAGCAGGCCAGATACGGATATCAGATATCAGCGATCAGATATCAGGTGGCGGATGGGAGGACTTGGGGAAATTGTGGCTAGCGGAAGGACTGAGAGCCTTCGGCTCCAAAAGGCGGGGCCGCCGGATGACAAATTTGCGCGAGGGTTGGGGCCGCAAAAGCGGCGGCAAGCCGCCGCACTCCAAAACGGCAGACCCAAGAGCACAGCGAGGAATCGCTGTGCCACCGGCGAGCGGTTAGGTTGAGGTGGGGTGGCGTGGGCGGTCCAGCTCAGAAGGCGGACACTACAGGGAGGCGGATTAGCGGGAGTGGATGGAGGCGGAGACGGTGTTTTTGGGAGGGGCGCCGTAGAGTTTGCGGTACATGGTGGCGTTGCGAACGACGATCTGGACGTACTCGCGGGTTTGCGTGAACGGGATGGACTCGACGAATTCGGGAATTTCCTCGTAGGCGCGTTCAGACTTCCACAGGGTGAGGCGATCTTCACCGGCGTTGTAGGCGGCGGCAGCGTACTCCGGGGCGCCCGTGGCGCGGGTCAGCTCTGAGATGTAGAGCATACCGAGCTCGATATTGGCGTTGGGGTCGAAGAGCGTGGCTTTGGTGAAGCGGACCTTGCGCTGCTTGGCCAGGCGGCGGCCTTCCTTGGGCAGGATTTGCATCAAGCCGATGGCGTTGGCAGAAGAGACGGCATCAGCCTGGAAGGTGGATTCCTGGCGAATCAGGCCAGCGGCAAACATGGGATCGAAATCATCGCGCTCGGCTTCGCGACGGAGCTGCGCCTCGTAGGGAAGTGGAAAGAGGACTTTCCATACGTTGGCGGGGACTTCGTCGAACTTGCGTGAATCGAAATTGGAGATGGCCTGGCGACCGTAAGCCATGCCGGTGGCGAAGTGGCCTTGATCGAAAGCGGCTTGCGCGGCTTCGACGAGGAAACGCGGCGAGGCGGTAGCTACATAGGCAGATTTGAGCTCGAGCTCGGCGGAAGCGTCAAAAGCGATGGTGCGAAGGGCCTGGGCGCGATTCCAGCGATCGAGAACATCGGGAGCAACGGGCTCGTCGAACGGGCGCAGCGGGGGAGCAGGAGGAATCTGCGCGAGGAAATCGGGAGCGTCCTCTTCGCCGGGGCCGAGTTTATCCAGGCGATCCTGCGCGGGATCCGCAAAATAGGTGGTTGGGAAACGGTCGATGATTTTCTTGAAGTACGCGCGGGCGTGGCCGGGGTTGCCGCTGCGCTCGGCGTTGCGCCCCAGCCAATAGAGAGCATTCACCGCGCCGCCAGAAACGGGATATTTGCGGAGGAAAATGGTGATTTTGTCGTCGGCGTAGGGCTGGCGTTCGAGATAGGCTACCCACGCGATGCGCCATTCGGCGTTGTAGGCGAACTTGCCGGCGGGAAAGTTCTCGAGGACGCGCTCGTAGTAATGCGAGGCCTTGGAACGATCGAGCTCGACCCAATAATAGTTCCCAGCGGACATGAGGGCTTCTTCGGTCCAGCGGCTCTGGGGATATTTTTCCGCAACCTTCTCGATGTTGGTGAGCATCGCGACTTCGTTCTTTGCCGAGCGATAGGCCTGGGAAAGCGAATAGAGACGCTCGGCTTCGGCTTCGGAGTCGGTGAGCTTCAAATTGGCGAGGAGGTAAGGCGCCTCCTTGGGATGCTGGCGGCATTCGGCGGCACGCACGAGAGCGCGCTGGCGCATGGGACTGGCGGGATCCTTCAGCATGGAAGCGAGCTTTTCGTATTCGGGGCGGGCTTCTTTCCATTTGTGGGCGTCGTAGAAAATCTGGGCGCGCTGATCCTGTTGCTCCGCGGTGGCGTAGGGGAATTCGTTGTGGAGCTGTTTATTGAGCTTCGGGAGAGCGATTGCCGCGTCTTTGGATTCGTCCGAGAGCGGAAATTTGTAGAAGAGGGTCTGATAGTCCTTGACGGCGTCGATGAGTTTGCGGGCAGATTCGAAAGCGCGCGCACGAGCGAGGAGGAGCGCGGGCTTGGAAGCGGTTGCGGGATAGATGGCGAAGGCAGCGATGGCATTTTGGGGGTGGCCAAAGTCGATGGCGGCGGGTGCGTAGGCTTCGAGGAGTTGTTCTTTAAAAGCGGCATTGGGGTATTCGTTGAGGAGAGCGGCAAAGTCGCGGGCGGCTTCGGTGTTCTTTCGAAGTGCGCGTTCCGTTTGCGCGGTCCAGAAGAGAGTGTATTCGAGAAGCAGGGGATCGGTCTTGGCCTTCTGGAGCCAGGAGAGAGCTTGTGGCATGCGGGTCTTGGAGTAATCGTCATAGCCGAGAGCGAGAGCGGCGCGCTGTCCCCAAACGCTGGAAGAGTTTTTGCTGGCGAAGGCGGCGAGTTTGTCGTAGGAGCCGGGAGCGGAGTGATGTAGGTCGCGAGCGAGGCCCTCTAGCTCCTTTTGCGCGGCGGCGTCTTCCGGTGTGGAAGCGTCCAGAGCGGGAGCGGTGGTATCGGGCTTGCAACCGGTCTGACACGCGGGGGATTTTGGGTGCGCGGATTTTTTCTTTTTTCGGGGCGGAGTTTGCGCGAGTGCCGCGGAGCCGGCGGCGAGAAAGAGAGCCGCGCACAAGGCCAACGCCAAGGCGCGCGGGACGACAGAGCCGAGGGCGCGCACGCTAGCGCGACTTGCTGGCTGTGGCGTAAGGATATTCGCCGAGGGTGGAAGCATCGCCGTCGGCGAGGATTTCCACCAGCCACCGATAGAAATAATCCACCGGGTGGTCCATGATGGGCTTGAATCTACGGTCGTATTCTCGATGGGCTTTCTCAATGTCTTCTTTCAATCGGATGCAAATATCCTTGTTCTGCCGGCCCAGTCTGACCTGATCCGGATGTAGCATTTTAATATCCTGCATCGAAACTTTGGCCACGCGATTTGCGCGGCGATGAAGCTCCTGTTCCTCAGGAGTCAACCGGTTGATATTGAATTCGGCACCGGCGATGGCCGAAACTTCCGCTGTTTCTAATTCTACCGGAATCTCTGGCGGCGATAAGGGCGCGAAGTCCTGGACCGCAGGCTCCATGGACACTCCGGGGGCCGGAGCAGCGGCTTGGGGCTGCGGCACATGTGGGACTGGCCGAACAGGAGCCGCGGGGGCCTGTGGTGCGGGCGTGCCGAGAGCTTGGGTGATGCGTTCTTCGAGGGGGCTGCGCGGGCCGGGCTGAAGGGAGAGCGCGACGAAGCGGGTAAGGACCTCAAGAACCGCGGCGATGGAGGCGGCGGAGGTCTGAGCGCGAAGCATGGGAGGCAGGGCGTTGGTGGGCTTGGAGCTCGAGCAGGCGGCAACGATATCGTTGACGGCTTGCAAGAGTTCGTCGCTGGAGCGCTGGATGCGCTCGAGGTTGTCGCGGAGGGCGCGAGCAACGGCGAGTTCGACGGAGTTGGGTTCTTGTGGCATGTCTGTTTCTGGGGTCAATTGCCTGCTTTTCCCCGTTTTTCCATTGTGGGGTGGGCGAAGAGGGGCGTCAACGGTCTGAGGAAAGCACTGTGCCTAATCCGTGCTCAGAGTGGCACAGGGGGAAGGGGCAGCAAGGGCGGAGGATTGTCATATTAAACTCATTTAATGGGTTTAAGCCATTTGGTCATTAGATACCTGTGGTGGTCGACGAAGCCGCGGCGGCGATAGAGTTCGATGGCGCGATTGCCGTGGGTCACTTCTAGATGAAGGGTTTGAGCGCCGTGTTCAAGGGAGGCGGATTCGGCCCGGTCTAGGAGTTGGGTGCCAATGCCCTGCCCCCGATGGGTTGGTTCGACGAAGAGTTCGTCGATCCAAGCGCCTTTGCCACGGTACTCAAGGCTGAAGTCGAAGCAGATGACGAGGTAGGCGACGGGGGATTGCTGGTCGAGCGCTAGATAGATGACGCCGTAGTGGGGATTGTGCAGGAGTTCTAGGGTGCTTTTTCGAACGATGAGTTCGTCGAAGGGTACGGACCACGGATCATCGCTTTGCATGTGGCGCATCAGGAGGAGCAACGAATCGAGGTTGAGGGGAGCGGCACGTTGGATGGAGATGGGCATGAGAACAGTCGCAGCCTTCCGGAAAAAGCCGGAATACGTAATGACGACTCCAATTGTAAAGGAAGAGAGAACGGAGCGCGCCACGAGCGTAAATCCGGGGAGCGCGGTTGTGTGGCGTGGTAAAATAAAGACCTAGGGGGCGACACGGTTTCGACGGAAGCTGTCGCGTCCCGGAGGCATGCCGGGGGCCAACCGCCCGTAACAGGTCGGAAACTAGAACTGCCAACAATAACTTGGCACTTGCTGCTTAATTAATTAAGCGCACGCTTCCCCGGGCTTTGCTCACGGGCCCGGCAAGAGGCGTCATACAGTGAGCTGGCTTGGGCCTTTCGGTCCGTAAGGCTCGGGCGAGAACCATCGGACTAGCCGGCTGCGTTTCTTGCTCGTTCTAAGCGCGGAAGGCGAACCAAACGGAACTGAGATAAGCATGTAGGCTCCGTGGCGCAGCGCTTTTCGGACGGGGGTTCGACTCCCCCCGCCTCCACTCTATTAACTACTTTGTAATCAATCGTCCGTCGAATATTGGTGCCGCTGGCTTGGGAATAGCAGGACCCATGCTCCTCCGCAATCGAACAAACTGCGCTGCAATTTGTGCTCACTCCATGACCCACACGAGGCTCGTGGCTCTGCCTGCTGCCACGGTCTGAAGTTCGCTCTTGTTCCAGTAGAAACAGTTTGCCGTATGATACGAACATGCGACTTCTGCTAGTGGAGGATGATGCACGCATCGCTCGATTCGTAGCTCGAGGACTGCAAGAGCAGTCTTACGCCGTCGATGTTGTTGCCAATGGAGACGACGCTCTCTACCAGGTGGAGATCAACGACTACGACCTCGTCATGCTCGATGTCATGATTCCCGGCACGGATGGCGTAGCTGTCTGCCGATCCATCCGCGCTCACGGAAAGCACATGCCCATCCTGATGCTCACCGCGCGCGATGCCGTCGATGACCGCATCACCGGCCTCGATTCCGGCGCCGACGATTACCTGACCAAGCCCTTTGAATTTGGCGAGCTTCTCGCCCGCCTCCGCGCTCTCTTGCGCCGCCCACGGGAATTGCTCCCTTCACGGATTATCGTTGGCGATCTCGAGCTGGACACCGCGTCGCAATCGGCCAGCCGCGGCAACCGCTCGATTTCCCTCACCGCCAAGGAATATGCCCTGCTCGAATTCCTCGCCCGTAATGCCAACCGCGTCGTCGGCCGCTCGGAAATTGCCGAGCATGTGTGGGATGAATCCTTCGACCCCTTCTCTAATCTCATCGAAGTCTATGTGAACCGCCTGCGCCGCAAACTCGGCGACGAAGACGGCAAGCCCCTGCTCCAAACTCGCCGTGGCAGTGGGTATATTCTCTGCTCGCCTGCGGAATCCGGCTCTGCCGCGGGCAAGTCGGGCAACTCTTCCCCCGGCGGCAGCTCGAGAAAATCGCATGCTTGATTCCGTCCGGGTGCGTCTTACGCTGTGGTACAGCATTGTTCTTGCCCTGGCCCTGGTTCTTCTCGCGGTCCTCACCTATTTCCTGTACTCGCGCAGTACCTCGCAACGCACGGACAGCAATTTCACGGAACTCTCCGATGCTTTCGTTACCACGCTGAATGCGGAACTCTCCGACACGACTGGCCCGGACGCCGTCAGGAACGCAGCGCGCGAATCCATGCTCGAACATCGTTTCCACGGAACTGTGTTTATTCTTTTGGATTCCTCGGGAAACGTGCTGCAAAGTTCCTTGGATCTTCCCCGCATCGACTCTCCCAAGGAACAGCTCGCGCCGGAAATTCTGTCCTCCGAATCCTTTCGCGCCCTTGTCGCCTTGCCTTCCCGTGAGCTTCACACTCTCCGCGGGGGCAAAAGCCGTCTCCGCGTTCTCGTCCGTTCGATTTCCGCGGACGGCAAGATCTACTCGCTCGTCGTCCTGCAGTCGCTCCATCCTCAAATGGAAATGATGGCGGACATCCGCAACACCTTTTTCTGGGCCATTCCCATCGCCCTGCTCCTTGCAGGTATCGGCGGTTACTTTCTCGCGCGCAAAAGCCTCGCTCCGGTTGCCGCCATGGCCTCCCAGGCGCGGAGCATAGGCGCGACCAATCTGCACGACCGCCTCTCCGTTGCAAATCAACGCGATGAACTGGGCCAACTGGCGCTCTCCTTCAATCAACTGCTTGAGCGCCTGGAGGCTTCCTTCGAGCAGCAGCGGCGATTCATGGCCGATGCCTCCCACGAATTGCGCACGCCCGTGGCAATTCTCCGCGGCGAAACCGAAGTGACGCTTTCCAGACCCGATCGCTCTCCCGCCGAATATCGCGACACCCTCTCTGTCTTGCGCGATGAATCCCAGCGCTTGGCGCACATCATCGAGGACCTGTTCACCCTGGCTCGCGCCGATGCCGGGCAGTACAGCCTGACTTTTCGCGACACCTATCTTGACGAACTCGCCGCGGAAGTTCTTCTCCGCGCGCGCTCCCTTGCGCTGGCCAGGAACATCACTCTTTCTTCTTCCATCGAGCCGGATTTGCCGATTCACGCGGACGAAGTACTCCTTGGCCGCATGCTCCTCAACCTCCTGGACAACGCCATCAAGTACACCCCACAGGGCGGCACCGTGAATATCCAGTGCCATCGCCAGGGCGATCACTATCTCGTGAGTGTTTCCGACAACGGGCCCGGCGTTCCCCAAGACCTCCAGCCGCGCATTTTCGATCGCTTCTTCCGCGCGGACAAGGCGCGCCCTCGCTCCGAAGGCGATACCGGCGGTGCTGGACTGGGCTTGTCCATTGCTCGTTGGATCGCCGACGCCCACCACGGCCGGCTCGAACTCACTCGTTCGGACGGCTCCGGTTCCACATTCACGGCCATTCTCCCCGCCAGCCCGCGCGTTTAGTCCTTCGCCTCGGGTTAATCTTGCGTTTATCTCGCCATCGCTACGCTGCAATATGTGCCGGAACTCCCAGGTCCGTTCCCCGGAGGCAGGGATTGTTTATGAAGACTTTTCTGAATCGTGGAATTGCGGCCCCATTCGCCGCTGGCCTGCTCGCACTGAGCCTTTCCGCGCAATCTCCGGCTCAAACATCTGCGCCTGCGGGAGCCCCGCTGAGGATCACATTGCAGGACGCGCTCGCCTTGGCGCGCAAGAATGAGCCCAGCTATCACTCCGCAGTGACCGCCGCGGGCATCGCGCGGGAAGATCGCGCGCAATCCCGCGATGCTCTATTGCCCGGCGTAAATTTCAACACTTCGGATCTCTATACGCAGCCGAACGGTGCCGGAGGCGTCAAATTTATTGCCAATAACACGCCCCACGAATATGTCAGTCAAGGCAACATTCATGAACAGCTCGATTTCGCGTCTGTCGCCTCCTATCGCCGTTCCGCGGCTCAGGCGGCTGCGGCGAAGGCACGGGCCGAAGTTGCCTCTCGCGGGCTCGTCGTCACCGTGATGCAGAACTATTTCGGTGTCGCCGCCGCGGAGCAGAAGCTTGCCGCTGCCCGCCGCACCGCCGAAGAAGGCGATAAGTTTCTTCAGCTCACCAAAGACCTCGAAACGGGCGGCGAAGTGGCGCACTCCGATGTCATCAAGGCGGAACTCCAGGTGCAGGATCGCCACCGCCAACTTCTGGAAGCGCAACTCGCTCTTCTCAACTCTCGCCTCGATCTTTCCGTTCTGCTCTTCCCCGATTTCAACGACAATTTCGAACTCGCCGACGATCTCCATGCCAGTGTGCCGCTGCCGCCACGTCCGGAATTCGAGGCTCAGGCCGCTCACGATAATCCGGAAATCCGTGCCGCGCTCGCCACGGTTCAGGCTGCCGGCCAAGACGTGAACGCCGCGCGCGCCGGCTACCTTCCCTCGGTTGGCATTGACTACTGGTACGGCATCGATGCGGAGCGCTATGCAACCTACACTACGGCCATTCCTCCAAACGCCAGGATTCAGAATCTCGGCTCCTCTGCGATGGCTTCGCTCACCCTGCCCCTTTGGAATTGGGGCGCAACCCAAAGCCGCGTTCGCCAGGCTGAGCTTCGCCGCGACCAGGCCAAGGTGGAGCTCTCTTTCGCTCAGCGCAAACTCCTTGCCGAAATGCGCTCCCTCTACTCCGAGGCTGAAACTGCCTTGAATGAATTGGCGGGCCTGCAGCGCTCCGCCGAACTCGCTGGCGAAAGCCTTCGCCTGACCACGTTGCGCTACAAGGACGGGGAAGCCACGGTTCTCGAAGTCGTCGATGCACAAACAACCTTCGCGACCGAAAATGCCGGTTACCAGGACGGCGCCCTGCGTTATCGCGTTGCGCTGGCAAATCTCCAAACGCTCACAGGGGTGCTGACAACTCCGTGAAACGCCGAGCTCTTTTCTCCGCAATTTCTCAATCGCCGCGGCTGCGCGGCGCAGCCATTTTGCTCGGCGCCATCGCCTTTCTCTACGGTTGTGGTGATGTAGAGAAAGAGCCGGAGCCGCTAGTCGCGGTACAGGTAGCGCCCGCCAGGCGCGGTCCCATCGCCCTAACGGTCTCTGCGGAAGCCGTGGTTTTTCCGCTGGAGCAGGCCGTCATCACGCCAAAAATCACTTCCACGATTCGCAAATTCCATGTGCAACGTGGCGCCCACGTGAAAAAGGGCCAGCTCCTCGCGGAACTCGAAAATGCCGATCTCGCCGCTGCCGCGGAACAGAGCAAGGGCGAATTCGAGCAGGCCGAAGCGGGTTACGCTACCACCACCGGCGCAACTCTTCCCCAACAGATTCAAAAGGCGGAGCTCGACGCTGCCGCTGCCAAGTCCGCGTTCGATGCCCAGAAAAAAGTCTACGACGCCCGTAAGGTCCTCTTCGACCAGGGCGCCATTCCGCGGCGGGACCTGGATTCCGCCGAAGTCGCGTTGGCCCAGGCGCGCAGCCAGAACGAACAAGCGCAAAAACAACTCATCGATCTCAATCGACTTGGCAAGGCGCAGGCCCTGAAGTCCGCGACTGGGCAGCTCTCCGCCGCCAAAGGAAAGTTTCTCAACGCGGAAGCCCTGCTCAGTTATTCGGAAATTCGCAGTCCCATTGATGGGGTCGTCACGGATCGTCCGCTCTTTGAAGGCGAGCTGGCCGCCGCGAACCAGCCCATCCTTACGGTGATGAACACTTCCAAGCTGATCGCTAAGGCGCATATCGTCCAGAGCGAGGCGGCGCAATTGAAAATTGGTGATCCTGCCCAGCTGAATGTGCCGGGCCTCGAGGAGCCCATCAAGGGCCGCGTCATGCTCGTCAGTCCCGCGCTCGATCCCGGCAGTACCACCATCGAAGTGTGGATTGAAGCGATTAAGCCCGGCCCCGCTCTCAAACCAGGAATGAACGTTTCCATTCAGGCGACCGCGAAAAGTGTGAAGGACGCTCTCATAGTGCCCGCTGCCGCTCTGTTCAAGACTCCCGAAGGCGCGGACTACGTAATGCTTGCCGGCTCCGACGGAAAAGCCCATGAAGCTACGGTGAAAGTGGGAATTCGCAACAAGGAACTTGCGGAAATTCAGTCCGGCATCAAGGAGAACGATTCCGTAATTACGGTGGGCGGCTACGCCCTGCCGGACAGCACAAAGATCACCGTCGAAGTTGCGCCGGCGCCCGAAGGCAGCGCGGACAAGGTTTCTACGGACAAGGATGCAAAGCCAGATTCAGCTCCCGCCAAAAAACCTGCCGCCCCCGTACCGGCCAAGAGTAAAGAGTAGCCCGGCATGGACCAGAAGCCCGATCAGATTTCCTCCGAAGCCGCGCCGCAGGGAAATCACGGCGAAATGGGCGCGCTTTGGTTCCGCCGGTTCTCCCAGCCAATTCTCTTTCTGATCATCGCCCTCGCGCTGGTTGGCGCCTACTTGGCATTCAGCATTCCGGTTGCGGTTTTTCCAAGTACCGATTTTCCGCGCATCGTCATCGGCGTGGACAACGGCGTCATGCCCATCGACCAGATGCTGGTCACCATCACGCGGCCCATCGAGGAAGCGGTGAATAGCGTTCCCGGCCTGCAAAAAGTTCAGTCCATCACCAGCCGTGGCTCCGCCGAAGTGGATCTCTTCTTCGACTGGAACTCCGACATGATCCTCACGCTGCAGCGCGTCGATGCGGTCGTCGCGCGCCTTCAGACCGAGCTCCCCAATACTGCGAAAATCGAAACCCATCGCCTGACCTTCGCCACGTTTCCGATTATCGGCTACAGCTTGACCTCGGATACGATTCCGCAAAGCAAACTCTGGGAAATCGCCACCTACGATCTGAAGCCGCGCATCAATCGTCTGGATGGCGTCGCCTCGGTATTGGTGCAAGGTGGCCGTGTTCCCGAATTTCAGGTCGCTCCCGATCCCGCGCGTCTCCAGGCTGCCGGCATCACCGTTCCGGACATTCTCGACGCCATTCGCCGCACCAACCTCATCGATTCTCCTGGTCTGCTCGAGCATGAACATCAACTCGTGCTCGGTCTCGTCAGTGGCCAGGTCCGCACTCCGGAGCAAATCGCGCAAATCGTCGTCAAGACCCCTCCCAACGGCGTTCCCATTCGTCTCGGTGACATCGCCAAAATCGGCCCTTCGGAAGCGCCGGCCTACACCATGGTCACCGCCAACGGAAAGCCCGCCGTTCTCCTCAGTGTCAACCGCCAGCCGGAGAGCAACACCCTCCAGGTGGCCAATGAAGTCCATCGGAAAATTGTCGAACTCCGCCCCACGCTTTCCCCTGGCGTTCATCTCGAAGCGTTTTACGATCAATCCACCATTGTGAGCGACTCCATCGCCAGTGTGCGCGACGCCGTCCTCCTCGGCATCCTTCTTTCTTCCGCGATTCTTGTTGTCTTTCTGCGCGATTGGGGCTCTTCCTTTGTCGCTGCGCTGGTCATCCCGGTCACCCTGCTTCTTACCCTGATCGTTCTTAAACTCACCGGCCAAAGCTTCAACCTCATGACCTTGGGGGGTCTGGCCGCTGCCGTCGGCCTGGTCATTGACGACGCCATCGTCGTCCTCGAAAACATCGTCCTGCATCGCGATGCCGGCGAATCTCGCTTCCAGGCCATCCAAAGCGCCCTGCGCGAAATCACCGCGCCGCTGATCGGCTCCACCATCACGCCCATCGTCGTCTTCCTGCCGCTCATCTCCACCACTGGCGTCACCGGCAGTTTCTTCCGCGCGTTGGCCATCACCATGACGGTCTCGCTTCTCAGCTCGCTCCTGCTCGCGGTCACCTGGACGCCCACGCTTAGCCAGTATTTTGTCCGCCGCCAGGACGTTGTTCCCGCCGGAGAACAAATCGCCGAAACGCATTCCGCCGCTGCCCTCCACGCTGCGGAAGAAGCGCATCTTTCCGGTTTCTTCGGACGCATTGTGGATTTCTATAGCCGCGTCATGCGGCAGTTGCTCCATCGGCCCGCACTGCTCGCGGCCGGTTCTGCACTGGTTCTGACGCTTTCCGTCGTTTGCTATTTATCCCTTGATTCCGATTTGTTGCCATCCATGGATGAGGGCAGCTTTATTCTCGATTATTGGACGCCGCCCGGAAGCTCTCTTGCCGAGTCCGACCGTATCCTCCAGCACATCGAGAAAATCCTGCGCTCTCAGCCCGAAGTGGAGAACACCTCCCGCCGCACGGGCCTGGAACTGGGTCTTTCTGCGGTTACGGAAGCGAATCGAGGAGATTTCACTGTCAAGCTCAAAAAACAACGCAAACGCGATATCGACGAGATCATGTCAGGCGTACGCGCGGAGATAGAGAAAACCGAGCCGGCCACCGTCGTGGAATTCGTCCAGGTTCTTCAAGACATGATCGGCGACCTCACCAGTGCGCCAGAGCCCGTCGTCATCAAATTATTCTCCCCGGACGCGAAGCTGTTGGCAGTCACTGCTCCTCAAGTTGCAGAAGCCATACAAAAGATACCGCACGTCGTAGATGTGACTGACGGCATCCAGAACACCATCAGCGGCCCAGCGGTGACCTATCAGATCGACCCAGTCATCGCGGCCCGTGCCGGCTTCACTCCCGAAGAGATCGCCATCGATGCCTCCGCTGTTCTAGAAGGGGAACCGGCCCCCACTCCGGTCGTCTTGAACGACCGCGCCTACACCATCCGCGTGCGGTTTCCCGAGCAAAACCGCGCCTCGCTCGATCGCATGAGCAACACCCTGCTCACCAGCGCCACCGGTAGAACCGCCACCCTAGGCTCGCTCGCGGCGATCTCCACGGATCCCGGCCAGACCGAAATTCGACGCGAAAATCTCCAACGGCTGGTCCAAATTAAGGGAAGATTTGAAGGCATAGGACTTGGCTCAGGGATGGAAGCAGTCAAAAAAGCCGTCGCAGCCTTGCACCTGCCCTCCTCTATCCGCGTCGAATACGGCGGCCTCTACGCGGAACAGCAGAAATCCTTTCGAGATCTTCTGACCGTCTTTCTTCTAGCCCTCGTGCTCCTGTTCGTGGTGCTTCTTTTTGAATTTCGAACCTTTTCCGCTCCGATTGCGATTCTGGTGTCCGCACTGCTCTCCACCTCCGGCGGATTCGTCGCGCTCCTGGTCAGTTCGCTCTGGGTGAAACAGACCACCTTCAACGTAGCCTCCTTCATGGGCATGATCATGGTAATTGGCATCGTCGCTAAAAATGGAATCCTGCTCCTCGACGCAGACCAACGATTTCGGGAACTGGGCTTGACGCCAGAGGAATCTCTGATCCAGGCCGGACGCCGCCGCCTTCGCCCTATTGCTATGACTGCCCTCGCCACCATTGCAGGGATGCTCCCCCTTGCCTTTGCCATCGGCTCGGGTTCGGAAATGCTGAAGCCTCTCGCGATCGCCGTGATTGGCGGCTTGCTTAGTTCCATCGTGCTTTCGCTGATCCTTACTCCCACCATCCATTTCTACCTGGATCGCGGAAAAGCGCCAGGGGTCCCCGCCTGACTCCGGCAAGCGCAGATACCTGTAGTGGATCATTCAAAGAGCGATGCGGTTCAAGAACTTCCTGTTTCCCCGAGGGGGAGCCGAGCACGACCAGATCCATATCTCGGCAAGTCTGCGAAGAACTCTGGACACTGCCGTATATCGGCACATCCTTCCGGCCTGGATCGAGATGATTCTTAAGACGGCCCTCCCAAGCCGACCGTGCAGAATCTGACGCAAAATGATTCCTCGACCTATAAGACATGACCTTCTGACAATGGATGCTCTCGATAACTCCTGTTCTCGCCCTAAACGAGATCACTGGTCTTTCTTCAGCCCAGGCTGCGCAGATTTCCCTTCGAGCAAGACCACTTGCCGGTCCAAATACACGGCTGTGAACTTTCTGTCGTCGTCTATTTCCAGCGCGGATGCTTTACCACCGTGGTAGTAGCTGGACAGCATGCCGGTATCAATGAGCATGATTTTTCCGCCAAAACGGGCTCGGATGAGGGCCGTTTTTTGAACTGTGTGGCCCACGACAATGTTTGTGACGCCGTATGCCCCTAGGATTTTTTCCACCTTCGAGGCACCCTCTTCTTCGCTCCATTGGTCATAACCGCGATACCAAACCGGACCATCCTCGCGTACGCAAAGCCAGCTACCTAGCGCAAGAAATTGTTCGATCCTGGCTTGGCGTGGCTCCTTCGACGATGAACGCTGCTTGCGCTCAGCAATCAGTTCTGCCTGTGCAACTGCAATCGCTTCTTGTAGCGTGAAGAACGGCAAAAGCACATTCTCGTCCGCCAGATATTGGCGGGCCTCATCGTATTGATGAATCTCGCTGCGAATGCGCTCGTTGATCTGATCAAGTTCTAGCGAAGCCAGATCAGGGTTGATTCCACCGTGCAAAAAGATGATCCCGCCGATCTTGGCCAGTGCAGACCGCTGCCGCAGCCACTTCCCGTAAGTTCCTTTAGGGCTAAACGCATCGCGATGCTCGATGAATCCTGGCGGGTGCCTCGTCATCCACTCCACTTCGGTTTCCGCTAGTACCGGCTGGCTTAGTTCCTCCAAGAGCTGCGGATGATCCTTACGCCAGGCCATGTATTTCTGAAAAGCATTTGTTTGGCGCTTTTCGGACTCGCTATCCACAAAACTTGCGTAATTCCCCGCAGAGACGTACCGAAGGTCACCCATGAGATTCATCACTTCGTGATTGCCCAACAGGCTTACGACTTGGCCTCCAGCCTTCGCCGCCTGCTCATCGAGCGATATCATCAAGTCCAAAACTTCGCGCGGCTTTGGTCCGCGGTCTATGAGGTCTCCAAGTTGAACCAAGGTGGCTTTGCCGCCCGTCCAGTGGCGCTGCTCGTCGATGAGCTCGACTCGTTGCAAAATGGCGCAGAAGTCGTCGAAGTCTCCGTGGACATCTCCGATGGCCACCAGCAATGCGTTAGAGTTCGGCGGAGTCTTTGCTACCGCGGGCAGAAGGTGAGTAAGGGCAAGCAGCACCACAGCTAGGAAAAGTGCATTTTGAAAGACACGAAATGCGAGGCGAAACAATTTCACCTTCATGTGCTGACAGTTCACTGAGTTAAATTCTTTGTTGTCCGTCAAAGGCCGAATGGGTGCCGCCCACATTGGCGCATCTTAGGCTTCTCGCGAAGGGTAAGTCAATCAAGCCCGTGAATACGAGGATCAAAAGAGAGCCAAATATGGATGTCGTGGAAAGAAGATAGACTTACCTGATAATTCGGTGTAAGAACTGGGCCTCAAATCACGCGGGAACGCGCCCGATTTCTATCCCAACAACCCCGCTCCGTGCTGCCGAGCTGTGCAGCAGTTATTTCTACAAAACGACTGTGCTGCCAACCAATTGGGAGCTATACTTCATTCACTGAGTTTTCGCTGATCTCCTCCTAGTAGGACTCCCGTGAGGCGAAATTCCATGTTTCGTCGTCGACTGTGGCGGGCCTTGCTCCTTGCCGGGCTTACTTGGATCATGGGTGCCGGTATTGCGGCGGCTCAACTATTTAGTGCGCCGTCCCAAGGCGATAAGCTGGGCGGCGGCCTCACTAGCTTCAGCGCGCTACAAACGGTGAAGATGGACTCCACCATATTCCGATTCGATAGCTCAGAGACTTCTCCCTTAGAGTTTCCCAATAATTCAGTATCGAACCTGGATCTCAAAGCGCCAGGAAACGCACAGGGAGAATACAAAAAAGGCTATCTGCAGCTGATGCGAAAGGACTTGCAAGGGGCCATCGATCATCTGGGGCGCGCAGCCTCTATTTATCCCAGTTTCGTGGCAGCGCATAACGCGCTGGGAATCGCGTATCTTAATATTGGTCAGATCCAGCAGGCGCGTGAAGAATTTGCTAGAGCGGTCACGCTTGACGACCACCTGCCCAATTCATACCTGAATCTCGGCTGCGCCCAGTTGGAGCTTCAACAGTACCCTGAGGCAGTAGAGTCCCTGAAGAAGTCCTCATCGATTGCACCACTCGATCTTCAGGTGCTTACGGCATTGACTTACGCAGAGTTTAAGAACCGTGACTATCCTGCAGTGATCGCGACCGCCCGTCACGTGCATGACCATAGACATCAAGGCGCTGCCGTGGTGCATTTGTTCGCTGCTGGGGCATGGGAGGCACAACACAACCTGAACGAAGCGCAAGATGAGATGGAAACTCTGTTGAGCGAAGACCCCAAGTCGCCCCTATCCGGCCAGTTTCGACAAATTCTCGATCAGATCAAGGCAGAACAAGTCAGCCTGGCGCAGGCCAAGCGGCATCCGCCCGATCCGTCTCGTTCAGTGTCCAGCGCCCCGTCTCCCCCAAGTGCGGAGGCGGCATCGGGGCAGAACCGGCCAGCTCCGCCGGGCATGACGGAACAGAATCAGACAGCCGCAGCCAAAACGGAAACGGCCGCAACCTGCATTGGTTGTCCCACCACCGCCTCCGCCGATCCTGTCGGGGCATCGGGTCCCAACTCGGGGTCTGAGCAACCCGACGAGAATGTCGCCCACCAAGTTATCCGAATCGAAGTCCAAGAGGTCGGGATGTTGTTCGCCGTAACCGATCACGGAAAATCCGTGACCAACCTCAGCCTTTCGGACATCGAAATTCGCGACGACAACCATCCTCCGGAGGCCATCCTCGGATTCCACAATGTGACTCAGCTTCCCCTGCGTATCGGACTCATCATCGACATGAGCAACTCCGTAACCGAGCGATTTGCGTTCGAACAGGGCGCTGCCAGCAAGTTTTTGGAAACGGTGGTCACGGACAAGAACGACCTTTCCTTTGTGATTGGCTTCAATTTGTCTGTGCTTCTTGTGCAGGATTTCACGTCAGACCAAGGGGCTACAGCTCACGCAGTTGCACAACTTGCACCCGGCGGTGGAACCGCGCTGTGGGACGCGGTTGCCTTCGCCGCGGACAAGCTGGCCGCCCGTCCCGAATTACAACCCGTTGCCCGGGTTCTCGTGGTGATCAGCGATGGCGAGGACAACTCGAGCAGTGTTTCACTCCAACAAGCCATCTGGGCAGCCCAGCGGGGCCAGGTCGCGATCTACACCGTGAGCACCAAGGAAGGCCCCAACGAAGAATCCAGCCCATTGCTTGGAAATCGCGCGTTGAGAACATTGTCCGAACAGACGGGCGGCGCCATCTTTACTCCCGGCTCGCTCGGCCTCGGCGGCCTCACTCGGAGTCTGGCCGACCTTCAGCAAGTCCTCCGTGGCCGCTATTTGGTCTACTACAAGCCCTCTTCCTCAAAACCGGACGGACGATACCATGCCGTAGAGATCAAGGCTGGAAAAGACGGCCGCAAGCTGAAAGTCTACGCGCGCAATGGCTACTATGCTTCGGCGCTGCTGGACGCTGGAATCTAGTGCGCCGTCCCGGAAATACGTTCGCATAGTGGCTGGATTATCTGGAGGATCGAATCGGGCGTTGCCGTCGAGGAGAACGGCCGGGCGATGCTGTTGTAGCGGTGGTCAACCTGAGTCACACCGCACTACTCTTTGAAGGGTTGCAGGGCATCGAGTCAACGAGCAGTGCCTTGAAGCGTGTCTCATCGAGAGGAGCGCCTGCCTTCCCAGCAGCCGCAAATCCAATCCAAGCCGTCGCTCCGGTTGCGCTTACGAGATGCGAGCCATCCTTGGCCCGCTGCCAAGTTGCTGCAAGCCTCAAGAGATTGAGATTCTTAGGCTATCCGCTCCCAAGTCGCAAGCGAGTGGGGCAACACGCTGAGTAAGCCCTGGCTAAGAGGCTGTAGGCCGCGGTTTGCAATTAGTACCTGATAGTCAAGCCAAAAAAGAGGCGGCGGCTGGCATCGATACTCGACCCGGGAATCGAATCCCCGGTCAAGTTCGGAGCAGCGAAGCCGGTACCGAAGCCAGTGAGTCCGGCGTTCTCCAGGTCGGCAACCACGGTGGAGTAATTCGCGTGGTTGAACACATTCTCCGCAGTAGCCCGGAACTGCAGGGAGGAGCGCTCGTTAAACTTCACGTTCCTGAGAACCGAAATGTTGGCAGAGTTTGTGGGGGCGTCCCGCAGGGAATTTCGGGCCGCGTTTCCAAATGGAGTCCCGAACGCGGTTTGAGCAATCCCAGTGTTCGCAATGAATCTGACTTGCTGGTTGGTCACATTCTGGACATTGCCGTTGTTTGCGGCGTTCAAGCTGATCAACTGATTCGGGGTCGCGGAACAGCCTACGCCAAGCAAGGTGCAAGCATCCCCAGCGAAGATGCCGACCGTATTTGCAGGAGCCCTTAAACTGCCCACGAAGGGACGAGCCACACCTTGGCCGTTGTTAAAATCGCCCAAGAAGCCGTTATCGAAGCAATCGCATACCTCAGTCGCATTGGCGAAGGTCGGCTCGATGGGAGTATATGGCTGTCCGGAGGCCCAAATATAGGTGCCCGACAATGACCATCCGCCAACCAGGTGTCCCAGCAGACCTTGCTGTGATCTAAAGAAAGGCAATTGTTCGAAGGCGGTAAGGGAGAATTGGTTCGGGATATCCAAACCGGAGAGTCCGCGTTCGGCGCCCGAGGTGTTAAACGGGTTCTGGGCATACGGCGTCGTGCTGCCCGCGCCATTCGGAGCCGAAGAAAAGATTTCGCTGGCGTTGTCCAGGGTCTTGCTGAAAGTGTACGCCGCACGCAGCGTTAGCTGGTTGAAGAGGTTGTGAGCGCGCAATTCCGTCTGAAGCGCATTGTAGCTGGAGGACGCGGAATTCTCTCTCGATAGTAGCGCTCCTTCATTGCAATTCACACGGCCATACCCTGGCGCCGTGCTGATGGCGCACGGAGTCACACCGGCCGGCAAGAGGTTGGGAAAGACCTGCGCCAGACCGGGATCGGCGGTTGTGCCGACAAACGGATTTGCGTTATCGGACTGAAAGAGATCACTCGCGTGGTTTCCAGCATACCGGATTTCAAACGCGAGGTTTTGGGAGAGCTCACGCTGCACTCCGAAGCTCCAGCTTTGCACCTGGTCCGGCCGGAAGTTTTGGGGAATCACGGTTTCGCCGAAGTTACGCGGATCCAGTTGGCCCAGCGGCAACAGAGGAGCTGCTAAAGCTCGCGCAGCCGCACCTGTTGGATTGGCGGGAATGGAGAGAGGGTTAGCGGCCGTCGGAAAAAGCGAGGCCTGAAGAATGTTCGGAGTACCGTCATAGTTGTTGAGGTAGATGTTATAGAACGGCGGATCGTAAGCGAGTCGATAGCCGCCACGGATCACCGTTTTCCCGTTGCCAAACAAACGCGCACCCCAGTGAGGTGTATATGCAAATCCAACGCTCGGTCCGAAGGCCTTGTCGTATACAGGAATTACCGGCGAGGTTCTAACAGAAAGGGGCAAGGCCGGATTGAACAACGGATTGGGACCGGTTTCATTCTGAGTGTCGAGTTGATGCAACAGATTATCAGGCTGGCTGAAATAAGACCATGTGAGTCCCAGATTCAAGGTCAGGTTCGGCCTGAGCTTAAAATCGTCTGCGAAGTATAGGAATGTGTCATTTTCCTTGAAATCGATTTTCGGATCGCCTTGGGCTATTACCAACTGTTGGGGCTGACCAGAAACATAGTCATTCAGACTGTTAAAGACAAAGATGCCATTGATTGCCGGAAGAAAAGTATTCGGTGACAACTGGTGTGTGAAATTCACCCCAGCCTTGAATTGGTTTCTGCCCACAACGTCGCTCCAGTTGTCCTGCACTTGCCAAGTATCTACCACCCGGCCCTCGGGAAAGGCTGCGCCCACGCCAAATCCCTGGGTCGCTGTCAGAAAAGACACATTTGTTAGGGCATTTAAAATATTGCCGTCGGTAGGATCCGTGCCATTGGTGCTGCCGCCGAACTGAACGTTCTCGCGGCCGAAGCCGACGCGGAAGTCGTTCACCATTTGTGTGGTGAAGTTGTGCGTTTCGCTAAGCAGAATGTTTTGGCTCAACGAAGGAATATTTACGAAATAGCCGTCGACCGGATTATCGAAGTTGCTGTTGATGATGGTTGATTTATTGAATAGATAGCGGGCGGACAATGTGTCCTTTGATCCTATTTGATAGTCCCAACGGGTCACCCAATTGTAAGCATGATTCGGGTTTGAAACCGTGCGAGTCACTCCACCCACTTGAACACCATCGCATCCGCCGAACGTCTGCGTTAAGAAGGTATTGTTCGGCCCCGTTGGTGTGGGTACGGGATTTCCAATGGTCTCGCCGAATGGTCCGAACCTCGTCAAGGCCGAAACCGCGGCGGAGCTGGGTCCCGAGGCAAAACAGCCCGCCAAGGTGGCCAAGCCAGCCGGCGTCGGCGTAAGAAACCCGCTGTTATAGACGGTTGATGTCGAAACGATATCGGTGTCGAAGCCGCCGAAGATAAACATTTTATTTCGGACGATTGGTCCACCGACAGTGGCGCCGCTGAACTCCTCATTCGCACGCGGCGGTTTGGTGGTACCAGAGGCAATCGCGGTGCTGCTGAGGCTATTCAACACGGAATTGTTCTCGTTGCCGTAGACACTACCGTGCCATTCGTTTGTCCCGCCTTTGGTGGCGATGTTGACCACCGATCCGCCATTGCGTCCGTATTCCGCGCCAAAATTATTGGTAATCACGTCATACTGTTGCACGAATTCCGTATCGCTCACGAACAACGAAGGCCCGCCGATGTCGTTATCGTTGTTGTTTTGGCCGTCGATCTCTTGATCGTTGTTGCGGCCGCGCAAACCGTTTGAAGAAAAACCCAACCCGCCATTGGCATTGGAAAAGCCAGCATCTCGAACGGAAACTACCCCAGGCACAAATAACGCCAAATTGTCCAAACCTTGGTTCTCCTGAATTCCTGAAAAGGTCGACAGCGCTGCTCCAGAAAATGTGTTTGTGACCTGGGCTTCGGACTGCTCCACAAGAGGGGCGGCCGTCGTGACTTCCACAGTCGCGGTCTGTTCACCGATTTCGAGCTTCATCGTCCCGAGGCCTTTGTCCGCAGCAATTGCAACTTCCACGTCAAGGATGGAAGTGGTTTTAAAACCATTCTGCGAGGCCTCCACTCGATAAATGCCAATGGGCAGGGCGTTCAGCCTAAACGAGCCGACGCTGTCGCTTGTTGTTGTGAAAACTTGATTTGTTGCGACGCGGATCGCTTTTACCGTTGCACCTATAATTGCGCCACCTTGCACATCCGCGATGGTTCCAGAAATCGAACCGGTGGATACCTGGGCGCGTGCGGTTTGTTGGCTGACAAACAGCAAAACCAGCATCATACTCGCCGCGATCAACCACGGAAGAGAAAAATAGGTCTTGCCAAACGGGTTCTTGACTTGACTCCGAAACACCGACAGAGCACTTCGTTTCATTCCCACACCCCTCTAATGATTTCTAAACAAACTGCCTTCAGCGCAGCGGACAGAAAGTCGGCCTCGCCGGAACGCAAGTGCCATGGAGCGCTTATCCTTCAAGCCGGAGACCAAGGGACACGCACTTGAAGTGGATGTCTGTCCCAATTTGTTAGAGGATCGCTAAACGAATAGGTTGCAGAAATGAAATGTAATAACCCTTACAAAAGTCCGAAACGGTCTGAATGGAATTTTATTCCTGCGTGGCGCGTTCGAGTCGTTCGCGTCGAAGAATGAATATTTTTTTCCGTTCTATCTTGATCATGCCCGCGTCTCGTAATTCACCTAAGGTGGCAGTTATGGATTCCCTATGAACGCCAAGCTGTTCGGCCAGATCCTTATGAGTCATTCCAGCCACCACGCCGTTCTCCGCCTGATCTAACAGCAGGATCGCCAGGCGCGGAATCAGGCCCTTACGAGCAAGGGTCTCCATCTTGTGGAGAAACTGCAGGCATCGCTCGTTCATCAGGTCAACGAGCTTGTGCGTCACGTGAGGAGCGCATTCCAAAAGAGCCTGGAGATTGTCGCGTGAAATCATTCGAACGCGCGAAGCCTCAAGGGCTTCGGCCGAGGAATGGTACTTTCCCTGGCCAAAGCAGCCCATTTCGCCGAATATGGCGGGAGATTGAAGCACCGCGATCGTCAGCTTCCTGGCGCCAAAGGTTCTGAAAGTGCGAACCGAGCCCTCCTCCAGGACGAAGAGCACTCTGCCTGTCTGCTCGGGCTGAAAAAACAGATGCCCAGCACTGCAATTCAATATGTTGCTGTCATCCTGAAGCACTTCTACGCAGGAATCGGGCAGATGATTGAAAAGGTCGATCCCCGAAAGAAAACTTAGATCGCGCATAATGGCCGTCCTTGGGACACATTGGGCGCTAAAGGAGCGAAGCCTCGTTGGATCGGGAACGCATTTTAGCTGCCGCCAGGCGCCCATCGCGGGCCTTGTCCCGCTGGAGTTCGTGCAGCTGTTCCCGCATGCGCGTGCGGGCCTTGTGCAACTGCGACTTCGAATCGCCTACCGAACGTCCCAATATCTCGGCAATCTCGCGGTGTTCATAACCTTGGATATCATGCAAGACAAATATCGTGCGGTAGCCCACCGGCAAGCGCTTGATGCAGCGTTCGAGATTTATACGGTCAAGCGATCCCTCCAGCAACAAGTTAGGCGCACCAATATCGATGCTCGCGGAGCCAGTTTCGTCGCCTGGATCGACCGTCAATTCCATCGAGACGATTGGTGGGGACTTCTTGCGCAAGCGCATCAGTGCGAGATTAACCGTCAATCGGTGCAGCCAGGTAGAAAAGGCCGATTCGCCGCGAAAGGTGTGAATTTTGCGGAGCAAAACCAAGAAGGCTTCTTGAGTCAAGTCTTCTGCTTCGGCGGTGTTTCCTACCATGCGCAGGCATAGCGCGTACACACGCCGGCTATGCAACCGGTAGAGGTATTCAAACCCTGCCCCATCGCCGCCTTGGGCTCGCTGGATGGCCTCCGCCTCGCTCAGCTCATTTCCGGCGGTAGGAGAGAGTGGCGATGCACCTTTCTCCAAGGTGCATCCCGTGCGGGGACGGGCATCCCAGTTTGCGCTGCGACGCTTCCGCTACCGCTCGGCCTTGCAGGCGATGAAACGATTGTTTTCCCGTACTCGGGTGTTGCAGTGGCTTGCATGACTTCATTCCTTAGCAACCCGCAGTGTGAATTTCGATATATTTTGCGGGCTTCGATATTTAAGACCGCGCAAGCCCTCAGAATATTCCCCGATCCAGGGATGTTAGGAGGCGGGAATAAAACCGCGAGTATCTCGGTCTCCAAGTCATGGCCGTTTTTCTCGGCGGACCCGTGTAGACAAAGAGTGGTGAGGACATCTCTGTTAGTCATTTGGCTCCCCCAAGCGCCCCGACCGCATTAATTCAGATCTGTGAGTGAATAAGCTCACGGCTGGGCCCGCACCGCCGCGAGAATGAATTCAGACCCGACGAGCTTTCGCTCAAGAGATTCTTCAAGCTGGCGCATTTAGTCACCTTGCGTTCCATTCGGCATAAGTCTTAGATAAGCATCCAGATCGACCAACACCGCCGAGTAGCAACAACCATGTTGATAAACGTTGATTCATGACCTTACTTCTGCCTCCGAATCTGCCAAGCGCTTGCCGAAAGTTGGAATTCGCATATCAGTGGTAATCGGCCGCCATGCGCTTAGGTATTCGCAGCCAAGACCTGCCGTGAATTTGACGGCGTATCTCGATTCATAACACTGGTCAAAACTTGACGCAGCCGGCCGCGCGCACGCGATAAGCTCGACATCACGGTGCCTGTGGGCATGCCAGTGATATCTGCAATCTCTTTGTAAGTCATCCCCTCGAGTTCGCGAAGAATGAGTACTTCACGAAAATTCAGCGGGAGCTTTTCAAGCGCCTTTCGCACCATAGTGTCGCTGTCGTTTTGGAGTAAAACTTCTTCCGGATTGAAGCCTCGAGAATCGAGAGGGGAAAATTCCTCGTCAAATTCCGTGGCGTCTTGGAGTGGCCGATTTACGCGCAACCAGGTACAGCAAGTATTACGGACAATTTTCAGAAGCCATGAACGCGCATCGCCGCCGCGGAAGCCGGGAAAGAATCTGCAAGCACGCAAGTATGCTTCCTGGACAACGTCCTCGGAGTCCTGCTTGTTGCGCGTCAGCCAGCGCGCCAGATTATAGGCAGCGTCCAGGTGCGGTAAGACCGTCTGCTCAAAAGTGCCGGGCCAATTCGGTTCTGTCATCGCCGTCTCCAATTCGCCCCCTGGAAAGTGGCCGATCGCCGCTTCTAATTCTTGCCGGTCGTTTGGATTCGATTGGAGAGGACGATTGAAATCGCCGGCAAGCTCCGGCTGTCATCTCCGATAAAGATGGCGCGCCGCAGCGCTTCAAGTGCTTGCGGTGTGCCGTTCTCATACCAAACGTGAAGAAAGTATTTTCCGGGAGGCACGTTGCCGATTGAAATGTGCCCTGCCTTGTCGGATATTCCGAAGTACACCGAATCGACGGCTAGGACGACCGCCATCATTTCCGGATGAAGTTCCGCAGAACAAATACGAAACGCCAGCGCGGTCAAACCTGACCGCTTTTTGCACGCCGGACCGTACGAGGCCTAAATCAAATCGTCTAGTTCTGGAAACCGAGAATACGTTGTGAAACCACGGATCGTGATTCACAAACTCGACGATGCTCCCCGCGGGTACCACCAGTAAGCGGGGCTCAAACATCTTGTGGTGTTGGATCACCCGGTAGTGCGGCAGTTCAGTGTTTAGCAGTGGGTTTTGACCGGCTTGTGCTGGGACGAGCCAGACTACTACTTCCCGACCGTCTTTCAAGTTCCCGGCAGGGTCTGCATGAAACAACCTCACATGGCCAGTCACCTCATACACAGGCTTACTCATAGGGTTACGGGTCTCGCCGATGGCATGCGGAACAGGCGGGATGAGAAGAGCAAGCATCAGACCAGCGAGCTCGACACTAGTAAGAGTCCCGGTAAGAAGATCTGATTTCGTCACGGAGTTGACTCCTCTTGGGAAGTCGGCCGGCTGGAGGTCTCATCTTTGGTGCCAACACCGTGGGGCTAACCGTCGAGGATCCGAAGCCGCCTGGGCTCGTTCGAGATAATGGGCGGATGGTATTGACCACATTGGAGAGCTGCTTGGCGTTCCAGTACGGACGCGAGCGTTGGCACATGTCTCTTGTGGGTAAGCGCCAAGCCTGACTTACGAGACCAGTTCAGACGACAACCCTGAATTTCCCGCTCGTGCATGTGCGCGACATTGCGCCCGTGACCAAAAAATGACAATGGACGGGGAATCCTCCATCGCAGGAATGTAGGTCCCCTGCTAAGTTATAGTTGCCATGAGACTTGGCCGATTTCCTCCCCCGGAGGTTTCTTCAACCTCCACCCGGTGGTACACTCGCGCTCAGCTAGAATCGCCTCTCATGCCAGAACCTCATCACCCTGACGGGCCGTTCCGTTTTGCGGTCTTCGAGCTTGATCTCCGCGCGGGTGAGCTGCGGAAAGCACGGACTGAAGATCCGACTCCAGGAGCAGCCATTTCAAGTCCTGGCCATGTTGGTCGAGAACGCCGGCGAGGTAGTAACTCGCGAGGCAGCTACAAAAGAACTCTGGCCCGCAGACACTTTCGTGGATTTCGACCACGGGCTCAACAAAGCAATCAACAAAATCCGTGAGGCCCTCAGCGACTCCGCCGAGAGTCCCCGCTTTGTGGAAACCGTTGCTCGCCGCGGCTACCGCTTCCTCGCGGAGGTCAAAGTTGCCGAGGCAGCGCCGTTCGCAGCCCGGAACTCGCAACTCAGGCTCATCCCGCGGCCGAGGCTCGTGATCGCGGATCTCACCGGCAAGCTCGCAATACCCAAACGTCTCTCACCGTCACTTGCGTGGAAGGTATCCGTGTTCGTGCTGCTCGTACTGATGGCATCTCTCGCCATCTGGAAGCTTCATTCCTGGAACCGCCCGTCCCCTGTCATTCACTCCTTGGCTGTCCTTCCGTTGGAAAGCCTCTCGAGCGATGCGTCTCAGGATTATTTCGCTGATGGCATGACCGACGAATTGATTTCGGACCTCGGCCAGATCAGCGCGTTGCGCGTGATCTCGCGTACCTCAGTGATGGCGTACAAACACGCGCGCAAGCCTCTGCCGCAGATCGCGCGTGAGCTGAACGTGGACGCCGTAGTGGAAGGCACCGTGCTCCGTTCCGGCGACCAGGTGCGCATCACCGCGCAGTTGATCGAAGCCTCTTCGGACAAGCACTTATGGTCTCAGAGCTATGAGGGTGAGTTGCGGGATACCTTGGCGCTCCAGAACCAGGTGGCGAGAGCCATTGCGGATCAAATTCGAATCAATTTGAATCCCCTGGAGCAGGCCGCGCTGAAAAACGTGAAGGTTGTCAACCCGGAAGCTTACGTGTCCTATCTCAAAGGGCGCTACTTTTGGAATAAGCGAACGGCGGATGGTTTGAAGGTTGCCCTGGCTTATTTCAATCAGGCAGTCGAGGAGGACCCGAACTACCCACAAGCTTATTCTGGATTAGCCGACACTTATGCTTTGTTGGGAGATTGGCAATATGCAGTGATGACGCCCAAGGAGGCGTTCCCCAAAGCGAAAGCCGCGGCGATCAAGGCTCTGGAACTGGACAATACGCTCGGCGAAGCCCACAACTCGCTTGCGTTCTGCCTGGATGCCTTCGACTGGGATTTGGACTCTGCCGGGAAGGAATTCCGCCGGGCCATTGAACTGAACCCAGGCTACGCGACCGCTCACCATTGGTATGCCTGGCATTTGAGTCTATTGGGCCGGTATGACGAAGCTATCGCGGAAATGAGAAAGGCGGAAAACCTGGATCCCCTGTCTCTCATCATTAACGCCGATTTAGCAGAGCTTCTTGTATCTGCCCATTTCTATGACGAATCGATACGACAGAGCCGCAAGACGATCGAAATGGATCCTAATTTTGCTCTCGCACATAATCAACTCGCGCAGGCATACCTCCAAGAGCACATGAACGACGAAGCGGTCGCAGAACTGCAAAAAGCCGTGCAGCTTTCCGGGGGCAGCCCGACGTGCATAGCTAGTCTTGCTCGAGCCTACGCCGCATCCGGCAAGAGGGGCGAAGCGGTAAAGTTACTGAGCGAACTGAAGAAGCGCTCAAACCCTAGTCTATTCGGATGCCTCGGAGATTGCCGTGATCTATGCGTCTCTCGGGGATACGGATCAAGCCATGAATTGGCTCGAAAAAGCCTTCGAAGAGCGCTTTAACCCGAGCGTCCTGCTGCGGCCGGGTTTCGATCCGCTCCGCTCAGATCCGCGCTTTAAAGACCTTGTGCGCCGTGTCGGCCTCCCTCCTTGGACCAGAGAATTCGATGATAAGAGGCAAAAAAGAATAGCCGCGTTAATGGGGCCCTGCTCTTTCGCCGCCGGGGCGATTCTTTCGCAAGTTCGCATGAAAGATCGCGAAGGTCGCTCGATCCAGAATCTGGCATCGACTAGCTTCCAAGCACTTGCAGCTTGGACAATTTAGAGGCTTGGCGCGTAGTAGCCAGTTTTTGCGTAGACGCTGAGAGGCGGAAGTCCCTTGGGCGCGCGCAGCTTGATCTTGATCTTGCGCCACCTTGCGTCATGTGATTTATTGCTCGGGCGGTATCCCAGGATGTATTGGTTGCGCAACTCCGCGCCAATTTTTGTGGCGATGTCCGGCAGCTCGTTCACATTCTCCACGTCGAAAGCGCGGCCACCGGTGAGTTCGGTCACTTCCGAGAGCAGAGAGGGCCCATTGAGTTCCTCTGGCGTTCGGCTGCGGTACTCCAACGGGTCAAACACTCCAACAGCGTACAGCTGGGTATCTGCCTCTCGCACCAATCGCTTGATATCGTTCTCTCGGTACCGACTATGGTTGTCTCCCCCGTCGGATATGATCAGCAAAGCCCGCTTGGCGTTTCGAGCCGTCCTCATCTCGCTGAGACCCAGATAGATCGCATCGAGGAGCGCAGTGCTGCCTTTCGCAGATGAAGTCAGTAGGTGGTTCTGCAGATCTTCCACACTGTTGGTGAAGGTGCTCATGAGCTCTGCGCGTTCGTTGAAACTGACGAGAAAGAATTCGTCTTGCGGATTGGCAGTCTTGAAAAACTGCAAGGCGGCTTCCTTGGCCTTACCGACTTTGTTGGCCATGCTGCCGCTGAGATCGAAGATGACGCCGATGGAAACGGGGACGTCTTCGGAAGAGAAATACTGGATCTCCTGCTCGACGTTGTTTTCGAAGATGCGGAAGTTACCGGGCTCAAGGCCTGTAACGAGGCGGTTATACGGGTCGGTGACGGTAACGTTGACAAGCGCCAGTTCCACATCGATATGGAAGGATTGGCCCTGCTTGATGACCTGGCCCGGTGTGTCATGCTTCACGTCGTCGGGGACGATGGATTGGGCGACCGCGAGCGCGGGGAAATACGAGATGGCGATGCCAAAGAGCAGAAGAGAAATGAACGGAACGAGAGAAGACCCGAGTTGCAACCAATCTACTTTTCACAAGATTTCCATGGTGCCGAGTGTCATTAGGCCGAATCTGAACGATTAATGCCCGTTCCTGGATCGTTCTGCGCAGGATCTTGATGCAGCTAGTAGTCTCCAAATTCCTCAGTCTTCACATCGTCAGCGCTGACGCCCGAGGCATTGAGCAGGTTGGTCATCGCAGTGACCATGCCCGACGGGCCCGCGATGTAATAGACAGATCCAGTGAGCCCGAGTAGATAACGCGTGAGCATCTCACGATTGATGTGTCCCTTTTCATAGGGCCAAGCAAGGGTTCTATTTCCAGTGATCGTTGGAATGAAGGTGAAATTTGGATTTTGCGCGGTCATGGTTTCAAATTCTTCGATGAACGCCGCGTCGTCCGCTTCCCGATTTGAATAGAACAAATACAGTTTGTGCGGCAGATGTTCCTGGGTGGCCCACTGCAGGATGCTGCGAATCGGCGTAATCCCGATGCCGCCCGCGAGAAACACCGCAGGTTTATTGATATCTCTATGCAGCGTGAACGATCCCCTGGGACGGCTCACGTTGAATTTCGTGCCACGGTCGGCGGCTTTCAACGCGCTCTTAAAGGAAGTCTTACGCATGCGCATGGCGATCATGACCGGCCTGTTATCACGAGGAGAGTTTGCAAACGAAAAGGTCCGGGAATGGTCGCTTTCACTTCCCGTGCACGGACGCGTGAAGACAAAGTCGGCATGCTGTCCAGCTCGGAATTCGAAGCTGTCACCATTTGTGTCAAACCAGAAAGCCATCGTATCTCTGGCGATTCTTTGCCGATCCACTAAAGTCATTTGATATTCGGCCATGGATTTCCCCTTCGCTGGAACCCGAATTGGTTCCTATTCGATGCCTTGCGCTTCATCTATGTAGACCAAATTCCCCAAAGCTTTATTCCGGCGTTTCGTCCTGACAAAGGAAAATCTCTCACTTCCCCACGTGTTGCTTCACAAATAAGACAGCTACGAAGCATCCATCGAAATTACGGTTCGACTACGAGCTGGCCCTTCATCCCGCCGTGGCCGATTCCGCAACGGTTGCAGCAATGGAATGAGTAGGTTCCCGGTGTGCGCGCCACAAATTGCACCACCGTAGGAGTTCCCGTCTCGATCTTGAAGCAGTCTTCCTTAGAACTGAAGATTAGGCCCGGGTCACCTTTCCCGTCCGATCCGTCGGGATACAGATTGATCTTGAAGCCGTGCGTCTTATCGAGAGACGTAATCTCTAATTGAACCTGGGTCCCCTTCCTGACGCGAATGGGCGATGGAGTGTATTCATACTTTTTGGCTGTGACTTCGATGACCTGCACATCCCGGTCCGCTTGCGAGACATTCCCCAGACGGGCGAAGCCTACAGTGACGGCAAACCCTACAAGCAAAAACAAGCAAACAATTCGCAATTCGCTATTCAATTTATTCCTCCTTGAGAATGTGAACGCGGGCGCGGCTACTGCAACCAAGTTAGCGTGCGATGAGCAGCACAAATCCCCGATATGCTTCGCTTCTATCCGCTGATGTTCTTCTTAGGGCGGATTGCCTGGAAGCGATCACGGCCGCATTCTGAAGAGTCTTGCCGGAGACCCGTCCTCGTATGATTCTTCCTTCCCTGGAACGCTATTGAGCCCTTTTCGACATCGGGGCACCCTGCCATCGACGTAAGCCAATTTCCCAAAGCTTTATTCCGCCCATCGTCCCGCAACGGAAAGCGTCCTAATCTCAAGCCCCCTCGATTTCATTTCCGAACCAAATGCGGGACGTACCAGCGGGCGTAGGTTGCCAATCCCAACAAGAGCACGACCCACCAGAGCACTAGCACCGATCGCATCCAGAGCTTGTACTTGGTGATGCGGAATGTCTCCGGCAAAACGCTCGTGCCAGCGGCCAGCAGAATGTACAATCCCGCGATTTCGGTCATCGTTCCGAGCGCCGCGTGTGTTGTCGCCAGTGCGTAGTAAGGCTTGCCAAGCTTGAGCGGTATCTTCGGACCTACGTGGTCTCGAAACGAGGGAATCATCACGAGCACGATCACGCCAAGGTTGAGGAGCACGATCACCGACTGGCACCAGGCATGCCGCCGGAATTGCCGCCGGCGCGCGAGGAGAGCGCCGATGAGCAGCCCCACTCCCATGGCGATCTCGAGAAGCAGGATCAGGTTGGCGTAGGGAGGAGCCACGGTTCCTAAGAAGCCTCATTTCAGAACATCGCTGCAGGCTCGTCTAGCCGGGTCCGTTTACGCCACTGAGAAACCCGCCGAGATGCCCCGTCAACCCCACAAGCAACACCGCGACCGCTTCGATCGGCAGGCGGTAGTTTGGCAAGCGATGCCTCTGGATGGCGTCGCACACGAAAGTGGATCCAAAACACAAACCAGATCAGCACACTCGATAGGCAACCCAGAACTAGGTGCATTAGCAGAATCCCTTTTAGCTTTTGCCCCTCGAGGGCCCACTGCCACGCTGCAAGGCCTGTAGCCACGACCGGCACAGCGGAGACTGCAGCAAGCAGAAGATTGAAATACGCCGCCGCAGCCAGCGTCCGGCTCTTCGTCCACTGCGCGAGATAGTCGAACGCCACGGCCGCGCTAAACAGTGCAATCGGGAAGTGAATCAGCACCACATGCTGTGCGTGCTTGGCTAGAAGCACAGTTTTGATGTCGAAGGGATTTACGCTCATCGCTCCCTCACTGCACCACAACCTTGCCGGTCATCTTCGGGTGAATCGAGCAGAAGTACGGAAAGGTTCCCGGCTTTGTCGAACGTGTAGGAGAACTTTTCATCCGTATCCAGCACCTTGGACTTGAACACCTTTGGATCATCCGTGCTGACAACCGTATGGGGGATATCGTCGCGGTTGGTCCACGTAACGGTCGTTCCCACAGCAACCGTAATCGTCCCCGGCCCGAAGCTGAAATTATCGATCTTCACCTCCGTGGCTGCCGGCGCCGCCTGCTGAGTATTCGCCGTGACGTCTGGTGATCCTGCCACCAGCAGCACCAATCGCGACCATCACCGCCGTCGCCATACCTGCAATGCACACATTTCTCCTCTTCATCGTTGTTTCCTCTCTAGATTTCGTCAGAATTGATTTTCTTGCCTAGATCGGATCTTTTCTCGCCTATCCCAGCGTTGAGTCCACTACCGCCAGCGCCTGCTGGCCCCGGACGTAATTCACATCTGTAATTCCCAACAGGCTCCTCAACTGCTCTGCCGGCACCTTCATGGGTCCCGGTGAATCGGCCTTGCCAGGCTGAGGTTGCGGAAATGACGTCGACGCCGCCGTATGAAACGTCACGTTTCCTTCCACCTTTTGCATCGTCTGGTGAATGTGCCCGTTCAGCACGGTCACTGAGCCGAACTTCTTTAGGTAAGCCAATGCCTGCGCGCTGTCTTCCGTGCCCCAGCCCCATTCCGGATACACCGACCACAATGGAATGTGCGCGAACACCACGATGGGCGTGCTCGATTTCAGATGCTTGACGTCGTCTTCCATCCACTCGAGTTGCTCGTGGCCTAGCGTGCCCAGTCCTCCCGCCTTCAAATTCAGCACGTTCACCAGCCCGATGAAATGCACGCCCTTCTTGTCGAAGCTGTACCACCCGGCGCCCTTACTACCTTTTCCGTAGCGCTCCAGGAACTGCTTGCCGTCATCGTTCAGCATGTCGTGCTCGCCCGGCACATAGAACACATCTTTGAGGTGTCGCGCCCTTCAGGATCTGATCGACGGTATCGAACTCTTCCGGTTTCGAGAGGTGGCTGATGTCGCCGGTATGCAGCATGAATTCGGGCGGCGTCGCCCAAGCCATTGATTTTGTCCACCGCCGCTTTCAGTGTCCCCGCGACATCCGGATTGGCTGGTTTGTTGAATCCCATGTGGCTGTCGCTGATCTGCACGAAGCTCAGCTCACCCGCTGCCGCTGCCTTGCTTCCCATCTGCGACATCTGGCTCAGGCTGTAAGACTTCAGCACGCCGCCCTGCATGACGCAGAGCGCTCCAGTTCCCGCCCACGCCATGCATTTCAAAAATCCCCGCCGGTCTACTCCATCCTTGTTGTGATCGTGCAGAAGTTCGTCTTTTATCTTCCCAGCCATAGTTCCTCCTCGACCTTATTTTGTTGCTTGCTCATCCTTGTTTTCGCCCAGGTCTATTCTCCGGGAACGAGCGGCGCGGGACCGAGAATCGATCGGTACCAGCGCCGCTCTCGGACGTGTTCCATCTGTGTAGACCGCAGGTCCATCGCTTTTTATTCCCAGTAGGCCTTAGTCCCAGATAGCGCTGAGGCCTTTTTTCTCACTCGTCAAACAAAGAGGAAACGAACGGGAATAAAACCACCTCTGAGGCGGTTCCTATTAGTGAGCAATCCTGTCCAGGGGAAAGGTTCGGACGTGCTGGACTCGCAGGATCAGGTGCGCTTCGAGATGCTCGTCCTACCGCATCTCGATGCCGCTTTTAATCTCGCCCGCTGGCTCTTGCGCAGCGGCGCCGATGCCGAGGACGCCGCGCAAGAAGCGATGCTCCGCGCGTATCGTTTCTTCAATGGTTTTCATGGCGGAGATGTGCGCGCCTGGCTGTTGCAGATCGTGCGGAACACCTGTTTCACCTGGCTGGAGAAGAATCGTCGCGTGAAAGACATGACCGAGTTCGATGAAGAATTGCACGGGCCCTCAAGCCCAACTCCCGAATCGCTTGCTATCGCGGCGGATAGTCGCGAGCGCCTTACCCACGCTCTCGAGTCTTTGCCGCCACGCTATCGGGAGGTGATCGTGCTTCGCGAGCTGGAAGGGTGTTCTTACAAGGAGATTGCCACCATTACTTCCATTCCCATAGGTACAGTCATGTCCAGGGTTTCCCGTGCCCGCCGGCAGCTTCAGCTAGCGCTTGCTGACCCTACCCATAAGGAGGCCATCCATGAGCTGTGACCGCGCCGCCACCGTTCTTCATGGCTACTTCGATAGCGAACTGGATGCCGCTCGGTGCCGCCGAATTCGAACGCCACCTCGAACAGTGTTTCGATTGTCTCAACGCACTCGAGTCTCTGGAGTCTTTGCGCTCGTCCATGAACATTGCGCAACTCTATGAGAAAGCGCCTGCCCCATTGCGCAAGAAAGTTCTCGCCCGTTTCGGTTCTGCGCGCCCTGTCGTTATCTTCCCGGCTCGCACGCCTTGGCGATGGCTCGCAGTCGCCGCGGCAATTCTTCTGGTTGCCTATACCGGCTGGCGAATCATCCCGGTTCAGCGTGGCGGCAACTATGAAACAGTGCTTGCCGCGGAGATTGTCGATGCCCATTTGAGATCGCTGCAACCCGGGCATCTCACCGATGTTGTCTCTACCGATCAACACACGGTAAAACCCTGGTTCGACGGTAAACTGGATTTCTCTCCACCGGTCCAGGATTTTGCCGATCAGGGATTTCCACTGCAGGGCGGCCGCATTGACGTCGTTCACGGCCGCTCCGTCGCTGCTCTCGTTTATGCCCGCCGCAAGCATTTCGTGAACGTTTTCCTCTGGCCCACGGACGAGAAGGACGCTGCTCCGCGTTCCGGCTCACAACAGGGCTATCAATGGATCGCATTGGCGAAAGGGAGGGATGGAATTCTGCGCCATATCCGACGCCGCGCCTTCGGCCCTCGAGCAGCTTCAGAGGCTTTTCACTGAGTAGTGCTGTTTGTTTCCAGCCCATGCCATGCCATGCGGCGGGCAGAATACCCGGTTCTGTACTTCTCTGAATGAAGTGGCCTTGTTTCACCTTTGAATGCCGGGATTCCTCAATCCCAGGAATGGAACGAGTACAGTCGGGACTGGATCGTCGCAAAGGTTCTGCTCTGGTGTAACTTGAATTGCCAGATTAAATGACGAACACGAGACACATTCTTTACGTTCGATTCTGTTACTTCATCGCGAGCAACGCGTCTCATCATCTGTACACGTTTTGAGATTGATTATTCTAGATGCCACTCTCGAGGAATAAAAGCTTCGAAGCGGTGGTTATCTACAATGGACGCTCTAAACGTACAAAGGAGAAAAAATGATAAAGCAGTACTTTCGTATTCTAATTGCCCTAATCGGCGTCGCCGGTTCGGGCATGGCCGCCTCAGGCCAGGTTGCCGACCACATCGTGGTCAAGATACCCTACGAGTTTACCGTCTCTGGCAAGACACTTCCTGCGGGGACATATAGCCTGGTTCGTGCAAGCGATTCCGACCAAAAAGTCCTAATCCTCAGCAGCTTCGAGAATCGTACAGGTGTACTCGTCCTTCCGACTGAGATCAAGACCAATCATGGCGATATAGCCAAAGTCAGTTTCGAACAAGTTGGGGACGAGCACTTCCTCAGCAAGATCGAAACGGCTTACTACGTATTCACCATTCCAGTGTCCCGTGCGGAAATTCTGGAAGCCGCAGCGAGATCACACAGCGGCACTTCAGCCTCGGGAAGTTCTTCGGGAAGCAACTAGATCATTAATCTAGGCATGGAGGCGGCCTGCGGGTCGCCTCTTTGCATCTAGGGAGTGGTATGAAAAATAGTTCTTTGCTGTGCGAACCAATGCGCGTACTGCCGATCGTCAATCGTCTTAGGCAAGGGGGGCACAGGAGCAGATTTACGACCAAGCGCGCAGATAGATAGACTGAGGAGTTTCCGATGATTACTCAACGCATGTTTTGCGGGTTTGCTCGGCGTGTAGCCGACAGGGACGTTCCTGGTCGTGCGACCGTGTCCGGCGGAGGAGAATCCGCAACGCTCCTCGATAACAAGGCCATCGTTCGCCGCCTCTACGAAGAAGTTTGGAATAAACGTAGGCTTGAAGTTGTTGACGAGTTGATCTCACCGAGCCATGCACTCAACGACCCCATCGTATCTGGTTCGCAGATAGGTCCAGAGTCGTACAAACGGCGGGTGGTCGAGTTCACGAGAAGCTTTCCCGACCTGCGTTTCGCGATTGAAGACATGATCACCGAAAAGGGGAAAGTCGGTGTCTCCTGGACTATTTGCGGCACTCACCAGGGCGAGTTCCTGGATATCCCTGCCACGGGCAGCAAGATATTCGTGGAGGGAATCACGATTCACTACATCGCAAACGGGAAGATTCTTGATTCGCACGCTAGATGGGACGCCCTGGACTTGCTGCGGCAACTCCGTGACAGTTTCTCCTCTCAGACAGACGGCCGCTTGAGTGTCTCGACGAAAAAGAAGCGCAACGTCACTCCGCGATTCACTGCAGTGGCAAAATGGTGTAAGCTGTCGAGCGCGAAAATTCCACCCGGATGTACGAAGGGATAGTAGAGATAGCCTGATTAGGTGTCTGCCCTTTGAAGAAGAGGGTCGGGAGCTCGAATCCCTGCGGGGCGCGCCGTCCCACTTTTTTCACGAGGGAGGAAAAGATGAAAATCCCGGGTTCCAGATACTTTCCGATTGACCGCAATTTTGCCTTTTTTTGAGTTTTTGGCCCCTCAAGCAATCAGCAACTTACGTGTCTTCGATCCGCCTGAAGATTCCGACTCCGACCGCCTCCACCAATCTTACGCAAAGCAGGATCAGCTTGTCTGGAATGGCCGTGCTGGGCCCGGTTTTTCCCGAAAGGACCAGCGAAGGAAACGGGTGTCGCATTTCTCGCAGCGAAAGGGGCGGCGGAAAATTGCCGCCAGGAGGACCGATTCGAGGATTCCCTTTTTCCTGGAGCGGTGGATCAGAGGACTTTGGCAATTGGGACACGTGATGTGCATACGGGCTGCTTCTCGGTGGTGAGCTAGGAATCCTGTTGTGGCTGACGGCCGTAGGAGTTGCGAGAGGACTTGGGGGCACGGGCGACGCGGTAGGAGTCTAGTTCCGCGGTGGTGATGACGAACTCGGATTCGACGGGATGGTTCTCATGGGCGGCGAGTTCCGCATTGAGCCGCTGAGCACAGATCCCGGGGGCATCCTGATAGCTGGCGTGATGAGAGACAAAAGCTTCGTTGGCGATGTTTAGGATGAAATCCCGGTCTTCGCCGGCGCCGCGCACATGAAAGGTGTATTCGCGGGAGAGAGGCTTCGCCAGGAAACCGAGATACTGAACGATGAGAGGGCCGGTCATTTGGCTCCCGGAATGAAGACGCGAGCGGCGAGCGCAGGCGCTGCCTTCACGGGCTTGACGCGCCTGGCACGGCGGCGCTTGGGAGGAGTGCCCTCGGCAGGCTCGACGACCATGAGGCTGGTGACAAATTTCTTGATGCCGTGAGCGTCGAAATCGATGGTTGTGCGGTCCTGGCCAGATTCGGTGATGACCCCGCAACCGTACTGAAAATGCTTGATGTAAAGACCCGCCGAGAGAATTGCCACAAGTTCCTCCTTAAGAACGAGACGCAGTATTACCGGTCCAGTCGCCGTCAAATCGAGGCGCGCGAACGGATACAAAGCAGATTCGAGGCAAGACTTCACGCGGAAATTGCGGGCGCAGTTAGTAGCGCCTGTTTCCGCCGCCACCGCCACGGCCGCCGCCGTAGCCGCCGCGACCACCACCGCGGTCGCCGCCACCGCCGCCGCGAGCTTCCTGGGGACGGGCTTCATTGACCTGCAACTGGCGGCCATCCACGTCGAGGCCGTTCAGTTCGCCGATGGCCTTCGTGGCGTCGTCGCCGGGCCCGAGTTCCACGAAGCCAAAACCGCGCGAGCGGCCGGTTTCGCGGTCTGTGATGACGCGCGCCGAAGCGACTTGATATCCCTTTCCGATGAAGAGCTGCTGCAGAGCATCATCTGTCATGCCAAACGAGAGATTACCGACATAGAGTTTAGTCATTGCCTTTTTCTTTTACCTTTACCTTTTTCCGGCTCCCGCATCCCGATGGAAGAGAGGCAAGAGCTGGTTGTTTCTTTCCTTACACCGTGGAAGGACCCGCGACCCGTGGAAAACCCGAGGACAGGAACCGTTCATGGCGAAACCTTGAGACCGCCCTGGATGCGCCGGCGATTTGCCGAAATGCTGAGAAAGGCAAGGCCAATAAAACGCTTCAGTCCGACAACGGTGATTTCCAGAGAATTAAACTTGCTGCCGCGCAGTTCGGTCAGAATTCTTTTCACGGCGTTCCGCAGGACGCCGGGGTAGGCGCGGCCGATAACCCTCGCATTGTAGGCGCCGGCGAGGCGGACAAAATTCCAGTTGGCTTCCTTTATTTTGCGATTGAGAGTGTACCCATCGAGGTTCTTGACCAGGTGCCAGCCGGGCAAAAAGGCCTCGCGTTCGATCACGAGATTTGGAGGCAAGAGGGCACCCTCTCGAATGAGAATGAAACCGATTTCTTGCAGTTGGGAGTGAAGACCAGCCGCACTCAAATCGGTTTTCTTACTCCGCAATGCATTAGAAATTCCTTGCATAAACCGTTTTGCCGTTCACCAAGCCAACCACAATCGTCAAAATGGCCGCGCAACATACAGCCACAAACGCGGCCACAACGGTTCCGCCGCTGCCGGTAGCGCCGGACGCGCGAATCAGGGAGCCACCAGCGACGCCGCCCGCCACGCCCATGGCGAGATCCATGCCCGTGCCGTAACCATCGCCTTCCAGAGTTCTACCGGCAAGCCAACCAGCGGCCAGGCCAACGAAAATCCAAATGAGAACCTGCATAGTTTCTCCTCTGCCGAGAGACAAAGAGGGAAGAAGGAAGGGCTCGGCGCCTACCCTTTTCGAAGACTTGACGGGCCTTAGCCAGGAAAGGCCTCGACCGCTACGAAAGAGCTGCTTCAGGAGGCGACCGCAGCGGCCATCTTGTGGAAAGTGGAGTTTGCGACCATGTAGGTGTGGATGCGCAGCGGGCCATCAATCAGGCTGTTGAGGATGCTGGTTACCCGTGGAAAAGCGGATTGCTCGTAGTGTTCAGCGTCGTCACTGTTTTCCCAGAAACTGTAGGCGTAAACTTCCTTGCCACTTTGGGAGATGAGGGTGAGTTCGTCCAGGAATCCCTGCTGCTTGCGGAGGAGGGGTATAATTTCGGCTTCCATCTTGCGGATGAACTCCGCAGCGCCGTCTGTCTTTAACCGCACGGAAACTTTGCGAACGAACATAAAGCTCTCCTTGGGTGCATGAGCAAGGGAGAAGTTCAGGAACCCCCGGGGCCTCTAGACCTGAAGGCAGCCTTGGATCACACAGCAAGAGTGCGCTACTTTACTGTTCTTGTCAAGTACTCATCAAATCTATAAGATACAATTTACTAGAGGTGTTAAACGGAAGGAGTCCCTGTGGACGTCTGTTTTGTAATTCAACAGAGGATGAAAGAGCTGGGGTTGGAGCAACGGGACCTGGCGGCCGCCGCGGAGGTCACGGAATCCTATATCTCGCAATTGCTGACGCGAAAGAAGGCGCCACCGGCAGTCGAGCGCACCGACCTGTACGAAAAGATGAACGCGTTCCTGAAGCTGCCGAAGGGCCAGCTTTCGGCGATGGTGAGGGCGCAACGCAGAGAGCTACTGAAGAAGGAACTGGCCGATCCGCCGGCGCCTTTGTTCAAGGAGGTTCGAGAGTTAATCATCCGGAAATGCCGAAGCGAACGGCGGGGGCAGGTGCGGGATATTTTTGAGAAGCAGGCGTTTGGGGAGCTGGAGAGACTGGTGACGCAGAAGCTGCTCGATGTGACCAAGGGGACCGTGCGCGCGGAGCATTGAACAACGAGAGTTGGCTGCGAAGCGCGGCAAAGCGGCGACCGCAAGTCCTATGAAGAGATGCGCGCGATGATCCTGGAGTTCCTGGATACGGATGTCTTCAATGTGTCCCTCGATCACTGCACGGCTTTTCTGGATCCGGTGATCGATGCCTGGGACATCGATTTGAAGACGTTTTCGCTGGAAATCGTGTTGAGCAAGCGGCTGGCTTCCACACAGACGATGAAATTTCAGTATATGGAAACGGAAGCGCCTTTTCCTCCGAAGAGGAGCCGGGCTTCAAGGAATTCCTGCGCACAGTCGGGGATGAGTGGCGACGCCACGGGAGAGGAGATCGAATTCCTGAAGAACCTGAGATTCAGGCAGCGGCGACCGAGCCCGTTGTACTACTACCGCGAGTTGCAGAGCTTGAGGGATCCGCTCCATTTTGTGGGGTTTTCCGCCGCCATGATGCATAAGCGCCGGGACGCAGGAGACGACGGGGAAGACTGATCGAGGTGGGATCTCGAAAAAACGCGGTGCGGCGATGGGCGAAAAACCGAAACGGCATCGCGAGCCAGAAGGGATAGGCGAGCCGGGACAGCGCCGAGGCCGACGTGGGAGACGCATCGGCTGTTTACTTGAGATCGCGGGTTCGATCCTTTGTCGGTTTATGGGAGCGCATTCCTCCGAGATGTGGTATAGCTGTGTTTGCGCTTAATACCGCGGCTGTGTTGTGCGGTTCCTCTGGTTTCTACTCTGATCTGAGAATACCCGCCCTCCGTTTCCTCCGTACGTTTTCAGCGTAATTCAAAACAAGACTGGCCATGCCGATCGCCCTGCCTGCCTGTATTTTCAGGGCGAGTCCTGCACCCGTATCCGCCAGTAAGAAAGCAAAATGCAAAATTTTTCAGAACTTCCGATTTCTCAGTATTTGAAGGAGCGACTGCTGTCCGCGCGCTTCACCGTACCCACGCCGGTTCAAGCCGCGGCGATACCGCCAGCGCTCGAAGGCAAGGACGTGCTGGCGACGGCGCAAACCGGTACCGGCAAGACCCTGGCGTTCCTGATCCCCGTGATCGAAAGACTCCTTAAGCAGAACAAACCGGGGATCGCCGCCCTCATGCTAGTGCCCACGCGCGAACTTGCGATGCAGGTGGTGGAGCAATACAACGCACTGCGCGGCACGCAACTGGCACGCGCGGCCCTGGTCGTCGGTGGACTTGCCGAAGCCCAACAGCTGCGAGCCATCCGGAATGGCGCCAGCGTTATCGTTGCGACTCCCGGGCGGCTTCAGGACTATCTCGACCGGAAGCTAGTTCAGTTTCGCAGCCTGCAAGTGCTGGTTCTGGACGAAGCGGACCGTATGCTGGACATGGGATTCCTTCCGGCGATTCGCAGAATCGCGGCGGTGCTGCCCAAAGAGCGCCAAACGATGTGCTTCTCCGCGACGATGGAAGGAGACATGGTCCGCCTTGTGAAGGATTACACAAAAAATCCGGTGCGACTCTCACTTCGGTTCCACCCTGAAGCCGTCGGAAAACGTACGGCTCCAGGCCTTTGAGGTGCGGTCGACGACAAACTGGAACTGCTCCGGCACCTTCTGAGTAAGGAAAGCGGGCGCTGCCTGGTGTTTTCCCGCACCAAGCGCGGCACGGAACGGATTGCCAAAGGGCTAAATCGCGACGGCATCGCCGCGGCGACGATTCACGGCGATCGCTCGCAATCGCAACGCACGGCGGCCCTAACGGGTTTCCAACAAGGACGCATCCGTGTGCTGGTTGCGACGGACCTGGCCGCGCGGGGAATCCACGTTCAGGAAATCGCCCACGTCATCAACTACGACATGCCGGAAGTGGCGGAGAACTTCATCCACCGGGTTGGCCGCACCGGGCGTGCAGGCAAACATGGAGTTGCATCCACGCTGTTTCTGCGCGAGCAGCGCTCGGAGCTGTTTCAACTGGAGCGCACCCTTGGCATCCGGATTGAGAGGGTCTCCGCGGACGGCAAGTCCCTCGAAAAGCGGGAGCACATGCCAGAGGCCGCTCCGCGAAAGCAGTCCGCCCAGAGGCCGACGATAATTGCACTTCCGGGCGAAATCCTGCAAGTACAGATGTAAATCTGGCGTTCGGCCATGCGGCGGCGGGTAAGGGAACAATCTCCCCAACTGCCGACCGCGTCGAAAATCGATAAGAAAGCCCCAGAAGTCGACGTGCGACCGCGCATTTTGTCGTAAAGACTTCGGCGAACGACGCCGAAGGATGAGGCAAGTAGTGTATACTGGAAGAGATCAGATTCTGGAATCGTGAATTCTGCGGTACACGAGGAATCGGGACAACCGGAGTCCTTTCCACAAAGAGCAGCGTAACGTCGCACACGCTGCAATCTTCGCATCGCCTTCGCCGTCTGCCATGCAACGTCCAAGCGTCCCGCCGGGCGACGCTATGGTCATGGGTAAGGCCCGGCCGATACAGGCAGTGGGTAAAGGGAGAGACCATTGTCGCAGGACATTCAGGAAAAACTCGATCAAGTACGCACGCTGGTGAAACTGGGCAAGGAGCAAGGCTACCTGCTTCAGGACCAGGTGAACGAGTTTCTTGCGCTCGAGGAACACACGCCGGAAGATATTGACGGCGTTTTTTCCACGTTTGAAAGCGAAGGCATCGAGATCTACGAGGATGCTCTCGAGGCCAAGGCGTCGCGGACAAGCGTCGAAGTCGCGGAGTCGGCCGAAGCCGCGGTTCCCTTTGAGGCCGCGCACAGCGAAGAGGCCGAACCCAACCTATCCACGTCCCCTGCAGAGAAAAACAGCGATCCAGTGCGGGTGTACCTGCGGGAGATGGGCATCGTGCCGCTGCTCACGCGAGAGAGCGAAGTGGTGATTGCCAAACGGCTGGAGCGGGGAAACCTGCGGGTGATGAAGGCGGTTTCCCGGTCGCCACTGGTGTTGAAGGAATTGATCGCCGTAGGAACGGAAGTGCGTAGGGGGACGAGGTCGATCAAGGATATTGTCCGCTACGACGAGGAAGATCTGACGGAGGAAAGACTGGAGGGAATGACGCGGCAGAATCTGCAGACGATCGACAAGATCGAGAAGCTGCATCAAGTGGCGCGGAAGCAAGCGGTGAAGCTGGGAAATACGCTGATGTCCGACAAGCGCGCGCATGTTCGAGCGCGGCGCCGGCTTGCGCGCACACGGATTGCGTTGTCGCTTCTGGCTCGCTCGATCGATTTCCGGGAGCGCGAGAGAAAGCGCCTGATTGAACTGCTGCGGCACACGGTCGAGCGCCTGCAATCGCTGGAGCGGGAAGCGGCGCGGCTGGAGAGGCGCGCCAATGCGTCGCACGGAGAGGCGGCGATCGACGCGCGCAGAGAACTCCGCGCGTGCCGCGCCAGAGCGAAAGAGATCGGGGAATTCAGTGAGGTCGGGGCGGGCAGCCTGAAGCGCGCGCTGATGCTGATCCATCGCGGCGAAACAGAAGCGGAACAGGCTAAGAAAGAGCTGACGGAGGCGAACCTGCGCCTGGTGGTGTCCATCGCGAAGAAGTACACCAATCGCGGTTTGCAGTTCCTGGATTTGATCCAGGAAGGCAATATCGGGCTGATGAGAGGGACCGACAAGTTTGAATGGCGCCGGGGGTATAAGTTCTCCACGTATGCCACCTGGTGGATTCGCCAGGCAATCACACGGGCAATTGCGGACCAGGCACGGACCATCCGCGTTCCGGTGCATATGATCGAGACGATTAACAAACAGTCTCGCACGAGCCAGCAACTGGTGCAGGAGCTGGGTCGCGAGCCGACTGCCGAGGAAATCGCGAAACGGATGGACATCCCGGTGGACTCCGTGCGCAAAACCAAGAAGATTGCGCAGTTGCCGATGTCGTTTGAGACCCCGATCGGGGAAGCGGGAGAGTCGCACCTGGGGGACTTTATCGAGGACAAAGGGGTTTTGTCTCCTTCCGACGCCGCGATCGATCTAAATTTGAAGGACCAAATTGCCTCGGTACTGAGAACGCTGACGCCGCGCGAGGAACGGATTATCCGGATGCGGTTTGGGCTGGATGACGGAAGCCAGCGCACGCTCGAGGAAGTGGGCCAGGTGTTCGCGGTCACGAGGGAGCGCATCCGGCAGATCGAGGCCAAGGCGCTGCGAAAGCTGCGGCACCCATCGCGTTCGGGCAGATTTCAGATCTTTGTCCGGAGCTCGTATTGAGATTCAGGTTACCGCAGGACCGAAGGTGGATTTCAGGCGTCTTCGGAGGCACGACAAATTAAGGAGAAGAAGCATGAAGAGTCTGTTTGTAGGCAACATGAGTTTTCAAACCACAGAAAGCGAGTTAAGCGACTTGTTCAAGCCGTTCGGACAAGTGACTCGAGTGAACCTTGTGAAGGACCGCGAGACCGGGCGAGCCCGCGGATTTGCATTCGTGGAAATGCCCAATGACGAAGAAGCTGCGAAGGCAATTGCAGGCCTCGACGGAAAATCGATTGGCGGGCGTAACTTGAAGGTGAACGAAGCACGCCCGAAAGACGCCGCACCAAGGCCGAGGAGCAATAGCGGTGGCGGAGGCCGGAGCGGTGGAGGAAGCCGGGAGAGATTCTCGAACGAAGATTATCGCGAAGCGGCGAGGCAGCCGCGCGAACCACGCTGGTAAGCGGAAGAACACCGGTCTCAGGACTGCCGAAGCGCGGTGCAATTTCAAGGAGATTCGATGACGATTACATTTCAAAAGCGTCAGAAGGAAATGAAGCGGCTGGAAAAAGCAAGAGAAAAGGCGGAGCGACGCGCGCAGAAGAAGCTGGCAAAGCGCGCCGAAAAAGAAGCCGGGATCGAGCCGATGGGTGCGCCGATCGAGACGGCGGACCAGAGCGAGAGTTCTTAGACCGCTCCGGGCTGCTTGAGTTTGTTCGAGCGGCCGGAGAGGTTTGGAACGACGGATTTTGAAACGGCTTGAATGCCTGCAGTTCGGCGCTTTGATCGGGTCTACCGCCTTTAGATCGAAGAGTATGGGCAAGGTGCGATCAGGATTTGAGATCGTCTGCCGCCCCACCATTCTTATTCCCACAAATACTCGCAGAAATCTCTAAGAGCCCGAACCGCGCTTGGACTGAGCGACGACGTTGATGCTGGCGCCGTCGGGGATGAGGCGCTCAAGTTGAGCTGCGTTCAGAGGTACGGGCTGGCCGGAGTCCGCGTTGCGCAGAGAATAGCCGGCTTGTTTCAGGAGTTCGACGAATTCTGCGAAAGAGTGATGAAACTCCGCGTGGATGTAAGGGGACATTTCCATGACGAGTGTCGGCTGAAAACGGCGGAGAGTTTCGCCGGCTCCCTGAAGAACGGGGAGTTCGTGCCCGTCCACGTCCATCTTTATGAGATCAAGACGGTCGATGCCTTCGCGGCTGATGAAGTTGTCGAGAGTTTCGACGACGGCATGTTCGGCGGAGACCAGCCTGCCGCGGTGCTTCGGGTGAACAGTTCCGTCGCTTTCGAGCGGCCAGCTGGCGTAGATTTGCGGCTCCGGCTCATCGGTAGAAATTGCGGCCAGGAGAATCTGTTGCGGGAACGTGTGCGCTGCCAGCCCCGGATTCAGGGCCAGATTGCGTTTTAGTTTGGAGAAGGCGAAATCGGCAGGCTCGAAGGCATAGACTTTTCCGGAACTGCCAACACTTTTGGCGATGCCGAGGGTGTGCGCGCCGATGTTGGCACCGATATCGAAAACCACGTCCCCGGGCTTGATGAGCTTCTGAAGAGTCTTTTGCGTGCCAGGTTCGAAGGCCCCGAGAAGGTAGATGGAAAAATCGATGCCTTCGTTCAGGTCGAGGTAGTATCGAAGGCCCCCGCGCTGCACGAGGGTGAAGTCACCTATCCCGAGCAATTTTCGGCCGAGGGATATGAACTTGTAAGCCGCGCCGGCGAGAGAGACTTTTGTCCTGGTGGTCAGCATGTTCAGGAATTATGACCGCCCTTCCGCAGAGAGATAAAGGCAAACATTCCCATGCGGGACATCTGCGATTGCATCGCGCGTTCGAGGCCGCTCCAGAACGGGTGCGTAAAACCGGGCATCAGGCTGCGCAGCGCCACTCCGCCGGAAAGCAGATAGCGAAAGGGGAGAAACGGGCGGATCTCTTCCAGGAAAAGTTGAGGAAATTCCGCGGCGAAGCTGGCGCGATCGCGATCAAAGATAATCCAGGGCAGAGCCACGTTGGCGCCGGAGAGCGGTCCGGATGGCGGGAAAGACCAGTCCGGCGCGTCCGGATGCAGCGGCTCGTGATGAAAGCGAGAATAGACGATGCGGGACCACGAGGTTACCCAAGGCTCGATCATCAGGATTTTTCCTCCGGGACGCAGGCATCGGGAAGCTTCTCCGAAAAATGCGCGCACATCGGGCAAATGATGAAGGACGTTGGTCATTACGATGCCGCGGAGCGAGTCTGCTTCGAAGGGCAACTGACCGGCGTTGACGACCCTTTGCACGCCGGGACACGGGAAGACGTCCGAGGTGATCAATCCGGGAATGAACTGAGCGCAGTAGCCGGCCCCGGAACCCAATTCCAAAACATCGCCGTCTCCAGAAGGCAGGGAGGCAGCGAGTAAGGTATACCACTCGTCATAAATGGCCTTGAGGAAAGGTTTCGAAGCGATGACCTGGCGGCGAAGCGCGGTGGTGGCGGGATCATCGAGATCCAGCGAAGCGGTGAGCGGATGAGCAAGCAGGCGGCGAAGGAGTGAGGCGGCCAAGAAGAGCTAGCCTCCGAGGCGCAGCCATGCGTGCCAGCAGATGCGCAGCATGCGCCAGCCGTTTGCAAACACCCTGGTCATTTTGGTTACGCCGTGAATGCGCTCCTGATAGTGCACGGGCACTTCGATAATTTCGAGATGCAGCTTGCTGGCGCCAAAGAGAAGCTCGTAATCGCCCCAAAGATCGCGGATGCCCCAACTGCCGAGGAATGGCTCCAGCCGCAGCCAATCCTTGCGCCAGAGAACTTTCGTGCCGCATAGGGTGTCCTTGACGCGCTGATCGAGCAAGAAGGAAAAAACCTGGCTGAAGAATTTGTTGCCGATGATGTTGACGAACTTCATCGCCAGTTGCTGCATGGGATAGACGAGGCGGCTGCCGTTGATGAAGCTGCCGCGGCCTTCGGCGAGAGCGCGGAAAAAGAAGGGCAGCTCCTCTGGCATGACGGTGAGATCGGCATCGAGAATCAGGAGCACATCGCCGCGGGCAGCGCGGAAACCGGCCCAGACGTTCTCGGCCTTGCAGATGCCAGGGCCGTCGATCAAGCGAATTTCCTTCTCGGGGTAGAGACGCTGCATACGGCGGACTTCGTCGGCGGTGCCGTCGGTGGATTTGTCGTCGCAGAAAAGAATCTCGGTGCGGCGGCCCATCTGCGGAATTCGCTCGACGGCGGGCTGGATGTTGCCGGCTTCGTTCCGGCACGGAACGATAACCGAGGCGGTGAAGTCCGACTCCTGCGAAGGCGGAACGTTGGGGCGCGCAACCATCACCTGCATCAGGCAGAGGCGGCGCAAGCCCGGCAACCGCGCGACGAAATCGTTGGAGAAGGCGCTTATCAGAGGAATGTATTTCGGGAAAAGTAGCAGACGGTGCTTGCGAACGGGGCGGAAGCCGGCGAGGCGGAGGAATCCGCGGATGTCGTTTTCGCTGACCCAGTTGGGCTCGACAAAACGGGAGCGCAGGCGGAGCTTGGTGGCCAGTTCGAGAATGGGCTGCCAGAAATGGTTGTAGTTGATGACGATGAGCAGCGTGTCCGCGTGGGAATGGAAGCGGACTCGTTCGAGGGAGCGAAGGATGTCCACGGTGTCAAAGACGTGATCGAAGAGGATGTAATCGAATGTCTCGTGGAGGTCGAGATCTTCGGGATCGCTCTTCAGGAAGCGCAATTCGGGGTGTTCGGTTTGTGCGATGGCGACCATGGCAGCGCTGATTTCGACGCCGACGCCGTAAGCGGGCTTGGTGCAGGCAAGAAAATCGCCGGTCTCACAGCGCAATTCGAGGACGCGTTTGCCCGGTTCCACGATAAATTGCAAGAGGCGCCGGAGGCGGCCGTAAAAATATTTGTTGGCGCGGATCCACCGGGAGCGCTGGCCGGCAACGGATTCCTGATGACGGCGGCGGGCTTCGCGAATCTGCTGGAGAGCGGGAAGGCCCCAGGCGGGGGAGTTCTCGATTTGAGGCTGCGTAAAAGTCATGGAAGGGTGAAGACCCGCATTGCATGATAGCAACGCGGAGCAGAGAGGCGGCAGGCCGGTACCCGCAAGTTGTTGTCTAAGTAAAGGACGGCGGTGTTCTAGGTAACCAGCCGGGCCGGGCTGGAATGAGCGGCTGCGGCAATCTTGCGCCATTCCGGAAGGAGGATCAGGGCGCCGGCCTCCTGGAGAAAGTCCTGATCGATCTGCGGGGGTGGGACCCCAATTTCAGATGCGGAGATTTCGTGGGCGAGAAGATTTGCGGTGTAAACGACGAGAATCATGCCCACACCCTTCGCAGGCGCGCGCCGGGGATGGTGATGGTGGGCCACGGCCTCGATAACGGCATAGGGCAAGCCCCACAAGCTGAACAGGTACGCCCCCACTTCGGCATGGGAGATGTGGGTTAGCTTTTCTTCGATTTCGTAGAGAGGCCGGCCTTCGTTCTCCGATTCGGCGAGAGCGCGAGCGAAGTGAGCGGGAGTCCGCTCCGCGATGACGAGCTTGCCGACGTCATGCATTTGTGCCGCCAGCACGACGGCAGAAGGCAACTTTGCTTGCTGAGCGATGCCGGCGGCGATGCGCGCCGTCAACTGCGCGTGCTCATGAAACCTCTCGAGGTAGTCCTCGGAAACGTATTCATTGGGGGTGTGTGAGCGAAAGACCTCGAGTGTCAGCACGAGGTCGTGAAGGATGGTCATTCCGAGACAACTGACGGCGGTTTTCACGTCGGTGACGTCGCGGGTAAGACCGAAAAAGGCCGAATTGACAAGTTGCAGGAGTTTGGCGCTGACGGCCACATCCTGCTCCACGATTTGAGCGATCTGGTCGATGGTGGCGCTGGGGCGGGCCAGGGCGAGCTTCAGTTCGGAGAAGACGCGCGGGAGGGAGGGCAGGTCGCGGAGGCTGCCGACAAGGCTGGTCAACATTTTGCTGTTCAGGGCTTCGCCAAGACTGGTGGCGCGAGCGATGCCGGCGCGCAACATAGCGGGGTCGCAGGGTTTCTGCAGAAACTGGTGGGCCACGGGCACTGCGCGCATGGAGGCCTGTAGCTCCGTGTAGCCAGACAAAATGATGCGCAACATGCTTGGGTATTTTTCGCGGACGATTTCCAACAATGCCGCGCCGTCCATCCCGGGCATGCGCATGTCCGTGACGATGACGTCGAAGGACGACGATTCGAGGAGTAAGAGGGCGGCGTCTCCGCTAGGTGCGAAGGCCATTTCCCATTCGGAAGACATGCGGCGGAGGACGCGGCGAAGCCCGTCAAGAATGCTGGCTTCATCGTCGACAAACAGGATTCGTTTCATGGAACCATGGCCTCCTCGCGAACCGGGTTTCCGTTGAGGGGAAGGCGCACAAGGAAAGTGGTTCCCTTCCCCATTTCGGTTTCAAAAGTAAGAGTGCCCCCGTGCTTTTCGACAACGATGGTACGCGCCAGGGCGAGGCCCTGTCCGGTGCCCTTCCCGACGCCCTTTGTGGTAAAGAATGGGTCGAAGATTTTTTCACGCGCTTCCGGGGGAATCCCCGTGCCGGAATCGGCGATGGTGACCTCGACGCAGTCGCCATCCGGCCGTGTGCGCACCGTGATTTTCCCCAGTTTTCCGGTGCCTTTGACGACGTCCTCGATGGCTTGCGCCGCATTCACCAGGAGGTTGAGGAAAACCTGGTTCAAGTCCCCCAGATGGCAGATCACGGGGGGCAGTTGGCCGAATTCCGTTTCCACGTCCGCGACATATTTCAGTTCATTACGCGCCACGATGAGGGTGCTTTCGAGGGCGCGGTTCAGATCGCCGGGGGATTTCTCGTTGGAACGGTCCACGTGGGAGAATTCCTTCATTCCCCGGACGATGGTGGCGACGCGGGCGAGGCCCTCGATCATCTGATTCATGGCGCGTGGAATTTCAAGCTCCAGGTAGTCCCAGTCGAGCTCCTTGCGGATGCTGGCAAGGTGCTCCGGCAGCTCGGGAGCACTCTGCCCGCGTGCGGCGCCGTCCAGCAATTCCTGATATTTGTGGACGAGTTTCAATTGATCCCGGAAAGCGGTTTGCAGGAAGCGCGTATTGTCGCCGATGAATTGAATGGGCGTGTTGATCTCGTGGGCGATGCCAGCGGCGAGCCGGCCGACAGCTTCCAGTTTCTGGCCGAGGCGCAATTCCATCTCCTTGCGTTTGCGATCGGTGATATCGACGAAGGAAACCACCGCGCCTACCACCTTTCCATGGCGGCGGATCTGGCGGGAAGCGTAATCCACGGGGAAACTTGTGCCGTCTTTTTTCCAGAAGAATTCGTCCACCCCGTGGGTTTCTTTTCCGTCGTGAAAGCTGACCATGGTGGGACCCTCCGACTGCGGATTGGGAGTGCCGTCGGCGCGAGTGTGGTGGATAAGTTGGTGAATTTTCTTGCCCAAGAGTTCTTGGGGGTCCGCGTATCCCAACAGGCGCAGGCATTCGGGATTGCAAAACGTGCAGTGCCCTTCTGCGTCGAGGCCGTAGAGGGCACCGGGAGCGGAATCGACGAGGAGTTTGACGAGTTCACCGCGCTCGGCGAGTTCCGCGGTGCGCTGGGCGACGCGGTCCTCGAGCTCCTGGTGGGCGTTGAGAAGCGCCTCCTCGTTGCGTTTGAAATCGGTGATGTCCTCAGTGAGGCCGATGATCTGCTTAAAATGGCCGTCCGGCGCGAAAGAGGGAAAAGTACGTTCCCACAGCCAATGCAGTGTGCCGTCTTCGGAGATGATGCGGTAATAGGCTTCCGTGGATTTGCCCTGGGCCTGATCGCGCTTCATGCGCTGGGCAACACTGCCGTCTTCAGCGTAAAGCAGATCCTGCCAAGACTCCGGATTTATGGCGAGGCTATCCCGTGAGCGGCCCCAGATATTCTCGAAGGCACGGCTGACGTAGGAAAAAGTTCCTGTTTTAGCGTCCCTGATCCAGAAGACTTGGTGAATGTTCTCCGTCAGGAAGAAAAATTGAGCCTGGCTCTGCTCCAGTTCACCGAGCATGCCGTTGATGCTTTCGGCGAGGCTGGAAAGTTCGTCGTTGCCGCGAGCCTTCACCCGTTCCCTGATGGCTTTCCGCTCGCCGATGCTCTTCACTTCCCGGCCGAGATCGCTGACGCGCGACACGACGTGCCGCTGGAGGAAGAAGAGGATCACCATAGAGCACAGCACGGCGCCGCCAAATACCGCCGCAAACATGTAGCGCTGGCTGAGAATCCCCCGTGCATAAATGGGCCTGGCAGTGTCCACCCGTAAAAGAAATAGGGGAGCGCCGAACAGGTCACGAACCAGAACGTAGCCGCCGATCTGATCTTTCCGGAAAGCACGCACTTCGACGTCATCGGGATGATCCCGCAGGGATTGGAGCGCGCTTTGATAGTCTTCCGGCAGGGGAGCGCCGCCGATGCGCACGAAGTTCATGGAAGTCAGGGTGAGATCGCTTAGCTGTGCGATGCGTCCTTCATCGAAGCGGCGCGCCAGAAGAAAAACGCCGCGCGATTCGCCGCCACGCTCCGAAGTAAGGATGGGGCGAGCGGAAATCAGGTAGGGCCCGTCCGGAAAATCCAGGAGGCCATCGAGTGGCATGCGCGCAATAGCTTCGGGACTCAACTCCCGCCGGCTGAAAACCGAATCGAGAAATTCCCGCGGGACGCGCGTCTCCGCACGAGCTTGTAAGTCATAAGCCTTAGCGAAAACGGTTTTGCCGCGAAGGTCCCGGATGACGATGAGGTTGAGGTTCAGGTCCTGCATCCCGCCGTTCTGGAATTCAGTGGCGATTTCGTTTTTTTCGGGATCGGCCATGAACCCGTAAACGCGGTCCCAATAGGCGTAATCACTTGTGACGGTGCCTAGCGAACGATCGGAATCATCGAGGGCGGCAATGACGTGTTCCACGTTCTGTTTTGTTTGTTCCGTTTCGAGCTGCTGAAAGCTGGAAAGGAGTAGAGTTCGCGACAGGAGAAAGAGAACGACCATGCCGCTCAAGACGGTGGCGGCAAAGACGAGAAGCATTCTTTGACGAAGTTTCACAGCAGCCCCCGCCGGGAAGAGAAGTTGAGCAGCCCCGCATGAAATTTCCACCTTGAAACAGTGCGTACCGTTCCCGGACCGGTTCGGATTGCCATTTCTCTTCCGGCTCCTCTGGTTTCTCGATCAACATCGCTCACCCCGCGGGATTGCCAAACCCGAGGACCGTGTTGTCAACGGAGCGGCTCCGCACAAGCACATATTTGTCAGGCAGATGGGAGGGAGCCAAAGTGGGCGGCAGCAGCGCACACCAGGGATTCGAATGGACATTGGTGTTTTCTAATTTGTGAGTCTTGCCGAAATCCAGCGGCACTTTCCCTCCTCAATGGCTCATTTCATGCATGCAAAGAACCACAGGAGAGAGGGATTAAGGTTGGGCACATCAAACATTCGACCCGGACCACACGCGAATCAGCGGCGGAGCCAGCGGATACTGCTCGCCGTTCCGATCCTGGTGTCCGGAGTAAGAGCCAACGGCGCGACATTTTCCGAACGCACTCACACGGTGGTGGTGAATGCGCATGGCGCGCTGGTTCAGTTGCGCGAGCAGGTGCTTCCCGGTCATATGCTAAGGATCAAGAATCTGGCGACCAATGAAGAGTTGAATTGCACCGTGGTCGATATCAATCCTCGCAGTACGGCTGTCCAGGAAGTGGGGGTTGAGTTTGCCGAATCCTGTCCAAGATTCTGGCGCGTCTCTTTTCCGCCGGTGGACTGGAGCCTGCGAAGCCCGGAGGCGAAGAGCGCAACCGCCTTTACGGTTCCGGCGAAGCCAGTGGTGGTGAAGAAATAGAGACGCGTACCGACATCGTGCCGCCCGAATATGCAGCCTCCCCGCGATCGCCAGCATCGGACGCGTTTGTGCGAGCCCGATAAAATCTGGTATTGTCTGCGTGTGTGGGAGATGAGGTGAAAGATGAGGAATATCCGTATGCTGTTCTTGCTGGGAGTGGCGGTCTTGGTGGTGGGGGGCATAACGGCGCTGGCGATGAGTCTACGTGCCGGGGATAAGACGCCCGCCGTGGGAACCGAAGCGCCAGGGTTCACGCTGAATTCGCAGGATGGCAAGCCGGTGAGCCTGCAGGATTTCCGGGGAAAATGGGTGGTTCTGTATTTTTATCCCAAGGACATGACCACGGGGTGCACGATTGAGGCCCACAATTTTCAGCGGGATCTGGCCAAGTACGAAGCAAAGAACGCGGTCGTTCTTGGCGTGAGCGTGCAGGACGAAAAATCGCACCAGGAGTTTTGCGCGAAAGAGAGCCTTAATTTCAAGCTGCTTGCGGACACTAAAAAGGAGGTTTCGGAAAAGTACGACTCGCTCATGAATTTCGGGGTGATGAAACTATCGGCGCGGCACACTTTCCTGATCGATCCAAATGGCAAGGTGCGCAAGGTGTGGTCCGAAGTGGACGTGAAGAAACACAGCGATGAAGTGCTGGCAGCGCTCGACGAACTCAGCAAGAACTAATCACAAAAAAACGAAATGCTTGGGCTCACCGTCATCGTCAGTGGTGAGGGTTCGGATCAAGGTGGAAATTCACAAGATGGTCTCGATAGTCCAGCTCGATGTCGAGAATCCAGAGCATGGCAAAACCCAAAATGCCCGAAATTTCGGTCTCAGCGTCGTCGCTCATGTGTTTCAGGTCGAACGCCAGCAATTTTTGGCGGTGTTGCTGGAATCCTCCAAACGTTAACGTAACATCTTCAGTCTCATAGACGTTTCTTGCTTCACCTCCTAGCCCGCTCACTTTCCTGCCACTAGCTGAGACTTTGGATATTTCGCTAGCCAAGGCCGGCGCAATCATGTTGTCCCAACCGCCCGTGTCTAGGAGAAACAATTGGGCAGGTGAATCATTGACTTGAGTGGGGATCAGCAGATCACGACCCACCCGATATACTCTTTCGAAGTTGGCATACTTCTCCGGAACGATGCGATTATGAGGATTTGGTTTAATGGGCATTTCGGAGTGCAGCGAAAGTTCGTCCGGAGGTGTGTCGGGCAGCGGTTCCAACGGTGACAATCGCAGCTTCTTATCTGGAAAATCAAGGTCAACCAGAAAGTCTTCGAAAATATTTGTGCCAATCAAACCGTCTTCATCGGCGACACGAAGGTGCTCCACAACTTGGACGTAGCAGTTCTTGAATTGCAGCTCTCCCACGGTAATTGTACTGGCATACCCCCAGTAGCCTTGTGATGGTCCGTCATCGCCGATGCCACCTATGCGGAGCTCCGAGAACTTTTGCAGGCCCGCTCTCTGCGCCACGCGGCTATTAACGATGATTCCTCCCGCGCCGGTATCTACCTGTACAGTGGCTTTCGCATCGTTCAACTTCATGGGAATCGCGTAACCTCCCAACTGCTTTGGCCCTCTCAATAGCATCTCCAGTTTCATTTCAGTGGACTTGGCTGCAGAAACCAATTTGCAATTACCTAAGGGCCTTTTTTGCTTGTCCTCGCGCACCTGGATCGAGAATTTCAGGGATTTTGTCTGCGGGGCGTCAGCATTGGAAGCCAACGCCAATTGCGACTTTAAGGCTGTGGTTTGCTCCTGATCGTCCAAGGTAGAAAGCCAGCGGCGAAAGATCTCCGGATCCTGGCGATCGAGATTGAACGCATGATCGATGACCTGCTTCGCCGATTTGTAATTTCCGTTGGCCCAGTGAATCTTGGCTAGTCCCAGATACGCGCGAGCATCCGGCTTATCGGCAAGCACGATTCTGCGGAAAATTTCCTGCGCCTCGGCAAATTTGGCATGCCGGTAGAGGACTTCACCCATCGCGGATTGCGCCGTTGGCAAATCCTTATCTAGTTCCAAGGCTTTATTTGCGGAAGTTGCTGCCTCCTCTGGCTGTCGCATCATGAGTTGAAGGCGGCATAGCCAGGCATAGGATGCCGCAGCGTCAGGCCCACCCTGCTCGCCTCCTTCTTTGAATTTTGCCATCGCCTTCGGAAGATCGCGTTGGCGATAAAACTCCATAGCCTGAGTGAACAGCGTTGCAGGCTTCGAATTGCTGCCCGTGCTTGGCACAACTGCCTCGGCTTGGGGTGATTCGCTATTTTGGGCCGGGTCAGCCAGCTTAGTTGGCGAAGAGTTCTGGGCTCGGGTTTCTGAATTAAGGACAGCAAAGGCCAGCAGCCAGCAACTCAACGCTGCGCAAAGCCATTTGTCAAAGGGCTTGAATAGGCTCGAGGGGCTGGAGATGATTTGCTCCTTGGTCCAACATGTGAGGCTATTTTCGATGGACGTACGAACTGAGTCAACTTCCTACTCCGGCTTGTGAAGCTGATCCACCACTCTTGCTCCTAACGCAGAAGCTTTCTCTGACTGGCAATTCCGGCCGTGCCTCGCTACAATGCTCCACGTTTTCTGGGGGAGGTTTCCATGATTCGGCGTACCGCGCTTTTCTCCGTTTTTCTTTCGTTGGTGGCTTGCTCGGCCTGGCTCCTACAGGCTGCCGCAACAAACACGCAAACCGTGAGCTACAAGAGCGGCGATGAAACCGTGAGCGGGTACCTGGCGCTGCCGGAAGGCGGCGGGAAGCATCCCGCGATTATCGTGATCCACGAATGGTGGGGCCTGAACGACTGGGTGAAAGAACAGGCTCAGAGATATGCGGCACAGGGCTACGTGGCACTGGCTGTGGATCTTTACCGCGGAAAAGTGGGCACGACACAAGACGAAGCGCACATCCTGATGCGCGGATTGCCGGACGATCGCGGGCTGCGCGACCTGGAAGCCGCATTCGCGTATCTGGCTTCACGGCCGGATGTGGACGGCGGGAAGATTGGATCGATTGGATGGTGCATGGGCGGAGGTTGGTCCATCAAGCTGGCGGAAGACCAGCCGAAGCTGGCCGCCTTTGTCGTGAATTATGGTCCCCTGCCTACGGAGGCGGCCATCATTGCGAAAATCAAGGCGCCGATGCTGGGGAACTTTGGAGCGGATGACAAGGGCATCCCGCCGGAAAGCGTGAAGGCCTTTGAGGCTGCGATCAAGGCGGACGGGAAAAATCCGGACATCAAGATTTATGACGGCGCGGGGCACGCCTACCAGAATCCGAACAATAAGGATGGCTTTCGTCCGGAGGCGACATCCGATTCCGGCAAGCGGATTGACGCGTTTTTTGCGAAATACCTGCACTGATACCCGGAGCGCCGGTTTTTGACGCTCAGATATTGCCGAGGGTTTTCAGCCCGGGTACGCGCAGCAGCCGCTCGTCAGCTGTGACGAGGATCAAGTCATATGCTTTTGCCGTGGCTGCGAGAAAACGGTCACCCGTGTCTTTGTATCCGAGCAGCATGAAGCGCATCTCGTGGGCCACTCTCCAGTCCACGGGGGCTTCCTTTAGTTCCAAGTCCGTCCGTGTTTGATCAAACCACTCGCCGAAATCTTGCTCGATTTCGATTTTCTTCTTTTCAAGCAGCATGATGGCTTCCCAGATGCTTACTGGCGAAAGAAAACGATCATTACTCGGATCGCTGATTGCCTGATGAACTTCGGAGCTGAGCTTATGCGGCTCGCGGAAACTCCACAGCCAGATGTGGGTATCGAGCAGGAGCCGCATTAAGCTTTGTCCTCGGGATCCTGGGCCGCCTCCCAATCGGAAATGTCACTGATGGGGCCGACTATGTCTCCCAGAATCCTCATGGTACCGACGCCACCGCCTAGCTTTATACGCTTGGGGGACTGCGAATTGGGGGGTTCGATCCTGGCAATGGGGTGGCCGAAGCGAGTAACGACAACGGGCTCCCCAGTTTTCTTCACGCGTTCGAGAACGGCAAGGCAGGTGGCCTTGAATTTGGATATGGCGATTTCTTGGATGATCAACTCCTTATGCAAGAATAGAGTAGCATGAGTTAAGGCCATAGTCAAATCATAGTTTGACTATGGTCATATCGACCGCTGAACTCCCTGCACAATTCCTCCTGAAAGATAGCGACAGTGATTAGGCTACGCACGCAGGTCCTATGGTTCGTCGTCTCCTTCGCTGGCTCCGCCGAGTTCTTCCGAAGGGGGCTTGGCGGGATCCAGAGCGGGAAGGCCGATTTTTCTTAGCTCGGCGTTCAGATCCGTGAGTTCGCGACCGCGGAGGCCCGTCCATCGCTTGTGCAGAGCGGTCGAGCTACCCTGTAGGTCTTGATAGGCGGCCGTGGCTTGCGTGGTCGGCGCCGCGTCCGCGCTATCGGCAACGGCCAGGATGGCGGAAAAGTGCTGGTTGAGCGTGGACAAGTTTTCCGGCTGTTTGCCGGTGGGAGGCACACCGGAAAAGCCGGGTCGCGTGGCACCTTCAAGTTCGGCGCACTGTTTGTCCAGGGCCTCGAGATCCTTCGCGAGTTTGTCGTTCCCAGCGGCCTTGCCCTCCAGAGTCCTTGAGCTGGGCTCGAACGGACTTCACCTGCTCCAGGATCTCAAAGCTTTCGTCCATACCCTTGACCGCGCCCATTTGCATTTCATGCTGCTTGCGAAGATCGTCGAGCGGCGTCTGGATGCGTGGATCCATTTTGACGACCAGCGGCCTTCGTTAACTCGTGCCCATCACGGTTAGTTTACCGTGTACGACCCCGGAAGCGCCCAGGTGCCGAGCGGATTGAGCGGCGTATTATGCACAATCGCGGAAATTGGGAATTCGTATTCGAGCGCTTTCGGCGAGGCGTAGTGCAAGTTCCAGACGAAGCGGTGCATGCCCGCCTCGGCGGACAGAATCTGCGTCGGTCGAACCCAGTACATCGGAATGGGGTGCTCCGCAGGCCAACTTCTCCATGGAAGGCGGCTTATCGGTGCTGGCGATAGCGGCGAACTAGCTCACCCTGGGCATCCAGAATTTCCAGTGTCGACCGGGCCTTGTGCGTCTGCGGCCAAGTAGTAGTCGATGATGGCGCCATCGGGCGGATTCGTCCCCGCCGGAACTTCCGGAGGCAGCGGGGTATCTGGATTGCGATTCCAGCGCCAGCGCAGAGCTTCCTGGGGCGCAAAGAGATGGGCGGAGGAGCGGGCGATTTCGTCGTTCAACTGCCGCAGTGGGGTGATGTCGTCGAGAATCCAGAACGAGCGGCCATGGGTGCCGACGATCAGGTCATCGCCGTGAATGGTGAGGTCGCGCATGGAAGTGTGCGGCAGATTGAGCTGCAGAGGCTGCCAGGAATCGCCGTCGTTGAAGGAGACGTACACAGAATTTTCCGTGCCGGCAAAAAGCAAGCCCTTGCGCGCGGGATCTTCGCGCACGACGTTTGAGGGTGCATTCGCGCGGAAGTCCGGCGACAATCTCCTGCCAAGTGGCGCCGAAATCGCGCGTGCGAAAGATGTGCGGGCGGAGATCATCAAGACGGAAGGTGTTGATTGCGGCGTAGGCAGTGGCGGGCTCGAAATGCGACGCCTCCAGAACGGAAACTTTCGCCCAGGGAGTGAGCGCGGCGGCGTGACATTCTTCCAGGTCTTGCCGCCATCGCGCGTAAGTTGAATCAAGCCGTCATCGGTGCCGGCCCAGAGTGTGTCAGCTTCCTTGAAGGAAGGCGCAACGGCATAAATCGTGCCGCGATGCTTGCCTTTTTCCGGATCGCCTGCGGAGAAGGCTCCGAGATTGGCGGGCATTTCGTACGATGCGCGGGTCAGGTCCGGGCTGATGATCGTCCAACTGCGGCCCTGGTCGGTGGTTTTGAAGAGCACATTTGCGGCGAAGTACAGCACGTTTGGGATCGAGCGGCGAAATAACGACTGGGAGAGTGCGGTTGTAGCGATATTCGCCGCGGCGGACCGGTTCGGGAGCGATGTCGGCCACCTCGCCGATGTCCTGGCGCGTGCGCGTGAGCTTGGCGCCGATAGACAATGTTGGGATCGTTGGGATCAACAGCGATGTAGCCGTACTCGAACACGCCGGGCAGGCTCCAATCGCGAAAAGAGATTTCGCCGTAATCGCTTCGGCTTTTCGTGGCGACGCTTCCGGATTCCTGCTGTGCGCCGTAAACCCAGTAGGGGAAACGATTGTCGGTGGTGACGTGATAGAACTGCGCGGTGGGCTGGTTGTACCAACTGCTCCAGGTATCGCCGCCATTCACGCTGATGGCCGCGCCCTGGTCGGCGGAAATGGCAATGATCTGCGGATTTTCGGTGCTGATCCAGATGCGTTGGTAATCGTCGCCGCCGGGCGCGCCCTTCCAGCCCACAAAGTTTTTCCGGCATCTGTGGATTTCCACGAAGCGGTGTTGGCGACGTAGAGCACGTCCGGATTGTCCGGGGCAACGGCGATGCCCATGGCGCCGGGGCCACGACCGCCGATGCGATGATCGGTGTTGACCAATTGCCAGGATTCGCCTGCATCGTCGGAGCGATAGACGCCGGCCTTGTCTTTCTTGGTCTCCACGTTGAGATACATGCGCTTCGGATTGCTTGGCGCGATGGCAATGCCGATGCGCGAGAGGCCATCTTCAGCCGTGGGCAGTCCTTGGGTGATCGGCCGCCAGGTGCTGCCGCCATCGGTGGACTTGTACAGGCCGCTGCCGGGAATGACGAAGTATTCGCCGCTGCGAACTTCCCAGGGAGCGACGCGCGCAGCCCAGAGAGCCGCGAAAAGAATTTGCGGGTTGCTGGGATCCATGACGACATCGGCGGCGCCGGTGTTTTCGTCCTTATATAGAACCTTCTCGAAGGTCTTGCCTCCATCGACGGAACGGAACACGCCGCGGTCGGGATTGGGGCCGTAGGGGTGGCCTTCGGCGGAGACAAAAACGCGATCCGGATTTTTCGGATCGACGACGATAGCGGTGATCTGCTGCGCATCGCTCAGATCAAGGTGCGTCCAGGTTTTGCCCGCGTCCGTGGATTTGTAAATTCCGTCGCCGACCGCAAGATCCGGCCGCTGCAAGCCTTCGCCGCTGCCGACATAAATAATGTTCGGAGTCGGAGGGCGCAACGGCAATGGCGCCGACCGAGCCGGTAGGCTGGTCGTCAAAGATGGGATTCCAGGTGTTGCCAAAATCGTCGGTCTTCCAGACGCCGCCATTCACGGCCGCCATGTAAAAAACATTGGGCTGATGCGGCACGCCGGTGATCGCCACCGTGCGTCCGCCGCGGAACGGTCCGATGCAGCGCCAGCGCATCTCGGAGAAAAGTTTCTGGTCGTACTGTTGCGCGGGAAGCGGGAACAAAGGCAGGACTAACAGGACCAGCAGGAAGGGCCACTTCTTTCTATAAACATAAAGCATGCGCATCCTCCACGAGACAAGCGAGAATAGCGCGGGCAGCGGACGAAGAGCAAACCGCGGGAGCCGGCGAAGCCATCGGGCACGATCGATGTACACTTGCGCTGCAGCTGGTGCGGAAGCAAAAAGGTCCGGCAGAAACGGAAAAATCGTGGAGGCAAAAGCGTATCAGAGGTGATAGTTTCCATGAGCCTCAAATCAAGATTAATTGTGCGAAGTGCGGGTGCTTTAGTGGCCGCGGCAGCCATGTTATTCGTTCCGGCCGGCACGCTGAGGTTCTGGGAGGCGTGGGTGTTCCTCGGAAGTGTCTTCGTTCCGATGGTCGTTTTTTCTGTTTATTACTACAAACACGATCCTCCGTTCGTGGAGCGCCGGCTTCAGTCCAGCGAAAAGGTCAAAGAGCAAAAGGTGATTATGCGCGCGGCCAACCTGGTTTTCGTGGTCGCGATTCTGATCCCGGGGCTGGATCATCGGTTCGGGTGGACACGCGAGTTGGCGGGAGGAGTGCCTTTGTGGGTGCGAATCGCTGCGCAGGCGCTGGTTTTGGCCAGCTACCTGATGGCCATGTGGGTGATCGACTTGAACCGGTTCGCCTCGCGCACCATTCGGGTCGAGGCAGGCCAGAAAGTCGTCTCGAGCGGACCGTACGGAATGGTGCGCCATCCGATGTATTTCGGCGTAGTAGTGATGTGGCTTTCCGTGTCGCCGGCGCTCGGCTCCTACGTGGCGTTGCCATTTTTCGCCTTGCTCGTTCCCGTTATCGTGGCGCGCTTGTTGAGTGAAGAGAAGGTGCTCCGGCTGGAATTGCCCGGCTACGTCGAGTATTGCCAGAAGACGCGCTTCCGGCTCGTGCCTTATATTTGGTAGGTCAGATGCATAGACCGACAGAGCGCTGGACGCACATTCCGAGTATTGCTTTCCAGGCGCAGGTTCGGCCGCTTCATGTGTTTTGGCTCACCAACAAGTTTCAACCTGGCGTGGAGCCGTGCGCCGAAGTAGAAACTCCGCAGTCAAAGTAAATTTTCGAGGGACCAGCGCCCGGCAGTCAAGCATGGAGACGCAGAGTGCGTTCGAATTGTGGTATAGAATCGGCATGTCGCCAGTCCCTCCGCCTTGACCAATACTGGCGAGTGCACCGATGAGGAGAAATCCGAATGAACCGTCAAAGGAAGTATTTTCTGCTTGTGGCGTGTGTTTTCCTGGCCGCCAACTTCGCGGATGCGCAAAACAAGACGGAGATACCCGCGGCGGACGTCGTCAGCAAGTCCATCAAGGCCGTTGGCTATGAAGTCGGCGGTGGCGCCACCCAGGTGATCTTTGTCGGCACGAACGCCGCGCCGCAGGCCAGCGGCGAAGCCAAAGTGGATGCCAAAAGCGCTGGAGCACAAACATTGATCTGAAGGTGAAGGCCATGCCGCAGCCCACGACTCTGGGCGCGGAATTTCTGACCTACGTTCTTTGGACCATCACGCCGGATGGCACTACCACCAACCTCGGCGAAATTCCCATCGACAAGAAGGGCAATGGCAAGTTGAATGTCACGGCACAATCACAGACCTTCGCAATGATCGTGACGGCGGAACCGTATTTCGCCGTGCAACTGCCCAGCGAAGTGGTCGTGTTGGAAAACGACACCAAGAAAAACACCAAAGGAAAGATCTTTCCGGATAACGACTACAAGCTCATGAAGCGCAGCCAGTACTGCCAAGCTGGGGAATCCGCTGGCGCTGACTCCGGACCTGAAGAACGTGCCCCTGGACATGTACGAGGCGCGCAATGCCGTGGACATCGCGAAATCGCAAAAGGCAGAGCAATACGCGCCGGAAATCTTCACCAAGGCGACGAAGCAGCCTTCAGATGGCAGAGAAGCTCGCTGGCCTCCAAGGCGGACAAATCTCAGATCATCACCAACGCCCGCCAGACCATCCAATTTGCCGAAGATGCCCGCTCGCTTTCCGCGCAACGCCAGGAAGCGGAGCGCATCCAGAAGGAAAAGGATGCAGCCGCGGCGGCGGCGGCCGCCAAAGCCAAAGCCGAAGCCGACGCTGCCGCCGCTGCCGAAGCCAAACGACAAGCGGAACTCACTGCGGCCAAGGAAGCACAAATGAGGGCGGAAGCCGCGGCACAGTCCGCGCAACAAAAAGCGGAAGCGGAGGCTAAGGCCGCTCAGCAGAAAGCGGAGGCGGATGCGGCCGCGCAGCAGGCCGCTGTGGAACAGGCTGCTTTACAAGCCAAAGAGCAAGCCGCCAGAGAAGAGGCGGCACGCGCCCAAGCCGCGACCGCCGCATTGCGGGCGCAACTACTTAGCAGCTCAACGACGTTTTGCAGACCACCGACACGCCGCGCGGACTCGTCGTGAATATGGCGGACGTGCTGTTTGAAACCGGCAAATATGCCTTGAGCCAGGATGCCCAGCTCAAGCTGGCCAAACTCTCCGGCATCATTCAGGCGCATCCCGGGCTTGAACCTGGCGATCGAAGGCTACACGGACACCACCGGCACGCCGGACTATCAACCTGAAGCTGTCCCAACAGCGCGCGGACGCTGTCCGCGATTTCCTGATTTCGCAGGGACTGTCAGCAGACACGATCACCGTCGAAAGGGATTGGGGCAAGCCGATCCCGTTGCGGACAACAGCACGGCGGCAGGACGTAAGCAGAACCGGCGCGTGGAAATCATCGTTTCCGGCGAAGTGATCGGCGCAAAAATGGGAAGATAGAAACTTCGCAAAAGAAAAAGGCCTGGTCTCCGCGGAGGCCGGCCTTTTTTGATTTTGGGCGCATCTCGCTCGCCAAGTGTCTTTCCGTACTGCTGACTCAGTCAGAATCTCGACCGCGCTAACTTGCGGTCTTGGACTTGGAGGCCGGCTTCTCCGCTGGCCGTGCCGGGGTTCCGTCGGCTTTGACGTAATGCGCGTACCAAGCCAGGTAGCGCTCGTTCAGATCCTTGATGTGGCTGGGCGTCTTGAACTCGTGGTATTCGTCCGGATAAACGACCAGCAGCGTGTCACGCCCTAGCGCCTTCAGCGATTCGTACATCTGCTCGCCTCCCAAAATCGGCACGTTCCAGTCGATGTTGCCGCCGATGAACATAGTCGGGGTGTGAATATCCTTCACGTGCCAGAAAGGCGCGACGTGGTCCCAGGTTTCGCGATGCTCCCAGGGCAGGCCGAGTTCGGTGATGTAGTCCCGCACATACTCGTCATGGCCCCACAGGCTGGTGAACTCCGCGGCGCCTGCACCGGAGATGGCGGCCTTGAAACGATTCGTATGGCCGATGATGAAGTCGGTGGAGATGCCGCCGTAGGACCAGCCGCCGACGCCGAGCTTGTCCGGGTCCGCGATGCCCTGGGCGATGGCGTAATCGACGAAGGCCATGTCGTCCTGATAGTCCTTGTTGCCCCAGTCCGCAAAAATGGCTTTGCAGAAGTCTTCGCCGTAGCCGGAAGAGCCGCGCGGGTTCGGAAGGAGCACGACATATCCATTGGCGGCGAGGAGCTGGGCAAGGTCCTGAAATTCGGCGTAATAGGCCCAGACGGGTCCGCCGTGCGGCCGGAGAATCGTCGGATATTTCTTTCCCGCCACGTAGTCCAGGGGTTTGTAGATATAACCGTGAACCGTGGTGCCGTCTTTGGACTTGAAGGAGACGTATTCGCCGGGCGAGAGCTTGAACGGGCTGAGCCAAGGATCGTTGACGTGGGTCAGCCGTGTCAGCTTGCCGCCGGGAGCCGTGTACAGCTCAAACGGGCGATCCATGGTGGAGAGAGTGGCAGCAAGATGTGCCGTCCTTCGCTACCGTGAAGCTGTCCAGCATCAAGCGTCCGCCGATGGGCCGCGTGACCTTGCTGTCGGCGACGACTCACCTGCGCGAGATTTTGCGTGCCGTCGTCATCCACGATGAAGTAGATGGACTTGCCGTCCGGGGCAAAGCGCGGATTCACGGCCATTGCGGTCCAGAGCCAAGGTGAGCACTTTGGCCTGCCCGCCGGTGGCGGGCGCCACGGCAATGTGTTTTGTGCCGTAGTCGAAGAGCTTGGGATCGAGCTGGGTGGAGAAGGCGATCCACTTGCCGTCGGGAGACCAGGCGGGTTGATGATCGCCGGCCGATCCCGGTCGTCACTTGCGTCGGAGTTGGCGCCCTTGTCGGTGTTGTCCGCAGCACCACCCAGATGTTCTCGGCGTAGGTGGCGTCGGGATCGGGCTTGGAGCGATTGCTGGCGAACGCCAGCAGCTTGCCGTCGGGAGACCAAGCTGGATCGTTGTCGTCGTAATCCCCGGAGGTGACCTGCTTCATGGATTTTGTGGCGATGTCAAAGACATAGAGGTGCGTGCGCCGGCGCTCCAAGATAGCCGACGGTGTCTTCCTTGAAGAGCAGCCGGTCGATGACCCAGGGGCGCTGCGCCTTGGATTTCTTCGAGACGGCCTTATCGGCGCCATCCTCGTCCTCTTTGCCCTTTCTTGCGAGGCGGCCTCGAGCTCCTCCGGCGAGGGATCGCGAAGAATCAGGACCAGGCGCTTGCCATCCGGCGACCAGGCGAAGTCGTCGACATCCTGGATCGTGTCGGTCAGGCGCTTGCGCTTCGCCGCCCTGCCGGTTCAGCAGGTAGACCTGAGTTCTTGCCATCGTTGCCGTCCGCGTCCTTGCGGGAAGACAGAAAAGCCAGGAATTTCCCGTCGGGAGACCAGCGCGGATGATCGGAGATGAGGTCTTCGGCGGTGAGAGGGATGGCATCGCCGCCGGCGGCGGGCATCATCCAGATGCGCGTTTCGTGCTTGTCGTCCTTCAGCGAGGTGGAAGCTGACGGTGTAGGCGATGAACTGCGCCGTCCGGAGAGATTTGGGGATCCTGCACCTCGCGGAACCCGAACAAGTCGTCGACGCCGACGGGGCGTGGCGAAGACGCTTGCTGCGCCGCGAGTAATGGAACTGCTTAAGGCAAGAACGACCAGCAAAATGGCCGGGCGGAGTTTCATGCGGATGATTCCCCCGAAGAATGTAAGAATGAATACGAATGCAGCGAGTGTAGCACGGCTGCGGTCGAGACGGCCCGCAGACGCCGGAGTCAACGCGCTTGGGCGAGCGGCCGAAGCATCGGCGCGGGCGAGCCGGCTACGGAGCAGTCCCAAAGTTGACGTCGCTCAAAAAAACTTTCGTTTTGATTCGTGCATTTTTTTCTTGCATGCGCGCACAGAGACTTGTATTCTTCAAAAAGTGCACTTGCTTTGCAGTATATGGATAGCGAGATGCGCCTTTAGGAGGACGAGAGAAAAAAATTGAGCACCATATCGCTCCCCGCACAAAGTTCCCTCCCAAGTATTTTCCGACAACAAGAAAGGCAGTCGCAAAACTGACTCTCTGGCCGCTGGTTGCCGCGACGTTCTTCATGGTGTCCGGGGGCACCTATGGAACCGAAGTCGATCATCTGCTGGCGCGGGATATGGTCGTGGAATTCTGGTTTTGCTGTTTCTTCCGGTGCTGTGGTGCCTGCCGACGGCATTCATGATCGGCGAACTGTCCAGCGCGCTGCCGGAAGAAGGCGGTTACTACGCGTGGGTACGCCGCGGGCTGGGCAATTTCTGGGGATTCCAGGAAGCGTGGCTGTCGCTGGCCGCGAGCATCTTTGATATGGCGATTTACCCGACTCTGTTTGTGTTCTACCTGAAGCAGATGGTGCCGTGGTTTGGCGAAGGGCATCATGAAGTATTTGGCGGACTGCTTACGCTGAATCACGCGCTGCTGGCGGCGTTGTTCGTGGTGGTGACCTGCGCGGCACTGAATCTGGCGGGTATCCGGGTTGTCGGGATCACGTCGCTCTGGCTCTTTTTCCTGCTGTCGCTGCCTTTCGCGCTGATCGTGCTGCTGTCGCCCGTCAAGGCCGGGGCCTTCGTGGAACCGCATGCGGCATCAGCTGGGGCAAGCGTGGGCTTGCTGGGCGCGGTGCTGGTGGCCATGTGGAATTACATGGGCTGGGACAACGCTTCGACGATCGCGCAAGAAGTGGAGCGGCCCCGGAAAACCTATCCCAGGGCGATGATCGCTGCGGTCATCCTGGTTTCGCTCACGTACATTCTTCCCTTCCTGGCCGTTTATCTGACGGGAATGCCTGCCTCGGCATTCGCCGAGGACGGCTCCTGGGCCACGATAGCGGGGATGTTGGGCGGGACGATCCACGGGTTCCAGTGGCTGCGCTTTATGGTGACGCTCGGCGGCATGATGAGCGCCTTCGGCATGTTCAACGCGCTGGTGATGAGCTACTCCCGCCTGCCGCTGGCCATGGCGCGAGACGGCATGTTGCCGAAGGTTTTCGGCAAGGTGACAAAGAAGAACGCCACACCCTGGGTGTCCATCGTCGTCTGCGCGATCTGCTGGGCTGCCATGCCTGGTGCTGGGCTTCAAGCGGTTGGTGACGCTGGACATCATGCTGTACGGGGCGGCACTGATGCTGGAGTTCGTCACGCTCGTGGCTCTGCGCATCCGCGAGCCAAAGCTAGCGCCGTGGGTTCCGCGTGCCGGGCGGCATGGCCGGTGCTGTAACCTGCGGCATGTTTCCACTGGCGCTGCTGATCCTGGCGATGGTCGAAAGTGAACACGAATCGATTCTGGGCATGAACGCGCTGATGTTCGGCGTGCTCATTATCGCCGGAGGCTTCGCTTTGTACTTTGCGACAAGCCGCGTGCGCGCCAAGTTTACCGCAGAGGTTGAAGTGGATGCGGTCGATCCCGCCTAACCAGACCTATCCACGTTTCACCCACTGACTGAAATTCCCAGCGCTAGGTTCGTAAGAATCGGGCGCTTCCGTTTTGTGGGAAGAGCAAGCAGCAGGTCCCTCTTTCGAGGCGAACGGCCAGTTGGGGGAGCGGCCCGGCGCTGAGATTTGGTATCCTGCTTCACGTGAGAAAGTTCCCACGACAAAGTAGATTCGGGTTTGCCACCCTGACGGGTTTGGCACTCTGTCTGGCTGCTTCTGGCGGCAGCCTGCGCGCCAAGCCTCAAACCGCGGGCAACACGCTGGGCGCGCCGCAAAACTCTTCCCCAACGCCTTCCAATCCCAGTTTGGTGGCACCCAGCGTAGGCTTGAACATCGTGGTGCTCGATCCTGCTCACGGCGGAAGCGATCTGGGCGCGCGCGGCACCGAGGGGATTCGCGAGAGCGAAGTGGTGCTGCAGTTTTCGGCGCAAGTCAAACGGGCGCTGGAGGAGCAGGGTTTCCAGGTGCTCCTGACGCGCACGGGCAACGAGGACCCGTCGTTTGACGACCGGTCGGCGCGGGCCAATGCGCAGCGCGGCGCCGTTTTCATCACCCTGCACATTGCTTCCACGGGGTTGGGTGGGACCGTGCGCACCTACGTGATGCCAGACCTGCCGCCTTCGAACGACCCTGCCGGACTCATTCCCTGGGACCGCGCGCAAGGCCCCTTCGTGGGGCTCAGCCATAAACTGGGAGACATGGTGCAGGCCCAACTCGCCATGCGCTTCAAAGGCTCGCCTGCGACGGCCCTGGTCGCCCCCGTGCGCCAACTGCGTACTACCGCTGCGCCGGCGATCGCCGTCGAGATTTCGAGCGTTTCCGTGCAAGATCGCGCAGACCTGGACCGCATGATCCCGGGGGTTGCCGAGGCCATTGCGCACGGCGTGGTGGCTTTCCGTCCGTCCTACGTCCTTCCCTTTCTGCCCGGAACCGCAACGGGGGTGAGGCCGTGAATTCGAAGTGGAGAATGTGGTTGGTAGGAGGACTGCTGGTGGCGGTCATTGCCGGAGCGCTGTACTTCCCCGCGTTGCGGCGCCAGGTGAATAAGGCCAAGCAGTTAACGGAGGAGACTGCGGAGCAGGCGCGCCGCGAACTGCTGCCGCCGGCTCCCATAACCAGCGGCGATCCTAAAGTAAAGGCCGAAATGTTCTGGGGATCGGGCGGAGCGGATGGCGCGCTGGTGCCCGTGACCGTGGAGTTGCCGCTCTCGAGCGACCCGGTGTTGCGCGCCAAGGAAATTCTGAATACGCTGCTGGCTGGACCGGTGGATTCGGAAGCGCGCACGTTGCCGCCGGATGCCGCACTCCTGGCGTTTTATCTCTTGCACGACGGCACCGCGGTGGCGGATTTTTCCGAAGCGCTTACGACCTCCATACCCTCGGGAATCCAGAGCGAGCAGTTGGCGGTCGATTCCATCACGCGCACACTGGAAGCCAATGTGCCGCAGGTGCAACGGCTGAAGATCCTGATTCATGGTCAGGAAGTGGATACGCTGGCAGGGCATCTGGATTTGACGCAGACGTTCCAGGTAAGTATGAAAGAGCCGCCTACTCCGCCGCCTTCGCGGGTTTCCGCGATTACCGCCCCAATCAAGCGGGCCATAGAAAAGGTCGAAGGCGCGGCGAAGAAGTGAAGCGAGCGGGTCGCTGGGCACGAGAACCCGGCAGATGTTTCAGCAAGAATTCCGGGAGGTCCATTGAGAAGCGACGGACGAAGCGCGGATCAGATGCGGCACGTGAAGATCACGCCGGACTTCATCTCGCAGGCAGAAGGCAGCGTACTGATCGAGCTTGGGAAAACGCGCGTGATTTGCACGGCGACGGTGGACGACGGCGTGCCTTCGTTCTTGAAGGGCACGGGCAAAGGCTGGGTGACCAGCGAGTACGGCATGTTGCCGCGCGCCACCGAGGAGCGCACGCCGCGCGAGGCCACGCGCGGAAAACAGTCCGGGCGAACGCTGGAGATTCAGCGGCTGATCGGGCGATCCTTGCGCGCCGTGACCGACCAGGAGGCGCTGGGCGAAAGAACCGTGTGGATCGATTGCGACGTGATCGAGGCGGATGGCGGGACGCGCACGGCTTCGATCACCGGCGCGTTTGTTGCTCTGGCGCTGGCTATGGAGCGGATGGTGGCGGCTGGTATGCTGCGGACTTCGCCGCTGATCGATACCGTGGCGGCGACCAGCGTGGGGATTGTGGATGACGTGTCGCTGCTGGACCTCTGCTACGAGGAAGATTCGCGCGCGGAAGTGGATATGAACGTGGTGATGACCGGGAGCGGCGATTTTGTGGAGATTCAGGCAACCGCCGAGGGGCGCCCGTTTTCCGGCGGAGAGATGCAGGACTTGCTGGCGCTCGCGGCGGCGGGGATTCGGCGGCTGGCGGAGGAGCAGCGCACCGTGCTGCCGGCAAAATTTCTGGGCGGCCGATGAACGAGCCGCACGCCCCGCAAAAGCTGGTTCTGGCATCAGGAAATCCGGGCAAGCTGAGGGAATTTCAGGTTCTGGCGGCAGGTCATGCGCTAGAGTTGGAACTGCTGCCAGGATTTGCAGATTTGCCGGAGTTTGCAGAGAGCGCGCCTACCTTCGCTGAAAATGCCGCGGGCAAGGCGCTTTATTATTCCCGCTATTCTGAGGAGTTGGTGTTTGCGGATGATTCCGGGTTGGTGGTGCCGGCACTCGGTGGCTCGCCGGGGGTACTTTCCGCCCGCTACGCGGGGGCGGGCGCGAGCAATGAGCAGAAAATTGCGAAATTACTGGCGGAAATGCAGGGCAAGAAGGGTGCGGAGCGCGCGGCGTTTTTCGTCTGCGTGATTGCTCTAGCGCGGGAGGGCCGATGCGTGGCGGTGGTTTCCGGTAAAGTGGGCGGAGAAATTCTGGAAGAGCCGCGGGGTTCCGGTGGATTCGGGTATGATCCGGTGTTCTACTTTCCGTTGCTCGGAAAATCGTTTGCGGAACTGAATGCGGAGGAGAAGAATCGGCACAGCCATCGGGGGAAGGCATTTCGGCGCTTGGTGGAAGTGCTGTGAAAAAGATAGAAAAAGCTTAACGCAGAGGACACAAAGGAAGAGCACAGAGGTCACGGAGAAGAGGGTAGGGATGGCAACGAAGAGAAAAGTGAAGGTTGGAAAGAAGAAAGTAACGAAGAAAACAAAGAGCAGCAAGTCGGCTGCGAAGAAAGTAGCGGGCGCGGCAGCGGGGACCGATCCCAAGCGCGTCGCGGCGATTTTGGTGAAGCTCGATGAGGCGTATCCGGAGGCGAGCTGCGAACTGAAACATGAAAACGCGTTTCAGTTGCTGATTTCGACGATTCTTTCGGCGCAATGCACCGACGTGCGCGTGAACCAGGTCACGCAGGAGTTGTACAAGAAATATAAGACGGCCGGAAGATTTTGCGTATGCATCGCCGGCGGAATTGGAAAAGGAAATTCGGCCGACAGGTTTTTTCCGCAACAAAACGAAGTCCATCATGGGCGCGAGCAAGGCCATCGTGGAAAAGTTCGGCGGCCAAGTGCCGCGCACGATGGAAGAAATCCTGACCCTGCCCGGCGTGGCGCGAAAGACCGGCAATGTCGTGTTGGGCTGTGCTTATGGAATCGCGAGCGGCGTCGTTGTAGACACGCACGTGATTCGCCTGTCGCACCGGCTAGACCTGACTCGCAACCATGACCCCAAGAAAATCGAACAGGACCTGATGGCCATCCTCCCGAAAGAGAAGTGGATCAAGTTCTCTCACCAGCTCATCTGGCATGGCCGCCGCATCTGCGCCGCCCGCAAGCCCAAATGCGCCGAGTGCAACTTGGAATCGCTGTGCTACGCGAAAGATAAGACGGTCTGAGTGTTACCTGCCTGCACAACCCTTGGGGCAGTTACAACTTTAGTCGCGCGATTTTTGCCACGAGGTGGCACGCCGGCGACAAGAACTCAACAGCCTTCGAAACGACGAGAAAAAGGCCAGGGGTGGCACCTCTCGATTCCTGTTATCTGATATCCGATAACTGATATCCAACTTCCGAATCACGGCTTACCACTCGGCGGATTCGGCTGCGGCGCAGGCGTTTGCTGGGCCGGTGCTTGCTGCGCGGGAGGCTGCGCCGTGCTCAGGATTGAATTAAAGTCCGGGTGATTCGCGGGCATCTGTCCAGTGGTGCCGCCGGTGCTCGGATGTCCCGGAGGCAAGCTGCCCTGCGGGGGCATCTCGCTTGGAGCGGGATGCTGCATGCCGCCGGTGGACTGGCCCTTCAGCACGACCCACTCACCTCCCTGCTTCTGTAGGTCGTAAGTGAGTTGCATCGCCGGGGCGCCAGGTTCTCCGTTTTTCGCGCGAATATCAACGCTGGCCTGGGCCTTGTCGCCATTGACCGTGGCTTGCGTGACCACGATGGTCATGTTGTTCACGTTCAAGCCGTTCATGGACGCTATGTGCTTCACCACCCCGTCACGAATCGCTGTGTTTTCGTCGGTCTTCGATTTACACGCGCCCGTCATAAGCAGGAGAGCGCCCAGGAGAGCCGCGAAAAATGCCCGATGCATCGAGATTTCCTTTCGCCTGCGATGGAAGGAGTTGGCGTTTAGCTCCGTTGTTTTCATGGTAGCGCAACCCTCTGCGCAGCGCGAACCTCCCGTTCCACCTAGTTTGACAGGAACGCACCGGAGGCTGTGCGCATGAGGGGTGAACTGCTAGAATAAAAGTGTTCATCGTCGGGGCGTAGCGCAGCCTGGTAGCGCGCCTGCCTTGGGCGCAGGAGGCCCCCGGTTCAAATCCGGGCGCCCCGACCACTTACTTCCGTATTATCAATGAACTGTCTCTGAAGGCAAAATAGCGAAAAGAGCGCTACTAGGACATTCTCTAGGAGACGTCGGAAGATTCACAACTACAGTTGGGAAACGAGCGAAAGGGGAATAAGAATCAGTTTGAGCTCGCCGTTAGTTTGCCGCAGCATTCAGGGCGTGCCGGCAAGGAGGAGCGATCCCAGCCGCCGCCGAGGGCCTGGACGAGCGCGACGGCATCTACCATGCGGCGCCCGAGAATGTTTACTGCCGTGACTTCGTCGGAGAGAGCCGCGCTCTGAGCGGTTGTCACTTCGAGGTAGCTGGTGACGCCGCCCTTGTAACGTGTGATCGCGAGTTCGAGGTACTTCTGGGCAGCATCGACAGCTCTCTCCTGAACCTGAGCTTCGTGCTCGAGGATGCGCAAGGCCGCCACGTTGTCCTCGACTTGTTGAAAACCGGTCAGCACGGTTTCGCGATAGTTGGCGACGGTTTGATCGTAAGCAGCGATGGCTTGGTCCGAGGCAGCCCGACGTCTTCCCGCGTCGAAGACGGTCGTCGCAGCAGAAGCTCCAAGGGACCATAGGCCGCTCGGTCCCTGTAAGCAAGGTGGTGATACTGGAACTTTCAAATCCTCCTGAGGCACCCAAATTGATGAGCGGATAGTAGGCCGATTTCGCGACTCCGATCTGGGCATTGGCGGACGCGACTCGCCGCTCCGCGGCTGCGATGTCCGGGCGCCGTTCCAGGAGTTCCGAGGGCACGCTTACGGGAATATCTGGAGGAGGCGAGGTGAGCGGCAGCGGAGGCAGACTAAACTCAGCGGGAGGTTTGCCGATGAGAATGGCAACCGCGTGTTCATACTGCGTGCGGGCGACTCCCACATCGATTGCTTCCGCGCGAGTTGTTTCAAGTTGAGTTCTGGCCTGCTGAACCTCCACGTCGGAAGCGATGCCTCCTGCGAACCGGCTCTCGATCAATTCCAAGGCTTGTTCATATTCGCGTTACGGTCGAATTCAGGAGCTGTTCCTCGGCGTCGAGGCTGCGAGCAAGAAAGTAATCAATGGCCAGATCCGCGTGCATGCTCAGATTAACCGTAGCCAGGTCTGCCGCGCTGGCTTGTGCTTGTTCTCGATAGGACTCGACGGTGCGTCGAACGCGTCCCCAGACGTCGGCCTGGTAGGAAAAGTCGAACGGCAGCACAAAGTCGTTGTAGGTGATGCCAGCCAATAGTGTGGAGGTAGGAGTGCGTTGCGGATATCCGCGTCCGGGTTGCCGTCGGGTCAGCCGTGATGGTGGGGAAGTAGTCAGCCCGATAGTAACGCAGGACGGCTCGCGCTTGCCGATATTGCGCCTCGGCAGCCTTCAGATTCTGATTCGATACATTGACCTGGAGTTCCAGCGCATCAAGCTGCGGATCTTGGAATATCGTCCACCACGTGCCGCCAAGATTTTGGTCATTGGGCTGTGCGGGCTTCCAGTCCCCGACCTCTTTATAAGCGGCAGGAGTTTGCACGCTAGGAGTGTGGTACTTCGGTCCAACAGCGCATCCGGTCACGTGGAGTAGCGCGATCAGGAGCAGGACTCCCCGCCAAGTTGCCTGCCGCGGACTTTCGACCAAGATCGTATTTCGAGGGCGTTTCACTTGATATCTCCCGGCAACGTTGCCTGAACGATTTGGACTTGCTGTCCGGTAACGATGGAGTCGGGTGGGTTGATAATGACCTGATCGTCAGGCTTGAGGCCTGAGACAATTTCAATTCGATCGCCGAAATCGTGCCCGGGAGTTACGGCAGTGAGCACGGCTTTCCCATCCTTGACAATGCCGACACGTAAACCCTCCGAGCGGAATATCAGAGTGTTGACGGGAAGGATGAGGGTCGATTTGGGCTCCGGGACCTTCAAGTGGACCTCTGCATAAGAGCCAGTGAGCAGCGTGCCTGTAGGATTGTCCACGTCTATTTCGATCAGCAAGGTGCGGGTTGTCACGTTGATGGAATCGGCGGTGCGCACGAGTTTTCCGTGAAAGCTGCGGGTCGGAAACTCAGCGAGACTGAGATCAGCTGTCATGCCAACCTGTATCCCTTGGGAATATTCCTCTGGGACGTTGACGTAGACGCGCAATTTTCCGGGTTGAGAGATGTGGAAGAGATCGGTCTTAACCGCGCTACTGCTGCCGGAGTTAATCAGGTCTCCGATATCCGTGTTCCGGGCTGTAACGACGCCGTCGAAGGGAGCGTAAACCTTTTCAAAAGACACCAGTGCGGAGTATTGGTCCACGGCTGCCTGGTCCGCCTCGACAATGGCTTTGTTCGCATTGTAAGTACCAACGGCATTATCGACGTCCTGTTGGGCTACGGCGTTGCTTTTCAAAAGCCCTTGATATCGGGTTTTAGTTATTGAAGCGAGCTCTAGATTTGCCTGTGCGGTGAGCAGGTTGCTGCGTGCCTGCTGGAGTTGTTGGTCGACTTCCGGAGTCTCGATAACAGCTAGCAACTGGCCTTGCTTGACACGCGCTCCAATGTCGACGTACCACTTCCTCAAATAACCATTGGTCCGCGCATAGATTGGCGAAGTGATGAACGGTTGAACGTTCCCAGGGAGGATAATCTCCTGGGTAGGAGCGGTTTGCTTCGGCGAAACAACCGACACTGCGGTGAGCGCCACTTGCGCCGTTTCCGCCTTCAGCTTTGTGCGAGCCCTCACACGAGACCGGATTCCCGATACCAATAGAGCGGCTATCACGACCAATGCGACGAACAGGACGAGCCATGATTTGCGAGCACCTTTCCTTGCTCCCGCATCATTCCCGGGGAGTGTTTGCCCGCTGAGTTGTTTTCGGTCTTCACTTTGAGACGACATAGAGACTCCAAATAGTGCTGTGTCTAACTCTGATTTCCCGTTTGCGCGGGTTGCCGGCGTGAACCCTGCAGAACGCTGAAAAATGCCGGGACAAAGAAGAGCGTCGAAACTGTCGCGAAAAGCAGTCCACCTATGACCGCCCGGCCAAGCGGAGCATTCTGTTCTCCGCCGTCTCCCATGCCGAGGGCCATCGGCACCATGCCGATGATCATGGCCAAAGCAGTCATCAGCACCGGCCGAAAGCGCGTGAAGCCTGCTTCCAGCGCGGCGCTGACGGAATCTTTCCCCTCCGTCATTTTTTCCGTGGCAAAGCTCACGACCAATATGCTGTTTGAGGTGGCCACGCCCATGCACATAATGGCCCCCATGAGTGCGGGTACGCTCAGGGTCGTATGCGTTATAAACAAGAACCAGGCGATGCCGGCCAGTGCTGCGGGCAGCGCGGAAATCATGATGAAAGGATCCAGCCAAGACTGAAAGTTGACGACGATCAGCAGGTACACGAGCACGATCGAGAACGCCAGTCCGCTCAGAAGGCCGACGTAGGAGGCTTGCATCGTCTGGACCTGCCCGCGGACAACGACACGAGAACCGCGCGGTAATTGTTGGCGTGTGGCGTCAATAATTTTGTCGATGTCGCCGGCCACGCCGCCCAGGTCGCGCCCGGCGACAGCGCCAAAGATGTCAATCACCGGCGCTACGTTGTAATGAGAAACCACCGCCATTCCAGCGCCTCGTTGCGTCGATACCAGACTGGCCATGAGCGACGGAGGAGCCGTTGGGTCTGTGCCGGTGATTGGGATGTTCTCGACATCCTGCAACGTGTCCGCGCGATATTGCGGAGTCTGCGTGGCGATTTGATAGCTGACACGATTCTTTGGATCCACCCAGAAAGTGGGCGAAGTTTGGAAGCTACCGCTCAGCGATACCAGAAGATTCTGAGCAATATCGTGAGCCGAAAATCCAAGCTCTTCTGCTTTCGTACGTTCGACCCTCATGCGGAGATAGGGCTCATCAAAGGGCTGCTGAATTCGCAGATCTGCCGTTCCCGTGACGTATTTCAGTTTGCTGAGGAGCGCATTTGCGTAGCGCTGGTTTCCCTCCAAGTCGTTTCCCACGACCTGCACATCGATCGGAGCCGGCAAGCCAAAATTTAGGATCTGGCTGACCATATCGGCAGGCAAGAAATGCGAAGCTCACACCCGGAAACTGCTTTGGGAGTGTCAGACGAAGCTGGTGAATGTAATCATCCGTGGGATGGTGCTTAGCGGAAAGAGTCACAAGAATGTCGGCATCGGATGTGCCGACTGGAGCCGAATTACTGTAGGACAGATTGATGCCGCTATAGGGCAAGCCTATGTTGTCAATGACGTCGTGTACTTCGCTTGCCGGGATTTGCTGTCGAATCGACTGCTCGACTTGATCGCAAAGGTTGGCGGTTTCCTCGATGCGCATTCCTGTAGGCGCACGCAGATGAAGCTTGAAAGAGCCGCTGTCGACGCTGGGAAAGAAGTCCCTGCCCAGCCAAGGAATCAAAATCGCCGAGAGAGCCAAGACAGGTCACGAAGAACGCAATCAGAAAAACTCTACGGTGGTGGAGGCAAGTCTCCAGCAGGCCGCGATAGCTATGACGAAATCTCTCGAAGGAGGCTTCAAAACTCTTCTGAAATCGTACCAGCGGATTGCGGCTGGCGGCTTCTCCGGCCTCTTTCTTATCTCCCCGCAACAGGTACTTGGCCATGGTCGGAACAATGGTCCGCGACAGGAAATACGAGGCCAACATAGCGAAAACCACTGCTTCGGCGAGCGGCACAAAGAGATAGCGCGCAACGCCGGACAGCAAGAACATCGGAGCAAAGACAATGCAGATCGACAGTGTGGAAACGAAGGCTGGCGTCGCGATTTGTGAGGCACTGTCGAGAACAACTTCGTCCATGTCCTTCTCTGGTTCCGCCTCCCGGTTGCGATTTATGTTCTCGACCTCGACGGTCGCGTCGTCTACCAGGATGCCGACCGCGAGAGCGAGTCCACCGAGCGTCATAATATTGATCGTTTCTCCTATCGCGCTAAACACAATGATGGAGGTCAGAATTGCCAGGGGGATTGAGGTCGCGATGATAACGGTGCTTCGCCAACTGCCCAGAAAAACGAGAATCATGAAAGCAGTGAGGCACGCGGCAATCAGCGTTTCCCGGACGACACCGCTAATCGCGCCACGAACAAAAATGGATTGATCCGCCAGCGGCGCTATATCGAGCTGTGGCGGAACCGTGGTCTTAATTTGAGGCAGAAGTGCCTTTATGCCGGCGATTACATCCAGGGTTGAAGCATTGCCTGCCTTTTGGATGGTCAGCAATACGGAGCGCTGTCCGTTGACGCGGACGATATTCGTCTGCGGGGGAAAGCCGTCGCGCACCCAGGCAACGTCTTTGATATAGATCGTGGTGCCGCCGATCGTCTTGATCGGGATTCGGTTTAGATCCTCAATTGTCTGTGGCGCCGCATTGGGAATGGAAACATCGTATTCCTTAGACCCGATCTTCGAGGTTCCTGTCGGCAGGATTAGGTTTTGAACGCTGATCGCATTGACCACATCCAGGGCGGAGAGGCCCTTGGACTGCAACGCTGTCGTATTCAGATCGACCTGCACCTGGCGTTGTTTTCCGCCATAGGGGTAGGGCACAGATGCGCCAGGCACGGTGATGAGCTGCGTCCGAATAAAATTCAGGCCGTAGTCGTTGAGTTCCTGCTCCGACAGATTTTGCCCGGATAGGGCTAACTGGAGCACCGGCACGCTCGATGCGCTGTAGGCAAGAATGAGAGGCGGCGTCGTTCCCGCAGGCAACTGCCTGAGTTGGGTCTGAGAAACCGCCGTAATCTGTGCGATTCCTTGCTGAATGTTCGCGGTCGGCTGCAGAAACACTTTGACAACAGCAATTCCATACAGCGACTGCGATTCGATGTGCTCGATGTTATCAACGGTGGTGGTGAGCGCTCGCTCCGTGACGCTAACGATGCGATCGCTCATGTCTTCAGGGACGAGGCCGTTATAGTTCCAGATGATGCTGACAACGGGAATGTCGATGTTCGGAAAGATGTCCGTTGGCGTTCGAACAATCGCAAGCCCACCCATGATCACGATGAGTATGGACACTACGACAAACGTGTAAGGCCGCCGCAATGCTAGTCGAACGATCCACATGATTTACGGCTCGAATCTTTCCGCCCGGCTTGGCCGGACTGCATCAGCAAAATTGGCGTTACGGCCTGTGTTTCGGAGTCTTGGCATCCAGAATCGAGATCAATTGGCTGGCTGCTGGAGGCACCGCGACCCTTCGGGACAGAACAATATTGCTCGCTGGGATCTTCCTGCCGTACACACGGCGGTTGTCGCCATTGTCCGGACGGATCGTGGAGCCTTCGAGAGAGACTCCCGCAAACAGGCCATGCGCCCGTGAGTAGCTCAGGATTTCAGCTCGCAGAGTCGCGTCCGTGTCAGCCGACGCATCGCGCCCCACGGGGCCCGCGGCCACGGAAGCATCCGCACCCAGCATCACTTTGCTAGCCAAGATCCCTCTTGCACCGCGTTCATTCATCACGAGCAATACAAAATCCGTAGCCTCTCCACCCATCTGAATGCCAAAACTTCCACTCTCGAGAGCCATCATCGTGGGAGCGCCCCACTGTCCCCGAAAGTCTTCGCCCCCGCGGCAGGACATAGTGCCCCGCCCGTAGCTCCCGCCAACGATAAAGGCAGCCTTCAGGAGGGATGGAAAGACAACGACGCAATCTGCCTTGTCGAGCAAGTCCTGCGGAATGTTGTCTGGAACGTCGAGAATTTCCTTCAAGACCGTTCCACAATTTCTCAATCGGTCGTCATTTTTTGTTTGGTCCGCTGCGCTTGCCACTTGAGCGAACGGTGGTAGCACAACGAATAGCATGCTGCTTAGACAGGTCAAAAACCTTCGCATATGACTTCCCTCTAAAGTTCTTCCTGACTCTGACTCCTGATAAGGCAGCCCGGATGCCAGATTAGGGCGAAAGCAAGAGTTTCGGGAAGTGTTTGAAAACAGGGGCCCTAAGGAAGGGGAGTCAAGAATTGGACCCAGAAACTGAGGAAGCAAAGAGTCCGGCACATTGGATGATTGTCAACGTGCTGACAGGGGTCTTTCAGATGGCGAGCGACTTACGAAAGGAGAGTAACCCGTGTGGACAGGAGACGTCTGCCTCAGCTTGGGCCACGCAGGTCCTAAAGGGCTTTTCTTGCAGAATGTCTCACGAACTCACAGCTAAGAAGCCGTCGAAATCGCATTTGACGACGAGAATGGTCACATCATCGTCAAAGCCATCGCCGCAAAAGTCTGCCGCAGCGTTATAGATATTGATCATGAGCTTCTCGGCGGAAAGTGAACAACCGCTGCGCACCGTTGCGGATAGGCGCTCCATGCCGAATTCCTCGCCGAACTGGTTCTTTGCCTCAGTTACGCCATCGGTATAGAAAACCAACACATCGCCGGCCACAAGGTCTTCCGAGGTCAGCTCACAAATCTCCTCTGGAGATAGCCCGATGGGTGGGCAAGACGAGTCCAGACGCTTAAGTGTGCCCGTCTTTGGTCGAAACACAAGGGCGGGATTGTGCCCGCAGTTGACATACCGTAGTTTCCGCTCTTTGGCGTCGATCTCGCCGACGAGTAGTGTCACGTAACGGTCGGAGTCTGACACGGAATGGATTCCCGTGTTCAATCGTGCTACTTGCTCGAGCATGTTTCGATCATGGTTCGCCTCAAGCCGCATGGCTGCCGCGGTCGCGGACATTAAGAGGGCGGCGGGAACGCCTTTTCCGGCTACGTCGGCAATGATGATCTGAGTGGTGTGCGCGTCGATCGGGAAATAGTCGTAGTAATCGCCTCCCACGCCTCGTGCAGGGTGCATCATCCCGGATATTTCGAGGCCAGTGATGGCTGGTTTGCCCGAGGGAAGAAACAAGCGCTGGACCCGCCCCGCCAGCTCTACATCCTTGAGGAGGTCGTCACGCTGCTGGCGAACGGTCTTGGCAAGCGCTTCCCTTTGTTCCATGTACTGCTGAATGACATAAACAACAAAGGCGAAGCACAAAGCCGAGGAGAGATTGTGAAAGATCCTAAGCCCGAAATTTATACCCCTCGGAGAATAATAGTCATGAAACAAGACACAAACGGCGATAAGGCTGTAGCTGACCATCCTGCGGAGAAAGATGGCACCGACGGCAAGCGGGAGGATGTAGAGGTAGACGAGCGAAATCGAAACAACTAGATGGTCCGCATAGGCGACGGCGCCAATCGCCCCCAAAACCAATACCAGGGGGAGCCACGTAGGTCCATTGGAAGCCACCTCCTTCCGCAGAACAGCGAGTATGGGTAACCTCTGGCGCAACCCTCGCAACTTGGCGACCAGCGATTCAAACACGTCGGCATGCACGAGGTCATTCATTCGAATAGAATCTTCGCCATCATCCCCTTGTCTTCGTGATTGAGGAGGTGGCAGTGAAAGACGGACATGCCCCTGATAATGGGGTCGGTGAAGTCCATGATGACATCGACGGTGCCGCCATACGGAACGTTGACCGTGTCCAGCCACACCGGATTGGCAATCGGCTTATCGTTTTCGACGTACGGGAGAAAATGCACCTGATGAATGTGCATGGGGTGCAATTCCTTCGTTGCGTTGACGATTCTCCAATGCTGAAACGTCCCAACTTTTGCACGCACCATCGGAGCGGCATCGGACGAGCATTTTTCACCGTTGATGTAAAAGCCTTTGTTGTCTTCCGTAAAGATCACAACGAATCGCGCGAGCGCTTTCTCTTCTGCCGCGAGGTCGAGCGTTTTGAGATCAGGTTTGAGCGAGCTCTTCAAAACCTTGATTGTGGAAGCTGCTGGCGACCGGGGGGAGATGTCAGCCAGTATGATCCCTGGATTGGGATCGCCGTCTGGCCCAGTGTCCACACAGCGGGAGATGAGACGCCGAGGTGTTCCTGATGCTGGGCCAGTGACAATGGCTTCGACCCTTCCCGCGGGAGGCAACATGACGTGGTCGGCAACACGCGTTCGGTGATTGGGGTCGTGCCTGGCAATGGGCATCCCGTCCATGGCGGCGATTTCAAGTGTTTGACCCTCAAGCTGCAGGTCCAGATAGCGATCCGCGGAAGCGTTCACAAGACGCCAGAACTGGCGTTCGCCAGGAGCAATTTCGATTTGAGGGCGAACGGATTCGTTCACCGTCATGACCTCGCTTGGCAGATCTGACTTGCCGCCACAACGGTACGAATCGAGCTCAACGCGCTGCTTCAATTCATCCGACTGAGGATCGTGTTCGATGGAACGGCCGCGCACAACCAGAATGCGTTCCGGTAAGCCGACCAGGGCTGGAACATAGGATTCGATTCCTTCGATCACGAGCGCACCGGACATGCCGTCGAGCACTTGCCGATGACTCTCTCCGTGAGGGTGCGTGTGGTACCAATACAACCCCGGCGGGTGGTTTTTCGGAATCTGCACGGTATAGCGAAGCGATTGTCCCGGCATGGCCATCATGTCCAACACATCATCCTGAGGGGCCTCAGGAGAAACCGTCAGACCGTGAAAATGCAAATTGGTCATGTCCATGCACGGAGCAATCGCGCAACTCTCCTGTGGCTTGGTCGGAAGTTCGTTAAGGTACCTAATCTTTAGTTGGTCTCCTGGAGAGAGGCGCAAAGTCGGAGCGATTGGTTGGCCATCGAAGTAGAAGGAGTTTTTTCCGTTTCTGTCGATGACGGCGTGTAGAGTAAGGGAGAGTGTCTGGTCTTTGGCGTGAAGCTGCGGTGGATCGATAAGCAGGTCTGACGGATTCCCCGAAATTCTCAGCGTACAGACAATGGCGGCCGGCACAAGTGCAAGAGCGAGGAGGCCGGTTCCGAGGGAGGGTGCAGCGCGCGACATAAGCAATCCTCAATTGTTGCTCAATTCATTCGGTTAGTGTCAAAACCCTGTTCGAAAGCTCTATGAGGCCTTCGCCAAGGGCGAGAGTGACTGGCCTTTCAATACGCCTGGCAGGATGCCATTGCGGCGGGCCAGGTCTTCCAGTGCGTCGAGCCCCGTTTGTACTTCGTTGACACGCAGCTGCAGGATTTCGATGCCGGCTTCCGGGGTGATGCCTGTGCCGCCTTCATCGAGATTTATGCCGCCTGTGGTTTCCCCCAGGTTCCGAGCATCTTCAAGCGCCTGCCGGTATTCACGAAGGCGAGTCCGTCTGCGTTCAAGTTCATCGTCGAGCTTTTGTGCCTTCGAGGTATACCACTCCGGGTCCTGCGTTCTCACGTATGGTTCCGGCTGAGATGCCGACGTTGGCTTTTCTTGGTCCACTCGACCCACGATGGAAATCAGGCCGAGATCGTGGAGTTTCCCGAGGTCGTCATTCGTCCAAACCACCCCATTCTGAGTGTCCGTTCCTACGCGCGGCCTTTCGGCCGCACGCAATGGTATGGCTGCCGAAATGAGCCCGAGAGTGGCGGCCGCGTATAAATGGCGACCCATGTTTTACGCACCTACTTGTTCGAAGAGCCTGGAGGGAATTGTTTGAACATTTTCTCCACGCCCTTGTCCAGATTCTTGATGTTCTTGTCGGAGTTGTTAGAAAGCGTATCGCTTGCGGCACCCCTCCAAATCAGTTGTTTGGTCTTGGTATCGAAGAGATCGACGACCAGCGTACCTACCTTGTATGTTTCTGTTGTGGTTGTTGCTTCTCCAAAACCCCCGCCTCCAAATCGCCTCCAACCCCAGCCTCCTCCAAACCCGTCATAAAACGTATTCAAAGTTTGCTGATTCTGCGTCATCTCGACGGCTATGATGGAAACATCGCCGCCCGAAGCCACCTGGGTCCATCCTTTTGCTGCCATGGCTGCATTGACGGCGCTTTTGATTCGATCGACATCCAGAGCGTTTTTCGTCTTCACTTGTTCCCACGAGTAGGTCTTGTACTGCCCGAAGTTGGCGCCGCGATCGTAATCGGTCTTCACCTGCTGTGCTGACAACGTCCCCGACAACAACAACGCCATTCCCATCAGAGTGAATACTGCTCTTTGCAATTTCATGGTTCTCTCTTTCTTGGCTCGCCGCGAAAAGATTCAGTGCGTCGAGCGACGCAACTGGAAAAGGCAATACGGTGGCCAAAGATGTTTCCTGCGTAAGTGACTGAAAGTAGAGGAGGACCATGCGGAACAACGCGGTGTGGCACGCCAGCCTGCTAAACACGATGTCGGCATGCTGACAAGCTCTGTATAATTATTTATTGGGTCTCAAACAGCTTCGGATTCAGATCCGCTGGAAAAGTGAGCCCCGGTGCGGGTGATCGCTAATGCGCGGACTTACACATTCGACTGGGGGACCGATCCCCGCATGGCAGCAACTCTGCTATGCGGGAAGGATATCTCTCTTGTTGCGTGAGATGCCGAGCTTTTGCATCCGGAAGTAAAGGGTGGACCTCTTGATTCCCAGACGCGCGGCCGCCCCGTTTGGGCCGGCGACAACCCAGCCGGTCTGCTCGAGCGTCTTGCGAATGTGGTCTCGCTCCGCGTCCTCCAGGGTAATTGGTCCAAGGGATTCTGCCGCGGCGAGAGTCCTCAAGCTAGCAAGAGGAGGGCGCAGGACGTTGCCCGAAGTAAGGATTACGCTGCGCTCGATGAAATTCTGAAGCTCGCGAATGTTGCCCGGCCATTGGTAGGAGCTGAGAGCGGACATCGTTTCCGGAGGAATATGTTCGATTTGCTTACCCATCCTGCGGGCATAAATCTCGACAAAATGTTCCACCAGGGCCGGAATGTCTTCACCGCGTGCCCGCAACGGTGGCAGCGGGATCGGAAACACATTCAGACGGTAGTAGAGATCGCTGCGAAATTCGGCTCGCTTCACCATGTCAACCAAATTTCGGTGGGTCGCAGCCACGAGGCGAACGTCCACTTGGTGAGTCCGACCGCTGCCCAAGCGCTCGAATTCCTGTTCCTGGAGGACACGCAGCAGTTTGGGCTGCAGCGGCAACGGAATGTCTCCCACCTCGTCCAGGAACAGCGTCCCTTTGTCGAGCCAACTCGAAACGGCCAATCTTTTGCGCGATCGCGCCTGTAAAAGCGCCTTTCTCATGGCCAAAAAGCTCGCTTTCCAGTAGATCGAACGGAATGGCGGCGCAATTCAGTTTTATGAACGGGCGTCCGCACCGCGAGCTGAGATTGTGAATCGCGCGCGCAATCAGCTCCTTGCCGGTGCCCGTTTCTCCCTGGACAAGAACCGTGGAATCCGTAGGCGCGACCTGTTCGACTTGTTCGAGCACCGATTCCAGCGCAGGACTGTTGCCAATGATCTGCTCGAATCTGCGCGGATTAGCGTCCTGGTCACCGGATCCGAATCTTACAACAGCTGCCACGGAAGACCTCCTTGCGCAAACCTGATGCCCGCTTCCACTTGTGGGCTTAGCTTTCCAGTGCTGCCCGCACACTCTGCGAGCAATGCTTCGTCATCGAACGGTTTTGCCATGAACTCGACGGCGCCTGCTCGCAACGCTTGCATCCGCATTTTTTCGTCGCCATGTGCCGTGATGAAGATGATCGGAATCCTGCAACGTTCGGCGTTCAGATGCGCCTGCAGTTCGAGACCGGACATTCCCGGCATACGGATATCGGCGATTAAACAACCAGCCTGGCGTTGTTGGCCGGACTTCAGGAACTCCTCCGCCGAGGCAAACGCTTGCGCCGGCAAGCCAACCGCTTTCAGCAGGCCCTGTAGCGCGCTGCGCATTAAATCATCATCATCGACAATCGCAATCATTTTGGTCTTCTCCAGAGCGCCCATAGCAAGAATCTACCAGCGTCGCCAAAAGTGACGCAATCATACTTTCGTATGAGAGCCCGAATACTGCATCGAGCTGACGGGCAACCGCAATCTAGTTGGAGTTGAAAAGCTACAGTTGAAACGGGATGAGAGCGAACTGGCAAGCAGCGTTGCGTATCAGCGGCGCGTTGGAACGGCTCTACTTTTTGCCCGGCGGAAGCTCCAGTTTCGACGCCATTCTAACTAATTCCGCCAGTGAATCAGCCTGCATTTTCCGCATCACGTGGCCGCGATGGATCTTCACGGTGATTTCGCTGATTCCGAGCTCAAAGGCTATTTGCTTATTGAGCATCCCCGAAACCACCAGGCCCATAACCTCGCGCTCGCGTGTCGCTCAGGGCCTCGTAGCATTTTCGCAACTGCGCGAAGTTGCTCTGCTGACTGGCGCGTCGCACGGTCGCGATCCAAAGCCTGGTGGATCGCATCCAGCAAGTCCTGGTCATCGGAAGGGCTTGGTCAGAAACTCCACGGCACCGGATTTCATGGCCTTCACCGTCATCGGAATATCTCCATGACCGGTGATAAAGATGATGGGAATCTTGATGCCCGCGTCAGCCAACTCGCGCTGAAAATCCAGGCCGTTGACGCCAGGAAGACTCACGTCCAGAACAAGGCAGCTTGGCCCGTCCGGTCGCTTGCTGCGCAGAAACTCCTCCGCCGTGCCGAAGCTCTCTGACCGCAAGCCCGCCGATTTCAGCAGGCCTTGGATGGACGCACGCATGGCAGCATCGTCATCAATGATGAACACCGTCGGAGCATCCACCGGCGTCATTCATGTTCCTCGACTTTGGTCGGTAGAGTGAAACAAAACTTGCCCCGCGCGGAGAGTTGTCGGCAGCCCACAAGCGGCCACCATGAGATTCAACGATTGAGCGGCTGATGGATAGTCCCATACCGGTGCCGTTGGGCTTCGTCGTAAAGAACGCATTGAAGATCTGATCCGCCTGCTCCGCGGGCAGCCCCATGCCGGTATCGCTGACGGACACGAGAACTTGGCTCGTTTTCCGTTCGCCGCGACTTGATGGCGAGCTCCCGCGTCCCATCCGCATCCTTCATCGCATCGATGCCATTCATCATCAGGTTCATCATCACCTGTTGCAATTGCACGCGATCTCCCATGACCTGGGGAAGATCCGCCGCGAACTCCGTCCGGACCGAAATGAAGTATCGCGTTGCCTCACTGTGCAGAAGAGCGATCATCTCTCGAACGACTTCGTTTACATCAACCAACTCCCGTTCCGGAGCACCCTTCTTGAAGAGCAGGCGCGATCCGCTTGATGATTTCTGCCGCGCGCGTTCCGTCTTTCACGATTCTCATAGCAGCCGCGCGCGCCTCTTCGAGATTCGGGTGCGTCGCGCGGCAAGCCAGCGCATAGCAGGTATTGGCGTTGGTGACAGCGGCGGCAATCGGTTGATTCACCTCGTGCGCCAGCGAAGCAGTCAGCTCTCCCATGGTGGTCACCCGGTTGACGCGTGCGAGATCCGCCTGCGCCTGGCGCAATCTCTCGCGCTCTTCCTCCGCCCGCTTGCGCTCGGTCACGTCCATCACGGTACCTACGAATTCAACGAGCTCACCGGATGGGCTGAAAACGGGATGGCCTACGACGTGGATGTCTCTGATCTCGCCGCTGGGATGAACAATTCGGTAATCGAGTTCGTAGTCCACCTTCTCACGGAGTGCTATGTCGGCTATTTCCCTGACCTTGGCTCGATCATCGGGATGGACGCGCTGCAAGAATGTTTCGAATCGCGGCAGTCCACCTGCGGGTCAAAACCTAGCACGCGATAGCATTCTTCGGAGCAGTACCTCATCTCGCCGGTGGCGGCCACCCGTGCCCAGCTGCCCGTGTGGCTGAGCCTCTGCGCTTCCGCCAGATAACCCTCGCTTTGCCGCAACGATTCTTCCGCACGCTTGCGGTCCTCGATATCAAAGGCGGATATGTACCATTTGACTGGTTTCGCCTGATTCATCATGAAGCGGCACCGACGCGAAACAAGTGCCAGCGATACACTCCGTCGAATCGGCGCACACGTGCCTCCTGCTCACCCGGTTTACCCGACGCCAGCGTCGCTTTCCAATGATCCGTAAACCCTGGAAGATCCTCGGGATGGATTATCGGCTGCCAGTCCCCACCGCTACATGTCGGTCTTCGAAGGCGACGGACATTTTCATCACGTCGGCACGGTCCAGTGCCGTCTCCAACGAAAATCCGAAATAATCCAGCCAACCCTTATTCACGTAATCAAGGTGACCGTCAGGACGGCAACTGTTGATCATCGCGGGAGTTGTGTCCACCACAAGCCGAAGACGCTGTTCCGCAAGAGCTTCACTTCGCCGGAGTTCCTCTTCCGCACGCTTCCGGTCGGTGACGTCCATAACCGCCCCAACGAACTCGATTTCGCCCGACTCATCTCTTTCGGCATGAGCCACAACGTGGACATGTTTGACGATACCATCCGGCATCAGCAAGCGATGCTCAAAATCAAAATCCTTTCCGTCCTGCGACGCTCGCTCGATGGTCTGTTGCACGAGGGCTGCGTCTTCCGGATGAACCCGCTGGAGAACAAGTTCCACGGTCGGTTTCGTCGATAGGTCGTATTGGAAGATTCGAAAAGTTTCCTCTGACCAGATGATCTCGCCGGTGGAAACCCTCCAGCCAAAACTGCCCGTGTGGCTTAATCGCTGTGCTTCCGATAAATACGCCTCGCTTTGCTGCAGCTTCTCTTCCTGTACTTCCAAGGTCTGGGTAGTCGATCGCCTGTCAACCCAGGACGTCAGCAGAGCCAGCCCGAGGACGATAAAGGTGATGGCGGCAATTCCGGCGGTGCCAAGGGTGGAGATGCTTACGGCATGAGACAGGTCCGCCGGCATGCCGGAGGGGGTGAAACTGGCCGCGGCCATGCCGGTGTAATGCATGACAGGGATTGCGGCACCCATCACGACGGCTCCGGCTAACTTTTCCCAGCCGATCCCCGTTTTCTTATCTTGGAAGTGAAAGGTAATCCATAGCGCAGCGAGAGAAATCAGAACCGCGAACACGACGGACAGGACGACGAGAAAAAAATTGAACTGGCATATGGCCGGTAAACGCATGGCGGCCATGCCGATGTAATGCATGCTTGCAATCCCCGCACCCATCAGGACACTTCCGGCGAGCGCTCGGAACCACCCCATTTTCTGCCGGCTCACCACGCCCAGCGCAACGACCGAAGCGAGAATGGCCGCAAACAGTGACAGCAGAACGGTCGGCCAATGGTAGGCCACGGGAATCGGCAGGATGAACGCCAGCATCCCAATGTAGTGCATGGACCAAATGCCAGTCCCCATTGCACTCGCCCCGCCCAGCAGCCAAATCGCGCGAGTCCAACCGCCCGTGGCAGTTACGCGACCGGCAAGATCCAGAGCAGCGTACGACGCAAACATGGCGATCAACACCGAAAGTGCCACGAGCGCGTAGTTGTATGAGCCAATCAAGTTCACGGCAGCCATGTGACTCCATCCGGGTGCCACGCGGAACAGTCGCGCCGCGCTCCAATCAAAGATTAACCGTCGGAGCTCATTCCTTTGCCTCGATATTGATAGGTAGAGTGAAACAGAAATTTGCGCCACGCGGAGAATTCTCTGCGGCCCACAAGCGGCCGTCATGCGATTCCACGATCGAGCGGCTGATGGATAGCCCCATACCGGTTCCTTGAGGCTTGGTGGTAAAGAATGCCTCGAAGATACGGTCCACCTGTTGCGGGGGCAACCCAACGCCGGTATCGCTGACGGTCACCAGAATTGTCTCATTCTCCCCTCGCTGCGACTTGATGGCGAGCTGCCGCGTCCCGTCCGTAGCCTTCATCGCATCGATGCCATTGCTCATGAGGTTCATCATGACCTGCTGTAATTGCACGCGATCCCCCATGACGCGGGGAAGATCCGTCGCCAACTCCGTCCCGACTAGTACGTTGTGTCGCGCTGCCTCGCTGCGCAAGAGGACGATCATCTCTCGTATGACTTCGTTTATATCAACCAACTCCCTTTGCGGAGTACTTTTCTTAAAGAGCAGCCGGATCCGGTTGATGATTTCCGCCGCACGCGTTCCGTCATTCACGATTCTCATGGCAGCGGCTCGCGCCTCTTCGAGATTTGGGTTGCCGCCCGCAAGCCATCGCAAGCAGGTATTGGCGTTGGTGACGGCGGCGGCGATCGGTTGATTCACTTCGTGCGCCAGTGATGCCGTCAGCTCTCCCATGGTGGTCACTCGGTTGACGTGTGCGAGATCTGCCTGTGCCTGGCGCAGCGTTTCTTCCGCATGCTTGCGCTCATAACTCTCTGCTTGCAACACCTCGTTCGTGCTCTGGAGTTCTTGAACTGTTCCTTTCAGGTCATCGCGCGCGCGCCTGAGCAATTCCGTGGCACTTCTTTGCGCAACGCTCAGCGACCCGACAAACAGAGCTGACACCATGAAGATGGCCAGGCGCGGTATTTCATCAGGCTTTGCACCCAACGAATAGATCGGAGGCAGGAAGTAATAATAGAATACAATAGCTGAGAGAGTCATCGCGATCAGTCCCGGCCAAACTCCACCGAACCACGCACTCAATATGACGGCGCAAAGAAAGAGTGATACGGGAGAATCTTGCAAATGAAGCGGTGGCCACCGGGAAATGATGAGGGCTGTGCCAACCGAAAGAACAGCAATCCAATAGCCCCAAATCGCAGGCGGCTTGGGCCACAGTAGAGGATCGGACCTGGGCATGCTTCTGCTCCTGCAAAGCAGGCTGTTGCTCTCTGCAGTCGAAATCTTAACATCAGAGAGCGTCCTGCTCCGACCAGGCCTTCCATGTGGCACACGTAAGCCTTCTCCTGCGGAGAAGGTAGCGGCCTTAGGCTCATCCAGCCCACTGGACGAAATGCCAACCCTCCGACAGGTTTGCATACCGACTGACATGGCCGAGGCGCACCAGAATGGGCGTATCTCTCATCCTGCCAGCTACTTCCAAGCTGCATTCGACAATCACAGTCTCTGGCATGCAGATTGCCTTTTTAGTGGCGGCTAGCATTTTTCCGGTAATTAGAATTCGCGGCGAGCAAACTTCAACGTGACAACGACGCCAGACCAGGAGCAGGACGCAGACAGGAGTGCAACCATGAAACCGCTATCCATTCTCGACTGGTATCGCGTTCTGCGCGTGCAGCATCAGTTGACGATTTTCCAGTCCATTCGATATGCGCTATGGCGGGCGCGCTAGTTGGTTTCTCTGGCTTTGTGTCGCAGTGGCGGGGAGGTTCAAATTCATGGAAACGTCCTATCGAATCGGTATAGATAAAGACTCCGACGGCGCGCTGGTGGCTGCCGCAAAGCGCGGCGATACGCAGGCTTTCGAGGAATTGGTTCTTCGTCACAAGCAGAGAGTTCTCGCCGTGGCGCAACGGATAACCAATAACCGGGAGGACGCCGAAGATGTGGCGCAGGAAAGTTTTCACAAGGCTTTCCTTCATCTCGTCGGCTTTCAACAAAAGTCGCGGTTCTCTACTTGGCTGATACGCATCACCCAGAATGAAGCGTTCATGTTGCTCCGTCGAAAGCGGGGAGTTTTCGAAGTCTTGCCCGAGAGCTCTGACGATGGCGCGAAGTCCAGCTCGGAGGCATTCGTTGACCAGAGCCCCAATCCCGAAGAGTCCTGCTTGCGGCGCGAGCGCACGGATCTCTTGACTAAGGCTATCAATCGCTTGAGTCCAACAATTGGGAGAACGATCTTGCTCCGCGACATCGAAGAAAGATCTGTCGAGGAAACGGCACGGATGCTAGGCACCTCTATTAGCGCTGTGAAAGCGCGGGTTTTTCAAGGACGCCGGAAGCTACGCCGAACCGTAAATCCTGGCCTCCTGTGGCAAGCCTACGCGGCGGGTCTGGGAAGACGCAGCGCCGTCGAAGGGTGAAGCCAACGGTTTCCCAGAACGACGACTACATGTGGTTTCCCGTCTTTGGTTGATGTAACCAATCAGCGCTGGGGGTAGTATGCCGCAGCGCTGATTGGTTTTTGTAAGCCATGAGACGAACACACATTTAGCCGGACGGCCAACGGTTTTGCTCCAAAGGGTCTTTCCTCAGGTCTAGAAGACCGAGAGTGGTCACCTCCATGAGACTGACAATTACGCTGATCGCGCTGGGAGGCTGACCAGGACATCGCCTCTATCGAGGCCAAACGAGTAAAGAAGTGACAAGCCTTCACCGCGATGCGGCGGCCAGCGCAGGAACCGCAAAGAGCTTTTGGTAATCCTCGTCACTTATGCGTAGGGAAGCCGCCCCGACGTTCTGCTCGAGATGCTCGATCGAGGAAGTCCCTGGGATGGGCAGCATGATAGGAGACCGCCGCAGGAGCCAAGCGAGCGCTATCTGCGTTGGGCTGGCACGGTGTGCCCGGGCGATTCGGTCAAGCACTTCGCCGGCAACTTTACCAGCTCCCAGTGGGAACCAAGGAATAAAAGCAATTCCATTGCGCTCACAATAGTCCACTACGTAGTCCCATTCGCGGTCGGCAAAGCTATAGCGGTTCTGCACGGAGACGATCGGTACAATTTTGCGCGCTCGCTCGATGTGCTCTTGTGTGACGTTGGATAGCGCGACCAGACGAATCTTGCCTTCGTTTCGCAACTGAGCCAGCGTTTCCACCGACGCCTCAAACGAGACGACGGGATCTGGAATATGCAATTGATAGACGTCGATGCGGTCAAGGCGCAGTCTCTTTAGACTTCCCTCGACCGCTTCGCGAAGGTGCGATGGAGTGGCATCGTGAGTCCACTGGTTCGGGCCGGGACGGTTCCAGCCTCCCTTGGTCGCAATTACAACGCCCGCCGGGTATGGAAACAGCGCCTTGGCAATCAGTTCCTCGCTGACGTGTGGGCCGTAGGAATCCGCAGTATCGATAAAATTGATATCCAGTTCCACGGCCCGGCGAAGAACCGCCAGCGCCTTTTTGCGATCTTTTGGCGGGCCCCAGATACCTTCGCCCGTAAGGCGCATCGCACCGAAGCCGAGACGATGCACGGAAATTTCTCCGCCAAGCAAAATATTTCCAGCCGAATTTGCAGAAAGCTTTTTCTTGTTCATGATTGACCTCCAAAATCCTTCTTTTCACCTTATCCCACGCCGACGCTCACCGCTCCAGCCGTTTCGCGGGCTGCTGGAGCCATGAATTCCGGCCCGACTGGATTGCGAATACACTCGCGAAGAATGGCGTCGATAGCGGCGAAATCACCTTTTGTCAGCGACCACCCGCTTACCTCACTGATGGGCGCGAGGTGTTCCCGACGACGTGCACCCCATAGCGCGATGCCGACGCCTGGCTGGTCGAGTAGCCAACGAACCGCCAGATGAATCACGCGCTTGCCAAAGTGTTCGCGGGCATATGCGTCCAGTTTGCTCGCCGCGTTCAAGTACTCGGCGAAATGAGGCTGCTGGAACTTGGGGTCGCTGGTCTTGCGCATGTCATCGCTGGAAAACCGTCGGTCGGCATGCATCGCGCCGCTCAGTAATCCGCGGCACAGGGCACCGTAAGTTAATGTCGTGACGCCGTGGCCGATGGCATAGGGCAGAACATCGCGTTCAATTTCGCGCTCGAAGAGATTGTAAGGCGGCTGAATTGTATGAAATGCCGCGATTGCTTCGAAACGCGCCATCTCTTCAGGCGAATGATTGCTCACTCCGATGGCACGAATCTTGCCTTGTTCGTAAAGTCCGCGAAGAGTGGCGGCCGTCTCCTCGATGGGGACGAGCGGATCAGGCCAGTGCACCTGATATATATCAATGTAGTCCGTTTGGAGACGGCGGAGCGAGTCCTCGAGTTCTTGGAGAATGCGTTGGCGCGTCGAGTTCCGCTCGATTTTGCCGGTGGTCCAGTCGACGCCCACTTTCGTGGCCAGAATGACGGCTTCGCGGCCACCGTGTTGGCGCAGGGCTTCGCCCACGATTTCTTCGGAGCGCCCCTGACCGTAGATGGGTGCGGTATCGATCAAATTGATGCCTCGATCGAGCGCCGCATGAATGGTGCGAATGGATTCTTTTTCATCGGTTCCGCCCCACGTCCAGCCTCCGATAGCCCAGGTGCCGAGTGCGATTCGCGAACTCGTGAGATTCGTGCCCTTGATATTGATGTATTCCAGCATGCTGTCCTTTCTTGTTGCTTGATTGGAGACCATGGTGTTGTTAGCCAAGCCACTGCGGGTTGGCATACGTACCGTCAAAGTGGTGGCTCGTTTTGTAGAGTTCAAACTGGCCAGCTTCCGCGGCCTTTGCGGTTTTTGCAAGAAGTGCGGCAACTTGGGAAGAATTCAGCGGCTGAAAACCGCGGGCCGCGTTGAGCGCTTGTTGAAGAATCGGCAACGAATCGCAACCCGTGATGACCACACTGGTGGGCAGATTCATGGCGTAGTGAAGGCATTCCACGGCGGTGGCGGTCTTGCTGTCGAGAATAAAGTGGTCGCCCATGGGCTTCATGCCGAGCACCCCGATTTCGTTTTTGAGCAAGACAGGCAGCACTTTCCTTTCGAAACTGTTGAAGTGCGCGTCCATCACATTCAGAGGCATCTGAACGGTATCGAAGCTGAAGCCGTGCTTGGAAGCAGTGGCTAACATTTGCAGGTGAATGTCGGGACTCTTATGGCCGGTGAAGCCGATGTAACGAATCTTCCCAGCTTTTTGCGCTCCCAGGACGGCCTCCAGCGCTCCGCCTGCGGCAAACACGCGGTCGGGATCGGTGTCGCGAATCACCTCATGAAACTGAAGGAGATCGATCCGGTCGGTCTGAAGACGGCGCAGGGACTCGTTGATTTGATTTGCAGCGGCGGCCTTCGTGCGTCCATCGATCTTGGACATGAGGAAGGCTTTCTGGCGATAGCCGTCCCGCAGCGCGTTGCCCATGCGGATTTCACTTTCGCCGCCGTTGTAGTCCCAGCAGTTGTCGAGAAAATTGACACCCTCATCGAGGCCCGTGCGTATGATGCGAATGCTCTCCTGAGGATCGGCCTGTTTGCCAAGGTGATAGCCACCGAGTCCAATGAGCGAAACTTTCTCCCCTGTTCGGCCCAGCGTTCGATAAGGAATGCCATTCCTGGATTCCGGTGGCGTGGTCTGCTGGCCAGCGTTCGCCAAGAAAATGGATGCTGCCGCTAAGCCCAGAAAATCACGCCGGGAAACTCCTGCGCCACCAATGTCGTCAGTTCGCGAAGCCGACTTGAGATACGGATGATGTACATTCACTTGGCTATATTGATTGTTCTTGTCGTTCATGACGTACCTTCTCCTCCTCTTGGCTTTGTCTCGCTTCTAGTTCTCCCTGATCGTATGGCCGTCTTCGCAACAATGAGGTCAGGTTTTCGATGCTCTTTGCAAGCTCCACGACTTCACCACCTCCATGGAGTTCGAATGCGACCTGATAGTTCCCTGTCGCAGCGTGATCAACCGCTTCTCTTAGGCTAACCAGCGGCTGTATCACCTTTCGAGGTAGAACTATGCTGGCCCACACGCTAAACAAAAGAGTGACAACAGAAACGATGCTTAGGGCCCATTCAGCTCGATGGAGCAACTGGCGACCTTCCTGGTGGGCCATCGCGACGCGCCCCCAATTTTGCTGCTCCATGTCAGACGTTAGCTGGAAGGTCTCTTCACTTGATTCCCGGAGCTCCGGCGTGACTTGGCGCAGGGCGGGATTCGCTGCTTGTATAGCTTCTGCGATCTGTGTATCAAACGAGTCGACTCGGGTGCGGAGCTCTCGAATTAGCTCGGTTCGCCGCTTGTGCCTCGCCTCTTCAACAAGGTCATTCAAATCTTTTTCATAGGCCATCACCGCCTCCCTAATCCGGTCGACGGGGTCCCGCCTACTTTGTCCTGTTGTCGAAACTGCTGATGCGAATAGCTGATCATATCGATTGACTGCATCCAGACCCTTCTGAACTCCGGGTTTTTCGTCCGGCTCAAGATCCCCGATACGAACCAGGAGTTGCCGCACTTTCGTCATCGATTCCTGGTTCGCGCGAAGATATTCTGGGTCCTGGAACAGAAAGTAGTTTCGCGTTGCACGCCGGGCCTCCAATATCTCGATGGAAGCTTGCTCTGCCAGCTTTGCTGCGGGCGCATCGACATTCACGATGCGGTCCACAATCCGACCCATCGCAAACAGGTAATACACAGCCAAGAAAATAACAGGGGCGAGTATCAACCTCACGATGGCCAGGCTATAGGCCACCCTTTTTTGCAATGAGCTTCCTGGGGCAAGGATCTTGAAGGATTTTCGGAGTCTCCATCTCATGGGCAGTCGTCATCCTCGCAACGTATTGTGAACGGGCTGTCTGTGCGTAACTTCGTACGGAAGAGCCCGTCGCCGCTACTACGCACGGCTCCGAAGCCAACACGGCAAATGGCAGGTTCGCCACCCAGCGAGACAGTTTTCCTGGTAACTAAAGGAAAACCTCCCACTGCGTTGTTCACATTCATTCTCCTAAGCATTTGTCCGATGACATGGGGATAAATCACCCTTTCGTTTTTCCTAATTTCTGTTTGGCTAAATCCTTATCCAAGCTCGCCGGTTAAAAACTGCGGTTCGCCGTTTCCAAAGCTCCAGTCCGCCGCCGAATTCTCAATAATTGCGACCACGACGTCGCTTGGCGCGAGCGAAACTGAGCTTGCCAACTGCTCTGTTAATTCCTTGTAGAATCTGCGCTTCAGAATTTCGTCGCGCATTTTGCTTACCACCGTGATGATCAGAGCTTTGTCGGTGCGAGAGATGTTTAGGCCGGTGTCTTGAATGACCAAGAACCCTTTGGGATGGGCTTGGTAGACCTGATAACGGTCTCGCGCTGGGACATGAAATGCCTTCACGACGGCCCTGTGGACCGCGTCGAGGAGAGTCGACACTTCGGATTGGGTTCTTCCTTCAACAGCATCGATTCTGATCAATGGCACGGAGTGATTCTCCTTTTCTGTATTCCACCTCGGATTCTGTTTTTGGACCCTCGCGAATGTCACGCCGCGACGGCGCCGGTCAGGATCCTCTCCAAAATACTTACCTCGAAGGGCTCTCTTACCAATTCGCCGACAGTTTGCTCCAAGTGCTTAAAGTGAAGACTGGCTGCGTGTTGGTCGAGCGCAACTTGACTCTCCCATATTTCGTAAAAATAGAAGCGCCCCTTCGAGGCTGACTCATAGAGTTCATACAATTTGCATCCCGATTCGGCGCGGGTAGGAGCTAACATGCCCCGCAGGAGCTCTCTGAGTTGGTTTTCCCTTCCTCTGCGCGCCACGGATCTTGCAATCACACGCACTTCAGCCATGTTTGTTCAACCTCCTCCATTCATACTTGCTTTGCAATTGCCGTCACCTTGTGATCCTATTTCACAGCCGGATCAATCAACGTCAGATCCGTCGCCGGATCAAACCGCTTTTGCATCGTTACTGGATCGACTGTAACCATTACTTCCAGCGTCGGTGATACATACGCCTCGAGCACATGACCGCCTTGCGTTGTTCCGTCTGGACTCCCCACCACCATGTGCGTATGGACTACGGGCTTTCCTTGATAGAGAGCGATATCGCCGCTCATCCCAATCACTTCATGCTGGCCGTCGATGGGAATCTTCTTGTACATTTTGCGCCGGGGATCGAACCACCCCACCGTTGCTCCATTCAGTGCTCCAATAGCCGTGAAATGCGCACTCCTAACGTGATACTGCTGCGCAAATTCCAGCAGTCCGGAAAACGCCTCGTCTCCCTGGTAAAAAATGACCGCATATTGTTTCGTTGGTTCTCCAGGGTTCAGCAATTGAACTTGCATCTTGGGTGCTTTGCCAGTCGGAACGGCCTCCGACGGCGAGACATATTCGCTCCCTTTCTCCTGCGAATACCCCATCAGGCCGGCGAGCCCAATCAATACCAATGCGCAACCCAGTCGTTTTATTTTGATCATAGCTTCGTTCTCCCACGTTCGAGAATCTTCACAATGGCTTTCTCGCTCGCCTCGCCGCAAAACGGCCGTTGAATTCCGTTAACCTTCAGTTGAAGCGTTTTCACGGCTTCCCATGGACGAATCCACAAACGATAAATTTCATCCAAGCGGACCTACTTTTTCGTCGAAGCGACGCCAACTCGGGCCTGCCTTCCGTCCCTGACGTCCAAATGAGCTTGCTTCTCCATTTGCAGAATCACCGCCGAAAAATCTTGCTCCCCTCCTTCTTCCGATTGCCTTGAATTGATCTCAAACGCAGCTCCCGCTGCAGGCATTCGCGCGCCGACGGCTGCCGCGAGATTGAGAATCAGTCCGAAATCCTTGTTCATTAGCCGAATCGGGAATTGCGGGCTGTAGTCTCTCTTCATCGCCCTTTCCAGCTTGCCCACATGCGCTGGAGCAACCACTGCAGTCTCGGACAACACGTCCAGCAACCGATTGCGATCAAGCCCAGCCTTCTCACCCAGTGCAACAGCTTCTGCAATCGCCTGCATTCCAATTCCCAGTAAGGTGTTCACCACAAGCTTCATCGTCGCTCCGGATCCGCTTGGCCCGAGATAGAAGTATTTTTTGGCAATAACGCGAAAGATTGACTCGGCAGAGTCGAAGCGCTCCTTGTCCCCTCCCCCAAACAGTGTCAGTAACCCATTTTCCGCGATCGGAGTACTCCCTGATATAGTCACATCAAGGACCTCGACTCCACGCTCTGACCCTAATCTCGATAGTTCCTGCGAGGTTTCCGGATAGACCGTACTCATGTCGATCACAACCGAGCCTCGATGCGCGTGGGCGAACACGCCGCCAGGTGCTCTATAAATGTCGAGGACAGCTTTATCGCTCGGTAGGCACGACAAAACGACATTGCAACTCGAGGCAAGTTCCGAAACGCTCTGCGCGGCGTTGCCTCCGTATTGAATTAGCTCCTGCGCCTTGCTGTTGTCCCGGTCGTACGCTGTCAGCTTGAAACCAGATTCAAGCAATCTCCGCGCGATCGGCCGGCCCATATAGCCGATCCCGACAAATCCAAGCCTAGTGTTTTCCTGCGTGATTGGTTTCATGATGAATTGCCCTTAGCTTGACCCGCGATTTCGATTTCAACATCCACATCGGAGGAAAGCACGCGTTGTGCCGTTTCGCGAGAGGAACCGAATATTCATGCAACATATTGGCAGCAAGGAGGATATGGAGCTAAACGGCGAAGATCTGATCCCCAGCTCGCGAGAGTCGGCTGTCGAATCCCTTGGACACTGTCAGTCTGTTGGAAATTGGATGTTTTTTCTGAGGGTATTTTCGCTTGTCAGACGAAAGACCGAATCGCATCTGATGGCATTGGTACCGAAACTTGTTTGTGGAACTGCGTGTTTATTCAGATGAGAGTCTCGGCTGGGATTGCGTCGAGGATCCTCAAGGAGGTTGCTGTCCATGCGAAATCGATCTTTCACGCTTGCCTATGGGGTTATGCTCATGCTCGGAATGGCCGCGTCCTGCCCTAGCTCAGGACAATGGGGCGCAGCAGCCCTCCGCGCGTCAGCAACTTCAGCATATCCATTCGCCGCAATCGATCGACCAAGAACTTGCTCGCCTGACAAAATATCTGCAGTTGACTGCGGAACAGCAGCAGCAGGTCCGGCCTCTGCTTGAGGAACACCATGATAGGATTCAGGCGCTGCTCGATAAGAATCCGGCAGCCTCACGACAGGAGCTTGGTCCGCAGATTCACGCCATCAGCGACGAAACGCACCGCAAGATTCATGCCCTGCTTACCGACCACCAAAAAGAATTGGAGAAGGCAATGCAGCAACGCGAGCACAATGGTGGAGAAAACCGGCGATCTGCTCCGCCTGCGGCAGCGTCGCCAGAGCCATCTTCCACGCCCTCTTGATATATCTGGAATCCGGCCGAACCGTAAGGCTTAAACTTTCGAATTTCGCTGGGATTACGAATAACGATATTTTCAGTGAAGAGTCTCTGACACTTACGCTGGTGGCCAGGGGGGCTCCGCGGGTGTGCCCTTGGTCGCGCGTCTTCAGTTCGCCCCGATACGGGCTGCAGCTCAGAATAAGGGTTCGGCCTTTCGAATGCGGATTGATCCAAAGATAGGCAGTTGCACCTGGTACAGGGACTACCTTTGCCGCTGCCGCCGGTCGTGAGCCTGTTCGGAATGGCCATTCGCATCCAGCCAGGCCAAAAGACAACGAATGCTTCCGCGCGCCAGGGCGATGCTCGAATCCGCAGCGCCGTAGTAGAGATTGATGGTGTCCCCGTCCCCTGCCACCGTGTATCCGCAAGGGAACACAACGTCTTGAACATCTCCGTGACGTTCGTAGTCCGCTTCAGGCGCAAACATCCAAGAGTCCCCTCGAATTAGACACTTCTCCGGTTGTTCTAGGTCAAAAAGAGCCAAGCCCAGACGATAGATGGAACTCGAGGGCGTTCTTCGGACGCCGTGATAGAGCATCAGCCAGCCTCTCGGCGTTTCGATCGGCGGCGGCGACATGCCAATCTTGTTCGCGTCCCACCACGCACCACGGCGCGCTTCGAGCATGAGCACGTGTGTGCCCCAATGCCGCAAGTCGGGCGAGTACGAAATCCAGATATGCGCTCCCAGCGGCGTCATGGGCCGGTGAATCAAAGCCCATCGCCCGCTGATTCTTCGGGGAAGCATGGCGGCATCCTTGTCGTCCGGCGGCATGATTACGCCGAGCTTTTCGTAGGTGCGGAAATCCTTGGTGAGCGCGAGCGAAACTCCGGGGCCGCCGCGGGAATAGGACGTATAGGCGATGGCATATTGCTCCAACTCCGGCATGAAGGTGATGCGCGGATCCTCGATACCCCACAACTCCTCGGGGAATTTGTCCGGGTCGGGCAGGAGTGTCGGTTGGCTATCGATTTTCCACCCATCGACGCCGTTCGCAGAGCGCGCCGCGCACAGGTGAGAGAGGCCGCGGAGATCCTCTACGCGGCAAAGGAGAAGAGTGGATCCGTCGGGCAGCAGCGTCGCGCCGGGGTTGAAAACAGTGTTCATGGAATAGGGCCAGTCTTTTGCAGACAGAATCGGATTGGAAGCGTGCCGCGTAAACAAGGAGTCGTGTTGGTTCATCATCTCTCTCTACACAACTTAGACGTCGAGAACGGAGCGGTCTTACGACGACCGTGTCAGGCAAAAGACAATGGCGGGGGGTTAAGGCTTGCCATCGGTTGTATCTGCTTCTTCCAACCTGCGCATTTCGAGAAGAGCCATCAGGAAAGAGAGTGTCGATTCCGCTCCCTGGTTCTCATTGGCTCGATCGGGATGCAGGCCGTCTCGGCACCCGCCTGTGGTGGGATCATAGAGGGCCACCTGTAAGTCGTTGTCGCCGAGGAACCAATTGAACGCCGTCCACGCCTCTTTTCGCCAACGGGCTTTTCCGGTTGCGCGATAGGCCTGCAAGAAGGCCGAAACGGCGGCGCAGGCTTCCACGGGTTGCTGGTCGAAGCGGGCTTTTTCGGTTTTCGTCGAATAGAATCCGTGCGATCCGATCGGCACGAAATGTCCTTTGATCTCGCAACGCTGAATCGCCGCCAGCCAGTCCAGCGCTTCCAGTCCTGCCGAAACCATCGCGTCATTTCCGTTGCGCGTTCCCGCTCGAATGAGCGCCTGCGGCAATCGCGCATTGGAGTAGGCCAGTACTTTTTCAAACCATTTCCATTCCGCCGAACGGTTAGCCTCGTAGGAATCGAGCAAGCGATTCGCCAGCGCGTCGGCTGCATTCACAGCGGCGCGATCGCCGGGGAACGACTCGAGATATTCCTGCAGCCCCAGCAATGCGAATGCGCAAGCCCGGGGACTCCTGAACTCCACGGCCGCGGGAACGGCCAATTCAAACAAGCGGCCGGCGGCTCCTCGGAGGCCGGCGTTCTTGGTCCTGCCCAGAACGGTCCCCAACCCCCACAGCGCTCGCCCATGGCTGTCTTCGGAGCCTTCCGGCTCCTGCCACCGGCGTTCGTAGCTCAGGCAGTTTCTAAACCTCTTGGTTGTTGGATCGAAAGCCAGCCACAAAAACGCAAGATAACGTGAGGCCAGATCCGGCTCGCTGCCCAGATGTCCGCTCTGAAATTCTTCCAGGAGGGTGGCGACGATGAGCGCTCGCGCGTTGTCATCGGTGGAATAACCCTCGGGATAGTTCGGGACGACAAAAACCGCGTGTTCCACGATTCCCGTATCGTCCGTCATGCGAATGAGGTGATCCAGGTTTACGGCTGGGAGCCGGTCCAAAACCTTTTCTGTGTTTTGTGCCGAAAAGGCGGCGCGTGGATTCCGCAAGCGCTCGTTGTACACTCGTTCAAAGCTCCCCATATATTGCTGGGCGACGCGATTCCACACCATGTGTCGAGTATAGAGGTAGGCGCGCTTTCGCATGGCATGACGTGCCGTGGGGTTGTCCAATAGCTCTATCGTTTTCGCCGCAATCGCTTCCGGATCGTCGAACGGAACAATCACGCCGCGTTCTTCGTCCAGCAATTCCATCGCGTGCAAGTACGGCGTCGAGATGATCGCCTTGCCGGCGCTCAGCGCGTAGGCGAGCGTTCCAGAAACCACCTGCCCCTTGTGTTTGTACGGGGTTATGTAAATGTCGGCTGCGCCAAGCAATTCGACCAGCTCTTGCGGACTCACGAAGCGGTTCCGGAAGATTACGTTAGCTTCCACTCCCAACTTTTTCGCCAGATTCTGGAGGTACAGCCTGTATTTGTCACCCTCGTGCCTGAGCACATGCGGGTGCGTGACTCCGGAAACCATGTACACGACATTGCTATGCTGCGCCAGGATGCTCGGCAGGGCTTGAATGACGTTTTCGATGCCCTTGTTCGGCGAAAGCAAACCAAACGTCAGCAAAACGTCCTTACCTTCGGTTCCGAAACCATCCTTGTAAAAGTGAGGGTCCATAAAAGCCAAATCCGGGATGCCGTGCGGAATCAGGTCAATCTTGGAAATTGGAACGCGGAACACTTCCTGAAGGATTTCCACGGACTGCTGGCTCATCACAATCAAACGGTCCGACAAACTTACAATTTCCTCCATCACCATGCGTTGATCGGCATTTGGCTCGCGTAGCACGGTATGCAGGGTTGTGACCACGGGCATCTTAAGCCGGCGCAAGAGTTCCAGGATGTGGCCGCCGGCCGGCCCGCCGAAAATTCCATATTCATGTTGCAGGCAAACCAGATCGATGTTGCTGAAGTTCAGGAAATCCGCGGCCTGCCGGTAGGAGACCAACTCATCCTGCGAAAGCTCGAATCGGATGCGCGCGGGGTAGCTGTAGCCTTCTTTCGTGTCATTGACCGGCAATGCCAGCAATTCCGTTGCATCGTATTCCGCGTGAATCGCGTCGCACAAATCCGTCGTAAACGTGGCGATTCCGCATTGCCTCGGAAGATAATTTCCGATAATCGCCACCCTGCTCGGCAGCATGGGCCGCGGGTGCACCGGCCATAAAGGCACGGACTGTTCTTCCACGATCTCTGGAAAAAGGCTGACCCGTGTCTGGAGGCTCGGGAAATCGTTCGTCTTGTCATTGTCTGGGAGATCGACAAACGTTGCGCTTTCCATTTGAGTGATCGTTTTCGGCCGCGGCATTCATCTCCTAACTTCGTAAACACGCTGTCAGCTCTTCCGACCGCAGAGGGCAATGGCAATCAAACCGTCAAATGTTTAGTACGATCCTCCTCCGCCTCCGCCATAACCTGCGCCGGCCGTAACCGTCTTTTCTTCGTCCTTGAAGTCTGCGATCAAGACTTCCGTTGTCAGCATCAGGGAAACGATGGACGCGGCGTTCTGCAACGCAAGACGCGTGACCTTTGCCGGATCAATCACGCCGGCCTTCACCAAGTCGCCGAATTCACCGGTCTCGGCGTTAAAGCCGAAGTTGTCATCTTTCGATTCGCGCACTCGCCCAACAATCAGCGCTCCTTCGTGCCCGGCGTTTTGCGCGATCTGGCGCAAGGGTTCTTCGAGCGCTCGCTTGACGATGTTCACGCCGCTCGCTTCATCGTCGTGCAGCTTCAACTTCTCCAGGGCCGGCAGGCAGCGCATAAGCGCTGTACCTCCACCGGGAACAATGCCTTCCTCAACGGCCGCTCGAGTCGCGTGCATGGCGTCTTCTACGCGAGCCTTCTTCTCCTTCAGCTCAGTCTCCGTTGCCGCGCCCACCTTGATAATTGCGACGCCCCCGACGAGTTTGGCCAAACGTTCCTGAAGCTTTTCCTTATCGTAGTCCGAGGTAGTCTCCTCGATCTGCGCGCGGAGCTGCCGGATTCTGCCATCGACCTCGCTGGACTTGCCGGCGCCTGCGATGATCGTGGTGTTGTCCTTGTCGATGGTCACCTTCTTGGCACTGCCCAAATCTTCGATTTTCACGCTCTCGAGCTTTATGCCCAGGTCCTCGGTCATGGCCTTCCCGCCGGTGAGAATGGCAATGTCCTCGAGCATGGCCTTGCGGCGATCGCCGAAGCCGGGTGCTTTCACCGCCGCAACCTGGATCGTGGCCCGCAGCTTGTTGACAACCAGCGTTGCCAGCGCCTCGCCCTCAACATCCTCGGCAAGGATCAGCAGCGGCTTGCCCATTTTGGCGGACTGTTCCAGCAAGGGCAGCAGGTCCTTCATCGAGCTGATCTTCTTTTCGTGGATCAAGATGCGCACGTCTTCAAGCACGCATTCCATGCGCTCGGGGTCCGTGACGAAGTACGGCGAAAGGTAGCCACGGTCGAACTGCATGCCCTCCACGATTTCCAGGGCGGTGTCCATCGTTTTGGATTCCTCAACGGTGATGACGCCGTCCTTGCCGACCTTTTTCATTGCGTCCGCGATGATCGTCCCAACGTGCTTATCCGTGTTGGCGCTTATTGTGCCTACCTGCGCGATCATGTCGCCCTTCACCTCGCGGGAGAGCCGCTTAATCTCTTCCACAGCAACTTCCACTGCTTTATCGATGCCGCGCTTGAGCGCCATCGGGCTTGCGCCTGCCGCAACCATACGTACGCCCTCACGGAAGATGGCTTGCGCCAGCACGGTCGCGGTGGTGGTGCCGTCGCCAGCCACATCCGATGTTTTGGACGCGACTTCGCGCACCATTTGTGCGCCCATGTTTTCGAGCGGGTCCCGCAGGTCAATTTCCTTCGCCACTGTCACGCCGTCTTTGGTGATGACGGGTGAGCCGTACTTCTTCTCGATCACCGCGTTTCGCCCCTTTGGGCCGAGCGTGATCTTTACCGCGTCCGCCAGAATATTTACGCCCCGCAATATCGCCTGACGGGAATTCTCGCCGGTTACAATTTGTTTTGCCATGGGACTTCACCCTCCCGGATGATGGAACGCTTTTGCCCGTCCGAAATCTTCGGTCCGGGTGCTGCTTATTTCTTGCCGGATGCCGCTTTCGCGATTGCGCCAACCTTCACCAGGATCTCTTCCTCGCGCAGTATCAGATACTCCTGGCCATCGATTTTGATGTCGTTGCCGGTGTATTTGCCGAACAGGATCCGGTCGCCCACCTTCACGTCCAGCGGGATGCGCCGGCCTTTTTCCATCTTGCCGTTGCCGACGGCAATCACTTCGCCCTCATGGGGCTTTTCCTTTGCCGTATCCGGGATGATGATCCCGCCCTTGGCGGTTTCTTCCTCTTCTAGCCTGCGTACCAAAACACGGTCATGCAGGGGGGTAATATTCACAGCCATTTTCTTGACCTCCGTCTCATCCATCTCAAAAGCTCGTGCGCTAAATCCTTTATGACCGCCCGCCGTTCCTACGGGTGAAACGTTACCTGGTTTTTCAGCCGCTGGGCTTCGAGATCGTCCGCTTCCTTTTTCCGCTGGTTTGCCTCTTTTTCCGGCCGCTCCTGTTCCTCCAATTTTACGGCTTCCACAATGGCGGCTTCCGCTTCCGCGTTTGTTCGCTTGGACCAAAGGGCGAGTCCGAAACGATCCGTGTAGGAAGAACGCACAAGATTCACGGAATATTGCGAATCTTGCCAGGACGCAACAGATTTTTGCTTCATGTCAAATTGCGCGTTCAACACGGGATCGATTTCCGACTCGACATTTGTCGCCGGGCCGTATTTGGCTGAGATGGACTTGACCATATCCCCCGCGGTGAGCCCTTGCGTGGAAGCGTGGTCGTAAGTCACGGAGATCTTGTACAGAGTGCCGTTGCAGAAAGAGAAATTAATTTGCTCGACGCTGTCAGGCCGCGAAGAAGCGCCGGGGGAGCTCGGCGGCCACCAGGCGAGTTCCTGAATCAGCAGTGGCCGGACATGAATCGTCTTCACGTCTGCCAATTTCTGGTCGCTGAGCTTCAGGACCGTTGCCAGGCTCGTATCGAGCGAAAAGCCCCGGTACTTGGAAAGCTCCTGTCCCTCCAACAGGGATGCCGTAAGAAGCATCGCGCCAAGGCAAAGAATCAAACTTCGTATAGTTTTCATTTTCATACCTCCTGCGATTCCCCAACAAATTTACGTCACACCCGCGTGATGCTATCGCTCCACGCTATCCGTTACCCGGAAGATCTCTTCTTACCGTTCAGCCCACAACCAAACCCACAAAAATCCATGGAACTGAATGCTTGCATTCCTTTTGGCCCGTTCGATTCGCAAACACTCGGGCTGACCGGGCTTGGCCTATAGGACAAAAATCGATTTCAGCTCTTACGCGGCTACGGCAGCGATCTTGTGGAAGGTGGAATTCGCAACTTCGTAAGCATCAACCTTGGGAGTTCCTTCGATGACGGCTACCAGTTGATTCAGCACGGCGAGAGAGGTCACGGTGTCCTCGCTGGGCGCAAAAAAACCGTGAGTTCGTCCTGGAATCCATTCTGTCTCCGCAGCAGGGGAATCACTTCCTGTTCCGTCAACAAGCTGAACTTCGAAATGCTGTCGGGCTTCAGAAGCGTGGTCACTTTACGCACAAACATAAGGGTCTCCGCCGTCTCTTGGCCATTTGCAGGGAAAGTATTTTTCCAGGGATGCAAGTGAGCTGGACGGCAAGATGACAGATACCGTCCGGCCCGCCCAGACCAGCCGATATCGCTCTGTCCCGCCGTCCAACCCATATCTTAGAGACCGTCACGGGTCCGCGCTGTTCACTTTTGTACAGTCTCGCGGAATACTTCTTGCTAGGCTCGACAGGGCCGAGGAAGGCCCGGAAAGTCGTAGTGTTTCGCCTCGACTATGAAAACAAAACAACTCAATAACCACAGAGCCGCCGTCTCTTTCAATGCCCAGGCTTTTCTCGACACCGCGGGTGTCGCGAGAAAAGTGTTTGAGTACAGCAGAGGCGAATCCATCTACTCCCAGGGTGAGGCCGCCGAAACTGTCATGTACATCCAGAAGGGCGGCGTGAAATTATCCGTTGTGAATGGCTCCGGAAAGGAAGCCGTCGTTGCCATGTTTGGCCCATGCGACTTCTTTGGCGAGGGATGCATGGCCGGCCAGACAATTCGCATGGGCACGACAACCGCCGTGACCCCGACCACCCTCCTGGTTATCCAAAAGGAAGAGTTGCTGCGTGTTCTCCACGCCGAGCACGAGTTGTCCGATCATTTCATCGCCTACATGCTCGCCCACAACATCCGGGTCGAAGAGGATCTCGTCGATCAACTCTTTAACTCAAGTGAAAAGCGCCTGGCCCGCGCACTCCTGCTGCTCGCCCGCTATGGCATGCAGGAACAACCCGACCGCGTACTCCCCAAGGTTTCCCAGGAGACTCTCGCAAGCATGGTCGGAACCACGCGTTCCCGCGTCAATTTCTTTATGAACAAATTCCGGAAACTGGGCTTCATCGAATATAACGGCAAAATCAAGGTCAACAAATCTCTCCTCACGGTTGTCTTGCACGAGTGAGGTGCTGCCCCTCGAAAAATTGGTAGCCTGCCGGGACCGCACTGATCCCGGCAAGCTGTATAACCCGACTATCTGACCGAAGCAGCTTCCTTCGACGCGTTGTGCGGTGCGCTCTTCTCTAGCACGTTGACGAAATGCCGCCCTGCCTCTGGAACGGCCGTCCTCTCACCTCTCACGATCTCACTCGCCTTTACCGCGTGGCCATAGACCCGTTCACTCGCATCGTCGTCGGGGCGAAGCGTTGTGCCCTCGAGGGACACTCCGGCAAACAAACCGCGGGATCGCGAGTAGCTTAGGATCTCGGCGCGCATCCACGCGTCGGTATCCGCCGAAGCATCACGCCCCAATGGGCCGCCGGCAACGGAAGCATCCGCTCCCAGCTTCACCTTGCTACTGAGAATCGAATCCATTCCCCGGTCATTCATCACCAGCAAGATCAAGTCGGTCGCTTCGCCGCCGATCTGGAAGCCGAAACTGCCGCCTTCCAGTGCGTACATCGCCGGCGCTCCCCAGTGTCCACGGAACTTCGCTCCGGTGCGGCAAACCATTGCGCCGCGGCCGTATTCTGCGCCGACTCCAAACGCCAGCTTCTTCACCGACGGGAACACGATCACGCATTCCGCCTTTTCCAATAGGTCATGCGGAATGTTGTCCGGGATATTCAGCACTTCCTGCATCACCACGCCGCTCTCTTCCAGCCGTTTTTGTTCCTTGTTCAATTCCTGGGCACCGACGACGCCTGCTCCCAGAGCTAGACATGCTGCTGTAACCATAAATCTCTTCATCGCTGACCTCCATGGTCGAAACTTCTCTTTGCTCGGTTGCTTCCTGATAATTCCCTGGCTGAAGGACTTTCAACACGTTGAGTTTACGAGAGGGCTATGTGTTACCCGACTCTCAGGCGGGCACTACCGCAATTTCGAGCTAGGAATTCTTACGCGCTCCGGCTACGAGCAACACGATTCCTCCCAGCAAAACCAGCCCACCAAGTATCGGGGGAATCGAAACTCTTTCCTGCTTTTCTGCCGTCGCATGGATCGGCCCCACATCCAGAAGCTTTTCCTGATGCTTATAACTGAATCCCTGATAAGCGAGAGCGAGCCCGCCCAGCACAACCAGGAGAATGCCCATCCATATCATCGGTTTCATATTTTCGCCTTCGCCGCTAAACCGTCCGTCTCCGGCCTTGAATCAAATTGATTACAAAAATAGCCAGCGCCACGATCAGGAGGAGGTGAATGAATCCCCCAAGTGTGTAGGACGTGACCACTCCAAGGAGCCAAAGGACGCATAACACGACGAAAATTGTCCAGAGCATTGCCGTTCCCTTCCCGCAAGAGACCGCACTTCCAGCGCTTGCGCCGCCTCAAGAATCCCCGTTCGATATTTCCCAGATAACTCATCCTAACCGGCCTGATCCCTTTTATCTGTGCACTTAAGCACACCTTTGCAGTTTGCTTGAAGATTCTGGAGGGGACTTTCGGCCCGCGTCATGGTTCGGCAGAAATTCCAGAGTGTCGCGGACCCGCAATCACTGCTGCAATGCCGGGCTGCCGCCAGCCGGAGGGAGTGTTGAAACCTTCAACTGCTCAAGCGACGACAAGACGCTTTGCCAGCGAGCAGGGTCCTTCTTGGTTTCGATGGGGAGCGCTGGGTCGAAATAGAAATTCAGAATGTTGTCGCGCAGGTCCGGTGAAGTTCCGACGAACTTCCGGGCCGTCAGCCGGCCTAATAGCTTTGCGTAGCTTTCGTCAGTCAAGGTGTACTCTGCCGCTTTGGTTGGCTTGCCGGTGTCAAAATCATAGTTGCCAAGTTCCAGCGTGCCTGCGCCAACTTGCTGAAGATAATGGCGGTATTCATCGACCGTTTTATTGATGCTCTTGAAATACATGTCTTCCGTCTGCGTCGTCGGGTTATTGAACGCTAGCGCCTTGAACGGTCCAATTTTGGGCATGTATTTCAGAATCGCGGCCCAAAACCGCGTGCCGAAGCTGGGCTTCGTGTAGTCCTTTCCCCATTCCTTCTCATAATCCGCACGCGAAAGGCGATAGAGAAACTTCTCTTTCGCGAAATCCGGCCTCTCCTTCATAATCTCTTTCTTGTGCGTCCGTAGCGCGATCTGCGTCATCTCCGGAATCATCCGGCTCACCGCAAAACGATAAGATCCGACGGCAAGATCCTCGTGCGTCAGAACGTCTTTCAGTTCCACTCCGTAAACGATCGGGAAAGTCCGCTCCAGCAGCGGCTTGGACACCTGGAATCCGATGAAGTCGTGATACTGCTGCGAAGCGTAACGATTCTTCGCCACCTGCACCATGTCGAATCCGAACTCAGTCTTTAGGTGCGCAGTGTGGTCCTCTGCGTATCGCACGGAATTTCCGTACTTCGCTCTTAGTTTCGGATATTGCAGGGACACCGCTTCGTTGACCGCCGGATGTCCGGCAATATCGGAGGCATAGTGTGCCAGCGCGCCCAGGGCGAAGGCATACTCGTTCGCATCCTGGCTCTGCGACAGCAACTCTCGAACGAAATCACCGCTGCGAACGTAGTGCACCAGGTTGCTGAATTCCACGCTGCCAAAGGGATAATAGCCGAGGTCCTGGATGACCGCCCCGCCATAGGCGTAACCGTGCGCCTCCTTCAGTTGCTCTTCCGTGAGCCCTGGAAATCGCTTCAAAAGAAGCGGCCGGATCCCATCGGTCCACACCAAGTCCACGATTTCCTCATGCGTGAGCACGGAGTAGGCCAGCGAAGCGCTGCTGCACAAAAGCATGGCGAGAATCAATGCCGCTGCCCGGATTTCCCATCGGCCACCGAGATGCATCAAAAAAGTTCGCGGGAACTTTCGCCTAAGCCGGTTTTCTAAGTTCGAGGACAAGTTTCTTCGCTTCCTTCACTCTCTCTTTGTAGAACGTGGGGCCGATCAGGACTTTCTTTTCTCCCACGCGCACATGTTCCTTGATTCCTTTTTTTGACAAGAACAGGGATAAAGCCATGTACGTCTTGATCTCTTTCTCCAGAAACTTGACGACCCGTCGCTGAGATTCAGTCATCGCCAGCCTCCTGCCCGCAAGAAACTCAACCGCATGCCTCGCCGGATCGTGTTCTAGATACGTCCGGCAAGCAGCAAGACCACTACGATAATAAGGACCAGACCTACGCCGCCCGTTGGCACGTAGCCCCAATCGCGGCTGTGCGACCACCGCGGCAGAACTCCCAATAGTGCCATAATCAAAACAACAATCAAGACAGTTCCAAGCATGGTTTCTTCCTCCTTCGATAAATTGTCTTCAGCATCCTCGGGGCTCTCCTTCCCAGCGGCTCTCCTGTTTCTTGAAAGCGGTCCACGCTGGGCCGGAGATGTATTGCATCAATGCGCGGGAGCAAACGTTAGATCACCACACTGATTCCGAAGCGAGCTCCGGGATAGTACGGGTTGAACATGTAATACCCGCCGTCGACGTAATCGATATAGCATTCATCGGTGTAGTACCAGCCCGCTGGCCACGGCTCTACGAATCCAAACCAATAGCCGCCGTACTGGAAGCGCGAATATCCGTCAACGATTTGTGGGTTGCCCATTCGGAATTCGTGCCCGCGCCCAAAGTGGGAACGGAAACGCTCGTCCGGAATTCGCCCGCTGCCCCTGGAACTCAGGCGGAGCTCCGGCTGCGCGCGTTGTGTGGCCATTGCCTGCTGCGTGCGCTCCGGCCCTCGTGAAGATCTAGCCTGCTGCTGACGCTCCCCGTTGGCCTGTTGCTGTCCGTTCGCTTGCTGCCGTTTCTGTTGCTGCGCCTGCTGCCCCTTGGCCTGCTCCTGCGCATGCTGTTGCTGTTGTTTGTCAGACTTAGCCTGTTGCTGCTGCCTTTCGGGCTTCGCCTGCTGCTCCTGCTTCGGAGCCTTGGCTTGTTGCTGCTTTTCGGGCTTCGCCTGCTGCTCCTGCTTCGGAGCCTTGGCTTGTTGCTGCTTTTCGGGCTTCGCTTGTTGCTCCTGCTTTGGAGCCCTGGCTTGCTGCTGCTTTTCGGGCTTCGCCTGTTGCTCCTGCTTTGGAGCCCTGGCTTGCTGCTGCTTTTCAGGCTTCGCCTGTTGCTCCTGCTTTGGAGCCCTGGCTTGCTGCTGCTTTTCAGGCTTCGCCTGTTGCTGCTTTTCGGGCTTAGCCTGTTGCTCCTGCTTCGGGGCCTTTTCTTCTTGTTTCTCCTGCCGTGCCTCAACCGGCGCGCTGAATCCGAGTACCAGAAGCAGCGCGGTTGTACTAATGATTCCAATTGATCTCATTTTCTTATCTCCATTACCGATTTTTCTTGCCCGCGTCATTGTGCTTGTTTAACGCGGTTCCATCTGCCAGCCGTTAATTTCGTTCCATTGATCTCGGCTCTCCAGCGAGCCGTTCCTTTGCCTTGCGCCTAAGTGCCAACGTGGATGCGGGGGAGAGAATGAAATAGTCCAAAAACGTTCAGGAGCCACAAAACCACGGCAATGACCACGACCCCGTTCAGGATCGACTTGATGCTGCCCTGCATAGGGATAAAACGATTGACCAACCATAACAAAACGCCCACGACGATCAGGGCTAATAGAATTTGCGTGAGAGGCATGCTTATTCTTCCTTTCTGTCCTTGTTGCCAGACATTTTCACCTTGGTTTCCCCGATTGCTCCGCGCCTCACCGCCGCGCACAGCTCGACTTAACGCCTCAACTCCGCAGTTGATTGGACAGTTTCTCCAGCGGGGGTGCGGTGCTATGTTGTCGCTCGAAATCCTTGATGCTTGCGCGGGCCGTGGGATACAAGCTCCGGGGATGGACTGGCCAACAAAACAGTCCTTTTGTTGCAGCCCAATCCTAGGCGTTCCAAAGGCGCGTGTCTGTTCACTTGTATACAACTCCGCGAATGGATTTTCGGTGGCTGTGCCATGCACTTTCGCATCCCACCCTGCCTGCAGTGATATAATTGGGACGGCCAGTAAACATCCTTCAATTTGTTGATCCGGCTCGATCAGCCCGGCCAGGTCGGAAGTAAATATGCCAAAACCTGCCGCCAAAAAGAGCAAAACGGCTCCCCCGAAAAAGCTCATTTTCGATTTGCAGATTTTTCTGGATACCGCAGGCGCAGCGCGGCAAATTGTTAAGTTTCAGAGGGGGGAGAAGATCTATTCTCAGGGCGATCCCGTCAGGGGCGTGAACTACATCCAAAAAGGCGGTGTCAAACTCACGGTCATCAACGAAAGTGGCAAAGAGGCCGTCGTGGCCATTCTCAGCCCGGGCGATTTCTTTGGTGAAGGATGCCTAGCGGGCCAGCAAGTCAGCATGGGCACGGCCACCGCGATTGTTCCTACCTCCATCCTCTTCATCGAAAAAAGAGAGATGATGCGCGCGCTCCGCACCGAACATGCGCTCTCAGACCTTTTCATCTCCCATATGCTGATTAGGAACATTCGCATCGAAGAAGACCTCATCGACCAGCTTTTCAACTCCAGCGAGAAGCGCCTGGCGCGCGCGCTCTTGTTGCTGGCCCGCTACGGCAAGGACGATCAGCCCCAGGGAGTTCTCCCCAAGGTGTCTCAAGAAATGCTGGCGGAGATGATCGGCACGACGCGTTCGCGGGTCAATTTTTTCATGAACAAGTTTCGTGATCTGGGCTTTATCAAGTACAACGGCACACTCCAGGTCAACGCATCCCTCCTGAGTGTCGTCCTGCACGACTGACGCAAGCCGTCCTGTCTATGCTGGCGCTTCTGAAACTGTTCCTTGCTTATTTCCGGTTGGAGAAAGAATGGGCGGGCTTGAAGATTAGCAAATAGCTGTTGGCCATTCGATCACCCGTCCTCGCACTGGCCGGCCCCGACGCGCAACAGAGCTGCTTTCCTGGCCTTCCTCTTCGCTGACGGCTGGAAATCAGCCGGAGGAGTTGCACTTCTGCGCGCAACAAATGCTGGATTTTGCCGTCTTCCTCGCGGTGGACTTTGCGTTCTTGTGATCTGCCTTGCGAGCCGAATCGATATTCTTTCATGTTGTTCCCCCTCTCACGCTGCGTTCAGACCCTTGGCCTCCGTTCACCACGCAGCCAGCTCATCGCAATGCCCCAAAGATCTATCACTACCGCGTGCCGGCCCCGCCCTGGGCGGCCCGGGCGGCTCTTGGCCGTTCGCCTTTCATTGCATACAGAGCCCTGTCTGCTGCGTATAGCAGAGTCCCGATGGTATCGGCGTCCCCGGGATAACTGGCCACGCCTATGCTGACGGAGAGGGCCGGTTCCTCGGCATCTTTCGCAAGAAGTTCGCAAATGCGCTCCGCCACCAATGTGGCGGAGGCGCTATCGGTCTCCGGCAGGACCACCGCAAACTCGTCACCGCCGTGGCGCGCCGCCGTATCGATGGACCGGCAGCAGTCGGCCATGATCTTTGCTAGCCTGCAGAGCGCCTGGTTTCCCGCCGGATGCCCGTACCGGTCGTTGATCGCCTTCAATCCATCGAGGTCCAGCAATAGAAGCGAAAATTCACGCCCCGTCCGTTTCGACCGGCAAATCTCTAAGTGCAGCACCTCAAAGAGCTGGCGGTGATTCGCAAGGCCCGTCAGCGAATCGCTCGATGCCTGATGCCGCAGTTGCTCCTCGAGCGTCCTCTGGCCGGTGACATCTACGGCGATGATTTCATGCCCCGCAAAGTTTCCGTTGTCGTCATAAATGCCGCGTCCGCTTAACCGGGCTTTCAGGGCCGTTCCATCTTTTCGCGTCCACTCGATTTCTACGGGCTCGATTGGCTTTGTTGCGGCGGAGCGCTCCTCGAAGGATGCGCCGGTGTGGAGATGAGGAATGACCTCAAACTCCTGATTCGCCGCCAGGAGTTCTTCGTTGGACGCATAGCCCAGCATCGCTGCCAGAGCCTGATTCGCCTCGATCACTTTTCCTTCCGGGTTACACCGGTATATTCCGTAGGCGGGATTGTCCACCAGCGCGCGATAGAGCGACCGCGAATGCTGCAAGGCCTTTCGCGCCTCTTCCAACTCTTCACGAAGAGTCTTGTCTTTCAACGCCCGGCGAACAGCCATCGGCAATTGCGCTATATTCTCTCGTTCTACGTACTCGAACGCGCCTTGTGCGGCTGACTCCGCGACGGATTCGCTCCCCATGTCGGAGGTCAGACAGATCAGAGGAATCTCGCGTAAGCTCTGGCGGAGCAGCTGCAATGCCTGCGATCCTTTGCAGCTCGGGCTAGGATATTCGATGACAATGACATCATAGGAGTGGGATTGCAGCTGTTCCGTTCCCTGTGCCAGGTTCAACACAATATCGGATCGCACTGTGAATTGCCCATTCTCGAGCTCTTCCAGGCACGTGTTGATCGTTTCTGCGTCTCGATGAATGAAGAGGACGTGTAGCGGGCGGCGCCTGTGGCAAGGTGTCTTCTCTGCGCGCACACTTTCCCAATTAGACTGGGTTTTGTTCTGATTCGGTTGTGACGTAGCAGACATATCCCGGTTCACCGCAATCGACACTCGTGACATCCATCAACAGTTCTAATAGGGATTCCCGAAGTCTCATGCTAGGCAGGTGAAAAAGCGGAGTCTGTCTAATTTTGTACATCTGCCTTATGAGCTACCACCTGAGAACCTAGGCAGGGCACTGAGAAAGGGGGCTTGGGCAAGGGCCACTATGAAAGCGATCAGATCTCTCTGTACAAAAGGAGACAGACTCAGCCTCACTTGCAGCGGAAAATTGCATTGGAATCGGGCTGCCCATGCGGCTCCGGGGGAATCGCAATGATAAGTTGCCCGCTGTGCCAAAGCGGACGAATCCATCAATCCAAGCGAAAAGGCCTCCTGGAAAGAGGAATTCTGACCATGATTTTCGTCAGGCCCTTTCGCTGCGAACAATGCGATTGGCGATTCTTCCGTTGGTCTTTCAGCGCGAATCCCAACACCTCCCGCCCGGCAACGACGTATTAATTAAGCTCGCCACTCGCGATATCGATTTTCGGCCAAATAGATGCTGCGCAAACCTTTTTTCAAACACTTATTCCCTGCCTTGCTGGCGGGATTGAGTCTGCGTCTTTTCTTCATCTGGAGATTCCCCTTCGCTTCCGGGGACTCGCCCTGGTATGAAGAACTCGCCCGTAATTGGCTTAACTATGGTGTTTACGGCTTTTTCTCGAATGGACATCTCCATCCCTCCAACGTGCGCATGCCGGGCTATCCGGGATTCCTCGCCCTCATCTACTCCCTGGCAGGCACCGGCCGAAACGCAGTCTTTGTTGCGCAGGCATTCGTCGATCTGGCAACCTGCCTTCTTGCCGTATGCATTGCCGCCCGGCTTGCCGCCGGGGCCAGCGAACAAGTCCTCAGCCGAATCACCATCGCAACTCTTTGGCTAACGGCACTCTGTTCCTTCACCGCCAACTATGCGGCTGTGCCCCTCACCGAAGTCATCACGATATTTTTGACCACGCTGGCGATCCTAATCCTTCTGCTCCCATCCGCCTTTCAACTCGATCTCATTAAAGAGAAAAGCAATCTTCTCCGCTCCGTTCGGATTTGGCTGCTCGGCGGGGTGGTTGTAGGCCTCGGCACTCTTGTTCGGCCAGAGACACCGTTGCTCCTCGCGGCTGTGCTGCTTGTCTATTGGCTGCGCTGGTGGCGGCCGTTGCATTGGGGAAAACTCACGGTGGCCACTCTTTGGATGATCGTGGGGGTTCTGGTCCCGTTGGCACCGTGGGCCGCGCGCAATGCTCACTCGCTCGGCCGCGTTGAATTCCTCTCCCCGCGCTATGCGCAATCTTTCGGCGAAGCCGTCCCCACGGGGTTTTATGCATGGACGCAAACCTGGATGTATCTTTCCCGCGATGCATATCTTTCCAGTTGGAAGCTTCCCGTTGATCCCATCGCGCTGAGCGATCTCCCTCCCTACGCCTTCGCTTCTCCCGAAGAACGCAGCCGGGTCGCTTCCTTGCTCGAACGTTACAATCACGAGCGCGGCATGTCGGCGCAGGTGAACGTGGAGTTCGCCAAACTGGCCCGCGAACGCACCCGCAGGCAACCCTTCCGATGCTATCTCTGGATTCCCGTCGAACGCACTGCCACGATGTGGTTCACTCCCAGAATCGCCCTGCTCCCGTACTCAGGCCAAATTTGGCCGCGCAGTGATGGTTGGCACCAAGGCCCGACTGGCTTCGTCATCACCCTGGGGTTCGCTCTTTTGAATTTCCTGTACGTCGGCTTGGCGTTATACGGCGCTGTGCATTGGCGGCAGAGCCCTGGAATTGCTCTGATCGTGGCTATCATCGTGATCCGTACCGCGTACCTGACGCAGTTGCAAACCTGTGAGCCACGTTACGTCCTGGTGTGCTTCCCCGGATTGTTGGCTCTCGGCGCCCAGTCCTGGCGGAGCCTCCCCTGGAAACTGGCAACCCGCTTGGTGCGATCGGGAAATACGGTGAGTATAAATCGATCCCGGTTCCGCGGGATTCTTCCCGCATAAACATTGTAAATCGCGGCGAAGGTCGTATTAGACTGGACGCGCGTTCCTCCATTGCAACTCTATGAGCAAGCAAATTCTCCGCGAACCACGCTGGCCCGCCTTCGTTGCCATGTTGGCTGCCGCCGGCGTGTACCTGGCCTTGCCGGAACCGCTTTCCCTGGGTCCGAGTTGGCTGTTGCTCGCCATCATCGCTCTTTTGCTGGTTCCCATTGTCGTGTCCGATCGCCGCGGCAACCATAAGATAACTCGCATTCTCACCTTCGCCGCCAATGGCATCATCACTGTCGCCATGATTGCCTCCCTAATTCATTTGGTTCAGGGCATTCCACAGCATCTCGAAACTCCGAAAGCGCTGCTGCGCTCGGCTGGCGCGCTTTGGATCGCCAATATCCTGGTCTTCGCGCTCTGGTACTGGAAGCTCGATGCAGGCGGCCCGCTGCAGCGCGAACGTCCCAGTGGCGTCGCAAATAGCTCGTTTCTTTTCCCCCAGATGTTGAACCGCGAAGGGCAAGATTCATCCTGGGCCCCGAATTTCGTGGACTATTTGTTCCTCGCCTTTAACACCAGCACGGCTTTCTCCCCCACGGATACCGCAGTTCTTTCCCGCTGGGCAAAGCTCGGCACAATGCTTCAGTCGCTGATTTCCCTCGCGATTGTCGTGCTGCTCGCCGCGCGTGCCGTGAATATTCTGTGACCCGAAGGAGCCGAGAACACACAGGCGCAAAGAAAAAAGCCGGCTCGAGGTCGGAGCCGGCTTCTCTATTGGGAAGGCTTACTTTTGGGGATCTATGAACAGAGCTATGGGCTGCAGGTCTAGCGTCCCGATCTTCGTGCCGATCACTTCGCCGGTGACGATCATTTCGACGCGCCGATTTTGCTGGCGGCCTTCGGCGGTATCGTTGGACGCGATCGGTCTTGTCTTGCCAAAGCCTGTCGCCGTCGTCGAAGACTCCGGGACGCCTTGCCCGGTTAAGAAGCTGCGAACGCCTTCGGCGCGTTGCTCTGAGAGCACCTGATTAAATGCTTCGGTGCCGATGCTGTCGGTGTTGCCTTCTACAGCCAGTCTGAGAGACGGATACGCAAGCACGATGCCGGATATCTTGGCCAGCTTCTCACGTGCCAGCGGGCGGAGCGTGTACTTGCCGGTGTCAAACAGTACGTCCGACATATTGACGACCAGGCCGCGCGCGGTATCGCGCGTTTCCAGGATCAGGTTGAATTGTTGCAGCAGACGGGCGCGAAGTTCCTCGCGGTCAACTACGGCCTGCTGAAGCTGTGCATTTGATGACGCGGCGGCGGCGCGATCCCTGTCGGAATCCGCTTCGGCGGCTTGCTGTTTCTGCCGCGCGTCGTTGCGGTCTCGTTCGGCATCGGCCTGGGCGCCAGCGGCTTGCTGTAGCTGTGCATCGGAGGAAGCAGCGGCGGCGCGATCCCGGTCGGAATTCGCCTCGGCGGCTTGTTGCATTAGACGTGCGTCGTTGCGATCTCGTTCGGCATCGGCCTGAGCGCCAACAGCCAGTTGAGCGGCGGCCTGAGCGTCAAGCTTCTTGCGGTCCGCCTCATTGCGCTGGCGAACGGCATCGGCAGTATCGGCTTCGGCGCCCACTCGGCGCTGCGATTCCTCCTGGGCAAGGGCGTTTGCGGAGGCTTCACGTCTGGCTCCCGCTCTGCGTTCGGCCTCGGTGCGTTCCTTGTCGATATCCTTCACGGCGATTTCGCGGGCGTCTTCCGCCGTCTGCACCACCTCGCGCGACAGGGCAGAAAGCGATTTCCTGTTTCCATGCTTCTCGGTAGCCACCGCATCCGCCTCGTCCATCTGGCGAACGGCCTTTTCGTAGCTTGTCGTCGCATATCTTTCGGCGCCGGCGGATTGCGCGATGCGCACGGCGTTGCGCGCTTCAAAGAATTCCAGCGGCAATCGCGCGTTCAGGATCACCGGGTCGAATTTATAACCCGTGGGAATGTAGCCGCCGCGATCGATCAACTCATACTTCGCATCCACGGCTTCGGTTCCGCCAACGGTATCCGGCCGAATCTCGTTCTCCAGGATTACAACGTTGCTGGGACGGCGGACCGCATAATAGGGTTCCGCGGTTACGATCAGCGCGAAAGCCTGAAGGTCCGTGGTCACGTCCAGCTTGCTGCCGTGGGAATCTCCCACCAGCACTTCGCCGATGTTCACGGGCCGGCCCTCCGGCGAAATCGCCCACAGCACATAAGTCAGGTACTCGTTGCCAAAGCTCGTGGGCCTATCCAGTCCGAAAAATTCAGCTTTTACTTCCAGCGCCCCGCGCTTGCTCTCGACTTTCGCCTCGCCCGTTGCTGCAGGCATCAAATCGGTCCCTCGAAAATTGATCTTTGTCGCCCCGCTGCGGTGTCTATAGCTCACCGCCCGCGTCGTTCGGCTTACCACATTCATCCGGAACGTCGGTGTTGGATTGCCGGAATCTGCCGGCGCTTGCGTCTGGGCACGTCCTTGCGCCGATGCGCCAAGCGCCATGATGACCGTCAGAGTGATGCTTGATATCTTGATCATAAATCTCCTTCTAAGCACTTCGAGGCACGAGTATCCGTGTTTTTGAGCTCCAATACTGTGCGATAGTGCACGTTTCCCAAGAAAGAACGCCTTCACAAGGCGCTCGATTAGGAACGGATTGGCGCAGAACTGCCGCGTGAGGGAAGCAATGCAATTAATGTATAAATTCCCAAAGTGGTCCCAAAGGAAATTTCACTGACCGACAAGAAAGCCGCAAGGAGAGCCAACGGGCGAGCTGACCGTTGGTTCGCCAGGAGAGCCAATCCCGCCAAGACCCCAAAAAGTCCGCACAGAAACGACAGGACCACGACCCCTGCATAAACAATGTGAAAATCACTCATCAACGCAAACGCATCAGGTACGCGATTGAGGAGCGCCCCAAACATGACCGTGGCGGTTCCGCTAAACAGAACAAGGCAAATTCCCATGATTAGACGGCAAATCCCATACGCAAGCCAGCAAACGCCCAGGATTCGCCCGTGCCCATTCAGATTGCCCCCCGCTGATTCATCCATGGACATCTTTGTCTCCGATCTGTTGGCTGCAATGCATTGACCCGCCTGTGGATGAATACCCGATTCCCTCGCCACAGTCTGTCCACTTTAGAACATCCTGCAGAGCAAAAAGCGAGTAATACTCCCCCATCATTTCTTCCAGCGGCTTCGCGCATCTTGAAGCGAGCGAGAAGGGATGGAGTGCAGGATGCCCAAGGCGGCCTTGCTCGCAAAAGACTGCCTGCCCGGTGGCATTAGCGAAGTCGCAATCTCCCACAATTGGCGGTCAACTTCCCCACGCACGAAATCGTCAACGAATCTTGGAAAGTGTCTCGATGTGAACAGATATCTGCCTTCGCCTCTCCTAATATGTGTACTTTGTCGTGCGGTGAAGCCGAAAGGCTTATGGCCAAACGCCGGAATTGAAATCCTTTCTGAGGAGGCAAAGATATGAAGCCAAGTACGGAGAATGAGATCGCTGGCAAGGCTCGCGAGCTAAAGGGCAAGATTAAGGAAAAATTGGGCCATCTGACGCACGACTCCGGCTTGGATGCCGAAGGTATCGGCGAAAACATCGGCGGGAAAATCCAAAAGAAAATTGGCCAGGTGGAAAAAGTCCTCGAAAAGCCTTGAGGCCTGCGCTACTTCGCACAACTCCTTCGCAGGATCTTTTAGATTTGGGTCAAAGTATCAAACAACAAAATGGAGGCAACTCATGAATTTATCCGCAGTCAGTACAACACAAATAGCCGTTGTTATTGCTGTCATCGTCTTGGCGGCCGTAGCCATCATTATTTCGGTCTTCCTTCGGAAACGCCGGACGGACAAGCTACGCACTCAGTTCGGCGGCGCCGAATACACCCGCGCCGTTAACGAAGGCGGCGGCCGCCGGAAAGCGGAAGCGGTCCTCGACCAACGCGCAGAACGAGTCGAGAGCATGCACATCCGAACGCTCGCTCCGGCCGATCGCGCGCGGTTTGTCGAGTCCTGGGCCAAAGTCCAAGCGCGTTTCGTGGACGGACCCGGAAGTGCCGTGACCGACGCCGACCAACTCCTGGGCGACGTGATGTACACGCGCGGTTATCCGGTGACCGACTTTGAGCAGCGAGCCGCGGATATCTCCGTCGACCACCCGCTAGTTCTCGATAATTATCGCGCAGCTCACCAAATCGCGATGCGTCAAAAGCTGGGGCAGGCCAACACCGAAGACATGCGCAGGGCCATGATTCATTATCGGACGCTCTTTGAAGAGTTGGTCGGCGAGCCAGAGGTCGCTCACGCGAAGGCCGCTTCCTAGACTCGGCCTGCATAGCACAAAGCATTGTGGACTGCCGACATCGCAGAGAGCGGTGACAAGCACCTTCCTTGCCACTCAAAAAGAAGGTCGCTGCCGAGGAGACTTATGCCAACGAGGCCTTCACCGCGTGAACGATTTCGGTGGCGCTTCTCGATTTGCCAGGATTCGCGCTTTCTCAGCCTGTGCAGCAGAATCTGACCTTGCTCATTTCCGGCCGCCTCGGAATTGTCCCAGTTGTCCTAACGAAGAGCCGTTGCTATGTCGAAATTGAAACCCTCGCACGCATCGCGAGTGCTTCCCTAGGCCCCAAGGAGAATCAGGTCATTTTCACATTGCTTGTCTCTCCCCCTATCGTCCGTGCCATTCTGCTAGCTAGATTTGCAACCTGTCCCAAAGTGTACAGAAGCGCTTTCTTCCGCAGTCTAAGATATCGCCGTGGATCGCCCGTTCTTGATCCAAAGCCAGGAGAAAAGTTATGAAGACCCCGAAACCGCAAAAGTGCGCTCACCCAATTTGTTCCTGCCTGACCACTTCGGGCAAGTATTGCAGCATCGAGTGCGAAGCAATGGAAAAGATGCCGGACGTCGATTGTTCCTGCAAACACACCGGCTGCAAAGGCCATACAGACTAGTCCGAAGAGCTCTGGCCTAGATTTTTCGCGTCTCAGGCGGGCTGCCTGAAGGCCCCCGTTGGCCTTTGCGCCGGTTCGAATTCGGGTGCCTCGGCCAGTTTCCCAAGCTAGGCCGAAAACTACAGGCATGAGGCTCACCCTCCCCGCCGCGTAATCTCTACTGTAAAAAAGTAAGGTTTGGGAATAGAATAGTCTCCGTCGTAATTTCGCAAGCATTTAAATCCTTGACGGAGCATTTCCCATGGCCATTGCCACCACCAATCCCGCGACCGGCGAGGTCGTGAAAAAATTCGACGCGCTGACCGATGCGCAGGTTGACGAGAAAATCTCCAAGGCCGCCAAGACCTTCCGTAGTTTCCGCAAGACCTCCTTCGCCGACCGCGCCCGCTGGATGAACAAGGCCGGCGAAATCCTGGACGCCGAAAAACAAGCTATTGGCCGCCTCATGACCCTCGAAATGGGCAAGACTCTCGGCTCCGCCATCGCCGAGGCGGAAAAATGCGCGGGCGCCTGCCGCTATTACGCCGAGCATGCCGAAGGGTTCATGGCCGACGAGGTCATCGAGACTCCGGCCTCCAAAAGCTACATCCATTACCAGCCGGTCGGCGTAGTGCTCGCCGTCATGCCTTGGAACTATCCTTTCTGGCAGGTTTTCCGCTTCATCGCGCCTGGCATGATGGCCGGAAACGTCGGCCTGCTCAAGCACGCCTCCAACGTCCCGCAATGCGCCCTTAAAATTGAAGAGATCCTGGCGCGCGCCGGTTTCCCGGACGGCGTTTTTCAGACTCTGCTCATCGGCGCCGCGCAGGTCGACCGCATCCTGAATGATCCGCGTGTCGCCGCCGCCACGCTTACCGGCAGCGAGCAAGCCGGCATCCAGGTCGGCATGTCCGCGGCGAAGCGCATCAAGAAGGTCGTCCTCGAACTGGGCGGCAGCGATCCATTCCTCATTATGCCCAGTGCCAATTTCGCAGAGGCCGCCGCCACCGCCGTGAAAGCGCGCGTCCTTAACAACGGCCAGTCCTGCATCGCCGCCAAGCGTTTCATCGTTCACGAGCAGATCGCCGACCAATTCGAAAAGGAATTTGTCCGCCGCATGGAAGCGCTAAAGCTGGGCGATCCCTTCGACGCCAAGACCGACATCGGTCCCCTGGCGACGCCAGACGCCGTGAAAGATCTGGATACCGATGTGCAAAAGAGCATCCAGGCCGGGGCGAAATTGCTGACTGGAGGAAAACCCGCCGCAGGTCCTGGCAATTTCTACCAGCCCACAGTGCTCACGAACATTCCCAAGGACTCCCCCGCGTATCGCGAGGAGTTCTTCGGCCCCGTGGCCAGCCTCTTTCGCGTAAATAATATCGACGAAGCGCTGGCCATCGCTAACGACAGCCGCTTCGGCCTCGGTGCCAGCGCCTGGACCAACGATCCTGTAGAGCGTGAGCGCTTCGTCAACGACCTCGAAGCTGGCATGGTCTTCATCAACCAGATGGTGGTCTCCGACCCCCGCGTGCCTTTTGGGGGCGTCAAGGCTTCCGGCCACGGCCGCGAACTCGGCCCGTACGGCATCCGCGAATTCACCAACATAAAGACTGTCTGGATCCGCAACCTCCCCAAATAAAATCGCCGCCCAACTACCTTCTGCCTTCGTTCATCGATTGTTAATTTCTTATTTAAAGGTGTGCATTACCTTGACTTCCAAAGGCTTCGCGTATATGAACGTGGAGTTCCTGACCCTCTTGAAAGCTTGCGTCGCTCTCCTGCCAGGCAATGAATGGAGTGAGTAGAGAGGCGCTGCACGACATCCTGAGCCTGCGGGCCGCCGGAACATCGTCAAAGGACGGATCGACTATCCGAGGGGGAATTATGGCCAGCCAAGCTGCGGTACTTCCCGGGAGCAATGCCGAATACGGCATATGGCGAGTCATCATGGCGTCTTCGGTCGGCACCATGATTGAGTGGTACGACTTTTACATCTTCGGCAGCCTCGCCGCCGTCCTCTCTCCAAAGTTTTATCCGCCCGGCAACGAAACCTTTGCCTATATCGCCTATCTCGCCACCTTTGCCGTTGGGTTTCTGGTGCGTCCCTTTGGCGCGCTCTTTTTCGGCCGCATCGGTGACATCGTTGGCCGCAAGTACGCCTTCATCGTCACACTCAGTATTATGGGCGGGGCCACCGCCCTCATTGGCTTGCTACCCACCTACGCCACGGCTGGTTGGTTCGCCCCCATTGTTCTCCTACTGATTCGGGTCCTACAGGGCCTCGCTCTCGGCGGCGAATACGGCGGAGCGGCCGTCTACGTCGCGGAACACGTCCCTGACGGAAAGCGCGGCTTCTACACCAGCTTCATCCAGATCACGGCCACTCTCGGCCTGTTCGTGTCCTTGCTGGTCATCTTGGGCGCCCAAAACTCGATGACCAAGGAGCAATTTGCCGACTGGGGCTGGCGCATTCCTTTCCTTCTCTCCATCGTTCTGGTCAGCATCTCTCTCTACATCCGCTTGAAGATGAAGGAATCCCCGATCTTTGCTCAATTGAAAACCACCGGCATGACTTCGACGAAGCCACTGACCGAAGCCTTCCTGCGCTGGGGCAACTTTAAACTCTTTCTTATCTCTCTTCTTGGCGCAACGGCGGGCCAGGGCGTCGTCTGGTACACCGGGCAATTCTACGCATTGTTCTATCTGCAAACCGTGCTGAAAGTGAACGCAAAAACCTCGAATATCATAGTCGCCATCGCGCTGCTGTTAGCCATGCCCTTTTTTACTCTCTTCGGCGCCCTTTCTGACCGCGTTGGACGCAAGTGGCTGATGATGGCCGCCTGCCTCCTGGCCATCCTCACCTATATTCCCATTTACACGGCCATGGAGAGCGCGGCTGGCAACAATATCAACGGATTGAAATCCGCCAAGAGCAAAGTAACCGGCGCGATCAGTCTCACCGCGCTTACAAATGATCCGGCCACTGGCCAACAAGTGCCGGCCAAGGAAGCGCCAAATCCAAATGTACCAAAGCTCGTCCTGCTGGTTTTCATCCAGGTTATTTATGTCTGTATGATCTATGGCCCCATCGCTGCTTATCTCGTGGAGGCCTTCCCGGCAAAGATCCGGTATACAGCTCTCTCTTTGCCGTACCACATAGGCAACGGCGTCTTCGGCGGCATGTTGCCGCTCACTGGCTTATGGTTGTGCGCACGCACCGGCAATATCTACGCCGGTCTGTACTACCCCATGACCGTCGCAGCGATCACATTAGTGGTTGGCAGCATCTTTCTGAAAGAAACTCACGGCACGCTCATCTGGGATGAAGTCCCGGTGGGCCAGCGGCCGCAGCAAGCCACTTCCGATTGACGCGGGAACTCCGGAAGTAGCATGATTTTTGGGGCGCGGGGCGCGGACCCTGCCCTTTCCGTTACGTCTCTGCCCATCCGCGCCGCTACGCCCGCGTGGTCCTTGGCGCAGAGCCGTTTTCAATCTCCGATGGAGTGAGCAACGTGCCGAAAACTCTCGCAAAGAAGCAGTCCGAACGGAAACCACCCGCCAAAAAAGAAGGTTTGACCGAAGCGCAGATTGCCGTCCACTGGAAGGAAGAGGAGTACATTCGCCCGCCGGCTCGCTTCATTGCCCAGGCCAATCTGAACGATCCGCGCATCGTCGAGCGCTTCAGCGAAAAAAATTTCCCGGAGTGCTTCCGCGAGTACGCCGAACTCCTCCACTGGGATCAATACTGGCACACGACTCTCGACACCAGCCAACCTCCCTTCTGGAAATGGTTCGTCGGCGGCCGCCTGAACGCCAGCTACAATTGCGTCGATCGGCACCTCGCCAAGTGGAAGAACAAGGCCGCACTGATCTTTGTGCCTGAACCCGAAGACGAACAACACGTCGTCATCACCTTCCAGGAACTCTATCGCCGTGTCAACGAAGTGGCCGCCATGCTCCGCGATTTTGCTGGGCTGCAGAAAGGTGACCGCGTCACCATCCACATGCCGATGATCCCGGAGCTGCCCATCACCATGCTGGCCTGCGCGCGCCTGGGCGTCATCCATTCCGTCGTCTTCGGCGGATTCTCTGGTGAAGCCTGCGGCCTACGCGCCGCTGATTCCGGCAGCCGTGTCCTGATTTATGCCGATGGTTACCACCGCAACGGGCGCTGGGTGGATCACAAGGCCAGCGCAGACCTCGCCGTGAAGACCGCCGAAAAGGAAGGCCAGCACATCGACAAAGTGCTTGTCTGGAAGCGCTATCCCCACAAGTACACTTCGGACTCGCCGATGATCATGGAGCGCGATTTTGTCGCTAACGATGTCCTCAAGGACTTCCGGAATCGCGTTGTGGAACCTGTTTCCATGGATGCCGAAGATCCGCTCTTCCTTATGTACACCAGCGGCACCACCGGAAAGCCCAAGGGTTGCCAGCATCGTACCGGCGGCTACCTGGCCTACGTCACCGGCACTTCCAAGTATTACCAGGACATTCACGCCGAGGACGTCTACTGGTGCATGGCCGACATCGGCTGGATCACCGGCCACTCCTATATCGTTTACGGCCCGCTCGCGCTGGCCGCGACCAGCGTCCTCTATGAGGGCGTGCCGCAATTCCCGGACGCCGGCCGGCCGTGGCGCATCGCCGAGCGCCTCGACGTGAACATTTTCCACACCTCGCCCACCGCCATTCGCATGCTGCGCAAAGCCGGCGGGGACGAGCCCGAAGAAACACAACTACCACTTCAAGCACATGACCACCGTCGGCGAACCCATCGAGCCGGAAGTCTGGCGCTGGTATTACGAAGTCGTCGGTAAAGGCGAAGCCGTCATCGTTGACACCTGGTGGCAAACCGAAACCGGCGGGTTCCTCTGCACCACCAAGCCCGCGCTCGATTCCATGAAACCCGGCAGTGCTGGGCCTGCGTGTCTCGGCATTTACCCCGTCATCTGGGACGAAGAGGGAAAGGAAGTTTCCGTCGAGTCTCACGCCGCGGGCAACATCTGCATTCGCAATCCGTGGCCCGGCATCATGCAGACCATCTGGGGCGACCCGCAACGATTTGTCAGCAATTACTACAAGAAGTACAACACCAACCCGCACAGCAAAGACTGGCGCGATTGGCCGTACTATGCCGCCGACGGCGCGGTGCTTCCTCCGGATGGCTACTACCGCATCCTCGGCCGCGTCGATGACGTCATAAACGTCGCCGGACACCGCCTCGGCACCAAGGAACTCGAGTCCGCTTGCCTCACCATTCACGAAATTGCAGAGGCCGCGGTCGTTCCGGTGGTGGACGAGGTCAAAGGCCGCGTGCCGGAGATCTACATCTCGCTCAAACCTGGCGTTTTGCCACAGAAGGCCGTGCTCGAAAAGGTGATGTTGACCATCGAGACCATGATCGGCAAAATCGCTCGCCCCAAGCGCATCCACATCGTCCCGGATATGCCCAAGACGCGTTCCGGCAAAATCATGCGCCGCGTCCTGGCTGCTATTTCGAATAACATGGACACCGGCGATATCACCACGCTCGCGAATCCGGACATCGTCGGACAGATTCGCCAACTCGTGCAGGGGCGCGAGATGAAACCGCTGAACGAAGGTCCTGAGGACATCAAGCGTTTCGGCGATGAGCGCTAGCCGGGATTCCTCTCTTCCTTCTTGCATGTAGCGCTGGCTTTCATGCCCGCATCTTGGGTTACGTAGCATAGCCTTCGGGCTGTGCTCTTGGGTTTTTCTTGTATTTGTTTTCTGTTGGAAGGATCTTACCCGCGCTCCAACCCAATGCTTACGGCAGCGCGCCGGCCGAGGTCGTCCCGCAGCTCTGCTCCGCGGCCGCCTTCACGTCCGCATCTAATTGAGCGCCTCGCCAGCCTTGCGTTGAGCAAACTTGCCAGGCTTCCAAGCCCAGCGCCCCGCGCAGGTCCGCGCCCATCAAGTTCGCTCCATCCATTTTCACCTGCCGCAACACGGCTCCCGAGAAGGTAGCGCCGCGCAAGTCCGCCTTGGAAAGATCCGCCTCCAGGAAGATCGTGTCCTTCGCCTCCGCACCGGTTAGGTTCGCGCCCATCATTTTTGCCGCGGAAAAATCGGTTTGCTCCAGTTTGGCCAGTGAGAGCACCGCCTGCTCAAGCTTTGTGTCTCGCAAGTCCGCGCGCGAAAGTTCCGCTCGCAGCAGGTTTGCTTGCCGCAGGTTCACGCTGTACATCGTCGCCCCCGCCAGATTCGCCGTCGACAGCGTTGCCCCTTCCAGGTTCGCGTACGACCAATCCGTGCCTCGAAAATCGCCCCCGTTGAATGTCGCGCCCCGCGCATCCACGCTTACCAGGTTCGCTTTCTCCGCCAGCATGTGATCCATTTTCGCGGATCGCAAGTTTGCCTCGCGAAGGTTAGCGCCCCGAAAATCCGTTTCCGCCAGGCTGCTGCCTTCCAAGTTGGCCTTCCAGAGGCGCGCGTTGGCAAACACCGCATGATAGCCCCGCGCATATCGCAGGTTAATCTCATTCAACCGCGGCCCGTTCGCCCCGCTTATTGACGCCGCGCCGCTGCCCGCTCTCGCGCCCAGCGTGGACATGCTCTCATCCGTCAGGTCCGCGTACGGCCGGTAGCCCACGAATTGAAACGCCGTTGCCGCCCATCGCCGCGGATCTTCTCTTGCCACTTCCGGCCGCAGCGTTGCATCTCCCGGCAGCCCCCGGATCACGCCCAGCGACAGCAGAAAGAGAGTCAACCCCGCCAAGACCGGCCCGCGCGTGGCCTTCAGCACATCATGCATGAATTGGGGCGTGCTTTCGTCCGTCCAGTCGCCGGGGCGCAGCACACGCTTCACGATGCGCGGCAATCCGCACGCTGCCGCGCTCGCCACCGTTATCAAAAGCACCTGCAGCAGCGTCCCGCGATAATCCTGCAACACCAGGTACCTCAACCAGAAGAAGAACAGCACCGCCGGCACCGCCCAATACCCCACCAGCATCGCCACGTAGCTCTCCACCACTCCCAGCGCCGAGTGCGGTTCCCGCGACCACCGTAGATGCGGTCGAATCGGCCCCATCAGATACCACCGCCCGTCTTTCTCCGGGGTTTGCCCGTCCGGGAATACCGCTGGGAGCGCTCCCATGCTGCCCCACAGGCGCAGCAGCAGGAATTGCAGCCGCAGGTAGAAAGCCGTCAGCAGCAGCGGCGCCCCCAGGTAAAATCCCTGCAGCGGCAAAACGTTCGGAATGCGCGCCGTCCGCATCGCCGATTGATCCAGCAGCAGCCGCACGTCCGTGGTCAGTGCGATCAGCCCCACGGCGCCGGCGCACAACCCCATCAGCAGCAGGTAAAACCACCGCGCCGACTGCGTGAATTGCTCGATGGTCTTGCGGCCGGTCAGCGCCGCCACCGCTTCCGGCAACGACGCGTCGAACAAATTCGTTCCGCCCAGCCGTCCCGCCCATAATCCCTGCGCCCCGTAAAGATTCGCGCCCATCAGGTTCGCGCCGGAAAACTCCGTTCCCAATAGGTTGGCCTCGCGCAAATCCGCTTCCACGAGGCTTGCATTCCGGAGATTCGCCATCGAGAGGTCCGCGCCCCGCAGGTTCACTTTCTGCAGTTCGGCGCCTTGCAGGTTCACTCCCGTCAAGTCCACCCCCGCAAGGTCCGCTCCATTGAACTGACCCCGTACGCCCTCTGTTCCGCCAGACTCCACCCACACCCGGTGCTGGTCCAACACTTGGGCAAATTCCAGCAGGTCGCTCGGAACGTCCGCGGGTTCCACCGTAACCAATTCTTCCTCGACTTGCTCTACCAGCTCTGCCTGCTCGACTTCCTGAACTTCCTTTACTTTCTCTGCTTCCTGTATTTTCGCTGCTTCCTTTGCTGCCTTTGCTTCCTCTACTTTCTTTGTTTTCTTAGCTTCCTTTACTTCCTTTACATCTGTTACTTCTACTTCCGCATCCTTGCTCTTTTCACTCTTTTGCGTGGAGATTTTCCTGGCCAATTCGGCGACCGGTTGCGCCTTGTCGTCGATTTGCTTTGCTTCAGCGGGCTGTTTCCCTTCCGCTGCATCTTCCGTGGAAATTTCGGTGATGACGTCCCGGAAATCGCGCACTGCCGGCTGAGTAGCGGCTTCCTTCAGCAGGTCTTGTAACAACTGCTCTTCGAACAGAGCCAGGATCTTTGATTCAGTTTGCGCATCGGGCCCAACAGTGCCGAATTCGGCGAGTTCCTCCGGCGTAGCGAGCCGCTCCGGTGGCTTCTCCGCCTTACCCCATGAGAATCCTAAAATGTTCCTGGCCGGCAAGTCCGGCATAGTGATCGTTCCTATCGCTTCTCCCGGGGGGAAGCAGTGAATTTTACCCAGTCAGGGGATAATTGCATCTTCCCTTATCTTCTCGCGAAAATCGCCTGCCCTAAAGTACAGGCGCTTCCAGGGCAGCAAGGGGAGGAGGGCATTAGGAATGAAGGATTAGATATCGAATATCGGACATCAGATATAAGGAAACGCGCAGTGATCGGCTCAGGGTGAAATTTCCAGCGGGAGATGGAACGCATCGAAAATCAAAGGCTAGCTGAAGTGGGTTTCCTGGTCGCAGGTCGCTGATGACTGATTACCAGCCAACTTCGGTTCCCGATATCTGATAACTGATATCACGTCTGTGATCACCTAGGTCTGTGCAACTCACTCACAGCAAACCGAAGCCGCCGCATGCCGCCACAAATAAATCAGCCGGGGCGCTCCGCTGAGGGGCCGAGGCACCCCGGCTATTCCCGCCCGCCTCCGCAGTGAGCGAGCAAGGAACTTGGACTGCAAACCCTTGTAGTAATCCGCTCCAACTACTGATCTTCAGATCCTCGCAAAAACTCGTAGCGTTCGATTGCCGCCACCACTCCGACAGTGCCCTCATCGCGGGGCTCCGTGCGCTGCACGCGGCCCAGGCAGCGCACTCTTACCGGGCCGGCCAGGGTGATCTCGTTCGGCAATGTCAACAGGATCTCAACGGGCGATCCCTCTTTGACGTCTTTGGATAGGAAGAAATAGACTCCGCGTGAGCTAACGTCGCGCGATTCGGTGCTGGTCTCCCCCACTGCTGCCTCTGTCGTCCAACGAACCGTAAGTGGCAGCCGCATGGAAAACCTCTGGGTTGTGCGGCGTTCTGAGCCGGTCAAAGCGGACCTCCATTGAATTAAAGTGTGAGTCTAGCCGCCCTTCTCCTACTTAACAATAGAACCCGGGATACATAATTCTTACAGATAGAAAAAGTACCAAAGTACCAGAACTAGCCCCTGTTATTGGCCAAAAACACATGAATCTGCCTCGACCTCGCCGGCTCAGCTCTCACGCTTTTTAGGGAGTTTAATCCTAGGTCTGATCAATCAGCCGGTGGTGTATGGCGTACAGCGCCAGTTCCAGGCGGTCCGAGACGCCCAGCTTATCGAAGATGTTGTGCAGGTGATTCTTCACCGTCTGTTCGGAGATAAACAGCTTTTCTCCGATTTCCTTGTTTCGGAACCCCTGCGCCACCAGTTGCACAATCTCTTTTTCGCGGTCGGACAGCAGCGGCTTTTCCCGCCGCGGCCCGGATTCCGACGACTTCGCGAAGGCCTTCATCACCTCCGCCGTCATACGGTTGTCCAGCCAGATTTCCCCGGCATGCACGCGGTGGATGCTCTTTACCAGCAAGTCCGTGGCGGACTGCTTCAGCACCACGCCCCTCGCGCCCAGGCGCATCGCCCGCACCACGTCGCGGTCGTCCTCCGCCGCCGTCAGCACAATCACCCGCGTGGGCATCTGGTCAAAGTTTACTTCTTCCAGCACTGCCAGCCCGTCTTTCTCCGGCATGCGCAGGTCCAGCAGCAGAATATCCGGCTTCAGTTTCGCCAGCATCTTGATGCATTCGGCGCCATTCTGCGCTTCGCCGACGATGGTCATCTCGTCGTCGCCGTCGAGCAGTTTGCGCAGGCCGTCCCGGAATATCGCGTGGTCATCGGCCATCAACACGCGGATTTGTTGTTTGGTCTTCGCCATAATTAGCTAAGCGGAACCTCGATCGTTAGACGTGCCCCATGCCCTGGATTTGACTCTACGGTCAAAACTCCTCCGACCGTGCGCGTGCGTTCCTTGATGGAAATCGGACCCAGCCGTAGGCGGTCGAGCTCGTCTCCTGTGAAGCGTCCGGCGAAACTGAACCCTTCGCCGTTATCATCCACCACAAGGGACAAACGGCTGTCGTCCTGCGACAGTTTTACCACGACATGGGAAGCCTTGGCATGCTTTTTTATGTTGTTAAGTGCTTCACGGTAAATCTGGAAGATCTCCCGGCAAACCCGGTCCGGAGCGTGTAAATCCACCGAATCGACCAGTAAATCCAGCGCCATTGAAGAATCGTTCCGGAAACGCTCCCCAAATCCGCGCATCAGGTCAACCAGATCCGCCGATTGTACTCGCAGCGGCCGCAGGTCCGTGACCATGTGCCGCAGCTCTCCGCCTTCGTTCCTCACCGTGTGCTGCAGCGACGCCAGCCCCGCCTCCAGTTGTTCCGGTTGGGTGGCCACCTTGCGCCGCAGCACGTCCAACTGAATTTCAATGCTCAAAAGCGTCTGTAGGATCCCGTCATGCAAGTCGCGTGAGATCCGGGAACGCTCCGCCTCGATTGCGCGCACCCGCAGGTGCCGCAGCAGGAACACGTTCTCCAGTGATCCGCTCACGTGTCGCGCGATCTTCTCAAACCACGCCAGATCTTCCTCGCGAAACGCTCCCTCGCCGGCCCGCCGGTTCACCAGGAACAGGCGCCCCACCGGGCGATCGTCCTGGTCGAACGCCACGCTCAGAAAATTCCGGATCCCAAACTCATGTTGCGTCGGCCCCGGAATGCGCGGCAGGATTTTCAGTCCCCGCGCGTTCCTGCGGTCCCAGCCAAACCCCGCCCCGCTCCCCTCCACCGAATTCCAGCAGAGTGACGCATCCATGTCGTCCACCAAAAAGCCATCTGCGCGCGTCAGCGGCAGGTTTTGGGGCGTCAGCCGCTCGCTCTCCCCGGATTTCAGTTGCCACAGGAAAAGCCGCTCCAAGTCTGTGTCCCGGTACGCCAGCAGCGCTCCTTCGGTCTTAAACTCGCCGCAAAGGTCCTCCAACAGCAACCGTAAGGACTCCGCCAGCCCTAATTCGACGTGCATCGTTCCGGACACCCGGTTCAGGAACTCCTGCTGTTCCGTGAACCTCCGGTTGCGATTCCCCAGGAACGCCATTGCCCCCGCCCCCAGCAATGTCGCCGCGAAAACAGGCACGAAGAAGAGCGGCGAAGGTCTCGGGTCCGCCGGCGGCAGCCGGTTCAACTTCAACGCCACCGCAAGAAGCAGCAGCCCAAAGGAGAGAAACATCGCCAGCTTTAAATTCCAGCGATAGCCCGCCGCAAAGGCGACGAAAAACACCAGGAACCACGCCGGCATCATTTCCGTCGAAAAATAGAGATACAGCCCGACAACCAGGACGTCGCACGCCAGCGGCAGGTGCCACTTGAACGCCCGCAGCGCTCCCTCGATCACCAGGATCGCCACTGCCGTCACCAGGTACGCCGTCAGCAGCGCCAGCGCCCGCTCTGATTCCCTCACCGAGCGCAATTCCAGCAGGCACGATATCGCGAGCAGCGCGACCATCGGCCGCGCATACGCGATCTGCATCTCGAAATGGAGTCGATCCGACGCTTGCGGGTTCATGTGCGGGGACACACACCCCTACCCTAGTTTAACAACCCCTGCCGTCACCCCTCCCCTCCTGCCGTCCCCCGTTTCCACCTTGCTATCAGCTAATCGGGCAAAACCGTCGGCGCCCTGGGGAGCTTCCGGATGCCTGATATCTATTCTCTTATCCCGGAGCCTAATCGCAGCACGCTTTCTCGCGCTCCGGGGTCATGTTAAACTGACTCCCAGCGGTGGGAGTAGCTCAGCTGGTAGAGCGTCGGTCTGTGGCACCGAATGTCGCGGGTTCGATCCCCGTCTCCCACCCCAATTGAATTTCGGAGTTTTTTCTTGCAATCCACTCCATCCCTCCCACCTAATCTCAATATCCGATGATGTCTATCCTCCTTCGCGGCCTCCTCGTCGATATGGATGGCGTGCTCGTCGATTCCACTCCCGCCGTTGCCCGCGTCTGGACTCGCTGGGCTCGCGCACACAACTTGGACCCCGATTATGTCGTCCAGTTTGCTCATGGCCGCACCAGCCTCACCTCCATCCAGGAACTATTCCCTCAAGCCAGCCACGAAACGCATCTTGAAGAAGCCCGCTGGATGGAGCGCGCCGAAATTGAAGATGTTGCCGACGTCATCGCCCTCCCCGGCGCAAAGGAACTGCTCGCCGCGGTTCCCCCCGCCCAAATCGCAGTTGTCACTTCTGCCACGCGCGCCCTCGCCGAAGTCCGCCTGCGCGTCGTCGGCCTCTGGCAGCACGTCGCCCAACTCGTTACCGCCAGCGACGTCCAGCGCGGCAAACCGAACCCAGAGCCCTACCAAAAAGGCGCCGCTGCAATTCATCTTGCCCCGCAAGATTGCGTGGTCATCGATGACGCGCCCTCCGGGACGCGCTCCGGGAAAGCCGCCGGCGCCCGTGTCCTCGCCGTTCGCACAACCACCGCCGATGAACCGCTCCTCGCGGCTGGCGCCGACTGGATCGTCAACGATTGTTCTTCCCTCCGCATCTCCACTCTTCCAAACCTGGGCCAAATCGCCTTAGAATTCTCCCCCAGCGAGCCGCCCCGCCTGCCCAAAATGCGCTAGTGATTGTTGGATTGTCCCGCAACCCGCTGTTTCTTGGGTTTGTAGCGGCCGCCTTCCGAGGGGGGCGCCTTGCTTTTGAGCCCGTAGCGCCGTGCCTTCTGGCCGGCATCCTGGGTTTCTCCAGAGTGAGGTAGTGGCCGATCTTTAGATCGGCCAGCGCGCCTTTCCCTCAAGTAGGCCCATCCCAAGCACACAATCCGCCAGTAACCAGCCAGGAATACCTGTACTTCAACTTCCGCTTGCTTTTCTGTCCTCAGCGTAGACTAGAAAATGTCACTTCCAGAGAGTGACAACACGGCCTGTCGTTCCTTTTTGTCGTCCGCAAGTAGGCCACCCAGGGGAACCATGAATTCGACACCAACGCCACTGCCAACTTCGACGCCGCCTCCCGCACCGCGCTCCTTCCCGGTGCCACAATTGATCCTCGCCATGCTAAAGACTGAGGGCCACGTCAGCGACCTGATTTTCTCGCCAGGGCGCGCTCCCCAGGTCGAGGTCAGCGGCCAACTCGTCGAGCTGAAATTCAAGGGTCTCGAGCGCCTCGCTCCTGCGGACACCGAGTACATCGCGCGCACCATCATGGGCAACAACGAACACGCCGCCCACAAACTGGAAACCGATGGCTCCGCGGATCTTTCCTACGGCCTCGAAGGCGCCTCGCGCTTCCGCGTGAATGTTTTTCGCCAGCGCGGCAGCTGCGCCATCGTCATGCGCGTCATTCCCAACCACATCCCCAGCTTCGAGGACTTGCACTTGCCTCCGCAGGTCGCGGAACTCTGTGACCTGCGCAACGGCATCGTCCTCGTCACCGGCCCAACGGGCTCCGGAAAATCCTCCACCCTGGCCGCGGTGATCGACAAAATGAACGAGCAGAAAGCCATCCACATCCTCACCATCGAGGACCCCATCGAATTTCTTCACCGTCACAAGAAGGCCACCATCCACCAGCGCGAGCTGCACAGCGACACACCCACGTTTTCCGCCGCCTTGCGCGCCGCACTTCGCCAGGCCCCCAAGGTCATCTTAGTCGGCGAAATGCGCGACCGCGAGACCATTGAAATCGCTCTCGAAGCTTCCGAGACCGGCCACTTGGTTTTTTCTACCCTCCATACAATCGACGCCGCCAAAACCGTCGAGCGCATCATCGGCGCCTTCCCCATGGAAGATCAGCAGGGCATCCGCAATCGTCTCTCCAAGGCTTTCCGTTATATCCTTTCCCAGCGCCTTCTCCCACGCATGGATGGCAAAGGCCGCATCGCGGTCCTCGAAATCCTGAAGTCCTCCATGCGCACCCGTGAGTACGTCGAAAAAGGCGAGACCGAGGGGAAATCGCTTCTGGATGCCATGCGCGACGGCACCAATGACGGCATGCAGCACTTCGACGCGGAAATTGACAAACTGATACGCGACGGCGTTGTTGAGCTGGAAATCGGTCTGACCTACGCTACCAATGCCGGCAATCTCCGCCTGGAGATGGCGGACTTCATCGAGAATCGGCCGAAAAAAAGGGCCGTTTCGACTCCAACCGAGGATAGCGAACTCGAAATCATCCGCTGACCTTCCCAAGGCCGTCCACCGCCGGAACAAACAGGAGATGACTCGATTGCCCGATAGATTTTTTCATCGATTACCATTTCTCCGGCACTAACAGGCGCAACAACAAAAGCCGCTTGCACAGCAGCGACCGGCCATAAATGATGGCTGACGTCTGATTCGATCACGTATATATTCGCGAATGGAATGTATATGCGGCAGGGCGCCGCTCCACAGCAGTGCACGTCAAAGTTCTCCGGACGTTGGCATTGCGGTGAACGTCAAGGAGGCTACTCGATGAAGATTCGCTGTGTGGTGACCAGCCGCAATCCATCCGGAAAGTCGGTAATTGCCAAGGACGCGGCCTTCGAACCCGTGACCCTCCGCTTGCTCCCAGGCTTTGAGTTCCATCGTATCTGGGGAGGCGACGCGGTTCCAAAGCTACCAAGCGACGGGACGCCTCCCCCTCACCCCCGCTACTTCCCTCTGCCGGGTGGTTTCCGCTTTCTTTTTTTCACCGTGCCTCCGAATACCGGCAAGCTTCCCGAGCATACGGATCTCCCCGCGGCCTTTGGCGAATTGCAAGAGAAGCTGCCGGGATTGGCGGACGTCATCGAGCCGATGAACCCGGGCATGCACACCACCGACACGGTGGACTTCGATGTGGTCCTTTCCGGCGAAGTCTATTTGGAACTCGATGATGGAGCCGAAGTTTTACTGAAAGCGGGCGACTGTGTCGTACAGAACGGCACGCGTCACGCCTGGCACAATCGCTCGTCGCAGAATTGTGTTATTGCCGTGGCCATCGTGGGCGCAGAACGCCTCCGCTAGTCCGGTTCACTAGCAGCAGGCGATCCGCAAGAATAAGGAAGCTGAGAGGCCGCGCATTCCAACGCCGAAGCTTGCATCGGCGCCGTCTCTGTCCGGCAGGTTGATTCAATTCCTTGGCCTTGGCTATTGCGGCTTCGTAATGACTCCGCAGGCGATTCGCGGCGGCGCGCTGGCGGAAACTTGTTCAGCCACCGCGTGAATCACGATTGCGGTTCCCCCATTGCTGAAGACCGAATAGCTGTCGGTGCCGAGCGTGACGCCCGGAGCCGTCACACTCGTGTGGGCAGTGCCATCCGCGGCCACCGTCAACACAAAATGAGGGATGTCTCCCGCAGGCATGCCTGTGGGACCGTGATCGCCGTGGCTCGCGCCGGTCGGATTGAAGTGCGCTCCCGCGGACTTGAAGTCGGGCGGATCGCATTTCGCGAACTCGTGAATGTGCATCAGATGCGGGCCGGGCGGCAGGTTCTTGATATCCAGCTTAATCTTCACGCCCGGCTGAGATTCGGAAAGCAGTGCGGTTCCCACGCTCTGGCCCTGCGCATTGATGATGTCCACGCTGACGGGCTTCGGCGCGGCATGCTTTTGGCCCTCTCGTGCAAAAACCGTTGCGCCCGAAAGTACAAGAATGAATGCTGTACTCGCGATCGTTCTCATCATGTTTCTCCATCGGTCGGCTTGAATATCCGGTGCGCGCCGGAGGTGCTCTTTCTCACTTTACGCAAGGCCTTTTCCCGGGAGCAACACGCTGTGCCTTTTGTGCCATCAGGAGCGTCAACCTCCTTCAGCCCGCGCGCTCGATGACCGCGCACCTGCCGTTCCAATGCATCACTGTTCCGGTTGTCGCGTTTGTCGAGCACTTCCTCGCACTCAGTCGTGACATCCTCGCGAGAATCATGCTGGCGGGTGAAAACCCGCCAGCGCCGTGCAGTGCCAGCGCCGGAGGCGCGCCACAGTTAGCCCCGTCCACCTGCCCTGAGCGGAGCCGAAGGGTGAGGGCTGGGTGCGCGAACAGGAACATCCTCAGCGCCGTAGGTGCGGCACTCCCTACCCGACGCCACCTCAAATTTCAATTCGTCTGCGAGGATCTCAACAGAGCTAGGTCGACACCCCCTCGATCGCGCTTTAGGGGTCGGCCGGATCCCGGGCGGGAACATTGGGAGTCAACTTGCGGATGACAAATTCTTGAAGCACATTAACAGCGGCAGCTTCGCCAATCCCGACGAGCGTGTTTTCGAACGTCAATCCCGCTCCATTGCGATCCGTCGATGGATAGTAGAGATTGGAGATCCCACCGGCAGCAAGGCTTCCGAGCATGCTCGAATAGTTTGCCTGCCAGTGTCCGTTGTCGCCCTTGCAGATCACCGAATTGGCGATCGCATAGAGCACTCGCGAGCGGACAGTACCGCTTCCCTTATAAAAATACCGCGGATCCTGCTTCAGGAGCGATGGCAGTATGGCGCCCCCGATGAACGTGCCGGTAACCAGGTCGGCGTAGGAGGCGCCGTAGCGCTTTCCATAACCTTGCGCGCCTTGCCCATACCCGCCGAACTCATTTGTCGCTTGCTGAACACCCGCGACGGCCGCAGTCACGCCGAAGGAAACTGGATCCAGTGTGCTCTTCCATGCAAGCTCAAACTTTTGCTTCGCGGTGAGAGGAGCCGCCTTGGGTACATAGCTGACATAGAAATTTGGAATCACGCCGAGTACACGCTGTTTCTCCTCATCCTTCATCTCTTCCTGTGCCAATTCGATCGGTGAGAGCTGGACCCGTACCTCAGTGACATTGGTAGCGACAGCCAAAGTGATCTGCGGCACAGCGTAGTTCTGTCCCGCAGCCAGGGTTCCAGAGAATGCTTGCGTCGCGAACCCCGCCGCCGTAATTGTCAGTTGGAACGGCCCGGGGGAGGAGTTCGCAAGCAAGAATTTCCCATCGTCGCCGGATAGCACCTCTTGGTTTGGGGATCGATCTTCATGGACAATTCTCACCAGTGCTCCGGTGACGCCGGTTCCAGTTGAATCAACAACGGTTCCGCTAATGCTTCCCAACAATCGCGGATCGGTCTGCTGTTGCCCTGCGGGTGCCCCTTTTTCCGGAGCGCCAGTCACACCACTTTCCGTTCCCGGGACGCTAGGGACTGGCTGAGATTGCGCGAGCGCCGGAATGCTGCCAAGCAGCACCCAGAGGCTTAGCCAGACTAAGCTCCCCGGGCCAAGGACCAACCGCCGGCCGCTTCGACCCAAAGACCTCTCGCCGATCTGTTCTTTCGCGAAGTTCACAGCTTTTAGTTTACCGCCATCCCCCTCGCTTCCACCAAGGTTTGAGTATATTCAGTTGCTTAAGGTTGCCAACGGAGGGACGTGTCCCGGCAGGTCGAATTACGAGTGAAGTGGATCCATTTGTACGACCACCGCGTAAATCGAGCATCGGATTCATCCATGGCGCAGATCTCCGGATCCGGCTCCTCTGGAACGATCGAGCGCGGCGAGGAGCGTCGCGGGAGCCGCGTTGTCGCCGAATGTCTTGCTAAGGTGGGCGAAGCAATCGATATTCCCCGGCCCGAAAATGAAGCTGCCGCCCAGTTGAAAGGGATTCAGCCCAAATTTGTGCTGGCGATGGCCGGCAGCTCGGGCGAGTTTGCGGCTCTTGAAATTATCGCGGCGGAGAGCGTGAAACACATTGGCGACGTCCAGGTTGGCGATGGCGTATGCCTGGCGATGTTCATCGATGAGCAGGGGAAAGTCGATTTTCGTCTCTTCCTGGAAAATGCGGGCATAGTTGCGGTCGCCAAGGCTGATGGCCGCGAGGGAAGCACCTTTATCGAGGAAGGCCTGCTCGTGTTCGCGCAACTGCGCGACGTGCTCACGGCAAAAAATTCATCCATAGTGGCGAAGAAAAACGATGACCGCAGGCTTGCTCCCCCACAACGAGCCCAGGCGAACTTCCTGGCCAGAGGCGTCGGGGAGAACGATACCCGCGAGCTGCTTACTGAGAGTTTCCCGCACAATGCACCATCATCGAAGCTCCAGGATTCTTCTGTCAAGGCCGCGTCTGCCATTAGCCTTCCCGCGTTCGTAACGGCCTGGGCTCCGAGGAACGCGGTATAGCTCTAAGGGATGGATTCGCCAGACTTTTTCTAGACAGCTTGCCAGACGCTCTAAGGCTGGCGCTTCGCCGAGACTAAGGCCCGCGTGAACTGATTTAAATGCAAGGAGGCCATCGAACATGTTAGATTGACGCCATTCCGTACCGCGGAATTTTGCGAACGGCAGTCGTCAGCGTCGCAATCCTCGAGTCCCTCACGGCCTAGAGCGTGCGACAGCGTTCCTTCGGGTTTTGTCTGGGCGATCAAGGAGAGAAGAATGGACGCGACAGGCACGATACTTACGCTTTTGGGAGTGCTCCTGGCAATTCTTGTTTTGGGAGTGGTGTTTGGCTCGTTCTTCACCGTCGAGACCGCCCAAGTGGCCATCGTTCAGCGGCTGGGCAAGTTTGCGCGCGTCGCCGGCCCGGGACTGAATTGGAAAACTCCCCTGATCGAGGCCGTGGTCCGTCGCATGAGCATGAAGGTCCAGCAGTTTGACGTGCAAGTGGAGACCAAGACGCAGGACAACGTCTTCGTCCAAATCCCCGTCTCCATCCAATACAAAGTCATGCCCGATGCCGTGGAAGCCGCGTTCTACAAATTAACCGACCCGGTCAAGCAGATCGAATCCATGGTCTATAACGTGGTCCTTGGACACGTCCCGAAAATGAAACTCGACGACACCTTCCTCAATCAGGCGGACATCGCCAACGATTTGCGCGACAACCTCGACGCCTCCATGAAGGAGTACGGCTACTCGATCGTGAAAGTGCTCATCTCCGACATCGTGCCGGACCAAAAGGTGAAAGCCGCCATGAACGACATCAACGCCGCGCAACGCGAACGCGAAGCAACCGTCTCCCGCGCGGAAACCAACAAGTTGCTCCTCGTAAAGCAGGCCGAAGCAGAAGCCGAATCGAAGCGCTTGCAAGGGGAAGGCATCGCTAACCAACGCAAGGCCATCATCTCCGGCCTAAAAGACTCGGTAGAAGACTTCGCAAAGACCGTGCAGGGTTCAACCCCGCAGGATGTAATGCAACTGGTCCTCATGACTCAGTACTTCGACACCCTGAAGGAGATCGCCGCCAACGATCACAGCAACACCATCTTGATCCCGCACACGCCGAACACATTGACCGATCTGTTCAGCCAGATCCGTAACGCCGTAATCACCGGTGCGGAAATGACCAGGCAACCCGTGCCTTCCTCGCTTTCTCCGGCAGACCCGCGAAAATGAGCCGCTTGACCTCCAATCCAAGGTGAGTCACATCGGTTCCATCCTCCGTGCGTGCGCATTCCTAAACTGCGCATCCGGAGCTAAACCCTCATTACAAGACTTCCCCCGCAACACATTCCGGCTTGCATTTCTCCCTCACAAACGTATGATGGCCCGTACCCGCAGCACACTCTCGAGACCTCCCATTGCCCACGCCTACCGACTTGCCTGCCGCTGATCACCCCGCGCCTCCAGCCAGTCCCCGCAAGGAAAAGGGCAAACTCCTCCAAATCCTCGGCGTCGGTTTCGGCATCGCCGTCGCCGTCGGCAACACCATTTCCGTAGGCATCGTCCGCACGCCGGGGGACATCGCCGCGCGCCTCCCCAACCTCTGGCTGTTCTTCTGTGCATGGTTCGTCGGCGCCCTCTACGCTCTCGTCAGCGCCTTTCAACTCGCCGAACTCGGCGCCGCCATCCCCAAAAGCGGCGGCCAATACAATTTTTCACGCCGCGCCATCGGCGATTTTGCCGGCTTCATCGTCGGCTGGAGCGACTGGCTTTCCACCTGCGGCAGCATAGGCGCCGTCGCCATCGTCCTCGGCGAATACTTGGCGCACCTCTTTCCACCCCTCGACGCCTCCTTCAACTTTTCCGGTCCTCTCCACGATTTCATTCTCAGGCTGGACCCTGGTTTTGCCGGCATTCCGGGTATAAAAATCACCGCCGTCTCCCTGATCGTCTTTTTTGGCCTGCTCCAATGGAAGAGCATCCGCATCGGCAGCCAAGTGCAAAACTTCACCACCGTCCTCAAAGGCCTGGTCTTTTTCGTCATGGTAATCGCCTGCTTTACCGGGGGCGGCGGCGTGCGTCACGCCTCGGAGGCCGCACACGTCGCTCCGTCGATCGTCATTCCCGTCGGCGCCGCTCTCGTCACCGCCTTGCTCTTCGGCATCCAGGCCACCATTTACACCTACGACGGCTGGGACGGCGTCATCTACTTTGGCGATGAAGTCAAAAACCCCGGCCGGCTCGTTCCCCGCGCCATTTTCGCCAGCCTCTTTTCCATCTTCGTCATCTACCTGCTCATCAACGCCGCCGTACTTTACGTCCTGCCCATGCACGAAGTTGCCGGCAACAATTTTTCTCTCGGCCTCGCCGCCGAGCGCGTCTTCGGCCGCCATGGCGACTTCATCTTCCGCTCCATTATGGTCATTGCCCTGTTCAGTTCCCTGAATGCGCTGCACCTCATGGCCGCCCGCGTCATTTACGCCATGAGCCGCGACGGCCTCTTCTTCCGCGCCCTTTCTCGTGTCAACAAAGGCGGCACGCCCACTGTCGGCCTTCTCTGCGGCACCATTGTCGGGGTGGCTTTCGCCATCTTCAGCTTCGAGCGCGTCATCGCCATGATGGCCTTCTTCTTCGTCACCAATTACGTCCTTTCCTTCCTCTCCCTCTTCCTCCTCCGCTATCGCCAGCCGGACATGCCGCGCCCCTATCGCGCCTGGGGCTATCCCTGGACCACCGCTCTCGCCCTTCTCGGTTCCATCGGCTTCCTCGTCGAAGCCATCCGCGAAGACCGCACCAACAGCCTTCTCACCCTCGCCGCCCTAGCCTGCAGCTATCCTGCCTACCGCATCCTCAAAATGGTCTCCGGCCGTGCAACTGCCGAACAGCTGTAGCGGGCACCTTCAGGTGGCCTTCGACCGTAAAGCACCCACAAAAAAAGGGGCAGAGTCTCCTCAGCCCCTCTCAATCTCTCGGTAATCTCTGCGCTTCTACCTCTGCGCCCTTTGTGTGAAATCTATCTTTGCTTCTTTGCTTCTTTGCTTCTTCTAACTCACCTTCTCCGCCACCGCCTTAGCCTGCAAAAACAGCAACAAATAATCCTTCCCCCCGGTCTTCGAATCCGTCCCGCTCATGTTAAATCCCCCGAACGGATGCGCTCCCACCATCGCTCCCGTGCACTTCCGGTTCAAGTACAGGTTCCCCACGTGGAAATCTTCCTCTGCCCGGCGAATTTTCTCCGGATTCTTAGAATACACCGCCCCCGTCAATCCAAACTCGGTATTATTCGCGATCTCCATCGCGTGATCGAAGTTCTTCGCCTTGATCACGGCCAGCACCGGGCCAAACACCTCTTCCTGCGACAGCCGCGCCTTCGGATCCAAGTCCGCGATAATCGTCGGCTCCACAAAATACCCGTCCCCCGCCGCGCGCTTTCCTCCCGCCATCAGCCGCCCTTCCTTCTTCCCGACCTCGATGTAGTCCAGAATTCCCTTCATCGCCGGTTCATTAATCACCGGTCCCATATAGTTGTTCGGGTCGTCGCTCGGTCCCACCTTAATCTTCTTCGTCCGCTCCACCAATTTATTCAGGAATGTGTCATACACCTTCTCGCTCACAATCACGCGCGAGCACGCCGAACATTTCTGTCCCTGATATCCAAAAGCCGCCTGCACGGTGCCTTCCACCGCGGCATCGATATCCGCTTCCTCGTCCACCACGATGCCGTCCTTCCCTCCCATCTCCAGCACCGTCCGCTTGATCCAGATCTGTCCGGGCGCGGGCTTCGCTGCAAGTTCCGCAATTCGCAAGCCCACCTCCTTCGAGCCTGTGAACCCGATGTACCGCGTCTTCGGATGCTGCACGATCGTGTCGCCCACCGCGCCTCCGGACCCGGTCAAGAACTGCACCCCTTCCTTCGGCACTCCCGCTTCGAACAGGATGTCCACGAACTTCGCCGCAATCGTCGGCGAATCCGAGGCCGGTTTCAGCACCACGGTATTTCCTGTCACCAGCGACGCCACCACCAGCCCCGCCATGATCGCCATCGGGAAATTCCATGGCGGAATCACCGCTCCCACTCCCAACGGGATGTACACCAGGTAATTCCGCTCCCCGCGCATGGGCGTCAGCTTCTGCGGCTCCGCCAGTCGCAGCATCTCGCGCCCGTAAAATTCGCAAAAATCGATGGTCTCCGCGATGTCCGCGTCCGCCTCGATCCAGGACTTCCCCACCTCGTAGCACACCAGCGCGTCCAAATCGTACTTCCGCTCGCGCACGATCGCCGCCGCCTTGAACAAACACTTCGCGCGTTCCTGCGCCGGCACCTTCTTCCACACGTCAAAATATTTGTTTGCCGCCTCAATCGCCTCGATCGCCTGCTCTTTTGACGCATCCTGGAACACGCCAATCACTTCTGACGGCCGTGACGGGTTCGTGGACTTCCTCTTTTTCGCCGTTACCACCTTCTTCCCCGCAATCCACATCGGGTACTCGTGCCCAAACTCCGCCTTCACCTTCGCCAGCGCCGCTTCCATCCGCTTGCGGTTCTCCGCATTCGAAAAATCGATAAACGGCTCATTCGCAAATTCCGGTACGTGCAATTTCGCCTCCGCTGTCGCCATGGTTGTCTCCTCCTCGCTCGCTAACACTCAATTATAGGGCGGCTGCTCTAGCCCCCACAAGCAACCACCGAATCGCGTACCGGCTCAATTTGGACCCCCTCTCACACGGTTGGCCATGGCATCCTGTTAGCCGGTCCAGCCTTGCTCCTTGGGAGATGCGATGACGCTTTCGATGTTGTGGCGACTGCTTTATTGGGGATGGTTTGCGTCGGAAATTATTGTCGGAGTCGCAACGCGCACCAAACGCGAAGGAGGAAAGGTGCGTGACCGTGGCTCGCTGCTGATTCTCTGGATTGTCATTGCCGCCTCCATCACGGCCTGCGTCTGGATCGGCGAATCCTCCACTCCGGATATGCCGGGCGCGTCGCACGCGTTGAAGATCGCCGCCCTGATTGTGATGTTAGCCGGACTTGCCATTCGTTGGTCCGCGATCTTCACCTTGGGCAAATCGTTCAGCTCGAATGTTGCGATTCACGATTCGCAACGGATCAACCGAACCGGTCTCTACCGATTCGTACGGCATCCTTCCTACCTGGGCCTGCTTTTGGTGTTTCTCGCGATCGGCCTGCATTCGCGAAATTGGATCGCTCTCGCTGTCGTGCTGGTTCCAACGACTTCGGCGCTTCTCTACCGGATTCATGTCGAGGAAGCTGCCTTGGCCGAAGCTTTTGGCAACGAATACCTGGCGTATAGCAAGGCCACAAAGCGTTTGCTTCCCGGTCTCTATTGACCTCGGTCCTTTAGGGCTCAGCCAGCATTCTGTACTGCGCCGCAGTCAGTGGCACAACGGACAATCGGCCAATCTTCACCAACGGCGAATCCGCAAACAGCTTGTTCTTCTTAATCTCGTCCAGCGTCACCTTCTTCGCTAGCGCCTTCCCCGCTTTAATTTTCACCACCGGCCTCTTCGGGTCCTTTGCGTTCACTGAAACCACCGTTCCCGTCCCCACAGAGCTCCTCACTTCTCCCGTCTCATAAATAATCAGCCGCGCCCCAGCCTTCATTTCCCGCAGGTTCTTCACCGCCGTCGGATTGCTCACGCCATCCCATTCCGTTTCGCCATCCTTCGCAAAATCCGCAAACGAATACTCCGACGGCTCTGTCTTCAGCAAATAATAATCCGCCACGTTTCACCCCCAACGATTATCTTCTTCCCCGTCTAGAATTCATTCGGTTCTTTTGAGACCCCCACGAATTCGCAGAGGTGGACGAAGAATTCTCATTCCCACTCACCAAGCGGCAGAGGCGCGTCACAAGTTACCCAGCCCGTGGGGGCCGGGTCACCGAACAGGCCGGAGTTCAGCGGCGTAGGTGCGGCACCCTTGTCCCGCGCCACCGCGAAACTAACTCGTCAGTGACGATTTCAACCGAGCCAGATAAATTCCAGTATACGCCGCGCCAGCTTCTCTCCCACATTCCATTGTCCCCGGCCCCGGACTGTGCTTTAATGCGCGCAGTTCGATCCAACATGGTCTCCATCTATTTTCTACTGTTTTTGCTCTTCATCGTGGGCATCGTTCTTGCCTCCGTCGCTCTTTCCTCCGTCCGCAGCATCGAGTCCACGTTGAAATCGTTTCCGCTGAACCAACTCACCTTCCGCGTGTACCAACTGGAGCAAAAACTAACCGAGCTTCAGAAATTGATTTCCACAATTCCTCCGCCCGCGCCCGTGCCTCCACCCGCTGTCCACGCAGTCCCGGAGCCGCGCCCCGCCGAACCGCCGCCAGTCCCCGCAACACCGCCACCGCAATCCGTCCTGCCCTCGAAACAACTCCCGGCCTCCGCGCCACAGCCCATCCCTCGCCCCGCACTCTCTCTTCCCAAAACCGCTCAGGAACCCTCCTCCGCCGATCTCGAAAACCTCATCGGTGGCCGCTGGTTCAACCGCATCGGCATCATCGCCCTGCTTTTCGCGGTCTCCTATTTCCTCAAGCTCGCCTTTGACAACAATTGGGTCGGCCCCGCCGGCCGTGTCGCCATCGGCATTTTCCTCGGCCTGCTCATGCTGCCCTGGAGCGAATGGCTCCTCTCCCGCGACTACACTTACTTCTCCGAAGGCATCGCCGGCCTCGGCGAAGCCACGCTCTTCGTTTCCGTCTGGTGTGGCTGCCAGTACTACACGCTCTTCTCACGCCAGACCGGTTTCGCCGCCCTTGTCCTCGTCACCGCCCTCATGGCCTATCTCGCCCTCCGCCGCAACTCCGAGCGCATCGCCTTCCTTTCTCTCCTCGGCGGACTCCTCACCCCAGCGCTGATGAGCAGCGGCAAGAACGAGCAAGTCCTCCTCTTCAGCTATCTTCTGCTTCTCGGCGCCGCCGCCCTCTTCATCAGTTGGCGTAAGGACTGGCGCTCTCTTCTTCCCCTCGCCTTCTTCGGCACCCATCTCTATTTCTGGCAGTGGTACGACCAGTTCTACAATTCCGCTCGCTTCCTCGGCAGCACCCTTTTCTTTGCCTTGCTGATCTTCCTTCTCTACGCCGTCACCCCTGCCGTGCGTGCGCTCCTCTCGCAATCGCTTCGCGCCGTCGATATCATCCTCGTCCTGGCCAACTCCTTCGCCTACGTCGCCATCCTCTACGCGCTTCTCTGGCCCAATGATCGCAATTTGCTCACTCTGTTCTTTCTCGCGCTGGCCATCGCCCATGAAGCCATTGCGCTGCTCCTCCCCGATCCCGACGCCGATCATGCCGCCACGACCCGTCTCCTGTACACCGGCCTCGCCGTCGCCAGCCTCACCCTTGCCATTCCCGCCAAGCTGGAACACAACGCCGTCACCCTCGCTCTCTCGGTCGAAGGCGCCGTCCTCGTCTCTCTCGGATTCCGCGTCCTCGGCAATCTCCTGCGGCCCTTCGGCTATTTCATCCTCTTCCTCGCCGCGATGCATCTCCTCGCTCAGCCACCCGCCGCGGGCACTTTCTTCTTCAACGAACGCTTCGGCACCTACTTCGTTTTGATTGCGGGCCTCGGCGTCTGCTTCTGGTTCGCCGCCAACTCGCCAACCGCTTCCGAAATCTCCCGCGCCGAGGCCGCTTTCCTCTCCGTCGCCATCAATTTCTTCGCACTCCTCGCCGTCAGCCAGGAGTTCTGGGACTACTTCGGCGCCGGCCCGCGCTCCATCGATCACTCCCTGGCCCAGCATCTCTCCATCTCCATCCTCTGGACCGTCTACGCCGGCCTTCTGCTTCTCCTCGGCGTTCAGCGCCAGTTGGCCCTCCTTCGTTGGCAAGCTCTCTTCCTGCTCGGCATTGTCGTCGTCAAAGTCTTTTTCTACGATCTCTCTTTCCTCGATCGCGCCTACCGCATCCTTTCCTTCTTCATCCTCGGCTCCGCTCTCCTCGCCGTCTCCTTCTTCTACCAACGCAAACTGGCCCGCAACCGCTCCGGCTCATGACTCATTCCTCGAGCCAGGTTTTCCGTGACTCCTCGGCCCTGCTCTTCTCACGGTTTTGTTCGACCCCCGCTGAGCCGCATCTTTGAAATAACGCGTCGGCGTAGTCCCGAGCTGTGCGCGAAACATCGATATGAACGCGCTCGGACTGCGATATCCAGCGTCCAGCGCCGCCGCCGTCACTTTTTCACCTGAAGCAAGCAGTTCCATCGCGCGAAGAAGCCGGAATTGTTGCCTCCACTTCCCAAACGTCATTTTGGTTTCTTCCAGAAAGAGCCGCTGAATCGTTCTCTTGCTCGCTCCGCAATCTTTGCAGAGGTTCCCCAGTGTTCTTCGGTCACTGGGATTCGCAACCAGGGCCCCTACAACTCTCTTCGACCGCGAATCCGCGGGATGCGGAAGCTGCAATGGAATGGACTCAACCTCTTTGAGTTGATCGACCACCAGCTCTACGATCCACCTCTCCGCCGGAACCCCTTTGTTGAGCCGCGAGAATTTGCAGGCATGCAGAATCAGCTCCTTTAGCATTGGTGAAACATTCATCACAAAACATTTCTTTGGAAGCGCGCGGCAAAGTCTTGGCAAAAAATAAAGTGTCCTCATGGAAACTTGCCCCGACGTGGCCACCGAGTGCGGCGTGTTCGCGGGAATCCATACGGCTCGCAGCGGCGGCACCACCCACACCCCCTGCTCTGTGCGCACGGTCATCACGCCCTTCGAGGCGAAGAGCAATTGGTCTTCCGGATGAAAGTGCTCCGGGATCAGGTGACCATCCTCAAGGTCGGCCGAGACGCTGGCCAGATGGGCGAGCGTCCGTCCGCTACTGTTCACAAGTAGGCTATGGCACTTCTGCGACATTTCTTGTCACAATAACGAAAGCAATTACGATCGACAAGTGCTATTCCTGGGGATGCAAATTCTCTCCGGGAGGCGCCAATGCTCGGTTCTGGAAAAATCGTGGGCTTTGTCCCCATCAAAGATTACGATGTCGCCCGCGCTTTCTATGAAGGAAAACTCGGCTTTCAGTTTGTAAGTCTCGACCAGTTCGCGCTGGTCCTGAGCGTTGGCGGCCACAAAATCCGCCTCACTAAAATCCCAAATTTCACGCCTCTCCAGGGCACTATCCTGGGTTGGGAAGTGGCAAATATCGAGGCGGTTGCCGCGTGGCTTCGCGACCAGGGCGTGCCCCCGGAGAAGTTTCCCTTCGCTCAAGATCGCGAGCTCGGGATTTGGACTGCTCCCTCGGGCGACAGAATAGCCTGGTTCAAAGATCCGGACGGCAACATCCTCAGCATAAGCCAGCATCAGTAGCCTGAATTTCTGACGAGCTTTGGCTTATCCGTCGTGCAATTTCTCCACTGTGTGATCATCCTGAGACTCCGCGCTTGGCGTTTACCCCGACTCGGTCGGGGCGCGGCCGAAGGATCTTAACTTTCCTCGCGCGCCCGGCGCCGGCTGAGTTCCTTCGGAGCGCATACAACACGCGTCAAGTTCAGGCCAGGCAAGCCTGCGGGACTCATCAAAAATTCCCCTTGACATATGCCTATATGGGAATGTATTCTCCGACCATGCCGCGTGCCTCCACCACCTCCGACGCTTTCAACGCCGTTGCCGAGCCTCGCCGCCGCCAAATCCTCCTCTTCCTCGCCCTCCAGGAGCATCCCGTGGGCGCCATCGTGGCAAACCTCGGTCTCGAACAGCCTTCTGTCTCCAAGCATCTCCGCGTTCTCCGCAACGTCGGCCTGGTCCGAGTTCGCCGCCTGGGCCGTCAAAAACTCTATCGCACCAACGGTCAGGCCATCCAGCCTCTCCACGAATGGACCCGCCAGTTCGAGCGCTTCTGGCAGCATCAATTGGCCCGCGTCAAGGAACGCGCGGAGTCGAAGCACGAATCTTGAGCCGAGTTTGGATAGGATCTCACTCCAAGGAGGAATCATGACCGCAACGCCACAGTCCATCGAAAATCTCACTCTGAGCATCACGCAGGAAATCCACGTCCGCGCCCCGCTCGATACCACCTTTGCATCTTTGCTTGAGCAGATGGGTCCATACAACGAAACTCATGATGGCAAGCCTCTCCCCATGAAGATTGAGCCCTGGCCAGGCGGCAGGTGGTACCGCGACCTGGGCGATAACAACGGCCATTTCTGGGGAAATGTGCAGGCCATCAAGCGCCCCACGCTCCTCGAAATCTCCGGCCCACTATTCGCCTCCTACCCATTCGTTTCCAATTTGCAATATCGCCTGACGGAGTCGGACGGTGGAACGCTGATCACACTTCGCCACACTGCGCTCGGATATATTCAACCGGATCATAAGGAAGGCGTTGGCAAGGGCTGGGCTTGGCTGCTTCAGCGCATCCGCAAGCAAGCCGAGGCTCCGTCGTCTCGCACCGCTTCACGCTGATCGGCATCTCTTCGAGGAGCAGAACTCATGTGCCCCGTCTGCATCGCAGCCGCCGCTCTAATAGCCGGCAGCGCCACCTCCACCGGAGGGCTTACCGCCCTCGTCGTCAAAAAGTTTCGTCCGAAGAAAGTGGTTGGCAGCACCCCAACGCAATCCAAAGAAAAGGAGAAGTAAGATGGCCACTAGCAAAGTAGAACTGCAGCACTCGAAAGTCGTGTCGCCAGCCGAATGGCTTGCGGCTCGCAAGGAATTCCTAAAGAAAGAGAAGGAATTCACCCGCCTGCGCGACGAACTAAGCCGCCAGCGCCGCGAACTCCCTTGGGAAAAAGTCGAGAAGAACTACGTCTTCGACGGCCCAAACGGCAAGGTCGCTCTCGCCGGCCTTTTCGACGGCCGCAGCCAATTGTTCATCTACCACTTCATGTTGGGCCCAGGCTGGAGTGAGGGCTGCAAGAGCTGTTCGTTCATCGCCGATCAGTTCGATGCGTTTACCCTCCACCTCGCCCATCGCGACGTCACGCTCGCCGTGGTTTCCCGCGCGCCCATAGCCGAAATCGAAACCTTCAAGAAGCGCATGGGGTGGAAATTCCAATGGGTCTCCTCTTTCGAAAATGACTTCAATCACGACTATCATGTCTCCTTCACGAAGGAAGAAATGGCCGGCGGCAAGGTTTACTACAACTACGCCATCGGCGAATTCCCCGCCGACGAAGCGCCGGGCGCCAGCGTCTTCCACAAGGATGCCGCCGGCAACCTCTTCCACACCTATTCGAGTTACGGGCGCGGCCTCGACATCCTGCTCGGCGTCTACAACATTCTCGACATGGCACCCAAGGGCCGCGATGAAGCCGGCCTGGCCCACACGATGGCCTGGGTTCGCCATCACGATCGCTACAACCAGGGCTACTTCGTCGATCCAGCCCAGCCTTACATTCAACCCAAGGTCGTCGGCTCCAACTGTTGTGCGGGCGACAAGCATTCCTAAGCGCAAGTCCTGCCATCACTCCGTCCTCCCCGTAGGGGTCCAGCACTGTTTATCCTGAGTTGCGAAGGGCTGGACCCCATGTCCGCACGATCCCAACGAGATAACGCCGTCCCGCCCCCCCGGGAACTCCCACTCCGCCCCATCCCGCGGGGTCTACGGGATAAATCTCCCGATTGGTGTCCTTGCATAGCTCAACCAACCGGCTACTACACCTGCCGCTTTTGTAGGTGGGTCTCGGGTGTTCCTCTTCTCCGCTGCGAACTCCCCGTGCTCCGCGTCCGGCGTTTACCCCGACCCGGTCGGGGCGTTAATCTTTTCTCTTCACTCGTCCAAGTCGTCCCCCATTGACTTGCCGTCTGCCTCCACGTAGTCTGTCCTTCGATGTTCCGCCGTCCCAACTCAACAGCGCCCGCCATTTCCGCCACGTGCGCGTGCGTATGTCCCTGTTGTCGGAACCACAGGCGAGGGGATTCCAGCGGCTAGTTTTTCCGTAACTAGACCCGGATCATCCTCAGCCCACGATTCACTTCGCGGGCTTTTTAGTTTCTCGAGCGGTGTTAGGAGAAGCGGGAAGCGGCTGACCAAACCAATCCAGAAATGATAAGGAGCGCACCATGAGCAAGATTCTCTCGGAAGTACTGGAAGCCAATGCAACCTATTCCGCCAACTTCGGCGAAAAAGCCAAACTCGCTCTCCCGCCCGCCCGGCGCTTCGCCGTCCTCACCTGTATGGATGCGCGCCTCGATCCCGCGAAGTTCGCAGGCCTGGCCGAAGGCGATGCCCACGTCATCCGCAATGCCGGCGGGCGAGCTAGCGACGACGCCATCCGCTCCCTGGTCATCAGCTACAAACTGCTCGGCACCCGCGAATTTTTCGTCATCCACCATACCGATTGCGGCATGCAGTTCTTCACCAACGACGTGATGCGCGGCCTACTCAATTCCAGTCTTGAAACCGCCGAACTCACTCCCAAGGGCTTCCGCGACATCGGCAAGAGCCCGGGCTCCCGCGCCGGCGAATACATCGAATGGCTCACCTTCAAGGACCCGAAGCAAGCCGTCCTCGACGACGTCGCCCGCATCCGCAACCACCCCCTCGTCCCCAAATCCATTCCCATCCACGGCTACATTTACGACGTCCATTCCGGCAAACTCCTCGAAGTCGAGGGCGCCCGCGCCGCTGGTGCTTAACAATCTGCTCCTAGCCAGCTGCCCCCCGCCTCGCAGTCAATGCGGTGTCATCCTGAGCGTCCCGTTTCCGAACGGGACGCGAAGGATCTCAACTGCAAAATCAACAGAGTTGCATGCTAAGCAGAATTTCCTGCCGCGGCCACCCAACTCGCGTCGTCATCGCAATTCGTGAATGATTTCCTTCGCCGCGTTCGCGCCGCTCGCCCCGGTCAATCCATTGCCCGGATGCGTCCCATTGCCGCAGAGAAACAGTCCCCGCACAGGGGTCTGATAGCGCGCCCAATCCAGCACCGGCCGCATGGTGAAAATCTGATCCAGCGCCAGCTCGCCATGGAAGATATGTCCGCCTGTGTAACCGTACGTCTCTTCCAGGTCCGCCGGTGTGATCACGTGCGCTGCTTCCACCAGGTTCGCCAGATTCGGTGAGTACGCCGCCAGCGTCTTGATCATGCTGTTCGCCAGCTCCCCGCGCCGCCCCTTCCAATTCCCTTTCTTCAATTGATAAGGCGCAAACTGGAAATACGCGGAAAGCACGTGCTTCCCCGGCGGCGCGAGCGCAGAATCGAGCAGCGTGGGAATCGTCACGTCCAGATATGGCGCGGAGGAAATCTCGCCGTACTTCGTCGCGTCGAACGCTTTCTCCAGGTAATCGATTTCGTGCCCAATGTGAATCCGCCCGGAAAGCGCTTCGTGGAATCCATCCGGTCCAACCACATCCCTGAGCGAAGGAAAATTCGGCAAATCGCCCAGCGCCAAATGCACCTTGGCCACATTTCCCCGCGCACGAAAATTCTTCATGCGCATCGCAAACACGGGATCCAGATTTGCCGCCTCCAGCAGTTGGAAAAATGTCCGCTTCGGATCGACGCCGGAGACCACCGCCTCGCACGCGATCTCTTCTCCGTTTGCCAGCGCCACTCCGGCCACCGCGCCGCTCTTCGTTCGGATCTGCGCCACCTCCGCGTTCGTGTGGATCTCCGCCCCGGCCTTTTTCGCCGCCTCCGCAAGCGCGCTCGAGAATTCGCCCATCCCGCCCCGCGGAAACATCGCCGAACCCACGGGATGCGGGTCCGCTGCCGCTCGCAGCAACAATACCGCCGTCGAACCCGCCGACCACGGCCCCAGGTTCGCCCCGAAAATTCCCCGCGCCGCAATCACCGCGCGCAACAATTCCGTCTCAAAATATTCCGCAACGAAATCCGCCACCGCCATTGGACCCCAGCGCAGCAGGTCCAACATCCCTTTCTTTCCCAAGCTCCGGACGCTGCGCCCCGTCATCAGCAGGTTCCACAAATCCTCCGGCGACGGATGCTCAATCCCCGGCGGCGTGATGGAAGCAATCTGGCGGAACACACCGGCCATTTTTTCCAGATCCCTCGCAAAGTCTGTGTATTTCGCCCCATCCTTCGCCGAAAGATGAGAAATGGCTCCAGCGGTCTTCGCCGCGTCATCATAAAAGAGCAGCCCTCGGCCGTCCGGCGCGGGCGCAAACACGCGCGGATCGGGCCGGAAAATTTGCAGGTCGAATTTATCCAGCTTCATGTCGCGCGCAATGTCTGCGCGCAACGGCCCGAGCGTGTGCGATAGCGTCGAGGCCCGGAACCCCGGATGAAATTCTTCGGTGATCGCCCCGCCGCCCACCGTTTCGCGGCGTTCCAGCACCACCGGTTTGAATCCGCCCTTCGCCAGATAAAACGCGGCGATCAGCGCATTATGACCACCCCCGATGAGCAGCACTTTCTGTCCAATGGGCATGATCAGTTCGCCGCCTTCTTCCATTCCTTCAGGATCACCTGGCTCGCGATGCGCCCGTTGGCCCCCATGATGCCGCCGCCGGGGTGCGTCGCTGATCCGCACAGGTACAGGTTATCGACCGGAGTGCGGTAGTACGCCCAGCCGGGCACGGGCCGCAGGAAGAAAAGTTGCTCGAGCGAAAGTTCCCCCTGGAATATATTCCCCTGCGTCAATCCGAATTCCTTTTCTAAGTCGTACGGCGTCAGCACCTGCTTTTCGATGATGATGTCCTTGATGTTCGGCGCGTGCTCCGCGATCGTATCGATCACGTTGTCGCCGAACGCTTCCCGCTGCTCTTCCCACGTTCCTTCCGCCAGCTTGTACGGCGCGTATTGTACGAAACACGAAAGTACGTGCTTCCCCGGAGGCGCCACGGACGGGTCCGTCAAGCTCGGGATCACCATGTCGATGTACGGCCGCCGCGAAAAATGCCCGTACTTCGCGTCGTCGTACGCCCTCTCCATGTATTCCATGCCCGGTGAAATCGACATCGCGCCGCGCAAATGCGCCCCCACGCCGGGCAGCGCACGGAAATTCGGGAGCCCGCTCAGCGCCAGGTTCACTTTCCCGGAAGAGCCCCGGAACTTATAGCGCCGCACGCTCTCCAGGAAATCGGAAGGGAGTTCCTTCGGCTCCAGAAACACCTCGAACGTCAAATGTGGGTCCACGCTCGAGGAGAGCACATTGCAGAAAATCTCCTCGCCCGATTTCAGCGCCACTCCCGCGGCGCGGCCGTTCTTCACGAGAATCCTTCCGACCGGCGCTTGCGTGCGGATTTCCACGCCCGCCTCTTGCGCCGCACCGGCAATCGCCAGCGAGATTCCGCCCGTTCCTCCGCGGCTGAATCCCCACGACCGGAACGCTCCGTCGATTTCGCCCATGTAGTGATGAAGCAGCACGTAAGCCGTACCCGGCGAGCGGATCCCCAGGAACGTCCCGATAATCCCCGAAGCCGACATAGTGGCCTTCAGCACGTCAGTTTCAAACCACTGGTCCAGAAAATCCGCCGCGCTCATGGTCATGAGCTGCACCAGCGTGTAGCGCTCGTCGGAAGAGAGTTCGCGGAAGCGTTGCAGCAGGAAATTCAACTGCTTCAGGTCTTTTGGGTAGAGCGTCGTCGGGTCCGGCGGAATCATGGAAAGCAGCGGCTTCACGAACCGGCACATCGGCGTCATCATCTTCGAAAATTCGTCGTAGGCTTCCGCGTCCACCCGCGAATGCCGCCGGATCTCCCGCTGCGTCTTCGCGTGATCGTTCACGCGCCACAAATAGTCGCCGTTCAGCATCGGCGAAAACGTGCCGTCGAGCGGAAGAATTTCCAGGCCGTGACGCGGCAAATCGAGCTCGCGGATGATCTCCGGGCGCAGCAGCGAAACCACGTAGGAGCATTCCGAAAACAGAAAGCCGGGCACGATCTCTTCCGTCACCGCCGCTCCGCCCAGAACATGGCGGCGCTCCAGCACCAATACCTTCTTCCCCGCTTTTGCCAGATACGCGGCGTTCACCAGACCGTTGTGACCGCCCCCGATCACCACCACGTCGTAGAACTGAGGCATTCGTTAGGACTCCGCAGTCGAGAGGACAACCTGGTTGTTTTGAGAAACACATCATTCTACTGGCAGCCTGTTTGCTTCTCAAGGTCACGCCGTGCTTATTCCGTCCCGCGCGCTTGCGGCCTTGGCGAAATCGAAACTATAATTCGCTATCGTTCGCATCACGGACCGGAGGAATCGTGCCCGTCGGAACCGCTTTCCACGACAGAACCCTCGCCTTGTGCGAGAGCCTGAACTTCAAGGAATGGTCGGGCTACTACACCGTCGGCGCCTATGAAATGACGCACGAGCACGAGTACAACGCCATCCGCAATTCCGCTGCGCTCATCGATATCTCGCCGCTGTTCAAATACCACGTCACCGGGCGCGACGCCACGAAACTCGTCAATCGCGTCATAACCCGCGACATCAACAAGGTCGCCGTCGACCAGGTCATCTACTGCTGCTGGTGCGATCCCGACGGTAAAGTCATCGACGATGGCACCATCACCCGGCTTGCCGAAAACGAATACCGCTGGACCGCCGCCGACCCCAGCCTCCGCTGGTTCCGCCAGAATGCTCTCGGCCTCGACGTCCAGATCGAGGACATTTCCGAAAAAACGGCCGCGCTCGCCCTGCAAGGGCCGACGACGGGGAAGCTGCTGCACGCCGTCGCCGATGCGAACATTGCCGGACTCAAATACTTTCGCGTCACCCACGGCAAAATCGCAGGCGTTGCCGTGGACATCTCGCGCACCGGCTACACCGGCGATCTCGGCTACGAAATCTGGATACCCATCAAAGATGCACTGAAAGTTTTCGATGAACTGATGACCAAGGGCCGCGCCTTCGACATTCATCCCGCAGGCATGGTCGCCCTGGACATCGCGCGCATCGAGGCCGGCCTCATCCTGATCGAGGTGGACTACATTTCCAGCAAGCGCGCGCTCATTGAACAGCAACAGTATCACTCCCGGCGAAATCGGCCTGGGCAAACTCGTCGACCTCAAGAAAGAGAATTTCGTCGGCCGCGACGCCCTTGCCGCGGAGCACAAGAATGGCGGCCCGGCGCGGAAATTAGTGGGCCTGGAAATTAATTGGAGTGAAGTCGAGGCCCTCTACGAAAAAATCGGCATGGCGCCGCAAGTGCCGTCTACCGCCTCCCGCGTGGCCGTCCCCGTCTATCGCGGCGACCGCCAGGTGGGCAAAGCCACGTCGACAACCTGGTCGCCGACGCTTAAGCGCATGATTGCGCTAGCCTCCGTGAGCCGGGAAAGCGCCGTTCTTGGCGCGATCCTAAGCATGGAGCTGACCGTGGAAGCGGCACGCAAAACCGTCTCGGCAAAAATTGTGCCCCTGCCGTTCTTCAATCCGCCGCGCAAAACCGCCCCGCTCGCGCTCTAGCTCTCTGGAAAGCGCCAAATGCTTCACATTCTACGGCCCAAGCTGAATCGTCTCGGTCGCTTCATTTTCGCAGGGAGCAAACCTTCTCGATGAGAGAGGTAATTCCAAGCCGGACGGCTCTGCGCGTTGCCCTGCGGCGAGCAGCACATCAGTTGCTAGACCACCCGAAAATTCTTGATGATCCGCTGGCCGTGCCGATTGTTGGCGACGCTGCGTCGGAAATTTCTGCGAATCCCCTGCGGCACCAGTCACGCTTTGCAAAGCATTTCCGCGCGTTCATGGTCGTGCGCAGCCGCTATGCGGAAGACCAGTTGGCTGCCAGCGTCGCTCATGGCGTTAATCAATATGTGATCCTGGGCGCAGGCCTCGATACTTCCGCCTATCGAGGCATTGCCTTGGACGGCCTAAGCGTCTTTGAAGTCGATCACCCCAACACGCAAGCATGGAAAAGGAAATGCTTGCAAACGGCACAAATCTCAATCCCCGCTTCCCTTCGCTTCGTTTCCGTCGACTTTGAACGGGAAGACCTGGCGGCAGAATTGAAAGCAGCCGGTTTTCGCGCCGAACGGCCGGCCTTTTTCTCCTGGCTCGGCGTGGTGCCCTATCTGACAAGAGAAGCCGCAGAGTTTACGTTTGCTTTCCTGGGAAAACTGCCGGAAGGCAGCGGTGTGGTGTTCGACTATGCTGTGCCCCGTGCTTCGCTCGGTTTTTTGGAGAGGCTCGCCTTGGATGCGCTCTCCCGCCGCGTCGCGCGCGCGGGTGAACCCTTCCGCCTCTTTTTTGCCCCGGAAGAACTCGATGCACTCTTAAGAAAACTTGGCTTCCGCCGCCTCGAACAGCTCGCCGCAAAGGAAATCAACGAGAAATACTTCAAGGGCCGGAAAGACGGCCTTCGCGTCGCGGGAGCCGCCGGCAGAATTGCAGGCGCCTGGACTTAGCCATCATGGCCTGCAATTAGAGGTGAAATGCTCACCGCCCGGCTCAGTTTCAGCTTACGGGTTAAGCCGATTGTACTTCTTGAGAATAGCGCGCAACTGATCGTGCGGCAAAGCCGTCACATGATGATTGTCGATCCCGGTCATAGACGTAGCCGCAACCATCGCATTGATGACGGCTTCTTCTGTCGCTTCCACCGTCGCTGCGAAAACCGGATCGAGCATCTCATTGGGCATCATTTTCAAATCCACCGTGTGGTCCACCGCCGCCGCACCCATATTCGCCGTCGAGAAAGCAATGAAAATATCGCCTGAACCGTTGCCGGAAATGCTCCCGTTGCGGCCCAGCCCAAGCGACACGCGCCGTGCCAGGCGCTTCAACTGGTGCGGCAGCAGCGGCGCATCCGTCGCCACAATCACGATAATCGAGCCGCGCTCTGTGATGTCTTCCGGCGCAAACGCATAGGGATCCTCACTGGGAATCTCGCGTCCAACGGGGATACCCGCCACGCGGAAATTCTGCCGCGAACCATAATTACATTGCACCAGCACGCCAACCGTGTAGCCGCCGTCTTTCAGCGTAAGTTTCCGCGAAGAAGTCCCAATCCCGCCCTTGAACCCGTTGCAGACCATCCCCGTGCCGCCGCCGACCGCTCCTTCCTCTACCGGCCCGCCGTGCGACGTCTCAATCGCGTGGAAAGCGTCCTCCGGCTTCACGTGAAATCCATTGATATCGTTCAGCCAGCCATCCCACGTTTCCGCGACCACCGGCAGCGACCACCAATCATCGTCGGGTCCCACCTTGCGGTGAGCCACGGTCCATTGAATCACCGCGTCGCGCACCACGCCGACGCTGTGTGTGTTGGTAATCATCACCGGCCCGACCAGAAAACCGGATTCTTCCACCCAGGTGGTTCCGGTCATTTCGCCGTTCCCGTTCAACGTCCACCATCCCGCGAACACACCGCCGTCGTTCGTATCTTTCCCGCGCGGAAAAACCGCGGTGACTCCCGTACGCACAGGCCCTTTTCCGACCACCAGCTTTCCTTCACCGGAAATCAGCGTCGTGTGCCCCACGGTTACGCCGGCCACGTCCGTGATCGCGTTCAACGGACCAGGCGTGCCGTCAAACGGCACGCCCAGATCGCGCGCGCGCGGCTTTGCAGCGCTCTTTTCCTGGGCAAGACACGAACTACCCGCCAGTGCGCACGCACAGGCCATTACCAATAAGTCGCGAAAAACGGCGCATGAAAGAATCCCCCATAGTTAGGAATGACTTGAATCGTATTAAATCATGACTTTCGCCCAATCAATTGGAAAAGGCTCTAGCCAATGCGTATTGAATAGCCTCGGCAATAAGTCCGCTTTCCTCGGGCTGAATGATGAAGGGAGGCGCAATCAGAACGTGGTCGCCGCGTAAGCCGTCCACACATCCCTGCCCCGGATACAGCAAAACGTTTTTCTCCAGCGCGGCTTGGCGAATTTTCTCCGCGATCCCGGCTTCCCTGGGAAACGGCTCGTGCGTCGCTTTATCTTTCACGAACTCCACGCCCTGCAACAATCCCAATCCGCGCACCTGCCCGACGTGCGGATGACTTTCGACCGCCGAGAGCGCCTTCCGCAGGATCTTCCCCGCCGGTGTGACGCGCTCAAACAGCCTGTGTGTTTCCACGATAATCGAAAACCGCGTTCCCCGCCGCCGTCGCCACCGGATGAGCCTGATACGTAAACCCGTGCATGAATGCGGCAGTTCCCTTCTCGAATGTCTCCACAATGTGTGGCGCAACCAGCACCGCACCCAGCGGCGCATATCCACTCGCGATTCCCTTTCCGGTGAGAATAATGTCCGGCTCCAGGCCCCAATGCTCGCATGCGAATGGTTTGCCTGTGCGGCCCATCCCAGTCATCACTTCGTCCGCAATCAGCAGAATTCCATGCTTGCGGCAAATTTCCGCGATGCGCGCCGTATAGCCATCCACAGCCGGCGCGGCTCCCAACGTCGCTCCAACCATCGGCTCAAACAGGAATGCAGCCACGCTCGCAGCGTCGTTAGCCTGCAGAAACGCATCCAGATCATCCGCGCACGCCAAATTGCATTCGGGAAAGGTCTTGTCGAACGGGCAGTGGTAGCAGAAACACGGCGCCACGTGTCCCCACTCCGGAATCATCGGCGCATAGGGCGCGCGCCGGGCGACATTTCCGCTAACCGACATCGCCCCCAGCGTGCTCCCGTGATAACTCTGCTTGCGCGCAACAATCCGGTAACGTGCGGGCTGTTTGCTCTCCAAAAAATATTGGCGCGCCAGCTTGATCGCCGTCTCCGTGGCTTCGGAGCCTCCGGAAGTGAAGTACACGCGTCCGCCATCCCGGAAATTGCGAGGCGCGATCGCCAAAATACGCGCCGCTAATCTCTCCGCTGGTTCGGAATGAAATTGCGTCGTATGCGCGAACGCGATCTGCCCGGATTGTTCGGCCATCGCGCGCCCGATCTCCTGCACGCCGTGCCCGATGCTGACCACCGCGGCCTGCCCGGAAGCGTCCAGATAACGCCGTCCCTCCGCGTCGATGATCCAGCAGCCCTCGCCGCGGACCGCCACGGGATACTGTTTTCGAAGATTGCGCGAAAAAAGTGAAGTTGTGTGCGTGGCCGTGCGCATACCCGAATTGTAGCAGAAGGGCCGCAAACACCGGCTTTCACCCCGCCGGCGCAACAGCCAAGCTGGCCGCTTCGCCAGCGGCTGAGCCGCAAGTATGATACGCTTTCGCGGATTCGAAGGAGTTCTCTTGCTACAGCGAATTCATCGTTGTTTCACTGGCCTTTTGGCGGTTCTCGCTGTCTTGGGCGCACGCCCAGGTTTTCGCTCAGACAACGCAAAATCCCGCCCGTCTCGATGTCGACCTGCGCGAGGCTCCGCAACATATCTTTCATGCGAAGCTGACGCTCCCCGTGAACGCCGGTCCGCTCACGCTGGTGTACCCGAAGTGGATCCCGGGAGAACATTCTCCAACGGGCCCGATCGTCGACTTCGTGGGATTGAAAATCACCGCCGCAGGCAAGGAAGTCCCCTGGCGGCGCGACGACGTCGACATGTTCGCCTTTCACCTAGACGTTCCCGCTGGAGTCAGACGCTCTCAACTTGTCCTACGACTATCTTTCGCCCGCCGAGGCCACAGGTTCGCGCGAGCGCCCGTCATCCACCGCGAAGCTCGCAGTCCTGAACTGGTACATGGTGACGCTCTATCCGCAAGGTCCGAAGTCGGACGATCTCACCTACGTGGCGACCTTGCGCTTGCCCCCAGGCTGGAAGTACGGCACCGCGCTGCCCGTCGCCAAGGAATCCCCAGAGCTCATCGAATTCGCGCCCGCCTCCTTGACCACCGTGATTGATTCACCCGTAATCACCGGCGTTTACCTGCGCCACATCGATCTCTCGCCGGGTCAAACGCCGCCGCACACTGTCCATGTAGCCGCTGACGGTCCGGCGCCACTCGAAGCAACACCCGCCGGAAGTGCAACACCTTCGCCAGTTGGTCGCGGAAACCGGCGCGCTTTTCGGCGCACGCCACTATCGCCGCTACGATTTTCTGCTCACACTGAGCGACCGCATGCCGCCAGATGGCGTCGAGCATCACGAGTCCAGCGACAACCGCACCGAGGAGGACTTCTTCCTCGATCCTGATCTGTTCCAAAGCTCCGACCTTCTCGCGCACGAATTCACGCATTCCTGGAATGGCAAGTACCGCCGTCCCGCCGGACTCGCCACGCCCGACTTACCAGACGCCGATGAAAGGCGATCTGCTCTGGGTCTACGAAGGGCTAACCCAATATTACGGTGTGATCCTCTCCGCGCGCTCGGGAATGATGCCTCTTAATCTTTTCCGCGAAAATCTGGCATCCACGGCCGCATACCTGAATGACCGTCCTGGGCGCACCTGGCGCGACTTGCAGGATACGGCCGTCGCCGCGCAGATCCTCTATAGCGAGACGTCAGCGGGCGCTTCCTGGCGCCGCGGCGTGGATTACTACGACGAGGGCACCCTGATCTGGCTCGAAGCCGACACCATCATCCGCAAGCAGACCAACGGCAAAAAATCGCTGGACGATTTCTGCCGCAAATTCCACGGCGGCGAAAACACCTCGCCGAAAGTCGTGCCGTATACGTTCGACGATGTGGTTGCGGGCATGAACGAAGTTGCTTCCTACGACTGGCGCGCTTTTTTCAACGAGCGATTGAAATCGCATGGCCCCGGCGCACCGCTCGGCGGCCTGGAAAACAGCGGCTGGAAGTTGGTATTCAACGATACGCACAACGAATTCGAGCACATCAACGAACTGTCCAATCAGGAGGTCGAATTGCAATTTTCCCTCGGACTCCTGGTCCACGGCCCTGGCGGCGATGATGGCGACCACATTCTGGACGTGATTCCCGGCTCGCCCGCCGCGAATGCCGGACTTGCCCCGGGCATGCGCCTGGTGGCCGTGAATGGCCGCAAATGGTCGCCGGATATTCTGCGCGACGCCATCAGCACGGCCAAAAACAGCAAGGATCCCATCGAATCTCCTCGCCGAAAATGGCGATTTCTTTCAGACCTACCGCATCGATTATCACGGCGGCGAACGCAACCCGCATCTCGAACCGGTCAGCGGAAAAACCGACCTTCTCACCGAAATCGCCAAGATGAAGGCCCCGGCGGTTCCCTTGACGACGAATTACTAGAAAGCAAAAGGATCCCCCGCGTGTGACGGAAAGCTCGCACGGATTGGTTCGCACCATCGGCCGTTGGAGCCTCACCGCTCTGATGGTCAATTCCATCATCGGCGGCGGCATTTTCGGGCTGCCTTCCGCGTTGGCGGCAAAGCTTGGCGGTCTCAGTCCTGTTCAGTTGTCTCGGCGCCGGAGCTGGCCGTTTTGATTATTGCCGCGTGTATCGCGGAAGTTTCTTCGCGCTATGAAGAGACCGGCGGTCTTTACCTGTACGCGCGCGACGCCCTCGGCCGGTTCCCGGGACTGTTGGTTGCGTGGCTGACCTGGCTCACGCGTATCGCTGCGCCGGCAGCCGTGGCCAATCTTTTCTGCACCTACCTGGCGCAATTTTTCCCTCTCTCGGCTCGCGCATGGGAGAATTGCTTGATTCTGGTCGCGTCTGATCGGCCAACTCGCCTTCTTCAATTACATCGGCGTGAAGACTGGCAACAATGTCAGTAACTTCTTCACCGCCGTAAAGGTCAGCTTTCTCCTCTTTTTCGTGATTGCTGGGCTGCTTGCCCTCCTGTTTCGTCCAGGCATTCATGTGCCGTTCTCCGTGCCGCCCCTTTCCGCAAAAAGCTGGTTTGACGCGATCCTGCTGCTCGTATATGTCTACGGCGGTTTTGAAGGCGCGCTGTTTGTCGGCGGCGAAAGCACAAATCCCAAGCGGGACACTCCTATCGCACTGCTTCTCGCGCTGGCCATCGTCTGCCTCATTTACACCGGCGTGCAATTCGTAACCATCGCCACGCTTCCCGGCGCGGCATCCTCTGCTCGGCCGCTGTCCGACGCCGCGCGACAATTCCTCGGGCCCGCCGGAGCAACCGCCATCGCACTCGCCGCTCTTGTTTCCGCTTACGGCTACCTCAGCGCGAACCTGCTCCACGCGCCGCGCGTTACCTTCGCACTGGCGGAGCACGGCGACTTCCCTTCTTTCCTGGCGGCGATTCATCCCAAATTTCGCACGCCCCACTTCTCGATTCTTCTCTACGCGGTGATGCTGTTCGCATTTTCGGCGCTCGGCAATTTCCAATGGAACGCCATGCTCTCCGCGGTCTCGCGCTTAGCCATCTACGGCGCAATCGCCGTGGCGCTGCCGGTCCTACGCATGCGGCGGGACGGGAAAGCGCAATTCCTGCTGCATGCCCCGTATCTGTTCGCCGGGCTGGCTCTATTGTTTTCGATTGTGCTTCTCACGCGCATGGGCCGCAGCGAATTTTATGTCGTGGGTACAACCTGCGCCATCGCGCTGCTAAACTGGATTTTCGTGCGGAGGTAAAACGATGACCAAGACGCGAGCAGGCGACGCCTTCATGCCCGCAGACGAATACGGACGCGGCCTGCCGAAGTTCAGCGCAAATCTCCTGGTCCGCAATGTCGCAAATTCCCTCCCCTTTTACCGCGAAGTTCTCGGCGCCACCGTCCGTTACTCGGACAACGATTTCGCCGCCCTTTCTCTCCTCGGCATCGACTTCATGCTCCATGCCGACCACGCCTACGATCACCATCCGCTCCACGCACCCCTGAAAGCCGCACGCGAACGTGGCGTCGGCGCAGAACTGCGCTTCCTCGGCCTCGACCCGGACCAGGTAGAAGAGCGCGCCAAACGCGCCGGAACCCCGATCCTGCAAGCCGCAAAAGATTTTCCCCACGGCTGGCGCGAGATCACCCTCCTCGACCCCGACGGCTACATCTGGACCGTGGGCCTGCCGATCCCCGGCATGCACTGAACCGCTCGGACCCGCCGCGCCTTGGATTCGCAGCGCAGTCGTGGCATCATCAGGTGCTTTGAATATGCACTGAACTCTTCCCGCAAGACAAAGGGGACACCGATGAAAACGATAGTGCGACCCAGTGGCCTGCTAGTGGCCTCGCTGGCGATTCTTTTTTGCGCGCAAGCGCAAACTCCCGCGAAGCATCCAATGACGTTCAACGACCTGATCCAGTTGCACCGCGTCAGCGGCGCCGCGATCTCGCAAGACGGCAAATGGGTCGCCTATGGCGTTTCGACGCCGGATATCGAGGCCAATCGTGCCGTTAGCAATATCTGGATTCTCAGCACATCCGGCGGCCAACCCATTCAGGTCACGCAAGGCGGCCGCGACAGTTCGCCCGCCTGGTCCCCCGACGGCAAGACCCTCGCGTTTCTCTCCGCGCGCGACGGCACTTCCCAGGTCTATCTGTCTGTCGATGGAAGGTGGCGAGGCCAAGAAGCTGACAAAGCTTTCCACCGGGGCGGACCTGTTCCACTGGTCGCCGGACGGAAAAACAATTGCCTTCACTTCTGCGGTCTATGTGGACTGTAAGGACGACGCCTGCGACGCCAAGCGCGACGAGGAAAAAGAGAAGAGCAAGGTCAAAGCGCGCATCTACGATCACCTGCTCTATCGCCACTGGGATCACTGGTCGGAAGGCAAGCGCAGCCACCTGTTCGTCATGCTCGCGGACGGCAGCGCCACCCCGCGGGATCTGACGTCGGGAGCCGACTACGACGTGCCGCCCGACGAACGCAGCAGCCTCCGCCGATTTCAACTTTTCTCCCGATAGCAAAGAGATCTGCTTCACCGCTGTCACAGACAAGGTCGAGGCAACCAGCACGAACGGGGACCTCTTCGTCGTTTCAGTGGCCGGAGGCGAATCGAAGCGCATCACCACGCAACAGGGTTTTGACGGCAATCCCGTCTATTCCCCCGATGGGCACGCAATCGCCTACCATGCGCAGCTCACGGCAGGCTACGAGTCCGACAAATGGCGCGTGATGCTGTACGACCGCCAGACGGGCAAGAGCGAAAACCTCTCCGAAAGCTTCGATCGCAGCGCCACCGACCTCGCCTGGTCTCCCGACAGCAAGACCATCTATTTCCTCGCTGAAAATGAAACTCTCCAGCCCGTCTATGCCATGGAAGCGCGTGCCGGCGCTACGCCGAAGAAACTCCTCGATGGGTTCAACACCGAATTCGCATTCAGCGGCGACGGCAAGACGCCTTGTAACAACGCGCACCAGCCTGACCCTTCCGAGCGAAGTCTTCGTCTCCGCCGCCGACGGCAGCGCTCTCAAACAACTCACACACACGAATGACGCCATCCTCGCCCGCGTGGAGATGAATGAGCCGGAGACATTCTGGTTCGATGGCGCAGAAGGCACAAAAGTGGAAGCCATGTTGATCCGGCCGCCGCAATTTTCGGCCTCGCAAAAATATCCCCTGCTGGTGCTGTTGCACGGCGGCCCGCAAACCATGTGGTCCAACGCCTGGGGCTATCGTTGGAACGCGGAGGTATTTTCGGGCGCCGCCTACGTCACTCTGATGATCAATCGCCGTGGCTCGACGGGCTACGGCCAGAAATTTACCGACGAAATCACGAACGACTGGGGCGGAAAAGCCTACGTAGACGTAATGAAAGGCACCGACGCCGCGATCGCGAAATTCCCCTTTATCGACAAGTCCCGCCTTGCCGCAGCGGGCGGTTCCTACGGCGGCTACATGGCCGATTGGCTGGCCACGCACACCGACCGCTTCAAGGCCATCATCAGCCACGCCGGCGTGTACGACAAAGTCTCCATGTACGCGACGGAGGAGCTTTGGTTCGAGGAGCACGACCTGCAGGGCACGCCCTGGAGCGCGCCGGAAAATTACAAGAAATGGGCGCCAGTCACCTATGCGGGTGACCTGGGAAAATATAAAACGCCAACTCTCGTGATTGCCGGCGAAAGAGACTATCGCGTGCCTTACACGCAATCACTCGAATTCTTCAACACCCTGCAGCGCCAGGGCGTGCCCTCAAAACTGATGGTCTTTCCGGACGAAGGTCACTGGATCCTGAAGCCGCAAAATGCCCAGCTCTGGTACAAGACATTTCTCGACTGGCTGGCTACCTACGTGAAGTAATTTGCGTCAATCAAATTTCCGCTAGCTTCCGGAACGTGCGCCGCAGAAAACGGAACAAGTGGTACAGCAGGAATAGCGAAACAATCAGCAGCACACCGACCACCATCACCGCCGCCGTCGGATGCGCGCTGGCGAACCACGTCAGCCACACCGCCAACAAGTCCTCGCCAAAACTCAGCGTCCAATTGCTGAGCGGTTCCGGTGACATATTCACGGCCGCACGCGCGCTCGCTTTCGTGCCGTGAGATGTCAACGCAATGCTCCCGGCCAGCAACGCAGCCGCCCAGCGCCAGGGCTCCGCGAGCGGACGCGGTCACGCTGAACGCCAGCACCGCCGCCGCAGGTGGGCGAATAAATCGTGTGCACCGCTTGCCAGATCGAATCGATGTACGGAACCTTGTCCGCCAGAAATTCCACGACGTAGAGCCCGATGGCCACCCCCAACACAACCGGATGAGAAAGAACCTGCAATTTCTCCGGAAGATGAATCACGCCGAATCGTTCCAGGAGTCCCAGGGTGGCAACGGTCGCGTAGAGATTCAGTCCGGACGAAAATCCGGTCCCAAGCACAAGACTGAGCGTTTCGATCGGACTCATGACCCCATACACCAGCAACGACGTGACTTCCGCAGCTGTGATTCAAGGTATCACGGATGGGCGGGGGAATGAGCAGAGCCGGACGGCAGTATCTCCGCTGTTCGAGGGATTCGGCTCGTTTTTCCAATTTTGGGCAACCGATGTGTCTGCCTACTCATCCATTCAAGGGACCGCAAAGAGTGCCGCGAAGACCTTCGGGAGTTTATCGACCAGTGCCCAAAAACATTCTGCAACGGTATCCCTTAATTTCTGCAATCGCACACAAATTCAGAATCGTAAGCCGCCCGTCGTTCCCCACCAAACCCTATCTCTTGAGGCCCGCTTTTGCCGTCCTGGCCTTGCTCCTGATTGCAGGCGCATCGCCAATTCGCGCAAGCGACCAAAACCTGACCTTCAAGATCCCCCCGGTCAAGATCCCTTTGAACATCAAGGATCAGCACATCACGATTGCGGCCTCTGCGCTCATCACCATGCATGCGAAGGAGCATGGCATGAACCTCCTGAACCTGGAATTGACCGCCGACCTCTCGGATCTGCAACAAAACATGACCGGCCTTTTGAGCTCCGAACTCGACAAAGACGACCAGTGCGGCGATCGCATTGCCATCCAGCAAGCCACGCTCACCCCTCTCGATCCGGCCAGTCTCGTGGTGGTTCATCTCCACTATGAGCGCTGGGGATGCGCCAAGGTCTTCGGCAAACAACAGTCCAAAAAGCTGGTCGGCGGAAACGCCGTCATGCAGATGAAGCTCACCCCGGCTGTCGGAGACGACAACACCGAACTGCGGCTTGTACCGGAAGTCGGAACCATCGAAGCCGACGGTTCTCTCGGTGAACTCCTCCGTTCGGGATCCCTCGGCGATATGCTGCGCGAAAAAATCCGAAGGAAAATCCTGGACGCACTGCAAAAAGGCACGGACTTGGGCGCAACGCTCCCTCCCTCAGTCCAGGGCTCCGCCAAGATTCAGAACGCGCAATTCAAAGATGCAGGTTCGGGCCGCCTGGAGGTAACCCTGGACGGAGAGCTGCAAATCACCAACGAACAGATTCAGGCCCTCTCCAAACAAGTGAAAGAGCGCATCGCCGCGCACGAAAAAGCTGAACCGCCCCAAAGGTAGCATAGCCTTCAGGCTGTGCTCTTGGGTTCCTGTTTCCGTTTCAAACTAGGGAACGGACGAAGCCGGCGGCGGGCTCTTCGAAGGTTGTGCGGGCGTAGGTGTTGTGACCAACTGCGCGTCTCGCGAAATAATCTGGTGTGAAGTGGGTAGCGTCGAGGAATCCCATCCCCCGCCGGCCGCCTCAATCAATTGCACGCTGGCAACGATTTGCTGAATGCGCAGGGTCACGGCTGTCTGCTGGTTGCTGAAGAGCGTAGTCTGAGCCGTAATCACGTTCAGGTAGGGGTCAATGCCGAGGCGATAGCGGTCCGTTGCCAGCGTAAGGCTTCTCTGCGCGGCTACAATCGCGGTGTCTTGTTCCTGAATCTCCTGGGAAAGAATGCGTAGCGTCGCCAGATTGTCCTCGACCTGTTGAAACGCGGTCAGCACCGAATTGCGATAGTTGGCAACCGTTTCATCATATTGTGCGCGAAACTGCTCCATGGTCGCACGGCGCAGACCTCCGTCGTAAATGGTCTCTGAAAGGGCGGGGCCAACGGACCAGAAGCGGCTTGGCCATGTAAACCAATTTCCTGCCTGCGAGCTTTCAAATCCCGCCGAAGCGCTAAGTGTCAGCGTTGGAAAATACGCGGCTCTTGCGACGCCAATTTGCGCATTGGCCTGGGCCATCAGGCGTTCAGCCGCCGCGATGTCCGGCCGGCGCTCCAGAAGATCCGATGGAAGGCCAAACGGAATGGCCGGCGGGGGAGTTTTCAAGGGCTCGACGGCAATCGAGAAGGAAGAAGCGGGCTGGCCAACCAAAAGGGCGATAGCATGTTCGTATTGCGCCCGAAGGATGCCAAGATTCGTGTCCAACGCGCGGGTGGCGTCCAGTTGGGTTTCGGCTTGCGCGACGCTTTCGTCGGAGTCGATTCCAGTTTCATAGAGCGCTTTGGTGAGTTCCAGCGACTCCTCATACGCCACCACCGTCGAATCCAGCAGTTGTTTTAATGCGTCTTGCCCGCGCAGTTGGAAGTAATCCACTGCGAGTTCCGCCTGAGCGGTCAGGCGGGTGTTCTCGAGGTCAGCCTCGCTTGCCTGTGCGTTTGCGACGTTTGCGCGAACGGTGTTGCGCACCCGGCCCCACAAGTCCGGCGTCCAGGAAGCGTCGAACGGCAGAGAGTAATCGGTGAATGTGCGTCCGGATGCCGCGGCAGTCACCGTGCTCGAGGTACCGGGTTGGTGTTCCTTCGTGACACTCGAGCCGACAGTAGCGGTCGGGAAATACTGCGCGCGAGCCTCTCGCACCAGTGCGCGCGCCGCCATGAAGTTAGCAAATGCCGCCGCGACGTTCTGGTTGGAGATATTGACCTGTTCTTCGAGCGTCTTCAGTTGAGGATCGCCAAAGATCTCCCACCAGTTGCCGTGAAGAGCGCTGTCCTTCGGTTGTGCGACTTTCCAGCCGTCCATTTTTTGGAGATCCGCGGGGGTGACCTCTTTGAATGTTGCCGGGACTGGCGCCGAGGGGCGATTGTACTTCGGCCCGACGTCGCAGCCCTGGAAAAGCAGCGCGCTCGAGAGAAGTGCGGCCGCAGCCCGTATCTTGTTCATTGCCTTCATCGGTGTCTCAGGCTCCTTGCGAAGTTTGGCCTACTGATGGTTGGCTCGTGTAGCCCATCAGAAATTGTCATCACCCGAAGGACTCGAGTTCGCTTTGCGCCTCCAGCCTTCCGTGAGCGCGAAGCCACTTCACCCTCAAGCGGTCCAGCGAGAGATAAACGACGGGCGTGGTGTACAGCGTGAGGATCTGGCTCAAAACCAGCCCGCCGATAATGGCGATACCGAGGGGCTTGCGTAGTTCCGAACCTGTCCCCGTGCCGAAGGCCAGCGGCACTGCGCCGCAAATGGCCGCCATGGTGGTCATCAGGATGGGCCTAAATCGCAGGATGCAAGCCTGAAAGATGGCATCCCTTGGACTCTTGCGATCGACTCGTTCGGCAACCAGCGCAAAGTCGATCATCAGGATGGCGTTCTTTTTCACGATCCCAATTAGCAGGATTACCCCGATCAACGCGATCACGCTCAGATCCGTATGCGTGAGCATGAGGGCGAGTACGGCGCCGACTCCCGCGGACGGAAGCGTGGAAATAATCGTGATGGGGTGGATGTAGCTTTCGTAGAGTATCCCCAGCACGATGTACACGGCCATGAGCGCGGTGATAATCAGGAAAGGTTCCGTCGCCAGGGAAGACTGAAAGGCCTGGAGCGTGCCGGAGAACATGCCGGTAATGGTGTTGGGCATGCCGATTCTCTGTTCCATGCCGAGAACCGCCGCGGAAGCCTGGCTGAGGGCAACACCAGGCGCAAGATTGAACGATATAGTCACGGATGGATACTGCCCCTGGTGATTCACGGCCAGCGGCGCCGTGTTTGATTCGTAATGCGCGATGGCGCTGAGGGGCACGACTTTCCCTTGCGAAGGCCGGATGTACACGTCGTTCAAGCTTACGGGTGATTGCCAGAACTTCGGCGCTACTTCAAGCACCACGTGGTACTGGTTGAACGCCGTATACATCGTCGAAACCTGGGCCTGCCCAAACGCTTCGTAAAGCGAATTGTCGATCAGCTGCGGTGTCAGTCCGAGGCGCGATGCCGTCGCCCGGTCGTACGTGAGCATCACTTGAAGACCGCTGTTCTGCTGGTCGGTATTGACATCGGTGAGGATCGGCAGTTTCCGCATCTGCTGGAGCAGAACAGGGCCCCAGTCAACGAGATCCTGCAAAGTGTCGCTCTGAATTGTGTACTGATATTGCGCGCTGCTCATGCGCCCGCCGATGCGCAGATCCTGTCCGGCTTGCATGAAGGTGTTCGCATTCGCGATGGCAAGCAATTTCGGACGTAGCCGGTCTATGATCTGGTTGGCGGTCACGTTGCGCTGGTCGAGAGGTTTCAGACCCAGATAGATGAAGCCGCTGTTGGTGGCGCCGTTACCGCCGGTGAATGCCATCGCGTTTGCCACGGCAGGATCCGCTTTGACCACCTTGACTATTCGCTCCGTAGAGGCTTGCATGGCCTGGAAGGAGATGTCCTGGGAACCCTGCAATCCGCCAAAGACGGTGCCGTTATCCTGCTGCGGGAAAAACCCCTTGGGGACGATAATAAAAAGGTAGATGTTGAATGCGATGGTGATACCCAAAACCATCAGCGTCAGAACGGAGTGTTCCAAAACCCAGCCGAGGCTGCGCTCGTAGGTCTGCAACAGCGCATTGAATGCCTTCTCGCTGGCCCGGAATGCTTTGCCATGCTGCTCATCCCGGACGTGCTTGAGCAGGCGCGAGCACATCATCGGCGTCGTCGTCAGCGAAATGGCTAGGGAAACCATGATGGCGGCCGACAGAGTCACCGCGAATTCACGGAACAGCCGCCCGACGATCCCACCCATCATCAAAATGGGAATGAAAACCGCAATCAGCGAGATGCTGATGGACAGCACCGTAAAACCGATTTCGCTCGCGCCCTTCAGCGCCGCCTGCATCGGCGACATGCCCTGCTCCAGATAGCGCGTGATGTTTTCGATCACTACAATCGCATCGTCCACCACAAAGCCTGTCGATATCGTCAGCGCCATGAGCGAGAGGTTGTCGATGCTGTAATGACACAAATACATCACGCCAAACGTGCCGATTAGCGACACCGGCACGGCCACGCTGGGAATCAAGGTCGCGCGAAAGTTTCGCAGGAAAAGGAACACCACCAGAATTACCAGGCCAATTGAGATGATCAGGGTGCGCTCGACATCCCGGACGGATGCCCGAATGGTCAGCGTGCGGTCCAACACGATTTCCGTGTCAATCGCGGAAGGGATCGAGGCCTTTAGCGACGGAATCGCCTCACGAATGCGATCCACTGTATCGATGATGTTCGCGCCCGGCTGGCGGAATATGATGATGAGGACGGAGGGCTTGCCGTTGACGAACCCGGCCGCCCGTAGATTTTCCGTCGAGTCCGTCACATTCGCGACATCGGACAATTTGACCGCCGCGCCGTTGTGGTAGCCGACCACAAGCGGCATGTAGTCAATCGCCTTTAATAGCTGATCGTTGGTTGCCAGGTCCGCCGTCGTCGTGCCATCGGTGAGCTGGCCTTTGGGACTGTTGGCATTCTGCCGGCTCAGCATCGAAGCAACGTCCGGCAAGCCGAGGCCATAGCTGTTGAGTTGCGTCGGATTCACGTCTACCCGCACGCCCGGCAGCGAACTGCCGCCCACCGTTACCTGTCCGACTCCCTGAACTTGCGAAAGCCGCTGCTGCATGACGGTCGAGGCAGCGTCATACAACTTGCCGCGGTCGTACACATCCGACGTCAGCGCCAGGATCATGATCGGAGCATCCGCCGGGTTGACCTTGCGATACGTCGGATTGCTGGGAAGATTCGAGGGCAAGTAACTTCGCGCGGCATTGATGGCCGCTTGCACATCGCGAGCAGCGCCATCAATGTTGCGGTTCAAATCAAACTGAAGGGTGATACCGGTGGTTCCGAGGAAACTAGACGATGTCATCTCCGTGATCCCGGCGATCCTCCCGAACTGACGTTCCAGCGGTGTAGCAACGGAGGAGGCCATGATCTCCGGACTGGCTCCCGGCAAACTCGCGCCCACTGAAATTGTGGGGAAATCGATCTGCGGAAGCGCCGAAACGGGCAACTCTCGAAACGCCACCGCGCCCGCCAGCGCTATCGCGGCTGTCAGGAGCGTGGTGGCCACGGGACGATGAATAAATGGGGAGGAGAGGCTCATCGCATTAATCCGCTGGGACAACCTCGGGTCCGGCCCCGGCTTCCGAAGCGTGCCGCGAGGAGAAGCGCTGCGCGAGCCGGTCAAAGAAAATGTAGATCACCGGCGTTGTGTACAGCGTCAAAACCTGGCTCAACAGCAATCCCCCCACCATGGATATACCCAGGGGACGGCGTAACTCGGAGCCAATTCCGGTGCCCAGAGCCAGCGGAAGCCCGCCCAGCAGCGCCGCCATCGTGGTCATCATGATCGGCCGAAAACGGAGCAGGCAGGCCTCATAAATTGCATCCTCGGCCTTTTTCCCGTGATTGCGCTCCGCTTCCAGGGCGAAGTCGATCATCATAATTCCGTTCTTCTTCACGATTCCGATCAGAAGAATAATTCCGATCAGCGCGACCACGCTTAATTCCGATCCGCAGATCAACAACGCCAAGATCGCTCCCACACCGGCGGACGGCAGCGTCGACAGAATCGTAATCGGGTGAATATAGCTCTCGTACAAAACTCCGAGGACGATATACACGGTGACCAGCGCTGCGAGAATCAATATCGGTTCGCCCGCCAACGAGGCTTGAAACGACGCGGCCGTCCCCTGAAACGCGCCCTGTACGCTTAGCGGCATACCGATTTGCTGTTGCGCCTTCTCGAAAGCCTCGGTGGCCTCGCCAAGCGAAGCTCCGGGTGCCAGGTTGAATGAAATGGTTACCACCGGAAATTGCCCTTGATGATTCACGGAGAGCGGGCTGCTCTTCATTTCGAACCGCGTGATGGCGCTCAGGGGAATTGCGGAACCGTTCAGCGAACTCACGGGGCTGGGATTGGCCGAGCCCGAGCTGGCAGCAGTGTTCGGGGACGCCGAGGGACTCGGCGCTGCGGAGGATGCGGAGTTGCCCGTGGCAGTCGTGGACGTTATCGTCTGGCCCGTGGAAGAGTTGCTCGTGAGCGCCGTTGGCGCCAAAGCAGATCGAACGTAAATGTCCTGTAATTTCGAAGGGTTCTTCTGAAATTCTGGCTCCGTTTCAAGGACGATATGGTACTGATTTAATTGCGTATACAGCGTCGATACCTGCCGTTGCCCATACGCGTCGTAAAGCATCTGGTCAACCGCTTGCGGCGTAATGCCCATCCGGGATGCGGTGACGCGGTCAACCGTCAGGAACGCGGCGAGACCGGAAGTCTGCTGGTCGGTCGCCAGGTCCCGCAACTCCGGAATCGCCTGAAGTTTCGCCATCAGCCTAGCCGTCCAGAGATTCAGTTCGTGCTGATCGGGATCCTCGAGGGTGTACTGATATTGCGTGCGGCTCACGCGATCTTCTACGGTTAGGTCCTGTACCGGCTGCATATACAGGGTAATCCCGTCAATTTTCTCCAGATTTGGCTGTATCCGCCGGATGACATCCGCGGCGTTGATTTTGCGGTCCTCGAGCGGCTTCAAATTAATTTGGATGCGCCCGCTGTTCAACGTCGTGTTCGTACCGTCGATCCCGATAAAGGAAGAGATGCTCTCCACGGCGGGATCCTGCAATATCAAGTGGGCAAGTTGCTGCTGCTTTTCCGCCATGGCGGAGAAGGATATGGATTCCGCGGCTTCCGAAATGCCCTGAATGATGCCCGTGTCTTGCACCGGGAAGAAGCCCTTCGGAACGATAATGTAGAGAACAATGGTGAGCACCAGCGTCCCAGCCGCCACAATTAGCGTGGCAGTCTGACGCTTCAGCACCCACTTTAGCGTTTTTCCATAAAACGCAATGATGCTTTCGAAAGCGTTCTCCGAAGCCACATAGAAACGGCTCTGTTTTTTCCCGTGCGTGCTTTTCAATAGCCGCGAACACATCATCGGCGTAAGTGTCAGCGATACCACCGCGGACACCAGAATCGTCACGCTCAACGTGATGGCAAACTCGCGGAAAAGCCGGCCCACGATGTCTCCCATGAACAGCAGAGGAATCAATACCGCAATCAGGGAAACTGTCAGCGACACGATCGTGAAACCGATCTGCTCGGAGCCCTTCAGCGCGGCTTGCAGCGGTGGGTCGCCTTCTTCAATGTATCGAATGATGTTCTCAATCATCACGATGGCGTCATCCACGACGAATCCGGTAGAAATCGTCAGCGCCATCAGCGTCAGGTTGTTCAAGCTGAACCCCGCCAGATACATCACCCCAAACGTGCCCACGATGGACAGCGGAACGGCAACGCTGGGAATGATGGTAGCGGAGAGATTGCGCAGGAACAGGAAGATGACCATGACCACCAGCGCCACGGTGAGCATGAGTTCGAACTCAACGTCTCTCACGGAAGCCCGGATCGTCGTGGTTCGGTCCGTTAAAACATCGATCTGGACCGCGGCCGGAAGATTGCTCTTCAGCAGCGGCAACAATTTCACAATGCGATCCACCACTTGAATGATGTTCGCACCGGGCTGGCGTTGAATGTTGACGATCACCGCGGGCGTCTCGTTCATCCAGGCAGCCTGGCGGTTGTTTTCCACGCCATTTTCAACCGTTGCCACATCGGAAAGCACCACGGGCGACCCGTTGTGGTAGGCAATGATCACTTTCGCGAAATCGGATGCGACTAGGAGCTGGTCGTTCGATTGAATCTGATAGTCCTGTTGCGGTCCGTCGAAGTTGCCCTTGGCCTGGTCCAGGCTGGTTTGCTGCAGCGCCGTGCGCACATCCTCAAGATTGATGCCGTACGCGGAGAGCGCTGTGGGATTTACCTTTACCCGCACAGCCGGCTTTTGGCCGCCGCTAATGCTCACCAGCCCAACTCCCGGAAGCTGCGAGATTTTTTGCGCAAATCGCGTGTCCGCCAGATCCTCCACCTGCGACAGCGGTATTGTTTTGGAACTGAGCGCCAGCGTCAGGATTGGCGTGTCCGCCGGATTCGTTTTGCTGTAGATCGGCGGGACCGGCAGGTCGGAAGGCAGATAGCTTTGCGCCGCATTGATGGATGCTTGTACTTCCTGTTCGGCGACGTCGATGTTCAATTCCAGCGAAAACTGCAGAACAATGATCGAGCTCCCGTCGGAACTCGTCGAAGTCATCTGATTTAGCCCGGGAACCTGACCGAACTGCCGCTCCAACGGGGCAGTCACCGCCGACGCCATCACGTCAGGGCTGGCGCCGGGATAAAACGTAACCACCTGAATCGTTGGGTAGTCCACCTCCGGCAGCGCCGATACCGGCAGTTGCAGATACGCGACGCCCCCGGCCAGCAATATGGCCGCCATCAGCAGCGACGTCGCGACCGGTCGCAAAATAAATGGTCGTGATGGGCTCACTGCGGCGAAGCTCCGTTCTTGCTTCCGGCCGCGCCTCCCTTGGCGGTTCCCTGCGGTGCGGCTTCGTTCGTCTGGCCCGTTTGACCCTGCTGGCCGGAAGCTCCGCCACCGTTTTTCGAAGGCGCGCGAATCGTAACTTTCGCGCCGTCCAAGAGTTTGTCGAATCCATTGACGGCAACCACTTCCTGCGGCTGAACGCCCTGGACGGCGGTCACGATTCCATCCGTGGTGCCGGGTGTAATCGTTTGCATGGACGCTGTCTGGTCGCTCTTTATCACGTACACATATGCCCCTTGGGCGTTGCGCTGAATCGCTGGATTCGGAATTAAGGTTTCATTGTGCAGCGTGTCGACCAGCAGTCTGACGTTGACGAACTGGCTTGGGAAAAGCGCGTTGTCCTTGTTATCAAAGACAGCTTTCAGTTTCAGCGTTCCTGTGGTTGTGTCAATGACGTTATCGAGCGTCAGCAACGAGCCAGACGCGAGCTTCGTGCTCTCTTCACGGTCAAACGCGTCGGCAGACAGTTTCTTTCCCTTTCGCAATTGCTGCTGAACCGGGCCGAGTGCATCCTCGGCAACGCTGAAGATCACGGTGATGGGCTGAAGCTGCGTGATCACCACCAGAACCGTGGTGCTATTCGCCTGAATGATGTTTCCGGGGTCAACCAGCCGTAGTCCAACGCGCCCCGCAATCGGTGCGGTGATGTGCGTGTAAATCAGGTTGACCTTGGCATTGGCAAGCTGGCCCTCGTCGTTTTTCACCGTGCCTTCGTCTTGCAGCACCACCTGCTCTTGATCATCCAATTGCTGCTTGGCGATGGCGTTTCGATTGAATGCTTGCTGATAGCGCTCCAGATCGATCTTGGCCTCGTTCAAAACGGCTTGATCGTGTGCCAGTTGTCCCTCGACTTGGGTCAAGGCCGCTTGATAAGGCCGCGGGTCGATTTCCACAAGCGGGTCGCCCTTCTGAACCATCTGGCCTTCGCGATAATAGACCTGCGTGATTTCTCCCTGCACGCGGCTGGTCACGGACACCGTGTACACCGGCGTCACTGTACCCAATGCATTTAAGTAAACTCCGATGTCCCCTTGGTGCGCTACCGCCGTTGATACCACCACCGGCCGGGCGGCCGCGGCGCCGCTGTTTGCTTGCGGAGTGGCCCCGCGGCGTTGCCACAGTGCCACGCCGACAACAATCACTGCCACGACAATCACCCAGATCCACCACCGCCTCTTAGGAGCAGTTGAATCGTCGGTTGTGTAGGACTGGGGCTTGCTGGATTCACTCGAGTCTGGTCGTTGTTCCGTCACTTGTGCTCCTCAAATCGGCCAGGGACAGTCTTCTCAAGGGCGTAGAAGCTGCGTACCTTGTCTAACGTGGATGTTCGCATATTTCGGACTAAGATGCAGCCACAGCTACAGTTCTCTCCTGGACCTGCCCATAATTGCGGCCATCTTTACACTAGCCTTTTGACGTGTGGGAGAGGCGGTGAGTTTCAAGCCATTCCAGTCGAAAGGCTTCGGCAAAAGGCTCTAGACATCTGGCCAAGCCTGCTTGTCCCCGCGTGACACCAGCCTACCCCTTTTGCGCATGGGGAATCTACGAACCAGGCAGCCTCCCAAACGGTCTGAGAGGTCCCTTAACAAATACCCCTTCTCGATTTCCCCGCATTCCTTCTCCCCACTGCCTAGCTCTGCATTCAGCAGCCAGCCTGGGGAGCCGCAATTTTGCGCACAACGGAAGTGAACTCCGACTTGCCAGTTGCGAAACATGGAATAGCCGCAGTACATTGAGTAGGTTGCAAGGCGTGCGCCCGTAGCTCAGTTGGATAGAGCGTCTGCCTTCTAAGCAGAGGGTCGGGAGTTCGAATCTCCCCGGGCGCGCCATAATTTTCGGGCCCGGTCCGGGGACATGGGTAACAGGATGTACCGGCTACATAGGTAACACTTTTGGGCCGAAGGGATTTTCAGACCGCTCTCAGTCGTTGTCTACAGAACCGCTGCAACGCGTCCGTTAAGTTTGAGTTTGCTCAGGGCGCTCTTCTCTGCTGAGAGGAGCGGCCGAGATCGCGGCACGTTGACGTGAAGTTGCCGTCACAGTCGCAAGATTCCTCCCAAATGGTATAGCCATCTGGTTCTCCAAGGCGCAACTGGAAGACTGGTTTGTCTCTGCGGAGATGGTGGTGACCGCAGACCGTCCTCAGCACTCCCAAAGAAAATTGGGCCACCGTGCGGAGGACAAGCGATGGGTGTACAATAAACCCAAAATTCGAGTTCGAAAGGAATTCCGGCAAATGCCGGCATAGAGATGGAGAAATAGAAAGGCTGCTCGGGGGCAGTAGCAAGCGCTCGAGCGGAGGTGACTGAAATGAGGAGATTCGCTTTGTTAAGAGTCTTTTGCCTAGTAGTTGCACTTGTCGCGCTCGTCTGTGTACCGAGCTCCGCTTTTGCCCAGCATGGCGGTGGTGGCCACGGAGGCGGGGGCGGAGGTGGATTTCATGGTGGCGGTGGAGGAGGGTTCCACGGCAGCGTAGGAGGGTTCCGCGGCGGCGGAGGCTCCCATGCCTATGGTGGGGGGCGCTTCGGCGGCTACTCTGGCCGTGGATTCTACGGCGGGCGTGGGGGCTACTACGGGCGTGGCGGGTTTCGGGGTTACCCTGGTTACGGTCGTTATGGTTACGGCCGCTATGGTTACGGATTCGGATGGGGATTCGGCCTGGGCTTCGGCTGGGGATGGCCTTACTGGTATCCCTACGGCTACGGTTATGGTTACGGCCCAGGGTGCTACGCCGGCTATGATCCATACTATTGCCCTTCTTATGCGCCTTACGGCTACCCAGGTCCTGGCAACGGCGACGACCCTCCCCCGTCAAATCCTGCCCCGAATTCCCGCGATAACGCCCCGGTGAGACCTTCGGGGGCTCCCGCGCAGGAGAGCGCGCCACACGCGAACGCAATGATCGCCAGGCTCGCGGCCTCTTCTCGGACTTCTCCGCTCTACCCAACCAGCGCATCGACCGCCGCGCCGAACAATTACCGGGCCGCACATACTGCTCAACAACTCCCGCCGGCCCGCCAAGAAGTGCAATATGCAATTCGAGCTGCCGGCGAAATGCCGCCTTATGCCTTCCAACGGCGAATCGACTCTGGTCGCTATAGTGATTTCACGCCCAAGGAACGCGAGCTTGTGAACAATGCCGCGCAAGTTCAGCTGGCCTGGGAAAAACCGTAGAGTGCGCCCCGAGCGCGAGCGCCGCGGCGGTTAGTCGTCGAATCGGCAGGTAAGCCAGGCATTTAGCCACTGACCCGCGGGTCTCCCCACAGGCGCCTCCTAAGATCTCTGTCCGTAAAATGGGTTCAAGAGATCGAGGTTCAGAATACGCTTTATTAGGCCCAGTACGGCGCCTTGTGAATTCGCGACTGGAGAATCCTTCTGAGTTCACCGTTCTCTTCCGCTATTTGCAACTTCCGGCAGCCTAGATCGCTGTTCATTGCTCAATGACCCGGCATAGGCGGCAGCGGCGCTTCTGCATATCGCATCGCTATCCGATCCACCCCTCGGCTCTTGCTTGGAAGAGACGCTTTCAACGCGGCCAAGAAACATGCTCTGCAAATTCTCAAGTCTGACAGAGACTGGAGGCATCCAGGCATCTCGACTGACTACAAGCTTCCGGGCCTGACGTAACCAACCGTACGTGGGCTTGCCGTCGCCACGCATAACGTGTATCAAGACGATGATCTGAAGGTCGCGGCGAAACAGTCCGGGGCATGGATGAACTGGATTACGCGTAGCATCATGAGAGTCAAGAGGGTTGTATGAAAGCCTGGAGAATTTTTCTATTGCTCTGCTCCGTCGTGCTGATCGCATTTGGCTTCTATGGAGCGCGATTGATTTGGCATGGCTTTAGCACCGCCGACCAGCCGTCGTTTCTGGAAACTGTGGTGGCGCGTACCGTGCGCAACTTGGCGATTCCGCGGAAGGCCCGCTTGGAAACAAACCCCTGGAAGGCCACGCCGGATGTTCTAAAGGAAGCGCGCGAGAGTTTCCTCGATCGTTGTGCCGTGTGTCATGGTCTGGACGGCTCCGGACAAACCCAAAACGGCAGCAACCTGTATCCCAAAGTGCCGGACTTGCGTTTGCCTCAAACACAGAATCTTATGGATGGAGAGATCCGCTACATCATCCGGAATGGTGTGCGCCTCACCGGCATGCCGGGCTGGGCGAAACCGCACGACGAGCAGAGCGACGATAGTTGGAAACTGGTCGTTTTTATCCGCGACCTACGCCAATTGACCAAGGAAGAGCAGATACAGCAGGTATCCACGGCAAAGTCGGCTCGCTACATCGGCTCGCAATCCTGTTGGAAGTGCCACGCGCAAATCTACGATCACTGGCGTAAGACGCCGATGGCGAACATCGTCCGCGATCCACGCGAATACCCGGACGCGATTATTCCCAACCTTTCGACGAATACTATTGCCAAGTTCACCAAGGACGATGTGGCGCTGGTTTACGGCAGCATATGGAAGCAACGTTACTTCACCAAGCGGGGAGACGACTACTTTCCGGAACCCGCCCAATGGGACGTTACCAAGCGAGTTTGGCGGCCGTACTTCGTGGCTAAGGGGACGGATTGGTGGGAGCCGTTTTATCCTCCAGACAATATGCAACGCCCCACAGGTCCTACGTGCGATGGCTGCCATTCGGTCGACTACAACATCCGAACGAAACAGGTGGCGGAATGGAACGTGGGCTGCGAAAAGTGCCACGGGCCGGGAAGCGAGCATGTGGATCATCCATCCCGCGGTAACATCCTGAATCCGGCGCGAATGAATTACGTTCAGGCAAGCGACGCGTGCATCCAGTGCCATTCCCAAGGTCACCCGCTCACAAGTCCCATCGAGGGCAAATATTACGATTGGCCCGTTGGGTACAGTGTGGGTCTGAAGCTGCAGGATTTTTGGCAGCTTGAGGAACATACTCTAGGGGAGACGACGTTCACGCACTACCCGGACGGCACGGGTCACAAAAACCGCATGCAAGGCAATGATTTTGTGCAAAGCGTCATGTATCGGCGCGGAGTGACCTGCTTCAGTTGCCACGATGTGCACGGCACTGAAAACTACGCGCAATTGCGAAAGCCCGCGGACCAACTTTGCCTGGATTGTCACGGGGCACTCTCTTTGAATGGCCCGCGCACCGGAACCATCGAAGAGCATACTCATCATAAAAAAGGATCTCCCGGAAGCAGTTGCATCGCTTGTCATATGCCAAAAATCGAGACCACTATCGCGGACGTGAAGGTGCGCTCCCACACCTTTGCTTTCATCGCGCCAGCCATGACCGACAAGTACAAAATCCCGAATCCCTGCACGGCCTGCCACGCGGACAAGACCACCGCTTGGGCTACGGAGGCCTTACGTCAGTGGCCGGAGCGCTCGCCGTGGCGCGTGGACTAGGGTCCAGTGACAAATTGAGTGCCCCAACATCCTCGGCGTTGCCCTTCGAGCCGGTGACGCACCGTTCTCGACTTCTGCTTCAATCGTTCACCATTCTGCCTCTAAGCGGAAAACGCAAACATGCGCTTCGCGATCGGCGCGCGCTCAGCATGAGCCTTGCCATCAAGTTTGTTGTTTCGATAACCTAGGCTCACCGGCGGGTTCATCAATAACAGGCCTATACTCGCGAATATCCGCGTAGAAGCAGGCAACACAATGTCCCTTGTGCGCTTCCTATCTGCCAGCGCGCAGGTCCCGGGGATAGGTCGGCAGGTCTCGCGGACATTTGATCCCAAAGGAGTACATCAAAAATGAGGAAATCATTTTGGGTGCTAGCTTTGCTGGCGATGTTTGCATTCGCCTTGACGGCAAAGGCGCAGGATGAAACACCGAAAGCGGAATTGTTCGCGGGGTACGACTATATCCGGTTGAACTCCGCCAGCACCTCGTCCAACTTCAATGGAGGCAGCGGCCAGTTCACTTACAATCTCAATAATTGGCTCGGGCGTCGGAGACTTCGGCACTACACCCGCAATGGCTTCGGCGCGGGAATTTTCTCCTACCTGTTCGGGCCGCGGATTAATCTTCTCGGGCACCGGAAGGTGACGCCCTTTGCGCAAGTACTGTTCGGGGGAGCCCGAAGCATCGTCAGCTCGCCCCAGAATGTCTTCGCGATGACCGCAATCGGGGGCGTTGATTACAAAATCTCCGAACACTTCGCGATTCGCCCCGTTCAGGCCGAATACTTTCTGACAAAATTCACCGATGGTGCAAGCAACCGGCAGAATAACTTTCGGTAAAGCGCCGGAATCGTTTTCCAGTTCGGGAGGCGATAGATCGTTCTCGGATGATCAATGGATGCCCGCCCGGCTTGCAAGAGTTCCACAGCCGAAGCAAGGATCAGAGATGCGTCCTTATCTGTGGCAACGCTCCCGTGAAATCGCCGAAAAAGCCCGGTAATTGTGCCGTAGGGCGCGCTACTAATCAGTTGGGAGAAGGGGGCTTTTGCTCACGGCGGCCGCTCCGAGAATGCCAATCGAAAGGTTAATAGATTCGACAAGAAATTGTATCCTTACCCCGTATTTCGGGCATTGCGGTTAGAATGAGACGGTCACCTTATCCAGTCCAGGCCGGATCGTTCCGAGGCGATCCCGTACTCTGAAACTTGCCCGAATGGGGGGATTAGTTATGAGAACGTTTAGCGCATTCAATAGAACGTTTTTCTTATTTGTTTTCTGCACGCTGCTGTTTTCTATCGCTTCCTCCGCCCAGAACCAGGTCCTGGGTGAAGTGCAGTTGGTCGGCAAGACCAAAGCGGACAAGACCTCCGGGGTTTGGGTCGATGGAGAGTATGTAGGCTTCGTCAATGAACTCAAGGACGACAAGAAACTCCTGCTTCTGCCCGGCGCACATGAAATTACCATTCGTCAGTCGGGCTACACCGAGCTTTCTCAAAAGGTGGTCGTCGAACCGCACAAGAAAACCGTCCTCCAGGTAGTCATGCTGAAGGATCCTCGCAGCCAGTTCCCGAAAGTCACTTCGCAGATCAAGCTGCAAGTCACGCCGGAGAGAGCAGCTGTCTTCGTCGATGATGCTTTTGTGGGAAGCGTCAACGAATTCATGGGCGCGGGACATGCCATGCTCGTGAGCCCAGGGAAACATCGCGTCAAGATCGCTCTTCCCGGTTATCAGGCTTTCGACACCGAGGTCGACCTGTTGCCCCACCAGAAAATTACGCTCAAGACGGAGTTGCTCCCCGGCAGCATTACTCAGGCGGGAGCCTCGATCAAACAGGACTAACCCTGCTCGTCTTGCTGCAAATATCTCGAGCGGCTTAAGTCCCGGTATAACCCTCCGGAAAATTCTTGTGCCACAGCCAGGCGCTTTTCAATATCGCGTCCAATTCCGGGAACTTGGGCTTCCACCTCAGCTCTCGCCGGATTTTTTCGGAGCTGGCAATCAGCACCGCGGGATCCCCGTCGCGGCGCGGCGATTCCATCACCGGGATGGCGTGTCCCGTCACGCGGCGCACGCCTTCGATCACCTCTCGCACGGTAAAGCCCTGGCCGTTTCCCAGGTTGTAAATCAGGCGCCCAGCTTGCTCTAGCGCGTCGAGAGCAAGTAAATGCGCAGCGGCCAGATCGCTCACGTGAATATAGTCTCGCACGCAAGTTCCATCCGGCGTCGGATAATCCGTGCCGAAAATTTCAATGTGCTTTTGCTGCCCCAGCGCGACCTTCATCAATCGCGGTACCAGGTGCGATTCCGGCTGGTGCGCCTCCCCGCGCTCTGGACCAGCCGCCCCGGCCGCATTGAAATAACGCAAGCTCGCGTAACGCAGCCCGTGGATGCGGTGGAACCATTCCAGCATCCTTTCCACCAGCAACTTCGATTCCCCATAAGCATTCGTGGGCTGCAGCGCATCCTCTTCCTGAATCGGCGTCCTTGCCGGATTGCCATAGAGCGCCGCTGTCGAGGAAAAGACGAAGCGCTTCACGCCCCCGGCAAGCATGGCCTCCAGCACCGCCAGCGCATTCGCCGTATTGTTCCGGAAAAATGTTTCCGGGAACTTCATCGATTCGCCGGCTTCGATGAATGCCGCAAAATGCAGCACCGCTTCAAATGCATGAGTCCGAAAAAGGGCCGCGAGCTTTTCCTTGTCGGCCAGCTCGCCCACAACCATCTCCGCGCCATTCGGAATCGCCTGGCGGTGGCCACGACTCAGATTGTCAATCACTGTTACCCGGTGCCCGGCGCTGAGAAGCTGCTCCGCAACCACACTACCGATGTATCCCGCGCCGCCGGTAACCAGCACTCTCATTGTCTTATTTCGACAGCGTCTGCTGTGTCGTTGCGCCGCCCCAAAACCGCTGGCCGACATCCGGGAGCGTATAGACGGGGTCGTAATATTCGTAGCGCCGCGAAAGCGCTTCCGGATCGTCCGCTTCAATTCCCGTGCGGTAATTTTTCGTCCAGTAGGAAATTCCCAGTTGCCGGTCGTACTCCTTCACCTGGTGCACCCAGCGCTTGCCCACAAACGGCACGTCGCACACGATGCGCGGCGTTGCAAATCCCGGCAGGTAGCCCATAATGTCGTGCTGCAATTTCTGCGCCTCATGGATCGCCAGCCGCCAGTGCTCAGCGTTCGGGATCATGTCGCACTGATAGAAGTAGTACGGCATGATTTTCCCGTGATCCAGCAGCGTGAAGCACAGGTCCAGCAATTCCTTCTGGCTGGTGTTCACGCCGCGCAGCAGCACGCCTTGGTTCCGCACGTCGCGATACCCCATGTCCAGCAGCGCCTGCACCGCTTTCCTCACCAGCGGCGTCACCTGCCGCGCGCAATTCACGTGCGTGTGCACTGCGAGATCCACGCCGCGTTCCCGCGCCTTCTTCGCCAACCGTTCCAGCCCGTCCAACACGCCACTCTGCAAAAAGTGCTGCGGGATGGCGATTAATCCCTTGGTGGCCAGCCGAATGTCCTTGATGTTCGGGATATCCATCAATCTGCTGACGAAATCTTCCAGTAGGACCATTGGGGTGTTCGCGATGTCCCCGCCGCTCACCACCACGTCGCGCACCGACGGGGTCACCAGCAGGTAGTTAAGCATCTGCTGGTAACGCTCCTTCTGCGGTATCTGGAATTTCAGCTTCACCACCTGCGGCACGTCGTTGCCGACCAAGTCCATCCGCGTGCAGTGCCCGCAGTATTGCGGGCAAGTGGACAGCAGCTCCGCCAGCACTTTCGTGGGATACCGGTGCGTCAGCCCTTCCACCGCCCACATGTCCGATTCATGCAGTGAGTCGCGGCTCGCCTTCGGATGGCTCGGCCATTCCGGGTGCCGGTCGTCAAACGCCGGCAGCATGTAGCGCCGCACCGGATCGTTCCATAAATCCTTCTCATCCATGGTGTTCAGCATGTGCGGCGGAATTAGGATGGACATGGTCGCCCGTTCCTTAATGTCCCGCTCCACCGCCGCCATCAAAGTATCCGGCATCAACCCGCCAAAAACCTCCTTCAACTCCTGCAGGTTCTTCACCGTATGCCGCCGCTGCCAAAGCGCCGTCTCCCACTCCTCCGCACTCACATTCTTGTACCCCGGCAACCGCCGCCAATCCGGCTCCACAAACTCCCGATTCAACGGATAGCTGAACGGCTGTTCCGAAGCATGCACCTTCCCCGCCGCGTGCCAAGTCGGCCGCACCGGCTTAGCCCCAGCCGTCACCGCATTCGACCCAGGCGCAATAATCTTCGATTCACTCATCCGCATATCCCTATTTCCGGGGAACGTCCTTATCAGGAAGTCCTTACAACTTCTTAACATCCAGAATATCCCACGCCCGCCCTTTCCGCCACCCCACCGACGCCTGTGCGTTAACTCGTTTTTCCCTCCATGCCTGCCAACTGTGAACTGATGACTGCGAATCGCACTTCTTCCCTTACGACCAATCGTTCCATTTCGGGATTCTTTCCCGTCCGATCTTGCGCCAGGATCATTCGCTTGCCGGGCATTGCAACCGGAATGAGGAAAACGCTTCTAGCTGCGAACTGTAGACTGATGACTGCGAACTGCCCTTCTCCGCTAAGTCCAACTATTCCCGCACTTACGGTCCATTCGCCCGTAACCCCAATTATTCCCGCACTTACGCAAAAACAGGGGGTGGGGGGGTCCACCCATGCCGCAACCTTCAAGTAATACTTTACATTTATCTACCCACTCAGTAAATATCGGCGCGCCGACATTTTGCCGATCAATGGAGGAGTGCAAAACCCGCCCGCGAGGCACCTGGCGTTCCAAATCACCGTGGATGAACTACGCGGTGCGCGAGCAGGGACAAGAGGAGAATCACGAGAAAGATCGCCATCAAGACATTTAGAACGATTTTCTTTATGCGTTTGGTGCGCACGGACACATGCCACAGGAAGGGCTGTTCCGTGTCAAGAATATAATCGCTAGAAAAGGCGATTGGACGTATAGTGGCTTGGGGCCTGGAAGCGGAATAGAGGGCCCGGTTGGTACCTGTTCTGTGCGAGTTGGCTGCGGCATTTTCGGCGCAGTTGTGCCTGACGCGATGGGGCGCGGGTTGAAGTATCGCGGCCTCCTGTTGGGGCGGCTACTTCTCACGGAATTGGCGGTTTGCGGGTTCGCGCTTGGGTTGCTCGCAACAACGCTCGCGGCGCAGAGCGATTCTTCAGCGAGCGGCTCCACGCCTGGCTGGCCTTTGCACAACTCCGCGCCAACTCATGGGACTCCCGATGCCGTCGGCGCGCCGCCTGCGACCGTTGTGGAGCGCGACGTGCCCTGCTTGCTCTGGACGGTTTCCGTAACGCCAGCGGCCACCGTCAATGCGGCAACCCTTCAGGTTCCCGGAAAGGCGCGGGGCGAATACGACAAGGGCTGCAGCGACCTGAAGGGCAAGAAGCTCGCCACGGCCGAGAGCCACCTGCGCAAAGCGGTTGAGGATTACCCGCGCTATGCCGCCGCGTGGGTCCTGTTGGGGCAGGTTCTGGAAGCGAGCAACCGAATCGAGGAAGCCCGCGGCGCGTGTTCCCAGGCGTCCGGCGCGGATCCGGAGTACGCGCCGGCGTACCTTTGCCTGGCCGACGTTTCCGGGCAACTGAAGGATTGGAATCAGGCGCTGGATCAGGCGGATCGCGCGCTCAAACTCGAACCGGCGCAGAATGTGTTCGGAAATTTCTACTGCGCGATGGCCCATTTTCATTTGAACCATCTGCCGGCAGCGGAGAAAAACGCGCTGGAAGCCATCGACGCCGACCATCACCATCGCGTGCCGCAAGCGCACCTTTTGCTGGCGCAAATTTACGGCGCGAAGCAGGACTACAATGGCGCCGCGGTTCAGCTACGAGCCTACCTGCAAATTGTTCCCAACGCTGCGAATGCCGCCGAGTTGAAGAAACACCTGGCGGATCTGGAAAGCCAAAGCGCGAAGTGAGTGGATGAACAGGCAGCCCTGTCCGCGCCAAAAAGCAGGACCCCGGCTGCGCTGAGAGAGTTACGCCCAGTATAAATGTAGTTTCAGAGTGGGGCCGTGCAATGGCCGTAGGGATTTATTTCTGAGCCTTTGCGGTAGAGTTTCACGCTTTTGCGAATCGGCCCACCCTCTTCTGACTGGCTGTTACTGGATAGACAGCACCCCTATTGTTTGGCGCTTGCAGCTCTGTCTGCGTTGTTATTCTTTTTGCATGGAGAAAATGTTGCGCCGCCTATCGATCCTCGGTTTTGCGTTGATGCTGCTTGCGCCTGTGCTCTGCGCGTACCAGGTCGCGCTCCGGAATGGAGCCGTAATTCATTTTCAGAACTACCGCGTGGTGAACAATGAACTCCTGTATCTGTCCGAGAGCGGCGAGGAGCGATCGGTCCTACTGACCGACATCGATTTCGCGCGTACCGAAGAGCTGAACGTGAAGGAAAATCCTCCACTGGATGTGGAGGGCATGATCAAACAGATGAACGTCGTGAGGAAGGCTGCGGCGGCAAAACCGCCAGCACCACCGCTGGGAGACGTTGCGCATCAGTTGGGTCTAAAGGGTGAGATCGATGCGGAAGGCCGGGTGTTCACCAACGACGATTTTCCCTCTTCACCAAATCGGCCCGCGCCCGTGAATGTCGCAGCAACTCCCTCCCCCGTTGCGAACGCCGCTACGCAGCCATCGGCGGTGGCCACTGCCCCAACAGCGAACTCCGATTGGGCCGCGAGCAGGGCAAAGATCGAGCAATTTCTGAGAAAAACGGAGAATCTAACAGAACAGCAATATGTCGCCAGGTTGCTGGGGTCCGATCTGGCCGAAGTGGAATTTCCAACCCGCGCCGCTTGGCAAACGGAGATCTATCGCCAACACCTCAGGTACTCTGCTGATGCCAAGTTGTGTATTTCGGATCGAGTTTCCGATGAGGGACGCCGGCAAGATGCTGCTTGCGCCAGACTCGATTCCGATAAATCCGGTGTACAGTCCTTAAGAGACACCGGCAAAGCGCAAGCCCAAGAATGGAAATCCCGCCAGGAAGCAACCACTCCGTATTGATCCGCTGAAGGGCAATGGAGCCCAAGCGACCCAGGGACTCCTACGCCCAGAACAAATGCGGCGTCTGGGTGGGTCCGTCGTCGTGGCCGGAGAGCTTTTTTTCCAGGTTTTCGCGGGAGGGTTGGAGGTTCTTGCGGAGGCGCTCCATGTCGGAATCCGGAAACGCGGTGAAGGCGCGCGCTTGAGCGATGTTGTAATCGAGCATTTCCTTGCGCGGCATGCCGACGACAGCCGTGGTCACCGGAAGGCTCAGGGAGTAGCGCAACAAGGAATCGATGTGCCCTTTGCCCTCTTCGGTGCCCAGCAAAAGCTCCTGGCCGGTCACTTTCATAGCGATTACGCCAAGGTTCTTGGCGCGCGCGGCGGGCAGAGCGAGCTCTTCAAACCTGCCGTTTTGCGAAGCGTTCAAGGCCATCTGCACGCAGTCCAGGTCATGGCGCTGTATGGCCTGGGCCAGCACTTCCCCGCTGGTGTGGCTGGTCATGCCGATGGCGTGGGCCATCTTCTGCTCGCGCGCTTCGAGCAATCCTTTCAAGGCACCGTCGGGCGCTTCGATCTTGGCGAGGTCCTCGGCGCGCTTCAGGCTATGAAGGTGCAGCAGGTCGACGTGGTCGGTTTGAAGGCGCGTGAGGCTGGCTTCAAGGCGGCGCATAAAATCATCGCGGGTGCGATCCGGGATTTTCGTGGCGAGCCAGACGTCTTTGCGGCGCGTCGCCATCACCTTGCCGACGCGCGTTTCGCTCTTTCCGTCGCCGTAGGCGTACGCGGTGTCGAGATAGGTGATGCCCTGGTCGATGGCGTGATTCAGGATCGCCAGCGCTTCGGCCTCGTCCTGGTACATCAGGAAGCGGCTGCCGCAACCAAACGCGAGGATGGAGACCTTCGCGCCCGTGCGGCCCAGCGTGCGAGTTGGCAGGACGTTTGCGTCCGTGGGACGAGCCTGCGCGAACTCCGTCAGCAGTGAGTAGCCAACACCCGCAGCAGTCCCCACACCAAGCTTTTCGAGAAATTTCCTTCTAGAGAGATCGGTCGTCATAGTTCGCACCTCGCGAGGTCTACTATGCCTTTCTATGCCGTCCGAGCGCCCATGTCAAACGCGAAGTTTACGAATTTTCAGCGTTAGCGGGCGCGGGCGACCACCAAGGTCAAATCATCAAACTGTTCGCCAGCACTGAATTTCTGCACCGCTTCCTGAATGGCGGTGAGCAGGTCGGCCGGCGAAAGGCAAAGGTTTTCCCGGACTGTATCGCGCAGCCGGGCCTCGCCAAATTCGTTTCCGGCCGCGTCGTTCGCTTCCGTCACGCCGTCCGTGTAAATCACCAATACATCCTTCGGCTGTAAGGTGATGGTTCGCGTAACGCACTCCCAATCCTGAAAAAGGCCAATGACCGTAGAGGTCGCGGAGAGCCTCTCGACGCTGCCATCGGCGCGGAAGACGAGCGGTGGATTCTGGCCACAATTGGCGTATTCAAACTCGCGTGAACGGTCGTCGTAAAGGGCGAAGAACAGGGTGGCATAACGATCGTCCGGGGTGTTTTCGTAGAAAAGCTGATTTACGGATTTCAGCAGACGGGGAAGATCATCGAGCGCGATCGCGTAACGGCTGCGCAGGTTGGCCTGCAAGTTGGCCATCAGCAGCGCACCGGCGATTCCCTTGCCGGAAATGTCGGCCAGGACAAAGGCGAGATGCCAGGCTGCCGCAGGGAGGCTCCGTGTCGCTCCTCTATCCAGCCTATGCGAGGAGCCGAGATCGAGGAAGTCGTAGTAATCCCCGCCAACTTGGCGGGCCTGGATGCAACTTCCGGCGTATTCCAGCGTGACGAGCGGCGGCATCACCTGCGGGAAAAGGCGCGATTGCACGTCGCGGGCGATCTGTATCTCCTGCTCGGCGCGCCGGTCCAACTCCAGGCGTTCGGCCATCTCTTCGGCCATGTGCATGTTTTCCAGTGAGACAGCGGCCGGGCCGGCGACGGAATCGAGCAGGCGCTTGTCCTCGCTCGAATACGGTTCTTCGGAGAGCCGCTGGCCAAGAACAAGCAAGCCCATCAACCGGCCATCGTGGCCGAGCAGTGGCACCAGACACTCTGGGGAAAGAGGAGCCAACGGAAAATCCCGCGGGAGCTTGGGATCGATTGGGGGAGGAACGTCCCAGGCGCGGCGGTGCACCGCCAACTCCCGGAGAAAAGGCGCATTCGCGTCGAGATAAGCGAGGCCCGCGGGTACCGCGCGCCCGGTCGCAAGCAGTTCCCCGGAGGTCCCAACAAAATAGATAGCTAGAGGTTGCGGGTGGAACGCCTGTGTCAGATGGTGCTCCAGGAGCGCGGCAAGTTCCGGGCGGCTGGATACGGCGCGGATCTTTTCGGCGAGATCTTGCAGGATCATCCGGGCGTCGTACGAACTTCGGAAGAAGGCGCGGTCGATGCGGTCCGTGCCGCGCTTGACGAGGGGTCCGGAGACCCAAACGAGGGCCACACCGAATGCCGCGCTGAGGGTCATGCCAAACTGCGAATTTTCTGCGAAGAATCCGGAGAAAAAGTGCGCGAAAAGGAAAATGGCCAAGCTCGCGCCGCAAAAAAGAAGGAGAAAATAGCCGCGCTGCACCAAGACGTATCGCGCGCTCCGCCGGAGCAGCACGGGGATTTCCAGTACGCGGTGCTTGACGATGGCGTAAGCGAACGAGAGTGGATAAAGCAGCACGAGGAGAGTGAGACCGACATTGACCCAGAACGGTGGCTCATAGCCGGCAAAATCAAAGAGCATGCGCTGGAGAACCATCGGGACCACCCCGATGAGCGTGCCGGCGAGAAGTACGCGCGACTTGCGGCGCGCTTCGGGGGGTGTTTCGGCGCTGTAGCAATTCCAGGACAGAGCGATAATCCCGAGAATAAGGAAGTCGTATGTCAATCCATGGCGCAGATACGCGGAGTTGGAATCGCCAATCATTTTCCCGACAAAATCCGGCCAGCGCGGATCGCCGAACCGCAACCCCGGAAAAAGCTGTGACGCGCCGACCGCGATGCCGGCCCACTTCAGCCAGGGGGCGCGCCGCTCAAGCGGGGACTTCTCCGGAAAAAGGGCGAAGAAGATGTAAAACACGGCTGTGATCTCAGATAAAAGGACCGTCCGATAAAGCGCGATAAATCCCCTCAGTCCATCCGGCAATGCCTGGAGATTCCGGAAACCGGGGGCGGCAGCAACGAAGCAAGCAAAAAGCAAGGCCAGGAGCCAGGCGTAGGCGTCATCCAGGCGCAGAAAAAGCACAGCAAAACCAACGAGCACGAAGAATAATGGATAAAGGCCGATAATTTCACGAGCCGAGGTGCGCCCCCGCCCCTCGGGGAATATGCCTGACGCTGCGGCGCGGAAGACGGGGTGGAACGTCAAGGGTTCGCTCTCACCGGGGCGGCGGACGGTGACGTCAACGATCTCGCCCGGCTGGGAGCGGCTCCAGATCTTGTCGAATAGAGAGTAGGAAGTCAGCGCATGGCCGTTGAGAGCGATAATATGATCGCCCGGGCGCAGACCGGCCTTCTCGGCTGGACCTCCTGGCTTGACCGTGAAGATGGGGAGCGAGGAGGTGGCCGGATCGAAGAACGTGTCGCGGAAATGATTGAAGCCGATTTCGACAGGATAGGCGCTGGGATGCCGCACGTCGTACATCCACATCAGCGCGTAGAACGACGTTGCCGCGCAAAAAAGGAGCGCGAGAGTTACGAGGAGTGGGCGCGGGAGAGAGCTCCATGTGCGCGCCAGCGGATGAGAAGGGGAGCGGGCCATTCCGTGTACAGAGTATGATTCGCCAGCAACAAGGTCAATGACCACAAATGAATGGAAAAATTCGGAAAGCAATCGGATCGATGGCGGCCTGGGAGGAAAGGAGAAAAATTCGATAAGGATTTTGACGCGGTTTTTGTGAGAGAATTCGCGCAGCGGCTGCGCGGTTAGGCGCGACTGTTGAATTTTTCGGTGCAAAGCCGCCCGTTATTTTTTGTTCCCGTTTTGCGTAGAAATGATGTGCGGCCGGGTCTTGCACAGGAACCCATGATACTCCGCAAATGCATCCTGGCGTGTGCCACCGGTCTGGTCCTGACCGTGAGCGCGGTTACACGCGCGGACGACTTCAGGAATTTCAAGCCCACGGGTTACGTGACCGATCGCGCCGGAATCATCAAACCGCTAAACAAGACGCAATTGGAAGCGCTCTGCACGGAGCTGGAGCAGAAGACCGGCGCGGAGATGGCTATCGTGACGGTGAAGTCGCTGGACGGCAAAGAAATTCAGCCGTACGCCAACGACCTGTTCAAACAGCTCGGGATCGGCCAGAAGAAGCAGGATAACGGCGTGATGCTGCTGGTCGCGCCGAACGACCGCAAATATTGGACCGAGGTGGGCTACGGGCTGGAGCCGGTCATCAACGATGCGCGCGCGGGCGACGCGGGGCGGCTGATGCTGCCCTACTTCCGGCAGGGCGATTACAGTACCGGCGTTACGACGGCCGCGTGGCAGCTAGCGAAGTACATTGCGGACGCCAAGGGCGTTACGCTGTCGGGGATGCCGAAGCTGCCGGAACACCGAACAGACGGTGGGCACCTCGGCGGGCTAATTCCGCTATTGATTGTAGGGGTAATTATTTTCATTGTTCTCGCCTCGGCAAGCCGCGGTGGACCTAACAGCGGCAGGCGAGGCGGGGGTGGCGGGTTCTTGACCGGACTCCTTCTCGGCGCCCTGAGTAGCGGAGGAAGCAGGGGCGGAGGTGGATGGAGTAGTGGAGGCGGAGGCTGGGGCGGCGGAGGCGGGGGGTTCGGCGGATTTGGCGGAGGAGCGAGCGGCGGCGGCGGAGCGGGCGGCGGTTGGTAAACGAATTTTAGAGAGCAAGCGCAGGTGGCAACGATGGAATCAAAACTGGGAGAATTGGTCAGCCGGCTGAAGGAAGCGGCGGGGAAAAATCTGGAGTCCGTGGTGCTGTACGGATCCGGGGCCAGCGGAAAATACCGCCCCGGGACCTCCGACTTGAATGTACTTTGCACGCTGGTGACCATGGACGTCCACGAACTGCAATTGCTGGCGCCGGTGGTCCACTGGTGGACGCATGAGGAGAAGGAGCCTCCGCCGCTTTTCTTTCTTGCGGAAGAGTTGCAACGATCCACGGATGTGTTTGCCATTGAGAGCCTGGATCTCAAGCGGGTTCACCGCGTGCTTTTCGGGAAAGATCCCACGGCCGGTCTGGAGGTCCCGATGAACCTGCACCGCGTGCAGGTGGAGCGCGACCTGCGTTTGCTGCTGCTGCGGTTGCGGCAACACGTGCTGCTGGTCGGGAAAAATGAACTGGAATTCACTGCCACGCTGAAAAAAACCGCTTCGGGCGCTCTTACTTTGCTTCGGCATACGCTGCTTGCGTTCGGCGAAGAACCGCCCGCGGAACCGTCGGAGGTGTTTGCGCGCATTGCTGACGTGACGGGTGCGGACGCCGGAGCGTTCCAGGCGGTTTATGAGCATCATGAGGGCGGCCGCCTGGGAAAAGATTCCTTCATGGCATACGACCATTACCTTCATGCGCTGGAGAAGGTGGTCAATGCGCTGGATCGTCTGGTGCCAAAGAAGGAATGGCAAAGGGTTCTGTAGCAGAGGTTCGAGACTGAATCGATCGAGGTGGATATGAAAGCGGCAATTGTGATTCTGGTGGTGCTGTTGATTCTGGCCTTTGTGCTCGGCTCCGCGTACGTCGGCCGGCGAAATCAGATGGTGGTCAAGCGCGAAGCCGTGAACGCGGCTTGGGCGCAGGTGGACGTGGTGCTGCAGCGCCGCGCGGACCTTATCCCCAACCTGGTGCAGACCGTGAAGGGCTACGCGGTGCAAGAGCAGACCGTGTTCGGCGATATCGCGGCGGCACGGGCGGCGCTGATTGGCGCGAAGACGCCTTCCGATAAGATCGCGGCGAACGGGCAATTAGATGGCGCACTGAGCCGATTGCTGGTAATTGTGGAGAATTACCCGCAATTGAAATCGAACGAAAATTTCATGCGCTTGCAGGACGAGTTGGCGGGCACGGAAAATCGCATCGCGGTGGAGCGTAAGCGCTACAACGATTCCGTGCAGGACTACAACACGTACATCGCGCTCTTCCCGAACAGCCTGGTCGCGAGCTTCGGCGGCTTTACGCGCAATGATGCCTATTTCAAGACCGAAGAAGGCGCGCGCCAAGCTCCCAAGGTGAATTTCGACTACAACAAGCCTGCGGCGACTCCGGCTCCCGCGCCAGCACCCGCGCATCCGTGACGATTGCCGGTTAGAACTTGCGGGTTTCCTGGCGGGACCAGCGCTCGATGACGATTTTGGACTCAGTGTAAAACTCGACCGCGTCCTTGCCCTGGGCGTGGAGGATCCCGAAGAAGCTGTCTTTCCAGCCGTTGAAGGGGAAATAGGCCATCGGGGCTGCCACGCCGATATTGATGCCGATGTTGCCAGCCGGGGCTTCGTAGCGGAACTTGCGTGCCGCGGCGCCGCTGGTGGTAAAGAGCGAGGCCTGGTTGCCATAGGGGCTCTTGCGAATAAATTCGATCGCTTCGTCAATCGTGTCGGCATGAATCAGGCTTAGCACCGGGCCGAAAATTTCGGTGTTCGGCGAGGGAGCTGGAAGCGGGCACGCCATCGAGAATCGTCGGCTTCAGGAAATTGCCGCCTTCGTGGCCGGGGAATTTTGCGTTGCGGCCATCGACGACCGCCTTCGCGCCGTCGCTCACGCCGGTGGCAATCAGCGATTCGACGCGCGATTTGCTTTCCTTTGAAATGACCGGGCCCATCTGAACGCCGTTGTCCAGGCCAAAGCCCACCTTGATCGAGGACGCAGCTTCGGAAATGGCGTCGCGGAATTTTTCCTGCGCTTCGCCAATGGTGACCGCCACGGACACCGCGAGGCAGCGCTGGCCAGCGCAGCCGAACGCGGAGTCGCTGATGATTTGCTTGGCGAGGTCCATGTCCGCATCGGGCAGGACAATGACGTGGTTCTTCGCGCCGCCCTGGCATTGCATGCGCTTGCCGGCCGCCGCCGAGCGTTGGTAAACGTGTTTCGCAACCGGCGTGGAGCCAACGAAGCTGATGGCGCGGATCGTGGGATGGTCGCAAAGCGCATTGACGACTTCCTTACCGCCGTTCACAACGTTCACCACACCCTTGGGAATCCCAGTCTTTTCGATCAGTTCCATCATCCGCCGAACAGTCACGGGCACGCGCTCGCTCGGCTTCAGCACGAACGTGTTGCCGCAAGCCACCGCATAGGGCAAAAACCAGAACGGAATCATCGCCGGAAAATTGAAGGGCACAATCGCCGCAACCACGCCCAGCGGCTGGCGAATGAGCATCTCATCCACTCCCGGGGTGATGTCCTCCAGGTTGTAGCCCTGCATCATCATCGGGATGCCGCAAGCCACTTCCACGTTTTCAATGCCGCGGCGCAACTCCGCCTTGGCTTCGGCAAAGGTCTTGCCATTTTCGAGCGTGATGAGGCGGGACAGCTCGTCGATGTGGTCTTCCAACAGGAACTTCAGCTTGAAAAGATACTGGATGCGTTCGCCTGCGGGAGTGCGGCGCCACGCGGGAAAGGCCTCGGCGGCAGCTCGCACGACGGCGTCAACATCCGCCTTCGAAGAGAGGGGAGTGCGCGCAATCAGTTCGCCGGATGCAGGGTTGGTGACATTCACAAATTCGGTGGCGGAGGATTTACGCCAGACGCCACCGGCGTAATTCAAAATTTCCGTGACTGGGGTGGTAGCTGCACTGCTCATGGGAAAGCTCCATATCTCCACCCGCTCGGTGACGGGCAGAAGGCTCGCGCTATAAAGAATAGCGGTCGCAGGGACCGCAAGTCAGACAAACCAGTTTACCAAAAATAGGCAAGACCCGGCGGGTTTGATTCGCTGAGAGAAAAGCGCCCGGTCCCGGAGTGTGCAAGCCTACTTGAGGGTGGCGTACGCCTCGTAGGCCGCGCCGATCAGCGGCGCGGATTCGTTCAGGACGATCGAGACCGGGACGTCGGAAAGCATCTTCCCGAAATGCCATTTGTCCTGGAAGGAATGGAAAAAGGTGCCGTCCTTCATTTTCGGCAGGATTTTCACGGCAATGCCCCCGGCGACATACACTCCGCCCAGAGCCAACACTTTGAGCGCCAGGTTGCCCGCCTCCGAGCCATAAATATTGGTCCAGAGATCAAGCGTCTCCACGCACACGGGACACGAGTGGTCCAGGCCGCTTTGCGTGATGAACGGAGCCGGGTCCGCGTCCGGATCCTCGAAAATGGGATGCTTGACGCTGGGGGCGATAAATTCGTGAATGGTGCGAAAGCCGCGGCCGGAAAGAATCAGCTCCCAGCTAACTTGCGGATAGCGGTGGCGCATGAATTTGAGCAATTCGATTTGCTGGTCGGTGCGCGGGGAAAAATCGGAATGGCCGCCTTCGCTGGGCACTACTTTGTAACGGTTGCCATCCCAGAACAGAATGCCCTCGCCCAGGCCGGTGCCCGCGGCAAGCAGGGCGCGCGAAGCGCCGGGAACCGGCGTGCCGGCATTCAACACGCAGAAATCCTCGGGCGGAAGATGCCCAAGGCTATGGCCGGTCGCGCCGAGATCATTGACGAGCACGATGGACTTGACGCCCACCTCCCGGGCGAGAGTATCTGCATCGACGATCCACGGCAGATTGGTCGCGTGGATGCGGTTATTGATGACCGGCCCGGCGACGCCAAAGCCGGCGGCGCGGATTTTTTCGCGACCCAGGTGCGGCGCGGCCCGGCGCGAAAATTCCCGGATGATGAAGTCGAATTGCGCGAATTCCTTGCTGGCAAAGCGGTCTCGAAAGACGAATTCCAGTTTGCCGTTCTTTTCCGCAAAAAGCGCCAGATTGCATTTGGTACCGCCGACGTCGCCTGCGAGAATCACCTTGCCTCCCGAGCAAGAACCTTATATTAAACCGATTTAAGGGTTATACCACTGTCGGCCGTCTCTTTCGAGTAGTTGGTCCGATTCCTTCGGCCCCCAGGTGCCTGCAGGGTACTCCGGCACCGTGGCGGTTTTTGCGGCGCTCCAGACGTCCAGGATGGGCTCGATGAGCGACCACGCAGCCTCGACCGAATCGCCGCGATCGAACAGCGTGGCGTCCCCGCGCAGGCAATCGTTCAGAAGCGTGGCGTAAGCGCTACGCGAGCCGCCGCCGAATGCTTCGCGGTAGCTGAAATTCATGGCCACTGTGCCGATGCTCATCTCCGTACCCGGCCTCTTGGCTCCAAAGGAAACGCAGATTCCCTCATCCGGTTGGATGTTCAGGACCAGGCGGTTGGGTTCCACTTCCTTTTCGCGAAAGACGATATGCGGGGCGCCGCGGAACTGGATCATAATCTCCGTGGTGCGCTTCGCCAGGCGTTTTCCGGTGCGCAAATAAAAGGGCACGCCGGCCCAGCGCCAGTTATCGATCAGTAGCCGCCCGGCGACAAACGTTTCGGTGCGCGAATTGCGATTTACGTTAGGCTCGTCGCGGTATCCGGCGACGGCTTTATCTCCGAATTTCGCCGGGCGAATACTGCCCGCGCACCACGGATTGCGCCACCATCTCGAGGTCGAACGGCCGGATGGACTGCAAAACTTTGAGCTTTTCGTTGCGCACCGCAGTGGCGTCGAAGGAAGCCGGCGGCTCGACGGCCACGAGCGAGGTCAGTTGCAGGACGTGGCTCTGGATCATGTCGCGCAAGGCGCCGGCGGTTTCATAGAAGCCGCCGCGGCGCTCGACGCCGAGCGTTTCGGCGGCGGTGATCTGCACGTGGTCGACGTAATTGCGGTTCCAGAGCGGCTCGAAAATGCCATTTCCGAAGCGCAGCACCAGGAGGTTCTGCACCGTATCCTTGCCCAAGTAATGATCGATGCGGTAAACCTGCTTCTCCTCGAAAACGTTCAGGACAATCTTGTTCAGTTCCTTGGCGGAGGCCAGATCCCTCCCAAATGGCTTTTCAATAATGATGCGCACCCACGAGCCCGGAGCGCTCGCCCGCGCCAGCCCCGCTCGGCCTAACTGCTCGACGATATCCGGGTACACCTCCGGAGGCGTGGACACAGTAGATGAGGCGGTTGCCGCCCAATTTCTTTTCGGCATCGATTTCCGCCAGGCGTTTGGCTAGTTGGGCATAGGAGTTCCGATCCGCATAATCGCCGGGAGAATAATACAGGTTGGAAGCGAAGGCGTCCCATTTAGTGGGATCGATCGGGCCAACCTCGGAGATTGTCTTCGCCGCCTCTCCCATGTTGGCGCGGAAGGACTCATCGGTCATCGGCGTGCGCGCGAAGCCGATGATCGCATAGCGTTCGCCGAGGGAATTGTGCTGCGCCAGGTCGTACATCGCGGGGATCACCTTGCGCTTGGCCAAGGTCCCCCGAAGCTCCAAACAAGAAGATGGCGCAGGGTTCGGCGGTTCCCGCGTAGATGGATGCTCGTCGCGCGGTCTCTTCAGCCATGTATTCCTCCGGGGAAGGCGAAAACAAGAATTGGATGCCGAACCGCCCGCCAAAGAACTATACCTTAATCCCCAGGGATTGCAGGTCGGCGCGCAACTGCTTGGCGTTTTGGTGGTGAATCACTTGCATGCCCAGCCGCCGGGGATTTTCCAGGTTCAACGTGCGATCGTCGATGAAGACAGCGCTTTCCGCGGGACGTTGCGAGACCTCCAGAGCGATCCGGTAAATGGTCTCCTCTGGCTTGCGCGCGCTCAGATAGCAGGAGCTGAAAAACGCCTGGAAATCCCTGCGCAGGCCGAAGGCCTCAATGCGGTAGTCATTGAGTTCCCGCGGCTCGTTATTGATGGACGCGACATAATACTTCCCGCTGCGCGCCACATCCGAGAGCACGGCGTGCGTTTCCGGGTACTCCTTGGACTGGGCAAACATGAAGGCGGTGAACTCTTCGCGGGTGAAGGGCCGGGCGCGGTAAAAAAGGGTGCGGTCCAGATACTGGTTGAGGGTGATCTGGCCGGCATCGAACGCGGGAAACGACAAGTCATGGCGCTCGCGGAACTCCTCCCAGTCCAAGCCGAACATCTTCGCGGCCTCATTCGGGAATCATGGTCCCAGCCGTTGGTGAGGATTACACCGCCAATGTCCCAGAACAGCGTGGTTATCTCTGGCACAAAAGGCCTCCGGGAAAGGCAATCGAGAAATATCAGATCAGGGCACGGGACGGAAGAGAAAAAAACGCCGGGCTCAGGCGGTGAAGCGTTGAACGGATTGCTCGAACCTGGACTTCGTAGGCTACGAACTTCAAGGCTCTATTGCAAGCGAAAGATAGGTGACGGACAATGAAAGCCGGTGGGGAGGAATGCATGGCTAACGATTCGTGTGAACCAACGCCAGCTCCAAGCGAACCCGTGAAGCCGGGTACGCGGATGGTGCATTGCGTGAAATTCGACAAGGATCTGCCGGGGCTGGACCGCGTGCCCTGGAGAGGCGAACTCGGCAAGCGCGTGTACGAGAATGTTTCGAAGGATGCCTGGAAGCTCTGGATCGAACATTCCAAAATGGTGATGAACGAATATCGCCTGAATCCCCTGGACCCGAATTCCCAGAAAATCATGGAAGAGCAGATGGAACAGTTTTTCTTCGGCGAGGGCGCAAAGCTGCCGGAAGGGTACGTCGCGCCAAAGGCAAAGGGCTGAAGGCGGGCTTTCGAGTTGTCAGTGATTCCGATTTTAAATTTGGGCGTCTCGGACATCGGGGCGCCTTTCCTGTTTAGGGACGATCGGCCGGCGGGACAGTGTGCGTAACGGGATGCTCGACGGGCAGGCGCGGCGTTAGAGTAAAGTGCAATTTTCGGTGCGCCTCGCGAAGGGCGTTTTCCACTTCGGCTGGTTCGGCGGCTCTCGCAAATAAGAATCCCAGGTAGCTCGAGCCTTCCGGCCACGCGGCGATGAAGTCATGGAGACGCGCTGTGATTTCCAGGCTGGTGATCCCCGGCGTGGCCTGCGCCGCTTCCACGCCTTCCACTCTTTCCAGGATTCCGCTGTTTGGCACCGGGATCATCATCACGCCAGACGCATCCGCTTCGCGTGGCGCATCGGTGCCCGGCAACCCCAGTGCATGGCGCAGGAGCAATTCTTCCAGGCCGATCGTGTCCGCTTCGCCAGGCAAAACAAAACGTAGCGCACGCGCGCAGAGGCCGCCGATTGGGCGCGGTGCTACTTCGATGGGCCAAACACCCTGTCGTGTTCAGGCGAAATTCCGCGTGCACGGGTCCGTGCGTCAGGCCGAGCGCGCGCACCGCACGCAGCAGCGATTGCTTGGATGGCGCGCTGCTCTGCTGCCGGGAGTTGCGAAGGAGTTACGTAGATCGTTTCCTCGAAGTACGGGCCCTCAAGCGGGTCCGGCTTATCGAAAATGGCCAGCACGCGCGGAACTCCTTCGGTGAGCAGCGCCTCCACGGCCACTTCCCTGCCCTCCAGATATCCTTCCACCAGCATTTGATCGAGATGCGGCTCGCGGGTCGCGCGTATTTCCGGCGAGTCCAGTAGGCGCTTCAACCGCGCGGCGCCGGCGGTAAACTCCTCGCGATTGTTCGCGCGCACCACGCCTTGACTCGCGGAAAGCGAAAGCGGCTTGAGCACGCAGGGATACGCAATGCCGAGCAGCGATGGCTCCGGCGCAGGCTCCAGGGCTACGCTGCGAAACCACGGCACCGGCACGCCGGCATCGCGCAGCACCTCCCGCATCCGCAGCTTGCTCCGGCAGGCCTCCACGCTCGCGGGATGATTGTGCGGCAGCCCCAACCCGCGCGCGACGTATGCCGCCGTAAGTGTCGGCCGGTCGCCCAGTGCCAGCACGCCGTCGACGGCAACACCTCGTTGGGCTTCGAGCACGGTGCCTGCCGCAGCTTCCGGCATTTTCGAAATGGACAGCAAGCGCTCGATCGTTCCAGGGATCATCGAGTCGATGGCAACGGTCGGTCACATACACGATCTCGACGCCGAGTTTCTCCGCCGCGGCATTGGAACGAGCGCGTCTGGTAACCCAGCTTGGCGGCAAACAACAGGACTCTCTTTCGTGGGGTCATTGAGTTGGGTGTGGCATTGCTACAAAAACGTTTCCACCTGGCGAACGGCTTCCTTGGCTCTGGCGATGGGGACCAACTGGTCCCGCGTGGGCTCGGCTCAACAATACCAGGGCTCGTTGAGGTACGGGACCGTGGCCCGCGATGCCAGGATAGGTTGCGCTCGGTCTTCGATATTGCGGCGCGCCGCCTGGTTCATCGTGCGCCACATTTGCTCAAAGGTCGCGGAACGGCCGCGCTTCCGTTTTTCGCTGGCCGCAACAATCTCCTGCAACTCCTCGCACAATTGGTCCACTACAGGGTCCTGGTTTTTCCATGGATAGACGAACGCTCCGGCGTCGAAGGGGCCGACCATCTGCCGCACCTCTTCCAATTCGAGCAGGCGCGAGCCGGCAGGGATGAGCAGGCGAATCGCCAGTTGGATAGGCGCCACCGCTTCCACCAAGTCCAGGCGATATAATTGTTCAAACAGGTCCAGCAACTGATCCAGCGTGGTCCACGGCGTGAACGGAACGAAGGTTGGCTGGAGAAGTGAGCCCGGCGTGGCGGCACTGTTCGACAACGCGGAAAAAATCCGCCCGGGTGTGATTTTTCTCCAGCTTTTCGAGCACCGCGTCATCCAGCGATTCCACCGCCGAAACAATAAAGAGGCAACCGGTCGCCTTCAGCGTGTCGAGCAACTCCGCATTTTGCAAAAGATGCTCGACCTTGATTGTGGCGTCGTATGTGAGCTCCGGAAATTCCCGGTGCAGCGCTTCCGCAAGCGGAATCGCGTGGCCCACGCCATTGAAAAAATCGGGATCGCCAAACGTGATGTGCCGCGCGCCGGCCGCCACCTGCTGGCGAATGTCCGCGAGCACGACTTCGCGATCCACGATGCGGAATACGCCGTCATACACCGGCACGATCGGGCAGTGCCGGCAAAGATGCTTGCAGCCGCGGCTCGCCTCGGTGTAGCCCACCACGCGGTGCTCGCCCGTAGGAAGCACCAGATGGGCGTATGCGCTCAGCGGCGGAAGGCCGGAGCGGTCCGGCACCTGAAAACGCAAACGGGCCAGGGACACATTTGAACCCAAAGGATGAATCTGAGGGAGCGCGGAGAGTCCGGAGAGATGCTCGGCGAGGTCGACCAGCGATTGTTCGAACTCGCCGCCCAGGAGGCTGCCGATTCCCTGGGCGTGGAAAATATCGGCGGAAAGCGAAGCGTACAATCCATACGCGCAGAGATGCGCCGCGGGAGCGATCCGGCGAATGGGCCCGAGCAGTTCCAGGGTCAGGCGCGTGGCCGTGTGCATCGGCACATAGAATGCAATCAGGGCGGCTTCGCGAATTGCGGCCTCGTTCAGCGGATCGCGCGAAAGGTCCTGGCAGGTAACCGCGTGGCCGCGCTTGCGCAGCCACGCCGCCGGCGAAGCCAGCCCAAACGGCTGCCGTCCCAGTTCGTACGTCGAAATCAGGACGATCTTCACGATGTTTCATTATAGCCGCCTCCGCTGCAACCCGCGATTTCGGTTATCATAGACATTCAGCCTTCCATCGAAAGGAAGTCGAGAATGCCCATCTCCGCAGCAAACTCCTTCAGCGCACGGGATAAACTCAGCGTTGGCGCGCAGGTCTTTGAAATTTACCGTTTCGAATTGCTGGAAAAGCAGGGCCTGGGTTCCATCGGCAAACTTCCCTTCTCCTTGCGCATCCTTCTTGAAAACCTGCTTCGCTGCGAGGACGGCCGCTTCGTTCATGCCGAGGATATCCGCGACCTGGCGAAATGGACGCCGAACGGCCCGCAAAAAGAGACCGCCTTTATGCCGGCGCGCGTGCTCTTGCAGGATTTCACGGGCGTGCCCGCCGTCGTCGACTTAGCCACCATGCGCGAGGCCATGCAGAAACTCGGCGGCAATCCCAAGCGCATCAATCCGCTGTTTCCCGCCGAATTGGTGATCGACCACTCCGTCCAGGTGGACAGCTTCGGCAAGGGCGAATCCTTCGGCCTGAACGCCGAGCTGGAGTTCCAGCGCAACATCGAGCGCTACCAGTTTCTGCGCTGGGGCCAGAACGCGTTCCGAAATTTCAAGGTTGTGCCGCCGGACACCGGCATCTGCCATCAAGTAAACATCGAATACCTCGCGCGCGTGGTTTGCGGGGTGCCTAATGGAAATCACCTGGAAGCGTATCCCGATTCGTTGGTTGGCACGGATTCGCACACGACCATGGTGAACTCGCTCGGCGTATTCGGCTGGGGAGTCGGAGGCATTGAAGCAGAGGCCGCGATGCTGGGCCAGCCGCTGTCGATGCTGGTGCCCGAGGTACTGGGCTTCAAACTGCACGGGCGATTGCCGGAAGGCGCGACGGCGACGGATCTGGTTCTCACCGTCACGGAAATGCTGCGCAAGAAGGGCGTGGTCGGAAAATTCGTCGAGTTTTACGGCTCCGGGCTTTCCAGCCTGAGCGTGCCGGACCGCGCCACCATCGCCAACATGGCTCCGGAATACGGCGCAACCATGGGCTACTTCCCCGTGGACAAGGAAACGCTGGCGTATCTGCATTTCACCGCGCGCAGCCACGAGCAGATTGCGCTGGTGGAAGCATACTGCAAGGAGCAGACGCTTTTCCGCACCGATGCCACGCCGGATCCGCTGTTCAGCGACAAATTGGAGCTGGATTTGGGCAGCATCGAACCGACGGTCGCGGGCCCGAAGCGTCCGCAGGATCGCGTCGCGCTGAAGAATGCGAAGTCCTCGTTCACGAAAGTGGTCGAGGGCGCGCACTGCGCCGAGGTCGCCCTGAAGAACAATGGCGATTCGTTCCCGCTCTCGAGCGGCGCGGTCGTCATTGCGGCGATCACCAGCTGTACGAACACGTCGAATCCTTCGCTCATGCTCGGCGCGGGCCTGCTGGCGAAAAAAGCGGTGGAGCGCGGGCTGCACGTGAAGCCGTGGGTGAAAACCAGCCTGGCGCCCGGTTCAAAGGTTGTGACCGACTATTTGCAGGCGTCCGGCCTGATGTCCTACCTCGAAAAGCTGAAGTTTCACCTGGTGGGATACGGCTGCACGACGTGCATCGGCAATAGCGGCCCGCTGCCGGAGGCGATCGGCGCGGCGATCAAGGAAAACAATATGGTCGCGGTGGCGGTGCTGAGCGGCAACCGCAATTTTGAAGGACGCGTGCATCCTCTGGTGCGCGCGAACTATCTCGCTTCGCCGCCGCTGGTGGTGGCGTATGCGCTTGCGGGGCGCATGGATATGGACCTGACCACGGAATCATTGGGAACCGATACCGCGGGGAAGCCCGTTTATCTGCGAGAGATTTGGCCTACGCCGCAGGAAGTGGAATCCACGGTGCGCGCGGCCGTTTCCACGGAGCAGTACCGCAAGCAGTATAGCGAGGTGTTTGAGGGCGACGCGCGTTGGAAGGGCATGTCGGTGCCAGAAGGCGACCTGTACAAATGGGATGCCAACTCCACGTACATTAAGTTGCCGCCCTATTTCGAGAATATGCCAAAGAATCCCGCTGCGCTCGCGGATATTCACGGCGCGCGCGTTTTGGCTGTGCTCGGCGACAGCGTGACCACCGACCACATCTCCCCGGCCGGTTCGATTGCCGTGGATTCACCGGCCGGAAAATACCTGATTGCACATGGCGTGAAGCCCTACGAATTCAATTCCTACGGCGCGCGCCGCGGCAATCATGAAGTGATGATGCGCGGTACGTTTGCCAACATTCGCTTGCGCAACCAGCTCGCACCGGGAACCGAAGGAAGCTGGACGTTGCATTTGCCCGACGGCGAGAAGCTCTTCATTTACGACGCCTCCGTGAAATACCGCGAAGAGGGAGTGCCACTGGTGGTGATCGCGGGAAAAGAGTATGGCTCCGGCTCCTCGCGCGACTGGGCCGCTAAGGGGACGCGCCTGCTGGGCATCCGCGCGGTCCTCGCGGAGAGCTACGAGCGCATCCACCGTAGCAACCTGGTGGGAATGGGCGTCCTCCCGCTCGAATTCAAGCCGGGAGAAGACCGCGAATCCCTCGGGCTAACCGGCCACGAAGTCTTCGACGTCGAAGGCGTCGCCACGCTCACGCCACGCAAGGAAGCTACGGTCCGCGCGAGATCCTTCGACGGCAAACTGAAAACCTTCACCGCCCGCATCCGCGTCGATACCCCCGAAGAAGTCTCCTATTACCGGCACGGCGGCATATTGCAGTACGTCCTCCGCCAAATGCTGGAATAGGATTGGCTCATTACATCGCTAGGCGACTGCAAGTAATTCTCCGGGATCGCGAATACAGGGAATTTCAGCGCATGGCTCGCATAGGGCACGTGCAGGCACAGCAGGCTCAGTGGGTGCGAAAACAAACCAAATTTTCCGACTGACCAACGACTTGGGGAGTTTTCCCTGGAATTAGACTCCGCAATTTACTGTAAGACTGCTTGTCGATGATGACCGTCGCGTTCCCACTTCCAAGCAGTTTCGCCGCCAGGTCATCCAAATTTGCGGGAAGCTCGGCGTAGCGGCTGCTGTACCAAATAAACTGGTCCAGGTAATCGCAACGCCCGTCTTCATACGAATAAATCAGCACGCGTTGATCGGGGGAAGTATTCGCCTCCGCAACGGGCACAAGCGAAATTATATCGGTGGCGCGCGGCTTCGGCGGGAACAGGAGGGACAGGCAAACCGCCAGGCACCCGATGGCGCAAGCCGAGTTCAAAAAAATCTTTCTGCGCGCAGTGGGAATCCAGGGGTCTGAGGCGATTGCCGCAAGGATGGAGAAAGCCGGAAACACCGGCATGATGTAGCGCGGATACCGTGTCTGGACGAAACTGAAGGGGACCAGAACGAGAAGCACCCAAACGATCAATAAGACTGCGGCCTGATCCCGCTCACTTACCGCGGCGCGAACTTCCATCCAGAGTCCCACAATAAGAAAAGGCAGCCAGGGCCAATAGTACTTCAGCAATGCCATTGGGTAGTTCCAGATGGTTGTCCCGCCGGTGGATCCGGATTCCACGTGAATCTTGCTTTTGACAAAGAGTAGATGGGAAGCGAAAGACCCGGCGCCGTGCAGACGATATTGCGAGACATACCAGATGGAAGGGAGCGCGAGAGCGAGCACCACGCCCAGAATAAGCCACGGGGACCGCAATAGTTTGTACCGCTTCGTCAAAATTAGGTGAAGAACGATAATGCCGAGCGCCAGAAATCCAATCACCGACCGGGTGAGCAGTGCCAGGCCTACCGGCAAGCCCAAAAGTGCCAAGTACACGTCGTTCTTTAGCCCCTTCAGGTAAAAGAAAATCGCCAGGGTGAAAAAAAACGTGAAGGGCACATCGGTCATGGCATGAGTGGCGTTCTTCAGAAAAAACTGTGTCGATGCAAGGACGAGCATTGCCAGCAGGGAGAGCCAAGGCTGGCCGGTCAGCTCTCGCGTCAAAAAGTACAGCAGCAAGATCGTCCCGAAACCGAGCAGGGCGGACGGGAACTTCGCCGCGGCATCGTTTATCCCGAAAAGCCTGAACGAGGCGGCTTCGAGCCAAAGAAACAGAGGCGGGTGCTCGAAATTCAGGTCGCCGTTGAGACGAACATTCCACCAATCTCCCGTGCGCACCATTTCCTTGCCTTCATGAGCGAAGTAAGCGTCATCATATCCTGCCAGACCTGGCCTGCGGAGCGACGGAAAGAGCAGCAAGGCAGACAGGAGCGCCAGCACCAAGAAGCGCGCGGCATGAATTCGAATATCGTCCGCAGGAGTTCCCTTGGTTGCCGCACCGACTTGTCGGCGCTCTGAATCCTGCGCAGATGCTGCGTTTTCGCCGCCGATTGGCATCGAACCTCTCCGATACAGGTGGTTTCCCCCGCTTCGCATTCGTGAACACGGAAGTGCCAAGCTAAACGCTCAGGCTTGGCTTTTGATGCGCCAGAGAAGCACCGCGCCGGCAAGGACGGACGCCACGCTGGCGACTTGCGCATTGGACATGCCGAAAATCCAGGGCGGGTTGATGCGAATGATCTCCACCAGGAAACGCGCCACGCCGGTAAGGATCAAGTAATTGCAAAAAATCTCGCCCCTGACCTCGGATCCCTTCAGCGCCTTCGTGCCCATGTGCCACAAAAATGCGCCAATCGCACACCAGATGATCAGTTCGTAGAGCGGGGCCGGATGCACGCGCTCCGTTGTGGGCACAACGCCGTTCGGAAAGCTCATGCCCCAGGGCAGCGACGTCGGCTTGCCGTAATCGCCGTCGCCGGAAAGAAAGCAGCCGATGCGCCCGATTCCGTAGCCGAACGCCGCCGCAGGCGAACAGGCATCGAGAAACTCCAGCAGCGGCAGCTTAGCGCGCCAGCCGAGCAGCAGCATCGCACCGAACCCGCCGAGAAATCCACCGAACCACGCGAACCCATAGCGGCTGAGCAGCAGCGGCCAAGGATCGGCAAAAAACACGCCCGGGTCTTCAAGCAGATGATACAGCTTCGCGCCAAAAATGCCCGCGAGCCCGGCGACGGTGATCATCAGGAAAGCGTCCGCCTTCATCCCGCGGCGATCGAAGTCCGCCTGCAGGATATACGCAGCGCTGATCAAAGCCAGTGCAACCATTAATCCAAATGTAGGCAGGGTCAACGGCCCCAGATGAAGGTAGGGAATCATTCTTCAGTGTTCAACCAGCTCTTGAAAAGTATACACGACGCCGCGCATCAGGCCGTGCGCGAACGCGCATGAAGCAGCAGGCCGAGCGCGAGCCAGACGCCCAGCGCGAGCCATTCCGCAAGCGTGAAGTGCCCGGGGACGCCGGGGATCCATTTCATCAACACGAGCGACAGGGACACGGCAATGCCCAGACCGGCGACAACGCGTAGCCGCGCTGCCCTCTCCACTATATAAAAGGAAGCGCATGTGGCCAGCCAGCCGAACGCGGAGGCCATTGAGCCTACCTCCGTGACCGGCACGAGTAGCGCATCGCCCAGCAGCAGGCCGACCAACGTCGCGACGGTAACAACTGCGATGGCCACGGTGGGCGTCAAATGATTGGGATGGACCGTGGCGAACATTCCTGGGATGGTCCCCTTGCGGCCAAAGGCAAACAGCAGCCGGGTAGACGCAACGAAATTGCCGTTGAACACTTGAAATAGCGCTACCAACGTCATGCCGAAGATCAGCCGCACAAGCCAGACCGAGTGCGTGCCCAGCTCAAACGCGGTGGCCGTCGCGAAGCGTTTTCCCAGCACCGATTGCCACGGCGCGATGTGCGAGACCGCTCCCACCGCCAGCACGTAGAAACCGGCGCCCACCAGAAGCGCCAGAGCGATGCCCTTGAAAAAATCGCCAGGTGGAAATCCGGGATGCGATTCCTCCGCCGCTTTTGGAACCGACTCAAATCCCGTCAGGAAGTATGGAACAATCTGCAGCGTGAGCAGAATGGAGAGTAGCGGCGCGTGGCTGAAGAGCGGCTTGAAATTAAGGGCGGAGCCCGTGCGCGCGCTCACGGCCACCAGGAAAAGAAAAACGATCAATACGGCGGAGGTCGCCCAATTCTGAAAAACGGCGCTGGCTCGAATGCCGCGATAGTTTAGGTAGGAAAGGAACAGCGTGAGGGCGAGTCCGAGCAAAAGGCGCGGGAGAAAAACCGGCTGATCCGCCACGCGATAAAGTTCGATGGTATCCAGTTGCGGGAAGATATAGGCCGCGAGCTTGCCCAGCGCAACAGCTTCCCACGGGCACACGATGAAATACGCGAGCAGCATGATCCAGCCGGTGAAGTAGCTGACAAACGGCGGGAAAACCTGCGCGGTGTAAGCCGCTTCGCCCGAGGCGTCCGGCAATCGCTTCACCCATTCGCCGTAGATGTAGCTCACGGGAAGAAGCAGTAGCCCGCCAATCGCGAACCCGAGCACCGCCCCGAGCGGGCCGCCGCGGCCCAGCCAATCGTTCATCATCACGACCCAGCCCGTGCCGATCATCGTGCCGAAGCCGAGCGCGAAATAGTTCCACAGGCTCAGCTTGCGGGCAAGGGTAGGCATTCAGAGCACGCAGAGAAGTTCCTGGTGAAAATTGGCGGCTGCTAGGGCGCACAGCAGCTCCGGGTGCGGCAGTTTGTAGTTCCGCATGGGAAGAGGCATTGAGCGGTATGCTACGGGTGGCTGCATGGCAAGTCAACGAGTGGAATAGCGTTCAAGGAGAGAAGCCGGAGGCAGGAGAACTGAATGCTTCTAAAGCCAAAAGAAGCGCTTCGCGCTAGCTGCATCCCTGTGTATAATCCACTTCGTTTGTAAGGTGACCCGCTTGGGACGCAATTTCAAATCTGGAGCACTGACTATGTCTGAAACGAACAATCAGGAGCAATTGAGCCGGGGTATGTTGGCGCTGTTTCTGATCGGAGGGTCGCTAGGAGCGATTGTGATGAGTTGGATCGCCTATGCCGCTATGATCGGTCGAGCGCTGTAGCTGGGGTTTGCGAAAGAGCGGCCAGGGAACGCTCTGTTTTGCTTGCTCGTGATTACCGAGCGATTTAGTGTTTGAACTTGAAAAGAAGATTACTGATCTTTGCTTTCCGGGGTGTCCGCGCTGCCGTAATCGTTGAACTGATTGCGCTTCTTGTAGGCCATCCAGGTGATTCCACCGCAAATTAGCATCGGGGGTATCGCCAGCATCAGAATGCCGCTGCGCAGCGCTGCAATCATGCGCGAACCGGAGCCGGCTGCCTGCGTGTAGCAGAGCGCGCAGTTCTGGGCAAAAGTCAGGGCCGGCAAGAACGAGCGCAACAGCAAGCGCCGCCCAGCGAGAGACACCGCTTAATCGCCTCCCCATTCGGTCACTCCCTCCCGGCCTTCCTCCCACAATCACAGCAGACAGACTACTGCCCCGCAGGCCTCATGTGCAACAGGCGCACGCTGTCCGACCACCACATGTTCATCATCAGGAGCACAAAGATGGTCACCGGTATCAGCGTCAAAAGCAGCCCGCGGCGTTCCTTGCCAAGGTGCATGAAGTACATCAACCCCAGCGCAGCGCTGCAAACCGCCAGCAGCAGAAGCACGATGACCAACGAACTGGTGGATTCAATCCGGAACGACAGAAACACCTCCACCAGGAAGATCGCGATCAGCACGAAGTAGACCGGGAGATACTTGCGAATGACATTACCGGAAGCGGAAGCAGCGCTCATTGTCTCTCCTTCTGTCTCAAGCGTCAGTGCGCGATATTGGTCAGGTACACCAGCGGCACGACAAACATCCACACCAGATCGACGAAGTGCCAGTACAAGCCCGTGGTTTCCACGTGGCTCGGCGTCAGGCTGCCGCTCGAGTACTTGGTGGCAACCACCAGCAAGGGCGATCACGCCGCTGATGACGTGCAGCAGGTGCAAGCCCGGTGATGGTGAAAAAGGTCTGCCCGAACAGTCCGGAACTCAGGGTGATGCCTTGCCCAAACAGTTCGGAACCATTCCCGGATATGCAGGATGCGCGAAAATCGCGCCCAGGGCCATGGTGGAATAGAGAAAGCGCATGGCCTTGGCCTTGTCGCCGACCTTCGAGGCATCCACCGCTCCCAGCATCGTCAAGCTGCTGGTGATCAGCACAATGGTCATGATGACCACATTGATGACACTGCCGGACTCGAACGGCCGCACCCAATTCGGCGTGGCCACGCGAATATAGCCGTAGGCCATCAGGAACGCGCCGAATGTCACCGCGTCCGAGATGATGAACAACCACATCGTGAACTTGCGCGAAGGGATTGCGTACGGCGATTCTTCCATAAAGGCGCCGTGCCCGTGCACTGCCACTTCGGATTCGCTCACTGTTTCTCCCCCTTCTTCCGCTTACAGCTTCATACGGCACAAGCAAAAGCAAATAGACCCAGAGCACACCCATGAAATGCCAGTAAATCGCCGTGTTAGCGAACAGGCTACGCCGAAACGTGGTGTGGCTGGCCATCAATCGCCCGGCGAGATAGACCAGCACCAGGATGCCCGCACTGACAGTGCAGGGCATGCAGGAAGGTCAGCAGGTAGAAGAACGAACTGTTCGGATTTGTCGCCAGGTAGATGCCTTCGGCGCGCAAGTTCCTGCCAGGCCTGATATTGTCCCGGCGCAGAATGCCAGTCCAAGCATCAGGGTGATCAGCACCCAGGCGCTGGCTTTACGCGCTCCCTTCGATCTGCCGCGGCCGAAGCCAGCGCACGCCGCGACAGCTCGAGCGTTCACGCTGCTGGCCAGCAGCACCAACGTGTTGACGTACAGAATCGGCGGCAAGCGCGAGGTGAGCTCCAGTCCGGTCGTGCCCTCGCGCACGAACAACGCGCTGCTGAACGCCGCGAAGCTCATGGTGATGGCAAAGACGCCCACCCAGATGCCGCTGCTCGAGTACGGCTGCTGTCCGCTGGGCGAGAAGCACGCCTGGAGCGCCCGCGCGCTTCTGTTGCGCGCAACGCAGCCTGCGAATTCATCGTGGAAACAATCGTGGAAGACATAATCTCCTATTCCCTCGTCAGGACTCGCGCCGCGCGAGGCATGGCGGACCTCGCGCCGCGTCTCCCTTCGCTAATCACCACTCGCTGGCACGACCTGCTCGGGAGAATCCTGCATGACGAAGTCACCCTTCGATCCCTTCACCCCATACTGATAGGGATCGTGATACACGACCGGGTGCCTGTCGCCGAAATTGTTCCAGGGCGGCGGCGAAGGGATCGTCCATTCCAGCGAGGTGGCGTTCCACGGATTTTCCGGGGCCGGTTTGCCTTTGAAGCGGCTGTAAATCAAATTGAACAGGAAGATGAACTGCGCCGCCGCCGGTGATGAGAGCGCAAATCGTGATGAATTTATGCACGCCGACGTACGGCGCCATGAAGTCGTCCACGAAGGACTGGTAGCGGCGCACGTTGCCGATCAGGCCCAGATAGTGGAACGGCATGAAGATGCAGTAGGTGCCGATGAACGTAATCCAGAAATGCAGCTTGCCCAGCGGCTCGCTCATCATGCGCCCGGTCATTTTCGGGAACCAGAAGTACGTCCCTGCAAACACGCCGAACAAGGATGCCACTCCCATCACCATGTGGAAGTGCCCGACCACGAAGTATGTGGCGTGCAGGTAGATGTCAATCGAAGGCTGCGCCAGGAAGAAGCCGCTCACGCCGCCCGCGACAAACATGGAAATGAATCCCAGCGCGAAAAGCGATGCCGCATTGATCTGAATATTGGCACCATACAGACTGCCCAGCCAGATCAGCGTCAACACGGTCGCGGGAATCGTAATCGTCAGCGTCGGGAAACGAAAACGCCAGTGCCGACATCGGATTCATACCGCTCAGGAACATGTGGTGTCCCCAGACCATGTAGCTGAGGAACCCGATCGACATCATCGAGTAGATGACCACCTTCGCGCTCAACAGCGGCTTGCGCATGCTGTTGATCAGGATGTGCGAAACGATGCCCATCGACGGCAGAATCGCGATGTACACCTCCGGGTGGCCGAAGAACCAGAACAGGTGCTGCCACAGCAGCGGCGAACCGCCCGAGTGCGGCTGCAGCCGGTCGCTGATCACCAGCCCGCCGGGAACGAAGAAGCTCGTTCCCGCGTGGCGGTCAAGAATCAGCAGAATGCAAGCGGGAAGCAGCACGGCGAACGCCAGCAACGCGATGCACGAAGTGATGAACCACGCCCAGGTGCACAGCGGCATGCGCATCAGCGTCATGCCCTTGGCGCGCAGGTCCAGCGTGGTGGCGATAAAATTCAGCGCTCCGAGCAGCGACGCGATGCAGAATATGGCGATGGACATTCCCCACAAGCTCATTCCGCATTGCATGCCGGGACCGGCGTCCTTGCCCACGGCGCTCAACGGGCGCATAGCTGGTCCATCCGGAAATCGGCGGCCCGTCCGGAATGAAGAACGCCAGCATCAGCACCACCCAGGCGACAAACGTGCACCCAGAAGGACATCATGTTGAAACGCGGGAACGCCATGTCCTCCGCGCCAATCTGGATCGGCAGGAAGTAATTGCCGAACGCCGCGAACGGCGCATTGGTCAGCACGAAGAAGACCATCAGCGTGCCGTGCATGGTCATCAGCGAAAGATAGTATTCCGGAGTGATCACTCCGCCCGGCGCGCCCGCGCTGGAGAGGTGTTCCAGCAAGGGAATCTTCGCCGTCGGCCACACCATGTGGATGCGCATCAGCCAGGAAAGAATCATCCCCGTGAAGACGGCCAGCAGCGCCAGGCCGTAATACTGCTTCCCGATTACCTTGTGGTCCAGGCTGAACACATGCTTCCGGATAAATCCTTCCGGCGGCGCGTGCACGTGCGCCTGTTGAACAGAACCTTCATGCCATCGGATCACCTCGCTCGAGAACCGCCGCACTTCCCGCGAATCAGACCACCTCGCGGCAACACGGGCAAATGTTACGTGCTACTGCGCCGCTTCCTGGTCCTTCAGCCACTTTTCGTAATCCGCCTCGAGACATCACGTTCAAATACGCCTTCATGTTGTAGTGGCCCAATCCGCACAACTGCGTGCAGACGATTTCATATTTGCCGATTTTCGTGGCCGTAAAATGCACCGAAAGGTCCAGTCCGGGAACGAAATCCTGTTGAATGCGCAGTTCCCGCACGTAGAACGAATGTCCCACGTCCTTGGCGTGCATCAGAAGCTGAACTTCGCGGTTCACCGGAATGACCAGTTCGCCGGACACGATGTCGTCGCGCGCTTCCACGTCATTCGCGGGATCCAGCCCGAAATAGTTCTGATTGCCTTCGTCGATCTTGTCCGGATGAATGGTCGCCGAATTTTCCGTCTGCGCCGGGATAGCGGAAGTAAAACGCAAACTGTTCCGCCTGCGCCTGGATCTGGATGCGCGTCGGGCTTGGACGACGTGAAGTACACGTTCGCCCAGGCCTTCTGCCCCAGGACTCCCAGCGCCAGAATTTCCGTCCCCACCAGCACGAACGCGCCGACAACCATCAACTTGGCGCCGCCAGGGAAGTTCTTCAGTGGGCTGCCTGCTTTGCGGCCGGTAAACGACCACACAAAAAAGGCGAGAACCAACTGGGCCGCCACGAAAGAGATCCCGCCTCCGACATGGTGTCATTCAATTGTTCGTCAATCGCGTGCCCGTGCGTGGAGATGTCTTCCGGCAGCGGGAACATGTGCGTCACGATCGGATAAGCGGACGCCATAGCAATAATCACCAGCACGATCGCTAAGCAGTTTCCCCATTGAACCTCGCCTCCGCCCTGCTATCCGGGCGACACCTTGCATTGTTTGAGATGCTGGTTCCCACCGACACTGAACCGTAGACGGAACAGTCAAGCCCTAATTAGTAGGGCTTGGCCTTGAACACAAAGTTGACGGTCTTGGTTTCCGAGCCGGAGATGGTGACTTCCTGCGACTGGTCGCCGTAGGACTCATGGTAGGCCGTGATGGTGTATTTGCCCGGAGGCAGATTCGCCAGCGTGAAACCACCGCCATCGCCGGTCACCGCATAATGCGAATTCTTCAGCACCGCGAAGGTTCCGTGCATCCAGGGATGAACGTTGCACTTCACGGGGAAAATCTCCGCCTTGTCGTACTTTTCGCTGATCGGCGGCGTTCCCGGCGGCTGCGACTTGTTCCACTCGCGGTTCAGCTTCGGCAGCGGGTGAATGTTGTGCGAGGTCTGATCTTCGTTCACGATCCTCAGTTCCTGGTTCACCTGAAACGCCAGCAGGTGCGGAATATAACGGCAGCCCTTTTGGGTAAACACCGCCGCAGTGGAAGGCGCGGGGTCATCCGGCGCCCCCGCGGAAACATAAACGACCACGTTTTCCAGGCTGTTGCCGGAACCGGTCACCACGGTTTCTCCCAATTGTGGTGTCGCGTACATTTTCGCGCACGACGGTTCCTTGGACATATCGATCGGTTTCATCTTGGCCGGCGTCCCTTCGTAGGTCACCTTGCCGCTGACCGTCCCGCCCGCCGGCTTCGGTCCCGCAAGCGCCACGGTCGAAGCAGCCAGCAGGGCCAGCCCTGCGATAACTAACTGCCTTATTTGCATTTCGTTTCTCCTCCTAAAATTCTGGAGCTACTTAACTAAGGCTTAATTCCGGAGCCCGTATAGGTATTCCGCACTTTCTTGGCATTGACAATTTCCGCGCCCTCTTTGGTGCTCACCCACAGCGTGAGTTCCGGGCTGGCATTGTTCACTTGAAGCGTCCTGAGGTAGTGCACCAGGTCCCAGGCCTCTTCGGGCTTAACTACGTCCGCGAAGGAGGGCATGGGTGTGCCGTCAAGGCCGGTCATGAATATGCGATACAACTCGGAGTTCGTTCTGCCGCACTTGGACCGGTTCGTGGAAGTGAAGTTATAGGGCCGGATGGGCTGATCGTTGCTGTCGGTGAGCGTGGATGCGGATGGTCCATCGCCGCGGCCTTCCTGGCCGTGGCATTTCCAGCACTCCAGCTTCTGGAACAATTCGCCGCCGTGTTTGATGCTTTCCACGGTCAACTTCGGCTCGGCGGGAATCACAATGGGGTCGCCCGGCTTTTCGGTGACCCAACGGGCCGAGAACGTCTTGATGAAGGCGACCAAGTCTGCGCGGTTCTGGGCGGTCAGCGCTGACCACGAAGGCATGTTCGTGAAGTTGAAGCCGCGACCGATCGTGTCAAAGAGGTCGGAATCTAACGGCAGCGTTCCCGTCGGCGTGGAGCGGCACTTGAACGCCGCGGCGACGAAATTACGAGGCGTGGGCGTCACATAGGGAGCGTTCTCGCCATCGCCATTGCCGCGGGCACCGTGGCAACCCCAGCAGTAGCGATAAAACAGGTCCGATCCCGCCTCGGAATGCCCCGTTAGTTTGCCGATATGTGCTTCCATGTGCGCGGAGGGTTTTGCAGGGGGTTGATCCGCCTGTTGAGCGAAGGTCGGCGCGGGAAGGATGAGCGTTACTGCAACATTCAAATAAAGCTTTTTGATGTTCAGCATCTTCATTCTCCCTTAGAAGTCGAAGTCGAACCCGAACAACAGGCTGCTAGTGGTCAGGTTTGTAAAAGTGACAGGTGAAGCGCCTCTCTGCCAGATAATCGCGTACTCACCGTGGTATGCGAAGCCGGCGCGGCTCGAAATGAATGGGTAGTAGCGGAGGCCAAAGGTCAACACATCGGCATTCCCGAGATTGCCAGGATTGCTGGAAAACGCCTGCTGCGACATTCGTACCAATTCATAGCGATTGAGGATCAGGATTTGCGGGTTGAACATGTAATGGCTCTCAAATAGCCCGCCGTTCCATGTTGGCGAATGCGCACCCGTAGGAAGAAGGGCGCCGGGTGTTGCCGCGGTGTTGGTGCCGAGCCAGGCACTATCGCTGCTGTGGAAGAAGATCGTGGTGATATCAAATTTCTTGATATACCACATGCCGATCAGCCCGTAGCGCTGGAAGCCCTTGTTCCCGATGCCGGTACCGGGAACTCCACCCGACGATGCGGCATACACAGGGGCTCCGGTGTTACCGTCAACTCCGACCTGCGTTGTAGAGGTGCTGCTTAGATTGTATTGAAAGTACGTTGGCGCCTCACCTAGGTAGGCGAAACCCCCGACGCGTTGCAAGCCCAGGCTGCCGACTTCAAACGCGCGGCTGGCAGCAAAAAAGGCGTCATACCCTCGGCTGGTCGGTAAACCGGGAGAGCCGTCATTCGAGCTGAGCAACGACGCGGAGATTCGCGTCCGATCATCCTTGGAGTGGCCCATCCACTCCAACCCGACTTGGTTGTCGCCGATACCAAAGGTGTAATTTTCCGGCACGCCGGGTTGCGAGAAAGGCTGGAAGTGATAGTTCTCATACACGCCCGCAACATTGGTGAGCGTCAAAATGCGCTTTTCGGACAAGAGGTTGTCGAGCTCAAACTTGCCCAACTTAATGTTCAACCAGGGACTGCCCGCAATGTTGTCCATGCGCGCCCAAACGGACTCAAAGTGGAATGCTCCGGTATTGTCCGAGGAGGGCAGAGCGTAAAAGGAAAAGTTCTTTGCGAGAGTGCCCCCAGTGTGGAAGTCCAAACCGCTCCAATCAAATCCATGGGTTGTAATCTTCGCTTCGTCAGCACCCGGTCCGTCTGCTCCATCGACTTGGCCCTTGTTGGTGCTCTCGCGGTGCCAGATGGGAGTGATGCGAAACGTAACCGGCCAATAGGCCGCTTGCTGGAAGATGGGAGCGTCCCGGTCGTTCCCCATCTGGTAACCGTTGTCCTTGAATTGCTGGCCGAAGGGACTGAGCATCGGCCACGCTTCATGACAGGACGAGCATGGCATCCCGTACTTTCGGGCGAATGCCGGAAGCGCGCTTGCCGGACGACAATCGGTCAAAAGAATCGCAAGCAATACTACGGAAAAGAGCAGAGCAGTTCCAAGGCGAGAAGAACCGCTTCGAGCTTCTCTCGTGCACGTCCATTCCATACTGCCTCCTCCAAACGTGTGAGGACAACGTTGAGCAGACAACTAAGGCTTCATCGAATTAAATGGGAAGGGAGTGTGTTACGAAAACACCCAGCAAGAGAAGTTCCCCCGCGCTTACCCCAAGCGCGAGAAAATCGCCGCACGAACTACTTCCCCATGCTCGCCAAAAATCCCGCCGAGTCTCCCCGTCATGAGAGCGCAGCGAAATTCCCGGCCCCTGAACCGGGCGAATGCTACTCCGACTGCGAACTTGAATGCAAGGGTTTTCTTACATGCATCCAAAAAATTATCCATGGGAATGGTTCTGGTACCAATGGCCGGAGTCTCCGTTCTTACGGCTGATTCGGCGAAGATTTGACAGGAGGCTTCACTTCGCGTTAACAAAGAAGTTCACGCGGTTGGGAACATGAATGCACGGAAAACAATTCGAGTGGAAAAACAGGTTGCCCGCCGGAATGTCAACTTGCTGATTTTGCTTGTCTTTGCTGCGTTTCTCTCGACCGCCCTTTCCCTTCCGCCTAAACCTCCAAAGGAACTGCCCTCACCGGGACTGATGCGCGAATTCTCCGCTCCCATCGAGGACGTGCGACAAGCCGTGGTCTCCGTCCAGAAGGACCACATCATTCACGGCACTCTGATTTTCGACCGCGAACCCACTCTGACGGGTGCCGAGGCCGTTAACTCAACGGTTCTGTTCGATTCCTGGAAAGAGATTGGCGAGGTCTATTACAAAATCCGCAACCAAGCCATTGCGCCCAGACATTTCCTGGAGAGCGCGGATCAAGGCACCATCGGCGTGCGCTATGTCATCATCCCGATCTCGCAAGACCGCACCCGCGTGAAGGTGGACGCCGTTTACATCGAGTCGGCACACAAGACCGTTCATGCTTCCGACGGCAACGTGGAAAAAAACGAGATGAAGGAAATCAAGGAGGCACTGGACTCTTTGCAACAGGCGGCCATGGATGCGGCCGACGCCCGGCGCAGGGAACTCAGTGCCGAATTAGTGCGGAAGAGCTATGTCCGACAACGCGAGGATGAAACTGCTCGCTTGAGCACCGCGCAAACGAACGAAAAAGAGATGGAACAGGAGATCGTTTCCCTTCGTCACGAGCTGGAGCGGCGGGTGAAAGCGCCCGGCGCGGATCTGAAAGCCGCGCCGTTTCAAGCGGCGGCCAGCTTGAAAACGTTGGCGGCATACACAGAGGTCGTTGTACTCATCGTTACTCCGCACTGGCTGGGCGTCGAGACCCCTGAGGGCCAACGCGGGTGGCTCCCGCTGGAGCAGATGGAGCCCCTGCCGTGAAGATCCGGTTTGCTGGCGTAACGCGTTTCTTCTGTCACTTGTTGGTTGTTGCGGCCTGCGCTGCAGCTGTGCGCAGCCAGGCCATTCCCTACGCGCGGAGCTACGCGAAGCCCAAACAGGAAGTGGAACAGGCTTTGAAGGAACTGCAAAGCTACTCCGGGCAAAAGCTGCCCACTCTTGAGGGCTTCGTGGCTCCAGGCGACAAGCCGCTCGATCACTATGAACGCGGATTTTGCCAATTCTCGATCGAACTTCTCCCCGGCGACTCGGGCGCCACGGTGGTTCGCCTCTCCGCGAAAATCACTGCGTGGTACGCTGATCGCGACGTCTCCAAATCTGGTTATGAAGTGCTTCCCTCGAATGGCCGGTTGGAGCTGGATCTGCTCGACCGCTTGCAGGAAAAGCTGACCGGCAAGCCCGTCGATCCACCCGCCACATTGAATTCCAGCGTGCAAACCCCGCGTCCGAAGCTCGATTTGTCCGGCGTCCCCGGCGCCGCCCTTTCCACACCCCCCTCGGCGGTCGCGAAGACACCGGATGAGGTCGCCACGCTGCGAAATCAGCGCGTTCTTGAGGAGCGCCGGGTGCAGCAACTCACTGAAGAGCTGCAGAACTTGAAAGAGATCCAGCACAATCAGGCGCACCCGCAAAACCTTTTGGTCGTTGCCAAATCCGGAACGCCCATCTACGCCAAGGCCTCGGAAAATTCGCGCCAGCTCTTCCAGGCGGGGGCCAATGACGAATTCGAATTTCTGGACGCCGAAGGCGGCTGGCTACACATCGAAATTTCCGGCGACTCGCGCGGGTACGTGAGGCAGAATGCCGTCCTCCTGCCGGAACATCTTGCCGCGAGAATGTCTTCGCAAGAACGTGGCCCGGAGGGAAAATTCCCGGGATTCCACATCGAACGGGAAGAGATGAGCAACTTCCCCGGAGACTGGGCGTTGCTGAGAGGCAAAGCCGTGAAGATTTATACCGTCCAGCCGGTTTCCCAGGACCCCAAGGAATCCGGCCCGGCGGTGCGCCTGGAGTACACCCTGGAGCTGTTTCGCCAGGCGTTGAAAGAATCGGCCACCGTGACGCCATCTCCGGAGGGCGTGGTGGTAATTTTTGACGCCGCGGATGGCGGCATCGCCGCTGCCACGCTTCCGGACATCCAAAAGTTTGTCTCGGGTTCGCTGACGCGCGAGGCCTTCTGGACACAGAGTTACCTCGATCCAGTCGAAGCCTTTCGCCCGCCCGCCAAGTAATCCTGCGGCAGGCTTTGCGTCCCAACTTTTTGAGATAGATTCTCACCTCTCAAATACACCCAAGCGAATTGGTAGGGGCGCAGCACGGCTGCGCCACATGTCCGCACGATTTGTAAATCAGGCAGGATCCGGTCTTGATCTTTCTTCGAGCACGGCAGGCCTTGCCGAGATGTGGTCCAGCGGTGCTGGACCTCTACGAATTCGTGCTAGCCCCTTGGGTTGCCTGACGCGACTTCCGCGCTAGAATACGCGTTGCAGGAAACACGCGCACATGGGAGCACAAATGCAACCGAATGCGGCAATCGTTGGCCTGGGATTTGTGGGACGCGCTCATCTGGACGCCTTGCGTCGGCTTGGCATCTCCGTGCGAGGCGTCCTGGGGAGCACGCCGGAGCGCTCGAAGGCGGCAAGCGAATCATTGGGCTTGCCGCGCGCTTACAGCTCGATGGAAGAGCTAGCAGAGGATGCTTCTGTGCAGGTCGTGCACCTCTGCACGCCAAACAATTTGCACTTTCAGGAGGCCAGCCAGCTTTTGCGCGCGGGCAAACACGTTCTCTGTGAAAAGCCGCTGGCGCTGGATTCGCGCGAATCCGCGGCCCTGGTGTCGCTGCTCAAGGAGACCGGACGGGTGGGCGCCGTGGCCTACAACCTGCGCTATTACCCGCTTTGCCAGGAGGCCCGCGCCCTGATTCTCAAACGCGCCATCGGGCAAGTGAAACTCGCGCATGGCAACTTTTTGCAGGACTGGCTGCTCTTTCCCACGGATTGGAACTGGCGCCTCGAAGCAAAACTGGGCGGCGAATTGCGGGCCGTTTCCGATATCGGCACGCATTGGCTGGACCTTGTCATGTGGCTGACGGGAAGCAAGGTTTCGGAGCTTTGCGCGGACCTGGCCACCGTGTTGCCGACGCGCCGGCGGCCAAAGGGACGCGTGGAAACGTTTCAGAAAGCGGCCACGGCGGAAACCGAGGAGGTGATGATCACGACTGATGATTACGCTTCAGTGTTGCTGCGTTTTGAAAATGAGGCGCGCGGCGTGATGACCGTGTCGCAAGTGAGCGCGGGCCGTAAAGCGCGCTTGTGGTTCGAGATCGACGGCTCGGAAGGCTCGCTGGCTTTCGATTCGGAATCGCCCAACCATCTGTGGATCGGCAGGCGCGATCGTGCGTGCGAGGTGCTGCCGAAAGATCCCGCGTTGCAGAGCCCGGAATCGCGCGGCTACGCTGCATATCCCGGCGGGCATCCGGAGGGTTATCCGGACACGTTTGTGCAGCTCTTCAAGGATTTCTACGCATACCTTGCGGCGGGGGATCTGAAAGCGCCGCGCACGTTTCCTACCTTCGAAACCGGCCACCACGAGCTAGTCCTCTGCGAGGCCATCGCGGAGAGCGCGCAAAAGCAAGCCTGGGTAAGCGTAGGCGAGTGATCCTGCTGCGCCAGAATCCGTCTTCAATCCGCAAATGTCAGTGATGTTGGTTGGAACAAACCGTCTTCTTATTCGCCGTAGGGCACCCAGATATTCTTCACTTGGTAGGCATGCTCAAGGTACCAGGGGCCCTCTCCCTGCCCCTGATCGAAGAAATCGATTTCGTGGCCTTCGTTGGTCCATACCTGTTTGAGGTTTCCTGTCGACAGCGCTTTCGCCGCCGCGCACAGCTCTTCGTCGCCGTAGCACCAGACCGCATCCAGGTCATCGTGTTCCGCCAGCACCTTCAGCAATTCGCCCGCGCGGCCGGTCACCAGGTTCACCACCCCGCCCGGCAAGTCGCTCGTTTCAAACACTTGGTACAGATCCCCCGCAATCAGCGGGTAGCTCTCCGACGGCACCGCAACCACGCTGTTACCCGCAGCAATCAGCGGCAGCACCAGCGAGAAGAGTCCCAGCAGCGGAGCCGCAGCGGGACAGATCACGCCCACCGTACCCACCGGTTCATTCATCGCGATCGAAATATTTCGCAACGGCGGATTATGCACTGCTCCATCAAACTTGTCGGCCCACGCTGCATACGAAAACAGCCGCTCGACGCTGAGCTGCACTTCCTGCGTGGCCTGTTTCTTGCCCACAGCAGAGGCCAGCCGCTCCGCAATCTCCGCGGCGCGTTGTGAAAGATTTTCCGCAACGTAATAGAGCACCTGTGCGCGATTGTGGGCGGTGGCCCTCGCCCAGGACTCCGCCTTGCGAGCCGCCTCCACTGCGTTGCGCACGTCCTTGCGGTTGCCCAACGGCGATTCACCCAGCAACTTACCGTTCTTCGCCCGAACCCCTACGCTATAGCCAGAGTCCGGCCGCACCTGTTTCCCGCCGATGTACAGTTTCACCGTGCGATCGACGGTTGGATTCGCCACTCCGGTCTCTTCGCCGCGCTTGGCCGAAGCAGTCCGAATGGCCGGAGCCTTCCGGAACCACACCGGCTCCAGGTATTCCCGCAAGCCCTCCTTGCCGCCTTCGCGGCCGTACCCGCTCTCGCGGTATCCGCCGAACCCACAGGCGGCGTCGAACAGGTTCGTACTGTTCACCCACACGACCCCAGACTTAATCTGCGCCGCGGTTTGCAGCGCCACATTCACGCTTTCGCTCCAAACGCTCGCCGCCAGCCCATACACCGTGTTGTTGGCCAGTTCCACCGCTTCCTTCGGAGTTCGAAACGTCATCGCCACCAGCACCGGCCCGAAAATCTCCTGCTGGGCCACAATCGAAGTCGGGTGGACGTTACTGAGCAACGTCGGTTTGTAGTAGAGCCCGCGTCCCGGAAGCATGACTTCTGGCTGCCAGCAGGTTGCTCCCTCCGTCACGCCCTGTTTCACTAGCCGGTCAATTCGCTCCAGTTGCACTCGCGCGATGATCGCGCCGATGTCGATGGCCTTGTCCAGCGGCGCGCCAATGCGCAGCGCGCTCATGCGCGCCTGCAATTTCTTCGTCAGCTTTTCCGCGATGCTCTCCTGCATCAATAAGCGCGAGCCCGCGCAGCATACTTGCCCCTGATTGAACCAGATTCCGTCCACCAGGCCTTCCACCGCGCCGTCCAGGTCCGCGTCCTCAAAAATAACGAACGGCGATTTTCCGCCCAATTCTAGCGAAAGCTTTTTGTGCGAGGCCGCCGTGGCCCTGCGGATCGCCCGGCCCACTTCCGTCGAGCCTGTGAACGCAATCTTGTCCAGCCCGGGATGCTTCACCAGCGCTTCGCCGGTGGACCCATCCCCCGTGACGATATTCACCACGCCCTTCGGCAACCCCACCTCATTGCAAATTTCCGCAAACGCCAACGCCGTCAGCGGCGTGTACTCCGCCGGCTTCAACACCACGGTGTTTCCAGTCGCCAGTGCCGGCGCAATCTTCCACGCCAGCATCAGCAGCGGAAAATTCCAGGGGATAATCTGCCCGACAACGCCGCAGGCCTGGTAGCCCGGAAATTCCCGCTCCAGCAATTGCGCCCAGCCAGCGTGGTAATAAAAATGTCTCGCCACCAACGGGATATCGATGTCCCGGCTCTCGCGAATTGGCTTCCCGTTATCGATGGTTTCCAGCACCGCCAGCCGGCGAGAATGTTTTTGTACTTGCCGCGCCAGCGCGTACAAATATTTTGCCCGCGCATGCGGCGTCAGTGCCTGCCAATCCTTCAGCGCCGCCCGCGCCGCTTTCACCGCCGCATCCACATCCGCCGAGGTGCCCTGTGCCACTTCGGCGATTCTCTCTCCCGTCGAAGGATCGTTCGTTTCAAAATACTTCCCGTCAATCGGTGCCTTCCACGCGGCGCCGATAAAATGCCCGAACCGCCGCTTGAACCGGTCGAGCCACCGCAGGGACTCCTTCGGATCCTCTGGCGCCGGCCCATATTCCATCGTCCTGAATTTTTCAACGACGCTCATCTTTGCTCCACAATCTAAAGCTCCACGCGCTCCGAAGCTGTGCCACTCTTACACGCTTCTACTGCTTCTCTTTCTCGTCACTAGCCACTCGCCACTTGCTCCCTACCCCTTCTTCGCCATTCTCTCCTGCCACGATTCCATTCGCTTCAACAGGAATTTCAACCGCTCGCGCCCCCATTTCGTGCGCATCACCACTTTCTCGATATCCAGAAAAACCTCCGGGTCGCCCAGTTTCTCCCGGAGTTCCCCCAGAAACGGCTGGACCTTCGCAAACATCACGAACATCTCGCCGCTGAATCCAGGGACCAAGAACAAATCTTCACTTAACACCCCCTGCAGCACGAACGAAGCGGCAATTCCCCAATATCCCGCCACTTGCCGCAACCAGTTGTTCGCTTGCGTGCCCGGAGCCCACGCGATCTTCATGAAATCGTCCGCATTCTTGGGCCAGAATTCCGTCGCCCACCACTGCCGCGCCTTCCGCATTTCCGTTTCGCGCCGCAAGTCATATAGCTTCAAGATTAACCGCGCTTCCTCGGCGCTCGCCTTTTTCGCCATCCCTACTCCCTTTTCCTGCGAATCGCGTGATGCTGTCCCACTTCTTTCGCGCTCTTTTACTCTTCTACTTCCTCTCTTCGTCTTCACGCGATCGGATGCCGGTACTCCGCCGAATATCTCCCCGTCACATGAAATTCCAACTGCCGCTCGATATCGCTCAACATGCTGCTCGCTCCGAGCCGGAACAGGTGCGGCTCCATCCAACTATTCCCCAACTCTTCTTTCATCAGCATCAGCCATTCTACGGACTGCTTCGCGGTACGAATCCCTCCCGCCGGCTTGAATCCCACCGCCATCCCTGTTTCTTCCGCATATTCCCGGATGGCGCGTGTCATTACCAACCCCACCGGCAGCGTCGCATTCACGCTTTCTTTCCCCGTGGATGTCTTTATAAAATCCGCGCCCGCCATCATCGCCACCAGGCTGGCACGCGCCACGTTGCGCAGCGTCATCAGGTCGCCCGTTCCCAGAATCACCTTCAGGTGCGCCGGCCCACACGCGTCCTTGAATGCCACAATTTCGTCATAGAGGCGCTGCCACTGCGCTCCAAAGACATGCGCCCGCGTGATCACAATGTCGATTTCCTGCGCGCCCGCCTCCACCGATCGCCGAATCTCCGCAAGCCGCTCCTCAAAAGGATTCAGTCCTGCCGGAAATCCCGTGGACACCGCGGCCACATCGATTTTTGTTCCTTCCAGCGCGCGCCGCGCCGTCTCCACGAACAAGTGGTACACGCATACCGCGCCAACTTGAATCTGCAATTCCTCAATGCCCAGTTTTTCCACGATCTCCTTCTGAATCGGCTGTCGCGCCTTGGCGCAGAGCCGCTTCACACGCTCCTCGGTGTCATCCCCCGAGAGCGTCGTCAGGTCCATGCAAGTGATCGCTCGCAGCAGCCACGCAATCTGCCAGTCTTTCTTCACCGTCCGCCGAGTCACCAACGTCGCCGCGCGTCGCTCCACCGCGCTGGTATTCACCCGCACATTCTCCACCCAGTCCAGATTCAGCGATGTCCCGCGATTCCCCGGCAAGGATCTCCCATTCAGGACCGCAATCGCCTCCTGCGGCTGCAGTCCCTGCGCCTCCACAATCCGGTTCCCGTGCCGGTCCGTAATCTCCAAACGTGGCTTAATTTCCCCGCTCATGGTCCTTCTCCAGCCTCATCGCTCCCAAATTGTGCAACAGAGCAAAAGCATACCACTCCGGCCAAAGCCGCGCGAGCGTACTCGCTTTACCGGCTGCGGTGCTATCGCACCGGGGCCGCTAAATCTCAATTGAACAAGTACAAGAAAAAGAATGACATACAGCTTGTACCATTGACACGCTGATGGCAATTGCTGTTAAATTATGCAACGTGAGGCGAATACTTTGGCGGAAAAGCATCGCATAAGAGCCATTGGAGAGCAGTATTCTAAAATGGGCCGCAAAAAAAGGGTGGAGACCATCCGCGTCCTATCTGCTGATGGTGCAAAGTTCATTCGGAAGTTTTTTCCGGACCTTTATGAGGAGGCTTTTCCTCGGCCTTCAAGGAAGGCTTCCGCTTCGTGGGAATCAGATTCGCGCCCTGCGCTATCCGCAAAGAGTCGTTAGCATTCAGCCCCATCTTTCTTCCCCACTCGATGATCAGTCGTTTTCGTTCCGCAACACTGTAGACGTTTTTCAAAATAGCCTCAACGACCTCCTTTGGCTCCAGGCCACCTTTAAGGCCGCTTCAATCGCCCCTCTCTTTTCCCTCTCGCTGAGGTATTGGGTAACGCTAGGTTTTCTCATCCCTCACCTTTGCCTGCTGCGTCCGGCGCTGCGAAGGTCTAGGACTGCCGCCTAGAATATAATCAATCCAATAAGCATGTCATGCGGAATTCCCATCTTTCGGCTCGCCTGCTTTACCGGCAGGAGGATCGTTAGGCCCCAGTGCTCATCGGGCGGTGAAAAATCTCGTCCTCATAAGCGCAACCGACAGATTTGTTACGCCCTCGAAAATCGAGTATATTGCCCGCAGACCAGGTTATCCTTCCCGGAGGTAGTTCATGAAAAAACTGTGTCTTTTCGCGTTCGTGGTGTTGTTCTCGTCGGCCATTCTCACCGCTGTGCCTCAGACGAATTCCAAGCCCGAGGGCGGGCGCGTTCGTACATATTACGTGGCGGCCGACGAAGTGGTGTGGGACTACGCCCCCGAGGGCATGGACCACATGACCGGCAAACCATTTGCAGGCTACGCGAAGGTACACACCGAGAGCGGCCCACACCGCATCGGCACCAAATACCTCAAGGCCGTCTATCGTGAATACACCGATGACACCTTCCAGACATTGAAGCCGCGCAAGCCGGACGAGCAGTACCTCGGCACTGTCGGCCCAGTTCTCCACGCCGAGGTCGGAGACACCCTCAAAGTCGTCTTCCGCAACAATGCCACTCACCCCTACAGCATGCATCCGCACGGAGTTGCATACGACAAAACGTCTGAGGGCACCGCGTACGGCGGCGTGCCTTGGGAGGCGACGGGTGTCGTCGCGCCAGGCAAAACGCACACCTACGTTTGGGATGTGCCGGAGCGGGCAGGCCCACGCCCGGACGATCCAAGTTCCGAGGTCTGGCTCTACCATAGTCACGTCGAGGAACTAAGAGACGTAAACTCCGGCTTGATCGGAGCCATCGTGATCACGCGGCGTGGCATGGCTCGCCCCGATGGCACTCCCCGTGACGTGGACAAGGAATTTGTCGCCCTCTTCATGACCTATAACGAAAATCAGAGTTGGTACCTCACCCACAACATCGAGACCTACACCTCAGATCCCAAAGGCGTCAAAACCGAAGACTCCATCCCCGTCGACGATCAGGGACGCTTCATGCTCACCGGCAGCGGCTTTGCGGACACCTTGGTCAAGTGGTCCATCAACGGCTACATCTACGGCAACATGCCCATGATGACCATGAAGCGCAACCAGCACGTGCGCTGGTACGTGGTCACCATCGGCGACGGCTTCAACTTCCACACCCCGCATTGGCATGGCAACGTCGTCACGACCGGCGGCCAAGCCACGGACGTAATTTCCATTTCCCCCGCGCAAATGGTTACCGCGGACATGGTGCCGGACCGGGCAGGCGTCTGGATGTTCCATTGCCACGTAAGCGAGCACATGGCCGCAGGCATGATGGTGAACTACGAAGTCTTGCCATAGGCACAGTGCTGTTCCAGCGCGTATCTATCGCTCACTGTGCCGCGTAAACGGATCGCTGTGCTACAGGGCACAATCCGCGGCCTTGCCTTACAGCAGGACCAGTTGAGAGGATGCGAATGGCGCATGATTTGGCTCCGCGGTGTTGCCGAATGCGCTGGCCAGGTCGGAAAGTAGACCGATCCTACGTCAAACAATTTAAGTCTCTCCCGCGCCTGCCATCAGGGAGTTGAATCTGCCAACAATTTCTTGGGTGCGCTGGCTAAAGACGACGTATTCGCCGGGCGAGCTCGCTTGTAGTTCATGGATCCTAGTCTCGGCGGTTTGCAAGTCTCGAACGACTTCAACCCATTCGAAATTAAAGACGTCTATCCTCTTCAGAATGTCGAAGGGGAGCTCCATGGTGACACCTCTGTGCAGCAAATCGGTCAAACTGACTAGCGCGAGTCTCGATACTGTTTCAGAATCCGCGAGGTCCGCTCATTCGCGCCCCGACCCTCGGAGAATCCTCGAGTGCCGCTTCAATATCCTCCTTTGGAACTCAGTTGCTTTGGATGATCACGAATTTCATACAGTGTTTGGCCCAGGAATAATTTGCCTAACGCGGATTCTTTGTGGCTCTCGGATGTCCAGCACAGACATGAGCTGCGAACTCCTTGTCGCGCTGTTGTTCGTAGTGCATCTTCATCTCCTCGATGGATTTGCCAACGAGCGGCCCTGCAGCGTTGAACACCCATGCGCATTCGGTGCAAGCCCATCCCTGAAAATTCTGCCTCTCGACCCAGACCAGTTTGCGACGCCTCGCTTCCATGGCACACCTCGAGATTTGGCGCGGTTATGCTTTTCTGAACGGCGGCACGGAATTGGTCTTCCACGACACTGCCACAACAAAAGCCGCTCTTTTCATTGCTCTGAGCGAGGTTCGGCCCAAGTCACCGCTTTTAGAGCACACATCGAAACCGAATTGAACACGCAAGGCCTAAACTTTAGCGATTAAATGCGGTTGCTGTCGGTGGGGTATCCAACACTGGCAAGAATAGCTATCTCAATCCGAGTTCATCCTCGAACTGATGAATGACGTTGTAGCACTCACACGCGGATTTCTCGAGCTTCCTGCGGTTCACAATCTTCACTGCGCCTCGCACGTATTCTATAGTTCCCTTTTTTTGCAGCACTGCAGCTGCCAAGCTCACCGTGGATCGGTCCGTACCCATCATGGTCGCAACAAAATCGTGTGTGATCGGAAGAAGTCCCAGGTTCACCCTATCCTGGGTCATCAGCAGCCACCGTGCCAGTCGCTGCTGAATATCGTGCAGCCGATTGCATGCAGCGGTCTGCGCGATCTGCATTCCTTGAAGCCCCGTGTGTCTGTTTAATATCCCCTGTAACTGCGGGGCCGAGCGAAGAATGCGTTCAAGCGCATTTCCCATCATGCGGAAACCATCCCCGGCAACTTGGATTATTTCACGCACGGAACTTCTGCTCATGCCGGCGGCCAATCCCGCCCCAACGTAGCCCTCGCTCCCCACTACACCGACCTCGACGGTTCGCCCGTCTTTGGTCACTACTACCTGAGAAACCATTCCCCGGTTCGGGAAATAGACGAACTCGATATTTTGTGTAGGCTCATGAAGGCTGAGGTGATGCGGCAGATCGACATAGCTCAAGTCAGGACGCATCAACTCGAATTCGTTATCGGGCGTCGCCAACAGTACCTTGTTTTTTACCTGTTTTCCCTCGACGTTGGTCCGTTGGCCTACCTGTGCGACTCGAAAGTTTTTCCCGATCATATCCATCCTGAATGCCGCCGAAGCGCCTTGCCCTCACTCGGTGAGACTTCGTGACTCTGAAATTCTGTGTCAATTCAACCAAAAGGAGGACGAACATACTGTCCGGAATGGGACACCGCATCAAAACATAAGGATCTAAGTAGCCGTGAACATCCGCATTTACACGCACCAATTTCCTTAACCTCTTTCTCTTCAATACTTAGCCCGAAATCGAGATTTTCCTGTTTCCCATTTTGGAATTCCTAGTTCCCCGTCGCGTTCTTCGCCCCTGGCGTCGCCCGCGTCAACAGCTCCACGTACTCCGTGTAAAATTTCTCCTTGTCCAAGTCGTCCTGCACCTCCACCAGAATCTCGCCCGCGTCCGGCTGGTTCCCGGGCGCCCAAACCAACGTATTACCGTAGCCCGGCCCGTGATCCACGTTCACGTCCATATACAGCTTCTTCCATTTCGTAATAATGCTTGGGTCCAGCCATGCCACGGCCGCAAGCTCATCCCACAGGAAATTTGCCTCCGCATATTTCGCCACATACTGCGCCGCCGGTGTCGGGCTTTTCCGAATCTGCTCGATCAGATCCTTGCCCATCCGTGTCTTCACCGAAATGTCCACCGTCGTCACCGCCACCCGCGGCCAGTGCGCGTGCAGCACCGCCCTCGACGCTTCCGGATCCATCCAGAAATTGAACTCGTGCGAAGGCGACAGCGCAAATTCAGGGTCATCTGTTTGTGGATTGATGCTTCCTCCCATGACAATCAGTTCCTTGCTCAATTCCGGAAACTGCGGATCCAGCGCAATCGCCAGCGCCAGGTCGGTCATCGGGCCCGCCGCGTAAATGGTTACCTCGTGCGGATACTGCCGCACCATACGCACCAAAAAGTTCGCCGCTGTTTCCGTGGACGCTTTGATCACCGGCTTACCTTCCGGCATCGGCGGGATCTCATACGGGCCATGAACGGCGTGCCCGTGGGCAAAGTTCCACGCACCCTTGTAAACGAGCTTACCGTAAAGAATTTCCCACTTCGCGATGTACTCCTTGCTGCTCACCAGCGGAAATGCAGCGCCCGGCACGACGGGAATGTCCGCGCGCCCAATGATTTCCATGAGCCGCAAAGTGTGCTGCACCTCTTCATCGCGCCACGCATCTCCGGTCAGCACCGTGATGCCAAGCACATCCGTGTCCGGCGAGTTCACCAGTGCCAGGATGGATTGCATGTCTGTCCCTCCAGGGCCGGCCGCATCTTGATCGATGATCACTTTGCGCTTCCCTTGGGCCAGCGCGCCCAAAGCACAAACGGCAAACAGCACGCCCAATATGCAGAATCGTTCGAGCCAGCTCATAAGAACATTCCTCTCCCTTTTTGTGTTGGAAATCCTAATACATGATCGTGCGCGTCAAATGATGCGGCCACGTCGTGGTGTGAAAATGCGTCCAGAGCCGCGCGTCGATCTGCGGAATGATCACCTGTAAATTTGCCGGCCGGAGCTTGTTGATCTCCTCTCGCAGAAGTGCGGTGGCATAAATGCAGTGCGCGCGAATCTCGATTTCCCACCGAAAATCCCGCGGAATCAGTTGGTGCGAATTTATGGCATTCTCCAGCCGCTCGGAATAGCGGGTGATCCCGTGTAGCCGCAGTGCCACGGGCACAATGTAATCCGCGAAAGCCGTCATCTTCTCCACATCCTCCAGACGGAATTTCGCCGCACGATGCATGGTGGAGTAGAGCATCCAGATACCCAGTTGCGCGAGTTTGTAGAATTTGATTTCGTGGCCATCGACCATGCTCACATCATTGAATCGCGGAAATTCCTTCACCATTCGATCGACCAACCCGTTACCGTTGTCATACAGCCGCGGCGAACACGAGCGCACGAAATTGTGGAAGCGCCCATCGTAGTTCTCCGCCAGAACCTTGCCGACCTGGTGCAGGACCTCGAGCTTCTCATCAAGCATGGGCATTTCGATGTTGCCCTCGAATACTTTGTTCAATTCCGTGCGCGAAACCCCCGCAAGATATTTTCCGTCCAGAAAGGGCACGTCAGTTTCCAGCGCCCGCTTGATACACGCGAATTCCGCCTCGGAATCCGACCAGTGCTTCCCCGCATAGTCCACCTGGAATTTTTCGTGCCGCGTGAAGTCCGTGAAGGCCGTATCGATGGAGTCCGCGACAAGGATGAAATCGATCGTCTCGTTCGGGTCGCCCTCGCCTACTCCGAGTGGCAGCGTAAACTCCGGCATGGGCAGCTCTTCGTACGCCATCCACGAGGCGACCTCGACAATTTTTTCGTAATTCGTCTGAACATCGCGCGAGGTTTCTATCACATAGCGCACGCTATCAAGTACGGGAGTTCCAATCGACTTTGGCCAGTGCATTGTGTCTTGCAAAAATATCCTCCCTGAATCTGAAACGAGATCACAGAGCATCACGACATGCGCGCCATAATGATCAGCGCAAGTCCCACCAGGAAGCACCCAAACATCGCGGCGATCAATTTGGATGTTCCGGCCGGAGCAGTCCGGAACTCCTTCCAGATGAATACGCCCCATAATGCCGCCACCATGGTTGCCCCCTGCCCCAGCCCGTAGGAGATCGCAAAACCGGCGCGGCCAGACGCGATGATGTTGAAAGACATCCCCACACCCCAGATGAGTCCACCCAAGATGCCGGTGAGATGCGTGCCCAATCCGCCCTTGAAATAATCCCCATATGTCACTGGAGTCCCCACAAACGGTTTCTTCATCATCAATGTGTTCAGGACAAAGTTGCTGAGGAAAATCCCGACCGCAAAAACAAACACAGCAGCGTACGGGCCGAGCTTGCCGGGTTCCGGGTGCGTGAAATTCGGATACATCGAAGCAGCCACGAAGCGGTAGAAAAAGCCCATGGTGATGCCGCAGGCAACCGAAAGTATCAGTCCTTTGGTGCTCACACCGGCGGCGGTGCCCGGAATCTTGCGATAGGCGACGGCATCCAACACGATCGCCAGGACAACTAGCAATACGCCCGCAAACAGCAGCGTCGCACTGCCGATCGGGTCGGCAACGTAATTCACCACCACTCCGAGTACCAATGCGATGCCGATGCCAACCGGAAACGCAACCGCCATGCCCGCGATATCGATCGCTGCGACAAGCAAAATGTTGGCCAGATTAAAAATCGCGCCACCCAGCAATGCGGAGTAAATGCTGGAGTGAGAAGTCTGCGCGAAATCGGCCAGGAATGGCCTTCCTGCGGTGCCGTTGCTGCCGAGCGTGAGGCCCAAGACGAGCGTCAAAAGCAGGACCCCAATCGTGTAGTCCCAGTAGAACAGCTCGAACCGCCAGCCTTTGCGCGCCAGCTTCTGCGTATTGGCCCAGGAACCCCAGCAAAACATCGTGATCACGCAGAACACGACCGCCCACGGATAACTCTGCAAAACGAACATTGTGGCTCCTTTAAATTTGCTTGCGCTGCAACCGGCTGCGCAAAAGCTATGGCTTTCCGCTGCGGCGTGTCCACTCGCCCTCAAACTCAGCGCGTTTTGGAAAGGATTTCTGCGTGCCAACCCGCAAGGTCGAAAGCGCGGCGTACAAATTCGCGCGCAACAGCGCCTCTTTTTCTGTAACTCCTTCCGCCAGGAACACGGAAAAACTTCCAATAAAAGCGTCCCCCGCCCCGGTGGTGTCCTTGGGCACAACCGCAAACGGTGCGACGACCTCGGCCCCTTCCGGGCTGGCAAGCAACGAACCACGCGCGCCCAAAGTAAGAATCACCTTGCGAAATCCCTTCTGCAGCAGGGCCGCGGCGCATGCCTTTGCTTCTTCGATCGAGTGCACCTGAAGCCCGGCAATCACTTCCGCCTCCGTTTCATTCGGTACGAAGTAGTCCGCTGCGGCCAACTCGGCAAGATGGGCGGGCAGCGCGGGCGCGGGATTCACAATGCATCGAATGTTGTGTTTGCGTGCGAACTGCACGGTGTAATAGACCGTCTCCAACGGAATTTCGAATTGCAGAATGATGGTGTCAACTCCGCGGAGTGTCGTAGCGGCCGCATCCACGTCGGCAGGCAGCAAGGTATCATTCGCGCCCTTCACCACAATGATGCGATTCTGCCCATTCGGCTCGACAAAGATCGGCGCAACTCCGCTGGAAACTCCGTCCACGATGCGCACATGCGTCGTGTCGATGCCAAACGAAGCAAAGTTCTTCACCGTCGCTTCGCCGAAAAGGTCGTTGCCGAGCTTGGCCACCATCGCAACATCCGCTCCGCAGAGCCGCGCTGCCACCGCCTGGTTCGCGCCCTTGCCGCCAAAACCGAGATCAAAGCTCTTGCCGAAAATGGTTTCGCCCGGCCGGGGAAAAGCATCCCCAAACGTAGTCAGATCCGTGTTAGCGCTGCCGACAACTGCAATGCGGGGCGACCTGGGCATACTTTCTCCTCTGTAGGGGCGAGCCGCGAAAGTATACCAGCAAGCGAGAATGAGCAAGCGTATCGAGATCAACGAGTAGACTGGAATTGAAATTCCTTCCGCCGCGCTTCGTTGACGGCTCTTTCGGCGGATGTTAGTCTCGCACATCATTTCCAATCGCATGCGCGCCGTCGACCTCATCCGCAAAAAACGCGATTCCGGGAAACACACCCGCGAAGAGATCGATTTTCTGGTGGCCGGGTACACGCGGGGCGACATTCCCGATTACCAAATGGCCGCGTGGCTGATGGCGGTTTGGATTCGCGGCCTGCGCCCAGCGGAGACCGCCGCGCTCACGGAAGCCATGCTGCATTCCGGCGAGGTAGTCGATCATTCCTACCTGCCGATGAAAAAAGTGGACAAACACTCCACCGGCGGGATCGGAGATAAGACTTCGCTGGTTCTTGCGCCGGTCGTCGCCGCCGGTGGATTAGCCGTTCCCATGATCAGCGGGCGCGGCCTCGGGCACACCGGCGGAACGCTGGACAAGCTCGAGGCGATTCCCGGATTCAAAACCTCCCTGAGCCTGGCGGATTTTCGCCGCGTGCTGCAGGAATGCGGCATGGGCCTCATCGGCCAAACCGCGGAAATTGCCCCGGCAGACAAGAAAATCTATGCCCTGCGCGACGCCACTTCAACGGTGGAGAACATCGGCCTGATTTGCGCGTCGATCATGAGCAAGAAGCTTGCCGAAGGAATCGATGCGCTAGTGCTGGATGTGAAAACGGGTTCCGGCGCGTTCATGGCCAAGGAAGAAGACGCCGTGAGGCTCGCTGAAGTGATGGTGGACACGGCGCGTCGCACGGGGAAAAAAGCGGTGGCGCTTCTCACCGATATGGGCCAACCGCTCGGCCGCATGGCAGGCCACTCAAACGAAGTGATCGAAGCCATAGACGTGCTCCGAGGCAAGGGCCCTGCTGATCTGCGCGAACTCAGCCTCGAGCTCTCCGCCTGGATGTTCTACCTCGGCGAGCGTACAAAATCGGTGGAAGCAGGGCGGCGCCTTGCCGAAGAAATGATCGCCTCAGGCAAGGCTTTGGAGCGCTTCCGTCAATGCATTCGCCTGCAGGGCGGGAACGAGCGCATTATCGATGATCCTTCCCTGCTGCCGGCGGCAAAATCGCAGGCGCACGTCACCAGCACCAAGTCCGCCTTCATCGCTGCTACGCGTTGCCGGGATTTCGGCGTGGCCCTGGCCGTGTTGGGCGGAGGTCGCGAAAAGAAAGAAGATCGCATCGATCCCGGTGTGGGCCTTGAGTTCCACAAGCGGGTCGGCGACAAGGTGCAGGCGGGCGAAAAACTGGTCACAATCCACTACAATTCCGATGCGAAACTCGCGGAGGCAAAGAATTTGATAGCTGCAGCCTTTGAATTCAGCGATGGGCCGGTGGCAACGCCTCCGCTGATCCGTCGCGTCATCGGGGGATAGCCACCTGGAGGAATTACGAGCGAAGAAGCCCGACACGATTCGTGGGCCCAGGTCAATTAGAACTGCCGTCGACGGAGAAAAGGAGTCGGGATGGCCAGATTCACAGGTTTGCTGGGAATGGTCGTGTTGGTAGGTCTCGCGTATCTCTTTTCCACGGCGAGGAAATCGATCCAGTTAAGGACCGTCCTCTGGGGCCTGGGCCTGCAGTTTGCCTTCGGCGTCTTTGTGCTCAATTTTGCAGTAGGACGCCGGATTTTTCAGTTTTTGGGCGATGTCGTCAACAAGCTGCTCAGCTTCGCATTTGTTGGCTCAGAATTTGTTTTCGGTGGGCTGGGCCTGCAGCACTCCTCGTTCGGTTTTATTTTCGCTTTTCAAGTCCTGCCGACCATCATCTTCATCGCCGCCGTCTTCGCGTTTCTCTATCACATCGGCGTGATGCAGCTCTTTATCCGGGCCTTCGCATGGGTCATGACCCGGGTCATGGGCGCAAGCGGCGCGGAGTCCCTGGATATCGCGGCAAGCATCTTCATGGGACAGACGGAGGCGCCGCTCACGATCCGGCCATTCCTGAGCAAGCTCACAAAGTCCGAACTGATGTGTGTGATGACTTGCGGCATGGCGCATGTTTCCGGCGGCATCATGGCGGCGTACATTGCCTCCGGTGTGGAAGCCAAGCATCTCCTCACCGCGGTGATCATGACGGCCCCGGGCACGCTGTTGATGGCCAAGATGCTGGTGCCGGAAACGGAGCAACCGTTAACGGCTGGCAGAGTGCAAATGCCGGCGATGGAAAAGGACGCAAACTTTCTTGGCGCGATCTCGCGCGGCACTTCCGACGGCCTGCAACTCGCGATCAACGTAGCCGCCATGTTGATCTCCTTCATCGCTCTTCTTGCGCTCGTGGATTACCTTTTCGGCGACGTTCATCACCTCGTTCGATGGTTTCCGGAGAGCTTGGAGCAATTCTTCGGCTGGATTTTCGCGCCCATCGCCTGGCTGATTGGCATTCCTTGGAAAGACGCGCCCGTGATCGGTAATCTTCTGGGGACGCGAATGACCATCAATGAACTGGTGGCGTTTGCCAAGCTGGGGCAGATGAAGGGATCGCTCGACCCGCGCACGTTCACCATTGCGACGTTTGCCCTGTGCGGTTTTGCCAATTTCAGTTCCATCGGCATTCAAATTGGAGGAATTGGAGCGTTGGCCCCAGAGCAACGCGGCCAGCTCGCCAAATTCGGCATTCGCGCCATGCTTGCGGGAACCATGGCAAACCTGATGTCGGCCTGCATCGTGGGAATCCTTTCATGAGTCCGTTGTGGAAAGCGAAATCCGCGGCGCGGTCCGCGACGGAGTTTGCGCGCGCGGAAGCAGCCGCAAAATTCATTCAGGGAAAGACCAAGCTGCGGCCGAAGATTGCCCTGGTTCTCGGTTCTGGCCTGGGCGGGTTCGCCGATGAATTCACGAACGCGACGCGAATTCCCTACGCCTCAATTCCCCATTTCCCACGATCAACCGCCATCGGTCACGCGGGACAGCTGGTCATCGGCTCGGTCGAAAACGTGGACGTCGTCGGCATGCAGGGGCGCGTGCACCTTTACGAAGGATATTCCGCCCAGGAGGTGGCCTTTCCCATGCGCGTGTTCGCGCGCATGGGCGTGCAGGCCGCGGTCCTGACGAACGCCGCGGGCGGAATCAATAAGGAATTTACGCAGGGCCGTCTCGTCGTAATTAGTGACCACATCAACCTTCAGGGCGTAAATCCCCTCACCGGGCCAAACGACGAACAGTTCGGACCTCGTTTTCCGGACATGAGCAAGGCCTACGAAAAGAAGTTTCGCGAATTGACGCTGGCCGAAGGCCGCCGCCTGGGAATCAATCTTGGCGAGGGAGTCTATGCCGCGCTTGCAGGCCCAAGTTATGAAACTCCCGCCGAAATCCGCTATCTGCGCGGCATTGGCGCGGATTTGGTTGGCATGTCCACTGTGCCGGAAGTGATCGCGGCGCGGCACAGCGGCATTCGTGTTCTGGGAATCTCTTGCGTAACCAACGCGGCCGCCGGTGTTCTCGATCAGCCGCTCGATCACAAAGAGGTGCTGGAGACCGCGGAACGCATCAAAGGACAATTCATCGGTCTTCTTCGGGCGGTGATTCCGGATATCGCAACCGCGCTGTAACTGCCGGTTCGCGAACTTTTCCTCTGGAGGACGTCGTGTCTGAATATGATCCACTCATTGCGGCCGCAAGACAGGCTCGGGAGAACGCTCACGCAAAGTTCTCGAATTTCAAAGTCGGCGCCGGGCTGCGAGCAAGCTCTGGGAAGATCTACGGCGGCTGCAATGTGGAAAATGCGACCTACGGATTGACGGTATGCGCGGAGCGTGTCGCCATCTTCAAGGCCATCAGCGAGGGTGAACGGAAGTTCGATGCCATCGCCGTAGTGACGGACACCGATGCGTTGACGCCTCCGTGCGGTGCTTGCAGGCAATTGATTTGGGAATTCTGCGGCGATGTGCCGGTGGTGATGTCCAACCTTAAGGGGAAAGTCGAAGTTATTCGAATGCGCGAACTCTTTCCGAAGCCGTTTGATGCATCGAACTTGTGAATCCTGCCAAGCCGCGGCCGTGTGGAGCGCGAACTTGTAGAGGGAGTGAAAATGAAAAAGAGACTGATCTTCGCCGCGCTGCTAGCGATAGGGCTGCTGTGCACACTTAATAGCGCACGAGCACGGGACAAGAAAGAGGCAGCCGACTTGATCGTAAGCGGCGCAACGATCATCACCATGGATGGGGAACGGCACGTGTTCGAAGAGGGGGCGCTAGCAGTCAAAGGGGATGCCATTGTAGCCATCGGGCCGAGCAAGGAGATTCTGGCAAAGTACGAAGCGAAGCAAAAGATCGACGCCAGCGGAAAATTGATGATGCCGGGCCTGATCAACGGCCACACCCACATTCCCATGGTCTTGATGCGCGGCCTTATCGATGACGTGACACTGGACGACTGGTTGCGCAAGTACATTTTTCCGGCGGAAGACCGCAACGTCACCGAAGAATACGTTCGCTGGGGCTCGCGGCTGGCCCTGGCGGAGATGATCCGCAGCGGCACCACGACCTTCGCGGACATGTACTATTTCGAGGACGCCGAAGCCGAGGAAACCAAAGCGGCTGGCCTGCGCGGAGTTCTCGGCGAGACCTGGATCGATTTCCCCGCCCCGGACAATAAGAACGAAGCCGAAATGGCTGCCTACAGCGAGAAATTCCTCAAAAAGTGGCAGGGCGATCCTCTCATTCATGCCGCCGTGGCGCCCCATTCCATTTATACCTGTTCCGAAAAAACGCTGAAGGACGCGGCCGCACTTGCGCACAAATATCACGCGCCAATCCTGATCCACGTAGCGGAAATGCGGAAGGAATATGTGGACAGCCTGGAGAAAAACGGCGCGACCCCGGTGCAATACCTCGAGCGCATCGACGTGCTCGGCCCGGACGTCCTGGCGGCGCACTGCATCTGGGTGGATTACACGGACATGAAAATTCTGGCGGACCGGCAGGTGGGCTGTGTTCACAATCCTTCGAGCAACATGATGCTCGCCAGCGGCGTGGCTCCCGTTGTCGATGAAAGAGCCGCCGGCATGCGCGTGGGCCTCGGAACGGATGGCCCCGCGGGAAGCAACAACGACCTGGACATGATGGAAGAGATGGACCTGGCCGCGAAGCTCCAGAAAACCAATCGCGTCGATCCACGCGCGCTCGGAGCGAAGGGCGCGCTGGAAATGGCCACCATCGAGGGCGCCCGAGCGCTGCACATGGAAAAGGAAATTGGTTCGCTCGAAGTAGGCAAGAAAGCAGACTTCGTCATTCTAAATCTGGACGTACCGAACGCGGTGCCCATGTACGACGTCTATTCCCAAATCGTCTATGCGTTGAAGGCCAGCGAGGTCGAAACCGTGGTCGTGGCGGGCAAGACGTTGCTGAAGGACGGCAAGCTTCTCACCGTGGACGAAGCCAAGGCAATGGCGAAAGCAAAGGAATACGGAAAGAAAGTAGAAGCCTCGCTGAAGCAGTAGACTCCTCTCAGGAGTCTTTGAGTTTGCGGTAGCGGCGAATTACCCCATTCGTCGAGCTGTCGTGCTTGAGCGGCGGCTCCGTCTTGTTCTCCAGTTCCGGAATGATGCGCTGCGCTAGTACCTTGCCCAGCTCCACTCCCCACTGGTCGAAGGAATCGATGTGCCAGATGGTGCCTTGCGTGAACACGGCGTGTTCATAGAGCGCGACCAGCTTGCCCAGAGCTTCCGGCGTCAATCTCTCTAACAAAATTGTGTTTGACGGGCGATTACCTTCAAAAACGCGGTGCGGCACAAGCCAGTCCGGCGTGCCCTCGGCCTTCACCTGCGCCGGAGTTTTCCCGAATGCCAGCGCTTCGCTCTGCGCGCAGACGTTGGCCATCAGCATGTCGTGGTGCCGCCCAAGCGGGTTGAGAGCCTTGGCAAACGCGATAAAGTCGCACGGAATCAGCCGCGTCCCCTGATGGATCAATTGATAGAAGGAATGCTGGCCGTTCGTGCCCGGCTCGCCCCAGTAGATCGGGCCCGTTACGTAGTTGACCTTCGTTCCATCCAGGGTCACGTGCTTGCCGTTGCTCTCCATCGTCAATTGCTGCAGATACGCGGGAAACCGCTTCAGATACTGCTCGTAAGGCAGAACCGCAACCGTCTGCGCGTCGAAAAAATCCGTGTACCAAAGATTGAGCAGTCCGAGCAATGCAGGGATGTTCCGTTCCAGAGGGGCCGTGCGGAAGTGCTCATCCATCTGGTGAAACCCATCCAGCATGGCCTGGAAATTCTCCGGGCCAATGGCAAGCATGGTGGAGAGGCCGATCGCGGAGTCCATTGAATAGCGGCCGCCAACCCAGTCCCAGAAACCAAACATGTTGGCAGTGTCGATGCCAAACTTGGCCACTTCCGCGGCATTCGTGGAGACCGCCACGAAATGTTTGGCCACGGCCTTCTCGTCACCGCCAAGACCCTTCAGCGCCCAATCCCGCGCGGTATGAGCGTTGGTCATGGTTTCGAGCGTGGTAAACGTTTTCGAGGAAATAATGAAAAGTGTTTCCGCGGGATCCAGGTCAATCGCCGCTTCGGCGAAGTCCGTGCCGTCCACGTTGGAGACAAAGCGAAACTTCATGCTGCGCTCGCTATAGTGCTTCAGCGCTTCGTACGCCATGACCGGGCCAAGATCCGAGCCGCCAATCCCGACGTTAATCACATTGCGGATGCGTTTTCCCGTGTGGCCCTTCCAAGTTCCGCTCCGGACGCGATTGCAAAAGTCCGCCATTTTGTCGAGAACCGCGTGGACTTCCGGCACAACATTCTTTCCATCGACAAGAATCGAGGCGTTTCTTGGCGCGCGCAGAGCCACATGCAGCACGGCGCGATTTTCGGTGATGTTAATTTTTTCTCCGCGAAACATGGCTTCCGTGCGCGCCTGCAACCCCGATTCCCGCGCAAGATCGAGCAGAAGCTTCATGGTCTTCTCGGTCATCAAGTTCTTGGAATAGTCGAAGTAAATCCCCACGGCCTCGAAAGCGAAACGCTCACCGCGCTTGGGATCGTCCTCGAAGAGCTTTCGCAGATGCGTGGCCTGAATTATTTTTGCGTTGGCTTTCAGGGCGCCCCAGGCCTTCCGCTTGGTCAGCGGTTGGACCGCGGAGGGTTTTTGCGTAAGTTTTGTGCTCGCTGCCATGATCAGACTCCTTTTCGTTTTGAGAATCTATCGAGATCGAGGCTGCTTCGCGGCCGGGAGGTTTTGTCCATCCGTCGAGCTCCACAATCGAAAGCCTCCGAGGAAGGCATTAAAATTGTCGCCGGCCCGGCAATGTGGAGGCAACTCTTTCAGCTTCTTGACGTTCCCTCCCCCAAGAACAACTTCGTCCGGTTCGAGAGCCTTCGACAGGCTCTCCACCACATCGACCACTTGCTTACGCCACTTTTTCTTGCCCCATTTCTCCAAACCGCGAAGTCCCACGTAGTCCTCGTAGGTTCCCTTTTTGTAAGGAAGGTGCCCAAGCTCCATCGGTTCCACATGACCATCCACGACCAGCGCCGTCCCCAATCCCGTGCCTAATCCCAAAAATAGCATTCGCCCCTTCTTGTAACTTCCCAGAGCCTGCATGGCCGCATCGTTTATCAATTTGACGGGGCACCCAAAAGCCCTGTCGAAATGGAATCCCACCCAGCCTCTACCCAGGTTATGGGGTTCCACGAGCGGCCGATTGCGCAGCGCTGGGCCGGGGTAACCGATCGACACGGCTTCAAATTTCCAGTCTCGCGTAATCTGCTTAACGCCGGTGACCATCTCTGCCGCGGTAAGCTTTGGCCCGGATTCGAATTTCCGCGGCGTGTCCTCACCGCTCAACAGCACCTTTACGTGCGTTCCCCCGACATCGATCGCGAGCACGTTCATTTCCGAGCCTTTCTTTGCATAGAGCAACTTGGATTCCCGCAGTGAGGCACCGACCCCTAGAGTGTACCCAAACTTGCCCCCTCTCGGCTCTCAACAAACCATCAAAGTCTGAATATTGGAGTGTGCTTACACCCAAACGGATGCGCGAGATTTTTCCTTCGGCTCGCCCGCATCCCGCGAACAGCGACGTGGCCGTTGCTCCGAAAACCCAAATCCTTCTCATTCAAAGTCTTGCACAGGTTTCCTCAAACAACCGCTTGACACAGCCTCCGGGGAGAAGTAATTTTCCCTCATGTTTTTGCCGGGAATCAATGCCTGATTCCTGCATTGGGGTGCTTGTAAGACGGAGAGTCCGAAGGTCGCCATCTCCTGTTTTCATCGTTTGTTTGGGATGGGGGTGCTTCCCGGTGCAAAGGGGTAGCGCTTCGCTCTTTTATTTGGCTTTGATTTAGGAGTTTTGTTTGTTGGGGATGCTGAGAGGGGTGAGGGAAATGTGTAAGCGAATTCTTTTTGTGGTCGTAGTCTGCATCGTCGCGCTCTGCTGCGGACGGCCTGCGTCTGCTCAATCCAACGGCAGTATACAGGGCACGGTTACCGATAAATCGGGTTCTGCGATTTCCGGGGCTTCCGTCACGGTCATCTCGCAAAGTACTGGTGCAACTCGCCAAGGCAATACCGATGATCTTGGCCACTACATCATCAATCTTCTGCCTGTCTCCCTCTATACCATCCGCGTGGAATTCAAGGGCTTCCAGAAAGCCGAGACCAAGGATGTAAAGCTCCAGGTGGATGAACAGCGTGAACTCGATTTCACTCTGGCACTCGCCAGTGTGAGTTCCACCGTGGAAGTTGTCGCCAACGAAGTGGCCGTGGAGACCGCCAATCCTTCCCTTGGCCAGGTCATCACCTCCCAGCAAGTCGCGCAACTCCCGCTGAACGGCCGCGATTTCGTGCAGCTCGCGACGCTTACGCCCGGCACTACGCAGGAGACCAGTGGTGGGAGTTTTTTTACCAGCAATGCCAGCAGCGAAGTGGCCGCGCGCGGTCCCTTCTCCCTCTCCGTCGGCGGTTCCCGTGCCAACAGCACGGACTGGCTAATCGACGGCGTCGACAACAACGAGTTGACCTCCGGCGGAATCAGCATCTTGTCTTCTATTGACTCGATTCAGGAGTTCAAGGTTCTCACCTATAACTACTCTGCGGAGTACGGCACTCGGGCAGGACCGACTGTCTTGCTGACGACAAAGTCGGGGAGCAACGATTTCCACGGCACCCTGTACGAGTTCTTGCGGAATACCGATTTGGACGCAAAAAGCTTCTTCGCGACTTCAACGGAAAAATTCAATCTGAATCAGTACGGCGGTGGCATCGGCGGGCCGATTCGCAAGAATAAGACTTTCTTTTTTCTCGATGGCGAGCAAAAAGATCAGCGACATGGCACGACTTTTACCGGCTTAGTTCCGAGCGACGCCCAGCGGTTGGGCGATTACACCAACAACGCCCTCGGCCAACCCAACGCCACAACTATTTTCAATCCATATACGGGTGCCGATTTCCAGTGCGATTCGACCGGTAACCCCGTGACGCCCAATGCGAACGGCAGCCAGACTCCAGCTGCGGGCGGCGCCACCTGCAACAAGATTCCCACGCAATTCTTTACCAATCCCGATGGTTCACCCACGGTTGGCGCAAAGTTGATTGCCCTCTATCCCCAGCCAACTCCCGGATACGATGTCAACGGAGCCAACTTCATCACGGAACCCGTGCGGAAGCTGGACGAAACAAAGTTCGACATTCGATTGGACAACAATTTCTCTGCCGCGGATTCCCTTTTTGCACGCTTCAGCTACGATCAAGCCACATCCTTCGTGCCTGGAGGCGCTTCGCCGCCTGCGTTCGCTGAGCCTAATGCCTTCGCCAGCAATCAGGGCATTATCAACCATGCGCGAAACGTGGCCATTGGAGAAACGCACGTCTTTACCCCGACAACAGTAAACCAGTTCAGCTTCGGCTATAACCGGATTTTCGACTACATCACCTCTCAAGGAACCAGTACCTGCGAATCGAGCAAACTTGGCATCCCCGGCGCCAACCTGGGATGCGGCCCTCTTGGGGGTACGGTCTGCCACGGAAGCAGTTGTGGGTTGACTTCCATAGATGTGATCGGCTACTGGTCGCTGGGAGACAGGGGCTATTCCCCCTTTCAGGGCGGCACGGACATCTTTACCATCAATGACACCTTCGACATAATTCGTGGCAAGCACGACATCAAGGTAGGAGGCGGGATTCGCATTAATCAAATGAATGTGCGGGCCGAAGGCTTCCAAGACGGGTTCTGGTTCGATGGCGGCTTTGCGACGGGCGACGCGTCCGCGAACATTCTGACGGGCTTCGCCGACGGATATACTCACGATCAGAACTTCAACGGGGACATTACCGGGCGGCGTTGGAAACTTTTCCGCCCGTTTGTTCAGGACGATTGGCGGTTCAACAGAGATTTGACCCTGAATCTCGGTCTGGCTTGGGCGATCACCACGCCTATCTCGGAGGCAGCGAACCGGATGGCGGATTTTATTCCCAATGCAACGGGTTATCAGTGGCTGATTCCCGGTAATGGTTGCACGGCAGCATTGCAACCCTGTACGAGAGTTGGGTCGGGTGCTGGGATTCAAATGGATTGGACTGCCCTTGAACCCCGCATCGGTCTGGCCTGGAAAGTACTTGGTAGCGACAAAATGGTAGTTCGCGCTGGATATGCGATTTTCCACGACTCTGCCTGGAGTATGGGTGCTCAGGGCCTGTGGCAGAATCCGCCCTTCGCCGCGGAATCCAACGGGGGGTGACCAGCACCTTTGCGCCCACTCCGTATAGCACGGGCGTTTCAGGCTGGATTCCCGATTTTTACGCACCCGGTTACGCCCACAACCTTTGCTGGCGCATTCAACACCGAAGACACCAACCTGAAACAGGGCATGGTGCAACAGTTCAACGTGAACGTCGAGCGGCAATTGCCAGGTCAAATCTTGCTAACGGCTGGCTACGCGGGATCGCGTTCAGATCATATTCTCAACTTTGGAAACAACATCAACACGGGAGCGCCGTTGGCTTGTGCCGGTAGCCCTGATCCTGCTGACGTCGTGCCCGGCTACACGTTGGGCTGCGGTCCTGCAGGGGCGTATTTCCCTACGCCATACCCCTTCGGCAACATTTACAGTATCAATGATTTCGGAAGAGCGCATTACAATTCACTACAGCTCAAGGCGGAGACCAAGAGCCCGAAGTATGGGATCTACGCTTTGATTGGCTACACGTATTCTCGGACTTATGATTCGGGCTATTCCGACGGTCTGAGTACCCCGATTGGAGCACCCGACTTTCCGCTGCCGAATTGGGGGAAGTTGGATTGGGCTTTATCCCAGATCAACTTGAACAACAATTTCACCGCCAGCGTCATCTATGATTTGCCATTCGGTAAAGGCAAGAAGTTCGGCAACGATTGGAACGGCGTGACCAACACGCTTCTCGGAGGGTGGCAGGTAACCCTCATCGAAAAGATCACATCCGGGTTTCCGATATTCGTTCTGGATAGCGCTCCCGGTTCCGGAGCCAGCTTGACAAATATTGGAACCGGATTCCCCGCCGGCCGCGTCGATAAAGTGGGCAACCCATTCGCGCCAGGCACAGTGTCTGCAAATCCTAGCTGTGTAGGCCCTAGTTCACTAGGAAAGTCCACTGGGTACTACTTTAATCCCTGTGCTTTTGCAGCCCCCCCGGCGGGTCAACTAGGAACCACCAGTCGAGCCCCGATCTCAGGGCCGGACTTCGTGAACACCGACTTTTCGCTCATCAAGCGGTTTGCGCTGCCGTGGGAAAACATGGGGCTGGATTTCCGGGCGGAATTCTTCAACCTGTTCAACCATGCGCAATTCGATACCCCTTCCGCGTTTGGCGGCGAGACAGGTGCGGACATCAACTCATCCTTATTTGGGCGAATTCCCGGAACCGTGAACAACCCGCGCGTCATTCAGTTCGGGCTAAAGCTCACGTTCTAGAGTTCGCTCGCAAGCGGTCAGGCTCAACCTTGCACTCCCCGCCCCACCGGAGCCTCGGTGGGGCGGTCGTTTTTCGGAGCGATGCAAATGCGATCCGTTCAGTGAGGGACAGAAACGGGTGGCGACGAGGAACTCGAGCTTCGCAGGGTATAGACAAATTGCGGAATCTCATGCCGCTCGCGTTCGGCTTCTTCTTTCTTTTCCGCCGAGATTTTCTTGAACGACTCGATTTCCTTGCTGGCTTTCTCTGCCTCTCCCACACGCCGGTAGACTTGCGCGAGGTGGTAATGAGCTTCATCGGGGAGCGCCGTGTTCTCGATCGCTTTCTGAAGCGCGGAGATCGCACCCGGAAAATCCTCCCGCTCAAAAAGGAGAATGCCGAGTTGCAAATAGCCATTGCCAAGGTGGGGATCGAGTCCAATCGCGGTTTTCAGCTCTGATACCGCCGCATCAAGGTTTTCCTGGTTCCGATCCTGCTTGGTGAGCGCGACGGCGTAGAGGTAATGCGCAATGGCACTCTCCGGATGAATGCTGACGAATCGCTTCAATCTGTCTGTCCATCCCGCCGGCTCGATCTTTTCGGTAACTTGCAGCCTGCCCAGGAAAAGATAGGGCGTAACATCCGGGGGGTTCAGGTCGCAAGCCTCCATGATGAGCTGCTCCGCCTGCTCCTTGGAACCTTCCGCGAACCTGGCCGCGCCCAGCCCCAACAACATGCGAGTGGATTGCGGATAGAGCCGGCGACCCTTGGTGAAAACTTCGATAGCGGGTTCCGGGGCGTGATGCAGCAACAGTTCCGCCCCCCAGGCGAAGAAGTGAGGTTCGGTTGGCTGTAACTCTGCCGCGCGTTGGTAGTCCTTGACGGCCTCAAGGGGACGCCCCTCACTCTCTTCGATTTCCGCCAACTGGGCGTGCAGGTCCGCCGTGTCTTCGCGGGCAAGCGCGGCTCGAATCGAGAGTTCTATAGAGGGTCCATCGTGTTCGGGATCGTGCGGAGCAGCGCTAAGCGAGCTGGTTCCCTCTCGGGCCAAGGAAGCTGTGTCCTTCGCTAGGGCATTCGTGCTCGGCAAAATCTGGCCAGACCCATGGCCACCGAGTGCGGTCGTGTCGGTAACGCCCGCCACGGTAAAAACTGGTTCGTCCGAAAATTCGATAGCGCTGGATGCGTCCTTCGCCACGCTAGCCGCGTTCGCGAGGAGCAATGTAATCGACTTTGTTTCCCGCGCGCGGAGGACGAAGGGCCCTTCCCGGCCTTCCTTGTAGCCTTCCCGCTTCGCGCGCACAGTATAAGTTCCTATTGCTGCTTCAAAGCGGAATCGTCCCTGAGCATCCGTGGTGCAAACGGCTGTGTAGCCGTGCTCAGCATTTTCGAGGGACACCGCAACACCTGCAATTGGACGGTCTTTGGAGTCGTGCACGCTCCCCTCCACCACGGGGAGGCCTTCCTGGCTCGCTGTCTGCCCCTGAAGCCAAGGCGTCAAGAGCGTGAGTAGCACTGACAGGACGCTGATGATCCGAAACGATTTGGCTGAAGCTGTGCTCATGCGATAGAAAAATGGCAGTGCGGTTCCGAAGATTCATTTTAGCGGTGGAACAATCCCCGCGCAATCGGCAGCGCCGCGTGCCCCGCGGGCCTGCTCGCGCTGAGCCTCAAAGCGTGTCGCACGTGGGGTCCTTCGAGCACTACTGCTCCAACTGCTTCAATTCTTCCTTGGCCTGCGCATGATCCGGATGCTGTTTCAGGAGTTGCAGAAGCACGGCTTTTGCTTTTTCCTTGCTGCCCTCGATGGCATAGACGCGCGCAAGGTTCAAATAGGCCTGGTCATACGCCGGCGCCACGCGGATTGACTCTTCAAAACTGCGTGTCGCTTCCTCCGGGCGCCGTGTGCGCAGATAAAGAATCCCAAGATTGTTGAGCGCTTCCGGATATGTGGGACGCGAAGCAAGCGCCCTTTGCAAATAATCGTACGCACGCTCGGTGTCATTCTGCTGCGCATAGACCATTCCCAGGCTGTAATTTGCCTCCGGATCATCGGGATTCAAGGCCAGGGCATGCTCGAGCATGCGCTTGGCCATGGGCCAGTCCTTCTTCTGCAGGTACGCGCTGCCGAGGTTCTGTAATGCGATAGAGTGTTCCGAATCGATCTGCAGCGCCCGCTGAAAATCCTGGATCGCCAGGTCGGTGTTGCCCTCGCGCGCGGCGAGAATCCCAAGGTTGTTCCAGGCGTTGGGCGGTGTACCAGGATAGCTGGCGTGAAGTTGCAGAGCACGCTGAAAGCATTCGCGAGCCTCATTTGCTTTTTCCTGCTGTAAATAGGCGCTGCCAAGCCCGTAGATTGCTTCGGCGCTCTTCGGGTCGTTCTTTAGGGCCTGCCCGAAAAAGGCTTCCGCCTGTTCAAAATAGCCGCGTTCGAAATAGACGAACCCGAGCGAAAGATAATTTCGCTCGAATTCATAGGACTCGCTCACACCCGCAAAAGGAAGCGCTTTGGCCAATCTTTCCGAATCGTTGCGCGGGATAGCTTCGGAAATCAGCCTCGATCTGTTCCTTCAAAACCAGTCCCCGGTAAATCTTGACGATGTTCCCCGTCGGATCAATCAGAAACGAGAGGGGAACACTCATGTCACGATGCCTGTCAAACAATTGACGGTACAGCAGGTTGTAAGTAGCGATGACAGCCTGGGAGGCCTTAAGAACCGGGAAGGAGCGGTGCGCGGGGAGCACTTGCGCCTGGCTCCCAATTTCTCCCTGCGCGGCATCGACATTGATCGTAAGAAGCTGCAGGCCCTCTCGCGCCCAGACTTCATTCAGCCTCTCAAATTCTCGCAGATCCCTCTCGGAGCCTGCCAAGGATGCGGACCAGAAATGGAGAAGCACTGTTTTGCCGCGGCGGGCGGAAAGTGTCTCGGCATTTCCGGCAATATCTGGAAGGGAAAAATCGGGAGCAAGAACCGGCACAAGCAGCCAAGTTTCCACGGGTTGCTCCATACCTTCCAGAGGGACAGGGGCTGTCGCGATTGCCGGCAACCTCGTGGACTTGGCGAATGGCTCCACACGCGATGGCGGCAGTCCTTCCTCCACCCAGATCCGGTGATTGAGCGGCAGGTCGCGCAACTTCTGCGAGAGCCCGCTGGGCCACTGAATTGTGGCTTGCACGGATGACTTTGCAGCTCCCAAGCCGAAATGCATCTCTTTCGTGTGTTGCGTAAGAAACCCGGCTCCAATCCGGAGGATCCGGCTCTGGCGGCCCGACTCCGTCTCCACCGTGATCCTCGCTCCAACCGCGTCGCGATTGCTCTTCTTCCCGGAAAGTCGAAAAGAGATTGCCGAGGGCAGATCAGGCAACACATTTTTCAAGTATCGCAATTGCGGGCTGCTCCGATTCTTCAATGCGACTTCCAACCGGCCATCCTGATCGAAATCGCCAAGGGCAAACGTCCGGCTGTCTTCCGAAAAGTCCAGTCCAATAATCCCTGAGACATCGGAAAAAGTTCCATCACGATTGTTGAGATAAAACACATTTCGCTCGAAGCCGCTCCAGGTGCGGTCGGCACGAATCAACTCGTTGATGGCGTTCCAGCCTTGTTCGTACTCGTGACTTGGCCTGGATTCATTCGGTGAATTGGCCACTACCTGGCGCCAGAAAAAACTGTTCAGGTCCTCCCGTCTGCTTCCCGAAACCATTCCGTTGGCAATATAAATGTCCGCGTAGCCGTCGTGATTGAAATCCCATGCGTCGCTCGACCAGGACCACCGCCCCATTGTTGTTCCGGAGGGCGCTCCAATATCTTCAAAACGCTGGCCCAGGTTTCGGAACAGACAATTTCCCATGGCGTGTTTTTCATAGAGAGCCCGGATCTTTTGGTCGATACCTTTCTGAAAAATCTCCTGCTCCGAAATGCGAATACCCGCGGCCGTCCACATATCTGCGACGTAGAGATCCTCCCGGCCATCATTGTCAAAATCAAGCCAGGCAACGCTCATCCCGGCTCCAACATCCTCCACTCCGGCTTCGCGGGCTACATCCGTAAAGGTGCCGTCGCCGTTGTTCCGGTAAAGATTTTTTCGCCCGAAATCGTTCACTACATACAGGTCTGGCCAGAGGTCGCCGTTGTAGTCACCCCAACTGCAACAAAAACTGAAGCGGGTGTTATTTTGATCTAGGCCGCATTCTTTCGTGACGTCGTGAAAGGATCCATCCCGGTTGTTGCGCATCATGAAATTCGGTGGGCCATTCTCCGCCGCGTAATACGGCATGGGATAGCGGTATTGATCCGTGCCCTGGTAGTAGGCGTAAAGGCAGAAATAGATGTCCAGCCAGCCGTCGCGATCATAGTCCGCAATGGCGGCGCCGGTGAAGGTTCCTTGAGGAGGATTGGCAAACTGGAAGGCGTCCGGCTTCCGGCGAAATTTTCCACCTCCTTGATTGAGGAACAGGAGCGGGCCTTCGGAACGGACGACGATCAGATCCTGACGGCCGTCGTTATCGATATCGGCGAACAACGCGCAGGCCGTATTCTCCAAAATGCCGAGTCCCGACGAGTCCGTTATATCTTCAAAAGTGCCACCGCCGCGATTCCGAAAAAGCCGGTTGGGAAGTCCGGCGGGCTGACAGATGTACAGGTCGTCGAGGCCGTCCGCGTCAAGATCCCCCACGGCAATTCCGTTGTGCCCGTATATATCGATGCCACTAGCGCCATCGAGGACGGTTCGCCAGTGGTCTGTGCCATAAACCAATTGGGAAGCGTAGGAAGGATTACCGCCAAACACCTGGCGAGTAATTTCCTGAAAAACAGGAGCCGAAGCGCGCCCTCGCTCCTCGTTAAGAGCCCGCCATTTCTGCAGCCGCATCTCGCCGGAAGGGAGCACCTCCCAGCGAAGTTCCCAGTGCCCAATGCGTTGCTCGAGGTGAAAGCCCAGGCCGGTGCCTACCAGCTCGAAGCGGACAAGTGTCACAAGCGACGTCGCTTCTCCGCTTGCAGTGGACGGAGAAGACTCAGCGTGGATACGAATCACCTGAAATTCCGCAGTCATGAGTTTCGCAAAACCTTCCATGGAGGAGCCCAACTCTGAAAAAAACATTTCGGTTCCAAGGGTAGGTTCTTGCGGATATCGGACCTGCCAGACTTTGAGCGGCGCGGAATCGTTGATTGTCTTCAATCGGCCAGCTTTCAACGAGTTGCCGAGAAAGCCGGCGGCCATGACCTTGCTCAATGCGGCTGTCTCCTGAGGCGACCGCAGCAATTGCGAACTCCACTCTGTGAGAATCGCTGCGATCCGATCCTGATATTTCTCCGTGACGAATTCGTCGAACCCTGCCGGGACTTTCCTCAGTATCGCTTCAATTCCTCGTTTCAATCGATATTCCGGGTGGAGTTGCAGCTCTCCTGGGCCGGCAGGCTCCCCTTGTGAAACAAAAGAGAAAAAGGATCGAAACGGAATCCCCGCCGGCAAGAAGGCCAGCGAGGCTCCCTGACAATATTGAAGGAATTTGCGGCGGCTAAGATCGACGGAACGGCTTTTCTTCCAAGACCTGCGCAGACAAACGCTCCCCGGTATTCCTCTGTGGAACCGGCAATTTAGCACTGGGGTCAGGACGCGTCAAGTTTGCGCCCACCCTCTGTCCGGAGTGCGGAAGCTGGCTATGATAATCTTTCACTTGACCCTGCGAAGTATTTGAACCGAAATGACAATGCTGCGAACTTGGCGATGGAGCTTCCTCTTGTTGGTTTTCTTGCTCGCGGGGAGTTCTCCGTGGTGGCGGACTGCGGCGCAGAGCGGCGGCTCCCGGAGAGCTCCTAGCAACGACTCTTTGGAGCTGCACCTCGGGAATGGCTACGAAGCATTGAAACAAGAGCAATATGAAGCCGCCGAAAAAGAGTTCCGAGCGGCACTGGCGATCGACCCCGGGCTGGTCATGCGGGCGCGATTCCCCCTGGCGGTTTCGCTCTTCGAGCAGCACAAATCCGTCGAGTCGCGCCGCGAATTTGAAATTGTACGCAAGGCGGCCGGAGAACAGCCAGGCATCTGGTATTACCTGGGCAGACTTGACCTCGACGAGGGCAATTTCTCAGGCGCGATCCAGAACCTGAATAAGGCCAGTCTCCGCCCGCCTTTTCCGGATACGGCGTTCTATCTGGGTCTTGCCTATTTGAAACAGGGTTTAAACCCAGACGCCGAAAAGTGGCTGAAAAAGGCCATTGAATTGAACGCAGACGACTCGCGCGCTGAATACGAACTCGCGACCTTGTATCGGAAAGAGGGCCGACAAAGAGAGGCGGACCAAGCCTTCCGCCAATCCAAGGAAAAGAAGGCGCGGAGTGACGCGCTAAGCCAATTGAAGTTCGATTGTGCTCAGGAGTTGGACCGCGGCCCAAGTGAAAAGGCCGCCGCCACCTGCGAACAACTTTACGACCCAAACGACGCGGAAAAGCTCACTGCTCTGGGGATCCTCTATGGACGGCACGGAGATCTCGAGAAGGCGTTGAAACCGCTCCAGAGAGCTGCCGAGTTGGCTCCCCAGTCCCCACAGATGCAGTACAACCTGGCGTTCACCTACTTCAAACTAAAGCGCTTCGAAGATGCCCGCGTTCCTCTGGAGGGAGCCGTTCAGCGTTGGCCCGATCTGTTCTCTCTGAATGCGCTCTATGGTGCGGTCCTGTTTAACGTGGATGAGCTGCTTCCCGCCTATCAAGCGCTTCATCACGCGCACCAACTCAACTCCCAGGACACGAACACAACGGCCTTGCTTTATCAGTCCACAATTGAGCTGGCAAGGCGGTCGGAGGAAGCCGCAGCGGACGCCGAAGCGCTCCGCTATCTGCAGGAAGCCGCCGCACTCGCCCCCTCTTCCCCGGAACCGCATCAACGCATGGCCGCGATTTATAAGCGCACCGGCCATCCCGAACAAGCAAACGAAGAAGAGCACAAAGCGGAAGTGATCGTCAAATCATCAAAGAATTAAGATTCCCCCGAAAGCACCGCACTCGATTTAGCCCCCAGGCAGAGAAAACCTGCGTTTTGGGGCAAGCCTTCGTTCCATCTTCTGAAATTTGGCTGGGAGGCCTGGACTCGAACCAGGATAGCCAGATCCAGAGTCTGGAGTCCTACCAATTGGACGACCTCCCAGCCGAGGGGAGAACTGCGGGAAGTTGCAGCAGCAAGGAATGGATTCGCAACCGCACTTCAACCTTACTAGAGTAGAACGGGACTCCATTCTCCGTCAACTTGAGCCAATTCGCATCGTCGGCACCTTTAGCCTGTTCCGAGGCCTGCCCGCCGCCAAAAGCTGATTGCGGGAACGCTTCTGCCGTGATATTTTCCCCGCACACGCCGCGTTCTGCCTTTCTCGACCGCAGTCACGTCTAGGCGATGCTGAGCAAACAAAGTTTTTGAACCTCGACCCTCGGTAGATGGCATCTAAAGCGGAGCAGGTCCTTCCTGTGTACGTATCCCTCGCGGGGCGAACACTCGCCGGGGAAGAGGGGAAGCAATTATGAACATCCGTCAGAGCCTCGTTAGTCCCAGCTTGCGAGTTTCTCGATGGCTGGTGGTGGGCATTGCTCTTTCCTCAACGACGGCAGTGAATGCGCAAAACCCCGCGGGTGCGGGCAGTGGTACGACTTCCCTGCCGGAATCGCCGCAGCCCAAGCAACAGGGGGCTCGGAATTCGCCCGCGGGATCGTCTTCTAAGTTGGTAGGCTACGTCTCGAACAAATCGATTGTCTTCCCGGACATCGCCACCAACCCGGGCCCCTTGTCCGTGGGTAGAAAATTCGAGCTCTTTGTAAATCAGAGCATTTCTCCGCCCTACGTTATCGCGGCCACGATCAGTTCCGCATTCGACCAGGCTCGCAATGTCCCCCCTGGCTATGGCCAGGGTTGGGATGCCTATGGCAGTCGCTTTGGAGAGTGCATGGCACGGGCTTCCTCGGACAGTTTTTTCACCAGTTTTCTGTTCGCGTCCATCATGCGCCAAGACCCGCGTTTTTTCCCTCAAATCCACCCCACTCTCTGGGGCAGTGTGAAATACTCCTTCAAGCGTCTCGCCGTCACTCGCACGGATTCCGGCAGAAGTGTTTTCAATGCCTCAGGCCTGCTGGGTCCCGTGGCAACCGAAGCTTTATCGAACGACTACCTGCCGAAAGCCGAGCAGACCGGGGCAAAAACGGGGGAACGCATCGGCACCGACCTGGCCTGGAGATTTGCGGGAAATATGTTTAAGAACTATTGGCCAACCGTTTTTCACAGTTTGGGTTTGCAGCGCCTGAGAGTCATTCCGGACCCAGGATCGCCGGACAATCCGGCCGGCCAACCGAGGAATTAAGCCAGGCTGCCGCAGCAGCTACCATCTGACCCGCGTTCCACTGCTACTCTTTTTCGAGTTGTCTACGCGCTTCCTTCAATTCCGCGAGTTGCACGGCCGTGAGCTTCGGGTACTCCAAGTTCAGGCTGTCCAATGCATCCACAATCGTGGCGACTACCAGCAGTCGGCTGAACCACTTGTTATCCGCCGGCACAATCACCCATGGCGCAAATTCGGTCGCAGTATTGCGAATCATTTTTTCGTAGGCATCCTGGTACTCATCCCAGTATTTCCGCTCCTTCACGTCGGCCGTTGAGAATTTCCAGTTCTTCTTCTTATTGTCCAGCCGCTCCACAAAACGCCGCTTTTGTTCCTTCTTGGAAACGTTCAGAAAGAATTTGAGAATCATGAACCCGTTGCGGGTCAGGTACCGTTCGATCGCAGTGATGTCCTCAAACCGCCCCTTCCAGAAGTGATCGCCCCGAAGAGAGTCAGGTATCCGCTGTTTTTCCAATAGTTCGGGATGCACGCGCACCACCAGCACTTCTTCGTAGGGGGATCGGTTAAAGATTCCGATTTTGCCTCGAGGCGGCAAGCACCGACTGGTGCGCCACAGGAAGTCATGCGCCAGCTCTTCATTCGAGGGCGACTTGAAGGAATGCACGTCCACACCCTGCGGATTCACGCCGGACATCACATGCTTGATCGTCCCGTCCTTCCCCGCTGCGTCCATTCCCTGAAAAAGCAATAACAGTCCCCAATTGCTTTGCGCGTAAAGGACATCCTGCCTCTCGCTGAGAAGCTGCACTCCCTCCTCAAGCAACTTCTTGGCTTCCGGTTTGTCCTCGGACTTGAGGCCGTGAGTGTCCCTCGGATCATGATCTTTGAGCCGGAAATCTCTGCCTGACGTGACCACGTACGGCTTGATCAGTTTGTGAAAAGCTTTTACTTCTGGCATAGCCATCTCTGCTCCTGGCTGCGAATGTTCCACGCGCCGGCTTGCCCCGAGTTCTTCAAGCGGAGGGTGAAGCACTCGGCACTTTTAGTCCAGCACAATCATCTTTCCCTCGCGAATTTCGTATTCCACTCCGCCCCACTTCACCCGATTTGACGCAAACCCGCCCAACCAGACCACAAAATGAACCGCATCGCGCAGCGGCACCAGCCATAGCTTTCGCCGCAACACCTCGTCACCAACTCCCCAGACGCCCACGGTCCAGGCCATCGCAAGTCTCAATGCCAAATATCCCAGCAGGTACCCGCAGGAAATCCATGCATTCGGTGCTACTAATGCTGCCGCAACGGCCCAAGGCAGCCCATGCGTAACGATCAATCCAAAAAACGAAGCGGGCCGCACCAACCTCACCGTGCGCGCCCAGCGCACCTGATGCTCCCAGAAATCTTTCACACCGAGCCCCGGATACATCGTCCATATCGCTTCCCGCGAAAGCAGCACCTTGCCTCCAGCTTTGTGCACGCGATTCCCAATCTCATAATCATCCGCCAGCAGATTGGCAAGTGCCTCGTAGCCGCCAATTTTCCGGAGCCAGCTCTTGCTCGTGGCTACCGATGCTCCCAGTGCGAAGGTCACTCCTTCTATCCAGTCCGCTACCAGGGCGCCCGCAAAAAAATCGCTCGTCGCTCCCACGGCCTCCAGTTCCGCTCCCAGGTTGGGCTGGGCGATCCCGCGATAAAAGCAGCTGACTACGCCGACGCCTGGATCCGCAAAAGGGGCAACCACTTCCCGCAAGTAATTCGGCCCGACGCGCACATCCCCGTCGCTCTGCACCAGGAACTCGTGCTGAGCCTCCTTTGTTAGCAGCGCCAGATTATTCACCTTATGGTTCGTGCCAATTTGCGCCGCACCCGAAAGGATTCGGATGCGCCGCTGCGGAAATTCCGCCATCACTTGCTGGATGATAGCAACCGCCGCGTCAGACATTTCGTTGACGCAAAAAAGAATCTCGTATTCTTCATAATTCTGCCGGCAAAAGCTTGCAAAATTCTCGTGGGAGCCAAAATCGGCACCATGCACGGGCTTCAGCACGCTGACAGGCGGACGAAACTCCCCAAGAGGCTTGCGCCGCTCTCGATGGAAAAAGCGAATGGCAGCGAAGATTGCCACCGCGTAGTAGGCAAGAGGCGCCAACGCGGCCAGCAGCAACGCTCCCCGCCACATGGAAATGGAAAGGATTGTTTGCATTCGGCTCGTCCTTACCCTGTTAGTACCGCCGATTCCCCTCCACAATATCCGGTCAAGGACAGCACCCGCGCTTGGCGGTAGACCTTTTTGGACTTCCTGTCGCACACAAACTCACTACCCTGCCTTTGCGTGCCTCTTGTTTCCCGCCACCTCCAGCTCCGCGAACGTGTTCCCTTTCACGCGGTACGGAAGGCCGCGCCATTCCACCCTGTTCGAAAAAAAGCTCGCCACAAACACTCCTATATTCAGCGCATCTCGCACCGGCACCAGCCATGGCTTCCGCCTTACCACCGGGTCGCCTATCCCCCACACTCCGACTACCCACGCAACCGTCATCCGCAGGACCAGGTACACCAGCGCGTACCCAACAGCTACCTTCCAGGACGGCACAATCGCCGCGACCAGAAGCGACCAGGCAAATCCAAAGGTAAAGAACATGCTCAAGTACCCCGTCGGTCTCAGATTCTTCAGTAAAATCGACCAGCGCATTTCGTGTTTGAAGAATTCCCCCAACGACTGCCTCGGAAACACCATCCACACCGGTTTTCTCATCAGCACCACTCGATAGCCTTGCTTCGCGATGCGGTTCCCCAGTTCAAAATCGTCTGAGTGATGATTCACCATCCGCTCGAATCCACCGATTCCCTCCAATCGCTCTTTTGTCGTGGCCATGGTCCATCCCAGCGCAAAATCAATTCCTTTCAGCTTCCAGGCCACCAGCGTGCTTACGCTCGAGTCCGTCGGCACTCCCACCGCACCCACGTCCGCCGCGAATCCCCCCTCGCTCTTCGCCCGGAAAAACGCCGTGACCACCCCGACCGTCGGGTCCGCGAACGGCGCCACCACATCCCACAAATAGTCTTCCTCCACCCGCACGTCGCTGTCATTAATTACCAGCAGCTCGTACTTCGCTTCCCTCACCAACCGGCAGAGGCTATTCGTCTTCCGCGTGATCCCGATCTGTTCGATATCCGTGAACAATCGGATACTTCTTTCCGGAAATTCCCGCTGCAATCTCTCAATTAATGGAATCACGGGGTCAATGTCATCCGCTACCGCAAATACGATTTCGTATTCCGGGTAATCCAGCCGGCACATACTCGCAAAATTCTCGTAAGCCTCCCGGTCTACTCCTCGCACTGCTTTTAGTATGCTCACGGGCGGCGCAAAGTTGTGGTCAGGCGCGGGCTTCTCCTTAAGCTTACGGAAATAATCCCATCCCGCAAATATTGCCAAGCCGTAGTACACCAGCGGCCCCAGTGCCGGCAGCAATATCAAATAGCGCAGCAATGTCAGCAAGCGAAATCTCCCCCGTCACGGACAATTTACGCTTTCAAATTTAGTGCTATTCCACTCTTCCGTCTTGCCCGCTCCCCGAGCGTAGTATTACACATGATACACTTCTTGTTTGCATGCAATGAATTTGTCAGCTCGGTTGAACCCTTCTGAGGTCTTTCTTACGCATGCCCAACACCCCGGGACAACGCCTTTTGCCCGCCTTGGCGATTCTCACCATTCTCTGGGTTGCCGTTTATGGGCCCGGACTTTTCCGCCCGCCACTGATGGACGATGCCGACGCGGCCCACGCCGACGCCGCCCGGGAAATCCTGACGCGCGGCGACTGGGTCACCCTGCACGAAAATGGCGTCCGCTACCTCGAGAAGGCACCCCTCCCCTATTGGGAAATGGCCTTGTCATTCAAACTCTTTGGCGGCGCGGCTTGGACAGCGCGGCTGTCACTCCATCTTAGCGTTCTGGCGCTCGCCTTTTTCCTTTATCAGTTTGGACGAAGATACCTCTCGGCCCAGGCGGGTTTCTGGGCCGGCGTCCTGTTTCTGGCTTCGATTGGCCCCTATCTCTTCACGCGCCTTCTGATCCCGGATGTAACAGTCGGACTCTGGATCGGCATATCTCTCTACTACTTTTTGGAAGGCTGGCAATCCGGAAAACCATCTCTGTTTTCCTGTTGGGCGATCGCTGCGGCGATTGGTTTAAACGTTCTGACGAAAGGGTTGATCGGAATTGTCTTCCCCTGCGCGATCCTCTTTGTTTTTCTGCTGCTCGCGAGTGATCTTCGCCATCTCCTGAAGATGCATCTTCTCTCCAGCACTTTCGTATTTTTTCTCGTCGCTGCTCCCTGGCACATTCTCGCGGCTCTTCGGAATCCTCCCACGGGCGAAGCGAAGGGCTTTCTCTGGTTTTATTTCGTCAACGAACAAATTCTCCGCTACCTTGGCAAGCGCTATCCGGTGGACTACGGGACCGTTCCTATCGTTCTCTTTTACGGCCTGCTGTTACTCTGGTTCCTACCGTGGAGCTCTTTTCTTCCGCAAGCCCTCGCTCAAGTCCGCTTGCGCCTGCCTCGCATCGCCGGCGTCCGCAAATCCAGGGAAGCCGTTCTTCTATTGCTGTTCTGCTGGGCCGCCGTGATCATGCTCTTCTTCAGTTTTTCCACCCGGCAGGAATACTATCTGGCGCCTGCTCTTCCCGCGCTCGCGTTGTTGCTGGGACATTGGCTGGCTTGCGAGGCGGAATCGCCGATCGGGTCGCCGATCGCTCGCTCAGGGCGTGTTTCGGCCACGGTGCTACTGATTCTTGGCCTGCTGACCGCAGGGGTCACCGGAGTCCTCGCGGTCATTTCTCACCCGCCGAAGCCCGGCGTCGAGCTAGTGGAGCTCCTCAACCAAAATCCGGATGTATACGTGCTCTCTCTCGGGCACTTTCTGGATCTTACCGGCGAGGCCATGGGCCTTTTCCGCGGCCCGCTCATCGGCACGTCGATTGCCTTCTTCTTTGGCACCCTTTTGAACTGGCTCTTCCGCCGCCGCGGCAAAACGATCGCCGCCAACTGGGCGCTGGTTGCCATGATCGTCCTTTTCATCGAATGCGCCCACGTCTCCCTTGGCGTTTTCTATTCGGTCCTGGGCTCGCAGCCGCTCGCCGCCGCGATTCAACGCACGCTTCATCCGGGCGAACAGATAATTTGTGACGGTGAATACGCGAACGCTTCCTCGGTGAATTTCTACACCGGGCAGCAAATGTTAATCTACAAGGGCCGCATCAACGGTCTCTGGTTCGGCTCGCTCTTCCCCGACGCTCCGCCGATATTCATCGAGGACGCCCAGCTCTCGCAGCTCTGGGCAGGCTCAACTCGCGTCTATTTTGTAACGGGAGACGAAAAGAAGAAGGAGTTGCTGGAGAAGCTTGGCCCAACCCACCTGCTCGCCAAGGCCGGCGGAAAGTTCGTTCTCTCTAACCGGCAACCCACGCCTTAGGCGGAGTTCGGCCTGGGACTCGGGAGACCAAATCTCACCGCTTGGCCGTGAGGAGCACCAGCGTCACGCCGGCACAAACCATCACGACGCCCATCCAACGTTTCGCGGAAACCTTCTCTTTCAGCAGGTGCTTCGCCCCAAACGTCCCCACCACATAATTGAACGCCGAGGCGGGGATCACCACACTCAGGGGCGCCCAAGAAAATAAAATCAGCAAGGAATAAAAGGCTGCGGCCATTAACGGCATTGCAAACCATACCCAGCCATTTCTCACGGCCTTTCCAATAAACCGCCACAGCACCGCCGGGCGGAAACCTTCCGGCTCCCCCACCTGCTTCATTCCGTGCGTCATTGCGATTTCGCCGCCGGTACTGCAACAAATAAAGAAGATAAGCATCAAGCCCACTTTGATCATGACGCCACCGGCTTTGCGCTTGTCGTACTCGGATGGGTCTGTCCGACAAGCAACACTCCAAACACGATCAGAACCACTCCAATCCACCGCTGCGCATTCACCACCTCATGCAGAATCACCACCGCCAGCATCGTGTTCACCGCATATCCGAAAGCGCCTGCGGGCATCACGTAGCTGTAGTCTGCCCAGCTCACGGCGGTCATGTAGCAGAGCGTGAATCCAATCAGGAATAGAATCCCCAGCCAGATTGTGCCGTCATAAATCGTGGAGAACAGCGCGTGCCGGATCCCCGGCCCGGACATCTGCACCGGACCAAGTTGCTTCATCCCTTTCGCCAGCAACAGGTCGCCCACGTTGGCGCACACCACCATCAGCAAGACCATGAAGAGGGTCTTGATCCTCAGCCTGTGCTCGTGGCTCATTCTTTGTGGTTAGTCGTTTCCGCTGGTTGAGGAAGCGCCGGATACCGCCACCATCGTCTTCGGGGTATCGCCGCCGTTGCGCACCCACTTCAGGCGTTCCGCGCGTAATCTCAGGAAGTCCGTAGCCTCGTGGTACAAACGCTTGCGCTCGTGGCTGTCCCACAGTGCTTCCTTGACGATTCGCCACGCTACCCGCGGACGGAAGTAATACTCATCGTAGAAGCGGTTGACACCCGCCATCATGTCGGCCTTCGAGAGATGCGGGAACTCGATGTGCGGCAACTGGTGGCCGCTCTGGTCCGCGAGAGCCTCCACGCGCAGGAATCCTTCCTTGGACATCTGCGTGTGCAGTTCGGTTCCGGGCATAGCGTGCGCCAAGGAGACCTGAATGGTTTCGCAATCGAGTTCCTTGGCGAAATCGATGGTTTTGTTGATGGTCTCTTTCGTTTCACCCGGCAAGCCGATAATGAAGTCGCCGTGCACCTTGATGCCGACTTTCTTGCAGTTCTTCATGAACTCGCGGGCCATCTCGATGGTCGCGCCCTTTTTGATGTTCTTCAGGATCTGTGCGTCGCCGGACTCGAAGCCGACGATGAACAGGCGGGCGCCGCCATCGGCCATGGCCTTCAATTCCTCGTACTTGCTGTGGCAGCGCGCCGTGCAGGACCACTGAAACTTTAGAGGTTTGAACTTCTGGCTCATCTCGATGGCGCGGTCCTTGCGGATATTAAATGTATCGTCGTCGAAAAAAATCTCTTTCATCTGCGGGAAATAGCCCAGCGCGTTCTTCACCTCTTGGACGACATTGTCCACGGAACGTACGCGCCAGGCATGCCCGGAAAGCGTCTGCGGCCACATACAGAACGTGCACAACGCCGGGCACCCACGCGAGCTATAGAAAGATACAAACGGATTTAGCAGAAACGGCACGTTGTACCGTTCGATCTGCAAGTCGCGTTTATAAATGTCCGTCGCGAAAGGTAGCGCGTCCAACTCTTCCGTGTGCATCTGCGGCCGGGACTCGTTGTGGACGATCTTGCCGTCCTTCTTGTAGCTCGCGCCCAAGATCTGGTCGAGCGGCTTGCCGTGCGCATATTCCGCCACGGCATGATCAAATTCGCCGCGCACAATGAAGTCAATGTCCTCGCTGGCGTTCAGAGTTTCATCCGGCCTGATGTGGCCGTGGGGGCCCACAAACCCGACCTTCATCGAAGGGTTCGATTCCTTTATCTTCCTCAGCAACTTCAGGTCGCTGTGGAATCCCACCGTGGACGTAAACAAAACCAGGAATTCGTAGTCCTTGCAAATCTCCACAGTCTGCTGCCAATTAATTTTGTGGGGGGAGGCGTCCAGGAGCCGGCTGCCGGGGATCAGTCCCGCGGGATACGACAACCACACCGGATACCAATAGGATTCGATCTCGCGCGTCGCGGGCCACCGCGAACTCGCTCCGCCGTCGAAGTTTTCAAAACTCGGCGGATTCAAGAGCAATGTCTTCAATACATCTGGCATTCTTCACCCTCAGCCTGATTCAGAATTCTATGTGCAAAACTCTTCCCAGGGGCGGCCACACACATACAACTCAGGTCGGCGGCCAGTACTGCTGCCCCACACGTATAGATAATAGTTTACCGAACTTGGATGCATCTCCGCACGCCTTTCTGTCAATGGGGCCAAAGAGCCATCCAACAGTTAAATCCAGCATTGAGTGGGACTTGCCAAGAATCGAGGAGAACCGACTCTCATAAACTCTTGGATAAAGAGAGTGGGGGAGAGCGCGACGGCCAACACCTGACCTAAAGCTCGATAGCTTCCAGGGTGATAACTTCCTGTTTGCCGGCCATCCGGCTCGAATCCAAAGAGTCCGTGTCGCAAGAATCTGGCGTCAGCACGGACCACGGATTTCTCGCCACTCCGTTCTGTTCCAAATGAGCCCCTTATTTCCCGCCCAGCGGCAACTTCCGCTGCAATTCGTCGATGAAATTTTCCAGGAAGATCACGTGGCCAGTTCCCTGTTGCGTCGAGCTGGCGTAGGTACTGACCGCGATGCGCTTTCCGTCAAACGCTACGTCATACTGAGCACCTACGACGCCGCTCAGCGCCAGCGCCACATTCTGTTTTGACCACACTCGTGGCTTTTCAACCACCAACGAGTCGCCCTTCACCGCATAGCTTGCCACCATAATCTGATTGCCAAGAACATCAAAATAATAAATGTCCTTCCCGTTTCGAGCGAAGATCGGCGACAGTCCGCCGTTGCTTGAAACTTGCCAGTGCCGCCTTGCGTCGGGAAACCCGCTCACATAAACCTGCGGACTTCCTGACTCACTCGAAGAGTAAGCGATCCAGCGTCCGTCAGGGGAGAAATGCGCGTCCCGCCCTCCATTGGTCGTGCGGAGAAGCAGCTCTGACTTACCGGCTTTCAATCCGTTTTCGTCATGTTCGACTGGCAAGATCCAAATGTCGAACCCTTGTGGCCCTATTTGATGAAACACCAGCCATTTGCCATCGGGCGAGAAGGCCGTGGGATACTGAAAATCCTTGCTCTCTGTCAGGGACTGGCCCTTACCTCCACCGTCGGCGCGCGCCCAGGAAATCCCAGTGGCTGCCGTGTAAATGATGTACTTGCCGTCAGGCGTCCATACCGGGTGACCTGCATTCCGTTCCCCCGTCAGCGGCGTCATCGTGTCGCGCCGGATATCGTAGATCCAAATTCCGGACATCTCGTCGTTGTTCACTACTGCCAACCGCTGCGCGTCGGGCGAGAGGTGGGGACTGACGAAGAGGCCGGGCTTGTCCATCAGCGGTTGCGTCTTCCCATCCGCATCCAGCCATTGGATCGACACTCGGGACAAGTCAATTTCGCGGCTGCGGTACAAAAATGTCCCGCTGCGCGAGAAGCTCAGCTTCGCGCTGCCAAACATTGGAGAATAGGAAACCTGCTGCAGCACCGGCACGGGCGAGCCGCTGGTCTCCAGCTTTTCCACGTCGAATGGGACCGCGAACAGCGTTCCCCGGTTCACATACGTGAGATACCCTTTGCCTCCGCTCACTCCCAGATAACGTCCGAAGGTCGCGGTGCGCTGCAGCGTTTTCCTGTGGTGATCCGCAAGAGTCATGACTTCGATCTTGCCGTCATCGAAACCTACCGTGGAATTTTGCGCGGTGAACAGTATGGCTTTTCCGCCAGGCAGAATCTGCGGCCAGCGATGAGTCTTTTCTTCCCCCTGCAGCTCGGTGACCGGCGTGGGAGTGCCGCCTGCGGCGGAAATTTGCGAAAGCCCTCCGGAGACCCGCAGGCTGGCGATAATATTGCCGTCTTCACCCCAATCGTCGCCCGTGTACGACGTTCCGGTGTCGCACAACACGATTTCCGTGCCGCCTTCCACCGAGATTTTTCTCAGCTTTCCGCTCGCGGAAAATCCAATCCACTGGCCATCCGGCGAAAAGAACGGGCTGGTCGCACCTGGCGTGATCGCCAACTCGTCGGCTAACGGTTGATCGAGCTTCCGCGTGAACAGGTGCCCGCCGGACAGGTAGGCGATGCGCGTGCCGTCCTGCGAAATAATTACATCCGACCCTCCCAACGCGTTCAAATTAACGTCTCGCCCCAGATCCACCTCCAGCCGCACGAGTGGCTTCAGTTCTGCTGGCCGCGTCGAGCGATACGCGACCCAGCAAGCGCCCGCTGCCACTAGGGCCAGCACTCCTGCTGCGATCCATGGCCACGACCACTGGCGACCTGTTCCAGCAGGTACACTGCCGCCTTCACCCGGATTTTGTTCAATCCACTCCAACTCGGCTTTCAAATCCCGAGCGCTTTGCCACCGGTTTTCCCGGTCTTTCTCCAAGCATCGCTTCAGCACACGGTCCAAACTCGGCGGGGCAACCTCGCCAATGGACGGCGCCGGGCGTTCCATGATGGCGGCAATCACCGTAGCCGGTGAAGCGCCATCGAATGCGCGTTTGCCAGTTACCATTTCGTAGAACACCAGGCCAAACGAGAAGATATCACTACGCGCATCGATCTCCTGGCCAGTCGCTTGCACCTGCAGCTGCTCCGGCGACATGTAATAGAGGGTTCCTACGATTTCGTTCTTGCCGGTGAGCGCCATCGTCAGCGTGGCATCGTCCGTCGGCTTGCAAGTTTTGGACATCTTCGCCAGGCCGAAGTCCAAAAGCTTGATGCCCGTCTTCGTGACTAGAATATTCGCGGGCTTCAGGTCGCGATGAACGATTCCCTTCTTGTGCGCGGCATCCAGTGCATCGCAAATCTGCGCTCCATACTTCAGGGCCTGATGAACAGGCAAAGGGCCTTTCAGTGGCTTGCCTTCGATGTATTCCATCACCAGGTAGTTCGGCCCGACGTCGTGCAGCATGCAGATGTGGGCATGGTTCAACGCTGCCACCGCGTGCGCTTCGCCTTCGAATCGCTCGGAGAATTGTTCGTTGGAAACCTTGACGGCTACAATGCGGTTTAGTCGCGTGTCGCGGGCTTTATACACTTCGCCCATGCCGCCAACCCCGAGGGAGCCCGTGATCTCATAGGGACCCAAACGAGTTCCAGGCAGCAGCGGCATAAGAGTTCAACGATTGTACCGTGCCGTATACGAATAGGGAACGGCTGACGGGCCACTCGGAAGTAATTGTGATTTAAATCAGCACCTACGGAATGGCCCGCGGCTTCCGCCTGCCGGTCCCCCAGCTGCCCTAGCTGCGCAGGACATCTTGAGTCGACTCCAAGAGGAGTTCCCAGATCCGCCCGATCCAGTCCCGATGCTCAGGCTTCATCAGTACCGAGCGCAAACAGGTTAGAGTCTTCCGGTCCCTCTTCATTCCTTGCAGATTTGTTTCAAATAATTCCATCGGAAGGTCGGCCACGGCGAGGTGCAGGTTCCGCTTCGCCGCGGCTTCGTAGATTTTCCGCGTACGGGCTGAGGCATCGCTGGCGCTCCGCGCATGCGGCGCGAAGACCAGAATATCGAGTTCCGGAGCAAACGCGGTCATGAAGCGCTTGTCTCCAAGCACCCTTTGATGAAAATCCAACGCCGCTTCCCGGCAGCGTTCCAATCCCTTAGAAAATGCTCCTCCCTTTTCCAGCGGGAATAACTTTTGTGTGGCCCACAGCGCCACAGCCGCCGCTCCGGGCCTTGAACATTCCAGGCTAATCTCGCCCAGATGCAATTCCTTCGAGCTGAAGTACGTGAAGGGTGATTCATGCCGGTAGAGCTGCCCCAAGGCGGGATCGCGGAACAACACACAGCCGCAACCATAGGGTTGCAATCCATGCTTGTGCGGATCGATCACAATTGAATCCGCGTCCTTCATCCGGTCGAATGCCTGGCTCGTCTCCCCTGCAAGGTTTCCTGCCAGCCCGAAATAGCCACCGTAGGCCCCGTCGCGGTCGTCCCCATGGTCGCCACCACCGTTCCCACGCCACCTTTGGCGAGACGTTTTTGGAGCGCGCCCATGTCCATCCGGGCGCGCGCATCGCAGGGGATCGCTTCAAACTTCAGTTGCAGTACCCCACTGATCCGGCTATGTGTGTAATGCGCCTGTTCACTGGCCAGGATGGTCTTCCCCGGCGCCAATTGGCCGGCCACCCAGAGCGCCTCCAGGTTGGCCATGGTCCCGCCGCCGGTCAAATGCCCCAGGTGCTCGCTCCAACCGAACATCTTTGACAGTTCGCTGACCGCCTCCATTTCCATCGCCGAAGAGGCGCGCCCGCCATCAAGTGCATGGTTATTTGGATTAATCCACTGCGCCAGCGCGTAGGCAAGACGCGCCACTGGGTGCGGCGGCTTCAGCATCTGCCCGGCATACAACGGATGAAAATAAGGATAATTGTCCTGCAGCCGTTCCGCCGTAGCCGCCAGAACATCCGCGATGCGCGCAATATCCGGAGTGTCGCCGGAACTCGCCGGCAGCGAAACAAATCCCGCATCCAGTTTCTCGACGGCCAGCCGCAAAACGTCCAGGCTGTCTTTTTCCAGCATGCGCGTTATTCCAGAACTTTATCGAGCTGCCCCGCCGTTCTCAACAGCTCCAATTGCGCCTGCTGCCGCTGGAAATTGGCGTCCAGGTACGCCATCCACTTTTCGTTTTCGTCCAGCCGTGCCCTTTCCAGTTCGCGTAAATTTGCCTTGCCTTCGCCGAACTGGGACTGCAGCACGGCCAGATTTTGCTGTGCCAACTGTAATTCCAACCGCGCCACTTCCTTGGCCGCCTCCGTCTCCTGCATCTTGCGCGACCGCTGGCGTACTTCGGCGCTGACCTGGGTGCGTTTGCTGACCAGGTTTAGTTTTGCTGCGTCCAGGTTCGCCTGCGCCAAGGCCACACTCGCGCGTGTTTTCGAACTGAAGATCGGAACGTTGACATTGATCCCCGCGTTTAGGTTGTTGTACATGAAATTGTTGTAGATGTTGGAATAGTTCCGGAAACTGTATTTTTCCAGCACGCTGTAGATGGAAACCAATTGCAGGGTCGGCCAGTATCCCTTCTTTTCCCCTGCCAGCCGGAATTCCTTGGCCTTGACGTCCGATTCGGCAAACGCGAGGCTGGTATTTCCCTGCGAAGCCAGGGCCACCAGGTTTGCTCCCGCCTGTTCCGCGGAGCCGGGCAATTCTTCCGCTGTCACTTCGATTGGCTGGTCCGTCCCCAGCCCCAATTGATTGCGCAAGAAGACTTCCAATTCGTCCTGCCGTCCTTCGAGCTGCAGGATCCTCTGCACCACCTGCGCCTTGATCAATTGCGCCTTGGTCACTTCCGTGGGAAGCTCATACCCTTCGCCTTGCCGTTGCTGCGTGAGTTCGACAATTTTCCCCGCGCTATCCTTTTCCTTGCGCAACAGCTCCAGCGAGTGCCGCACCTTGACCAGCTCGAGATACCCTGTCGCCACGCGGTCCATCACCACGTTGCGTGTATCTTCCAGCAACAGGCGCTGCGCTCTTGCCTGTTCTTCTTGCTCTTTTGCCAGGCCGCGCAATGGTCCGTTGAAGACTTCTTCGGTATAGGTCAGGCTGAAAATCGAAGGCGGCCTTCCGCCCGGAGTTTCCGGCAGGCCATAGGTGTAACCCGCTCCGGAACCCGCGTAAAGATTCGGCAAAAATTCTGCCTTCGTCAGATTCGTGGACTGGTCTGCGACTCGTGCTTGAATCTTGGCCAGTTGAATGTCCTTGCTGTTTTGCAGAGCAAGATCGATGCTGCCCTTTAGCGTCAACGCGACCGGCGTGTCGCTTGCGGGAGTTTCTGCCGTGTTCTGCGCTCTCAAGGATGCGCAACCGCCCGCCAAGCACACGATGCCGCATGCTGCCCAACGCTTCCAAGCCATACCCATGCCTCCTGCCCGCCCCACGCAGGCATTCGCTAGTCTTGCATTTTCATTCGTACCGCAGTGACTCCACCGGATCCAGTTTCGCCGCTTGATTGGCCGGCAACCACCCGAAAAAGAGCCCCGTAAGGCAGGAAACCAGGAAAGCCACGATTACGCTCACCGGAGAGATCGGCACGCGGAGATTTCCGGGCAAAAGCTGCTGCACGATGACGGGAATGGCGATCCCGATCAATATCCCGGCGACGGCTCCCCCACCGCTGATCAGAAACGCTTCAATCAGAAACTGCGCCATGATCTCTTTTCGCGGTGCACCGATAGCCTTGCGGACTCCGATTTCACGCGTCCGCTCTCTCACGGTAACCAACATGATGTTCATAATGCCGACTCCGCTGATCAGCAGCGCGATGAACGCGATCACGATCAACATGATGGTCAACCCGAGCGAGATTTTCCGCGCCGCCGACAAAATTCCCGTCAAGGTCTGCACGTTCCATTCCGCTTCCGGGGGATGCCGGCTCCTCAGAAGCCTCTCCACTCGCTTCTCCAGCGTGGGTACTTCGTCCGGGCTAGCGGCCTGCGCCTGCAGAGTTCCCAGATGATTGTCCCCCGTGTAGTACTTCATCAACGGGAATGGAACGATTACCGTTTCCTTTTGAATTTCGGAGATGCCATAAGTTGAGCTGCGCTCGTGAAAGACTCCGATCACTGTGAAGGTAATGTCTCCCACCCGGAGTTCCTTTCCTACCGGGTTCTCCAGGCCGAATGCGCGGCTGGCCAGCTCCTTTGTGATCAAGCAGACCTTGCTCGGCGCGTCCATATCGCCGGCGTCGAAATACCGGCCGTGCGTTACCACCAGCCGCCGGATCGCCTGATAGCCTCCCGTTACGCCGATCAAGGTCGCCGGCCGTTCCTGTCCGCTCGCGATGACAGTCATGGGAATGTCGTTGAATCCGGCGGTGGCGGTCAAGTCTGGGATCGTCGCCCTCACCGCCTCAAGATCGCCCAAGGAAAGTTCGTGGCTCAGCGGCTGTGTTTTGCCCGGTATTTTCACGAGCTCGACCCAGACCAGATTCGACCCCATGGCCTCAATTTGCGAAATAACGTACTTCTTGCTTGTCAGCGCCACCGTCACGACCAGGACGATGGAAGCGCTTCCGATGATGACTCCGATGGAAGTCAGCACCGCGCGCAGCTTGTTTGAGCGCAACGCGTCCACCGCCACCGACAATGTTTCTTTTAGCTGCATGCCGTCCGTTCCATTTGGAATCGCTTCACTGGCCGCCCAACTTCTTCTCCGCTTCCTGCGCTTTCTTGTACTTGGGGTTCAGTTTGAGCGCTTCCTGGTATTCAGTCTTCGCCCCCGCAACATTATTCTGTGCTGTGCAGAGCCGCCCCAGCCAATAGTGTGCTTCCCACGTCCTCGGGTAGGTCCAGCGCATTGGCATGGCTTCCAGATATTCCCTCAGAAGTTTTTCCGCGTCCGGGTATTTTTCGCCCTTTAGGATCCATCCGGCGGCCAAGTAATACTTCCCGCGGGGATCCTTCGGCGCCAACGCCTCCCCTGCGACCGCAACCTGCAACAGCTTTTCACCCTGGCCGCGCTGCAGAAAATAGTCCCCGATGTCATAGATGCGGTCCGCCGTCTTCGGCTTGCTCTCGAGCGCCTTCGCATATTCCGCATCCGCCGCGGAGTAATCCTTCTTGACGGCCCTGCAGACCCCAGCCCCGTAGTGCCCTTCTGCCGCATCCAGGCTCATTAGTTTCTGAATCAGCGGCTGCGCCTTGTCTTCTCCGCCGCCCACCATGGAAGGCGCGGTGCAATCGTATTCGATCAAGTCCTGCGCGGCATCGAAATTTCGCTCATCCAATTCCACCGCGGCCGCAAACTCTTTCTGCGTCTTACGCGCCCAGGAATAGGCGCTCAGCATCGATGCATGGTCGGCCTTTCCGCCGTAGGCCTCCCCCAACCACTGGTGAAACGCCGAACTTTTCGGATCGAGGGCCACGTCGTGCTCGCCGCTGCTGACGGCATTGTCGTATTGATCCGATTCCACGTAGGATTTCAGGAGCAACACCTGAATTTCCCGGTTGCCCGGCTCCTTTCCCGCTGCGCCCTTCAGGATTTCGATGGCCTTCGAATAGTCCCCCTTCTCGTACGCGCGTTTGCCGGCATCGAGCGGCGCCTCTTGCGCCGCGCTCCGCACGAGAGTCACGGCCAAGCAAAGTGCTAGGGCGAGAAACGGCTTATAACGTTTCATTCTGATCGCCCTTGATATTGGAGGTGTCCATGTTCACCACTTTGACGGGCATCTTATCTTTCAGGTCAAATTCGCCCGGGAGGGCCACCACCTCGCTTCCCTGCAGGCCGCTTACCACCTCAAAACTGGTGGCATCGGCGATGCCCACCTGAATCTCGCGTTTTTCGAGTGTTGTATTCCCCACTCCGTCTCTGACCACGAATACATAGCGTTTCCCGTTTTCCGTTTCAACCGCTCCACGGGGCACGGTCACAACGTTGACCCGCTCTTTCGAAGTGATCTTTACGTTCACGTTGGTGTTCGGCAACAATTCCAGGTTGTCATTCGCCACGGAGCACAGCAGTTCCCCCACGCTGCGCGATTGGCGCGCCACCACCTGCTTGGGGATAATCTCCGTTTTGCCCTGCCAGGAGCGATTCGGAAGGGCATCCCAGGTGATTTTGACCGGGAGGTCGGGCTCCAATCCTCCCATTTCCGGTTCATCGATAAACGCCCGCACCCGCACCTTGTGCAGGTCCGCCATCTCCGCGAGCAGGTCTCCGGTTTTCACGTGATCGCCGGTCTTCACGGGGAGTGCATACAGCGTGCTGTCCACCGGGGCGGTGATTCTTCCCTGCTGCACCTTCTCCTCCAGCGCTGCCACCTCACTCTGGGCTTGCTGCACGGCCAAGGCTGCCCGAGAACCATCCAGGGTCACCTGACGCGTAAATTCCTCTTTTGCGGCCGCTAGCTTTTCCACCTCCGCTTGTGCTTTCGCGAGCTCCAATTCGTTCGCCGCCAATTCCTCCTTGGTTGCCGCACCCTGGGCAAGCAGGCGTTGCAGCGAATCATGGTCGTGCAATTGGCGATCTCGCTGCGCCACAGCCTTCGCCAGGTCGCCCGAGACGCGGGCGGCGTCATCCGCGCGGCCTCCCGTTTGGGCGGCGCGCAAGGCATCCCGTGCGCTCAGCAATTTGCCCTTGGCTGCGGCCAATTGCGCGGCGGCGTCCTTGACGTCCAGAACCAGCAGCAACTGGCCCTTTTTCACGTTCTGTCCTTCTGATGCGTATACCTTCTCTACAAACGTGTCCAATCGCGCCCACACCGTGTACGGCGAAATGGGTTCGACCTTTCCGTTGCTGCCGATGGACGAGACAATGTTCTGCCGCACCGGTTTTGTTGCCGAGATCTTCGCCACCGGCTGCCGCCCGCTCACGCGAAGCAACACAAACGCTGCCACTGCCGCCAGTCCCAGCAGCAACAGCGTCCAGTTTCTCAACTTTCTATCCATAACTTATTGTAATCTTTCGCTCGCGATTCATAAGCACGCCGCGACTCCACACCCGCTGCCCGTGGCGCCAGGCGCGCCTTCTTTCCGTCTTGAACTTGCTGGCCGAATTCCTGTCGCGGTCGCCTGCTAACCTAAAGTCTATCAGGAGCTTACTCAATTTCTCCACACGCTTCCATGCTGCGTGCCCCCTTTTCTGATGCGCAGGGAATTGGCCGGGATGCCGCCGCTTGGTTCCTCGCTCTCATGATAGAATGCCTCCATGAGTGAGGCCCCCAATGCTCCAGTTCCGGCGTCCGCGGATGGTCCGCAGCAGACTGCCAAGCCTCCGGAGGTCTTCCTCCACCGCGTCTGCATTCAGTGCAACAACGTCTTTCGCGTTCCGGCTGATAAATTCGATGCCAAGCAGTGCCCGAACTGTCACAAAGGATAAGCTTCACCTGAACCCGTTTCTTTGCCTCTCCCGCGTCGTCGCTTGGCCGCTCACGCTTCGATATTTTTCACGCTCCTCCTGCGTACACCCATTAGCGTTCGGTTTGCCTGCCACCCTGTTCCGTACCGAGAGGATCGTTCCATGATCGAAGCTCGTGGCCTCAGCAAAGTTTTCCGCGACAAGAAGCGCGGGCAAATCCGCGCCGTGGACAACGTCTCGTTCATCTGCAAACCTGGCCAGATTTACGGCTTGCTCGGCGCCAACGGCGCCGGCAAGACCACCACCCTGCGCATGCTTGCCACCATCCTCGAGCCTACCGGCGGCACCGCCATCGTCTGCGGCCACGACGTCATCGACGAGCCCGAGAAAGTCCGCGCCAACGTCGGCTTTCTCTCCGCCGCCACGGCTCTCTATCCACGCCTTACCTCCCAGGAGATGGTCGAATACTTCGGCCGCCTAAATGGCCTCGATGAATCCACGCTCAAAAAGCGCGTGGACGAAATCTTTTCTCGCCTGGACATGAACTCCTTCCGCGACCGCCGCTGCGACAAACTCTCCACCGGCATGAAGCAAAAGACTTCCATCGCCCGCACCCTTATCCACGATCCTCACGTGATGATCTTCGATGAACCGACGATTGGCCTCGACATCATGACCGCTCGAACCATCATCGAGTTCATCCGCGAGTGCCGCGACCGGGGCAAGACCGTCATCTTCTCCACCCACGTCATGAGCGAGGTCGAAAAGCTCTGCGACGTCATCGGCATCATCCAGTCCGGCAAACTCCTTGCCGAGGGCTCTCTCGTCGAACTCCGCGACCTTCATCACGAACAGGACCTCGAGGAGATCTTCGTCAAGATCGTGAGCCCGTACCAGAACAGTGCGGAGGCCTGAATCCATGAGCCTATCTGCTATTTCAGTCGTTTATCGCAAGGAACTCACGGAGTGGCTGCGGGACCGCCGAACACTGATCTCCACCGTTCTCGTGCCGCTTCTGGCATTTCCTATCTTGATGGTGGGCATTACGGCTCTGGCCACAATCATGATCGGCAATGCGGAAAAAGAGATTCCCAAAGTCATGATCCTCGGTGGTGAGGACTCTCCCGACCTCTTGGAACGCCTGCACAAGCTGGATACGCTTTCGATCGTGCCCTACGCCGACAACTGGAAAGATCAGATCTCCAATAAAGAAATCCGCGCGGCCGTTGATATCCCCAAAGGCTTTCAGGCGGCGCTTGCCGGGAAAACTGCCCCAACCGTAAAGGTTTATTTCTATGAAGGGGAGATCAAATCGTCTTTTGGCGCGGACCACCTACAGGATGCCGTCAAAGAGTATCGCGATTCCGTCGTCAAGGACCGTCTTGCCGCCAATAATCTTCCTGCCAGTGTCCTGTCGCCTTTTGAGATCAAGCAGCAAAACGTCGCTCCACCGGAAAAAGTCGGCGGCGCAAGCATCGGTGGATTCATCGGTTACGCCGTCATCCTTCTGTGCCTCACTGGCGCCATGTACCCCGCCATCGACCTCACGGCCGGCGAAAAAGAACGCGGCACCATTGAAACCGTTCTCTCCAGCCCCATTTCCCGGCTGGACCTGGTCCTTGGCAAGTTTCTTCTCGTCTTTTCCGCCTCTCTTGTTTCCGCCATTCTTTCCGTCACTTCCATGGGTACGTCCTTCGCCATCCTTGGCCACTCTCACCTGATGCAGTCTTCAGGGGAACACAGTCTCAACCTCAACCTGGGACCTGTCTCAGTCGTTGCCGTTTTCTTTATGGCTCTCCCCCTCGCCGTTCTATTCTCCGCCGTGCTGATGACCATCTCGCTGTTTGCCAAAACGTATAAGGAAGCACAGAGCTACCTGACTCCGCTGACCTTCCTAGTCGTGATCCCCGCCGTTGCGTCCGTGATGCCCGGTGTCGAACTCACCCCCAAGCTCGCGCTCATCCCTGTCCTGAACACCAGCCTGGTTTGCAAGGAAATCATCACCGGCACCTACCACTGGAATTCCATCCTCCTGATCTTCACCTCCACCTGTGTGTACGCCGGCGCGGCGCTCTTCCTCGCCGTAAAAATGTTCCAGCGCGAAGACGTCCTCTTCCGCTCCTGAAATCTGGGTGCTGTTGTTCCACGGAGTCAAGTCGAAATCCTTCCAGCGCAAACGGTGAGCCTCTCAGGATGAGAGCGTGTTGTTACGTTTGAGCGACGGACAAAACAGCATCATGTGAGAATGTAGGGCAGGCGAATCGTTCAGCGATAGGCTTGCTCCCGCGGCGCCGCATCGCGCTCGAGTTCCAACGCCCGAGCTTCCCACTCTTCGCTTAATCGCCGCACCGTCTCTCTCATGCGCACTGCCAACGTCGCAATGGTTTGCAGGCGCGCCTGCGCCCGCGGCGGCAGTTCCACGCTGCTTCGCCGCGCCTCCACCAGCAGCAATTCGGCATTCCCGAGTATTCCGGTCAGGGGATTGTTCAGTTCGTGCCGCAGCACTTCGCCGAAATCCCCTTCTCCATCGGAACGGTTCTGTTCTTCCTTCATGTCCTCATCCAGTCCCCAAGTTCCTCTCTTTCGGCAGTTCTCCTTATGGCGTCGCCGTCTGCAGATTGCCGGACAGCATCCTGCGCACCGCCAGGCTGAGCTCTTCGACGCGGAATGGTTTGGCAACATGCGGTAGATGATGCCGCTCCAGAAATTCCTGCGTGCGTTGCGCCACCACGTCGCCGGTCACGAACAGGATATGCTCGCGCAGCGGGTTCCGGCTCTCCACCAGCTCCCGGTAGAAAATCTGCCCGTCCATGCCGGGCATCTTCAGGTCGCAGATCGCCAGGTCGTAGGATTCCTGCCGCGCCGCTTCGAGCGCGCTCCGCCCGTCGGGCAACACCTCCACGCGCATCCCTTCCTCGCGCAAGACGTCGGCAATCAGGCCGGCCACCGTCGCTTCATCCTCCACGACCAAAACGTGTGGCGCCTTTTCCTTGATCGTCCGGGCAGTTTTCTCGCTGAGGGGAGCCGCACCCTGCGAAGGCTCCGTTACCCCCGCAAGCACACCTTTTCCCCGAGTTACCGTCCCTTGCGCGTCTTCGGCCGCCGGAAGCTCCACCACAAATCGCGTTCCCCCTTCCGGCGGAGAATGCACGGAAACGGTTCCGCCGTGCTGCCGGACAAACCCGTTCACGATCGCAAGCCCCAGCCCGGTTCCTTTTCCGGCGGGTTTGGTTGTGAAGAATGGATCGAAAATCCGCGCCTGCAGCGCTTCCGGAATTCCCGGCCCGTCGTCTCCGACCTCCATCCTCACCAAGCCAGGGCCGCCGCTGGCGGTTCGCACCACCAGTGTGCCTCCTTGCCCGCTCTCCTCCACAGCTTGCTGCGCGTTTTGCAGAAGATTCAGCAACACCTGCTGCAACTGTCCAAAATCCGCGTTCACGCTCGGCAGCGCATCCGCGGTTTCAACCTTCAGCCGCAGCCCGCTTCCCGCCAGCAGGCCCCTTTGCAGTTCCACGGTTTGTGACACCAATTCGTTCAATGACACCAGCCGCAGCTCCCGCCGGGTCTCTCGCGAAAGATGGAGCAGTTGCCGCAGGATCCCGGTGGCAGGCTCCGCCTCTTTGAGGATCTGCAGAGCCTCCGCTGCGGGCGGGCCGGCTTCCTTGCGCGACACCATCCGCTGGGCATTGCCCAGGATCGCCGTCAGCGGATTACTCAGCTCATGCACAATTCCCGTTACGCGCTGCCCGAGCAAGGCCAGCTTTTCCGTCTGTACCATCCGCGATTGGAACATCCGCCGCGCGGTCGTCTCCCGGTACACTTCGACGCGTCCTAACTTTTGCCCCTTGGAGCCCACAATCGCCCGCGCGCACCGGTCGATCCATTGCGGCACCGGTTTCGCCATCGCCAGCTCCTCCCGGGTTCCGTCCGCCGAGTTCGCGGCCAGTGCGCGCCAGTCCGCCGCAAACGATTCCGGCTCGGCTGCATTTTTTGCCGCCCCCTGAATCACGTTCTCCAGGGTCCGCAATTTGCTTCTCTCGTCCTCCCGAAATCCCAGGATCTGCAGAAACCTTGCATTTTGCGCAAGAATCTCTCCGCAGTCGTCAAACACCACCACGCCTTCCTCCAGCCACTCGAGCGCTTGCCTCAGCGCCTCGTGTGCTTCCTCGCTCGTTCGGGCATGGTTCTCCTTCCCGACCTCTTCCATTCCCACCGCCGAAAACTCCTGCCTGGAGATCTCCAGCCGCCTCAGTACCACGCGCTTACCCCCGTTGAGTTCGCTCTCGAGCGTTTCTCTTTTGTTCCTCGTTCCTTTTGGAATGCTGCTCCCCACCCATTCCTGAACCTCTTCCCAGTACCTCGGCCGGAACAGTTCAGCGAAACGCATAGTTCCTGAGTCCGGCGTGAAATCGGTCTTTTCAGGCCGCGCCAACTCCCACGCTCCCCGGCTCATGCCCATAAGGAATCCTTGCGGATCGACCTGCACCACGGGCTCTTCACTTGATTCAAGGAGCGCCTTCTGCCAGAGACGCTCCCGTGAGGCCGCTTCCGTCTGCCACTCCTGCTCCAGCGCTTCCGCCGCCAGCATGGCCCGCAATTCCAGCCGCTCCAACACTTCCAGCGCAGCCTTTCTCCGCGGCAACCCTGCGATGAGTATCCCGCCGATTGCCTTCCCCCATTTCACTGGAATTGCCACGATGCGGGAAATGTGCTTCGCCAGCGGCAAGCGGTCCGCCTCGGCGCCGACCACTTGCTGATTTTCCATCGCCTGCCGCCACAGGGTCTCCAGCGGTCCCTGGTTGACGCCGTGGGCCCACGCATCATCGCCGCTTCGTGCGCGAACGACTAGTTGCTCCTCCCCCGGCGCGCAGGACAGGGGCTTCAACGGGCAGTCCGCTTTTCCGTTCTCCGATTAAGGCGAATACGGCTCCCGCTCCGCCGAACGAATCGCCTCGCGTGCAGCTCTCCGCCAGTTGGCCCAGGATCAAATTTGCATTGCGCTGCTCGGACATGAGGCGCCGCATGCGCTGCACCAACTCCAGGTCCGCCTTTCGCGCGGCGGCCAGCCTTCGTTCTTCCTCGAACTCCAGCAGCAGGCCCAACTCTTCCGCTACTTGTTCCGCTCTCATCCGTGGCAGGGCCTTTTGCCTCTGCCGCGTGCCCATCATCACCAGCCCCCGCAGGGTTCGCCGTCCCAGCACGGGTATCCATAGGACGCGCTGCAGCTCCACCAGCGGCCCGAGTATCGGCCCCTGGTTCGGCCCCTCCAGTCCATACTCGCAGCTCCTCCCCGCGCACAGCATTCCCATCGGCAGTGGTGCGTCACCCGAAATCCGAGTCCACTCCGGCATTCCAATCCCGATTCCCTCCTCCCACACATCTCCACGGAACAAGACGGGCTCTCCCTCCCTTCCCTCGCCGCTTGCCCGCTCTTCGAGCCAAACCCCTACTCGATCGACGCTTTCCTCGTGCTTCAGTTCCTGAAGGGCCTCCAGGATCCACTCGTCGCGGCTGGCCCCGGCTCGTCCGGCCCTCAAAAGCGACCCCGCGCTCGCCACGGTCCGCCCCTCTGCTTTTTCACCGCTCGCGCGGTTTCGCGTGAACACGTTTAGCCACCCATTGGCCAGCACGCGATGTCACTGCATTGCCTGCGCCAAAGCCTAAGTTGTTTTATGTTATTGATAACAAGTAGGATAGAGACAGATGGGGTAGTGGGTTGGGACTCGTTTTGGCTTCATTCCCGAACTGGAACGGTTTCCGCCCCTGTCGGCTGTTTACGCTTCCGCCCGCTCGATCTGATATTGCTTCAGCTTTCGATACAAAGTGGTCTTTCCAATCCCCAAGGCACGCGCCGCTGCCTGCTTGTCTCCCCCCGTTTGGCGCAGCGTGCTCAGGATGGCGCGCCGCTCCAGTTCTTCCAGTGGCAGCAATTCCTCTTTTCCCGGCGCCCGTTCCGTTGTCGGGTACTGCAGATTGCTGGGCAGGTCCTGCACGCTCACAAGCGGGCCCGACCCCAGGGCCACCGCGCGTTCAATGGCATTTTCCAGTTCGCGCACGTTTCCCGGCCAATCATAAGCCATCATACGGCGCATGGCGTCTTCGGTCAGCTCCCGCGCCGAATCGCAGTCCGCAGAAAATTTTTCCAAGAATGTTGTCACCAGCAATGCGATGTCGCTTTTCCGTTCCCGCAGCGGCGGCAGCTTAATCTGAACCACGTTCAGACGGAAGAACAGGTCCTGCCGGAATGTTCCGTTCTTGATGCCCATCTCCAGGTCCCGGTTGGTTGCGGCCACAATTCGCACGTTTATGGAACGCCGCTCCGTTGACCCTACGGGTTTGATCTCTTTTTGCTGCAGCGCCCGCAGCAGTTTCGCCTGCATCTCAAGCGACATCTCCCCGATTTCGTCGAGAAACAGGGTTCCTCCGTTGGCCGATTCCATCAGCCCCTGCTTGGCCTGCATCGCGCCGGTGAACGCACCTTTGGTGTAACCGAACAACTCCGATTCCACCAGCGTCGGCACCAGCGCCGAGCATTCCACCGGCACAAACGGTTTGTCCTTGCGCAGTCCCTGGTAATGAATGCTGCGCGCCACCAGTTCTTTTCCCGTTCCGCTCTCTCCCAGAATCAGCACCGGATGATCGCGCTGGCTCACTTTTTCGATCATCTTGTAAACGCGTTCCATTCTGGGGGACATTCCAATCAGCCCGCCGAATCCGGGCCGCGTGCGAACCTGCTCCCGCAGCAGGCGGTTTTCCCTTTTCAACTCGACGGCGTGGGCGACCTGCTCGAGGCGCGCGCGCAATTCCTCCACCCGGAAAGGCTTGGTCACGTAATCGGCTGCGCCCATGCGTGTAGCCTCGACTGCCGAGTCGATCGTCCCGTATTGCGTCAGCATCACCACGGCGACGTCTGGGTAGGTCACCGCCACTTTCTTCAGCAGCTCCAGGCCGTTGGTCCCCGGCAATCGCAGATCCGTCAGTAAAATATCCACCGAAGACAGCTCGAGCACTTCCAAGGCTTCCTCCGCCGTGCTCACGTCGAACGGTCTCAGCCCCGCCTCCGCACCCACAGTCCGGCACACCTCGCGGATGTGTTCATCATCGTCCACCACCAGTAAATTAAGGGGCGGGTTCCCGCTGTGCGGCCGCAGCCCCTCGGGCTGCGGCACAAACTCCGCGGTCGCTTGTGCTGCCCGGGCTGCGAGTTGCCCTGCTTGTGCGTACGCCATAAAACCTCTCTCCGAAGATCCTGTTGTTTTCGTACTGACCTCGGAAAGAGTCCCGAGGCAGGAAGGGCCGACAGCCGTGCCGCTACGGAAAAGATCTATTCCCGTTTTAGTTCACTTTGATTATGTTGTCAAGTCTGTAATTATTGAATTAGAAATTTATAGCAGTATGTACCAAAATGAACAGTGCGCCTCTTTTTGTTAAAGTCCCCCACTTTACGGCGCCAGACCTACATTCAGCCGGAGCAGCCCCTCGCTCTGTGAGCCTGCCAGGACTGCCCCACTCCCTATTCCCACGAGCCCCGTGATCCGGCCTCTTTCGGCATCCTGATCGACGCGCCTCCAATTTGCGCCTTCGTCTTGAGAAATGTAAATTCCCCCGTCTCTTTCGGTTACTAACCAGACTCCCGGAGTCCGGAGCCACCGTTCCACCTGACCCGCGGGCAGTCCACCCTCCGCTCTATTCCAGTGGGCGCCGGCGTCACGCGAGAAGAAGAGGCCTTTGGTCGTACCCAAGTAAACCGCTTTCGATGTGCCCGATTCCACGACATCCAGCCAGAGCGCCTGTTCCTTCGCCACCGGGAGATCCTGCCAGGCCGCGGTCTCTCCTCCATCCGGCGATGACCCCAACTTTCCATCCAACACTACGCTCATCTCCAGGCCGACGGAGGCCTGCCAGACGGCACGCATTTGTCCTGTGCCAGCAAATGCTTTTAGCCGGCTGCAAATTCCCGATTGCAAGCAGCGCATCAGACCATCGCGTGTGGACACAACCGCGACATTCTGCGAGAAGGTCATGACCTCGCCGGCCAGCAGTGGCCGCACTGCCTCGCTTTTTGCTGCTTGGGCAGTCCTGCCCGCTTTTCTCAGCGGCTTTGCCGCAAGCATCCTCAGCTTCCATTCCTTCCATTCTTTCTTGTCCTCTTCCCATATCCACAGTTCCCCATTGTCGAGCCGGAGCAGCCATCCCCACGGGCTGGCGTAGAATTCCTGCGCTTGGTTCGCGTTCAGTCTCGCCGTCTTTCCGTGCTCATCGGCCGCAAGCGAAATGGGCGCCCAGCTTTTCCCTTCATCGCCGCTTTCCAGAATCTGTGGTTCACCTTGCTCCACGACCATCAACAAGTGTGCGGCTCCGTTCTGCCCGGCGATGAGTTGCTTCACAATCACATGTGTAAATCCGGGATTTGACTCCGCAAAATTTGTTCCCGCGTCGTCGCTCACTTCTATTCCGCGCCCTTCCGTCCCAAGCACGACGCGCTCTGCTCCACCGGTCTCGTTTCCAAGGACAACGACGCTGTTCACAACCCAATCCCTGAGCGTGGTGCGCGTCCAACTCTCGCCGCCGTCTCGCGTCACCCACAGTCCCTCCGTCGTTCCGGCATACAACGTCTTCGGGCTTCCCGGGTCCTGCACGATCACCTGGGTTCTTCGCGCCGCATACGGAATGCCCTGTAGTTTCGTCCACATCCCGCCCTGATTTTCGCTGCGGTAAATCCCGGAGCAGGCGCTCAGGTATACGCGGTCCGGATTGGTCGCATCCACCCGCAGGCTCATGACGTCCGAATCATCGATCATCCCCGCGCTTCCAGGTTTCCAGGTTTTCCCGCCGTCTTGCGTCAGCCAAGGCAAGTGGTAGGTCCCCGCGTAAATGACCTCCGCGTCGCGCGGATCGATCGCCAGCGAATCCACATTGCGCAATTCCTCGTCACCCGCGGGAGAAATTCGTTCCCACCGCCTGCCTCCATCCACGGACCGAAACACCCCGCTCCGTGCCCCCGCAACAAGTTCCTCGGGCTGCGAGGGCGAACTCTCCAGCGCCCGCACGGCCTCTCCCTCTAACCCCGCCAACTCCCAATGCCGTCCTCCGTCCTCGCTCCGAAATACGCCTCCGCCCGCACCCGCCTCCTGGTACCAAACTGCCGCAAACAGTTTCTTCCCGGCTCGCTTGTCGATCAGCAGCCGCGTTATCACCGCGTCCATCCGTCCCCCGACGCGCCCGCGAAGTTCCCAAGACTGTGCCCCGTCCTTGCTGGCAAAAACGTGTCCGTCGGCCGTCGCTAAATAAACCTCGCCGCCTGTACTCGCTTCCAGCGACACCACCATGCCACCCTCGGGGCCCAGGCGATCCCATCTTTGGGCGTGGGCCCGATGGCCTAAGCTCAGCGTCAACAGCAGTCCCGTTGCAATCTTTGACCGCAATCCCCGCCTCCGTCCCGCGGTTTTCTCAACTGCTTCCCAAGAAAGTAAAACGGGCCCCCCGAAGCTTGCCTCGGAGGGCCCGATACATGTTTCCCTTTTGAATGTCCGCGGCGAGTGTAGTCACTCTATTGACGGCCGGGGTTCTTAGTAGGTCGCGCCTTCGGGTACGAAGACGAAGTCAACGCGACGGTTGTCCTTCTCCGAGCCCTTTTCGGTCGAAGCCGTGCCGACGCGGGTGGAGATGCGCGAAGCATCGATACCCTTTTCGCCCAGGTACTTCTTGGCGCCGTCAGCGCGCACTTGCGCGAGCTTATCGGGCTTCGGTTCCTTCTTGTCCGCGTAGCCAACGATGACCACTTTGGCGTTCGGCTCGTTCTTCAGGCGCAGGGCCACGTCGTCACCAACGCGCTTGCAAGCGTTGTCGAACCGCCCTGCCCCGACTTTCGTGTAACCGCAATCGCCGACCTTTGACGCTTGTGGCGGCGGTGCAGGCTGTTGCACGTCTACGTTTGTTGTGGCGCTCGTCCGCCCGCCTTGACCGTCATCGGCCGTGCACGTCACCGTGTAGCTGCCCGCTGACAATCCCGTCGAGTCAAACTGGGCAACCGGACCGTTTCCGGAAATCTGCCCGCCCGACGTCGAGTAGCTGTAGGTCAGCGGATCGCCGTCTGGATCGCTTGCCGTGGATATAATCGCCACGCGTTCGCCGGCGAGGATGGGATTGCGTTCCGGCGCGCAGGAGATGACCGGCGGCCGGTTCGGACGCTTGTTGACGGCCACGTCCGCCGCGCAAGTCGCTGTGCCGCCGCGGCCATCGTCAACCCTAACATTGACGGTGTACGTGCCCAGAGCCAGTCCAGCCGGGCTCCAACGCACATCCGGCCCCGTGCCATCGACTGTCCCACCGGTTGCCGTGTAGCTGTACGTCAGCGGATCGTTGTCCGGGTCCGACGCCGCTACGTGAACTGCCACCGGATCCGTTGAACCCTGGTACACCGAGGTCGGCGTCGCCGAACAGGATGCCACCGGCGGATGATTCGGCTTCGGCGGTATTGGGGGATAGCCCCAACGCAATACCAGCCCACTGCCGATGCGGAAGTTGTTCTGCCGCGCATCTGGGCTCACCAGCGAGCCAGAAAAATTGCTCATGAGATAATCCGCTTCGAAGAAGCGCCACGCAAAGTGCTTGGTAAGAACCACGTCTACTCCACCGCCCGCAGCTAGAACAAATGAATTTTGCGTCGTGGTGCCTGTCAACTGTGAACCAGCGTGGGCCGCGCCAAATAGCAATTCCACAAAGGGCACAAAGTGGTCGAAATGACGGAAATTGACGCGCGGCCCGAACAAATAGCTCTGGAAACTCCCGGTAATGCTTTCCAGCGGATACGTCGTGCCGGTGCTCGTGACAATTGGCGCGCCATAGATTTGCCTGGTGAAATGATACCCCCCGATCTCCCCGGTCAGTCCCAGCCAATGATTCGCGTTGTAGGTGAACGAACCCGTCGCGCCAAAGCTGTTAAAACTCTTGAAGGCGCTTGGCGAAAAGTTCACATATTGAAACATTCCGGCAAGTTCATACTTCGGAGTCAGCCGTCCCCATGCGTGGCGGTTCCACGCATTGTTGTCCCAGTCCGAAAAAACATCCGCCGGGCTGGGCAAAGCCGCCGCCGGCATCGCGAACAGCGTCGGCGATGCGGGAGCGATGCTGAAATCGCTCGCTGTGGCGCTGACGGTCGCCGCCGTGTCCGTCGTTCCGTCCGTATTACTCTCCGTGCTCACATTTTTCTGTTGCGCACAGAGCGGCAAGGCTAAGAGCGCCCCCATCGCCACGGTTACACACCAATTGCGCATACTTTCCTCCATAAAAACATATCTGAAAATGTCCTAAACCCTGCGCGCTTTTCCTTCCGATCCCCGATCTGTCGGACGGACGCCGCAGGATAACCCCAGCGCTCTGCTTGTTCCGCTCCATAGGGCGGTCCCGCACCTGACCTTACTCGCTCAATGCGAGAAACGGATAGAACAAGTCGCTGTGGTGCAAAGCATAGTGCACAACTTCATCATTCTGCAAGTGTTTCCTCTCCGCTCCTCGGGCCGCCTCCGGTCCCCCTCGCACCGTGCTTTCGGCCATCTTGCGATCTTTCTTTACTGGGTTGCGCTACACTTCTTCCTCCCATGAATCCACTCATTCCCATTGATCTCAATTGGGGCGGCCATCCTCACGCGATTGCTTCCGCCCTCTTGCGCTCCGAAAACAGCGTCGCGCTCATCGATCCCGGGCCATCGTCCAGCCTGCCGGCACTACGTGAACAGTTGGCTCGCCTCGGCATCGCTATTTCCGACCTCAACACCATCCTTTTGACTCATATCCACATGGATCACGCCGGCTCCACGGGCACGCTCGTCCGCGAGAATCCCCGCCTTCGCGTGTACGTCCACTCGCGCGGCGCGGGCCACATGATTGATCCTTCCAAGCTTCTTAAGAGTGCCTCTCGCCTGTATGGGGGTGAGATGGAGCGCCTGTTCGGTGAGTTCCTGCCCGTCCCTCCCTCCAATCTTCAGACCCTTGAGGGCGGTGAGGCTATCGCGTTCGGTGCTCGCCGCCTCCAGGTCCTCTATACTCCCGGCCACGCTTCTCACCACGTCACGTATTTCGATCCTGCAGATGGCATCGCCTTTGTCGGAGATACCGCGGGAATCTCGATTAATGGCCATCCATTCGTTCTACCCGCCACTCCGCCTCCGGATATCTCCCTTGAACTCTGGGATGCCTCTCTCGACGCCATCGCTGGCCTTCATCCGCAGCGGCTCTTCCTCACCCATTTTTCTTTCTCGGACAACCCCACGCTGCATATCGCCAGTTACCGGGAACGCCTCCATCGCTGGTACGAACTATGTGCCGGCATCCTCGCAAGCAATCTCGATGAATCCGCTTCCACGCAACGCTTTTCCCGGGAAATTGCCGCCGAAGCGGCACAATTCCTCTCGCCAGAAGAACTCTCGCACTATTTCTTCAGTGGCGCACTGAGCCTCTCCTGGCTCGGCCTGGCCCGCTATCACCGCAAACGCACGGAGGCGGCGCAGTTGCCATCCACGAATTGAATGCAAGCCCTAAAGGTTTTGCGTCTCTTGCGGTGGGGAACTCAGGTCGGCTCAGTCGCCGGCTTTGTCCAAGCCGAATTCCCGGTGTAGGGAGCGCAGCGCGGGCACAACGGATTTCTCTTCAATCACAAAGGAGATGTTGGTTTCGGAAGATCCTTGCGCGATGGCGATGATGTTCACTCCTTCTTTCCCCATCGCGTTAAACGTCCTGCCCGCAATCCCCGGGGTTCCGCACATGTTCTGCCCTACGACGGCCACAATTGCAATATGCGGATCGACCCGGATGTGCTCCACCTTGTGATGGTCCAAGTCTTGCGCAAACTCGCGGCGCAGCGCGTCCACGGTCCTCTGCGCATCCCCCGAGGACACGCCGAAACAAATGTCGTTTTGCGAGGAGGACTGCGAAATCAGCAAGACGTTGGCCCGGACTTCCGCTGTCGTCGAAAATGTACGCCCAACCACATCCGGCAGCCCCACGATTCCCGGCCCGCCCACGCTGATCAGCGTCACATCTTGGATCGCCGTCAACGCTTTTGCGCCTCGGCTGATCGTTTGTCCTTGTGGTGTGATCTTGGTCCCTGGCTTGTCCGGCGCAAAGCTGTTTCGGATCCACACCGCAATCGCTGCCTGCGCGACCGGTCTCAACGTCTTTGGATGCAGCACCTTCGCGCCAAAATACGCCAGTTCCGCCGCCTCTCGATACGAAATCTCCGGGATGGTTTGCGCTTCCGCCACTAGCCGCGGGTCTGCGGTCAATACTCCATCCACATCCGTCCAAATGATCACTTCTTGCACCTCGAGTGCCGCCCCAAGAATTGTGGCGGAATAATCCGATCCGCCGCGGCCCAGCGTGGTGAGCTCTCCCTTGGCAGTGGCGCCCAGGAAGCCGGTCACAATGGGGACAATTCCTCGCTCCAGTAATGGCAGGAGTCGAGCTTGCGCTTTTGCCCGGGTGTGCTCCATTTGCGGTTCCGCGCCACCGTGGAATTCATCGGTGACGATCAATTCCGTCGCTTCAATCGCTTCGCTCGGCAATCCCAGTTCTCCCACCGCCGCCGCTACGAGCGGAGCGGACAATCGCTCCCCTAAGCTGGAGATTGCGTCCAGTGTGCGTGGCGAAAGCTCCCTCAACAGCGCGGTTCCCTCGCAGAAGCGGCCTCCCTCCGCCAGCACCTCTTCCATCTTCTGCCGAACGCGCTCGCGTCCCGCTTCGCTCTTGGCCAGACTGTCCAGCGCCGCCTCATGCTGCGCGCGCAAAGCTTGCATAATGGCGATCGCTCCATTCACGTTTCCCGTTTGCGCTGTCTTGGCTGCCTCGATCAATCGGTTTGTCACACCGCTCATGGCAGACACCACGGCCACACATCGCCCCTCTCGAGCGCCCCTGGCGATAATCTTTGCGGCTCGCGCAATACATTCCGCGTTGCCGACCGACGTCCCACCAAACTTCATCACTTGCAGACGAGTACTCATCTCACTCCATTTGCCAACGGAAGTTTTGCGCCCAGACTGCCCGCGGCAGCTTCTATTCTATTGCTTGATTGCCCCGAGCCTGTCGATTCCGTGTAGTGGAGTTTCAAATGGGGCAAATGCAACTTTTCGCGTAGAGCCCCCGAATCGTTTGTTCGTTCTGGAATCGGCTCGGGAGGGGCGCAGGCGAAATAATTGGCGCGTTATGAATAGAATGGGCGAGAGTTGTTTTCAAGTGGAGCGGCGCTTGCGGTTCAGTGCGTTGGACATACTCTCAAAATCGAGACCTGCAACCTTAGCAACGTACTGGCAAATTGGGCAGGATTGTTCATGGCTCTCGAGTTGGGCCTGGGCGCGGGCGTAAGTTTCCTGAAGCTGGAGGAGTTCCAGGGTGACGCTCTGCGTGGCGAGGGAAGCTCGCTCGGCGCGGGTGCGGTGTTGCTGCCAGGCGGTTAAAGCTTTTTGACATTGATTGAGCAGGAGTCGGTAATGCGGGCAAACCACAACTTGGGGCGAAACTGCAGAAGTCACGGGGTCCCCCTTAGGAAAGAGTCAAGAAGTGCATGCCGAGAACCAGTACGGTAAGTACTGAGTTTGTGCGTTCCGGGCCTTCGCAGACCCTGCAAAGTCCAATTGGTAGTACGCAAGAATTCTCTAGTGCCCGCCGATTTTCGGTAATTCTTACCAGGCAATTCTCAGCAATCACTGAGCGAGGAGAGTGGTCGAGCACGGCGGAGCCGATATGGACGTTTCTCGCGAGGCGATGGTAAGCTTGCGGCCCGATTGTTTGCAGGCGCGGCGGGCGCGATATTTCGAAGAGCGAAATTCCGCCTGGGCCGCCAGGATGATATCCGATGAAGTCCGATCCGATCAGCGCGCCCGAAGCGGCAGTAAGCTTGCGTGCCGTTGCGCAGCCGGTGGCCGCACCGCTTACCCGCGCCGCAATCTTCCTGGTCGTGACCCTAAATCCCGGCCCCGACAATCGCGCGACCGTTCGGTCGTTCTGCGGAGACCTGGCCACGCTGTTGCGCGCCGTGGAATTTCGCGACCTTGAGGGGGGACTCTCCTGCGTGATGGGGATTGGTTCCGACGCGTGGGACCGGCTCTTTGGGCCGCCGCGGCCGGCGAAGCTGCATCCGTTCCAGGAGATTCGCGCCGGAGCGCGCCACGCGGTCTCCACGCCGGGCGACTTGCTTGTTCCACATCCGCGCGAAGCGGATGGACTTATGCTTCGAAGTTGCGACGCAGATCATGGCGCGTATCGGAGAAGCTGTTTCGCAGGTAGACGAAGTGCAAGGATTCCGTTACTTCGACGACCGCGATCTTCTCGGCTTTGTCGACGGAACGGAAAATCCGAGAGGCGAGGCAGCGATCGATAGCGTGCTCGTCGGCGAGGAGGACGCCGCGTTCGCCGGCGGCAGCTACGTCATCGTGCAGAAATATCTTCACGATCTTGATCGATGGAACGCGCTGTCGACGGAGGCGCAGGAGCGAATTATCGGGCGCACGAAGCTGTCCGACATCGAATTGGACGATTCCGTCAAGCCAACCTCAGCGCACAATGCGCTCACTACGATCGTCGAGGACGGACAAGAGATCAAGATCCTGCGAGACAATATGCCCTTCGGCCGGGCCGGCCACGGTGAGTTTGGCACCTATTTCATCGGCTACAGCCGTTCGCCCCGCACCATCGAGCAGATGCTCGAAAACATGTTTATTGGCAGGCCTCCCGGAAACTATGACCGACTGCTCGATTTCAGCCGCGCCGTCACCGGAAGTCTGTTCTTCGTGCCGTCCGCGACATTTCTGGAGGCCGTGACCGAAGACCAGCCGGCGGCTGCGGAGCCTTCCGCCACGCCGGCGTCGGTCGAACCCTCTCCATCCAGCCATTCGGAAAACGACGGTTCGCTCGGTATCGGTTCCCTTAAAGGAGACATCCCACATGAATAATCTGCATCGCGAGCTTGCCCCCATTTCCGATGCCGCGTGGGCTCAGATCGAAGAGGAAACATCGCGCACGCTCAAGCGCTACCTCGCCGGACGGCGCGTAGTTGACGTGCGGGCGCCGGGCGGCACCGGCCTCTCCGCCGTCGGCACCGGCCACCTGCGGAAGATCGCGGCCCCGGGAGACGGCATTATAGCGAAGCAGCGCGAGGTGAAAGCGCTGGTCGAGCTGCGCGTTCCGTTCGAGCTGGATCGCCAGGCGATCGACGACGTCGACCGTGGCGCGAACGACTCGGACTGGCAACCGGCGAAAGACGCCGCGCGCCAGATCGCATTTGCCGAAGACGGCGCCATTTTCGAGGGCTACGCCGCCGCCAGCATCGGGGGCATCCGTCAGGGGACCAGCAATCCGAAAATGACGCTACCAAGCGATGTGAGCAAGTACCCGGATGCGATTGCCCAAGCCTTGAGCCAGTTGCGTCTCGTCGGCGTTAACGGCCCCTACGCTGTGCTGCTCGGCGCCGACGCTTACACCGCACTCGCCGAGACCAGCGACCACGGATACCCGGTGCTGGAGCACGTCAAGCGGCTCGTCAAGGACGAAATCATCTGGGCGCCCGCCATCGCCGGCGCCTTCGTGCTGACCACCCGTGGCGGTGATTTCGACCTGCACATCGGCCAAGACGTCTCCATCGGCTATCTCAGCCACACCGATGCCGCTGTCCGCCTATACCTGCAGGAGACGTTCACTTTCCTGCTGCTCACCGCCGAGGCCGCCGTCGCGCTGGCCCCTCCCGCGAAGGCCGAAGAAGACCTGACGCGCAGGGCTGAGGGAGGTCCACTCGGCGGGTGGCATTCGATAAATGCGAAGAGAATCGGATTTCCGACCCGGAGAAGAAACTGCCGGCCCAGTTTGAAAAAGGCGAAAGGGCCGGGCACCCTCGTCATCCTACGATTGCGTCGGGAACGAAATAATGCGCCATCTATTGGGCAACCAGCTTTTCGATTGTTGGTAATTTAGATGAACAGTTCCACGCCGACGTGAAAAAAATCCGCCAGTCGTTTTGCTTTTGCTTTGCTGATGGAACGCTTGCCGTGAAACACCTCGGAAGTAATTCCTTTTGAGCCGAAGACCTTCCAATGGTCTTTCTGAGTGAGCTTGCGCGCTTCCATCAGATGCTGAAGGGTCTGCTGGGGGTCGGCCGCGCGAATTGGATAGCGACGCTCTTCATACTCGTCAATCAACACGGTGAGGAGCTCGCCAGGCTCCTTTTCTTCCTGAGTCGGGACGTCACGTTCGTCGAGCCGCAACATTTCGGCCGTAAGACGATCGCATTCCTCGTCCGTATGAATTACGTGGGGAAGAGTTCGCATGGTTTTCACGCGGAGGTGGAGGAAGAATCGGGGGTGACGGGATCGGGGTCGGGGGCGGAAGCAGAAGTCGGAGCCGGATCGGCGGGGGGAGCAACGGGTGGAGCGGGCTCCGCAGGAGAGGTGGCGGGAGGGACGAGGGAGGCGAAGCGGGCGGAGAGGGCTTCGACGAGCATGGTGATTAATTTACTTGCGCCGGAACCGTCGGGATCTTTGTCTGGATTGTATTGGGCAACGCTGAGGCCGAGCAAATTTTTTTGTTTGAGGAACTCAGAGAGGGAGGCCTGGACATCGGCGAAGGAGAGGCCGCCGCTGCCAGGAACGTTGGTGGCCGGAAAATCCTCCTCGGCGATGACGTCAAGATCGAGGTGAAGCATGAACTCTCGGGAATCGGAATGGAGTTGGGCGAGGGCGTTTTGCGCGGCGGTGGCTGCGCCCTTCAATTGAATGTCGGCGGCGTACACGTGGCGAAGCGGAGAGCGGGAGAGAATTTCCTGCTCGGGAGGATCGACGCGCACGAGGCCGTAGATGAGTGTGTCCGGCTCACGGACAAGAGGCGGTTCGCTCCAGAAACGGACGAGTTCCGCGGAGCCGCGGCCGTGAACGCCGGCGAGGACCATGCCATCGATACGCCCGGACGGAGTGCTGGCGGGAGTGTTCAGATCAGCGTCGCGATCGAACCAGAGGAGACTGAGGTGCTTGTAGTAACGGCGCGCCCCGGTGAGCAGCGCAATGATTTGCGCGCAGTCTCCGCCAAGGACGAGCACTAGAGCGCCGGACTTTACAGCGAGTTCGGCATGGGGCTTGATCTCGTTCAGGGAAGCGACGATGGCCGGAAGATTTCGCGCGCGCTTGTGCTCTTCATCATCGGCGAAGAGCTGCGGGGCGCAATCGCCGAAATCGGTGACTTCATAGCCGATGGATTGGAGTTTTTCGACCAGGCCCGCGGCGCGAAGCGCGGCGGGGGCTTTCTCGCTGCCCGGGCCGAAACCTGCCGCGCTCGAAGGCGCGCCAATAAGAGCGATCTTGTTCGGCTGACGGACGATTTTGACCGCCAAAGTACGCTCCTGGTAAAGCGATCGAATGCACCCGGCTGCGGCAACGACGCCGGGAATATCCTTGCCCGGCAAAGCAAAAGCAGTTACGACTCTGCCTCGAGAGAGCGCTAGCGGCGCGGCGCCGGCGCGATGGAAGCCAGCTCCGGAGGAAGAGTAAAACGCACATCTTCGCGGATCAGGTCCAAGTCAAGCTGGTCCGTAAAACCAAATTGCGCCAGGCGCTCGCTTACCTGCTCGACGAGCACTTCCGGCGCGGAAGCTCCGGCGGTTAGGCCGATACGGTTGACGCCTTCGAGCCAGGAAGGATCGATGTGGGAAGCGGAGTCAATGAGGCGCGCGGTAACGTTAAGGCGCTTGGCCAGCTCGACCAGACGATTGCTGTTGGAACTGTTCTGCGAGCCCACCACGAGGATGAGGTCCACGTCCTTGGCGACTTGCTCGACGGCTTCCTGACGATTTTGTGTGGCGTAACAGATGTCATCGCTGGCCGGGCCGACGATTTTGGGAAAGCGCTGGCGGAGACGAGCAACAATTTCCTGGGTGTCGTAGAGGCTAAGGGTGGTCTGCGTGAGGAAGGCGAGCTTCTCCGGATCCTCGACCACGAGTGCATCGACGGCAGCGATGGAATCGACGACCAGCGTGCGGTCCGGGGCTTCGCCGGACGTGCCGACGATTTCCTGGTGGTCTTTGTGACCGATGAGAATGATGGTGCGCTTTTCTCGTGCGAACTTGAGGGCTTCGAGGTGAACCTTGGTGACAAGGGGGCAGGTGGCGTCGATAACGCGGAGAGAGCGCTCCTTGGCTTCCTCGCGGACTGTGGGAGGGACGCCGTGGGCGCTGAAGACTAGGACGGCGCCGGAGGGAACTTCGGCGATGGCCTCCACGAAGATGGCGCCGCGCCGGCGGAGCTGCTCGACGACATAGGTGTTGTGCACAATCTCGTGGTGGACGTAAACGGGAGCGCCGTAGGCTTCCAGAGCCAGTTCGACGATGTCCACGGCGCGCACTACGCCGGCGCAGAAGCCGCGAGGACGGACGCGCAGAAGAGTTTTAGCCTCAGTTTGGATAGCCATCAGTTTCCTAACTTGCTGAATTTGCAAAATTCTATCATACCAAAGACGGTAGGCAGGCGCTTGGTTTCGGAGGGGCAGCGGGCCGGTTTCCTGTAGCGTAAGAACTGACGAGGGCAACGGGCGAAGCTTGTCGCGAATGGAGCCATTGCTGTGGGTGAATGCTACCGAGCCGTCAGGGTGTCCCACGCGAGGGATTTCTTCGGGCGCTCGTCCAGGTCCAATGGCGGCGAGGGCACCGAATAGCGGTCCGTAAGCTATTCAATATATGTCCTTTACTAAAAAAATGAGCGACTTTTTCTTCCTCGAAGTGTTGAACGGGATGTGGGTCCAGGGGCTGGCCGAGGGGGTATCCTGTTGCCGTTCGTCCTTAACGCAGGCCGTTTGATCCGGGGAAGTTTCTTGGCCGCCAGAGCAATCGGCGCGGCCTCTCTTCCTTTTGTTCTTGCGTTTCTGTTTGTATCTCTCGCGTGCCCCCTTACATATGGCAGTGTCGGAGTGGTGCTCAACGAATCGCTGGACGAGAGCATGGACAGGATCACCGGCACGGGGCACAGCGCGGTCTATTTCTCAGGCATCTGTGCGGATTCACCTGTAAAGCTCAGACTGTGCCGCCCTGGGGAGCTGGGATCCGTGATGAGCACGTACATCAACATCGGAGAAGACCAGCCATTCGAATGGAACATCGTTCCGCTCAACATTTACCTTTATGGAGTTGAGGATCCGCAAAATCGCCCGATTTTCGGTTCGAGCAAAATCAAGTACTTGCTGGAAGAACGATACCGCGAGAAATACCTCGCGGAATATTGCGCCAGCCCGGCATGCCGAACCAGCGGCAAGGCGGAATGGCGGGAAATGGTGGCCGCAACTCTTATTCGCGGCGTCTACATTTTTGCCGTGGATACTTCGGTTGAACAGGATCGCGCGCTTATTGCCGAGTTCAACGATTCCGTGAACAGGAGCCATTTTAACGGCGCCACCCGCAATTGCGCGGATTTTGCCCGGCGCGTCATCAATACCTATTTCCCTCACGCGGTCAAGCGCGACTACATCAACGATTTTGGAATGACCAGTCCGAAAGCGGTGGCCCGCACCTTCACGAGCTATGCTCTGCATCATCCGGAATCAAACTTCCGCGTGCTGCACTTCGCACAAGTGCCCGGAACCATCAAGCGGAGCAGCGATGTCCGTGCAGGAACCGAGCAGTTGATTCGCTCCAAGAAGCTCCTGATTCCCATGCTCCTTTTTGCCGACCACGCATTGCCCGTGGTGGCGGCGTCGTACGTTTTCACCGGGCGATTCAATCCGGAGCACGAGTTCGAGCAGCATGCGGCCGCAGAGCCGGGCCCCAAGAATCCTGCATCCTACTCTGTGCAGCAGGCTGCCGCGCCGCCGCAAGAGCGAATACAAATCGTCGGCACGTCCTCGGAATGGCAGGAATTTCGCAAGACGTTTGACTCCGTTGTCGAGGAAAACAAAAACGTCATCGAACCTCGAGAGATGTCTCGTTTGTTCAAGCATCTGGACAAAGCGGGAAAGGCCTCTGTGGACAATGACGGCGCCGCCTGGATGGAGCTTTCGGAGAATGGCCAGTCCGTTCGAGTGGGCGTGAGCGCAAGCAACGCTCTGGCTGAGGGGTCAAACCCGCAACTTTCCTATGAATTGTTGCTCGTCCGCACCGGGACGTTCCTGAAGAGCGCAAAACACAGGCGCGAGACCATGCTTGAGTTCCGGCAGGACTGGACAAACCTGCAGCACGCCTCCGCGGACAGAGGGAACGTTCTTGCAAAGAATGCCGCACCTGTTGGGAACGATCACGGCGCGGTGCTGGCGGGTGGCTCGGACTAAGAGTCCGCCGTACCTGAGCAAATCGCCTTGCGGCAGTCGCAGATTCCCCCCAACATAGAACGAATCCAGACTAATTTTATTGTTGAGCCGCTGCGCTTTCCCTAGCAGGGGGCAATTTCGAACGAATGAGCGACTCGACTTGTTTCCAAACAGCCGGATCGCACTCGATCTCGGTATGTTGCCGCACGAAGATGCGGTCGTACCAGGGATAGTTCTCACACTGGAGAGGTTTCGAGGCGTAATCAGAGCGAAAATTGCCGAGAATCTGCGTTCGCGACGCATCCGCGGCTCGAATTTCGGACTGCCCATGGAGTAGGCCATCCGCCTGATAAAAATTCACCGCTTCGGCGACGTTGGCGGGAATCAAGGCATCGTCCTCCCCCATTTTGGCGATGCTGTCCACCTGGATGGTCAAGAGCACTGGGATTTTCTGTTCTCCCAATTGGCGCGCTAGCGCGACTGTCTCCGAGCCACCCCAGCTCATGCCGTAGATGATAATTCGGGCATCCCGCTTCTCTTCATCCGATAACCTGCCGTCGTGATTGGCGTCCAGAATTTTCAATATCTCCTGGCGAGCCTGCTCGCGGCGGCGATTCTCAAATACCTCCACGTACACACCGGAAGGGTAAGTCTGACGGAGATGCGCGGCTAGTTGAACTGGGCTATGCACCGTGTTGTCATGCCGGACAAACCCGCCGACGAATCCCACCACAATGACAGGCGCTTTCGCGGAAGCCGCTTTGGCGCTGAGTTCACTCGAGGCGGGAGACGGGAACGGTGCATTCTGTCCCCAGGCGAAAAGAACGCCCGCGAACAGAAGAAGAAACGCCCGATTGGAAGCTCTTAGCTGCCGCACAACGTACCCGCCAGAACTGTGGAACTCACAGGCTACACCCTTCCACGCGGGGTTTGCACATTCTGCCAGGGTTCGAAGTAACGGCGTTGGTGCTCGCAGGTGTTGCGGCGGCTCGCCCCGCAAAAATCTGGACTGTGCCGCTAAGATTGCGGAGATTTATGTTGACAAGACTCCGCCCGACATGGAATCAACGACACAAACCATTAGCGGCGGCTGTTCTGAGGAGGCGTACACGTCAATGCTCCGTGCGCGACGATCGGCCAGGCTTATTGTCCACGTTGCTCTTGTTTTGGCCAGCGCCTTGCTGCTCTTTCCTCCTGCTACAACGGCAGAACCCGCCCAATCGGGAGGATCAACCGGCAACTCTGCGCCGAACGGACTCGTTGTGGTTATCGAGAACAAGCCGCAAGAAAATCGGCTGAATTTGCGGGCATTGAATAATCCCTATATCAGTGGCGTCGCGTTGCAGATCCGTTGGCGCGACCTCGAGCCGGTCCACGGAAACCCCGATTGGTCGAAGCTGGATCAACTCTTCGCTGCCGCGGAAGCCTCCAAGAAATGGGTACAACTCCTCATCTTCGCCGGCTTTTTTTCTCCTCCGTGGGCCCTGGAAGGTGTAAAGACCGAAATGTTCCCGATACAATATGGGCCCGGCAAACACACCGTCGAGAAGCTTCCGATGCCCTGGGATAACGTCTACCTGAGCCGTTGGTTCGCATTCGTGAAACAACTGAGCGACAGGTACGGAAAGTCTCCTGCTTTTCGAGTGATCGCGGCGGCCGGACCGACATCGGTTTCCGCTGAGTTCTCATTGCCAGGCAAGCCCGAGGATATCGAGACATGGCTCAGGGTGGGTTACACCCCACGCAGATACTTAGCGGCATGGCAGAAGACATTCCAGGTGTATGCCGCTAATTTTCCGAATCAGTACATTTCTCTGTCGATGGGGTCTGGTCTCAATATTGATGACCGCGGAAAGCGCGATCCGCGCGAGCGGAAGCGCACCAGGCAAGAAGTTATCGACGAGGCCATGCGCGTCTTGGGACGCCGATTCGTGCTCCAGTTCAGCAATCTCGATGGATTTCCAGGCGCGGGCCCGGGTCCTCGCGCCGCCGGTTTTGTGATTGAGTATAATGGGCGCGTTATCACCGGTTTTCAACTCCGCACCTCGTGCGAACGCAACAGCGGAGACATGGGCGCCGAGGGAAATCCCGCGCTCGCTTTGAAAAAATCGATCGATATAGGCATGCAGCCGAACGCTGCCGGCCGGCATGTCAATTATCTGGAAATTTACGAGCCGGATGTGCTTGCGGACGACTTACAACCGGTGCTCCGCGAAGGAGCGTCATTATTCAAATAATTTTCGCACAGGGATAAGCCCACGTGTCTCCGCCGTTCATCCGAATCATCCGCGGCAAGCGAATAGCGTGTCTGTAAGTGCGTCAATACCCCGCCGTGCCTCGGAATCAATCTACCTGCCTAATTATCGCGATGCAAAGATACATTAATCGCAAACTTAGCTGCTGGAGGTGGGGGGTGAAGAAGTAGGAACTACTGCCTGGAGCGACAGGCCCCAGGGGGCCGGAAAGGTTTAGAATTGGGGGGTAAGGAAGTTCTAATTATGGCTGTAGGGGAGAATCGGCGGAGAAGCGAGCGCGTCGTGCTGCGCATGCACGTGATTGTGCGGGCGGAGGACGAGGAACGCAAACAGATCCAGGAGCAGGCTGAGACACAGGTGGTGAATGCCCATGGGGGCCTGTTGAGGATGAAGCAGCACCTGCATGTGGGCCAGTCGTTCCTTCTGAGCAATCCGCGGAATAATCTGGAAATGAGCTGTCGGGTGGTACGGACGGAAGATGAGGGAATGGAGCATTACCGCGTGGCGTTTGAGTTTGACCGGCCGACGTCGAATTTTTGGCCCGTGGTGTTTCCACCCGCCGACTGGAGCGGGGTAGAAGTAAAATAGGTAGGGTGTAGATTCCGGCCAACTTTTTGTTACAGTTGGTGTTTCCAATAGTGTGGAGGTACGACACGTGGAACTGGGGAAACGAACTCTAAGCGCAGGGATAATGGCAGCCGTGCTGATGGGGGGGCTAGTACTAGCCGGCTGTGACGATAGCAGTGTTGAGGTATTGCGAGACCCGGACGTTCATGTTGCGAAGGGGATGACGTGGGCTTGGCGACCGGTGACGGCGCCTCCGGCAAACACGAATCGCGAGGCAGACAGCCGACCGGTGGTATCGCGGGACGTCATCGCAAATGCGCCAGCGCCGGACCAACATCTGGAGAGCAATCGCGATTGGAATACCGAGGCCAACCGCCAAAGATTAAAGGAAGCCGTTGAGCGCGCGTTGAAGTCGAAGGGCCTCGTGCAGACGCCTGATGCGGCGAAAGCGGACTTCCTGGTGGATTATCACGTGGCGGTGAAGGCGCAGCGGGAGGTGGTTGGGACCGCGTATCCCGGATGGGGCTGGTGGGGTTGGGGCTGGGGCCCGCCCGAGGCGTACTACCAGCCGGTGAGCGTCCAGGAGGGTACGTTTGTGCTGGACATGTCGCTGCAGAATCCAAAGAAACTAGCGTTTCGCGCGATCGGCCATAGGTTCTTGGGTTACGGCTATAAGCGGACAATTACCCCGTACCAAGCAGAAGCGGCGGTAAATCATTTATTAAAAGGGTTGAAGGTGCGGTAGAAGCAAAGGATTGAAAATCCAGAAGCCGGGAGGGGCCGAGGAGACGGCCATCCCGGCTTTTTTGTTTGCCCGCGACGCGCGGCGGGCGGACTAAGTTACTGAGGCTTGGCCTGGGGCGGTGCTTGCGGCTGAGCCGGAGGTTGAGCTTGGGGCGGCTGAGCTTGCGGCTGAGCCTGGGGCGTAGGCGCTGTCTGCGGCTGCGGGGGGGCCGTAGGTTGAGGCGGCGCGACGGGCGACAGCTTTGGCTCCGGCTTTGGCTGGATAGAGAGCAGTTCGATCTCGAAAATCAGGGTCGAGTTGGGGCCGATAGGGCCTTGGTCTCTTTCGCCGTAGCCCAAGGAGGGAGGAATGACGAGCTCCCATTTGGAGCCGACCGGCATAAGCTGAAGAGCTTCGGTCCAGCCCGGGATGACCTTGCCCACAGGAAATGTGGCGGGTTGCCCGCGCTTGGTAGAGCTGTCGAACTCGGTACCGTCGATCAATGTGCCGCGATAGTTGCAAACGACGACATCGCTAGGTGTGGGCTTCGGGCCGGTGCCTTCTTGAATGATTTTGTACTGCAGGCCGCTGGGGAGCGTGATGACACCCGGTTTGTCCTTGTTGGCGGCGAGGTACGCTTCGCCTTCCTTCAGATTTTTCGCGACGGTTGCATCGTGGACTTCCTTCTGGTGCTTCTGGACGTCTTTCTGAAGGGCATCGAGAGTGGCCTTTGATTCCTGGTCGGTTAGGAGTTGCTTGTTGCCCGCCAGGCCATCTTTCAAGCCACGCACAAGGATGTCGGGATTGACATCGACATCGCTCTTCTTGAGATTGTCCTTCAGCCCCTTTCCAATATTCATGCCGATGGCGTAGCTGGCTTTGTCTTTCGCGGTTTTCAGGACCAGCGGGGCGGGAGCTTTTTTCACAGCAGTGGCTCCGGTGCCGGTTGTGGCGGCAGGGTTGGATTGGGTTTTTGGAGTGGCGGGGGTTGTGGCCGACGTTGCCGGTGGATTCGACGATGGCGCGGAAGACTGTTGCGCCGAGCTGATGCCGCAGAGCAAAGTTCCGGCCAGGGAGAAGATCAGAGCACTAAAAGTTTTTTTGGACATTTTGGTATTGTCACACCGAAGAAGGAGCAGCGCAAACGGAGATTCTGCGGGCGACGGCGGATGGTGGAAGTGGAGGGCGAAAGACTGGTATGGTTTTGGGATGAAGCTACTGGAAAAGAAAGTTGCGTTGATTACGGGATCGGGGCGCGGGATCGGGCGCGCGACTGCAAGATTGTTTGCGGCGGAAGGCGCCAACATTTTTTTGACGGCGCGCACGGAAGCGGAATTGGCGGCGGTGGCGAAGGAGATTGCGGCCGAGGGCGGGAAAGCAGGGTATGCCGCGGCGGATTTGGCGAGAGAGGAGGATTGCGCGCAAGTGGTGGTGGCGGCGAGGGAGAAGTTCGCGCGCGTGGACATTCTGGTGAACAACGCGGGGCATTATGGGCCGGTGGCGCCGGTGGAGGAGTATCCGCTAGAGGAATTCGACAAGGTGATTGCGGTGCACTTGCGGGCGGCGTTTGTCCTGAGCAAATTGGTGCTGCCGGAAATGTATGCGCGGAACTCGGGCGTGATTTTGAATATATCGAGTTTGTCTGCGAAGTCGGCGTTTGGGTGGGGCTCGGCGTACGCGGCGGCTAAGGCGGGGCTGCTAGGATTGACGCGCGTGATGGCGGCGGAGGCGGCGCGGCAGGGCGTGCGGGTGAACGCGATTTGCCCGGGGCCGGTGACGGAGACGGAAATGAGCAAGGAGCTCGGAAAGACACTGGCAGAGAAATTGGGAGTCAGCCCGGAAGAACAACTGAAGGGGTTCCTGAGCTCGCTGCTGCAGGGGCGCGGGCAGACGGCGATGGAGATTGCGCAGGCAGCGCTGTTTTTGTGCTCGGAGATGTCCAGCGCGATGGTGGGGCAATCGATCAACGTGGATGGAGGCGCTGCGTTTTTCTAGATGTTTTGACTTAGAGGCAAGAAAAGCACCCACTCGGAAGGCGGCCGCTACAGGGCAGGCCGATCTAAAGATCACGCAATACGCGGAAAGAACCGCAGGGTTCGAGGACTCGTCCTGCGCTACAGGTCAAGGATCAGCGCAGATCGTTCTTGAAGACAGCGCCGGATTTCATCACGAATTTTACGCGCTGGAGTTCGGCAATGTCTTTAAGAGGGTCGCCGGAGACGGCTACCAGGTCGGCCCACTTCCCTGCTTCGACAGTGCCCATTTTGTCCGACCAGCCGAGGAGTTCGGCGGCGTTGACCGTAGCGGTGCGAATGGCTTGCATCGGCGTCATGCCGTAGTTGACGTAGTACTCGAATTCCTTGGCTTCGTTTAGGTCGCGCCAATCGAAGCCGCCGACGTCGGTGCCGAAAACGATCTTCACGTTTTTTTTCAGCGCGAGTTGGAACGCGGCCTTTTCGGTTTCCACCATTTTGTTCCAATTCCCTGCGCGGCCCGGAGCCACGTAGACGCCAACGAGTGATCGTGGGGACCCAATAAATGCCGCGGTGGGCCATCTCTTCCATTTCCGGTTCGGTGAGGCCGTCGCCATGCTCGATGGTGTCCACGCCGGCTTTGAGCGCGGCAGCGATGCCGTCGCTGCCGATGGCGTGAGCGGCGACTTTTTTGCCGATGCGATGCGTTTCCTCGACGATGGCTTTGGCTTCCTCGTCGGTGAAATTGACGTGGCTGTGCAGCACGCCATCGGGCCCGTAGAAATAGCCGCGATCGGAGTAATACTTGATCCAGTCCGCACCGAACATGACCTGTTCGCGAACCGCTTTGCGGGCTTCGTCCACGCCGTCGACATATTGCACGCCGGTGGGAACCTTGAGTTCCCAGGAATAACCAAGGAGGGGATACATACCTGTGGGAGTCATGGCCCTGGTAGAGACCTGCATGTGCGGGCCCGGAATTTCCCCGTTGGCGATGGCCTTCTTCACGTCCACGTCGGCGTACATCGCCCCTTCGGTTTCGAGGTCGCGTAGGACTGTGAAGCCGTGAGAGAGCGCAATCTGCGCGTTGCGGGCCCCGAGGATGGCGCGGTAAGGGATGGACTGCTTGAGGAGTTGCTTGTCGTAATCTTCCGCGGTGACGTCGCCTTGGAGCAGCACGTGAGTGTGGGCATCGACGAAGCCGGGCAGGACGGTGGCCTTTGAGAGATCGATCAGTTCGACGCCAGCAGGCGCAGAGCCGCCGGGAGTGACGCTGACGATCTTGTCGCCCTCGATGAGGATGAGGGCATTGGAAATGGGGGCGTCGCTCTTGCAGTCAATCAGGCGTCCGGCGCGAATGGCGATAGGCTTCGGGGCTGGTGCAGAAGATTGCTGGGCGCGAACGGCAATGCTCGAAGCGACGAGCACAAGAACTAGGGCAAGAAACTTCGGGCGGCGGGATCGAATCACGGGTGCCTCCAGTGAACGGCGACAGCCTAACAGAGGCCCGTGAAAAAGGAAAAGGCCAGCCGCTCTCTCAGGACGGCTGGCCCGGCCTACCGATTGCAGAATCAGGATCCACCGACCTCTAAAAGCAGTTCCCGAGACTGCGTGCTCTGGCAAACAACAGGTGAGGCAGAAACAAATTTAGCGGGCAGGTTCCGAATCCGGACGACGAATCGGACGCCGGCCCAAATCCTCGATGGCGGCCATGCTGCGGCGCGCCGCAAGTATCAAAGGAAGCTGACTGGCGGCCAAGTAGGCGACACCCGCTTCCCAACCCTTCTGAAGGAAATAGAGCAGTGCGACGCACAGGGCGATGGCCCCAAAGCCCAGGACGAAAATCGCAAAAGCGGCGAGTAGCTCGCGGACGGCGTAAAGCTGAATAGCGGCAAGAACCACCAAGAACAGCCACATCCATTTGCGACGGCTATCTTTCGTGCTAATCACCTTTTGAACCCCTCTTTCGCAAGTACCCGAAATCTTGATCGTGAGGCCAAGGGGAAACTGGGAATCCTCGGACTTGGCCCTGGCCAAAGACCCTGGTTGCTCGACCTGACCTATTAGACAGGTAGGGGGGAGGAAAACCTATGGTACAGGAGCATCAAAATGGGGATTAAACGACCCTCCTAGTACGTTTTCTAGCGATTACTTAACAGCGTTTAATGTACTGAAAAATAATGCTTTACCGTACTAACTGGCGAGGAAGAAAACGTTGCCACGGGCACGCGCTGCAGAAGCTGTGGAAAACCTACCCTTTTGTACAGTAGGCAGGTCCAGAATTTGGTCAAATTGGCACGCCGCCGGACCCCGAGAAGGGGACGCGGCGCCATGGAGACTCGAGCAATTTAGGAGTGTTAGGCCTTCTTCAGTAGCCGGGAGATCCAAACCAGAATCACCGCGCCCACAAAGGCCGTGATGATTGGCCCGATGAGCGCGCCGCCGAGGCTGATGTGGAGCAAGCCGAAGACCCAGCCGCCGACGAATCCTCCAAGGATGCCCAGGATGATGTCCACAAACACGCCGTAGCCGCCACCCTTCATCACCTGACCCGCCAACCAGCCCGCAATCAGACCGACAAGAATCCAAGTGAGAAAACCCATGGGTCTTACCTCCTGTGCTCCGGTCAAGGAGCCAAACTTATGGGGATCGGGTTACAGTTTGGCCTTTCCCCAGCTTACACGCAAGCCCGTTGAGAGAATCAGGTCATTGCCCTTGAGACCCGGGGGAGGATAGTTGATGTAGCGGTCACTGAATGTGGTCTGCCAACTGAGCCAACGCTTCATCTGGGTGGAGATTGCCGTGTCGAACTCAGAGCGGAAGTCGCCGGTGTGAGAAAGGTTGGGGAAGACAGAGAAACGCTCGGTCAACATGGTGCGCTTCGAGAGATGCGAATCGAACTCTTCGCCGATCACGGCTTCGGCACTGTTCTGCGTGACAGCCGCGACATCGAGCAATGCGGGAGGCGGCGCGGGGTTGGTATAGGAATAGGCACCAAAGGCGTCGTGGTCGTAGCTGAAGCCGCCGAAGACGTCGAAGACGGTGCGGGCGGATTTGATGACGTGATAGCCAAAACCGCCGCCGTAAACCTGGCGGAGATCGAGGTTTTGGAGCTCGTTGGTTTCATAGTCGGCAAAGGCAAAGACAAACAGGTGGGGCCCGACGTTGAGATCGCCGCGCGCACCGGCGCGGAGGGCGTTGGCGGTGGTGCGGCTGGGAGAGACGGTGTTGTCATCGGCAAAGATGTAATTGGAATAGAGGGTGAGCTTATCGCGGGGAGTTTCGCGGATGGCTTTGGCGTTGAAGGTGAAGCTGGCGGTGGAGGAGTTTCCTTCGGTCAATGCCAGGCCGGTGTCAAAGAGGCCGCCCCAGAAATAGGTGAATTTTGGATGAGCCATCTTTTCGGCTGCGGCGTCAAAAGCTTTTTGTTCCGCGTCGTCGCGAACCGCGACGATGGTGTCCTTGGAAGCGGGACCCGTGGCAGCGGGCTCAGCGGCGCCGGCAACAACAAATTTTCCATCGCTGGTTGTGATTTTGCCGGCTAGGCGCTTGCCGTCCTTGAGCGTGAGATTCAGATTCTGCGAGGAATCGATGCCGCTTATGGCGTCCCATTGGATGGTGACGTCGCCTGCAAACTCGGTCTTGAGAAGAAGTGTCTTGCCGTCTCCCGTGACAATGGCGCCGGTGAGTCGGTCCCCGTTTTTCAAGGTGACTTGGTCGGCGGATGCCGTCGAGGCAAGCACTACCCACAGCAACGCACAGAAAAAACTGCGACTCATTTGCGTTCTCCTTATGATTTTTCAGTCCACGTTGGTCGCGGGCTGGACTTCGCGCGGGCGGGCGAGAAGCGACCCCAAATCGCTATTCAGTAAAACAGGATGGCCCTATTGTATGGAATCTGGGTGTAGGCGGCAATCAACGGCTCGGAAAGGGAGGGTTGACCTCCGCGGCGGGCCATCGCCTATAATTAAAGTACGTCAGGGGTGAAGCTCCGCGCTGCAATAAAAGCGCACCTAAATCTAGAATCGCGGTTCGCGGAAATTCCATGAAGGCACTTCGCGGGCGGCCGTAGGCTGTGCTCCCGGAAGGGATCCGGCAGTCGCCTAGGCATGGAATTAGGGGGAAGCATTGAGACGGGCAAAGAGGATTGGTGTTCTTCAGGGATGCCTGATTGGTTGCATTTTCCTTTTTGGATGCTCCAAACCGCCGGCGGAGACGCGAAACACGGGAGCCGGAGCGCAGACGCGGCCGACAATTGTGTTCATGACGGATTTTGGCACGGCGAATGACGCGGTGGCGATCTGCAGGGCGGTCATGGTCGGGATTGCACCTGACGTGCGGATCATGGATATCACGCACCAGGTGACGCCGTTCTCGATCGAAGAGGGCGCGCGGTTTTTGAGCGCGGTGACCCCGTACTACCCCGCAGGGACAGTATTTGTCGTCGTGGTCGATCCCGGCGTGGGCACATCGCGCAAAGCGGTGATCGTGAAAAGCAAGAAGGGACAATACTTCGTGCTGCCGGACAACGGATTGATTTCACCGGTGATCGAACGCGACGGGCTGGAATCCGCGAGAGAAATCACCAACACAGCGTGGATGATTGGCGAAGCGGTGTCTTCCACGTTTCACGGACGGGATATTTTTTCGCCGGCAGGGGCGCACCTGGCGGCGGGATGGGATTACACGTTGGCCGGGCCGGAGGTTCAGCAACTGGTGCGCTTGACGCCAAAGGTGGCGACGATGACGGAGAAAGGCGTCGGAGGCGAAGTGATCGCACTGGACGACCCGTTTGGGTCGCTGATCTCGGACATACCCGGGGAGGAGTTCAAGAAGCTGGGGTACGCGCTGGGCGACAAGATCACGGTGCAATTGGACAAGAAACCGTTCACGCTTCCCTACACGAAGACCTTTATGGATGTACCGGTGGGCGAGCCGCTGCTGTATGTGGATTCACGCGGGCGAGTGGGATTGGCGCTGAACGAGCGGAATTTCTCGCAGGTACACAAGATTACGCCGCCGGTGGCGCTGTTTATTCCGAAAAAGGCAGCGCCTACAAAGGGCAAGTCGTGAGCGGGAATAGCGGGAATTCGCGGCGCATGCGGCAGAGATGGAGGAAGACGCGGCGGTGTCGCCGTGTGTACCGTGTTTTGGGCTGAATCCTTCAGCCAGCAAGAGAAAATTCATCGGGGATCTTCAACTGCAGGGGCTTCGAGCCGGTGCAAGGAATCCATCCAGGATGGATTCCGGGCAAAAAAGGATAGAGGTCATGAACTTGCGAAAAGTTTTTTCCTTGGGGTTGCGATTGGCATTGATACTTTTGCTGGGAATGATGCTCGCGGGACGAGAGACAATCTTGTTCGCGCAATCGTTTCGGGGAGTCATCCGCGGGGAAGTGAACGACGCGCACGGCCTGCACGTGGTGGGAGCGAAGGTCGTGGCGCGCAATCTGGGCACCAGCGAAACCCGGGAAGTGACCGCGGACGCGGACGGCGAGTACCGCTTCCTGGAATTGCCCGCCGGAGAATACGAAGTGTCCGCGATGGCGAGTGGATTCGAAGAGGTGCGCGCGCCGCGGGTTCGCGTGGACGTGGGCGTGGAAACGACGGTTGATCTGGCGCTCGCGAAGGTCAAGGGGCAACAGACACAAGTGGAGGTGGTGGAAAGCGTGCCGCTGGTGGAAACCACGAGCACGACGCTTTCGCAAGTTGTGGACCGGCAACTCGTGGAGGAACTGCCGCTGAATGGACGAGATTTCGGCAAGCTGGTTGCGCTGACTCCGGGAGTAACGGTGGAAGGGTCGGGCGTGGCGGGATCGGAGAAGGGATTTGGACAGTTCAATATCGACGGGAATCGCGACCGGTCAAATAATTACAACCTGGACGGGACGGACAACAACGATCCGTTCTTTAACAATTCGGCGCTGAACCAGGTGGGCATCACCGGGGCGCCGGCGACGCTGCTACCGCTGGATGCGATTCAGGAATTCAACATTCAAGCTCAATTCGGCGCGGAATACGGGCGCAATTCCGGGTCGGTGGTAAACATTGTCACGCGATCGGGGTCGAACGAATTTCACGGATCGCTCTACGAATACAACCGGAATTCGGCGTTTGATGCGCGGAATTATTTCAATACGAAATTTCAAGAGGATGGAACAACCAACCCGCAATCACGATTTAACAACAATAATTACGGCGGATCGCTGGCTGGGCCGGTCGTCAAGGACAAGCTTTTCTTCTTCTTTGCGTACGAGGGGCAACGGGAGCGCGTGGGCTCGGACTTTGCGCTGACCGTGCCTTCGCAAGCGCAGATTGCGGAAGCCCAGAGTGTCGCTGTTACGACCACTGTTCCCGGAGCTGCCGTGCCGTCAGTGAATCCGGCGCTGATCAAAATTACGAACCTGTTTCCCACCAGTGACACGAACTCACTTGCTTATTCCGTGCGCGACAAAAATGACGGGAACAACCTGATCGGCAAGGCGGACTTCCGGCTGAACGAGAACAATTCCCTGAGCGCACGCTACGCGTTTGGGCAGAGCGAGCAGGATTTTCCCCTGGGCTCACTGGGCGGTTACGGCAGCGGTTCGCGCCTGGCCAATTTCGAACAGATATCTCCCACGCGCGTGCAGGTTGTCAGCGTGAACTGGCTGACGACGATTTCGCCCACAAAGATCAACGAGGTGCGCTTTGGCTATTCGCGCTTCCGGACCAGTTTCAACTCCGCGGACGCCACGCCCGGAAACCCAAATTACATTGACCCGTCGGTGCTGGGGCTGGATATGGGAACCGGGCACGTGGGATTGCCGGAAATCGATTTCAACGGCGACCTGGAAAACCTTGGGGCCACATCGTATAGCATCCCGCGCGGACGGGTGAGCGAAACGTTTCAAGTGCTGGACAATTTCACGCTGATCCACGGGCACCACACCTTCAAATTCGGCGGCGAATACCACCGTTACGACGTGCAGAGTTTCAACGACAACCTGGAGCGAGGCTTGCTGGACGTGAATACCTGCTTCTCCGAGCCGGACGGAAGCTGCCCGGCGCTCTCCAGCGATCCGATCGTGAATGAGCTGGCCAACTTTTACATTGGAAATATCTTTGGAATCGGAGACATCGGCAACACGCAGCGGTTTACTTTCAACAACAATCTTGGCTTCTTTGGGCAGGATGAGATTCGCGTTCGCCCAAACCTGACGATCACCGCGGGATTACGTTGGGAATATTTCTCACCGCTGGAGGAGAAGCACGACCTGCTCTCGAACTTCGATGCCAGCGGCAATCTGGTGCAGGTGGGATCGTCGACTTTGCCGAACGTCTACCGCCGCGATTTGAACAATTTCGGTCCGAGGCTGGGAATTTCCTGGAGCCCGATGCGGAACACGGTGGTGCGCACGGCGTACGGCATCTATTACGATTACACGCCGCAAAACAACCTGATCGCGAACTTTACGAATTCCGCCGGCTTGGCCACCAACCCGGTTGCTTCTCTCTCCGGCAGCCCTTATTTCGTCGGCGCGCAGGACTTCAATTCCGGGCCGTGGAACGGCACGGCGAGTGGGCCGGTGTTCACGTCAACGGTTTTCCCGCAGTCGATCTTCGTAACGAACTTGAATTTGCGCACGCCTTATGTGCAGAGCTGGAACCTGAATATTCAACGGCAAGTTGGCCAGACGTTGGCGTTCGAGATTGGCTACGTGGGAACTAAAGGCACCAAGCTCACGCGCTTGTATGACGCAAACCAGGGCCGCGACTCTGGGATCAACAATCCCGCGTACCCGCAGTACGCAGCCGTGGACGTTTTTTCGGACAGTGCAAATTCCACCTATAACGGGTTGCAAACGACGGTGCGGCTGCAACAGTTCCACGGTTTCTCCGGCTTTTCGACGTACACTTTTTCGAAATCGCTGGATGGCGCTTCCGACGGCATCAACTTCAACTTCGCCAATGCCGCCTTTCCGCAGGATTCGACGAACTTGCCGGCGGAGAAAGGCCCTTCGACGTTTGATACGCGGCACCGGTGGACCACGATGCTCAATTACGCCGTGCCGGAGCTCCCTCATTTGCCGCACGTGTTGGGCGCGGGGTGGCAGCTCAATTCCATCGTCACGCTGCAGTCCGGGCGGCCCGATCAACATCGTGACCGATGAGGGCGGCGTCAATTCCAACTTTGTCGAGCGGCCGGACATTATTCCCGGAGTGAATCCGATCCTTGCGCACTGGACGCCGACGACGGGCTACCTGAATCCAAATGCCTTTGCCTATCCTGCGATGACCGCCTCAGACCCGAATGGCTACTTCGGCGACCTAGGCAGGGATCAAATTTATGGGCCGGGCTTCTGGAATTACGATTTTTCGACGACGAAGAATTTTCAGTTGCGGGAACGGCTGGTCCTGCAATTCCGCGCGGAATTCTTCAACATTTTCAACCACCCGAACTTTGCATTGCCCTCGAACGTGATCACGCCGGGATTTCTGGCCGACCATGTCACGCCAAACCCCAACGCCAGCACGGCTGGCCTGATTACCCAGACGCCGGACGTGGCGCAAGGAAATCCGGGGCTCGGCGGTGGCGGGCCGCGGGTGATGCAGTTTGGATTGCGGCTGCAGTTCTAACCAATCAGATCGCAGGATCATCGAAGAGGGGCGCTCCGGATGGGCCGGTGCGCCTAATCATCTGCCCGTTTGCTTTTTTTCGGCGAGCGGCCGAAAATCGGGGAGGCTGGTGGGAAAGAGGTTTGCCATGGCTGAAGCTGTGATTGTTTCTTCCGTAAGAACGCCCGTGGGTCGGGGATTCAAGGGTTCGCTGCGCACGAGCCGGCCGGATGACCTGGCGGCGCTGGTGATCAAAGAGGCGCTGGCGCGCGTTCCGGGGCTGGACCCAAAGGAAATTGACGATGTGATTTTGGGTTGCGCCATGCCGGAGGGCGAGCAGGGGATGAACGTGGCCCGGATCGCCGCGCTGCGCGCGGGATTGCCGGTGGAAACCTCGGCGATGACGGTGAACCGTTTTTGCGCCAGCGGGCTGCAGGCGATTGCGCTGGCTGCGGAGCGGATTCGCGGTGGGTCGGCGCAGGTCATCGTAGCTGGCGGAACGGAATCGATGTCCCTGGTACCGATGGGCGGAAACAAGATTTCGCCGAATCCGTGGCTGGTGGACCATTATCCGGACGCGTACATCAACATGGGGCTGGGAACGGAAAACCTTGCGCGCAAATTCGGGATCACGCGGCAGCAGGCGGACCAGTTTGCGGTGGAGTCGCACAGGAAAGCGGTGGCGGCGCTGGCCGCGGACAATTTTAAGGATGAAACCGTGCCGGTGGAGGTGAAGATCACTTCTCTGCCGAACGGAAATGGCGTGAAGGGGAAGGCGGCGCCGAAGCCGGCCACGCAGTCCTTTGTTTTTGACCGGGATGAAATGCCGCGGCCGGAGACTTCGATGGAGGTTCTGGCTGGCTTGAAGCCGGCATTTCACTTGAAGGGCACGGTGACGGCGGGGAACAGCTCGCCGATGAGCGACGGCGCCGCGGCGGTTGTGGTGATGAGCGATGCCAAGGCGGCGCAACTCGGATTGAAGCCGCAAGCGCGCTTTGTGGCGTATGCGACTGCGGGCTGCCCGCCGGAGGAGTTTGGCATCGGGCCGGTGTACGCGATCCCGAAGGCGCTGAAACTCGCAGGACTCTCGCTGGACGACCTGGCGGTGATCGAACTGAACGAAGCATTCGCCGCGCAATCGCTGGCCGTGATTCAGCAGGCAAATCTGGATGCCGCGCGCGTCAACCCCAATGGCGGAGCGATTGCGCTCGGACACCCACTCGGCTGCACCGGCTCAAAGCTCACTGCCTCGCTCATACGCGAACTGCAGCGCCGCAACGCCCGCTATGGTATGGTCACGATGTGCATCGGCGGCGGTATGGGCGCGGCCGGCATCTTCGAGCGGTTGTAAATTTCCGCACTTCCAAACCCGGGTTCCCACGGGTCGGGGATTGACGTGGGTCTTGGGGCCGCCAAAAATTGCGCCTGACGCCCTATTCTTTCCCCGTGACTCGTTCGAGATAATCCCATGTTCTCTGGTGGCGTAGACAAGGAAACTACTCCCGATGACCGAGCTCCTGTGATCCTTCTCAGTCTCGCCGGTCGCGCTCGCCACGGCTACGCGATCCTAAAGATAAACCGAAGGATCCCCAGTGCGCGCGTACGAGCTCAGACCGGCCACTCTATGGTGATTCCCTGCGCCGGGACGACCATGCTCGAGGACCGCTCGGATCCAGCGATTCCCGGAACGAGGACAATTCGCCGGCAAGCAGGCCTGGAATCGCCTATCCACCCCGCGGGCGGAGCCGGAACGCTTACAGGTAGTACGATTCTTCCGCAGAAGTGAGCCGATTGAAACATCCTTACACCGCGAAAGTGCAGCCAGCCTGCGCGTGGCGCGGAAGGAGATGTAATCATGCTCTCACTCTATCGTTCTCTCCTGCGCCTGTACCCCTCCTCCTACCGTGACGAATTTGGCGAAGAGATGATGGCCGTGCTTTTTGAAGTGCAGGCACAGATAGGAACTAAGGGATGGATGACGCGTGCTGTGTCCTACGCACGCACGAGGCCGGAGGGTTATTGTGCGGCGCTCTCCGGGAGCACGTCCGATCCATTACTTATTCCCACGGTTGCGGAATGTTTTCACCGAGGAGGTTCAGCTATGCGTTCCGAGTTCAGGTTCCCCAAAGCCACTGTTACGCTGATGGCAATCATCCTGGCGGGCATATTGATGGCGATCGACAAAGCGAGAGCCATCCAGGCCGCGCGTACCATACTCGAATCCACATGTCGGTCCAATTCAATCGTCGCAGCTGACGGTTTTGCCTGCGCTCTTACTCATATTGGCAGGCGCATGCGTGGCCGGAGCGGCCGGTTGGGCCATCCTTTTTGCGTTGCACCGCTCTGGAGTGCAGCGGCTTTCGGACGTTGATCCTTCTGACGGCCAACGCTCCGGCACCAAATTATTGATTTGAGTTGGAAGAAAGACGATTCAGGCTGCCTAGAGCAGCACCAAACCCGGCCACCAATCGCCACGTTCCCGGTTTGTCTAGTCCGCCGCCACTATTTTGCCTTCCATAAACCGACGGTGTTGCCTTCGGGGTCTTGCATCCACGCGAAGGTGCCGGTGGCAATCTCGACGGGTGGAACCAGAGTTTTGCCCCCGAGTGATTCCGCTTTTTTCAGGCAGGCGGCAACATCCTCGACGCCCACGTAAAAGTGCGTGAACTGGTGCGGCTCGTGGCCGAGTGCGGTGATGTGGCCGGCGATGCCGCCGGATTCGGCGGCGATCATCGCGGCGGGTCCCATGACGCTAATTTTCCAATCGAACAATTTGGCATAGAAGTTCTGAGTTTTCGCTGAATCGCGGCAACCGATTTCGAAATGAACGACGGGACGCCCCATGAGCATTCCTCCTCTGGCTGAACATACGAACTGGCGCGGAGAAGTCTGCCACAGGAATAAGGCATTTGCACCTGGCAGCAGAGCGCGAAATCCTACCCGGGCCAAGGGAATTCGAAGGAACGAGTCCTCTTGCGGAAAAACCGCTGATGAGGGTAGAATTTTGGCATTGGAATTTTTCAAACAGTTGTTTGAATTTTAGCCGCGGCATCCGGCCCGCAAGGAGCAAGACCCATGGCGACTTCCGTTCTCAATAAGCCCGCAGCAAAGGGCGGCAGCTTCCTACTCGAATCCCCTTCCCCGCAGGATGTGTTCACGCCGGCGGAACTGACGGATGACCAGAAGCTGATCGGGCAGACCGCCGAAGAGTATGTGATCAAGGAAGTATTCCCGTTCGTCAAAGACCTGGAAGCGAAGAAGCCGGGGCTGATGGCGGAGCTGACTCGCAAAGCGGCCGAACTCGGCTTGATGAGCGGCGGCACGCCCGAAGAATATGGCGGGGCAGGGCTGGACAAGATTGCCACCACGATCCTGACCGAGAAGATCTCCATCTACGGCGGATTCGCGGTCACGCATGGCGCGCACGCCGGAATCGGCACGCTTCCCATCGTCTATTTCGGCACCGAAGAGCAGAAGAAAAAGTACCTGCCGAAGCTGGCGAGCGGCGAATACATCGGCGCCTACTGCCTCTCCGAACCGCAAGCGGGCAGCGACGCGCAGAACCTGCTGACGCGCGCGGAATTGAACAAGGAAGGCACGCACTACATCCTGAACGGACAGAAGATGTGGATCACGAACGGCGGCTTCGCGGACCTGTTCGTCGTGTTCGCAAAAGTGGACGGGGAAAAGTTGACCGCGTTTATCGTGGAGAAGACGTTTCCCGGCTGCAAACCCGGAAACGAAGAGCACAAGATGGGCATCCACGGCAGCTCGACGACGCCGGTGTTCCTTGAAAACTGCAAAGTGCCGAAAGAAAACGTGCTGCACGAAATCGGCCGCGGGCATATCGTCGCGTTCAACGTGCTGAACTCCGGGCGGTTCACGCTTGGCGCGTCGTGCGTGGGCGGCGCCAAATATGTACTGCTGACCGCGGCTAAATATGCGAAGGAGAGGAAGGCGTTCGGGAAACAAATCGGCGATTTCGGGCTGATCCGCGAAAAACTGGCGGAGATGGCGGCGCGGATTTTCGCCGTGGAATCGATGATCTACCGCAGTGCCGGTTACATGGAAGCGGCGATGCACGCGGCGGCGGGTTCCGGCAACAAGGCGCAGAACACCATGAACGCGCTCGAGGAGTACGCGATCGAAAGCTCGATTGCCAAGGTATACGGCAGCGAGATGCTCGATTACGTAGTGGATGAAGCGGTACAGATCTTCGGCGGCTACGGCTTCCACGAGGAGTACCCGGTGTGCCGGGCTTATCGCGACTCGCGCATCAACCGTATTTTCGAAGGCACCAACGAAATCAACCGCATGCTGATCATCCAAATGCTGATGAAGCGCGCCATGGGCGGACAGTTGCCGCTGATTCCCGCGGCGATGAAGCTGGCGGATGAAATCCTGGCTGGGCCGTCGTTCGAGGAAACGCCGGAAGGCGTGTTGGCGGAGGAAGCGCGGGTGATTGCGAACGCCAAGAAAATGTTCCTGCAAGCCGCGGGCGGCGCGGTACAGAAGTACCGCGAAAAGCTGGCGGAGGAGCAGGAGTTGATCGGCGCGCTGGCGAATATCGTGATGGAAGTGTACGCGATGGAATCGAGCCTGCTCCGCGCGCAAAAAGCTGCCGCAAGCAAGGGAGAAGCCGCCACGTCCGCGATGATCGACGCGGCGCGCGTGTTTATCGCCGATGCAGCGGAACGCGTGGACCACGAAGCCAAGCGCGCCATTGCGGCGGTACACGAGGGCGACATGCTGATAACACAGTTGGCCGTGCTGAAGCGTTTTGGCAAGCGTCCCGCGGTGGACACGATTGCCCTCCGCCGCCGCCTGGCCGCCGCCGTCCAGACGCAGGATCGCTATCCGTTCGAAGGCCGCTGAAGCACAGGTCCCAAGCAAAGTTGGCTCGACCGAGCAGCGGCCGGTCCATGGTGGAACTTTGGGTAGGCGACACCCCCCCAAGCTTTGCCTGGGGAAAAGGCCCGGACATCCTTTGTCTCCCGGGGTTATAACAAGGCACACACAAATAGCTAGAGAAGTCTATTCCCAACCTGAAACACCCCTACACTAGGAAAGATGGGTACTAGGACCAGCGCTTGAACAGGAAAGCACTCCCTCGCTCCCTAGCTGTCGTGGCCCTCGCCGTCGTAGCTTGCCACGTCCTGACGGTAGTGTATCTGGGCACCTCTCCCGCTGGTTCTCTCGCCGGCAATTCCCTCCAAATCTTCTGCAGCTTTCTGGCGGCGACCCTGTGCTTCCGCGCGGCGCGAAAGTCGTCCGCATTTAGCCAGTCCTTCTGGACCCTGGTTGGCTTTGGAATGGGGATGTGGGGAGTGGCGGACCTGGGATGGACCTACTATGAGACCATCCTCCGGATCGAACCGCCGACAGGCTCTCTGATTCGTTTCCTCTACGACACACACGGCATGTTTTTCGTGATGGCCATTTTCCTGAATCAGGACAAGACCGATTCCCGCGTAGAATCAGAGGAACTGCTCGATTTCATTCAGGTCGGCATTCTTTTCTTCCTGATCTACTTTGGGATGTACTATCTCCCAGCCCAGAGCGTTCCGCAACAAACGGCCTTCGTCCGAGAGATCTACATGTCCATTTGGGGCGATGGGGGGATCATCCTCCTGGCCGTGCTTCAGTGGCGCCGAGCGCGTTTCCCGCAAGTCCGAAGACTTTTTGGAGGTCTGGCGCTCTACCAGTTGGTCTACTCGGTTGGCGAGCTGATCACAGACGTGGCTCAGGCGCAAAAGGAAATACCCACGGGAACGTGGTTCGATCTGGTGTGGTCATTTTCCTTGCTGTTCGGCGCGTTTTGGGCCGCCACATGGCAACCGGATTCGGCGAGTCGTTCCGGGTTCCGGGTCCGGCAGAAATCCTTGACGGACATAATGATCACGAACGGAATGTTTGCGTTCTTGCCGCTCGCGATTTTGTTCCTTGTGGCGGAGGTGGGGCCGGGCTGGATAGTAGTGCGATTTAGCCTGGTCGGTGTCTCCTTCGCATGTTATGCGCTGCGCATCGCCGTGAACCAGTTCCGCCAACAGCGGGGCGAGGAGACGGTGCGAAGGCAGACGCAGGCGATGGACACCTCAGTCGATGGGATCGCCCTTATTAATGAAAAGGGCCTACATATTTACGCGAATTCGGCTTTCACCAAAATGTTCGGATTCGAAAACCCAGAGCGAATCGTCGGGCAGCCCTGGCAAATCGTCTATGCCTTCCAAGACATGGAGCGACTGGAGCCGGAGGTGCGCAGGTCGCTGGCGGAATGTGGCAAGTGGTCTTCGCCCCTCTCCTTGCGTCGGCCCGACGGCAGCAGGTTGTCCGTTGAGATGACCGTAGCGGCGATGGCGGACGGAGGCACGGTGTGCGCTTGCCGGGACCTCTCGCAGCGGGAGCAAGCGGAAAAAGCGCGCGTCGAGGCGGAAGCTAAGTACCGAACGCTGGTGGAACAGGTCAACGCCATAAGTTACATCGCGGAGATTGGGATGACCGGGAGTTGGTATTACATCAGCCCGCAGGTGGAGACGATTCTGGGGTACTCGCCCGAGGGATGGCTGGCGATTGCGCACAACTGGGCCGACCTGATTCATCCGGATGACCTGGCAACCGTGGTGGCTGCCGAAAAGGCAAGTGAGATGGGCGAGCCGTTCCAGGCGGAGTTTCGCATAAAAAGGAAGGACGGCCGGGAAGTCTGGCTGAGCGATACGGCGGTGGTGGTGAAGGGTAGCAATTCACGCCCGATCATGGAAGGGATCATGGTCGACATTACGGAGCGCAAAGCCCTGGAGACGCAGTTGCAGCAATCGCGAAAAATGGAAGCAGTGGGACGGCTGGCGGGGGGAATCGCTCACGATTTCAACAATCTGCTGACTATCATCACTGGCTATACGGAACTGGCGCTCGGCCGGCCGTCGGTGCCGCGGGAGTTGCGCTCGGATATCGAGCGAATTGAAAATGCGGCGGGGCGGGCCGCGGCGCTGGTGCGGCAATTGCTGGCATTCAGCCGCAAACAAGTGCTGCAACCGAAGACGCTGGATTTGAACGCCATCGTGGTCAACATGGACAAACTGCTGCGGCGCTTGATTGACGACAACATCGAGATGATCACGCGCGTCCAGGACGGCCTTGGCAAAGTGAAGGCGGATCCTGCGCAGGTCGAACAGGTGATCATGAACCTGGTGGTGAACGCACGCGACGCGATGCCGAACGGCGGCCGCCTGGTCCTGGAAACGTCCAACGTATACCTGGACGCAAGCTATGCTGTCGAACACGTGACCGTGAAACCGGGGGAATACGTGATGCTCGCCGTATCGGATAACGGCGTTGGCATGAATACGGACACGGCTGCGCACATCTTTGAACCGTTCTACACCACAAAGGAGAGCGGGCGCGGCACGGGGCTCGGGCTGTCCACGGTGTACGGAATCGTCAAGCAGAGCGGCGGCTACATCTGGGTCTATAGCGAACTAGGGAAAGGCAGCACATTTAAGGTGTACCTGCCGCGAGCCGAGGAGTCGGTGGAACAAGAGACGGCAAAACAAGTGCCGGTGATCGCGGTGCGCGGCACGGAAACGGTCCTGCTGGTCGAAGATGAAGAAGCCGTTCGCGAACTGGTGCAGACCATTCTCTCGGGACAGGGTTACCAGGTGATTGTCGCGCGTGACCCGCGTCATGCGGAGGAAATTGCCGCCAAGTTTTCGGGAGAAATTCATTTGTTGCTGACCGATGTGGTCATGCCCGGGACCAGCGGACGCGAACTGGCTTCCCGGATCATGGCCAGCCGGCCCGGGATCCGCGTCCTGTATATGTCCGGCTACACGGAAAACGTCATTACCAGCGGGGGCATGCTGGAACGCGGACTGGCGTTCTTGCAGAAACCATTCTCACCGGCCGTGCTGGTCCAGAAGCTTCGCGAAGTTCTAAGTCACACAACGGCAACGTGAGCCTGACGCGCCAAGAAAATTATTGAGGTTTGGTGACAGGGTCGGACGCTTCCTTCGGTTTGTTGATGGTGTTCAGTGTTTCCACGTTGAAGCGCTTGTAATCGGAATAGCGCGTGGTCACATTCACCTTAAGGCCTTTGACGAGCAGCACGCGCACGCCGATGTGCGCCTCGACGTAAGTCGGGAGCCAAACTTCGTTATTTACGAAAGCCTGTTCAAAGGTAAAGCTGGTTCCCTTCTGAAGGTTGGCGACAACGCCCCCGCCAATGTGCACGTCGCCCACAAAATACGCCTCCAGCCGCACGACGTCTTTTGCCTTTTCGTCGATCCAGATGACCCCGGCGAGTTCCTTTACGACCCGTTCCTCCAGGTTTTTCGGCTTGTACTCCGGATTTGGCTCGAAATCGAAAACCAGGACGTCCTGGCCGCGGAAGCGCTCGCGGCGCGGGTTCACAAACTGGCAGACGCGCAGAAAAACTTCGATCCCCGGGTCGCCGTTGTCCTTGGAATCCTTTCCTTCCTCCTTGGCCTTTTCCTCCTTTACTTCCTGCTTCTTTTCCTTCTTTTGCTCTTCCTGGATGCGCTTCTGGGTTTTGTCGTTCTCTTTTTTCAGTTGCTCTTCGCTCAATGGCTTGCCGTCTTTCTTGACCAGGGTGGTGATCTCGTCGCCGTTCAGGTAGAAGAAGGTGTACTCGTTCGTTTCTTGCTTGCTCACCTTGCCGGCCTTGTCGTATTCGGTTTCTTCTTCCACTTGTGTGCCCGCGTAATTCTCCTTGATCTTGTCGATCTCCTTCTGGTTGGCATCGATCTCTTCGAAGAGTTGCTTCAAGTCCGGAAGCTTCACCTGGGAATGAATGGGAAAATCGAAGACGCGCTCGCCGACGGTTTCATTGGCGGCGGCGCGCGTGAGGCTGACCGTGTAACTTTCCGCGCCGCGATGGATTTCCATCCTGTACGGAACTTTTACCCCGTTCACGGCGCGGTAGTCGTCGTAGTCGATCTCCTGAGGAATTCCTGCGATGGTGGCCTTCTCCGCGGCGATGAGATGCGATTGCGGATCGAAGAACACTTCCCACTGAATTCCCGTGGGATAAGTCAGTTCGATTTGCAACGCTTCGCGGCCGCGGAGTGAGACCGAACCTTTGAAAGCGGCCCCGATCTTTCTCTTGGGAAGAGACAACAGCCGCGAGTTGTAATACTGGGCGGCCGCCTCGATCTCCAACGCCTGTGTGCCCAGGAGCGTGGCAATTTCCCCGGACTCGGATTGGTGCCAAGCCGATTTGCCGTTATACGCCTCGATAAGCGTCTTTCCGCCGGTGCGCACCTCGGTGTAATACCGGTTGGGAAGCTTCACGCGGAAAGTGTAGGTGCCGGGCTGATCCGTCCCCGTCTGCTGGATAGTGCCGTCCAGGGAAAGGGTTTGCATCCGCGAGAGGGCCTTGGCGCCGCCGGCAGCTTTCACGTATTGGTCGATGATTTTGGAGGCGTCCTGGGCTTGACAGAAGTGGCCGGAAAGGAACGTGCAACCAATCAGGCACAGAGTCGCGGGGAACCGTCGCATGGTGTCACTGAAAGATACGCAGTTGGAGATGAAAAAGTTGCGTTCGCGTTCCCGAAGTTCGCAAAAGTTTTCTCATTCCATTAGGATACCGCAGGATACAAGCAAAATTTTGGGCGGCCTGTGGAGCGTACCAGTAGTCCTACTGCGAAATTACCCTTCTCGACGGTGCGCGATGGCGTGAGAAATTCACAGTATAACCGCATATTTGCTTGACACCCGATGGCCGAGAGAGGAAAATGGCGCGAGTCGAAGTGCTCTTTGAAGCGAAGTGTTGGTCCCCGATGGTGCCCCTACAATTTCACTGAGGAATGGTTGAAGACGTGCTATTCATTCCCGTGCCCCGCAGCATGCCTTAAGGAGGCAATATGAATTCGTTCTCCCTTTCTTGTAGTTTGCTCAAGAAGGTGGCGTTCCTCGCCCTGGGGAGCGCGCTGCTTGTCCTATGTGCGCTTGCCCGCGCATGCGCAAACCTCCATACGACACTACCTACACCAGCGACACCAACATCGCCGACTTCACTTCGCAGATTTCCAGTTATGCCACCCTCAGTAACTTTCGTCCCATCGACGAGCTGCGTGGATGGCCCTACATTTACCCCTACTGCGACCGAGCTCGCGGCCACGCCTTGCCGTGTCTACAACTTGGCCCGCGACACCGACTCCGATTACCGGATTATCTACTTCAAATAATTGGATCCTTGCCACCTTCCCCACCGCGGTGTCCACGATCGTGGTATTTCCGAGCATCGATCACTACGGGTCCGCCTACGATGGTTACCAATATCAAATCTATGGGAGCAACGACGGCACGACCTGGACGGAGTTGTTCGATGCGCTGACAGTGAACGCCTCAGATAGCGAAAACGGCGAGCCTTTTACGCTGAACACCATCTATGGCACTGCCCCAACGACTGTAAACAATGTGCTGGCCAGTAATTCTGGAGTTGGCGGCACTGTCGGCTATATTGCGACTTTCAGCTTCAACGCGGCTTATACGCAGTTCGCCTTCGGTGCGAGCACGGAAGCGGCCAGTAATACGGAACAAGAGTTGAGCGCAGTAGGCGCCACTGCCCCCGTCATCACCCAACCGAGTGGCAACACTGGCACCTCCCCCGATTTGCCTGCGATTTTCAGTTCCACGCCCGGCACCACTCTTGTGTCGGACATTGATTTCGGGCCGACCACGGGCGCTGGCGGGATTAGCAACCCTCTGGACGGAGATACTCCTATGATCCTCGCCAGTGTCCAGCCGCTTTCGCAGACAACTTGGCTGACATACACAGTCGGCCTCTCTATAGCGACGTCCAACATCATGATCGATGCTTACAATGGCGGGGCCGCGAGCGGCGGTTTCGGCAGCTTGATCGTCCATAAGTGCGGCCAAAGCTCGACAGACCCGTCAACTTGGACCGATGCGAACTGCCCGGTCGTGGCCATTCCCAATCTGACCGGTAGCGGCACCTCGAGTTACGTGATCTTTCGGCACACCGCTGACTGGGGGGCGGGCGGGATGCCTCCTTCGCCACCGGCCGGCCAAACGTGGGGGTTTTTTGACTTCCATCCCTGCCCCGGCCCACCGACTGTGCCATCCTCTGATTGTGCGGCCGCCACTCCTATGGAGGTCTGGGCCGGGAGCCAATCGTCAATCAACCCGGTGTGCACCGATCCTGAAGGTTCTGGGGCTCTGGATATGTCGACCGTGCCGCCGACGGTTATTCCTGTCCAGTGCGACGTCAAGGATACGCTGGTTGACGTCTATGGAGACCAGACCACGCACCGAGGCACACAGCCAGTAACCCAGAGTTGGCTCGCCGCCGCGACCAACGTGCAGATGATAACGTCGGTTGCGGAAGCGTATCCTCCGACCCCGGCTAATGCGTGTCCGCTGACGCGCCCTGTCACTCTAGGCCCGGCAGTCTGGGTCAACGCCGCTTGTTGGTATGATATCGTTGTGACACCGGCGCAGCCACCCGCCCCGCCCACTGTTGCCAACAATAACAATAACAATTTTCGGGCAGCGCCCCCGGCAAGCGTGGTCTGGGGATGGCAGCAACCGATCCCAGCACTGATACCTGGCCCCATCCCCACCAATGAGCTATGGGCCTCCAATCCAAGCCCCTTCTTCGTGAGTAACACTGCCCAACTGTGGGACATCGGAATGACCAACAGCATCAACAGCAATTGCCCCTCTGGGCCTGCCTGCGCCAGTCCGACTTTCACCCCAATTTCGACGGCCCTCGGCGCAGCCTACAAGGGCGATGGCACGTACCTACTGAACCACTCCGCGAAGGACACGTTCGGGACCACGGAGAAGGTCATCACGCTGATTACCATCCCCCCCGCCGCCGCAGGCACCACTTGCCTTAATCCGGAGACGGAGCCTGCTTATAGCTCGTCCCCCTTCCATGCGCCTTGCTACGAGACCAGCTACTTCACGGTCCCGGTGAACCTCGACTCCACTCCACCCACGATCTCCGCCACACTTTCACCGGCGGGTGCTCCGGCGGGTACATTCTACGTGGGCCAGATTGTCTACCCTGTCTATACCTGCATTGATCCCCTTATCAACGGAGTTGCGTCCGGCATAGCGACTTGCGGCGGGATAGCGGTCCCCCCCTCTGCAGGCGTTTGCCCGACAAGCCCAGCAGCCGTGACGTCCCCGACTGCTCTTACCACATCGACCGCCGGCACATTCAGCTATCAGGTGACTGCGACGGATTGCGCAGGCAACGTGAGCACCCCAGCGTTGACCGTTAGCTACACCGTGGCACCAACCGTGGATCTGCAGATAAATACTCTTCCATTTCCCCTTAGCTCTAACGTCACGCTGCCGGGCATCCCTCTGGCTCTCGGGGTGGCCGTCAGGAATCTGAGCGCCGTGGCGGCAGACGACGTAACGGTCACCACCACGTTCACAACTCCGACTCCGGGAGTCCTCCTGGGCACCCCCAGTGCGACCATCTCTACGGTCACCTGTTCCAACAGCCCTTGCACCTTGAAGGGTATAACGCTGAAGACCATCCCATGCAAAGTGGCCTGGCCGATGGTCACCTGCAGCGAGTCGAGCCTGGGGCCGCTCTCTGCAAACACCGGCTTGTGGATGGAAATCATCGTGCCGGTATCCAATAAATCGAAAGCGGGCACGTTCACATCTACTTCCACGGTAGGGTCCGCCGGGCTCGAATCCGGCAAAGCCTACTCTGTCACGGAGAAGTACACCATTTTTTAGTAAGAGTTAACAAGACTCGGATTGCGGCGTTCCCGCAATTCCACTTCCTTTCGAAAGAAGCTCCGGAAAACCGGAGCTTCTTTTTGTTGTGGGGCGGAGCTATCTCCAACACACGCCTCGTGAGGAACGGGTCATTCAATGTGCGCGCGTCTGGCACTCCAGGAAATAAATGAACGGAGAGAAGAAATTTACTCTGTCTGTCAGGAGATATCCGCCGCGCCTAGGCTGGTCCACACGCCCTTCCTCTGGATGGAACGGCATCTTGCCTGGGGTTGAGGCGAATCGCCCATCTGGGAACTAGGGTATTCGTTGCGCCAAAAATCCTGCGTAGGTAACAACCGCTGACCGTGTGTGTCTCTGCTTCGACACTGAATTCCTCCCCGGTTCGGGTTTGGCCGTGGACACGGAGAGGCATAACAAGTTTCGTCTTTACGGAACGACGCCCCTCTGTCCCAGGAAAATCTAAGGCTGCCATGACGAGCTCCTGACCTTTCGGTGCCTATCGAACCCGCCGCCCGGGAAGAAGGCGTTGGCGGGAGAGGGGTATCCTAACCCTTGGCTTGCCCGGCGCCCTGGGTCGATTCGCTGTACATCACCTTCAGGTCCGCGCGATCCAGGATGTGCTCCGCACCCTGCTCTTTCTTGATTTCGTCCAGTAGCGTGGCCGCCTGCCGGTATTGCGCCGGCAGCTCCCGAGGCGTCACCCGTCTGCTTCATCAAATTACCAAGCTGATAGTGAATGGTCGCGGTCTGCAGGCGCGTGCCGAGCTTCTCGCTGGTATTCAGCGCGCGATCCAGTTCCTGCTGGGCATGCGAAGAGTCCTTGTTGCCGATCATGGCGGAAGCCAGATCCACGGAGCTCACCAAGGCCCAATACTTCATACCAAGACGATCGGCTTCCTGAGAAAGGCTGCGCAGATCGCCGATCACCGCCTGCGAGTGGCCTTCGGCAATCCCGACGCGTGCCAGGCCAAGTTTGGCCACCAGCACGGTCTCTGGAGCTTTTGCGCGCGCGGCGCCCTGCACGCCCATCTGATACTGCTCGCGGGCAGCCTTATAGTCCCCGCGGTAGAACGCCAGATCGCCCTGCGTGTTATGTACGTCAGCGGCCAGTTTGTCGTTCTTCAGCTCCGACGCCAGAGTCTGCGCTTCCTCGAGGGACTTGCCAACTTCCTCCGGACGGCCCGCTCTGGCCAAAGCTTCGGCGTAGTCGATCAGCACCTGAGACATCAAGCGGCTGCGATCCTTGACGTCCCGGAAACCCTGGAGCGATTCCTTCAGGGAATTCACGGCCGCGCCAAAACGTCCCTGGTAGAGGAACACCATGCCGATGCTATGGGATTCCAGCGCGGCCCCGTGAACATCGTTGGAGGACCGGCGCAATTGAAGCGCGCGCATATAGGAAGTCATGGACTGATCGTATTGCGCGGTTTTCGTGTACGCCTCACCGAGGTTGTGCAAAGTATCGGCTGTATCCAAAGGAGCGTTCAGTTTCTCGCGAATCTGGAGCGCCTGCTGGTAGTAGGTGATGGCATCTTCGCTCTGCCCCTTGGCAAGATAGACGCTGCCGACGTCGTCCAGGCAAACGGCCTGCATGTACACGTCACCTGAATCGCGCTGCGCCTGCAAGGACTGCTTATACAATTCTAAAGCCTTGTCGTATTGCCCTCGATCCTCCATCAGGCCACCGATACTCAGCAGTGTGCTGGCGGCATCTTTCTTGGCGCCGATCTCGCGACGCATCGCGAGGGCCTGGTTGTAATTGGCCAGAGCCTGATCCGGTTTCCCGGTCGAGGCCATGACATTTCCCAATTCCACCAGGTTGTTGGCAACGTTCACCTTCTTGTCGAGGCGTTTATTGATCTCCATGGACTGCTGGATGCTGCGAATGGCATCGTCAAATTTGTTCAGGGCCTCATAGGCGATGCCGAGAGTGTGGAGAATGAGAGCCTTTTGTTCCTGATTCTCGGTATCGATGGCAAGGCTGAGCGCGCGGTTTAGAGGATCAAGGCCGGCCTGAGGGTTGCCACTAGCGACTTCCACCCACCCCGCTTGTTGGAGAGCCGTGAGGTTCTTGGGATCGTTCTTGAGCACCTTGGCATATTGCGCGCGGGCTTTCTCGAAATCGCTGTTATCCATGTAAAGCTTGCCGAGAGTGAATTGAACGTCGCTGTCTCCCGGAAGGCTGGCGGCAAGCTTTTCATAGGTTTCGACGGCCTTCTTGTTGTCCTTCATCACGCGGGCGTGATTCGCTTCGATCAGGTATTTCTCCGCCAGCGGGAGTTGCGAATCCAGCTCCAGCGCCTTGCGGGATGCCTGCTCGGCCTGGGAGTCATAGCCGAGCTCGGAATCCGATTCCGCCAGGCGCGAGTACGCCAGCGCGAAATCGGGATCGGCCTGCACGGCGGCCTGGAACACTTTGACGGCATCGAGATTCTTGCCCTGGCGGTGCAGTTGCATTCCCTGCAAGTAAGCGCTCAAGGCCGCCGGGGATTTCGAGGTTGGCTGGAAGGAGCTGGCCTTCAATTCCTTCTGCACGTCGGAAGAGATCGACAAATTTTGCCGAATTAATTCCGCGAGTTGATTGACGGGCGCGGTGATGTCGTTCTGGCTGGCGGCATCCACGCTAACGGGCCTGTCGCTACCTTGCTTCATATCCCGCACTATGCCCTGGATGTGAATCTTGTCTCCATTTTTGAAATACTTGCCCCAAACGACCGTGTCCGCATTGCTGAATTTCGCGATGTTGGCAATGATCGTCGGGTCAACCTGCGTTCCCGGCACGATGTGCAAATCCGAAAGGACCTGCTGCAGCCGGTCCGGGGAAATGATGCGCAGGTGAGCGGATTGCCCCACGGCGGTGGTCAGCATGTCCGCCAAGTTCGAGCCCCATTGATCCATGGACGCGTCACCGGAGCTATTCTGGAAGGGCAGAATGGCCAGCGAGACTTCCGGGCCCTTGACCTCGACCGCGCCCGTCGGGGAACCGCTGCGGAAAACGCCGGATTTCAGTATCCAGCCGCCGCCGATCAGCGCAACTGCAAGCGTCCCGATGCTGACCCATTTCCACGGGAAGGGAGGCTTGGGAGGAACAATCACCGGAAGCGAAATCGAAGCAAGCGTCGGCCGCGCGCCTTGGAAGGCATCCAAGTCCGCCAGGATCTGCTGAACATTCAGGTAGCGATTCTCGAGATCCCTTTCCAGGCATTTGGAAACAATGTCGCTGAGCGCTTTCGGAACGGTGGCATCCAGTTCCGCCGCAGGCACGGCGCGTTCCTGATTGCGGCGCAGCAGGCTGGCCATGGCGGTGTCCGCCTTGTAAGGCGTTTTGCCGATCAGCAATTCGTAGAAAATGAGTCCGACGGAGAAAATATCGGAGCGCTGGTCCAGGCTTTTCCCCATGGATTGTTCCGGGGACATGTATTCGATGGTGCCGAGCAGAGCGCCCGTCTGCGTCATGCCATCGCCGGCCATTGTGCGAGCCAGGCCGAAATCCATCACCAGGATCCGGCCGGTCTTCGCTTCCTGCATGATGTTCTGCGGCTTCAAGTCGCGGTGAATGATGCCGGCGCTGTGAGCCGCATCCAGGGCCAGGCAGACCTGGCGAATAATCTCGACCGCCCGCTCGATGGGAAGCGTGCCACTGTCGGTGAGAATGCGGCGAAGGTCGTCGCCTTCGACGAATTCCATGGTGATGAACTTTACGCCGTCCGCTTCGGAAATATCGTAGATACGTATGACGTTTCGGTGGGTGACTCGTGTGGCGGTGAGCAGTTCCTGCTTGAACCGGGCCAGGATCGCTGGATTCGACGCCAGCTCCGGCCGAATCAGTTTAAGGGCAACCGTGCGTTCGACCTCCCTGTCTAGGGCTTTGTAAACGGCGCCCATTCCACCCTCGCCGAGAAGCAGCAGAATTTCGTAGCGGCCTCCGATGACATCCCCCGGCTGCAGAATCGCTTCCTTCATATAAATGCCGGAAAGGGCACGTCCACCCGTGGAAGCGGGTGTGGCGGGGGAAGGCTATCGGAAAGAGTTGCGTCCGGATTCTCGACCTTGGGAGGTGGTTTGATGGGCGGCGGAGTCGGAGGCAGGCTGTCGGAAAGTGTCGCGTCCGGATTTACAACTCGCGCGGGGGACTTGGAGGGCGGAGTCGCAGGCTTAGACGGCGGCTTTACGGGGACATCGGAAATCGTCGCCCCATCCATGGGATCAGGCGGCGTGTTGCCCGCGGAGCTGTCGCCCTTGGCGGGCACGCCCACTCCTTGCGGGCCACCCTTCTTGGACTTAGGATCTCCCATCAAACCTCATATGCACAGGTAGTCATGAGCGGACGAAACTCAATCCGGCCCTCGCAAGGGCTGCTGGCTAAGTATATCGATTTGTAGTCCCGAACGCAGCTATTTGAGGCGAACGGTGTTGGTGTCACTTGGAGCGAATATCTCTTAGGACTGACAGGCAATCTTTGAGCATGTCTCGTGTGCTCACAAGTAGCCAGATGATGATGACCGCAGCCCCGAAAACTGTTCCCTCTAGACCGAACATTTACCCTCCCGGGCTACTCCCCGTAGGCGGGTGCCCCATGTTCACGCGATTTCCGCGCTGTGCAAGGTCCGATTTTGGCGTACCCGCAATCTCGACAGTTCTCGCTAGGCCACGGTCCAGCGGTGCTCGACCCCTACAGGGAATTGCGTTCAGTAAAGGGCCCTTGATCTTAGAAGATCAACTTCAATGCTACTTGCATCTGCCGTGCGCTGGTCGTTTCATCGGGCTGCGTGATGGTGGAGAGCGACTGGCCGAACGTAGCTTCCCCGGGAAAGTAGATATTATTCGGCTGCGAAAACTGTGCGTGATTGAAGAGGTTAAAAACCTCCAGGCGAAATTGCAGCTTCAGCTTTTCCGTCAGAGCGGTGTCTTTCAACGTGGCTAGGTCGATGTTATACATGCCTGGTCCATAGAATTCGTTCTTGCCCGTGTTGGGCTGCACGTCAAAAGGCGTCGTGTAAATGCTTGCGGCATTCGGCCCTGTAAACGTCTTGTCCGTGCCCGGCGGCTGCATGGTGCCACCCTGCTGGCTGACGCGGGCAAGCTGTCCGGTGTGATTGCTATCGGTCAAGCCAAAAATGTCGAAGGGATGCCCTGTCTGGGCGTCAATGATCCCCGTGAGCGACCAGCCTTCCAGGATTCGCCCGGCAAACCCTTCGTTGAAGTGCCCGCGACCGCGGCCGATGTTCGGTTCATAGATAAAATTGATGACCGCGCGGTGGCGGATGTCAAAGTCCGAATTGCCGCGCTCGGCCTTCAAGTCGAAAGTGTTGCGAGGCAAATTTCCATTGTTTCCTGCGGGTAAGATGGGATCATTGACGTCGCTAATGGCGTGGGAATAGGTGTAGGCAAATTGAAACTGCAAGCCATGAGAAAACTGCTTCTGCAAATTAACTTGCATGCCGTGGTAGATGGAGTTGCCGATGGATTTGTAAAGGTACGCTCCGGGCCCCGAAGCATAGAAAGCGGTGTTATTGACGGGGCTGAGGTTGGAGGGAAACGAAACCCCCGCACCCTCCCAGAGAGTGCTAAATTGAAGTGTGCTGCTCGTTGGGCTTTCCGTGCAGTTGAAGGCGTTGGGTTGCGAGCAATAGGCAACCAGATTCGATACCAATTGAGGCTGCGGCGGGTTTCCATCCACCGTGCGGAAGAGGTGGTTGCCCTTGGAGCCAACATAATTCACTTCCAATGTCAGCGTCGATGTGATGGCATGCTGTATCCCGAAATTCCAGTTCTGGCTTATGGGAGTTTTCAGATTCGGATCCACCAGCAAGACGTAATCGAAGGCACCATTCTGAACCACCGTAGGATCTACTGGCGTGATCGTGGCGGGCGGCGTCACCTGGGACAATGGCTGCCCCAGGAAGCTGAACGCGGTTAAGGAAAACGGCGGATTCCCTCGGGTATTTCCCAGAAGGTTGCCGTACACTCGATCGTGGAAGATGCCGTAGCCGGCGCGGACCGAAGTGCGGCCTTTCCCGAAGAGGTCCCAGGCCAGCCCGATGCGGGGTTCGAGATTGTTGTACTGGTTGTTATAGAGCGTCTTCCCGGTGCCGGGACCCACGATCGAGAAGGTAAAGGGAGCGGACCCGCTGGGGTCGGCGAAGAGATTCGATAGGTTGTTGTTCACCTCGAACGGCACGCCGTAATATTCGTACCGCAAGCCGTAGGTCGCGGTCAGATTCGGCAGTATCTTCCAGGTGTCCTGGACAAACCCCGCCCATTCGCGCTGGCGGAATCCACGCAGATCGGTGGAGGAGCGGACCTGGTTCTTATCGAAATATTGCGTCTGGAACTGGTAATCCGCGTATCCGAGAAGGGAGAGAACGGCATCTTCCGTCGTAGTGTCATTCGCAAGTGGTGAACTGGGAGGAAGAGCCGTAAGTCCATAATTAAAGAAGCCCATGAAATCCAAGACGTCGCGCGTGCTGAAATCATCATACGAGTTGGAATAGACATCGCGAAATTCCACTCCCCACTTGAACAGATGGCGCCCGCGCGAGTAAGTCAGGCTGTCCTCAGTCTGATACGTGCCGGTAAAGCGCTCCTGTGCGTCGGCTTCTCCGAGGAAGAAGCAGCCAAATCCGGAATAAAGCTGGCTACCGAAGGGAATGTTGTAGTCCGCGCCGGTGCCAACGGGGTCAATTTGCTGAGGGTCAATAGTGTCGAAGGTTTTGGCTCCGTCGCAGCCGTATTTCTGATGAGACCGGTTACCTCCGAAGTGAAACTCATTGATCAGTCTGTCGGTAAGGGTGGAAGTGAGGGCGATGGAGGCGTTCTGGTTGCGAAGATACAGACTGGTTCCCCCCAAATCGTTGGGCAGGAAGTCGGTATGATTATAATTGGGATCGTTAGCCTGGTCAAAAGAGTAACGGACGCTCAGGACATGTTTCTTGAAAAGGTTGTAGTCCACTTTCACCGTGAACGTATCTGACTGAAGACGCGACTGACTCGGATAGTAGAGAGTGCCCGAGAGGCCTGGATACACAGCCGGCCCATTTGGATTGGGATACAATGCGAAAATTTTCTGCATCGTGGGATCCAGGGGAAGGGCAGTCGAGTCCGGCCCGAGAGTATTATCGAGAGCGTTCACGGGATCGGGCAAGCCGGTAACGGGGTCAGGAGCGGTGAACATTCCGGTCTTAAAAGCAGCGGTGGGGACCGTGCTGGCATTGGTCAGGGTCGTGATAAACCGCTGTCCTTCGTAATTCACGAACCAGAACGCTTTATCCTTCTTGATCGGCCCACCCATGGAAGCCCCAAAATCATTGCGCGTATAAGGGTTTTGCGGCGTATCCGGGACATGGTTGAAAAAGTCGCGGGCACCCAGCGCGTTGTACCGCCCGAACCAATAGGCGTCTCCGTGCAAATCATTCGTGCCTCCGCGTGTGAGTACCTGGATAATTGCGCCGTTGTTGCGCCCATACTCCGGCGCAAAGTTACTGGTAATCACGCGGAATTCCTGCGCGGAATCCGGGTTCAACGCGTTCAGGCCCTTGGGCGCTCCAGGGACCTCGGTATCATTGTTATCGACCCCATCGAGCAGAAAGTTGTTATCGCGCTGACTGGCGCCATTGGTTGAAAAGCCATTGAGACCATTACTGGTGTTGCTCTGAATCACGCCGGGGCTCAACAAGATGAGCGTGTAAGGGTCGCGCGTCAGAAGCGGCAGCTCCTGGATGCGTTTGGAATCGACCAAATTGCTAATCTGCGCGTTTTCCAGTTCGATGGTAGGAAGTTCAGAGGCTTTCACTTCCACCGTCGTCGCGACCGCGCCCAATTGGAGATGGGCCTCAAAAGTGAACGATTGGTTCACGGTCAATGTGAGGTCTTCGATATGAATCGCCTTAAAGCCATCGCGTTCCACGGTGATCGAATAGGCTCCGGGAGCGACGTTGGTAAACCAAAAGACGCCGTCGTCATTGGTCGCAACGTCATGCGAAATGCCGGTTTGCGTGTTCAGCAGCGTGACTTTGGCGCCGCCGATGACCTGCTCGGTTGGGTCGCGGATCACGCCGCCCACGCTGGCCGTTTGCGCGTCTGCCCGTCCCGATAAAAACAGTTGCAAGAGCACACACAAAGCAAAGCAAGTGATGTATAGAATGCGCTTCATCGAATTCCCCCAACGCAAGAGATGTTTGGCCTGGCCGCAGTGAGCCTGCAACAGGACTCCGGACACGAACTCCAAGAATGAAACGGCCACCCCGGCCGTTCTGATGGGGCACAGTTTAACACTAAACCGGGATCTCCTGTTTAATCTCGAAAACGGTGGAATGGCGCTGCCACATGGTAACCCCCTGGCGAAGCTGAAGTGTTTCAGCGAGAAGCGACGGTTGGAGTTAGCTGGCCGGCCGGGGGAAGAGGGCCAGCACACGCCTAGAATTGCCGCGTCAGGCCTACCCTCGCGCGTCATTTGGATCCCGGTGCGTGAGATGAAACAGAGGGTTTACAACCATTGTCTGCGCCTCGTGGAGGGCGCAAGACAGCGCCGCATTAAGTCCACCGCGTGACTCTTCGCCATCACTCTGCATCGTCATCTTGCAGAATCTAAAAGGCTTGGTTGGGTTCGTTTCGTAATTTTCGGTTTTTTCAAGCTGCGACGGTGTCAGCAAATCAAGACACGATTCAGACTTTGATAGATAATTGGCTCCTTCCACCACACCTTCCCTAGGAGCAGGGTATCCTTGCGGGTTTGTTAGCCAGAGTTATCTGTCTGCCGTCGAGCACGGACGCAACGAAGTTGGGGCGGAAGTCCTGCTCGCGATCAGTCGAGAATTTGGCACCCAGCAGCACCACCAATCCGGTTGGCAAAATCGGTCTGCGTCATCGCGGATCCTCCTAGGCTGGGAACTTATTTGCGGTAGACTTAGCGCCCTCCACCACCGTAGATCAAAATTCAATCTGCGTGATCTCATCGATATCTGCCTACTCCTCAAACGTGAACTTGCTCAATTTAAAAGAATTATCTGAGTTCGTTTTGTAGTTTTGGCCTTTCTGCCTTGGGGCGACGTCAGCTAGCGCGTGTGCCATTGCAACATTAATGATAGAGTCCTGCCCCATACCGTCTCTAGGAGCAGGACGGTGCCAATTTCGGAACCCAAATCATGTCGAGACTTTTGCGTTGAGCGTCGAGGTACGGGCGCTCACTGCCTTTCCTCGGTATCGAGCAAAAGATTGGTTGCAAAACGCAAAACTCAGAACTCTAATGAAAAAGTCATCCGTTGATTTTTGCTTTTGGCGGAATTCAGCCGCCTAGAGCAAATCTAAGATGGGCTCGGCGCTCCGCGCCGGTTAGCGCAGGTGGTGTCCGAATAAGGAAGAGACATGAAACAGGATTCAAGAATCACAGATTTGACCAGAGTCTTATCGCATGGTGCGTCGTTGACGACGGCTCAGGCCGGGACGCTGAATAGCCTGGGAACAGGCAGGTAACAGGCTATGCCAAATGAGAATGACAATCCCAAAAATCAGGAATTCACACGCGGTAATCCTCACATTGTGGAAGCGGGAAAGGCTACGCGATTCGCGCCAGGGCGGAGCGGGAATCCCTCTGGGCGGCCATCCACCAGAGTGCTCACGGAGGAATTGCGAAAGGGTCTGTCGTCACCAATTCCCGATGCGTTGGCGAGCGAACTGGGACTTCCTTCGGACTCGACCTTTGCAGAAGCGATCGCCGCGCGTCTGATTCGTCTGGCAGCCGCTGGACAGATACCTGCAATCCGCGAAGTGTACGAGCGCACGGAGGGAAAACCGCCAAAGGAAGTCGTATTCGATGATGAGAAAGCTGTCGACATCAACGTTATATTTGAAAAACTTATGGGAGAGTCTCCTGTCAACAGCACGCTACCCTTCCAACTGGCTGAACTGGCCTCAAAAACTGACGATCAAGAAATCAAGAAGGCGGCAACGGCGCTCGAAACGCTATTAAGGCAAAGAACGAAAGAGCCAGGCGCTGAAAAATCCTCATGAGAAATAACTGGCTGAGCTTCTGCCAGAACCGGAGAAAAAGTTTCGGGAGACCGAAGCAGGGGAGCCGACGGCGCCGATGTCGGAGGCCGTCGCTCACGTCGTGTCCGACCCCCTTCCTCTTCAAGCGTGAGGAGAGAATTGACGAGCGAAGATCAGCCAGCTTTCCTTTGGCGTGATTTTCTATTATTCTGGCTCGACAAACTCGTTCGGTGACATCAAGGACACGGGGGGATTCCTCGAAGCAATGCCGAAGGCGACGCCACCGGAGCTGAAATATCTGGTGACGGATAGGTTCGAGTTAATTCCTTCCTCCGTTTTGATGTCTACAACTTCCACTCAAAAGAAGAAGGGCAGGTGCATGAGCATCGGTCCCGATACTTTTGAGCGTCACCGTAACGGTAGCACTCGCGCTAATCCTTTTTACCGACGTCTGTCACGGTTTTGCCTTTAGATTTCTATTCTTCTGGGAGTGCAACCTGGCTGCACAAATCATTAATTCGATGACTGCGTCCGCACTCAATTTCGTATTCTGTTCCAATCGTCAGGAAGATCAACCCGACCTGCACTTTTGATTCAACCCAAATTTGAGACTGGCCAATTCCTCGCCAGTGAGTAACCATTCCAGAGACCTACCAAATTCTCGGCTGATCGCTGGCAGGACTTCTGCCCATGCCTCGTTACGACCATGCTCGACTGCAGATCGACTGGCAAAATCTGCCCGCGTCATATCAAATCCTCTCAGGCCCTAAAACGCTTCTTCCAGTATTGGATTGTGCCCATTCAAGCAGGGAAATCTGCGCTTTTACCTAACGTTTCGATCCTCAATTTTCGAATGAGAGCGATCCGATGCGGGCCCGTGCAACCTGGTTGCACAGATGCGCTCCTCGCCCCTGTCTTCGCTTTTCCCCCTGCGCATATCACAAGACCTTTGGAATTCAAGGGGGATTGAGGCGTCTACCGGGAAACCACTAGGTCGCTGCCAGATTGTTTGTGCCCACCATGACGAATCGAAGGGTCCCCATCGACGAGGCTATCCGGAGGGCTCCTTCTTATGGCGAGAGGGTGTGCGCTGGAGGTATCTGGCGCCTTCTTTCTTGTAGGCGTTAACTCCCCTCCCCAATAGCAGCTCGCAGACCTGGGACACGCTTCTTGCTTCCGCCTCCCCGATTTCCTCAAGAGTCTTCTTAAGTTCCTGGTCGATTCGAATACCTAAAAACATTTTTCTCGCCATGGGTCAAATCATAGCTAGCGAAACAAGGGTTTAACAAGAGAAAACACTTGACATGAGCGTTTCGAATAGTTACTATTAGTTTCTACTAGAAACACGGTCCTGGAGGCGCTCATGAGTTTCAAGAAGCACGAAGGTTTGGAAAAGAAGACCAACCTGCACGCGCTCGGTCTACAGAATATCCGCTCGGCCCGGCGACGCTGGAGCGTCTCCTCCGAGCAGGTCAATCTACTCAAAGCTCTTACTGAGGAGTTCCAACTGTCAGTCGCTCTAGGTGACTTAAGCCTCCTCGATGGGAAGTGGTATGTCACGCACAGTGGCTTATTGCGTTTGGCGGTGCGGAACCGATGTGCTGGCATCCAGGTCCGCCCGATGCGCCAATTTTCTGACCCACTCTCAGCCCGTTGGGTCTTTTGTGCGACCGTATATAAGTCTCCTGCGTCGAAGCGGTTCGTCGGATACGGGGATGCAGACCCTTCCAATGTCTCCACGATGGTTCGCGGAGCCGAGATGCGGGTGGCCGAAACTCGCGCCGTGAATCGCGCCCTCCGCAAGGCCTATGGGATCGGTCTCTGTTCGGTCGAAGAGCTGGGTGCGTTCTCGAGCGCGCCGAGGTCTTCCGCCACTCCAGCGTCGACGAACAGTTCTCCTTCGTCCAACGGTTCGAGCAACGGCCAACCTCGGCTCCGGGATCAGCTCTGCCTCCTGATCCGCCAGTACAACCTCGATGCGAATCTCGTGAAGGCCTACGCAGCAGACTTCTGCGGCACACAAACCCTCAGCGGCGCCACCCGGGAATTGGTCGAATCCTTTATTTCTCACCTCTCTACGACCGCCAAAGAGAACAGAGACGCTCTGGTCTGCAAACTCAATTCCTACGCTCAGCCTGTGGAAGTGAAGCCATGAGAAGGCATATTCCCGGTCTCCACTCGGGACATTCGGACCTTGCCAGTAATCTGGATGGGCTGTTCTTGGTCCGGGTCGAACGGGCTTCCTATCGCTGGCATCCCCAGAAACCCTTCTTTGCCCTGCGCTTTGTCATCCTGGAACCAGCTTCCTTTGAGGCTATTTCCTTCTCGGGTCGCCTCTACACCACCGAACGCGCCCTTTGGAAGTTGAGTTGGTTCCTTCGCGATTTTGGCTACGACACCGAACTGCTCACTCGGGACCAGGTCGATGAAAAAGCGCTCTTGAACCTTCGGGGAGTCATTCGGACCACCTTTGTCAACCTCAACGGCCATTCCTATCAGAATCTCGTTGCGTTTGCCCCGGCAGCAGAGTGGGAGGCACTGTCCTGCGCAGCGAGCAACCAGGGGGAAAAGGAGAGTAGCCAAGATGATCTTTAGCTACACGCAGATCGCCAATTACCTCCGCTGCCCGCGCAGCTATCGCCATCGCTACCTGGACGGTTGGCGCGAAAAGGAGACCCGGGCGGCTATGGTCTTCGGCCGCTGCTTTGAAAAAGCGCTTGCAGCTTATTTCTGCGGTGACGATTGTACCGCGGCACTTCATCGGGAGTGGGGTGCGTTCCGCGATACGCCGTTTGAGTACAAGAAGGGAGAGAGCTGGGATCGGCTGGTTCATCAGGGGGTGCATCTGCTCGAGCGCTTTGCCCAGGACAATCGAGTTCACATTCCCCAGCCGCAACAGAACCTTCAAATCAAAGTGGTCCGGGAACTCCCGAACGCAAATCAATTTGTGGCCTACGTTGACGCCATCGGTGAACTCGATGGCCTCCGTTGTCTCATGGACTGGAAGACCACCACCAGTCGTTATCCCGAGGAACCCGCCGGGTTGCTGTCGCTCGACCCCCAGTTGATCTGCTATTCCTGGATGACCGGGATTTCCGATGTGGCCCTTGTCGTCTTCGTGCGGAAGCATCAGCCGGAGATCCAATACCTGAGGACCTCGATTTCGGAAGAACAGCGCCTGGAATATGGCCACCTCGTTGGAGCGACAATCGGTCAGATCGAGGCCGCCCAGTTCCCTGCCCACAGCGGGATCCGCTTTCCCCAAAACGGCTGCGTGAGCTGCGCGCATCTGGGGCTTTGTCTCGATGACCAGAAATTGATCGATGCCAATCTCATCCGGACACAAGGAGCGATCGACCTTGCATGGCTTGACGAGCTTGTGGATTAACCGAGGGGCATCGATGCCTCCCGCACTCAATCTCAAACGGGCTGTATTTGTCCTGGGCAAGATCGACGAGATCCTCGCTTGGGACAAAGGACGTCTTCACGAACGGGATCTGCGATTCGTGGATTTGGGACGTTATCTCTGCGAAGTCCGGGCGGGACAGTATTGGCGCTTAGACAAGATGAAATCGTTTGACGGCTTCCTGGAGAAGCGTTTTCCAGACTCCCGGCGAAAGGCCTATTACCTCATGGCCATCCACGAAAATCTGACACGTGTTCCGAAGCAGCAGTTGCGGGAGATCGGTTGGACGAAGGCGCGAGAGCTTGCCAAGGTGGCGCGGAGGGAGGGAGAGCGGTTCGAAAGTGCACCCTGGGTGCACAAGGCCCAGGTGCTCCCCAAGGAGGAGTTCAAGCGGGAAGTCGAGCGACACCTGACGGGGAAGGAAACGGAGGCGTGGGAGATTCTCTACTTCAAGCTTTACAAGAGCCAGTTACCGGTGGTCGAGCAGGCCCTCGAAACTGCTGGCCTGATGCTCGGAACCGATAAGTCGAGGGGCTATTGCCTGGAGATGATCTGTGCTGACTTTCTCGCGGGGGCTGCGCTTGAGAACGCTGAGTCCCAATTTCCTTCACTTACGACGAGCGGCGGAACTTGTGAAGAAGGGTGTCCCAGAAAAACCTGACGAAGACGGCCAGGAGGGCCATGAACAAATTGTCTCAGCGAATGCCGCGATTAAGGCTTCCATTACGAGAATATGCAACGCTCCGGACCCGCGTTCTCGAGAGAGACGGATGGCGTTGCCAGTTGTGCGGCGCTTCGAACAACTTGCAGGTCCATCATTTGAAATCACGCAGCAAACTTGGAGACGACGCGTTGCGAAACCTAATTTCGTTGTGTGTCGCTTGCCACGGTAAACAGCACCATAATGCCAACTGAGATGTTGGTTGCTGGGCTCCGCCGTACTTCCTTCTGGGTCTTCCTCAGACCCTCAGTTCTATAGCTATCAGACTTACCCCTCCTTAAGGTGGATGAAGATAGCGTAGATTATCTAAGTTATTCCTTGATTTTTGCCTGTAATTCAAATATTACATTTCGCCTCTGGGGCACATTGCCCGCGGAGCTGTCGCCCTTGGCGGGCACGCCCACTCCTTGTGGGCCACCCTCCTTGGGCTTAGGATCTTCCATCAAACCCCTTGTGCACAGGTAGTCAGGAGCGGACAAAACTCAATCCGGCCCTCGCAAGGGCTGCTGGCTAAGTGTATCGATTTGTAGTCCTGAACGCAGCTATTTGAGGCGAACAATTGTGACCGTGCTTTAAACACAGCGGCGTACTGAGCGGCGCACTGTCATCCTGAGGTGCGCGCCCTTTGCACACCGAAGATCTCAACTTGACGCCCTGCAAAATGTCGAATTCAAGATCCTTCGAGGATCCTCGTCGAAACACCTCGGGATGACAATCTCTCTCTTGTTCAAGTCAGACCACCCATAAATGGCGGCTTGCAACCTATACGTGGCTTCTCAAGCGTCTTACGGCTTTTTCTTCTTGGCGCCGAACAACCCCCCGAGTTGGTTGACCGCGCCTGCGGCATCTCCGCCCACCGATCCCGCCGCTCCGGTGGCCAAACCGCCGAGTTTTCCAACGTCGCCCGCGCCGCACGTCAGTTCCGATTTCAGCAAATTGGCCGCGGCGCCGCCGACATCCGGGACAAACTGCGGGTTGGAGGTTGTTCCATGAATCTGCAGCGGCACTTTAATCCCGCCGTTTTTGCAATTGGCTCCGCCACCAATCACCTTGCCCATGGCACCGCCCACCGGGCCGGCAGCGGAGTCCGCGGCTGCGCTCGCGACGGCGGGATTTACCGTGGCCACGAGCTTAAAATCCATATTGTTTTTCGCATCCAGGGTTCCTCCACCCACAACAGTTCCGAGCGCAGGAACTACCAGGTCCATATTGTCCGCGCGCATCCCCGTCGGTGCCATGTGTACGTTGCTCGTGAACTTCTCAATGTCCAGATCTTTGCCGGTCTTGATTCCAGCCATGGACGCAACCCCGGACAGCTTCTGTCCAAGGTCAAACCCGGACAGCTTCCCATTGAACATGCCGATATTCCCGTCCGTCACCAGCTTATTGGTCGGCCCGGTCACGTGGAGATTCGTGCTCAGCGTGCCCGCCGAGAGCTTGGAGCCTTCGGGCAGGTTGATTCCCAGCGCGGGCAGAAACGCCTCGAGATCCGTCGCCGGCAATCCTTCCCCTTCCACCTTCATATCGATGGAAAATTCGTCGCCAACCGATTTGTACACGCCGCTCAGGTTGGTTTTTGCGTTGCCGATCTTTAGTGTGGAAGCATTCAGCACACCCGAGCCGGCAGCCATGTTGTAGTTTGTGTCAAAGTCAATCACTGCGGGAACGCTGGCCGGCTTTCCTCCCGCAATGAGGACCGCCTTGGAAAGTTTCAATTCTCCCTTCGTGGCCATGTGCCCGCCCTGGCTCACCAAGTTTGCGTTCATGTCCACGAAACCGGCGAGCCCCAGCGTAGGATCCAGAAAGCCGGTGGAGGTGAGATTCAATGTGTCGATGGTCAGCTTCACATCTTGCGGAGTGAACGCGGCGTCCTTCTGGTCAACCGGGCCCACCTTGCCATCGATCTTCATGTCCCCACCACCGGGAAGTTCCATCGAGAACTCCACGGGGAAGTTGGAGTTCATGGAAACGTCACTGGCGGTGAGATTTACCTTCGTATAGACGTTGCGCTTCTGGGAATTAGTGTTGCCCAACGTTATTTGCCCATCCTTGAGTTCCAGCTTTTTCACGGAGACTGATTCGGCGGACGTACTGCCGCCGCTGGGGGCCGAGTTCGCTGTCGCAGGTGCGGAATTGCCGCCAATCGACGAGAAGTTCCACTTTCCGCTCGGATCCTTCAGCATCATCACCTGCGGGCCGACAATCGTGATCTCGGTGACGTTGAGCTGCTTCGAAAAAATGAGCGGGATCAATTCCACGCCGACCTTTACCTCCTTGGCCGTCAGGAATGGCCCCGAGTTGAACTTCGGATCGTCACTGATGGAAAGATCGTCCATCGCCACCGAACCACCCAGAATCGAAAGGCTCAAATTGCCGACCTGGACCTTGCGGCCCAGTGCCTCCGATGCTTTTTGTTCGATGGTCGGCCGGAACTTGTTCACGGGGATCAGGAATGGCAGAACGAACAAAATCACAATCACCACCACGATGGAGATTCCTATCCATTTCAGTTTGCTGTTCATGCAAGCCTCCGGAGAAAAGGCGTGGGTGGGCGCCCAATTCTTGTGTGGCAGGATAATACCACACTCTATTTGACCAAATACCAGTCGGCAGGCCAAGCATCTTGCGTGTCCAGCGGCGATTGGGGTCAGTTAGAATTTGCGGATGCTTGCGGCCGTTTGTGCGGGCTCACACGCAAAATGGGCTCCGGAAAATCATGCGGGGCCGTTGCTTAAGTGACTTCTCCGTCCGCTAAAGCGGGACGGCTTCTCAGGCTACGCATGCGATTACCTCCGCTTGGTTGACGCCTGAAGGACTTATCCGAGCCCTTTGGAGAATTACTTGAGCAGACACAACATCACGGGGAGCAATCAGATCGCATTCGATGCAGACGTGCTCTCTATCCGAGAGTGCTTTTCGCACCGCGGCTCCGCAGATGCACGTCTGCGACGTGCCAGCAGGATTCACTGCAATCAATTGCCTACCAGCGTTCTCAGCTTTGTAGGTGACTTTTGCAATGAAGGAAGCCCAGCCAGCATCGTGAACAGACTTGGACAACATTCCAGCAGACAGCCCTTTGATGTTCAAGTCTTCGATAACGATTGTGCCGAAGTCTCGAACGAGTTTGAAGGACTGCCGATGCTGATACTCATTTCGCAATCGCCAGATTCGAGCATGAACCTTCTGAAGCAAAGCAACTGCTTTACGTCTCCGATTACTGCCTTTCTTACGCCGAGCGGCACGCCGTTGTGCTCTCCGAAGTCTTGCCTGAGCCTGCTGATACCAACGAGGATTGGGAATCTTTGTGCCGTTGGACAGCGTAGCGAAAGACTCAAGACCTACGTCGATACCGATTGCGTTATCCAGAGCAAGAAGCAGTTTCGCCTCGCATGCAACCGAGAAACAGGCGTACCACTTGCCGCATTCACGTTTCACCGTGACAGTTTTAATCGTGCCAGCAACAGGACGGTGCAATTTAACTTCAATTTCCCCGACCCCTTGAACCCGAAGCATATTACCCACAAGCCTGACACCGTCTCCGTAGCTTGGAAAGGTAATACTATCGAAGCGGCGACGAGACTTAAATCGTGGATAGCCAGCCTTTTGATGCCGCTTGACTCGAAGAAAGAAAGCCTTAAAGGTTTTATCCACTCGCCGCAGGATATCTTGGCAACAAGAGAAGTTTGCCAGACCCAAATCGTCCGCAGCACGAATGTCCTTCAACTGATTCGCCTGCGTATAGTAGCTAATCGAGACTCGCTGTTTCCAAGCGTCTCGACGCTCTTGAAGGGCGGCGTTGTACAAACGGCAAGCCTCACCCAATTGGTTGTCGAGAGCGTTCGATTGGAGGCGAGTCGTGAATAGCCGATATTTGAACGTTTTACGCATTTCGAATCTTTTGGTTAGCGATGTATCGTCGCACCGTCGCTTCAGAAACCGTACCGATGCTGCCGACATAGTAGCTTCGACTCCAGAGAGCGGGCATGCGAGACTTGAGCCAAGGAAATTCCTCTCTCAGTTCGTGAGAAGTAAATCCCTTAAACTGTGCCGCAATATGTGCGGGAGCCAGTCGAGGGTCAGACTCTACGAATATGTGAACGTGGTCGGGCATGATTTCCAAAGCGTGAATCTCGGCCTCCAAGTCTTCCGCCTTCTGGTACAACAGTTGTCGAAGTCGCTTCTCAACTTGTCCAACCAAAACTTTCAGTCGATACTTGGGGCACCAAACCAAGTGATATTTGAGCGAGTACGTCGCTCCTGCACTGATTCGATATCGGGTGTCAATCACAACGTCAGCGTAACACCACGTTAGAAATACGCAAGCAAACTAACAGGAGAGCCGCATTCCTCTGCCGGCTAAAGCGGGCAGTCCCCTGCGGCTTTTAATCTATGGATAAAGCACAGGTCTCCGAAAACTATTCTAGGTAGCTGCCTCATGAGGTATCAATAGGTTACCAGGGCGAGATTAAGCGTAAATAGGCGATACGAGGGCACTTTGGGTACAGTTGGGTACAAGCTGGTGGGGCTGGGGAGATTCGAACTCCCGACACTTGGTTTAGGAAACCAATGCTCTATCCATCTGAGCTACAGCCCCTCCGCTTAATGTTATCATGGGGCGTCTTGCACCAATCGTGTAGAACACCGGGATTTGCGCGACTTTTCAGGTCTCCTAAACCTGCCATCCCGGTTCAAGTCCGGGCGGTCCCACCATTTTCTGCTGGCATGGTCGTAGCTAAACTGGATAGAGCAAGAGTTTCCTAAACTCTAGGTTGGCGGTTCAAGTCCGCCCCAAATAGGGTTTGTCCGCATTATGAGTGTAATCGCCTGATTACCACAGTTAAGAATGCCCGCTCGAGGGTAGAACTCAAAGTTCGTTCGTTGCTGCAACTTGGCGCACTTCGCCTTTGCTTGCTTCAGAAACGAGAATGTGCGGACCGGCTTCTCTCCAGTCACCTAAGTTGCAATCTCTTCGCTGTTCAAGGGATGAGTCTTTTTTCAGGCCTCCTTCGTTGTGCGGATATGATAGGCAGCTTGCACATCGTCGGCAATCCGGAAACTGGGCTGCCTATCGGGTAGTTGGCGATAAATCGCGTTATCACAAGTAACCGGGTTACTTGCGAGAACGCCTGTTCACGACAGTTGACTGTGGTTTGAATATCTGCACGCGATGGACCAGCAGCGGCATTGCAGATTTTGTTTTTTGCTTTCCTGTGCGCTAGTTTGTGAATCCTCTGCGTGAGCCGCTGCTGCGCTCGCAACAAAATTCGCTGAAATGAGGTCAATGTGAAAAGAGAACGCCTAACACAGATCGTCCTGGTGATCGTGGGGCTGTTCAATCTGGCCCTAATTTATTTTCTATATATGGATCTGCGGCATTCCAGCTGGCTCTTGGAGGGGAAGAACGAGGTCGAGCCGATGTTTCTGAGCTTCTTTATTCCGGTCGGGGTCTTTCTACTCATGGCCGCAAGGAGACCGCGTGAGCATCGCTCGATGATTGCTCTAGCGGCTTGGTGGAACATCTCTCATGGCGTGGTGATGGCTATTCAAACCGTAGAAGCCCGGATTCACGGCGTCCGTAGGGACTTTACCGATGTGGTCGTTTTCATTGCGATCGGAGGCGTCTTGTTAGCGCTTCTGCCAGCAAAACGAGAGGCAGTGGCGTCGGGCGTTGCGTGAATGTGCGCAGTTATCTAGCGATTAGTCTGAGTCTTTTCATGCACCTGGTTCGTATGCATTCATAAAGGAAGAATTCCAAATGAAATCCTCTTTGACCGTGCTTGTACTTCTCCTACTTTTGCTGATCATTCTAGCTGGATGTGCTCCGGGACCTAACCAGTTCACGGGAACTACGAACGAACACAACGCGGTCGCGGGCTTCTGGCTTGGGCTCTGGCAGGGCTTTATTGCGCCATTCGTATTCGTGGTCTCGCTGTTCAAAAGCAATCTGAGTATCTACGAGGTCCACAACAACGGAGCCTGGTACAATTTCGGCTACCTGTTCGGCCTAGCTTGCTTCTTCGGTGGCGGCGGTCATGGGTCGACGCGTCGGAAGTAAAGCTCCTGATAAACGCGGTCACGGGTGATGTGGCTACTAGCACCTGTTACCACGCGCAAGCGGACTAGGCACACACCATTTTATGCACCAAACGCTTAGAACATAGGCATTTGTGCGACTTATGTAGGTTTCCTAAACCTGCATTCCCGGTTCAAGTCCGGGCGGGCCCACCACTCATACTCACCCTTTCGCCGACATTCGGCGACAGTATTTGGGCAGTTTTTGGAGGGCGTCGCAAATTGCACATTTCTATTCGAAGAAGCGCGCGGTAACACTCTGATTCGCAACGCCGTTCCCATTCTGAAATAAAATCACTCTTATTCGAATATTAGTTGGTTATATACTTTAACTTATAATGTCGGCGCGCCGACCAAAATTACGCACTTCCCCGCCGACATCAACCCTCGACATTGTAGTGGCCGAACTTTAGATCGGCCAGCGCGCACACGCATTCCCCGCTATGTCCTTTCGTTTCTCGAAAATGTGAATTCTCGCTGGCCACACGCGATGAAAAATGTCGGCGCGCCGACATTTTCGCGCGCCCTCCGGCCTCACTCCGGCAGCGGCGGGCAACCAGGAAACTCGGCGAGGGCGGTGTTGCCGATGTACTGGAGGTCCGCGATGCCGATTTTGCTGGTGTAAAAACCGGTGCACGTCATATCCCGCAGCCTGGCAAAAAAAGCGATGCCCTGGCTGAGCGTAGAATCGCTCTTGGCATTTCTGCGGTAGGCAATGAGGTCCAAAACTTCCTTTTGTTGTGCGGAAGTGCATTCGAGGAAAAGATGGTCGTAGTGGTCGGTACAGAAATTATCCAGCCACATCAACCCGCCCCCCAAAAGAGCCTGGTAGTCCTCATTTTCGCTGGTGAGGAGATCGATGAATTCCGGCGCGCCGGCCTCGACGGCCCCGCCGGAAACATCGTCCTTGGGAAGGATGGCATCGCAAAGGACAACCAAAGTCTGGAACTGGTGAGCGGAAAAATATTTTGGCGCATACTTCCCGGCCGCCGAGGAAGCCTTCTCCTGTTGGATGAGTTCATGGGCCATTTCCGCGGCGTTCGCCGGGATCATGTGCAGCACGGAACCGCCCGCCGCGCTCACCACCAGATTCTTTAGAACATCACGTCTCGAGATTCCCTGCATCGCTCTTGCCCCAATTCCCTTCCTTAGATATTTCCTTTTCTCGCTTCGTCGAGCAGATGCTCCGAAGCGCGCCAGGAGAGCGCCATGATCGTCAGCGTGGGATTCTTGTCCGGATTGGTGACCAGCGGCGCGCCATCGGTAACAAACAGGTTTTTCACGTCGTGGGCCTGGCAAAATCCATTTAGCACAGAAGTCTTTGGATCGGAGCCCATGCGCGCCGTGCCCACCTCATGAATGACTTTTCCTCCCGGCTGAATTCCGAAAGGATAGGGGCCGTCGCTCCGGGTGCGCTTCAGATATTGGCCGCCAGCAGCTTCCACGATGGCTTTGAAGGTTTCCTGCATGTCCTTGGCCTGAAGTAGCTCATTCTCGCTCCACTTGAAGTGGAAGCGCAAAACCGGGATGCCCCATTGATCGACGGCATCGGGATCGAGTTCGCAAAACGTGTCCGGATTAGGCACCATTTCGCCGCGGCCGGCAAATTCGATCGTTGTGCCGTAGCGCCTGCGGCAGGTGGCTTTCAGGCTCGAACCGTATCCTTCAAACTCTTCACACACTTCCTTAAACATGCCCGCGCCGGGCATCTCGCGCCCGCCGCTGAGTTCGATGTGGTATCCGCGGGGGAAATCGTTCCGGCGGTCGTACTTCCACCACGGAATGTACAGGTGCATGCCGCCGGTGCCGTCGTGGTTGTGAGGCGGCATCTTTTCCAAATTAGGGAAATATCCGGTGCCATCGCTGCCCACGGAATCCGTAAGGTTACGGCCAACCTGGCCGGAGGAATTCGCTAGGCCATCGGGAAAAAGATGGGATTTGGAATTCAAGAGCAGTCGCGCGGATTCGCAGGCGCTGGCCGCCACAACAACCGCGCGCGCAGTAATTCGCTTTTCGCTGTGGGTTGTCTTGTCGATATAGGAAACGCCTGCTGGCCTTGCCGTCTGCCCCGACCAGGATTTCGCGGGCCATGGCGTTGGGGATCAGGCTGAGCTTGCCAGTTTGCAGGGCGGGAGGAATCAGCACCTGACTGGAACTGAAATTGGATGCCGTCACGCAGCCGCGACCGCACTGGCCGCAGTAATGGCACGCGGGGCGGCCATGGAGCGGCTTGGTAAGAATGGCAAGACGCGAGGGAATGCAGGTGATGTTCAGCTTGTCGCAAGCTTTCTTGATTAGCAGTTCGGTGCAGCGCGGCTTGGGCGGCGGCAGAAAAACGCCATCCGGCGCGCTGGGAATATTTTCTTTCGTCCCAAACACGCCAATATACGATTCCACCTTGTCGTAATAGGGCGCAAGGTCCTCAAACGTAATGGGCCAGTTCTCGCCGATGCCGTCGCGCGTCTTCGATTTGAAATCGACGGGCGCAAAGCGTAGCGCGATGCGTCCCCAGTGGTTCGTGCGGCCGCCGACGATGCGCGAGCGGAACCACTGGAAATTGGCGCCCTCGGCTGAGGTGTAGGGTTCGCCCTCGATTTTCCAGGCCCCATTGGGTGCCAGGAATTCCCCGAAATTGGCCGCCGCCTTCCCTCCAATGCCCACGCCGCGGTGCGCCGACTCGTACGGCCACATGAACATCTTGAAATCCTTCTCCGGATTTACAGGCCCGCCGGCTTCGAGGAGCGCGACAGTGAGACCTCCTTCGGTAAGGATTTTCGCGGCCATGCCTCCTCCGGCGCCGGAACCAATCACGCAAACGTCATACATTTTTGGAGAGCGAATCACTTGGCTCATGAAGTGCGCCCTATAGTTCGCCTTTCTTCAGGTGGGAAACGGCGTAATCATGAGCGCGCGCAGAGATGGCGTGCTTCACGACGATGGCCTGGGCACCCGCGGCCGCGGGGCAGGAACCCACAAATTGGCGGCGGTGCATTTCAGGCACCGAGAATCTCAGTCGCGGACATTTTTCAGGACGTAGGCGGCGCGCTCGACCCCCACTTCCCCGGACAGAATCGGATCCTCGTTCTCGATGCTGAGAATCCCTTCGTAGCCGATGTCCATGTAAGCCTGCAGAATGGCCTTCCACGTGGATGCGCTGTGGCCGTAGCCCACCGCGCGAAACGCATCCGACGCCAGCGGCAGGTCTTCCTTCTCGAAATACAAAATTGAGGACTCCGTACCTGGCGACATTGTCCGGATAAAGAACCGTGTCCTTCATGTGCGCGTGAAAGAGCATGCCCTGCTTGCCCAGAAAATGGATAACCTCGACCGGGTCGCATCCCTGCCAAAACAGGTGGCTGAGATCGCAATTCGCGCCGATCTCTTCCCCGACGGCCTCGCGAAGCCTTAAAAGCGTGCGCGGATTATAGACCACGAAGTTGGGATGCATCTCAAACGCGAGGCGATGAATGCCGTGTTCGCGCGCGAATTTGGCGGCTTCTTTCCAGTAAGGCACCACCTTTTCTTTCCATTGCCACTGGAGCATCTGATCGTACTCTGGGGGCCAGCGGTAGGTGATCCAGTTGGGCTGCGTGTCCGTGGGCGCGCCGCCGGGACAGCCCGAAAATCCGACGATGACCTTTACTCCAATGCGCTCGGCAAGAAGTACTGTCTTGCGGAAGCGTTTCGGCGTCGCGGGCCGCGTGCTTCGCATCAGGATGCACGGGATTGCCGTGGCAACTCAGCGTGGCAACGCGAAGGCCGCGGTCCTCAAATTTCTTGACCCACGCCTTGGCTTTCGCGGGATCGGCAAGGAGTTCATCGATGGGGCAATGATTGGCCCCCGGATAGCCACCGGTGCCGATTTCCATGGCTTCGAGGCCAAGGGCGGTCACTTTATCGAGCATTTGGTCCAGCGAAAGAGTGTCGTAGACGGGATCGAAGACGCCGATGGGGATTTTCTTTTTTGCGCCGGTTGCGATCTGGTGCGATCGAGAAGGGGAGCTCCTCGGCGGAAGGGCGTTGGCCGCCTCCGCAAATTGGGAAGCCCCGGGAATGCCCGCGGCGAGAAGGCCCGTGCCACCGGCCGCGAGAAATTGCCTGCGATCAAGACCATCGGAAGAATCCGGGCGAGTCGAACGGCGTGCGCTCATGCAAAACCCTCCAGAAGAGATGAAAAAGGCGCAGCGAAAAGACGGCAGAATTATACGCCGGGAAGAGCGGAAGGAGGAGCAAAAGTGAAGATTACTTGCGCGGACGCAAGGCCTCGAGCGGTGGAACGGAGACGGCGGAAGTGATGGCTCGCTCCGGCGGTTTTTTGCCATTCCGCAGTGCGTCCACGAGCATTTCGATGGCCTGCCCGCTATTCGGTGGAATAAAGATCGTGGCGGTCAGGAGGCCGCTACGGACCCAGGATTGCCCGGTACCCGGAAGACCGTCGCAGCCGAGGAACGGGAGATCGAGCCAACGCTCGCGCGCAATTTCGGTGGGCAATTCCTGGAAGGCCTTACGTGCGCCGAGAGCCATGGAATCGTCCTGCGCGGCGATCAGGTCAACGTTGGCCTTCTGCGAGGTGGTGAGTTTCAGCCAGGAGCGCACCGCGCGCTGCGAGCTTTCCTCGGTCCATTGGCCCTTGAGCATGATGAGGTGGATATTGCTGCGCTTGGCTTCCTGCATGCCGAGCGTGCGATCCTTCGCCGCGGAATTTTCCGAAGGTCCCTGGATGTAAAGGACCGTACCGCCGGTCGGAAGAAGTTCGGCACACTGGCGGCCCTGAATACGGCCGATTTCCACGTGATCCGAACTGACGGTGAATACGGGCGCCTTGCTGGCCTGGCGAAGCTCGGGCACATAATTGGCCTCGCGATTGAGAACCGCCCAGCCGATGCCGCCGCTGACCGCGGCGCGGGCCACTTGAGGCAAAGCCGTGCCGCCGACGGGTTCGAAGATGATCGCGTCCGGACGATCTTCCGGGGCGGCTTGGACTGCCTTCAGGATCTGCGTGCTTTGATTGATCGCGTCGTTATCTGCGTAGAGAAGCTGGAGATCCACGTCGAATTTGAGCGCCGCCTTTTCCGCGTCACGCGCCTGCTCGATCTGATAATCGTTTTCGTTCGTCGTCAGGGCAACCAGGAATTTTAACTTTGGCATTGACCCACCAGATGATTTTTCCTTTTTCCAACGATACACCGGTGCCGGGCAGAATTCGCACAAACCTCAGGAGAGGTTTCGCAATTGAAAACGGTGTTATAGCGGGCCTTAACCTTGCAACTGCGTAAGAATCCGCGGCTTGCCGCATTGCGTGTGCAGGCCAGAAGGCGGTTGGGAGCGCCGAATCCTGCATGATAAGGCCGCGCAACGAAACAGAGAATCAGGGAGAGGGTGCGCGATGGAGGCATCGACAAGAACGGTGATCCATATAAGTCCTTAATTTACAGTAGGTTAAGGCCGAGCTACTTCCACTTACCTTCGCCTTCGATCAGGGTGATGTAGCAATCGACGGGGAGGCCCGTATATCGTTCGATCTTGCCGCTGGGCAACGGCCACTTGATTTCCAGCCAATCCAATTTCTCGCGCTTGCCTAGTCCGAGGACCATTCGTGGGTCGTGGGAAGAGAGATAGCTACCGCCGCCCACCTTCATGCGGCCGCGTTTCAGGTCCCCGGCCTGATAACTGACGCGCGCGCCAATCGCATCGGGATTGGATTTTTTCCCGATGAGCTGCACACCCAGCCAGTGATTGCCCGCCGCGGCCGTGTTTTTCAGAAGTAGCGGCGCCCCGTTGTTGACCGAAACGAGCACGTCCACGGCGCCGTCGTTATCGAAATCCCCGATGGCCAGCCCGCGCGCGGAGATCTTCCGCGAAAAAATGGGACCGCTCTCGGCGCTGACATTCTGAAATCCCTTCTCCGTGTGGCGGAAAAGAATCAACGGCTCTTCGTAGGTCACTTCGCCGTGAAGTAAATTGATCAGGTCGTCAGGATTGCCATTGGAAAGGATCAAGTCCAGATTTCCGTCGTTGTCGTAGTCAAAGAACTTCAGTCCCCAGCCGCTCATGAATTTGGTGGCCTTGCCAATGCCAGTGGGGAGCGCCAGGTCGTCAAAAGTTTCGTCGTGATTATTCCGATAGATGGCGAACATCTCTCGGTCGATGTTGGCGACGAACAGATCCATCCAGCCATCATCGCTAAAGTCTGCGGAGTCCACGCCCATGCCGGAGCGCGGGCGGCCACCATCGCTGTAGGCAACTCCGGCGGTATTGCCGATCTCCTCGAATTTTCCCTTGCCGCGGTTGACGTAGAGAAAATCGGCTACCGTGTCGTTACTCACCCACAGGTCCATCAATCCGTCATTGTTGATGTCCGTCGCCACCACTCCCCAGGCTTTGCCGAGGTGGCTGGCGATACCGGACTCCTTGCTGACATCGCTGAACGTGCCGTCGCCATTATTGTGGAACAGCCAACTAGCCATCGGCGAATAGATCTGCGGAATGCAGTAGTGACGGCGGCCATCCTCGTGGATGCCGCAGGGCTTATTCAGTTCCTTGCTGAAATCGACGAAGCGGCCCACGAACAGGTCCAGGCGGCCGTCATTATCGTAATCAAACCACACGGCGCTGGAGGCCCAGCCGGGAGCGGCTAGTCCGGCTTTTTCCGTAAAGTCGGTGAACGTGCCGTCGCCGTTGTTGTGATAGAGGATGCTGCGGCCGTACTGCGTGACGTACAAGTCGGGGAAACCGTCACCGTCGTAATCGCCGGCGGCAACGCCCTGCCCGAATCCGCCGGCGGCCACGCCGGCTTTTTCCGTCACGTCCGTAAAGGTTCCGTCGCGATTATTCTTATAAAGCGCGTTGCGCAGGGGCGGATCGGGCGTGAAAAAATCGCATTTCCCGCTGTTCACCAGGTAAATGTCCATCCAGCCATCATTGTCGTAGTCCAGAAAGGCGCAGCCCGCCCCAGTGGTTTCGGGCAGGTATTTTTCCTCGGATTTGCCGTTGCAATGCACCCAACGGATGCCGCTCTTCTCCGTCGGCACTTCTTCAAAGGGATAGCGGGACGCGTCAGGGAATAAAAGCCCGGGCCAACGCGGCAGAAGCAAGCCTCCCGCGGCCATTCCCGAGAGAAAACCGCGCCGGGTCACTCCGCCGCGCATGCGCCTACCACTTGGCATCTTGTTCGCTCGGATTGGATGCACGCTACGATTTTCCTGGCCTTCGCACTTGGATGCAAACAGGAACAGCCTTATTGCGGCTTCTCGGCCGCTGGGGATGTGGGCGTGGCTGTCGTCAGGCTGCGGTGGATGGCAAACTCTTTCTCTGCCTCCTCTTTTTTTCCAGTGCGGCTGAGCGCGGTGGCCAGGCTGTAGTGCACCGCGGGATTGCCCGGTGTCAGCCGTTCGGCCACGCGCAGGGGCACTATCGCCTCCTCATAGCGCTTCACGGTGACAAGGCTGAAGCCCCAACCCAAATAGGCTTCCGCAAAGTTGGGATCGAGTTTCGCCGCCGCGGAAAATCGCGCGATGGCTTCATCCCAATTCTCATCTCTGCGCGCCATCTCACCCAGGATGTATTGAGCCCCGGCATTTTTCGGGTCGATTTCGATCTCTTTCTGGAATTCCTGTTTCGCGCGTTCGGTGGCTCTGGCGTCCGCATCGGGACGCGAGAGCAACAATCGCCCCAGCAAGAAATGAATCCCGATTGCGTTAGGCTCCTTTGCGAGCATCTCTTCGTATTCACGCTGGGCTTCGTCCCATTTCCCTTGCATCTCCAGCGCTTCGGCGTTCAGTTTGTGTGCGGGAATCGACTGCGGCGCCGTGCGGCCCAAGTCTTGCGCGGTACGCGAGGAAAGATCGGAGTACGCATGGACAAGGACGAAAAGGACCTCGGGATCCTGGCCGAACTGCTTGCGGAGCAACCGGATAAAATCGAGGGTGGAGTCTCGATTATCCAATGTCAAGGAGCAGCGCAATCCGAGGACGCCGGCCTGTTTCATCGTTTCCGCCGTGCCTTCCGAGCTCAGGGCGCGCCTGAGCGCGGGAACAGCCTCCTTGCAATGCCCTGCTTGCGCCAGCGTAATAGCCTTCTCCGTGGTCAAAATGGTACCGGTCCCGGTGGCGGGAGCAGTTTTCGGCGATTGCGCTGTGAGGGACGAAGAGGAGAACAGAAGGCTAATTGCGAGAAAAAGAATTGTGTCAGGACTTGGATACGGGGACGTTTGCCTCTGGTGCTTCTGGCGCCGTTGCGCTTGATAACAAGTTCCGTGGGAAAGTGTGAGCATAAAAAAAATGAGGCAGGCGGGGGTGTTCGCCTGCCTCATTATACGTGGCTTGTATTTAGAAGTAGAGCTTCAACGCAAACTGAATATTTCTCGCAGGTTGCGAAGCAGTGATGACTCCGGTTGTGGATTGTTCCACCGTCGTGTTGGGTGCGGCAAGGTTGACGCGGTTGAACGCATTCAGGAAGTCAGATCGGAATTGGAGTTTGAATCGCTCTGTGAGTTGGAAGTTTTTCTGCAAGCTGATATCCCAGTTGTAGTAACCGGGTCCGCGTAGGTGGCTGAGTTGCGGTGCACAGGTGCCGAAACCGCTGGTATCGTTTGTATAGTTGCTGGGATTAAACCAAAGGAAGCCGCCACCGGACCCGGTGAAGTCACGCCGTCCGTAGACCGTGTTGGTTGCGCTGCAGTCGGGCCGAATGCCTCCGGAAATTGTTCCCGTCGGATCAGGAGCGTTGTCATACATGGCCATTGGGAAGCCGGTATGGATAGAGAGAATGGGGCTGACCGTCCAGCCGCCCACGACCTGGTTCGCGGCCTTGTTCATATTGCTGCCGAACTGCTTGCCTTGGCCAAACGGCAACTCGTAGATGGCATAGCTGGTCAGAGTATGAGTGGCATCGTAATAGCACGGCGCCCATTCCGCGGACGGGTCGTAGACGTTTTGCCAGTAAGGTGAAGCGGTAGTGGACGCTTTCGCACCTGACCAAGTGCCATAATATCCGGTGTTGTTGGACATGCATTTAGAGAAGGTGTAAGACACCTGAGCCTGCAACCCGTGGCTCATGGTCTTCTGGAGCACGGCTTGCAGCGCGTTATACATCATTCTGCCGTTTGACTGCGTGCCGGAGACGGTGCCGCCCGTCGAGTCAATCGCAGCGGCCAATTGTGGCCCTATACCGTTGGCAAAATACGGACTCGGCGACGTGCAAGGGGGCGCGCCGCAAGAGCTATTGGGCTCCGCCACGAGTTGGTTATATTTGAACGGCACCATCAGGTGATAGGCTATCTGTCCGACATACCCTACCTGCAACGTCATCGAGTTACTGAATTGGTGCTGGATCGAGAGGTTCGACTGGTCGTCGATGGCAGGCTGCACATTCGAATCCCAAAGACGAAATACCGACCCGTCGTAGCAAGAGAAGTTTGGACACGAAAGGCCCGCTGCTGGCGGCGCAATAATGCCCTGCGACAACGTTGTCGTGGGCAGAGTATAAGTTGTGCTTCCTGTCGTGGTATATAACGTCTGGAATTCGCCCCCTGCGGTCGCTCCTCCGTCAAACGGTGGATTGAGCGGCAGGCGCAGGTTGGTGCCCGTCCCTTCCAGATAATCCGAGACGGTGAAAGCGCCACGAACAACCGTGCGGCCGCCAAACCGTCCTCCAGGTGTCCATGCAAAGCCAAGGCGCGGCTGGAAGTCCTTGATGCCATACACACCGTTATAGAGTGCGCGGCTGTTGCCATTCTGATTGGCGTATACAATTTGTCCGGACTGGATATTGTAATTCACCTGCTGATCTTTACTCTCAATCCAGGGCGTATGGGCTTCATAGCGCAAGCCATAATTGACCGTCAGGTGGTCCGTTACGCGCCAGGTATCCTGCGCGTATCCAGAATAGATGTTGGAGGTCTGTGTCCAGGTGCCGCTGCTGAGGCCGCGGCCAAATCCGCTGTCTAAGCCAAGGAGAAAGTCTCCCATCCCGTTGCCTCCCGTCGGACTTGTGGCCGAGCAGTTCGCGGCGTCGGTACATGTCGCAGACGAGGCAGTGAAGTTGGCACCAAAGATGATGTTCCCCAAGGAACCGCTGTTCCCCGAGTAGAACACGGTGATGTTGTCAAACATATACTCTGCGCCAAATTTAAGCGTGTGGCGGCCACGCGTCCAGGTGATTGCATCATCATACTGCCACACCTTGCTGTTGAAACTCTGCGTGACCATGCTGTTTCCGATGCTGTTGACCGTACCGCCGCCTGGGCTGGACGGTGTGCCTCCGCCGAAGGCAATGCCTATGAGACCGACGCCGAGTCCGGCCGGGTTCGAATTCGGGATTCCGATCGCTTGACCAAAGGCCCCTACCGTGGGATCCCAGGTTGTCCCCGTGTTAAGGGTTATGTGGTTCCAGCCAAAGCGCATGTCGTTGACGAGGGTGTTAGAGATGGACCGAGTCCAATCGCCAACGGTGCTCCATATGGGGGCCGTAACTTGGCCATTCCCGAAGAGGGCCTGCGAATTCGTCGAAGGATCGATTTGAAAGGCGCGCGTGAAGCGGCCAGAGACCTGATCTTTGTCAGAGATTCTGTAGTCGACCTTAATGTCACCTTGGTCGCTGTTGTACGCCGTCGCTGTTTCCTGTAGGGCGTTAGACGTCAATCCGTTGTTGATGGTCGTTGGATAGAATTTTGAAGCGAACAGGGCGGCCGCCACTGGACTGATCATGCTGGCAGGAATCACATTATTGGGGAATGCGGGACGATTTGCATTAGCCGCCGCAGAAGGGCTGCACGGCACACTGCTTGTGCCCGTCCCGGCAGCACAAGGGTTGTAAAGCTGGTTGGCAACCACACAGTACGGACTGGTAGACCCAGAGGGACACGTGGTACCTGTAGGCCCAGGATTCCCGGAATTGGAGGCTCGATCATTGCAGATGCCGGCGGTAAATCCGCTCAGGCAAAGCGCGCCGAGATTGCCAGCTTGTTCCGCAGGCGTGAATACAGAGATGAAACTGCCTGCGGGTGGATGGTCGAACCGCTGCCCTTGATAGTCCATGAAGAAGAACAGTTTATTCTTGAAGACGGGCCCGCCAAGGGTTCCCCCAAACATGTTCCAGCGCAGAGGTGCTGTTGGAATCGGTGCCGCCGCGGGATTTATCTTGTTTTCCCACTGGTCGGCATTCAAAACGTTATTGCGGAAAAACTCCCAGATGTCGCCGTGGAAGCTGTTGGTGCCGGACTTGAGGGTTGCACTGACAATGCCGCCCATGTAATTCCCGAATTCTGCCGGGGCATTGTTGGTGATCATATTGAATTCTTGGATGGAGTCTGGCGAAGGGGTATAACCAAGGAGGTTGTCGGACACCTCGTTATTGTCCATTCCGTCGAGGATGAAGTTGTTCGACTGCTCGCGATTGCCGTTGATGAACGGCCGCGCCCCGCTGTTCACGTTGTCCCCATTATTGAAACTGCTTGGATCGGGGTGAATCGCACCGGGCGCAAGAAGCGTAAGTTCCACGTAATTGCGAGTCGCGAGGGGAAGCGCGTCGTTGGTCGCAGAATCGATGACGGTATCGACTTGCGTGGTCTCCGTCTTGAGCATGGGCGCAGCACCGGTCACTTCGACGGTCTGGCTGACCTGGCCGACCTTCAGTTCGACGTCGATACGCGCAACTTGGTTCAACACCAGGGCGAATGCGGGATACAAGGAAGTCTGGAACCCGGTCTTCTCCACGCGGAGGTCGTAGTTGCCAACCGGGAGCTGTGAGATGCGATAGATGCCCGAATCATTGGACACGGCGGTAAAGGACGTGCCGCGCTCCACGGATTTGGCAGTGACATTAGCTCCCACAATGGCCGCACCACTAGGATCGGTAACGGTCCCCGTGATCGTAGCGGTCACATCCTGAGCGAAGGTGACGTTCGCCCCGCAAATCAGTACGACGAGCGCGAGGCAACAAAGTGCCAACGCCACTGACTGCAACTTTTTCATAAAGATCCTCCCATGCTGGCTCGTTGAAAACGAGCAGCCTCTCCCCGGCTTGTTACAAATCGAAAACAACGACGAGCACCCCAATTCAGCAGCGAAGCTGAATTCTTGGGAAATAGCTATATAGCACCAAGAAATGCTTGTCAAGAGGAAAATCTTAATTTATAAGAGAGACACGATACGTGCACTATAGCGGTCGCGGGTTCCTAGTTTGCACTCAGGGAGTCGCCCGCGGGAGGGGGTGCACCCTCCCCTGCGCCGTAAGGCAGGAACTGGTCTTGGGCAAGGTGCGCGGTAGAGAAGGGGTAGAGCCATGGGGCTGGAGCGGATACCTGCTCACCCGTAGGGAAATATCGATTTATTAGTCGACCCTGCACACCCTTCTCGACTGTCGAGGGAAATCAGATGCCGGTAAAAGTTCAAAATGGAATGCCAGCCTACCAACGCATCCAGGGTGTCCTCCGGAAAGTAATCGAGTCCGGCAACTTACGCCCGGGGGATGCCGTGCCCTCCGAGAGAGAGCTGGCCAAAATCCACGAGGTGAGCCTGATGACCGCCCGGCACGCCCTTGCCACTCTGGAGCAGGAAGGCGTTGTGGAACGTCGGCGCGGCGTGGGGACGTTTGTCACCACACCCAAAATTCACTTCAACAAGCTGATGAGCTACACGGAACAGATGAGGAGCCGGAGCCTGACTGCCGCCTCCAAAGTCTTGTTCGCGGCAATTATCGATGGTGACGGAGACGCTTCGGCGCGCCTTTCCCTCTCTCCGAAAACCCAGGTTCTGAAGCTGGAGCGCCTGCGGCACGCGGCCGGTGAGCCCTTTGCACTGGAGACCTGCTACTTCTCCGCGAAGCAATATGCAGGCCTGCTCTCCCAGCCGTTGGAACGTGAATCCTTGTTTGGAATCCTGGAGCGCCACTTTGACGTCGTACTCGGTTACGCCGATGAAGAAGTGGACGCGACCGCGGCGGATCCGCGCACCGCGGACCTCCTCGGCGTGCCCAAGCGCGAACCGCTGCTGCGCATCCGGCAAGTCATTTACTCGACCAAGGGCGCGGTGATTGTCTATGTGCTCGGCCTGTACCGCTCCGACCGTCACAACCTGGTGATCCGCCGATTCCGGTAGGACAATACGATTGCGAACTGTCTGGATCTTTTCAGCGAGCGCCAACACGTTGGCGGACAAATCGTGAGGTTTAAGAATTTATGAGACGGCTATTCATTCTCGTGACTGCTGCTCTCGCTTTAGCGGCGTTCCTGCCTGGCCAGGAGCCCAATACGACGCCTCCGACCTTCACCAAGGACGTTGCCCCCATTTTGCAGAAGCACTGCCAAACCTGTCATCGGCCCGGCGAAGCGGCCCCTTTTTCCATGCTGACTTATGATCAAACTCGGCCGTGGGCGGCGTCCATCAAGCTCGTGGTGACGCAGAAGAGAATGCCGCCGTGGTTCGCCGATCCAAAATACGGGCACTTTGCGAATGAGCGCTCTCTCAACGCAGACGAGATTCGCACGCTGGTGGCGTGGGTAAATGCCGGCACACCAAAGGGCTCCGAAGAAGATATGCCACCACCGGTGAAGAGTTTTGTCGAGGGTTGGGGCATTCCCACACCGGACGTGGTGTTTCAACTGCCCAAGCCATTTTCGGTGCCCGCTTCGGGCATGGTCGAGTATCAATATGTAATCGTGCCGACGGGTTTTACGGAAGACAAATGGGTGCAAGTGCTGGAACTGCGCCCGACGGATCGCGCCGTCGTTCACCATAGCATTGCCTACCTTCGCGAGCCTGGGTCGAACTATTTCAAAGACCAAAAGCCAGGCGTCTTCTTCGAGGCCCCGCCTCCGCAAGCCCGACGAAAAAACAGACACCAGCGCGCTGCCCAGCGATTTTCTTGTCGGCTATGCACCCGGCCAGCCGCCGGAAGTTCTGCATCCCGGCGAGGGGAAGCTGATCAAGGCGGGATCGGACATCGTCTTTGAGGTGCACTACACGCCAAACGGAACAGCCACGACGGATCAGACGAAACTTGGCTTAATCTTCACGAAATCGCCCCCGAGCGAGCGTGTCCTGACACTTTCCGCTTCGAACGGGACCTTCAAAATTCCGCCTGGCGATCCGGATTACCGCGTGGACGCGACCTTTGAAGTGCGCAAGGACGTTACTCTCGTGGCCTTGCATCCGCACATGCACGCGCGGGGCAAGGATTTTGAATACCAGTTGGTGTTTCCCGACGGCAAGCGAGAAACGATCCTCAGCGTTCCCGTGTACAACTGGCATTGGCAGCTCTGGTACAACCTCACGGATCCGATTGATTTGCCGCAAGGCACCAAGATCGAATGCACCGCCCATTTCGACAATTCGCCGAACAATCCTGAAAATCCGGACCCCACGAAAACGGTGATTTGGGGCCAGCAGAGCTGGGATGAGATGATGGTCGGATTCTTCAACTTGAAATTTGACGCGAAGCTCTCGCCTAAAGAGCTGACTGCGCCCGCAGGGGCAGTGCACGTTCATTAGCGGGAGAAGGAATCGTTCCGCCGAATGTGCCGGCGACAAAACCTAGGAAGGGTTTCATGATGCAGTTGCCTGAGCGACACTCGATGAGAAAGGCGCTGGCGCGTCTGCTGCTTCTCGCGCTTGCGCTGGTGTCCCTGAGTGTCGCCACAACCGCACAGAACAAAGCTCCGCGCTTCCGCGTGATTGCACTCGCTGAGCATGGCGGCATCCATAAGCCATTTGTCGACGCCGCGAAAGTGTGGCTTGGAAAATTGGCCGCAGAGAATAATTTCACCGTGGACTACATTGAAGACACCGAAAAAATCAACGATGCCTTCCTCGCGAAATACAATCTGTTTATTCAGCTAAACTACCCTCCCTACAACTGGACGCAGGCCGCGCAGGCCGCGTTCATCAAGTACATCGAAGAAGGCCGGGGCGGATGGATCGGATTTCATCACGCCACGTTGCTGGGCGAATTCGACGGGTTCCAAATGTGGCCGTGGTTCCACCAGTTCATGGGCGGCATCCGCTTCAAGAATTACATCGCCACGTTTGTGGACGGAACCGTCAGCGTCGAAGACAAGAATCATCCGGCCATGAAAGACGTTAAGTCGCCGTTTGTGATCGAGAACGAAGAGTGGTACACCTACGACAAATCGCCCCGCCCCAATGTGCACGTGCTGGCGAGTGTGGACGAGAAAATCTACACTCCTGCCACCGACATCAAAATGGGAGACCACCCGGTGATCTGGACGAACGAGCACATCAAGGCCAGAAACATCTACATCTACATGGGCCACCACGGGGAATTATTCGAAAACCAGGCGTTCACCCAGATCTTTACGAATTCCATCTTCTGGGCCGCCGGCAAATAGGAGAATTGCGCGGAATGATCATCTACAACCCAGCCGGAAAGCCCCAAGATCGGTACTTTTGGATTTCAGGGCTTTGCGTGCTTTGTGGAACGGTTCTGCTGCTCTTCTTCTCGCAGAACGTGGCGTTTGCGAAAGAGCCGAGCTTTAAAGTGCTGGCCTTTTATTCCACAAACGTCGAGCCGGACCATGTTCACGTAGCCAACGACGCGTTGGTTTTCTTTCGCGAACTTGCCGCGAAGAACAATTTTGTGTTTGACGCCACAACGGATTGGGGAAAGCTTAACGACAAGGACCTGAGTCCTTACCAGGTGGTTGTGTGGCTCAACGAGTTTCCTCACACGCCGGAACAGCGCGCGGCGTTCGAGAAATACATGGAACATGGCGGCGCCTGGCTGGGCCTTCACGTCGCCGGCTACAACGACAAAGACACGCATTGGCCGTGGTTCGTGGACTTTCTAGGCGGCGCCGTTTTTTACTCCAACAACTGGCCGCCCCTCCCCGCGAAATTGATCGTGGATGACCACGCACATCCTGTGACCCGGGATTTACCCGACACTTTCACGGCACCCGCGAACGAATGGTACCTCTGGAAACCCAGCCCCCGGCTTAATAAAAACGTCCGCGTCCTGGTCACCCTGGATCCTTCCAACTATCCCCTCGGCGTAAAGGATATCCTCACCGAAGGGGACCTGCCGGTGGTCTGGACCAACACGAAATATAAAATGATCTATATGAACATGGGCCACGGCGATAAGATTTTCGGAGACGCAACACAGAATAAGCTGTTCGCCAATGCCATTGTGTGGCTGGGAAGCAAATAGGAGACCGCGATGTCGAGGGACGGCCGCAAATGAAAATGTTCCGCATGGCGTTACTGGTGCTTTGTGTCGCGCTCGGCAGCCGCTGCGCGGCGCAGGTCGACGCCCATCCGAAGAAGCACCTGCTGGTGCTCGGCGAAGAAAAAGGATACCGGCACGAAGCCGTATCCCACGCCATGGCCACCATCGAACGTCTTGGCCGCGAATCCGGTTTGTGGGACACCACCATCCGGACCGACACCGAAGTCCTGACCAAGAAAAAGCTGGAATACAACGCCAAGAACCTGAACGATTTTGACGCCGTGCTCTTCTACACCGGCGGCGAACTGGAAATGGACGCGGAGCAAAAGGCCGCGCTCCTTTCGTTTGTCCACGACGATGGTAAGGGTTTCATCGGCGTGCACAGTGCGACCATCACCTTTACGAGCTGGCCGGAATATGGAGAGATGATCGGCGGATACTACGACGAGCACCCCTGGGGCACTTTTGATGCGCCCATCCTTGTCGAAGATCCGAGCTTCCCGGGCATGCAGCAGTGGCCAAAATCGTTTGTCCTGCGCGACGAGATTTACCAGCTCAAGGATTTTTCGCGGGACAAGGTCCGCGTGCTCATGCGCCTGGACAGCTCCAAACTCGACCTCAATAATCCCCGCGTTCATCGCAAGGACCATGATTTTGCCGTGACCTGGGCCAAAATGTATGGCAAAGGCCGCGTTTACTACTCCAATCTCGGCCACGTGGATCAAAACTGGGACGATCCCCGGTTTCAAAAGATGTATGTGGAAGCCATCAAATGGGCCATGGGCCTGGTGGATGCGGACGTGACGCCGCGTCCTCTTGCGAACCAGTCCGGCAACGCACGGAGCGGCGCATCTGCGCACGGCGCGGCAACCGTGGCTCGATGAGCGTAAAATTGAGATTCGCGGTGGCGCGGCTGTAGCAACCCGCTCTTCCCGAAAAGGGGAATGGAGACGCAAAGCAAATGTGGCGCGCGTTTTTATTTCTGCTCATCGCTTCCGCAGCATGGGGTCAAACTGCGCATCCAATCCTCGCCGTCGGGTCGCCGGCCCCGGATTTTGCCTTGCCCGGGGTGGACGGAAAAATCCACCGCCTTGCCGATTACGCGGCCAGCCCGATCCTGGTCGTCGTGTTTGCTTGCAATCACTGCCCCATCTCGCAAATGTATGAGCAGCGCATCCAGCAACTGGAAGACGACTACCGGAACCGCGGCGTGGCCGTTGTGGCGATCCAACCCAATGACCCGAAAGCCATCCGAATCGACGAGCTGGACTCCTCCGACATCAGCGACACCCTCGAGGAAATGAAGATTCGCGTGGAGTACAAACATCTGCGCTACACCTACCTGTACGACGGCGAAACGCAATCGGTGACCCGTGCTTACGGCCCCCAAGCGACTCCCCACATCTTCATCTTTGATAAGGACCGCAAGCTGCGCTACGAAGGCCGCATCGACAATAGCTATCGCATCGAGCAGGTGAAAACGCAGGACGCGCGCGACGCCATCGACGCGCTGCTGGCGAACCGCGAAGTCCCGGTGAGCCATACGGGCGTGTTCGGCTGCTCGACAAAATGGCAGGAAAAGGCAGCCTCGCGCATCGAGGCGCTTCGAAAAATCGAAGAGCAACCCGTGAAACTCGAAATGGCCACGGCGGACGACCTGAAGAAACTGCGCGCCAATCCCACGAAGCACATGCTGCTCGTCAGTTTCTGGGCCACCTGGTGCGGCTCGTGCATCGACGAGTTCGCCGATTTTCAGGATACCTACCAGATGTATAAGGTCCGCGACCTGGATTTGGTCACCGTCGCCGCCAACATGCCGGACGAACAGCCCAGCGTGATGCGAATGCTGGAGAAAAAGCACGCCACCAGCCGCAACCTGTTGTTTGCCTCGGACGACACGGCTGCCCTGCAGGCCGCGTTTGACCCCACTTGGCAGTCGGCGGTTCCCTACACCGTACTGATCGATTCCGACGGAAAAATTCTCTATAAGAGGCTGGGCAACGTCGATATCCTGGAACTCCGGCGCACCATCCTGGCCAACCTGCCCTCGGATTACCTCGGCTTCAACCAATATTGGCAGACAGGGTCCAGCCCGCTGGAACCAGCAAAACCGGCGGGCAATAAAAACGTCCGAAAGCTTTACACAAGAACGCCTTCCCATATTTCAAAGGCCCGTCCCTCCATCCTTTTGGCTGCGGGTTCGGTTACCGGAGTAACCGGGTTCCTTTCGGCAGGTTGAACGAAGGTGTATAGTCACTCCGCCCAAGGAGGGCACCTTCCATGCGCATGATGCTCAAGGTTTCCATTCCGGTTGAAGCCGGGAATGCAGCGAGTACAAACGGCAGCTTAGGGACAACTATCGAGAAAATTCTGAAGGATTTGAAACCCGAGGCGGCATACTTCGCGGAAGACAATGGTGAGCGCACCGGATACATCTTCTTCGACATGAAAGATTCGTCGGAGTTGCCAGCCATCGCCGAGCCCTGGTTTCTTGCTTTCAATGCCAGACTAACGGTGCGCCCGGCAATGAACGCCAAGGACCTTGCGAACGCGGGCACCGGCATTGAACGGGCGGTGAAAGCATACGGCAAAGCCGCAACGGCTTAGGTAGCCAAATATATCGTACAAAGTTATCTGTAAGTCTTTGAACACTTCTCTGAATCATAACAGTTTGAGGCAGTGGAAACCACAGGCCGCGCCCGAGCACAGGAATCGTCTGGCTCCAGGGAGGGGCTGCGGACGGTGAAGTTCACCTCTAGGAGCCGACGCAATCAAGGCTGAGTTGAAAACCGAAAAGAGGGCATGGAACCAACAGACTTCTATCACGTTTTTATCACACCAAGCCGTTCCGGGGCTCCAACAGAGGTCCACACAAAACTGCTAAACCATTTATAATCAGTTTTTAGTGGCGCGCCCAGGGAGATTCGAACTCCCGACCTCTTGCTTCGGAGGCAAGCGCTCTATCCAGCTGAGCTACGGGCGCGCTGAGGTAACCGCAATTTTACCTTAACAGTTTAACTCTTCTCCTCCCTATCTGCCAGTGGGCACTTCCGCCGCCCTTCAGCGGCAAAATCCCTTAACCCTTGGAGCGATTCCTGATCTCGTGCGCCAGTTTCTCAATCTCTTCCGCCTTCTTCATCAGGTTCAAGCTCAGCACCTTGCTGCTGTCCGTCTTTTCCACTTCCTCTTTCAATTCCGTCGCCAGTTGATAGAGCCGGTCAACCTTCTTCTTCATATCCTTGTCGTTGTCTTCCAGGATTTTCTTGTCCGCGTTGGGAAGCGGGGGGCTTTCCTCCTCGGGTCCCTTGCCGGGGAGTCGCGGGTTCGGCGGGACTGGATTTTGGGCTTCCACCAAGCAAACGACAAGACCCGATGAAGCGCCTGCCAGGACCATGCCTGCCAGAAAAGTTCGGCGTGTTTTCATAAGGCTCCCTCCTCTCCCCAGCCTGTGCGCAGGGGGTTGCCGCCCTGCAGGGCGTCCTCACCAATGTTATACTCGCCCCGCGATATGCCTATGTCTAGTTTTCTATCCGAAATCCCAGCGCTCTCCGTCTCCAACCTCTTCCGTATCGCCGGTATTGTCGTCGCGGCATTCCTTGTCAATCGCCTTCTGCGCCTGGTCACCAAGCTCATCGTCAAACCGGCTGGGTCCCAAGCCCGAGCGGCCCAAGCCCGCGAGCAGCAGACGCGCACCCTCGCCGGCGTGGTTTACGCCGGCGCCAGCAAGGTTGTCTGGGTGCTGGCATTGCTCATGGCGGCGCAGGAATTCGGTGTCAATGTCACGCCCGTTGCCGCCGTTGCCGGACTCGCCACGCTTGCCGTTGGTTTCGGCGCGCAAAACCTGGTGCGCGACGTCATCACCGGCTTCTACATCATCCTCGAGGACCAATATTCCGTCGGCGATACCATCCAGGTGGCTGACACAATTGGCCGCGTCGAGCATCTAACCTTGCGGCGAACCGTTGTCCGCGATGCCCGGGGGGCGCTCGTGACTCTCTCCAACGGCGACATTCGTACCGTCGGCAATCTCAGCCGGGACTGGTCCCAAGCCTTTGTGGACGTTGGCGTTTCCCCTGAGGTGCCTCAGGAACGTGCACTCCAAGCGCTGGATGCGGCGGCCGCGGAGTTGCGCAATGACCCTTCGTGGTCTCAGGCGCTGGTCGATGGGCCGCGCATCCTGGGCTTGCAGTCCTACGACGAGCGCGCCTCCACGGTACGGCTGCAGCTTCGCACCGCGCCGTCCCGGCAGGAGGATGTATCCCGCGAATTGCGGCGCAGGATTCAACTCGAGTTTCAACGGCAGGGAATCCCCTTGTCGCATGTCCAGCGCGTGGAGCTGGTGAGTTCCCCTCGATCACCTCAAGCGGAACCGCCGGCTTCCTCTGCCTGACTTATTTAAGGAGAATTGGTTATGTCTCAAGTGACCTACGAAGAAGTGAATCTCATGCTCAGGCTGTACGATCTCCGCCGGGAACCCCGCTTGCGGGAAGCCCGCGCGTGGTTTGTAGAAAATTTTCACGCTGGCACACCGGAGGAAGTGATGTCGAGATACCCAAAGGATGGCCAGGAGAACACCTACATCCGTATGGTCATCAGTTATTGGGAAATGGTCGCCAGCATCGTCAATCGCGGCCTGATCAACGATGAACTTTTCTTCGAAAGCAATGGAGAAATCTGGGTGGTTTGGGACCGCATGCGCACCATCGTTCCCGCCTGGCGCGCCGCCTTCAAGAACCCCACTCTTTTTTCCGGCATTGAAGAGACCTGCAAACGCCTGGAAGACTGGCGGGAAAAGCGCTCCCCTGGCGCAAACGCGGCGATGCGGCAGATGATGGAGCAAGGCCGCGCGAAGCCCAAGTAAGGGAAGCAGGGAGTTTTTCCGGCCTGCCATGTCCTGCGGTTAGATTCACGCGCTCGTCGTTTCTTTCTGCGAAGTCTCCATCCCATCCTCCGTCGTTGCTGGACGTCCAATCCGGACGCAATTTCGTCCCGCCGCTTTTGCGGCATACAGCGCGGTGTCCGCGCTCTGGAGGATCTCGTCCACTGCCCGATTCTCGAAATCCGTGGAGAATGCCAATCCGATGCTCATGCTCACCGTCAAGGATTCCGAGCGCGCCGGAATGGGTTTGCTCGCGATCGCCGTTCGCAGGTTTTCCGCGCGCGCCTCCGCACTCGCAATGTTGCAGTTGTTCAAAATCACCAGAAACTCTTCCCCGCCGTATCGGCCCACCATGTCATACGATCGCACGCACTGCTGCAGCCGCCGCGCCACTTCCCGCAGTACATCGTCTCCTGCCGCGTGACCATGCTGATCATTTACCTTTTTGAAGTGATCCACATCGCACAGCATCACCGCGACGCAGGCCTTCTCCCGGCGTGAGCGTTGAATCTCCCGGGACAATAATTCCACGATCACCCCGCGGTTCCATAGCGACGTCAGCAGGTCGTGCGTCGCCTGGAACCTCATGCTTTCCCGCGCCTCCACCAGCCGGTCTTCCAACTCCAGTATCCGTTCGCCCGCCCGCAACCTCGCTTTTAGTTCTTCCCCGTCATAGGGCTTGGTAAGATAATCGTCCGCTCCGGACTCCAACCCCTTCACAATATCCCGCTTGGACTCCTTCGAGGAAAGCAGGATCACATAGGTGTACGCCTTATCCAGCCTGCGCAATTCGCGGCACACCTCCACGCCGTCCTTTTGCGGCATCACCCAGTCCAGCAGCGCCAGCCGCGGCGGATCCTGTGCTATCAGTTCTTGCAGCGCGCTGGCTCCGTTGTTCACCCCGGTGACTTCATACCCAGCTTGCTTCAGGATTTTCTCCAGCATCATCCGCGAAAGCGAATCGTCTTCCGCAATCAGAATTTTCATGCCCTCACCTCGGCCAGTTGTGCCTCCACCTCGGGCAGAAGTTCCGTCAAGGCCTTCTCCAGTTGCGCCAGCAACTCCACCGCCTCATTGCCCTTTTCTTGCTTTGAAACATTCTCCAGCTCGCTGGCAATCTCCGCCGCCCCATCCATGGAGAGGTTCCGCAGCATCCCTTTCAGTGTGTGCGCCGCGCGCGTCAGCTCCGCCAGGTCTTCCTCCGCCAGTGCCATCTTTGCCTTCTGCATGTTGAGTTGACTGTCGTCGCGATACACTCGCAGTAAGTCGCACAGAAAAGTCCGGTCGTCGTCCAGGCGGACGAGCAACTCCTCGAGGTTCCAACTCGTTTCCGCCGGCTTGCGGTTCGGTATAGCTGCCGTCTTGGTCTTTACCAGGTGTTTTTCCGTCATTTGCGCGATCTCCCTTTGCAACAACTCACGCCGGATCGGTTTCGTAAGGTAGCCATCCATGCCCGCTTCCAGGCAGCGCTTCTCGTCCTGCACCGCAGCATGAGCGGTCATTGCCAGGATCGGCGTGTGCCGTCCCCAAGCCCGCTCGAGGTCCCGAATCTTTTTTGTCGCTTCCAGGCCGCCCATGACGGGCATCTGCAGGTCCATCAAGACAACATCGTATTTGCCGTCCCGAACCATCTGGCAGGCATCCGCGCCGTTGACGGCAAGTTCTACATGGTGCCCCATTTTTTGCAGCAATCGAATCGCTAGCTTTTGGTTGATCGCATTGTCTTCCACTAAAAGGATTTTCCGTCCGACGTGAGCTGCCTTCGCCTCTTTGTGGAACGCCGGTTCTGCCTCCGGCTTACCGTGTTTCAGCGCCACGCGTAGGCTTTCTCGCAGGATCTGTCTCCGAAGCGGCCTGGTCAGCCTGCGAAAAATCCGGTAGCGGCTCGCGCGCTCCTCCTCCGGAAACGCCGGGACCGCGGAGGTGAGAAGAATCTCGGTATCCCTGCTCGTCTCCCGCCGGCGGATCTCCTTCACCACCTCGTATCCGTCGGTGTCGCCGAGGAACTGATCCACAATCACGACGGCGTAAGGCCTGTTCTCGCTTCTTGCCTGGTGCAGCAGTCGCTTCGCCTCTTCCGCACTTCCAGCGGCATCGGCCGGCAATCCCCAGCGGTTAATCAGCCAGCACACGAGTTCCCGGGCGGCAGCGCGATCTTCGACGACCAGTACTCTTCCCTCTCCGATTCTGTTGCGGTCTTCTCCGCTCCCCGCATTTTGTTCCTCTGGCCGCGACCGTTTAAGCTTGAGGGTAAATTGGAAGCAACTTCCCTTCCCCATTTCACTTTCGACGGAGATGCGCCCACCCATCCCCTTCACCAGTTGCGCGGAAATCGACAGCCCCAGCCCGGTCCCTCCAAATTCCCGCGTAACCGATGTGTCGGACTGCTGAAAGGCCTCGAAGATTTTCTGCCGGTGCTCCGGTAAAACGCCCATCCCTGTGTCGCTCACCAGGAATTGCACTTCGGCCTCGCCTTCGCCGCACTGCACGCAGTTCAGCCCCAGCGTCACTTCTCCCTCCTCCGTGAACTTGACCGCATTGCCCAGCAGGTTGATCAGCACTTGCCGCAATCGCGTCGGATCGCCACTCACCCATTCCGGCAAATCCCCGCGGATCCACCAGTCCAATTCCAGCCCTTTCTGCTGCGCGCGCACGGACACCGGCTGCAGCGCATTCTCCGCGCAATCCAAGAGCGAAAATGGAATCGTTTCCAGTTCCAACTTGCCAGATTCTATCTTTGAAAAATCCAGCACGTCGTTGATGATCTCCAGCAGCGATTCCGCGCAGCTCTTCACCGCCCCCAGATACTCTTTTTGCTCTCCGTTCAACGCCGTTTCCAGCGCCAGTTCGGTCATACCCAGTATTCCGTTCATGGGCGTCCGGATTTCGTGGCTCATGTTGGCCAGAAACTGGCTCTTGGCCTGGTTCGCCAGTTCCGCCGCGCGTTTGGCTTCCATGATTCTCTGCTCGGCGGCGCGTCGCTTGGTGACGTCCTCAACCACTCCGGCAAATCCCATCAAATTCCCGTCCGCTCCGTGCAGCGGCCGCGAGCGCCACTGGATCCAATTGATGTTTCCGTCCGGCAACTTCATCCGGCACTCGTCATCCAGTTCCTCCCCATTTCCACCCCCGCCTGCCACAATCTGGCGGTTTGTTCGCGGTCTTCGGGGTGGATCGAACTTAACCAGCCAAACCCCAGGGCGTTTTCAGCGCTCAGTCCCGTAATTTCGCAAAGCCTCTGGTTCAGGTACACGCAGCGCCCCTCGCGGTCCGTCCGGAAAATTCCGATCGGCGCGGCCACGCTGAGCGTCCGAAACCATTCTTCGCTCTCCCGGATCGCCCGTTCGGCATCCACGCGCTTCGAAATGTCCAGGTAGATGCTCAATTGCCCGGCCGTTCTCCCGTCCATTCGCAGCGGCGCGGCGAACAATTCCACGTCCAGCAATCCTCCGTCCTTCTTCCTTCGTTTCAACGTCCGCCGGACGGTGCGGCCTTCCCTCACTTGCTTCCGCAGCGCCACGGCTTCTTCGCGAAATCCCCGGTCGCCAAAAGGTCACAGATGGATTTGTCCGTCAGTTCCTCCGACGTGTAGCCGAACATCTGCCGGAAGGCAGGGTTGCTCAGCTGGATGATTCCGTTCTCTCCATCGGAGGCAATCCCGACCGGGGAAGCCTCGTTCAGCGCCCTGCGCAGCTCCCCGCTCTCCTTCGCCAGCATCTCCGCCTTTCGCCTCTCGGCAATCTCCTGCTCCAAGGCCATAGTCTCGTTCGGAAACCCTCTCTTCCAGCAGGTCCTGGGCCTCTCGCAGCTCCTTATCTCGCTGCTCAATGGCTTCCAGCATGTGATTGAAGTCGTCTCCCAATCGCCCGATTTCGGACTGGCCCACGGCGGGCGCACGCAACGAATACGCCTTTTCCGCCTTCACGCGGCGCGCGATCTCCCCCAGCACCAGGATCGGCCGCGTGATCGAGTTCTGCAGCAGCAGAGTCAGCATCGCGACCAAAAGCAGCGTCGCCAAAAACACCGGGATCGCCAGCCATGCGGTATGTCTCCGTTCCTCCCGGAGATCTCTCAGTCCCGCCTCCAAATACAGCCGTCCGATCAGGCGTTTCTCCAGAAACACGGGCCGGGAGAGCTCCAGGCGGTCTTCCTTCCACTGCACATTTTCTTCGGCCGTAGCCGCGATCTCTCGGAACCCTCCCTCCGTCCCAGCACGCTGGTATCTCGACATCACCGTTCCGTCCGCCCGGTACAACACTCCCTGCCGAATCCGGATTCGCGTTTCCAGCGCTCGAAGTATTTTTGATCCTTCCGCCGCGTCGTCGAACACCAGGGCCGCCGCGCTGCTGTTCCCGATCAAATCCGCGGCAGATCGCAACTCTTCCACCTTGCTCGCCCGCAATAATTGCTCGTCATGGATCGCGAAGAGGCTGAACGCCAGCAACAACCCCACGCTGCTGCTCGCCAGGGTCAGCAGCACCAGCCGGGACTTCAGCGAACTGTTGTTCAAGATTTCCATTTCAGCCGCCTGGCGTCTCGTCGCTCTTCATTACCCTTTTTGCCAACCCTAAAAGCCGGGCGTCCATCTTCAACCCGGCATTCCGCGCCGCGGCCAGGTTGACGCCAAGGCGGATGAAACTGTCTTCATAGCTCAATTGCGCCACTCCACCGGCTTCCAGAAATCGCCCCGCTTCGCCAAGGGTGAGCACGTTTGCGCCTTTCACGCTCTCGAGGACCTTCGTGATGTGCTTCTCTCCCGAACCTCCAACGAAAAGTGCATGGCAGCCCTTCAGGTCCTTCTCCTTCTGCACCCATCGCACTTCGACCTCCGCCCTCCAATGGTGGTGTTGCTCATTTCTGCGCGAGTGCGAACCCCAATAGGCGATCCCCTCGACACAAAATTGAATCGCGCTCTCTTTGCCGCAAACGCTCCGTCCGGCCATTGCACAAAATTCAGCATTTTCCCCAGATAAATTGCTTTCAGACGATTCTCCGATGACACGCTCTGTCCCCGCGCGATTCCAGGCAAACCGCAAAGCGCGCACGCGAGAAATACCATCGTTCCCAAACCTCGGAGCGTACTTTCGACAATGAGGCCGTACAGCCGCCCCGGCCAGGTCTTCGTAGTACGCCGCATCCAGGGGCATCACCGCGGATAAGCGGAGACGACCCAGGGCAGCCGGGGCGCGTCGGGCGGCCAGTAACGGGTCGCCAGTTCGGCCGCGATCTGCTCGGCCTCGGCGCGGCTGATCTGGCCGATGTCCTCGATGCAGTTGCCGCGGGCGTCGTCGACGAGCATTGGGGGTGTGCTCCCACCGCAGGCACCAGGTCATCTGCTGTCCGATGTCGGGGAAGTGCCGATGTCGAGGTAGTAGTGGTCGCTGCGGTCCGCTGGCGGATCACGGCGACCGCGCGGCCGTCACCGGGCCAGCGGGCGGAGTACAAACTTCACCGGGACCGTGATGCCCGGGTGCAGGTAGGCGTAGTAGTTGTCGCAGACTGCGGCGGCCCTGTCGCCGACGGTGGCGACGACAAAGTACCCCGTGCCAGCCGCAGCGCGGGCACTCGTCGGTGATGCGCTCGCGCAGCCAGTACTGCTGCACCGAGCCGACAGCGGTATGGAAGTCCAGGATCAGGCGGAGGACTTGCTCGCGGCGCCGTTCGTCATCGGCGGCCTGATCGCGGGCGAGACGCGGGATTGGCTGTCAACCAATCAGCTAGCCTGGCGTCTTAACGCTGGCACCGTTTGGCAGGTCAAGGAGGTGATCACCGTGAACCTGCTGACTTATATCCTGACGCCGCGCCTACCCGGCCAGTACGCAGGGTGTTGTTCGCCGAAACCGCTGGTTGAGTGCTGGCGGGGCACAACTGTGAATGACCACCTCGACACCCGTGACAATCGTGGCGCGGCTCTCCAGCGCGACGCGAGTTGTGTACATCGAAGACCCGGGTGGTTGGCGGGACTGCTCACCTCGGCGCTTGCCGTATGCGCCCTCGTGGCCGCGTGCTCCAACAGTGGAGGGGTCGGCAGCATACCCGCCGCGCCGACGGGACTTGCAAGCCCCAGCCCGCAGCCACCTGAGGGCGGCAGCGGAGCCACCCCCGCTACAGGCTGGTCCGCCCCGCTGTCGGTCACCCAGCCTGGACTCGGCCTCGACCCGATCTCTTGTCCGTCGGCGTCCTTCTGCATGGCAGGGGGTGCGGATCAGACGTTCATCTATAACGGCTCCTCATGGTCGGCCCCCCAATCCCTCGGTCCGAGTGGCAATTCTGTGTTCTCCTTCTCGTGTGCGTCTGCTTCCTTCTGTATGGCGGTTGGCGGAGAGGACGCTTTTACCTTTGACGGCTCCTCGTGGTCACCTCCGCATGTGCTCGGCCCGAGCGACCTGGTGTCCGTTTCGTGTCCGTCAGTCTCGTTTTGCGCGGCAGTGGGCCTCGACCGGGCATTCACTTACAATGGCTCCTCGTGGTCCAAACCAATCCCAATCATATTCAATGGAGGTCTAGCATCGGTTTCGTGCGCCTCGGCGACCTTCTGCATGGCGGTCGGCTCCGCCCACGCCGTGACCTACAACGGCTCCACATGGTCAGCGCCGCAGCCAGTAGGACCGGAAGGCGCTCCTGACTCCGTTTCATGCCCGGCAGCCTCCTTCTGCGCGGTAGCGGACGTGCACGACGCGCTCATCTATAACGGCTCCTCATGGTCGGAACCTGTGCTGATCGATCCCAGCAGCGTGCCGGGCTCCATCTCATGTCCCTCGGCCTCCTTCTGCATGGCGGTAGACGCCAGCGGGAATGCCATCACCTTCGACGGCTCCTCATGGTCGAAGCCGGACCCAGTTGACCCCAATGCATACGACCTTGGATTCGAATACGTATCCTGTCCCTCGGACACCTTCTGCATGGCGGGAGAAGGCACGGATAACGCGCTCATCTACCGCTGACCTGCGCCCGGGAGGTCAGCGTGCCAGCAAGCCGCGGTGCAGAACAAATCGAGATGTGAAAGTGACAGCTCTGATCGAATATATCGTCAATCGCGGCCGATAAAGCTGGCAGTCGCGCCACACCACCGGTTCTCAAGTTTCCAAATATCCATCCGCGCGGGCCATGGATGATCAGATCGAAAAAGGTGGTACCGATGAGGAATTGCGATGGCTGCGGTCGCGAAGTAAAGCGTGAGTGGCGCTTTTGCGGACACTGTGGCCGGCCGTACCCCGCCGCAGCGTCTGGCTCGCGCGAACAAGGCGAGCAGCCCTTGTCGGTCGGCCAAGCGGAGCCACGGTCGCTCGCAGCCTGGCTTTCCCTCCCGCTAGGCGCCGAAGGCAGCGAAGGCGTCGGCTTTGCAGCGCGCGCAGGCGGAGCCGCCACCCTGCATCCGTCCCCTCCAGGTGCGGCAGGATGGGAAGGAAGTCCGGCAGCTTTTCCTGCAGGAAACGCCCTGGCCCCATCGCCGAAGGCGGCGGATCAACTCACCCCGCTTGGCCAGGCTGACCTTAGGGGTGCCCTAGTTCGGCTGCGGCGCAGCGATCGCGTAGTCGCCATCG
>CAVTFW010000004.1:0-270440 GCA_963734105.1 Candidatus Acidiferrales bacterium | reverse complement strand
TCGCCGCGTTTGGCAGCGCGCTCTTCTATCCGGCTGCCATTCAGACTTCCTGATCCGCTGTTCCTGGTTGCTCTGTTTGTCGGCGGTCTTGGTTTCGCCGTGCTCCAGATCACGGCCAACCCTTACGTCACGATCCTTGGCCCGGAACGCACCGCCTCCAGCCGACTTAACCTTTCGCAGGCCTTCAATTCCTTTGGCACGACGATTGGACCTATCATCGGCGGCTGGCTGATCTTTACTTTCTTCACCCGTAAGTCGCGCACGGGGCTGACTCGGTCAAAATTCCCTACCTTGGTTTTGCCGCCGTGTTTGTCCTGCTGGCGGTCTTTTTCAAATTTGCCCATCTCCCCGCCTTCACCAACACCGAACAAATCACCCATGGAGTGGGCGCGCTGAAACATCCGCACACGGCCTTGGGAATGCTCGCCATCTTCATGTATGTCGGCGGCGAAGTCACGGTCGGCAGCATCATCGTCAATTATCTCGGACTGCCCAAGTTGGGGATGCAGCAGTCCACCGTGGAGAAACGTGCCCGTAACAAGCCGCCATGGTCCCCAACCCGGCCATATATAGGGCGTGTTCTCTCCGAGCCGATAAAGCTCAATACCGTTCATGCCGCCGAAAAGGCCGAATCCCCCACCGGCATGCATCGAACGCAGCATGCTGACGCCGAACATCAACACATTCAGGATCAGCACGGAGACCGTCACTGGCGCATGCCCGCCAAAAAACTCGCTGAGACCCTTGCTCCAAGCTGCCAACCCAAACCGCAAATTCGCCCCGCACTCATGGCATCGCGTCGCGTTGATGCCTACTAGCGCGCCGCAGGAAGGGCATAGCTGCGGCCGCCGCTCTCCGCCAGCGCCAAACATCCCGCCAAACATTTGTTTCAGCCGATCCACCCGCATTTGCCACTGATAAGGAAGTGCCAACTCTCCTCCTTGCGCCCTCTTTTTCGCGTTCCTATAATACCGGAGTTGGGTTGCAAGCACCCGCCGCGACCCACTGCAAGGGAGCAACCATACTCATGGACAAATTTGAAGAAATCGGCCGCCGCCTCGACGAGGAATTAACCCGCCTTCGCAAATACGTCGAGGATGAAGTTGCGCCGGAGACCGAAAGGCGCACCGCCCAATTCCTTCGCGAAGTCGCCGAGAAGCTCGCCGAAGCCTCGCGCAAGCTCGAATCTCGCGTCGCCGCCCGCACCCCCCAGAATCCGCAGCAGCCCAAATCGTGATCCGCTCGCGGCCCCTTCTCTTGGTCGCCTCCGGCTTGGTGGGTTTGCTATCGATTGGCTGTGCCGCCAAACGGCCAGTGTCCGCTAATCCCCAGCCACCCCCCGCGCAGCCCTCCACCACTCCCGAAGCCACCGCCGAGGCCGCCAAGCGGGACACCAGCGTCTCTCCCGCGCCAGCAAAACGCGCCAAAACTCCGCCCCTGCCCGCTCCGGTTGGTTACACCGAAGAAGGCAACGCCTCCTGGTACGGCAATCCCTTTAACGGCCGCCGCGCCTCCAACGGCGAGATCTACGACATGTACCAACTCACCGCCGCGCACCGCACCCTGCCTTTTGAAACCATGGTGCGTGTCACCAATCTCAACAACGGCAAATCCACCACCGTCCGAATCACCGATCGTGGCCCTTTCATCGACAATCGCATCATCGATCTTTCCCTCGCCGCCGCCCGCGAAATCGAGTCCGTCGGTCCCGGCGTGGTTCCCGTCCGCGTGGAAGTCCTCGGCAATGTCGATGTCACCGCCGGATTCTTCACCGTCCAGGTTGGCGCCTTCCGCGACCGCGCCAATGCCGAGCGCCTCCGCGACCGCCTAAGCCTCTCCTACTCTCCTATCTTCATTCAGCAGTATGCTACTCCCGACGGCGCGTTCTTCCGCGTACGCGTCGGCAAAATCTCCGGTGAAGACGCCGCCCGCGATTTTGGCGAACAACTCCGCGCCAAGGAAGGCTTTACGCCAATGGTCCTAAGGCTGGATGACGTCAAACCTTCGGGAGTCAATTGATGGACGAAAACTGCCTCTTCTGCAAAATCGGCGCCAAGAAAATCCCCTCAAAGATTATCTATGAAGACGATGATGTCTTCGCATTTGAAGACATCTCCCCCCAGGCGCCCACCCACGTTCTCATCTGTCCTCGTAAACATTTCGCGGCCTTGCACGATGCTTCTCCCGAAGATCAAGCGCTCCTCGGCAAATTGCAACTCGTTGCCGCCAATCTCGCCCAGCAGCGCAATCTCCTCTCCGGCTATCGCACCGTCCTCAACAACGGCGCAGGCGCCGGTCAGTCCGTCTTTCACCTTCACCTTCACCTCCTGGGCGGCCGCAATTTCCGCTGGCCCCCGGGCTAGCAGGGCATTCATGTGAGCCGCCACTTTGCTGTCATGCAGATACAAAAGCGACTTGTCATCCCGAGCGACGCGCCGTTTGCCTCTCGAAGGATCTCGACCTAAAGGCCGTTCAACCAAAACATCGTTTTTCCTGGAGGCGTCATGCAATTCCACCGATTCGCTCGCCGCACACTCCCAATCGCTTTAACGATCTGCGCTCTCGGGACACAGCCCTTCGCGTCGGCCCAGCAAAAATCCGCGCCAGCTCCGCAACCCGGCGAACTGACCGTGGACCGCATCTACGGCCAGCCCGGCTTGAGCGGGCGTCTGACGCGCGGCATTGCCTGGTCCCCCGATTGCAAAACGCTCACCTTCCTCGAAACGAAAGGTACCGGCAAGGAAGCCAAGACCGAACTCTGGGCTCTGAACCCCTCTTCAGGCGAACGCTCCGTGCTCATCTCCTCGGAGAAGCTCGAATCCATTCTTCCCGCCCCTCCTAGCAATCCGTCCCAGGCAACCGGAGCAGGGCGCCGCGCTCCCGCTCAATATCAATGGGCTCCTGGCGGAGACGCACTCCTTTTTGAAGGCCCCAACGCCCTCGCCTGGTTCGACCTCAAAACCCAGTCCGGCCACGTCCTCGTCTCCGGCAAAGAGGACCTATCCGACGTAAAAATCTCGCCGGACGGCAAATACGTCAGCTTTCTTCGCGAGCACAATATCTGGCTGGTCGGCACCGCCGACGGCAAGGAGCGCGCCTTCACCACCGGCGGCACCGAAGAAATCCGCAAGGGCGAACTCGACTGGGTCTATCCGGAAGAACTCGATATCTACTCCGCCTACTGGTGGGCTCCGGACTCTTCGGCCATCGCCTATCTGGAAATGGATGAGCGCAAGGTCACGCAATTCTCTCTGGTGAATTTTGCGTCCTTCACCGGCGAAGCCGAACCGCAGCGCTATCCTGTCGCGGGCGGAATCAACCCGGTAGTTCGCGTTTTCGCCGCCCAACTCAGCGGTGGCGAACCCCGCGCCATGGATATCGGCGCCGAAACGGACATCTACGTTCCTCGCGTAAATTGGTTGCCGGATTCCCGCCATCTCGCCATCCAGCGCCTAAATCGCGATCAAAACGAACTCGATCTGCTTCTCGCCGGCTCCGCCACCGGCACTTCTTCCACGCTTCTCGCCGAAAAAGACCAGTATTGGATCAATGTCAACGACGACCTGCACTTCTTCAAGGACGGCAAACGATTCCTCTGGTCCAGCGAACGCTCCGGCTTCCGTCACCTTTACCTCTATGGCCTCGACGGAAAACAGCTAGCCCAACTCACCAAGGGCGATTGGGAAGTCAGCCACGTGGATGGCGTCGACGAAGCGAAAGGCGTCGTCTACTTCACCGCCACGGAAAAATCGCCCATCGAGCGGCATCTCTACCGCGTGGCCCTCGACGGCAGCGGCTTCGCGCGCATCACCAAGGAAGAAGGCACGCACTCGGTGAGCCTGTCTCCCACCGCGAATCTCTTCGTTGATACCTACTCGAACGCCATCAGTCCGCCGCGTCAGGATCTCTTCCGCACGGACGGCACAAAAGCCGCCACTATCAACGAAAATAAAGTCGAGCCACTTACCCAGTTCCACCTCTCGCCCGTCGAATTCTCTACCGTCAAAACGCACGACGGCGTTTCCTTAAACTGTTTCCTCATCAAGCCGCCGCACTTTGATCCCGCTAAGAAATATCCCGTGATCGTTTACACCTACGGCGGCCCTCACGCCCAGGTGGTGCTCAACGCTTGGGGAGGCACTTCCTTGCTGTGGCACCAGATGATGGCGCAAAAGGACTACATCATCTTCGCACTGGACAATCGCGGCTCCGCTGGACGTGGCCACATCTTCGAGCAGTCCGTCTATCACCACCTCGGCGCCCTGGAACTCTCCGACCAGCGCGACGGTCTTGCCTGGCTGCGCCAACAGCCCTGGGTGGATTCAGAGCGCATCGGCATCTGGGGCTGGAGCTACGGCGGATACATGACGCTGAACGCCATGTTTGAAGCGCCCAACCGCTTCAAGGCCGGCTTCGCAGGCGGGCCGGTGACCGACTGGCACTACTACGATTCCATCTACACCGAACGCTACATGGGCCTGCCGCAAAAGAATGAATCCGGGTACAAGGTATCTTCTCCAGCCGACCACGCAGCCAATCTAAAAGGGAAACTGCTCATCGCCCACGGCACCGGCGACGACAACGTCCACTACTCGAACACGCTAGCGCTAATCAACGATCTGATCCGCGATGGAAAGTACGTCGAGGTGATTGCCGCTCCCGGCCGCGGTCACGGCGTCAGCGATCCACCCGCCCGCAAAGTGGTCTTCACGCGCGTCACCCAATTCTTTCTGGACAATCTCTGATTGAGCAGTTATCTCGCGTCTAGATCCACATCTTTTATCGGCAAATCCCAATGGGCATCCAGAATCTCGAACCGGCGCTGCTCTTCTTTCTTAAAGGTGTCCTGATCGGGGAAAAGCTGCTTCAACAGCGGCGCGGAATCATATCCGTCGTTCGCCACCGCCGCATTCTTGAAAACAATGGTCACTCGATAATCCCAGCGCCCATCTTCCGTCGTGTGGTAAACAGGCGCCACCGCGGAAACTTTCAGCAGCCGCCCCATCTCCATTTCCTTCTTCAAAACCGGGTAATGATTTTTCCTGAAAAGCGCGATGAATTCGTCCGCATGCCCCCATTTTGTTTTGTAGTAATACTCCACCACGAAGGGCTTGTCCGCGGCCGAAGCGCCTTGCGCCCGAGCAAGTGTGCGCACACCAAACGCCATCACCGCTACAACGACCGACAAAACAGATAGCAATACAGCACTGCGCCGAAATACAAATCGCATGGAGATCTCCTTCGATTCAGTTGCAACGCGCATTCTATCTCGCTTCCGAATCCTTTCTCCACTTCCTTTACTTCCCTATATGTCCTCTCCCTCATTCCTCATACGCGGCCCGCATCAGACGGTCTCGCACCGCGTCCCATTCCCGCGTATCCGGAGGCCGTTCCACCGCAATCCAGTCAAATCCCGCGCGATCCAGCTCATGAAGTTTGCCGTACAATTCCGCGGCATACTCTACCGCCCGCGTCGGCATGCGCACCGCGCGGGCCGCCTCAGCTTGCTGTTCCACCCAGAGATAAGCGCCTCTGCCCTCCTTTGGCAACCGGCCCTGCTTCACCAGCAAAACTCGCGTGCGCGGGCTGTAGTGCCTCTTGTGTTGGCCCGGCGAGCGATGCGCGGGCTCGGATGCCGCCGCGCCCGCACTTGCCCCCTCAACGAAAGCCATTCCCGGACGCAGAACCTCCAGCCCGTCCTTGGTCACCGCGATCACCGTCGATTCCAGCCCAACTTCGCACGGCCCGCCGTCAAGCAGGAAAGGCGTCTCCCCCCCGAATGCCTCGCGCACATGCTGCGCCGTCGTGGGAGAAAGCTGCGTGAACCGGTTCGCGCTAGGCGCAGCAATGGGAACCTTTGCCGCGCGCAGCAGTTCCAGCGCCACAGGATGACGCGGCATGCGCAGCCCCACGGTAGGGAGCCCCGCGGTCACAACATCCGGAATCATCGCCTTCTTCGGCACCACCAGCGTAAGCGGCCCGGGCCAATACTTTCGCGCCAACTGCTCCGCTTCCTCGGGCCATTCGGCGGCAAGCTCACGCGCCTGTTCGATGCCGGCGACATGCACGATCAAAGGGCTGTTCGCCGGACGCCCTTTTAACGCGTAAATCTTGCCCACGGCCACGGCATCCAATGCATTCGCACCCAGCCCATACACGGTCTCCGTCGGGAACACCACTAATCCGCCGGCACGCAAGATCTCCGCCGCCTTCTGAATCTCTCTCTCTGTCACACTCTCTCCACGATTCTCGCCAGTCGTTTCAACGAAACGGCCCGCCTCCGCCGCTAGCGCGTGAAAACAATCGTCGGCTCGCCCTTATAGGTGGTTCGCCCGGATTCCTGGAATCCACATTTCTCCGCCAAGCGGATTGAGCGCAAATTTTCCGGATGTATGATGCACACGGTCCGCCGCCCGCCAAACCGTTCGTCTGCCCACTTCATAGCCGCCCGCACCGCCTCGCTTGCATAGCCCTTCCCGTGAAAATCCTTCGCTACCACCCAGCCCAACTCCGGCATCTCCCCCAGCGGCGGCTGTATGTCGCGCCTGTAATCCGCGTATCCCACCTCCCCCACAAACTCTCCCGTTGCTCTTTCCTCCACCACCCAGACTCCGGATCGCATCCACGCCCAGTGCCCCACATAACGCAGCAGCCGCGCCCAAACCTCTTCCCTCGTCAGCGGCCTCCCTCCAATATAGCGAGTCACCTCCGGATCACCCCAAAGCGCCGCGCTATCTCCGAAATCCTCCGGCCGGTGGCCCCGCAACCGCAGCCGCTCGCTCTCCAGAACGGGTATCTCTCCCCAGTCACCGCCCATCTCAACTCCTCGCGATCCTGCACCTCGAAGACACTCTGAGCTCAGCCCGATTGTCTCAGAATTACCGCTGACTGGGAGAAGCACCCAAATTGGCCCGGCAAAACTCGAGAATTCTTGGTACTAGTCCCAAAATGCACGAAACAATCCCATAAAATCGCGCGTATGATTATGCAGTCGCGGAGGTGTCCTATGAAGCGGTTGATCGTGACGTTTGCCCTGTTGGCCCTCGCATCTCCGGCCCTGTGCGGCAATGTCAAGTCCGAGGTTGTCCTTGCGGGAAAGCCGCACATGGAATTCGACTGCCCGTCGAACATGCCGCTGCACCTGCATGTGCGCTCCGGCGAAATTTTAATTGTGGGCACGGATGACAACAAGATCACCGTGGATCTGGCCGGGAAAAACGCGGACAAAATTCAAGACGTGAAGGGACGGCTCTCCGTTTCCAACAACGTGGCGGAGCTTCACCTCACCGGCGGGCCCAAGAATGAACTCCAGATCATCATTCACCTTCCGAAGAACTCCGATCTGACGGCGCGCATTTTCGCCGGTGATGTCAGCGTGCAGGACGTGATCGGCAATAAGGATTTGGAACTTCACGCCGGACAGTTGACCATCGCCGTGGACAAACCCGATGACTACGGCCACGTCGATATGTCCGTGAACGCCGGCGAGGTGGACGCAGAGATTTTCGGCGATTCCAAGGGCGGCTTGTTCCGCTCCATCTCCCGCGAAGCCGCGGGCAAGTACCGCCTGCATGCCCACGTCGGCACCGGCCAGCTAAGCATTCGATAGAGTTCGATTCGCTCTCTCCCGCAGAATGCAGTCACGACATCCACAAACTACTACCACCGATCATGAACCAACTCGCGGATTCTTTCCCCATAAATCCGGCGGACCGCGGCCATAGCCCGCTCGGAAAGCGCCGGAAGCTCCGAAGCGCTGCAATTCTCCACGACCTGGCCGGGACGTTTGCCGCCGGGAATGGCGCAACTCACGGCCTCGAACATCAGGATCCAGCGCAACGCAAACTGGGATAGCGTGACGCCCGCAGGCACCACCGCGCGCAATTCCTCCACTGCTTCCAGGCCGCTGTTGTAATCCACCCCGGAAAATGTCTCTCCCACATCAAATGCTTCGCCGTGACGATTGAATTGCCGGTGATCGTCGTCGCCAAATGTGGAATCGCGCCGCAGCTTTCCGGTAAGCAGCCCGCTGGCGAGGGGAACTCGCGCCAGAATCCCAACGCGCTTTTCCTTGGCTCGCGGAAAAAAGACCTCCACCGGTCGCAGCCGGAAGCAATTGAAGATAATCTGCACCGTCTGGACATTGGGATGCTCGATGGCCGCCAGCGCCTCCTCCACATGCTGCACGCTGACGCCGTAATACCGCACCTTACCGGCCTTCACGAAATCGTCGAGCATCCCGTAGATCTCCGCGCGCTGATAGAGTTCCGCCGGCGGGCAGTGAAGCTGCAGCAAATCCAGGCAATCGGTCGAAAGATTACGCAGGCTGTCGTGGATCCACGTGCTCAGATTCTCGCGGCTGTAGCCTTCGACGCTCTGCTTGGGCAGCCGGCGGCCGGCCTTCGTGGCCACGATGATCTCTTCCTTCCTGCTCTTCTTCAATTGCGCAACCAGGCGTTCGCTTCGCCCATCGCCATAAACGTCGGCGGTATCGATGAAATTCACACCGGAATCGATGGCTTGATTCAACGCCGCGAGGGACTCGGCGTCCGACACGCTTCCCCAGCCTCCGCCGATGGCCCACGCGCCAAAACTGATCTCAGAAATCTTCCAACCCGTGCGTCCCAGCGGACGAGAGTGCATGGTCCCAGTCACCTCGATAATCGCAGTGGAACAACAAGCGAGAATAGCATCTCTGTTGGCGAGTCACTTCCCATTTTTCTGAGAGATAGCGGTCTTCTTCGGTCACGAAGAGTGCTATGGAGAGGCAAAGGATACCCGCGACACCCTAGAGAAATTCCTTTGGAACCTTACGGCTGGCGAAGCCAGTTTTAAGCCCAAGTCGTGCATCTGCTTCACGTATTCCGGGGTAACGCCCTGCACCTTCATCCCGATCACTTCATCCCCGCCCAGAGTCTGCCCGGTCGCGGCACGCATCTCCCTGATGTATTCAGCTGTGACGCCCTGTACTTTGATCCCGATAAGTTCGTCCGCATCCAACTTCATCCCGAGGTCTTTCATGTCCTTCACGTATTCCGCCGTGACCCCCTGCACTTTCAAACCGATCAGTTCATCGGCCGTTAGATTCGTAAGCCCTGCTTCCTTAAGGGAGTCAATGTAGCTCCGCTTCGGAGCAGCCGACGCAGCCTGCGACGCGGCAGAAGCGCCGCTCTCTTGAGCGGGAACCGGGGCAGGCGAAGGAACCGGATCGTCGGGCCGGAGAACCATGGCAGTCTCCACCACTTTTTTTATGCCCAGATTGAGCATGGCCTTCACGTATTCCGCCGTGACCCTTTGCGCTTTCAAACGGGCCAGTTCATCGAGCCTGGGTTCGTGTCCGCGATGAACCGGAGAAACGGCTAGGACCGCTGCCGGTGCAGGTGCCAGAGCGGTCCTCTGCGCGTGAACGTTATGCACGCTCCCCAGCAGCGCGCTTCCGGCAAGGAGCGCGGCGGAGAGACACAGGACGCCCGCGGAAAGGTTTGCGCCGCGGTAGGATTCGGCGGCAGTGTTCGCTCCGAGCAAGCGCGCAATACGCTCCACAAGCGGGCCGCGGTTTGCAGCCATGGCGAACTGCGGTGCCGCTTTAGATTCTGCTATCCGTGTCAATGCATGGGCGTAAGTGACCGGGCTGCCGCAAAGCGCGACCGCGGCATCGTCACAGCAATTCTCGCGTTCCTCGCGGATCCGCTTCCCGAGCCACCACACCGCCGGATGGTAGAAAAGCAGCGTTTCCACGGCGACCTGGAAAAGATTGACGAACGCATCGAAGCGTTGAATGTGCGCAAGTTCGTGCGCGATCACGGCTTCCAGTTGGCCGGTGGTGAGGCCGGTCAACGCGCTCATCGGGAGAAGCACAACGGGGCGCATCCAACCGGCAACCGCGGGGGCATCCAGGTGGATGCTCTGGCAATACCGCACCGCTCGCGTCAGCCCCATGCGGCGCTGCAACGAAACACAAAGTTCGAGTAGCTGTTCGGTGACGGGAACGGTCTCCTCCGCCGAAGGCGCTCCACCAGCAGGAATCCGCCCGCCGAGCGCAAGCTTAACAACACAACACCGGCGAACCACAGTTCCACCAGCCAGAGTAAATATGCGGAACCGCTTTCCTGCCGGTTCGGAACGGTTTTCGCCGAAGTAACCATGGGTGTGGAGGAAGGCGCGGCGCGAAGAAGTGCTGCGTCAGCGGAAATTCCCGGCGAAGTGCTCCGCTCTTGCGCACGAAAAACCAGAAAGGTGCAAACCGGAGCGGCCAGCATCAGCGCCAGCGCGCCAACGCCAACCGCGTAGCGCGTGGATGCATTGCGGCATAGCGCCATCACCATGTAGGCCAGCGCCCCAAGCGCCACGCCCTGCCACAGGAAGTGCAGCAGCGCCAGCGCCAGCAGTCGCATCGTACTCGGAGCGAGCCAGGGGGCCAAGAGCGTCATCGGATTTTCCTTTCCTGTTCATTCAGCAATTCACGCATCTCTTCGATCTCTTCCCGGGAGGCTTTGCGTCCCGCGAGTGCATGCATCATCAACTCGCTGGCGGATCCATCAAACACGCGCTGCAGCACATCCAGCGCGAGCTGGCGCTTCGTCTTCTCCGCCGGTTGCACCGCTTCATACACGTGCGCGCGCTCCCGCTCATCCCGGCGCACGCTGCCCTTCGCGGTCATGATCTGCATGAACTTTAAGACGCTGGTGTAGCCGATTGGTCTTTTCGCGTTGAGCGCGTGGTGCACTTCGCGAACCGTGGAAGGACCGCGCTCCCATAGAATTTGCAGGATTTCGAGCTCGGAGGCCGTGGGCTTGCGGGTGGAGGAAGTCGGCATGGCCAGGAGCCTACTACGAAGACATTCGTACTGTCAACGAATTTCTTCGTACTTCCGCTGGCTCCTTCAACGAGGCCTCACAAAGGGCACTTAGGGTGCGAGGATGTCTTTGGTTTGCGCCTTCACGTGCACTGCCGCCAGGCTCGCGGCATCCCACCCGCCCCCGAGCGCTTTCACCAGCAATACCGCGGTAATCAGCCGTTGACCCTGGATGACCGCGGCTTCCTGCTCATTCGTCAGTAGATTCTGCTGCGCGCTCACCACGTCCAGATAGTTCACCAGGCCGCCCACGTACCGCGACGTGGCGATATCCAGTTGCCGCTTCGAAGAATCCACGGCATCGGCCTGCGACTGCCGCGCCGCGGCCAGCACCTGCAAGCCGGTAATATTGTCCTGCACTTCTCGAAACGCATTCAAGACCGTGTCGCGATAATTTGCCACCGTGGCGTCGTAGCCGGCCTGCGAGAATTGCACCTGCGCGCGGCGAGCACCGCCAGTGAAAATGTCCTGAGCGACATTCGCGCCGATGGCCCAAAATCCGCTCTCCGCATTCAGCAACTGCGAGATATTCGCGGAATTCCACCCGCCCTGGCCGTAAAGAACAAGCGAAGGATAATAAGCCGCTTTGGCGATACCGATCTGCGCGTTGGCGACGGCCATCTGGCGCTCCGATTCCGCGATATCCGGCCGACGTTCCAGCACATCCGACGGGATCGTCGGCATCGATACTGGGCGGTTCGGCGCTGAGTTCGCGCGGAGCCACGTGGAAATCCGGAGCAGGCTTGCCGACAAGCGACGGCGATCGCGTCCTCAAATTGTTTGCGCTGCTGTTGCAGCAGCATGGCCTGCGTGCGCGTAGTGTTCAGAAGCGTTTCTTCCTGCGCCACGTCGAGCCCGGACGCGATGCCGCCGTCGTGGCGCGAATTCACCAGGTCCAGCCCTTTCTGCAGCGTTTGCACCGTGCGATTCAGTATCCCGATCTCCGTATCCAGTTCGCCGCAACGTGAAATAGTCCGCGGCAAGTTCCGCCGTCAGCACCAGCCGCACGTTTTCTAGGTCCGCGGCGTTGGCCTGGTAAGAAGCCTGCGCGGCTTCAATGGTGCGGCGCCGTCTGCCGAACAGATCCACTTCATAACTGACGGTGAAGGGAAGGTAGTAGTTCGCCTGCGTGACCGGGCCAGTCAGCGGAAACGAGGAACCAGTCGGGCGCGTCCCGGAGTAACGCTCACGTCCCGCCTGCGGATCAACCGAAAACGTGGGAAACAGCGTGGCGTTTTGCACCGCAGCGGACGCGCGCGCCTGCTCGAAATTCGCCAGCGCCACCTTCAGCGTCTGATTCGCCGCCAGGAGTTCGATTTCCATTCCATTCAGATCGTCGTCATGAAAAACCGTCCACCATGTCGTCTTGGGCACGGCGTCCTTTGGCTCCGCCTCTCGCCACGGTTTCGTTACCTCCCAATTTGCGGGCACGGCAGCCGTCGGCCGTTTGTAATTCGGCCCGACCGTGCATCCGGCGCAAAGAAAGAGCGCCGCCAAGCCGCACAGAATCGCCTTCCGGCGGCTTGCGGACGAAGAGCGAAGGTACATCAGGGTTTTTTCTCCGGAGGGGCAGATGGTTTTGGCGGACCGGGAGTTGCATTCCCAGGCTTGTTCGCGGCAGGTGCTGGCTCGAGCGGATTGGCCACCTCTTTCACATGCACCTCTTGCCCATTTTCGATGGAATCCGGCGGATTCAGAACGATCCACTCGTCGGGCTTCAACCCGTTCAAAACCTCCAGGGAAGTCCCGTAATCGCGTCCGATCTCTAGCGCCTGCAGTTGCACGTGGTGATTCGCGTCGATGATCACCGCCCGCAGTCCTTCGGAGCGAAACAGCAAAGCGTTCACTGGAACCTGCAATCGCTGGCCCCCTACCTTGATCCCCAGATGCACCTGTGCGTAGCCTCCCGGCAGCAACTGCCCCGCCTTGTTCGGCACGTCCACTTCCGTCAGCAGCGTGCGCGTGGAAAGATCGATGGCTTCGGCCGTGCGCACCACTTTCCCCTGGAATTTCTGTCCCGGGTATTGCGTCAGTTCAAGATACGCGCCCAGCCCCGGATGAATGGAAGGCGCATAGGCTTCCTGCACGTTCACGTACACGCGAATCGGATCGGTCTGCGCCAGGTAAAAGAGCTGCTGCGAAGTGCCGCCATTCCCCGCATTGATCAGCGTGCCGATATCCACGTTGCGCTGCGTGATCACCCCGCTGAACGGCGCATATACGTGCTGGAACGATTTCAATTCTTCCAGCCGCCGCACATTCGCCTCCGCCGATTGCACGATGGCCCGCTTCGCCGCCAGGTCTCCGGTGGCGTTATCCACTTCCTGTTTGGAGACCCCGTCGGTTTTCAGCAGGTCCGTGTAACGTATCGCCGTGATCTGCGACAGATGTTCGTTGGCCTGTGCAGTGATCAGATCCGCCCTCGCCTGCATCAGTTGCTGGTCCACTTCCGGCGTGTCGATTTCGGCCAGCAATTCGTTTTTGTTCACCCGGCTCCCGATATCGTGGTACCACTTCCTCAGATATCCGTTCGTTCGCGCATAAATCGGCGATTCCACATACGCCTGCAGCGTGCCGGGCAGAACCAAGTCCTCCTCGCCGGCCTCTGCCGTGGGATGGATTACCGCCACCGTCGGGATCGCCTGGAGTTCCGTATCTTTCGCCAGCGCCTGGAATTGCGTGCGCCGCTGGAACATCACAATCGCGCCCACAACCGCCAGCGCAATCGCCACCACGAAGAAAACAAGAAACAACGAGCTCTTCTTCGGCGTATTCGCGCCGCTCTCGTTGTCGCCCGGATTCACAACCTCGGTCATGGATGAGTGCCTCGTCTAGCGTAGTTCCGTTTCCGCTTCATGGTACCACCCGCCATTATCCCACCGCCCGGGCGCGCCTCCGCTCCAGCCGCCCGTGAATAATCGAAAATACGCAGGGCACGAAGAACAGAGTGGCAACCGTCGCAAACAACAGGCCGCCGATCACCGCGCGGCCCAGCGGCGCGTTCTGCTCGCCGCCTTCGCCTAGCCCGATGGCCATCGGCACCATACCGATCATCATCGCCAGCGCGGTCATGATCACCGGACGAATGCGCACGAACCCCGCTTCCAGTGCGGCGTCGAAGGCGCTCTTCCCTTCGTTCAATTGTTCCCGTGCGAAACGACACCATCAAGATGCTGTTCGCCGTCGCCACGCCCATGCACATGATCGCCCCGGTCAGCGACGGCACGCTCAGCGTCGTGTGCGTAAACAGCAGCATCCAGCAAATTCCCGCCAGCGCTCCGGGCAGCGCGGTGATGATGATGAACGGATCCAGCCAGGACTGGAAGTTCACCACGATCAACAGATAAGCCAGCACGATCGCCCCGATGAGTCCCACCCCCAGCCCCAGGAAAGAGCTGTTCATCGTTCCAATCTGGCCCTCGGATGAAGATGCGGCTTCCGCGCGGCAGTTCCTTTTGCATGCCGTCGACAAGTTTCGTGATTTCCTCGGACACCGATCCCAGATCCCGCCCGGACACGGACGCGTACACATTGATCATGGGCTGGACGTTGTAATGCGAGATGGAAGCGGGACGCGCCACCGTCGAGGTGGTCACCAGGTTCCCCAGAATCTGCGGCGCGGCAGGGTTGCCGCCTCCGCCGTCACCGGCGTATTCTGCAGCTCCTGGAAATTATCCACCTTGTACTGCGGGGTCTGAACCGCCACGTTGTAGCTCACACCGTTCTTCGGATCCAGCCAGAAATTCGGCGCCGTCTGAAAACTCGAAGAAAGCGACATCAGCACGTTTTGCGCCACGTCGCGCGCCTGCATTCCCACGTATTGCGCGCGCGTCCGGTTGATGTCCATGTACAACGTGGGCGAATCAAACGCCTGCTGCACGTGCACATCGACGGCGCCTGGAATGTGTCGTATTTCGTTCGCCAGCTTGAGGCCGGCCCTGTAATTCGCATCCTGATCCTGTCCCACGATTTGGATGTCGATTGGCGCTGGCGTGCCAAAATTCAGAATTTGCGTCACGATGTCCGCGGGCTGGAAAGAAAAACTGCACTCCGGGAAATTCGCTTCGGCAGCCGGCGGCGCAATTCGTCGATATAGTCGCTGGTGGGCTTTCCCGCGTTCCTGGCTTCAGCTGCACCAAGGATTTCTCCGTCCGCCGTGCCGATGGTTCCGGAATTGCTGTACGTCAGATTGATGCTGGAATACGGCAGGCCGATATTGTCCAGCACGGTGAGGAGATCTTTTTCCGGGATCGTCTGGCGAATCACCTGATTGATCTGGTCCGCCAGCTTCGCGCTCTCCTCGATCCGCAACCCGGTGCGCGCACGCATATGCAGCCGGATCTGTCCCGGCGTCCACGCTCGGGAAAAAATCGCGCCCGAGCAAGAAAATCAGGCCCCCGGAGAGAATGCAAAACGCCAGGAAACAAGCGGAAAAGAGCCCCGCATGCTGCAGAGTGGAGGTCAGCGCGTCGCGATACCGGCCACGAAACCTCTCGAACGCGTGCTCAAAACCCTGCTGGTAGCGCCGGAAGAATCCCATCTTTTCGCCCTGGTGCAGGTCCGCGTGATATTCGTCCTCCGAACTCAACAGGTACATCGCCATCGTCGGCACGATCGTCCGCGACCACATGTACGACGCCAGCATCGCGAAGATCACCGCTTCCGCCAGCGGCACGAACAGGTACTTCGCCACTCCCGACAGGAAAAACATCGGGATGAACACGATGCAGATACACAACGTCGATACGAACGCAGGCACCGCAATCTGCTGCGCGCCGTCCAGGATCGCCTGCACCGTCTCCTTGCCCAGGGCCAGTTGCCGGTTGATGTTTTCGATTTCCACGGTCGCGTCATCGACCAGAATTCCGACCGCCAGCGCCAGTCCGCCCAGGGTCATGATGTTGATGGTCTCCCCCAGCGCGCTCAGGCACAGGATGCTCACCAGAATGGAGAGCGGAATCGAGATAGCAATGATCAGCGTGCTCTTCCAGTTTCCGAGGAACAACAGGATCATCACCGCGGTCAGGCACGCCGCGATCAGCGCTTCGCGAATAACCCCCTGGATGGCCGCGCGCACGAAAAGCGACTGGTCGAAAAACGTCGTGACTTTCAGCCCTTCGGGCCTCGTCGGCTCGTAATCTTTCAGCGTCTGTTTCACTCGGTCCACGATCGAGAGCGTCGAAGCATTTCCCGTCTTGTACACGCTCATCAGCACGCCGCGTTGTCCGTTTGCCAGCACCACGTTGGTCTGCGGGGAAAAGCCATCCCGCACGTGGGCCACGTCCCGCAGGTAAATCGTCGAGCCATTCACCGTTTTGACCGGCAAGTCATTCAGCTCCGCCACCGTGTTGGGACTGGCGTTCATTTCCACGTTGTATTCCAGGTTCCCCATCTTCGCCGTGCCCGTCGGCAAGATCAGGTTCTGGGCGTTGACCGCATTCACGATGTCCACCGGAGAGAGGCCCTTGGCCTGCAATGCGTTGGTGTCGATGTCCACGGAAATCTGGCGCGGCTTTCCGCCGTAGGGAAACGGCATGGAGGCGCCTTGCACGGTCGCAAGTTGGGTGCGAATGAAATTGTTTGCGTAATCGAACAACTGCTGCTCGCTCAGCCGGTCGCTGGTGAGCCCGATCTGCAGAACCGGCACCGTCGAAGCGGAGTAGATGATGACCAGCGGAGGCGTCGTCCCCGGAGGAAGGGAGCGCAGAAACGTCTGGGAAATTGCCGTAGTCTGAGCCAGCGCTGTCTGAACGTTGGCGCTCGGCTGGAAGTAGATCTTGATGATCGCGATCCCGTTCAGGGATTGCGATTCAATGTGTTCGACGTCATTCACCAGCACCGTGATGCCGCGCTCCACGTTGGTGGTGATGCGGCGCTCCATCTCCTGCGGCTGCAGCCCCGTGTACGTCCAATCCAGTGCGATCACCGGAATATTGATCACAGGAAAAATATCCGTCGGCGTGCGCGGTACCACAACCAGCGTCAGCAGCGTGATGACCAGCGCCATTACGATGAACGTATAAGGCCTGGAAAGTGCTAATCGGACAATCCACATAGATTGTGAAACTTACCTTAGTTGAAGAAGATCGCGGGGCGGGAAAGGCCGAACACGGCGCCCCTCTTTCTTCCGGCATAAGTTCTTTATATTAGACTACGAATTGCGGTCATTTAGGTACATGGGCCGGAGTGCTGGTCTCTATTAAAAGGCCCTATAGTTGGTTCGGAGAAATGGAGCACTCTGCTGCCAATTTGGTCCTTGAAATTTCCGTCTGTTCGATCGAATTCCCCATGAATTCGCCAAAAATCGAGCCCTATGCAGGGGCGCCGGCTCTTATCGCCGGCGCTCTTAAACTCTCTCGTGAAAAATTTGGCTTAACACCTGGCGCCGGCAGGTGGAGACTCGAATCACTCTTACAATCTTTTAAGAAACCCCTCTGCCCGCCATTGCGGAGATCTACTTGTGCGTCATCGTGAATACTCCGTCCCACTCCGCGACCGGCTCATCCGACAAATATTCCTGGCAGCGTTTGAAGTAAACCAGTGACGGACCGTCTTTCGGCCAGCGATCCAAGATGGCCTGGAACGCTCCCTGCGCCTCCCTCCAGCGCCTCTCCCGGTACAGTTTCCGCGCCTCGTCAAACTCCTCGAATCGCGCTTCCGCTTCGGCCAGCAATCCTTCTTCTTGCAAATCCAGGCGATGCCCGAACAGCTCGTAGATCGTGACCGGCTGAAGCTTACCTTTAACCCGGATCAGATCGAGTTCGCGAAACAGAAATCCCATGTCTCTCGCGGCGGCGTATGTGGATTCGTTCGCGATGATGTGCGTGCCGTACTCTTTGTTCAGCCCTTCGAGCCGCGAAGAGAGGTTTACGGCATCGCCCAACGCCGTGTACCCGTAGCGCAGCGCGGATCCCATGTTGCCCACGCTCGCGACCCCGGAATTCAACCCGATCCCGATATCCAGTGCGGGTTTGCCCTCTGCCTCCCACTGCTTCTGCAATCTGCGGACCCTCTTCATCATTTCGATTGCCGCGGTGCAGGCCTGCAGCGCATGTTCGTTGTCCTCGTAGGGCGCGCCCCAGAACGCCATCACCGCATCCCCGATGTATTTATCCAGCGTGCCGCGCGTGTCGAACACAATCCGCGTCATGTCGGAAAGATATCCGTTCAGAAACAAGCGCCAGTTCCTGCGCGTCCAGCTTTCTCGGAAATCGTCGTGAATCCGCGGATGTCGCTGAACATCACCGTGATTTCCGTCTTTCGCGGCTCCACCAGTTGCGGGTTCACCAGCAGCCGCCGGATCACTTCCGGGCTCAAATAATGTCCGAAGGCGCTGCGCACTTTCCGTTTTTCCTTTTCCTCCACCAGCGCCCGGTACAGCGACACCAGCATCACATTTGCCGTCAGCGTTCCCGCGGGCACCGTGAAGTTCAGCCACCATCCTGCAGAAACGCCAAGTACACCAAGCGCGGTGAAGGGAATCAGCAATCCCAGCCCAACCAGATCCAGCGCGGCGAAAGCACCGCCAAGCGCAAATCCCAGCGGCAAGCCCAGCACAAGGATCAGCACCAGGTCCAGCACAATCTGGTGCGCCCCACGCACCAGAAAACCGTTGTTGAGCATGTTGTCGATCACGTTCGCGTGCACTTCCATCCCCGGATAATCGATCCCGCCGTAGGGCGGCGTGCGCAGGTCGCCGATTCCCGTCGCGGAAGCCCCCACCAGCACGATCTTGTCCTTGAACGTGCCACGAGGAAAGTTGTGCTGCACCACATCCGCCAGCGAATAGTAAGGATACGTTCCTCGCGGCCCGCGGTAATTGATCATCATCCGTCCAAGATAGTCCGGCCGGACAGTCAGCTTGTCCGCGAATTCCAGGCTGGCGATGCCTGCTGGGTCCGTAATTCACGGTAACCTGATCCGTCTTCAATCCCAGATACAAACGCAAGCGTCTGCACTTCGAGCGAACCGTACAAGTCGATATCGTCCGGATTGCTCGACCGGCCGAAAGGCAGCACCAGCAGCGAGCGCCGCAGCACTCCATCCGCATCCGAGGAGATGTTGAAGAAGCCGATCGCGGTTTTTTCGTCGTTTTGCGGAGGCGCCAGGCTCGGAGATATTGGCGATCGTCGCGGAATAGAGCGTGCCCTCAAACTGGTAGTTGTTCAGCAGTGCCGCAAAGTCCGCCTTGCCCGTCGCCGGTTGAAGCGGCACGCGATTCAGCGCGTACCACTGCACCATCTCCGCATATTTGTCGAGCACCGCGCCATCGATGCCGCGCACTTCTTGCGGCTCCAGAAAAAAATTTCCCAGCACTACGGGACCGAACCGGCGCAACGCCGCCGCGAACTGCGCGTCGGAATCGAACTCCTTCGCCAGTTCCGCCACCTGGGCTTCCAGCTTTCGCATCCGGCGCCCGCCCCGTCTGATTTGTCCTGCTCCAGTCTGGCCCACAGCGCCCGAACGGGTGCCGCGGTCTGGTCCGGCTTGTCGAATGTAATGTCGAATGCCGCGACCTTCGCGCCGATCTTCACGCAACTCGTCCAGCATCTCCCCGAAATATTTCCGGAGAACGGCCACTTGCCGAACACCTCCTGCGAACGCTGGTCCACGGACACAATCACGATCCGCGAATCCGGCAGGCGTGTAGCGCGCAGGCCGGTAGCGAAATCGCGTATCCAGCGTGCTGTACTCAAACCGCTTCAGAAAATCGAAGAGTGGTGTGCTGCGGTCGCCCAGAAATGTGAAGAAGTAGATGCCCAGTGCGGCCAGCGTAATTCCCAGGCTGATGAAGAACGACGCGCGATGCTGCCACCACTCGGAGAGCAGTGTTCGTCAGGCGTAAGGCAGCCGCCTCCCGGCGGGTCTCCTTGTGGGGCGGTGGCCATGGACAGGCGGTGTTACTCCCGGACTACAAAATTCATGCGAATGCCGCACACTTCGATCAGGTCGCCGTCGTTCAGCCGCGTGGGCCCTTGAATTTCCGCTGCCGTTCACGGTTGGGATTTTCGCATCCCGTCCCAAGATAGTAGCCATCGTCTCTCTGATTGATCTGCGCCGCCACTTGTGGCTTGAACCATCCCGCGCAGATGAACGTCGCCATCGGCGATTTCCCGATCACCGTCAATTTATTGGTCAGCACGTACTCTTTGTGGTCCACTCTGCCGCTCAGGACGACCAGCGTCGGCATCTTCATTCGTCCCGGCGAAAACTGCGAGCGCTCTCCCATCGCCGCTGCCTGCTGCAGCATATCCCGGCGCGCCTTCGTATCAAGCACCATCGTTTCATTTATTTTGGGAGCGGCCGCTTTCCGCCCGGTGTCCCACGGAATCGCGGTGTCCGCGGTTGCGTCCACCTTGATATGGTGCTTCCCGACCCAGATGGAATCCCCGTCGTGCAGCATCGCCCGTTCCACGCGCAGATCGTTGACAAACGTCCCGTTCAGGCTGTCCAAATCCTCCACCACCAGCCGCCCGCCCTCGTAGTACACGCGCGCATGATAAGTGGACACTGCCAGGTTATCCACCGGAATGTCGTTGTCGGGTGAGCGCCCAATGGTCACCGGCCGGCTGCCAATGGGTACCTCTTTCACTACTTTGTTTTCAAACATCAGGCTGAGCTTTGCCATACACACACACCTCCCTGGGAGGTTTTACTCTTTCTTGTTCGAGTCCCGCCGCAACCAGGAAAACCATCCCTTGGATTCATCCTGCACCCGCGCCACGATCACCGTAACGTTATCCGAGCCCGCCGCGTTCGTTCGCCAAGGTCCACCAAGCTTTTGCGCCGCGGAGCGCGGGTCCGTCTCTGCCTGCAGGCTTCCCGCGATTTCCGGTTCCGCTCACCATCGCGTCAGGCCATCCGAACAGAACAGCAGCACATCTCGCGGCATCAGGTTCACTTCATCCATTTCCACGTCCACCTCCGGATTTGCGCCCAGCGCCCGTAACAGCACGCTCTGCATCTCGCTTTCCTCGGCCTGCTGCGGCGTCAGTATTCCCCGCCGCACCTGTTCCGCCACCAGCGAATGGTCATTCGTCAGTTGCTGCAGCGTCCCCGTGCGCAACAAGTACGCCCGGCTGTCTCCCACGTGTGCCAAACTCAACGTGTTGCCGTTGATCCATCCCGTCGTCAGCGTTGCTCCCATTCCTCGCTGTTCGGGATGCTTCTGCGCGGACTGATAAATATTCAAATTGGCCCGGAACACGGCGTTCTGCAGTACTTTCGTCTGCGGGCCCAGTTGCTCGGAGGCGTGCCGTGCAGCGTCACGTCGGTATCCTCCTTGGATGCTTCCGGATTGTTGCAATACTTCTCTACCGTTTCCACCGCCATCGCGCTGGCGACTTCGCCATGCGCTTCGCCGCCCATTCCGTCCGACAAAATGAAGAGGTTCATGGGCTCCACAATTCGGAAGGAGTCCTCATTATTGGTGCGCACCCGCCCTACATCGTCACACCACCACTCACGATCTGCACAACGTCTCCTTCCAAGCTTTTCGTGAGCACACCTCGACACCCCCGGCGCGGACACCACTAACGACCTCTTCCCATCCACGCTAGCAGACCGCTCGTGCACTCTGAAAGGCTTTGCGCCCAAGTGATTAACCGCCTGTTCCCACCACTGGCCGACTCGCCAGTCCGAAAGGATACCCGAAATAGCCCGAATCCCACAGCCTGACTACAAGGGGTGAGGAAAACTCTCCTGCCGCAACGGGGCCCTGAGAACGCCAATCTCCTGATTGGCGTTCTCTAAGGCCTCAACAGAGCCATCACTCCCAGAATACCCTCTGCCCCAACGCCAAGTCTCCTCGCCTTCGGTGACCTACCAACGAATACAGAGGACCCGCGCCCATTTTCAAAGCGGCTTCGAGCCAACCCATCTTCGCTGGTCGCAGCTCCCTCGTCGCCGGTCGTACTTCTTTGAACCGCCAAACTCCTCTACAATCCCTCTGTGCGCCTCTTCCTCCGTTGCCTCCCTTACCTAGCTGTGAGCCTGCTCTTTTTACCCGTTATCAGTCCCGCTCAACAAGCTCCCGCGTCCTCCGGTGCGCGCATTCTTCTTATGCCCCGCAAGCTCGTCACCGGCGAACGCGCCACCTTGGCCGTTCTGGACGTCGCCGGCCGTCTCACGCCAGGCGTGAAGATCGCCTTCTCCGACAGCGAGACCGTCACCACCGATGCCACCGGCCGCGCTCTATTCGTCGCGCCGCTCAATCCCGGCATATTCCAAGCAAGCATCCAGGGCCGCGCCGGACGCGTTTCCAGCACCATCCTCGCGCTCACGGAAGTTCCTTCCGCCACCGCAAGAAGTCACGGCCGCTCCGCGCGTGGCCTCGCTCACGGACCGCCTCGAACTTGCCGGACACGGCTTCTGCGGTGACGCCGACGCAGATCATGTCACCATCGCCGGTTTGCGCGGACTAGTTCTCGCTGCTTCGCCGGCTTCGCTTGTCGTTCTTCCGCCTGCGGATCTGAATCCGGGTGCAGCGCAAGTCAAGGTGAGCTGCGGAGACAAAGCCGCTGATCCATTCATCGTCGTGTTTGTGAGTTTGGAACTCGAGGCGAACAACGCCCCGCTCGCTCCGGAAGAGCATCGCACGCTGCTCGTGCGCGTTCGCGGAAGCACTGCGAAGATCAACCTGGAAGCACGCAACCTCGCGCCCGATGTAGCCGAACTCGTCGGCGGCGGAACGGTGCAGGCAGCTTCGACCGGCGGCGCGGACAACCTGGCGAAGTTCGAGCTGGTCGGCAAAAAGCACGGCAGCTTCACCGTCTCGATTCGCTTGATGGCGCCGCTATCGACGCCCGAATCGTAAAAGCGGTCGGGCCTTCGAGGCTCAAGAGCTAAACAGGTTGCCACGCTGCAAGATTCACGCGGATTTTTTCGCGGCGTTGACTGCCGGCGGCAGGGCAGCGTGCCTTGCGCGTTCGTCTACTCCGCCTGCCCCAGATCGCCACTGCTCAGCAGGTTATCCATGGTGTTGGAAGCCTTGTCGAATCGCTTGTCGCGCCTCGACGTAACTCTGTTGCGCGTTCTTCAAGTGCGTACCGAGGCTTGTCGAAGCTGCTCGCTGAACGATCTCCAGTTGCTTGCGCATTCCGGCCAAGTTCGCGCCATGAGGCGCCTGGCATTCTCTTCAATCTGCATGCCTCTTAATCCCATGGCGATCACCGAAAGGTGCGCGTACAGCGTGTTCGGCGAAACCGGCACGACCTTCTTCGACTGCGGCAATACGCGTCCACGGCCATGGCGCGCGAATCCGTTGCTGCGCAGCAATTCGTAGTAAACCGCCTCGCTCGGCACGAACATCAGAGCAAGGTCCAGGGTGTCCTCGTCCGGCACGATATATTTCTTCGCGAGCGAATCCGCGTGCAGCTTCATGGCGCTGACGAACGCTTTCCGCGCCTCGTCGCCCTCGCTTTCCAGCCGCTGAAACGCGTCCAGCGGAAACTTGGAATCGATGGCCATGAGTCTTCTTGTCGCGCAGGTGAATCACGGCGTCGGCGGCCTCTCCGCTGCGGAAGCGGTACTGCTGCGAGTACTGCGAAGGCGGCAGGCAGTCTTCCAGCAGTCCGTTCGAGCGTGGTCTCGCCGAAGTTGCCGCGAGTCTTCGTGCCGCCCAGAATGTTTTCGAGCCGGGTCGCGGCGTCGTGCATCAAGTGGCCGGATTCCTGCACCTGCCCGAGCTGCTGCTGGATCTGCGTGATCTGCTCGCGCGTGTTCTTCAACTCGTTGGACATCGCCGTCTGCGCCTGCGAGGTGATCTGCGCGGTGATTTCCGCGGAGTTCCTTCGCGCCCTGCTGCACCGCGGTGGTCACCGCCTCCAGCCGCGAAGCCACGGTGTTCGCGATGGTTTCCATCTTGGTCGAGGATTGCGTCTGCGCGGTGGAAAGGCCCAGCAGGTCGCGCCGCAACTCATTCATCTGCGCTTCCAGCGCTCGCTCTTCTTCTGGTCCTGCGCGCTCCGCACCAGGATCCAGACCACAAGCCCAAGTAAAATCACGCCCAAAAAGGCGGCAGCGACGATCAAGCTGGCAGCAATCATTGCTTCTCCAAGGGCTTCTCCAATGCCTTCACGGGAAACGGTCTCCCCACTTTACGCGGATGGGAGGAGAAAGTGAAGCGAAGGAAAATGTCGGCGCGCCGACATTTACTATGTAGGCAGATAAATGTAAAGTATTACTTGAAAGGTAGGGTTTGGTAGGGGACCCCTCCTCCCGGGGGGTTCGCGTAAGTGCGGGAATGATTGGAGTTACAGGCAAGTCGCCTGGATGTGCGGGAATAATTGGACTTAACGGAAGTGGCGAGCGACGGGTGGCGAGTGGCGAGAAAAACGGTCCACCCCTACCCCCTCCCCCTGTTTCTCGGTACGGCGTGGAAAGTCATAGAGGAGAAAGGGGATAGAGCGAAGACGGTTCGGTACGGGAATCGGTACGCTTTGTGAAGTGTAGGAAAGCTGGGCAGTTAAAGGACGGACGGAACCGGTACAGGAAGTGGTAGGGCGGAAAAGTTCTGGATGAGGGTTTGGCGTGGATCGAACAGGTACAAGAATGCCATCCCCGAAGCATCACGGAGGCAGGATAGCATATTATTTATCATATTTCAATAGGTATTAAGAAGATATCAGATATCGGTAATCGGATATCAGGAGGCGGCAAAGAGCGCACCCACCCTTTCGAACCCGAAAGGGTGGGGCACCCGGGATCTTGACCCCGAAGATAGGGCAAGCGAGCCGGAGAACGAGTTCAAAGATTACTTAGTGGCGGACTGAACGGTAGCATCCTGCCGCGGCGTCATGGAGACCACGATGTACTCACGCTCTTTCCCATCGGCCTCTGGGACGCGAAGAACCAGCTTGTCCTTGTGCAGACGAAACTGCGCGGATTCTCCGATCGGCAAAAGGATGGGGTGTTTGTCGTCTTTCGGGCGGATGTGATAGACCACGCGGTCAGCTTGGAGCACATACTCCTGGCACAGCAACTGTTCAGTCTTCTTTTTCTGCCCGTCGGTTCCCAGAATTTCGCCCGCCACCGTTTTGCTGCCCTGTTCCTGAGTGCCGCAGGCCGACGAATCCATACGAAGCAGAGTTCCCTTCTGGTAATCGTCATGCTCCTTGGCCGCGCAGGTTACCGCGAAAAGCAACGCAGTTGCGCATACAAATGCCTTCATGTGAATCCTCCTTTGACCCGGAATTCACAGGGTAGGGAAGAAGCGTTCGGGCCAAAATAGTACGGAAGTTTGTTGTGCTTTAAGGGGCAACAAGGAGAGCAAGTTCTTAAGGATCAGTGCTTTATCCGCTTCGACGACGGGGTGTTGCCACCTGCTTATCGCATCCGGAAGGGTATCCGGTATCAGTGATCGGATATCAGGAGCCGACGACCCAGCTTCGATTTTGTCCGGCCTCTTGTACGGGCCGCCTTCCGCCGCGGGCCGCTCATGGCTTCGCTCTACATTTTTTGGGGTTGGATCTTTAGGTCCGACATTTGGTTTCTGTGACTCCCGGGCTTCAGCCTCTTGCGGAACCGGATGCTTGGCAAAAGCCGCACCACCCGCACCTAAGACTGTATCGCTTTGCGACCATCGGAACTATCATCACGGTGTCGGGCATCACGGCATCTTGTCAGTCGCCCAAAGTCTGAAGCAAGAATGGAGGACGAAATGGAAAAGAAGATTTTCCGCTTCGCGCTGATTTCCGCAGCGGCGATGCTGATTCTGCCATTCGCCTTCGCAGCAGCGACCTATCCAAAGACCGCCAATTGTCCGATCGACGGCGCGACTGCGCACACAACAGGGCACACAAGAGACGCAATGAAACCAGGGTGTACCGACGTCGAATACAAACATAAAGGGTGGGATTACTCCGACCCTAAGTTTCCGCAAAAGTTCAAACACGTCTTCTGGGTTACCCAATGCAGCGAGTAGTGAGGACAACGAGGTAGACGCGGGAGGGATATCAGATATCGGTGATCAGATATCAGGAGGCGAGGGGAGAAGTTCACAGTTGACAGTTATAAGTTGTAGGTTTGGGAGCGGGGAAAATGAAAGGCTCCGAGTTCACGCAAAAGCAGAGAGTCAAACTGAAACCCAAGAGCCCACCCTCAAAAACCGAGAGTGGGGCACCCGGCGTCAGCCGAAGCGTACGTGATGCGGCGATGACGGGATGGCAGTTCACTTCAGAACTACTGAAAACACAGGGAAAAAAGTAGACATTGTACGCTTGGTGCAGATTACTTGTGTCCCTTGCGCGGTACTTGTTTGTGTTATAGCCTCGCGGTTTTATGGAAGATAACAAACCGGAGCCTTTGGGCCTTCTTCATGTTCTTTTGGCTACTTTTTCTGGCGTCTTGCTTGGTGCATTTGTGTCAAAGGTTCGTGCTCCAATTCATCAAGAATGCAGCGAGACCATATATCCACAAAATAGCACCGGAAATCCAGAGCACGGCACCCAACCGCTCCCGCCTTCTGTCGTGCATGTAGCTGACTCCGTACCAGAGCGCGATCATTCCGGACGGAGCAAAGACAATACTCCATTTCGGAAAAGGTTTTATGAGTGGGGTGTCGCGATTGGAACCTTCTCTCTGCTGTTCGTAAATATATTCCTGTTGTGTTATACGAAAAAGACCGCCAATGCCGCCAAAAGTGCCGCCGAAACTGCTCACGATGCCTTAATTAGAAGCAACCGACCGTGGAGAGGCGTAACTGGCATCCCAATTGTTTTGGATTTGCGTCCCCCCATTGAGACGCAAAATATGTTGGTCGCTAGCATGACAATGGTGGTCAAAAACTATGGCCCGTCTCCAGCTTTGTATGTGAACATCTATCCAGGTTCGTTTATTTCTACTGCCACGGATGTCAAAAGCTCGCTGGATGAAGACCGGAGAGCGGAGCGGGCAGCTTGCGTCATGGCGAGCATGAGCGTAACGGAGCAGATTAGTAAGACTCTCGTTGGCGACAAAGTGGAAGATGTCATAGTTCCACCAATGGGGCAAACTATCTTTCCCAATGAACCAGCCAAGTTTTACTTTTCCGATCAAAGATTCAACTTTCGGGACCCTGTCGAGCTTGCCAATAAAGGTTGGCGCATCGTTGGATGCATTGCTTACACTGACCAGTTCAGTACCAAATCTAATCCCATCATTCACCACACTCTTTTCTGCTACCACACCCCCGGCGTAATAAAAGGCTTTATTCCCTCTCAAGGCTTGGTTCCTTGCAACATTAGCCAACACGCCGATTAACAGCCCTGTCAGGGCAACCCACAAAAGCAGCTTCCTGCGTGAAGTGTTGTTGCGTCGGTTTTGATGCAGCGATAGTTCCTCGGTAGGTCACTTCTGAGGGCGGGTGGCCGTTTCAACGCTTTTGAATGTATTTCTCGGCGCTCGACCTCCGCTCACCGTAACGGTCAAACGCTGCGATTCTCTAGGGCAGCAGGGGGAATTGGCTCTGTTCTTCTGCGAGTGGTGTCTGTACGCGACGCTTGCCTCCACGCGCCACTTGGGGGTGGCCATCTCGCATGAGGGTTTCGATGTCATCTTGGTTTGAGATTTTCCGGAATGCCTTTGCGGGAGCAATGTAGAGCAGAACCGTTTTATCCAAACCAATTACATTTCTGACATTGTTCAGCGTTCCGCGGCTCTTCCCATCCCACAGCATCATCGCGCATCTCGCTTCGAGCGCCATTGCCAAGTCCTTCTTAGAGTAGTACGCAAAATCCCGGCGTCCACCTCCCGATTTAATCCTTCTTATCGGCCACCCGCCAATATTGTTACGGCACTCGTCCATACAAAAAATTGTTACGCCGCGGTAGCCACGGCCCGCGAGATATTGTTGCACTGCCCGATCGGCGCCATTCGCGTCGCCAATTACAAACTGACACTTGCGCTTGAGAAGGTCGTCAAGCTGGGTCCGAACCACGGAAGTTAGCCGGGAAATCGCTCTTGATCCGCCAATGAAGACTGTAGTCATGGCTCTGGTTGGAAGCCTACACTCCCCAAGTATACAGTTTCCTGGCACGCGAGATCGCCAGGAAGTAAACACTCGCGGCGCCATCCGCGATCAATTTCCTGGTGATCACCGTCGCGGTTGCCCCGGACTGATAAAGATCATCGAACAACAGCACAGACTTTCCCGCTATTTTGTTTGCGTCGACGGTAAGCGCGGATTCCAATTGGTTCATCCAATCCGAGGAATTGACGAAGTTCTTTCGCTCTGGGGTTCTCCGAAGCTTCAAAACACAATCCGTGCAGAATGGGATTTTCATCCGCTCGCATAACTGCTGACTCACCGAAATGACCGGCTGGAATCCCCGGTCAATATTGGAAGGCGGTATCGGCACTACAAGTTGAACCGGCGGAGCCCAGGCTTCCAGGAAGGACTGCGCAGCCTCCACGATATTGGCGACCACCGTTTCGTCCCTTCCGTATTTTGCGAGATACAGGAGGTTCCCGATTTCAGAACGGGTGGAGTCAAATATCGCCCGCCCACCTGCCGTATGACCCACAAAAACAGTCTTGGTCGTTTGGATGTCGAGTGCAAAACCTTCCTTCCATTCGCCCGGGAGTTTTTGTGGGTTTATACGTACGGCCATATACCTAGGAGTATATACGCATTCCGCAATGGTAGGTGGCCGACAGCATGAGGGCCGGAACGGCATTGAGTGCCGCGTCGCCTGTGGTTAACGAGGCCCGGCATTTGAGGGAATGTGCGGCGGGGAAAGGAAGACACAGGCTGAAGGCGATGCGAAAGAGGGACACAGGCTGAAGCTAATGCGGGGTGAGGACACAGGCTGAAGCCTATGCTACCTGTGGGTTGGTGAGTGTGACTTTACTTTGGGTAATTTTCAGGATTGGTCCGCGGCGGAAATTCTATTTTCCCGGCCATGCGGACTAAATCAGGTAGGGAATTCGCGCGGATTTTGCGCAGGAGTCAGCGGCGGTCTGGGTCGACGGTCTGATCAAGGTAGATCCAGAGGACGCGGGAGAAGAAGGTTATTGCCGGGGCGAGCGGCAAGAACAAGACGACGGCCCAGACGGTGTCTTTTGTGATCCACCAGCCCGTGATGGCCCAGAGGAGCGCGGCGATCAGCGCGATGATGAATAAGGCCAAGCCGTAGCTGATATACATGGCCCCCAGGAAGTATCCTGGTTCCCGCTCGAAGCGAAGATTGCAAACGGAACAGCGTTCGTACATCTTGGGGAAGCCGAGGAAGACGGAGTGGTGGAAGATTTTTCCCGAACGGCAGCGGGGACACCGCCCGTGAAGAATATCGCTGACAGTTGCGGCCACTGTTGCACCCATCGAGGCGCCTCGACCACTATCGTCGGGGTAAACTCCTTCATCTTAACGCGATCCAGTTCGCTGGGCGGTGCGATGGACGCCCAATGAGCCGGGTGGGGATAGTCGAAGCCGCGATCCTTGCGCCCGGTGTAGAGTGCTGGATTTGATGGGACGCGGGGTGGGGAAACGAAGGCATAGGCTGAAGGCGATGTGAAGGAAGGACACAGGCTGAAGCCTATGCTACCTGTGCGCTTGGGATTACGAGCAAAGAAAGCATTCCGAGGAAATCGGTCACGTAACCCCGTAGTATTTTGTGACAACACTGCACCCTCTCGTCGAGAAGTCTTCTTGGGGTGAGACGAAAGGAGCCAGATTCATGTCGCAAGGAAACGGGGATTCGGCAGAAGGCGCGATTCGACACGAATTCGGGAGCGAGTATCTCGAAGGGATAGCAAAAAACCTGGAAAACCGGGCGAAGGAACTAGGGGACGGGCCTCCGCTATGCAAAGCAGAATGCGACTATGTGACAGTGGTGGACAGCGACAGAAAGTTCGTTGAGGTTTCGGACAGTTTTTGCCAACTGGTTGGATATGAGCGCGAAGAGTTGATCGGCAGGCGCTACGACGAATTGACCGCACCAAATACGACCGATATCCAGAAGGTTTATTTCTTGTTCACAAGACTCGGATATATGCACGGCTTGTGGATGCTCGTAAGCCGCGGGGGAACGCGCATTTTGGTTCGGTATGAATCCTGGCTGCGATCCGACTCGTTGATCGAAGGTCACATGGAACTGGTAGGCGCTGGTTACTGAGAGATTCGAGAAGAGTCCGATCCCGAACCGGAAGCGTGTGCCTGCCGGGTATTCCAATCCGGCAGGCGCACGCGATATCGACAGAGACGCACTACTTTCGAAATGCGCCCAAGGCCCTCGCCGGGCGGTGCTCAGCTCTCGTGAGGGTGGGTCAGATAGTGCTGGCGCAGCAGGTCCTTCCCATAATCGTTGCCATTTGGCGTGCGCACGACGCAATGAATGTGCTGCTGCGTCGGCACATTGGGGTCTTTCGCAAACTTTGCCAGGTTTGCTGGCCGCTGGTGGTCGAACTCAATCAGAATGACCGGGCTCTGAATCCGATAGTAGAACGCGCTGTCGTCTTGCGTGCCGCCGACCCACGCGAACCACGTGTTCTCGATATGCTTGTCGACCTCGCTCATTTTTGCGCGCGCATGCCCGTCATCCATGTTGCTCACGTAGAGTTGCACGAGGTCGCGCAGTTGACGGCGCGCGGGATTTTCCAGTTCTTTCGCACGGATGCCGGCATAATCGAGCACCACGTTGTCCTTGAATGCCTCCGTCAAATTGTTATTCTCAGTCTTGGAGAAGTTTAAAATGGCGCTGTGCTGCTGCGCTCCCGGCAACGCTCGCACCATATCCAGGCCATCTTTCTGTTCCTGTTGAAGCACCATCACGCCCTTGTATTTTCCGGACGTGGCCCGGACCGGCTCTGAGCCGAGGAAAAGAGGCGTCATCACGACCTGGTCGCCCAAGACGAAAAAATTGACGATGGCGTGATGCCCGCTGAATTGCCAGCCCCACGGTTCCGTGGCCGACGGCTTGCCCATGATGGTGATGAAGTACAGCCATTCGCCGAGAAAGACGGGGTCCTCGGCAAGTTCCGCGAGGGTCTCATTCAAACGCATGACGTTTCGCGTCAGCTCGAAGCCGCGGGTGCTCAGCGATGCGCGCATTAGGGCGAAAGCGAGTTCGCGCTGTGGCTCGGTCATTTCTTGCAAGCTGATGCCTTGCCGCACATAGAAGTGCTGATTCATCCATTTTTGCCACTGGAGGTCGTTGACGGGGAACATCGTCTTCGCGAGTTGGACGTTATTCAGCGAGGCGATGAACCTCTCCGCGGCATTTCGGACTGGTTCGGTGGAAACTCCGCTTGGACTGATCTGAAACAGGCCCGGCAGCGGGTCGCCATTGGTCGTGATTCCCCGGAACGGTGTGGCGAGTCCTTTTTGTTCCGCTTCCTCTGACATCTGACGAAATCGCTCCGCCATTCCAACGGGATTCTTTTCCTGTCCGTAAGCCAACGGGAGAAAAACGAAAGTTGAGATTAATGAGGAGAGAAAGGCACGACGAGAGGCGGCGTCAGGGTTACCATGCGAATGACTAGGGTGGTGCACCTTTTTGCACACGATTTGCCTCCGTTATTCCTAAAACGTTGAGAACGTATCACAGGCACTCCGCTGCGGCAATCCGCGCCGGCGAGGAGTGAGCGGATTGCGGGCGCGTGGCCCGGCCAGGCTGGGTCACGCGCGAGGCGCATTCATCGCTTCGAGAAGCCACTTCTGGAGCGCGGAAAGAAAAAGGCGATTGACATCGCGAAATTGTAGACCCATGCCGCGATTCGGCTGGGAGTAGGCGACCGTGGCGGAGGCATCAAGAAATTCAGTGCCTTTGAAAATCTTTAGGAAAATCTTTGCGCCTTCCGCGGGAGGATTTGACGTGACAACATGACATCCATTCATGCCGATCTCGCTGACACGCCCCTCTACGCGCGGGCCCGACATGGTCTCGCTGAACTCCGCATTTGCGACGAAGGGATACCTGGGGGTCCGCCGGCGTTCGGCCTTTCTGGCGTTATCATTTGGTAGAGTCAAGTAACTCTTCCTCAGTGCAGCTTGTCACGAATTTCCGCGAGCAGTTGAAGAATCGCTTCTTGTCGCTGGCAGTTCTTCCCGTTGGCTCGCATCCAAATTATCGCAGCGACGGCGAATACCCAGAAATACCACGTTGTCCGTTCGATCAGCCGCCCAAAGTCATCAGCACGCCGATAGCAGCGCTTTTGATTTCGGGATGAAAGTTTGCCCCAGAGAGCATATCCAGCTACGACGCCGAAAAGAGAAAAAACGGCCCACTTGAAGTACGGGCTATCCGGCAAGTTGCTCAGGTTTTCGCGCCACCTCATGGCGGAAATCTAACTCACCACCTCGCCCAAAGCAAGGAACGCGAGCTCTACCTGAACCGTGGCGAGTGGCCCGCTGGTTATCTTGACAATGCCGGAACGTGAGCTACGATGAATGATAGATCGCGGACCTTGGGCTAGAGGAACGAACAGTGAAGATCGAAATCCGAGACACCAAACTGGAAGCTAGAATCAAAAAACAGCTCCAATCGACGGGCTCAGCCAGCGTGGAGGAAGTTTTGGTCCGTTTGCTGGAGACCCAAGAAGAACAAGACCGCTGGCTTTTGGAGAACCGGGAAGCGATCGGCGAAAAAATACGGCGCGGCGTCGAACAATTGAACCGAGGCGAGGGAATCCCGGAAGACCAACTCGATGCCCGTCTAGCGCAACTGAAAGCCAAGCCTGAATGAAGGCAAGGTATGTCCTGGCGCCGCAAGCCGTGGTCGATCTCGCGGAAATCTGGCGCTACATCAAGGATCAGAGCAGTATCGCGACGGCGGACCATGTGGAGTTTGTCATCCGGGAGAAGATCGCTCTTCTGGCGCAAACTCCGGAAGCTGGGCACCGCCGAGAGAATCTAACGGATCAGGATGTCAAGTTCTTCCCGGTTTACTCTTACCTGATCATCTATCGGCCTGAAACAAAACCCCTGCAAATTGTGAGCATTCTCCATGGCCGTCGCGAGCTGGAGCAACTTCTCAGGGACCGCCTCTGATCGCCGCGTACGACAATATCGCCGCGGGCCTGTCTCGCAAGGAAATACAAATACTAGGAGGCTACCCCGCTCTGGCCGATGCCGACATCGATGCTGCCCTTGCCGACGCCGCCGAACTGGGGCGTCAAATCCGGGAATCTAGTGGGCGGCGCTTGCCATTGCTTCGTTGAGGCCTTGGAAGACGGAATCGTAGTGGCCGCTCTCGGCAGCGAAGCGAAGACGCTTCACAGCTTCCACGCAGATCTCGGGCGGAGTGGGCTGGGTCTTCAGGATGTCCATCACTTCTGCGATGTACTTGTCCAGCGGCATGGCGCGAGGGTCGGAGGCGCCACCCAAGAGGTCCGTGGCGACATAGGGAGGGATGAGTTCGAGGACTTCTGTCGTAGACGCGCGGAGCTGATAGCGAAGCGATTGGGTGTAGGAATGGAGGGCGGCCTTGGTTGCGCAATAGGTGGGGGTTGGGGCCAGAGGAACAAAAGCCAGGCCGGAGGAGACGTTCATGATAGCGGAGTGGGGCTGCTTCTGCAGCAAGGGCAGAAGCGCGGCGGTAAGACGGATGGGACCGAGGAGATTCGTGGCGATGATGGATTCCGCGTCGGAGACATCGGCCGCTTGGGCCAGGACTCCTTCGAGGCGCATGATACCGGCATTGTTGATGAGAACGTTCAGTGCGGGGTAGCGCGTGGCAATCTGAGTTGCAAAGGCGCGGATGTTGGCGGGGTCCTCGATGTTGAGGGTAAGAGAGGTCATGCCGGGGTTTGCGGCGGTGGTTTCGTCGAGCTGTGGCTTGCGGCGGCCAGAGATGATGACCTGGTTTCCAAGGGCGTGGAAAGCTTGGGCAAGGCCGCGGCCAATGCCGGAGCCGCCGCCGGTGATAAGAATTGTGTTGCCGGTAGTTTTCATGGTGATCGTTTCTCCCCGCTCGGATTGTACAACAGCTCCAAGAAACTCAGAGGCGACTCCGTCCAGGAACGGGAAACACACTTACGGCTGAGGCCAGCCCCGGTGGCTCACCCAGCGTCCCAGCTACCAAGTCCACATGGAGGAGGGAACCGGCAAGACCATCGAATCAGCCTTGGACTTCGCAATATGCGAAGAAGTTCTTTGACAAGAACTTCGCAATTTGCGAAGATCTCCAGGTGCGAGTCATCAGCCGGAGGAAAATCCGGGACGCCGCCAGGGAGCATCCGGAGTGGGAAGCGTCCTTGGCGGCCTGGTACAAGGTTGCCAGGCATGCGGATTGGGCGCACTTCCCGGACGTGAAGCAGGGCTGGAGCAGGTCGGACAAGGTGGGGGCTTGCGTTGTGTTCGACATCAGCCACAACAGCTGCCGCCTGATCGCCTGGATCAGCTACAGGGGCAAAAAGGTTTTCGTCCGGCACATTCTGAGCCACGCCGAATACGAGAAGGAGAGATGGAAAGATGAGTGCGACTGCGATTGAAAAATACAACATCAAGGGCTTTCCCGCGCCCCAGCCAATCACCTCTGCGACGCAGAACGAGCACTATACCGAGGTGCTTTACAATCTGGAGCGCCGGGGCCGGCTATCGGCGGCGGAAGAGAAGTACGCCGAACTGCTGACGGTTTTGATTGAAGCCTACGAGGAGGAACACTACCAGGTCCGCGCGGCCTCGCCCGTGGAAGTGCTGGCAGAACTGATGGCGGCGAACAATCTGAGGCAGAAGGACCTGGCGCCGCTGTTGGGGTCGGAAAGCGTGGTCTCCGAAGTTCTAAACGGTAAGAGGGAACTGAACAAACAGCACATCGAAAAACTCAGCCAGCGGTTCAAGGTATCGCCAGCGGTTTTCTTTTGAACTAGAGTTGGCGGAGAGGCAGCCAGCATTGGAGGGGCGCGATACCAAGGGAGAAAAGACGGCGATGACCACAGAAGGGAAATTCTATTGCAACATGAATGCGTTGAATGGCGCCGAGCGGGCCGCGCACAAGGAACTCACGGACAGACTGATCGCGGCGCGGAGAAGAATCGTGGAAACGGAGAAGGGCTACGAATTCCAGTTCAGCCCGGCGGATGTGACCATTGCGGAGCTGGCTAGTTGGGTGGACGCAGAGGGGAAGTGCTGTCCCTTTTTCAATTTTCACATCGACCAGGAGCGTGAAGGCAAGCTGCTGTGCTTGAGCTTGACGGGCGCGCCGGGGATCAAGGCGTTCATTCGGATGGAGTTTGTGGTGCCAGCCAAGTGAGACGAGTCAGGGGCTTGACCGGAGAGGCGGGCGCGGAGTAGCCTCGCGTGCAATATTCCGGCGTGCGAACCTGCACCAGGAAATTGCACAACACTGCGCCAGATTGCGCCACAAGGAGGCTTGACATGGTTTCTCTCGCGGCACTTTGGCTCCCGATCCTGCTGTCCGCCCTTGTCGTGTTCATTGCCAGTTCGATCATGCACACGGTGCTGAAGTACCACCAGGGCGATTATCGGAAGTTGCCGGACGAGGGCAATCTCCTCACCGCGCTGCGCGGCGCCGGGCTGACGCGCGGGTTGTACATTTTTCCGCATTGCACGCACAAAGAGATGAAAACGCCGGAGGGGATCGAAAAATACAAGCAGGGACCGGTGGGAACGATGACGGTGTTCCCCACCGGCCCAGTGAACATGGCGAGATTCATGGGATTGTGGTTCGGCTTTTGCCTGGTGATCGCCTTTTTCGTGGCGTACTTGACCGGGCACACGGTGGCGGCAGGCGCGCCGTATCTGGCGGTGTTCCGCGTGGCCGCGACGGCGGCGTTTCTCGGCTACGGTCTGGGACAACTGAGCAACGGAATCTGGAAGGGCCAGCTGTGGAGCGCGACGATTAAGGAAGTATTCGATGGGCTGGTGTACGGATTATTGACTGCGGGGACGTTTGGGTGGCTGTGGCCGAGGTAAAGAAAGAATTCACCACAAAGATAACAGAGGACGGCAGAGGACGCGGAGAATGGGCTGGTCTTGTTGAGGTGTGATTAGGTTTGGGACCGGCTTTGCGGGATCGACCGGGATAAGGATAGGGCTGAGAGCCTCAAGATCCAGTGATCGTGCGGACATGGGGCACAGCAGGGCTGTGCCCCTACCGGAGCAAGAAAAAGGCTCCGTGACGAGCGCGGGGCCTTTTCCTTTGAGAAGACCTTGATAGCCAGCTACCAGTTGAACTTGACGGCGAACTGGAACTGGCGGGCGTCGGAGGCGGCCGTGGGTTGGCCCGCGACGCAGGAACCGACGAGCGGGTCGCAGAGCGCGTTCACACCGATGATGTTGGTGTGGTTGAAGAGGTTGAAGGCATCGGCGATGAGGTCCATGCGAAGATGCTCGCTCAGCTGGATGCCCTTGGAGAGGCGCATATCAAATTGAAAGAACATGGGCATAGTGAACTTGTCGCGGCCGAGATTGCCGGTGCAGCCGTAGGGCGGAGTGACGCCAGGGATGGTGTAAGGCTGGCCGCTGTTGGTCAAACAAACGGTGGGTGGGCCAAAAGTAACGCCCTTGATATAGGGCGACGTGATTGCGCCCGCAGTTCCCGCAGGAACGACCGATGGGCGAATCTCGGAACTGCCGCCATCGCCCAGCGTGTCATCGCCGGTGATGACATTGAAGGGGCGGCCGGAAGAGACTTCGATCAGCGGGGCGAACGTCCAATTACTCATGAAATTGTCCCGGAAGCTCTGGCCGGCGGCATGAGACGAAGTCTGGAAAACGCCGCTAGTGACCCAGCGATGACGCTGGTCGTTGACGGAGTTGCCCTTCTCATTTTGCGGGAAACGGCTGTCCGCAGGTTCGAGAGTGGACTGGAGGTCGGTGCCGTCATCGATAGAGTGGGACCAAGTGTAACTGGAGAGCAACTGGAAGTGATTGGAGAAGCGCTTTTCGAGGTTGATGGTGAGCGCATTGTAAGTGGAGAATGCGTCCGATTCCTGAGTATCCACGCTGAAGAACGGTACGGGCACGCCGAACCCAGTGGGGTAACCAGCAGCAGCAGCGAGAGCCTCGAGCGTGGGATAACCGCCCGGAATAACTGCCGCGAAAGAGGGATTCGGGCCCGACTTGCGGAAGTAATTGAAGAAAGCGGGTGTCGATACAAATCCAACGGGACTCCCGCCGCAATTCGGCCCGGTATAGCCCAAGCCGAGGGCCCCGGGAACCAGAGGCTGACCAGTTGGCGTAGCAAAGGCAATACTGCCCCCGCCGGGGGCATTGTATGCGGGGATCCCACCCGCGCAGGTTCCATTGATGGTCGAAGGAATCGCGAGGGCCACCGGGTCACTGCCCGGAGCAGCGATACCCACGGCGACTGCGTTGGCTTCGTTGGAGGTCAGTAGAGCAGGGTTGACGGAGTTCTCGTCAATGGGACGGTAGAGGTGGAGGCCTTTGGTCCATTGATAGCCGGCGCTGATTTTCCAGGTTCCGGCCAAGACACGCTCGATGGTGAGGTTGGCCTGCTGCGCGTAGCCGTCCCGGAAATTTCGAGCGACCGGCAAGGTGAAGGGAAGAATAGGAAGCGGGAAACCCTCACTGAGGTAGTTCTGATTGGCGAAGATAGAACCGGCGGCGGTGGGATTGAAGCGCTGCTGGTTCGGCTCGTAGAACATGTTCGGCAGCGCGTTGAGCGTGCCCTGAAAGATCGAAGAGCCATTGAGGTTGGTGGAGAAATCGAGGCCATTGCCGCAAACGGGTACGGTGGGGACCAAGCCGCAGGCGGAAGCGGCACTACCGGGACTGATCAACTGAACGGATCGGCCGCCATCTGCCGTGGTCGAGTCAAACGAGATAGCGAGGAGCGGATGATCGTAGAAGAGACCGTAGCCGGCGCGGACGACGGTCTTGCCATCGCCGGTGGGATCCCAAGCGAGTCCGAACCGCGGAGCGACATCCTTGTATTGGCGCGGGACGCCTTCCTGGACGCCGAGCGCCTGTTCGGCGGCGGCATTGATGGCGGTAGCCGGGGCAAAGAGCGGGGTGAGATCGGGGTCATAACGCAGACCGTAATTGATCGTCAGTTTTCGGGTGATGCGCCAGGAATCCTGAGCAAAGAAACCGATGGGAATATCGTCGAAGGGCTCGATTGGAAGTGCCGATGCCCTGAATGTAAATCGGTGGGAACTCCAAGGCCGTAGGCCTGGAGAGCGCTCGGCTGCGGAATGCCGGCCGGGAAGATGCTGATGCCGCCGAAGTCGACGTCGCCGCCAAAGTCGAGCTCGAAGATTTGTGGTTTGGCAGAGCGCAACTGAAGAATATTGAAGTCCACGCCGACTTTGAACGTGTGGCGGCCACTGGTGATGGTGCCGTTATCGGAGAATTGGAAGCGGCGCTCAATTCGATCGACGGTGGAATAGGGCTCGCGGCCGAAGTAGGCGTAACCGGGGATGTTCACGCCAATGTCGCGAGCCACCCGGTAGCGGAGAGTAACCGAAGTGGTCACCGCGGCGTGCGAATTGAAAGCGGAATTCATTGAAAGCGGAATCGCTGAGAATGGTGTCGTGCTCGTAGGGTGACGTTGACGTCGCGGTAGTGGCTTTCCCCGACACGGGAGCCGGAGTTCTGGCCCAAGACCTGGTTCTGAGAAGTGGACTGGATGCCGGTGACTTCCGAAGGAGAAACACCCACGCGGAGGAACGAAGTGTTGTGGTTGTCCCAACGCTGATCGAGCCGCGCAGACCACAAGCTGGTTTTCTCCATCTCGGGGAAATTGCCGCGCAGGGAATCAAGACCAACGTACGAGGTCGGGAGAGGCACAAAGCCGGTGCCGACGCCGGGAGGATTGCCAGGACCGGGCAAGCAAATGACGCTGTTGACCTGGGTTCCGAGCGGGCAGTTCACCGTGCCGGGGAAGAATTTCGAATTGGGCAGAAGAGCAGCGACCGTCGGACCATAAAGGAGAGTGGTCATGCGGCACGGCGCTCCCGTCTACGTTTTTGTTCAGGTCTCCGTTCACCGCAACGTTTGCTGGTGGCCCCGGTACGACGGCGGCTTGCTGCAGGCCTGCGATCTCGCCCTGGACCGCGGGATTGGCACTCAGGCAAGTTCCACCGGTGAGCGCGCTTAATCCCCCCAAGGATGTTTGATAGAAGCCGAGCTGCGCGGGCGTCATGCTCAGGTTGACACGGGAAGACAGGGAATCGTGCCGGTGGTGAGCCCCCAATTGCCTTGCGCCGATGCTGGAGAAGCCGGTCTCCTCCCGCTGCGTATATTCGTACGAGAAGAAATAGAAGGTCTTGTCCTTCTTGATGGCGCCGCCCAGGGTCGCGCCGGTTTGCACGCGGGTATACGCCTGCTTGATGGGATCGAGATCGCCGGTGCTGGGGTCCACGTGAAAGGAGAAAGGATTGCGTGACTGGAATGCCTTGTTGCGGAGATAGCCGAACACGTCACCATGCAAATCGTTCGAGCCGCTCTTGGTGACGATGTTGATCACGCCGCCGGTGGCGCGGCCGTATTCCGCGTTGTAATTGCTGAGAATCATTTGGAATTCCTGAACGGCTTCCTGGGAGACGGTGGAGCGGATACCGTCGACGGAAGAATCGACGGCGTCGGCGCCGTCAACGCTGACCATGTTGGAACGTGCGCGCGAGCCGCTGATGTTCAGGCCGCTGTTGGGAGCGGGGCCGATGGCGTTTGAGTTGTCGCGGGTAACCTGGGAATTGATGAGCGTGAAATTGATGTAGTTGCGGCCGTTGATGGGGAGGTTGTCGATCTGGCGCTCGCCGACGGACTGGGCGCTCTCGCTGCGCGTGGTTTCAATGGGAGCGGATTCGGTGGTCACGGTAACCGTTTGGGTTTGCGTGCCGAGGGCGAGAGAGACATTGACGATGGTTTCCGTGCCGACACGGACTTCCACGGCGGGATTCTCATAGGGGGCAAAACTCGCGCCGCCCTCGACGTGAAGTTTGTACGCGCCGGGAACCAGGCCGACGATGGTGTAGCGGCCGGTGTCATCCGCAACGGCATTGCGTTCCGCGCCCGTGACGGAGTGGGTGACGGTAATTTTCGCGGCGCGAACCGCGCCACCCTGCTGATCGGAGACAATGCCAGAAAGCGTTGCGGTGTTGACCTGCGCCAACGCAGTGCCCGCCGCCAAAGAAATTCCCACGCACGACAAGACAAACGCAAACAACAACTGCCTGCGTTGCATATCCTTCCTCCTTGTGGCACCTGCTACCTGACCGCTACCCCGAGCGGCGGCGAGTTTCCACGCCTGACGACGGCAGAACTTTGGGAATGAGTTATCCAGCTTTTACTGCAAAGTGCAAAGCAATGCAACTGTAAACTGCCGGGGCCACACCGCAACAAGCGAACGAGCATGAACGTGCCCAACCCGTACTGGGCACGCCAGAACCTGGACAACGGAATAATGAAAATTGAAAGTATCGCGGGCACAGTTTGTGACTCCGGTCCACAGCCGGGATGTGGCATTTTGGCGCGGCGGTAGCCTTCAATGCGTTGCCTAAGCGGTCGCTTGCTGATATTCTACGAATCGTGATGGCAACCAGGAAATCCAAAATTGAAAATGCTGCCAGGCGGGCGACCGCGATTATCGAGGAGCATCTCCAGACTCTGTCGCATGCCGATGCCAAGGCCATGCAAAAAGACATTCACAAACTAGCCCTTAAGTCTTCCCGGACCGCGAGTCGCGGAAAAGTTTCACGAGTTCGGCGAAGCGCGGGTTCTCGTCCTTTATCCCGTGCTTCCGTAAAACCTGCATAAATTCCCGCTCGTCTCCGCACTCGTAAATCTTCCTGAGATCGTTCAAGAGAGCAAGGCTCTCAGCCCGTGTGTGTTTGTATTTGTCGGGCATGGGTTATCGCTGGACCTCAGTTTGAGGCGGACAAAAGCGGCTCCGCCCGCGTTTGAATTCAGCTTCGCCCTTAGCTCTTACTAGCGGCGAGGCATTTTCATTTCAGGTCCTTAAGGTTGCCTCCAAGCAAATCCGTTATTCCACCGACTTTATTCTGTTCGTTGGCCTTTGCCTTCTTCATCATTTCGGCAAGTGTGCTGAGGTAGGGCGCAGGAGGCGGCGTCAACTTCAGTATGCGTCTATATGCGACCTTGCGATCTTTCGTTATTTCCGCGTCAACCTCACCTTCGGCCAGCATCCTTTTCAGCGCAGCATGGCAGGCGGACAGCGAATTGCTGAATTCGCCAAAATCGAACCCGGAATCATCAAGCGCATTTCGGACCTCGATGGCCGACATCCGTCGCGGAAACGCTTTAGCGAGTACAGTACTGATCGAACCCTTAAGAGTCGGGGTCGCGTAATCGACCATAGCGAGCAATTGAGCGATTTTTTCCCTTGCGTCTTTAGGCAGGGAGATACGGCTAGAAAGAATACGAACCGTCTCTCTAAGGCCAGCTATCTCCGCGTTAAGAATATCGCGTTGTTCCACGCGGCTTTCCAATTCACAAAAGGCCTTTTCGAGTGCCTTCGAGTATTCGTCAGTCTTTTCCGTGGCAGGTGTCATATATTATGGCTTAATACATAACTAAAGTTATGACTTCTGTCAAGGGAAAAGACGCCGCTGGCGAAAATAAGCCGGTGCAGTGGAATGATGTGCTGGCTGACGTTCGGGCCGACATTGCCCATCTGGCCAAACTCGTTCCAATCATGGTGAGATAAGCCTGGGTGAACCGTGGCCCGGAGACTGAGCAACATGGACTTTGAGCACTAGCCTGCCTTGCAAGCGGAGGGGATGGTGGGTGGATAACTTGGCGGACCGCCTGAGAGGGCGGTCCCTACGAGCGAGGAGGGAGCGCTAATTCAGATGGACATGTGCTTCTGGACGAGCTTGCGGAGCTTTTCGCGGTCTTCGTCTTTCATGTGGACGAACTCGACGCCATTGCCGCGGGGGCCGACGTTGCGCACGACGGCGGTGAAGTGAATCTTGCGCAGGCCGGAGCGGATTTCGAGCTGGATGGAATCGCCCAGGTTCAGGCGATTCGGGGATTCCACATACGCGCCGCCAAGGCTGATGGTTTTCACGCGCGCCATGGTCATCTGCGAGCCGCCGATTTGCGCGCGAAGAGGGGACTCCAGCGGGATACGCGCGTAACGGCGCGGAACAACGAAATTGCCAAGGGGCGGCGCAGTGGGCTCATAGGAGGCGCGAGCGCGCGCGGAGCCGGGCCCTTCTTCCATCAAAGCGAGAGCGTCTTCCGCGGCGGCGCGGAGTCCGCCGGGTTCGGCAAAGGCGAGGCCTTCGCGCTTTCCCGCGAGCTGGCGCAAAAGTTCGATGGCTTCCACGGCGCGGAGGCGGCCAAGGGCTTCGATGGCCTTGATGCGGACGAACTGGTCGCGCAGAGTGTCGTGTTCGCCGGCGGCAATTTCCATGAGCAAAGGGACGGCGGTGGTTTCCTGCCCGATGCCAATCTGGTCGATCATCATGGGCACGACCAAGGGATGCGCGTCCTGAAGGATCGCGGAAAAGATGAAGGCGGTGCTTTGCGCTGAGGGAGAATTCGCAGGACGCGAGAGTTCGCTGACGGCAAGATCCTGGAGGTTCCATTCCCAACTGGCGAGAGCGCGCGTGAGGCCGCGCAGGAGACGGTCAGGGTCCGCGGCGGCAAGCAAACGAATCGCCGCACTGACGCGCTGGCGGCGCGCTTCAAAGAGGCGCGTTTCCAGGAGCGTGAGCACCGGAACTCCAATTGTGCGCAGCAGCCGGGCCATGGGCGCCAGCATTTCCGCGCTGCGCGGCTCGGTGAGCAATAGCGTAAGGCGGTCCAGCAAGCGATCCGGGTCGCGTTGCAGGAGCCGCGGAAGAGGAGGATCGAGCGGACGGTTGACCAACGAGGCGTCCACCAGCATCATCCAGCGGTCGTTGGCCATCAGCCGGTGGCCGAGTGCGTTCATGTGCTCGTGTGCCGCATCGCGCGGCAATTTTTCCAGGCTGATGATCAGGTTTTCAAATCCAGCAAAGTCTGCGTGGACCACGGCGATCCGCCCCAGGGTTTCCAGGAAAGCGGCCAGCAAAGCGCTGGTTTCCGGGGCCTGTTCCATGGTCAGGGAGGCGAGGGTCAGCTTGGCTAGCTCTTCGGGGAGCTGATTGGGCCAAAGTTTTTCGAGCAAGGGAGCCAACTCGCCGAGTCCTGCAGCCACAATGCGGCGAGCGGCGGAATCAGCGTGCTCCAGGCGGCGCGCGTAGTTGAGAAGAATGGTGCGGGCTTCGCGCCGCGGCGCGTCCGTGCCGGCCTCCACCAATTGCGACAGCGTCTGGCGGATGACGGAGATGGGCACGCACCACACGTCCGGACCGCGAAGAACGGCAGCTTTCTCCCGTGGGGCGAGTTCCAGCCAGAAACGCTCGAGCAATTGTTCGCGCTGACCATCGTTGGCCCAGGCGGAGGACAGGGAAGAAAAGTGCTGGGAAGAGTGCGGGCCACGATATTCACCGGCAGCGACGAGTTCATCGGCGAGTTGGTTCAAGATGGAACGGATCGCAACGGGAGCGAGCGTGCCATCGGAAAACTCGGTGGTAAGCAATTCGAGAACCAGGCTTTGGGAAAGGCGCTTCAGATAGACTTGCGGGGCTTCGCCCTCTTGCGGGGAATAGTGCGTTATCGCGCTGAGCAATGTGCGAACGCTGTCGGGTCTGGCGCTCTGCATCGAGGAATGAATTGCGTGCGCAGCATCCTCGGCGGAAAGTCCGCGTGCCACTTCCATTGGCGGAGTCAGGCGGCCAATCAGGCGCAACGATTCCGTGATCTCTTCAATTTGCGGGGCGCGAATCGGCTGGTCACCGGTTTCCTCAGGCGCATTGCCGCCGTAGGCCACCAAGGCCGCAATGAGACTGGCCAAGACGGAATCGACCTTGCGTTCCGTCAAGGTGTTGATCTGGATGCCTTCCACGCGATGCTCCCGGAGTTTGGACGGCCAGCCGCCCGTTCCCAGGAGCTTGACCGACTGTTCCGATCTTAGCAGGGTGTCCTTGATGAGTTGAGAGAGGGTGTCCAATTCGCCCACATGAAATTTGGTGCTGAAGAAAACGGTGTGAATCCCGGCCCGCTGTAGATCGGAGGCTAGGGAGTGAAATTCCCCCCGGGGATCGGGGAAATGGCCTTCATTGAGCTTGGGGACGACGAGGCCGCCGCGCTCAATGCGGACTTCCAGACCTTCCAACTGGGTGGCGATGGTGCGCAGTCCGTCGTAAGCCCCGTCTAGGCTATCGAGAACCCGGGGGTGAGCCGTTTCATACAAACGGTGCGTACGGAGAAGCAGGTGGAGGCCGCGCAACGCCTGAGAAGCCTGGGATAAGCGCAGATCGTCGTGAGTAGCGCGCTGTTCCCGGGCGGCCGCCGAGTTCGGGCTCGAGGCCGGCTGTATGGCGCGCGGCTTAAGCGCCGCCTTTTCATCGCGAACCGCTGTGGCTGAGAGGGTCAAGATTTCGTCCTTGTCCTGGTAATACCGCCAGGATTTACTGCCAACTGGGTCGATGCGCCCTCCGGCAAGGCAGCCAGAAGGTTGCAAAGGCAGAGGGTAAACCCTGCGGACGGGTGCCAATTCGGCAACCTTAGAATCGGGGAAGTGGAGTAGGAAGGATATAGTACGAGAAGGGCACTCTGTGTAAGGAATAGGCACATTTAGAGCCCAATAGAATCAAAGGTATTCAGATTTTTCGCTGTTTGTTCGCTGTACCGCGCGCCGATTTTTACTTGGGACGCAGGGATACGTTGACCGGTACTGTGCCGCCTTCACTGGCCAGCACGTCGCGCTTGGCGATCTGGTATCCGTTCAATTTCAAGGCAATAATGTGCGAACCAGAGGGTATTTGCACTCGGGCAGGGGAGACCTGCCCCGTCGGGGCGCCATCGATAAAGATTTCCGCGCCCCCCGGGGTGGAGTCCACTTGCGCCCATGCCACATGCACTTGGGCCTTCTCTTTCAACTCCACGTCCAGCGTGGTTTGGATGTTGTCCTTCACTTGAATGTGCCCCGCATACGCATCGTGGCCGGGCAGCCGCAGCACCAAATCATATTGGCCAGGGCCGAGCGGAAGCGTCGCCGGAGTCTGGCCGGACTGCTTCACGCCGTTGATGAAAATTTCCGCGCCTGCGGGGCGGCTGCTGACGAAGATTCCTTTGGCGATGGCTTCCAGATGGAGCTTCTGATCCTGCGTCTGGCCTGCTTTTAATTCCAGAGCCGTTTGCAGCGGAAGATAGCCATCTTTCTGAACTTCCAGGCTGTAGCGCGCCGGGGCCAGGTTGTTGAAGCTGCACGGCGTTTGACAATCGACGAGCATGCGCCCTTCATGGCCAAGGAGAGTCGCGGTAGCGCCGATCACGTCGGTGACGATGTGGATGGCGGCTTTGCCAGTGACGGGCACCGGATGCGCGCCATTGTCGCCCGATTCGGCGCTAGGCACGGGTGCGTCGTCGTATTGGATATCGTCCACAACGCGCACATTGGGGGGCGCGTTGCGCATGAATTTCAGAAGGGAAGCGTGCTCGGCGGGCCGCAGCTTTCCGGCAAGGGTCAGCGTGCTGGAGGTTGCGTTCACCCTCACACGCCCGTTCAACTCTTTTTCGGCAATGGCTCCCTCGATCTGGCGTTTGTATTCCGCGGCGGCGGGCGTTATAGAGGATTCCGTTTTCTTCGCCGGTACCGGCGTCGCGGTGAGCGGTGCGGCGGCGGATGGATTGGGTGATGCAACCGGCTCGCTCGGCGCCGCAGCGTCGGGAGAATTGCCGGAGGGTACGGAAGTGTCTGTCGGTTCCAACTTCGGAGTGACCGACGGCGGGATCGCGGCTTCCGCTTGCGCGCTGCTGTTGCGTGCGCGCGCGGCTTGCAATTCGGGGCGCAGTTTGATGCCGCCGTAGACGATAACGCCGACGAGGAACAGCGCAACGAGGACCGTTACGACCGGGCTGCTCTGCTTTTTCGGTTCTTCGACCAAAGGAGGCAGCGCGCCGGTGCGCCGAACCGTGGGCGTTTGCGCCGGGTTGCTGGCGCGGCGCTGCAAAGACTGCGCGGCAGCCGCAGTTGCCGGATCATCGGCATATTGCGTGCGCATGGGGCTCGTCGGAGTAGCGAACGGCTGCCCCGCACCCTGGCGCGGCGAGATCAACGTCGCGTCCGGGCTGCGCTCATTTCCGCCCAGCGCCCGGTAATTGCGCAAATCCTCGAGCATTTCGCGGCAACTCTGGTAACGAACTTCCGGATCCTTGGCTAGCGCGCGCATCACGATGCCATTCAGGCCGGGGTGAATCGTTGGGTTCAGTTGGCGCGGCGGGATGGGCTCTTCATTCACGATTTTGTAGATGACCGTGGTGATGCTCTGGCCCGGGAACGGTTTTTCGCCGGTCAGCATTTCATAGAGGACCACGCCGAGGGAAAAAATGTCCGTGCGGCCGTCGACGGGGCGGCCCTTTACCTGTTCCGGGGACATGTAGCTGGGCGTGCCCATGACGTGAGTGGTTTGTTGCACGGTGCCGAATTGCAAAATTTTGGCGGTGCCGAAGTCGGTGACCTTGACGGTGTCGTCGGCCGTAAGCATCAGGTTGGCGGGCTTGATGTCGCGGTGGACGATGTTGCGCTCGTGAGCGAATTGCAGGGCGCTGCAGGTCTGCTCCAGGATGCGCAGGATGCGCGGGACGGGAAACGCGTCGCCGCCGTCGAAAACCGCTTGCAGGCTTTTCCCGACCACCAGTTCCATGGTGATGTAGTAGAGGCCGTCTTCTTCCCCGGCGTCGTAAACCACCACAATGTTCGGATGCGTCAGCAGACCGGCGGCGCGCGCTTCGGTTTGGAACCGTGCGAGCAGTTCCGGGCGCGAAAGACCGGTGCCTTCTTCGGTGAGGCGAATCGTCTTTACGGCCACATTGCGGCCGATGACCGGATCGACCGCTTGATAGACCACGCCCATCGCGCCGCGGCCTAGTTCGCCTAGGATTTCGTACCGTCCGGCTTTGACGACTGTATCCATGCAAGTCCCGCTACGCGCGGGTGGCCTTTCTTAAACACCACGACTGAGGGCAAGGTTGCACCGCGGGCTACCGCGGAGGTTGCGGGGAAAGGAAAGTCCTCGTAAAGAGTTCTCTTTTTACTGCTGAGCCTCCAAGCCTTTCCCAAGACACACACCCTCGCCACTCTTGACAGTAGCGGCTGCATTTTCCGTGGGTCAACGCTACCGCAGTACTAGTGTGCCGCACTGTGTATGTCCATTGGGACAGGGGTGGTGGGCGAATGGAGATCAGATATCAGGTATCAGCGACCAGCGATCGGGAACCCGACGTCCGGCCGGTTGCCCGGAGGGCCCGGGTTGCACCTGGGCTCTTGGGTTTCTCTTGATTTGGTCCTGTAGGGCAGGGCGAATCTTAGAGTCCTGCGGCTTTTCTCCTCGGTTTGTAGCCACTGTCCGCCGAAAGAGGAAGGCGATGCGCGCTTCGCTCGCTCTTGCGCAATCTCTTGTGGCGCGATTATTGCGCCCCGCGAGTTCCGAACACTATTTAACCGGCGGGAGCCAAATGTCCTGGTCGATGTATGCGGTCAACGGCGTCCCTGCGGCGATCTCGACATTCTTCCCGTGCTTGATGAGGCCAATCGGGCCGAAGAGTACGGTCAACGCCACAGTCGCTCCCACCCTGCCCTCTCCTTCTTTGCCTTTCGTGCCGCGGAGGCGAATGTGGCTTCCACCGGCGTTGAGGTATTGCAACTGCACGTTGAGATCTCCCGGCTTACCCATCATCCCCGCCTTCTTTGCCGATGAGACTACCGCCACGGCGTGCGCGTCCTTCGGAACGACGACCGTGTCCCCCACCTTGAGATCCTCGTCGAGCACAAACTCGACAGGATCACCCTCGTTCGCAGTTTTCGAGCTAATGGCATTTGCGAATTTGAGCGGAACTTGCGTTCCTTCCCGCAACAGGCATCCTCCAGTGGGATTACATGCAGGCTTCGATGGATCGCCGGATGGCGCATCCCCCGGATTCAGTGCCCCATGCGCTGCTTCCACACTCGCTGAAGGTTTGTTCGATTGCGCGGACAGCATCGCTTCCATCACCGGTTGTTGGACTCCCGCATCCTTTAGCTCAATCAGGGACTGCGCGGAAACGTCAAAATCCGTGGCGCTGGATTCGATCGCCTTCACAATCAAGCCGGCGTCGAATCCCTGCTTCGTCATGGTCACAATGTCTGAATTTGTTAATGGTTTTTGCGTTTGGGCTTTCGCGAACGAAATCATGCCCAACCAAAAAACTAGGAACACAAGAATGGCCTTTCGCCTCATGAGACGTACTCCTTTTTGCACATCTGAAGAGCGATTGATCAGATGCCAGCCTTGCAAAATTCTGTAAGAATACCTTGATTATACGCGGATGCGAGCGCTCCTGTCAGGGACGATAGTAACCAATTCGAGGCCGACGCACGGACGCCCCACCGCTGTCTGCCGCTCTAACTGCTTCTTTGCCATCCCTAGACGGGTATCACTCGTTCTGGCCGACGACGCCGAACTTCCGGGTTTTATTGTCGGGGAACAGAAACTCGTATTCCTGTGAAGACTCGTAAGCAGTCTGATGCTCATCTTTGGTCAGCTTGGCCTTATAGTCGCCAAGGGCCAATAATCCGCCCCTCGGGACCCCACAAAGCTGATACTTCTTTGCGTGGATGACGACATCCAGCCCTTGCCCACAGGGAAGTTGGTACGAGGAAGTCACATGGACGTTAATCGGGTACTGATGGGGCGTTTGTGCCGCCGGGGCCAGCGTGCCGAGCAGAAGCAGGACAACCAGTGGGGCTCTTTTCATGGTGCCTCCGTTATCTCTCCGTGGGCGTAGATCGCGTGATTTAGTATCCGTCCGGCTATAGGACGCGAAGAAACCTTCTCGGGGTACTAAATTTAGCAATGGCGGAGCGCCGACATTTTGGAGTGCGGCGGCTTGCCGCCGCTTTTGCGATTGGGCGAGTGGCCATAGGTGAAACGTCTGAGGAGCAGCTGAATTGGCGGCCCGCCTCAGAAGGCGGGCCCTACAGGAGGCAGAAACGTGCCCCAACGATTGGGAATCGTGTGGACCGTAAAAGCGGTGGCCCTTCGAGGCTCAGGGTAAACAACCCGACGCACTCTGAAGGCGGGCTATGGGCGCGGCAGCTCCTCGAGGGGAGAAAGGGTGCGCTCGGGCATGGGGACGTTGGTTTCGCGCAGGGGGCGATCGACTTCGGCGGGGCGGGCGGGGGCTTCGAGGCCGTCGGTGAGGAGAAAACCCTGGAGGGCGATTCCGGTGGTCCAGGTGGTTTCGAGCGCCATGATGTATTCGGCGTGCAAGGCGTACAGCTTGCGCTGGGCTTGGAGCACGCGGGGGTACGCGGCGAGCATCTGGCCGTATTTTTCGGTCATCAGCGTGTATGCCTTTTGGGAGCGGGGAAGCATTTCGTCGCGATACTCGAGGGCCATGAGTTTTGCATTTGCGTATTCATCGAGGATGGTGGCGGCGCGCTCGCGGAGCGTGAGAGCCACGCGTTGCTTTTCGAGTTGCGCGCGTTCGAGGTCCGCCGTTGCAGCGGCAACGTTGCCCTGATTGCGGTTGAAAATGGGCAACTGCGCGGCCACTTCCGCAATGCCTTCCCAGCCGGTGGCCTGCGGGATGGTACCTAGCGGCTCGTTGTTGTATTCGAACCCGCCGCGGAGTTGTAGGTCGGGAATGGCCTGGCTTCTGGCGCGAGTGATTTCAGCAGCGGCGCGCGCGCTGGAGGCGTCGGCGATGCGCGTTGCGGGACTTTGCGTGGCGATGGTTTCCATGGCCTGCGCTTCGTCAATTTCCGGCCAGGCATGTTCCAGATCGCCGGCAACGGTGGCTTGCGGGAGATCGGGGCGGCCGAGAACGGCGGCAAGGGATTTCCATTCTTCGCGGAGGGTATTTTCCTGCATGCGCGAAGAGAGGCGACGGCGCTCGGCATCGACTTCCGCTTCGAGCACCTCGGATTCGTCGGCCTGGCCAGTTTGGAAGAGTTGGTGCTGCACCTCGACGTAGTTCTGTTCGATTTGGGAGAGGCCGCGGCGCGCGTCCAGCAGCTCCTGCGCGGCGAGCACGCGATAGTAGGCGGTTTTCACTGCGTTCTGGACGCGCAGCTTTTGCTCTTCGGCTTCGAGTTCCGCGAGGCGCGCTTCCTGATTAAAGACGGCGCGGGTTTTGCCGAGCTTTCCGCCGGTCACGACGGATTGCTGGACGAAGAATCCCTCCTTGCCGCCATTGAACGAGCCGCCGCGAATTTCGTCGCCGGTGTAGCCGACGGTGGGATTAGGGTAGAGACCGGCTTGCTGCTGGCGCGCTTTGGAAGCGCGGATTTCCGCTTCGGCTTGACGGAGCGTGGGATTGGATTCGGCGGCGAGGTGTTGCGCTTCGTCGAGGGTGAAGAGTTTTCCTTCGGCCTGCTCTTGCGCGCGGCCCATGCGCGGATAGACGGGTTGCACGGGCTGGATCTCGCCGTGATGGTGATGCATTTCTTCTTGCGGCATGGGCGGGGATTGTTGCGCGAGGCAAGGTGTGAGGGTGGCCAGCATTGCGATTGCGAGCATTGCGAGTAGTTTCGATTTCTGGTGCATTGCGGTTCCTTTTTTATTTCGTGAGGCTTTGTTGTGTTGAAACATTTTGGCGGACCGGTTGAGACTGTAAAAGCGGCGGTTAGCCGCCGCACTCCATAAAGGAGAATCAACTGTTGTGATGGTGCGGTGGTTCGGGCTGTGAATTGCGTTCGCGGATGCGGGATTGGATTTCGTCGTACTCCTTGTCGGGGAGGACGCGGACCATGGTCATCATGCCCATCATGCCTGCGCTCCAGTTGGGCGGCAGGCCGTAGGTTTCCGGTTTCGCGACGGCGGCGTCCATGCCCATCTCCATGAAAGCGTCTTGGGGGAAGCCGCGGACGCTGTTGGCGTTATCCGCGATCGGCGAGTGATGGACATGCTCGACGCCGATATCGCGCGCGAGCGTTTCCATCTGACCGAGTGCACGCGGATCGGTTGTATCCGAAGTGGGAATCGGGCGATCGCGAAGGAGATCCGTCATGCTGTTCATCATGTGGTGCGGAAGGTGGCAGTGGATCATCCAAGCGCCGGGATATTTGGCCTCGAACTCGACGACCTTCGCTTGCGCGACGCCGACGAGGACGGTGTTGGTGGGATACCAAGTGGATTCGGGAGCGCGGCCGCCCTCGGTTCCCGTGATGACGAACTGGTGGCCATGCAGGTGGATGGGGTGATGATCCATGCCGAGGTTGACGAAGCGCAGGCGCACACGGCTGCCGAGGCGAACAAGAAGCGGCGTGGTGGCCGGTGCGGAGAGGCCGTTGAAGGTGAGCCAGTTGAATTCCATTGAAGCGGTGTTCGGGACGGAGTTGTTGGGGAGCACGGCCCATTCTTGCAGCACGATGCCGTAATCGTGGTCGACGTGCGGCGCGTGGGGCTTTTCCGGATGCGCGACGAACATGCCGAGGAGGCCGATCATTTCCTGCATCGCGCTATGGGCGTGATAGAAGAAGGTGCCTTCCTGATGGACGGTGAACTCGTAGGTGTAGGTTCCGCCCGATGCGATAGGTTTCTGGCTGATCCACGGAACGCCGTCCTGCTCGATGGGAACTTCGAGGCCGTGCCAGTGCATGGAAGTGCTCTCCGGAAGAGCGTTTTCGACGAGGATGCGGACGCGATCACCCTGGGTGACCTGGATGGTGGGGCCGGGGCAACTGCCGTTGTAGCCCCAGACGTCGATGGTTTTAAACGGGGCGATTTTTTGTTTCATGGGCGCAGCTTTCAGGCGAAAGACTTTTACGGTGCCGTCCAATTCAAATGGCAGATCGGGGACGTCCGGTGTCACCATGGGCACGGATGGCTTGGCGGGTGGGTTTCCGGCGATCGGATGGCGGTGTTTGGTTTCGTCGCTCAGATTTCGAGATGCGGCCGCGGTCAGGCGGGCCCTGAAGCCGAAGAGTCCGGCGCCAAAAAGCATGGCATCCTGGAAAAAATTTCTGCGTGAAGTGCTCATAGGTCCTCCCAAAATTATTCGTATCGAGGAATGAGTGGAACGCGCGAAAGTGCCGCGCGACTTAGATGATTTGCAAGTTGTGAATGTTCGGGGAACTCAGATGCGCAGAGAAATGGAAGGAGAAACCGCGAATGTGGAGCCTGGCGACGAAACAGATGCAAACGCCGTGGGGTCGTCTGCGTGGATTGGGCTAAGGAAAACAGACAGATGGGGCGAGGACCGAGAGAAGAAAGTTGGACCAACGGACGATTTTTGAGAGATGGCGCGTTGTTCGATGCGCGGCGCGGTGAAGACGAATTCACCGGCAGCGCAGGGATTAGCCGAGGTGACGGCCGAGAGTTCGAAAAGGCCGGAGTGGCTCGAGGGGTGATGGCAGGTGCCGGAAGGGCCATCGGGAGAAGCAGGCGTGCAGGCTTGTGCAGCACATCGAGCGGCACAGAGCGGCGAGACCACTAGGCACAGGATTACGGACGCCGAGAGGAGGGCGCAGGCGAAGGAACGAAAGCGATATGCGTTAATGCGGCCCATAGAATGAAGGTACGGATTGTGGGGGCGGGCGTCAAGGGCCGGGTATCAACTATCAGATGCCAGATATCCGGAGGCGGATGGGAGTTGGCGTGAGATCGAGGGAAGTGGTTAGTTCGAGGGGCGGCTAATACTTGTTACGGAAGATGGCGCGGTTGATGTCCGGCCAGAACTCCTTGGCGATGTTGCTGGCGGCGTCCTGAAGCATCTGGCTGATCCAGCGCTGGTAGGTCTTCACGAGCTGATTTTGATCGGAGGGGTAATAGGCATTGCCAATTCCCGCGGCGGCGCCGGCGCCGACGACCTCGGAGAAATTGAAAGTGGGGCCTCCCGAGTCTTTTCTGGTAATCAACAGGCGGCTTACGGCATACCCGGTGCGCTTAAAGATTCCGCCATGGCCGAGCGTGTAATAGCGCGAGTCTTCCTTCGTCACCGCAGGCACGATGGCTTCCACCATGTAGTTCTCGATGGTGCCATCGGCAAAGGTGTGCCCAAAGTACTCTGCGTAACCGGAAGCGCCCTGGCCAAACTCGGGCTCCGACTTTTCGGCCATGGCGGCTCCCGCAATCAGACCCTCATAAACAAAGCTGGAATAGTCGAAGCTTTCCTGGGTAGCCAGCCAGAACTTTTCCTTGAAGCTTTGCGGAGGAAGATGGGTGCTGGCGCTCACAGAGCGGAAATTGGGAACGATCCAGAGAATACGTTTGGTCTGCTGGGGAGTGTCGTCTGGATCGACTTTCGGTTTCGGAGAATCGATGGTGGAAGTTTTCGGGTCGGTGGTCCCTTTCGGATCAAGAGCTGGTTTTGGCTGGGCAGGATCCTGGGTGGAGGAAGCAGCCGGCGGGGCTGTGGCGGCGGGTTCTTGCCGGTCCTCTACTACCTGGCCAAGGGGCGATAGTTGTTGCGCATGGGCGAGACGGAATCCCAGCCCATTCGCCACCAAAACAATCAGAAACAAAACTCGGCTCGGTCTCAAAACTTCCCCTAAGTCTAACTTGTCCAGCATGGCGCCTTACTCGCTAGCGTGCAGCCCCTATAAGCTTACCAGTCAACTTGGATTCCCGGGAGACCTACGAGGATGCACGACTCGACAAATTCTCCCTCCCCATTCCTGCGGTCTGGGGGCTCTCTTTCCGGCTACGGGGCGGGCAGCTTTCGTGTTGACTCCCATGCCGTGCGGACCTACTATCATGCGAATAAAAGAGAGTGGAATGCGGCCGAAGGGTTTGAACGCGCCCAGCGCAAACTCTCACGCCGGGATTCTCTTAGATCGAATTAGCAAGGCCCGTGGAGTTCGCTCATGATTCTCGAATTGCAGAAAAGCCAGCCGGCTCCAGACATTTGCCTGATGGAGTTTACCGGCAAGCTGATGATGGGGAACGACAGCCGGCAGGTGGAGTGGGGAATTTCCGAGCTGCTGGGCGCGGGAGTGAAGAAAATCATATTCGACCTGAGCAAGCTGGAGAGCATCGACAGCACGGGTGTCGGCATCCTGGTGATGTGCGAGGCAAAGTTGCGCAAGGCGGGAGGCGCATTGCGGATAGCGGGACCCGCGGGGATTGTGAATGAGACACTGGTGATGACGCACGTGGACCGGCTAGTGCCGATTTTTCCGACGGCGGGCGCGGCCGCACTGGATTTCAGCGCGACGTGAGGCGCGCGTAGTTATTGGAACGAAGCGACGGCCTGCGGCAAATCTTCAAAGGTCGTGAACAGGTTGAGCAAGCCCACCATCTTCAAGGTCTGCACGGTAAATTTGGAAGGCTTAAGCAGGCGAATGGTTCCGCCGGTTTGTTTGGCGGTGGTCAAGTGACGCACCAGCATGCCGATGCCGCTGGAATCAACGGTGGGGACTTCTTCCAGATCCAGTACGATGCGGTTTTGTCCCTGACCAAGAAGTTCGATCATGGTGGCGTTAAAACGATCGAGCGGAGGGCCCATGGACAAACGTCCTCTCAATTTCACGAGCTTGACTCCATCCACTGTCTTGGTCTCAATGTCCAAGGTATTCACCCCCTCGGGGCGTAGCGGCTGTCCGCGGCTCCCCTCGTTGACACTCCAAGTTGCCTTTGTTACAGTGCGCGCACAAGTTAGATAATATTCGCCCAAAAAGCAAGAAGCTCAGTCCGACGGAGACCCTACCGCATCAGGAGCCAGCCGGACAGAAGGCCAGACTTTGGCAAGCTCGGAGCAGGAATCCGTTCTCGATCTTTCCTCGCTATCCAGCCATCTCCTCGCGGAGCAGGAAGTGGCACCGCGCGCGCGGGCTTTCGCGAATTATGTTGCCGGACTGCTACCGGACTGTGCAGTCAGTGTATACACGTTGGCGACCGGGGGGGAATCGAATTTCTGGCAGCCGAGAGCCATTGTCGGGGAAGCGGCCATCCATGAAGAGGCGATCACAGCGGAGTCCGGCCTGCTCGGATCGCTCCTCCTTGAAGCTGTTCCCGTTCTCCGCACCGCTCCCAAGCTAAAGCGCGAGGATTATCCGCACATCGACACGCGAAAAACTTTGCTCTCCCTGACGTGTATTCCGCTGATACACCGGGGTGAGCTCATCGGCGCCTTGGAGATTCTGGCGTTCGAGGAGTCCAATTCCGAAGAGGACATTCAGACGCTTCTTCCAGCGGCGGAGGTGGCGGGGGCGGCGTTGGCCACCGCCCAGGCCTACGAAGAGGAACGCCACGGCACACTGACATCCATCACGCGCCTGACGCAGTTGTACGACCTGGAAAAAGTCTTTTCCTCCACGCTGGAGATGGAAGAGCTGCTGCCGCTGATTGGCGCGAAAGTCTCGGAGATTCTCGAATGCCAAGCCGTCAACATCTGGATGATGCGGCCGGACGAAGCGGTGGAGTTGATGCACCAGGCAGGCGAGGATCCGAGCAGCTTCAAAGGGCAGATTCTGAAGGCCAACGAAGGCATTGCCGGCACCGTTTCGGACAATGGAGAAACGGTGTGTCTGTCGGATTCCCGCGACGCGCGGCTGGTGCAGCGCAATCAGGCCGCGCCGGAGAATCCCGTCCTCTCGATCATCGTGGCACCGATTCTGGACAAAGGGGCGTTGGTCGGGGTGGTCGAAGCGATCAACAAGCTTGACGGAACGCCATTCGATGACGACGACCTGTTTACGCTGAGCAGCCTGGCGGAAACCGCGTCCACAGCACTCCACAACGCGGGGCTGCTGCTGGCCGAGCGCAAAGTGGAAGTGCTGGAGACGCTCAATACCGTCAGCCATGAAATCACTTCCACGCTCAACCTGGAGCGCATGCTGCAAACGATCGTGAACGCGCCACAGGCGGTCATCCCCTACGAGCGCGCGGCGATCGTTCTGGAGCAGCGGGGCCGCTTCAAGCTCAGTGCAGTGACCGGGCTGACGCAGGTGAACGCCGACGCGCCGGACATCGCCCCGCTTAATGAAATTCTGCAGTGGGCGGCGCTGTCCGAGGAGGTGCTGCACGTCCGGCAGCACGGCGAAGCGATTGACAGCGACCGCGAAGAGACGCGGGCGAAGTTCAGGAAATATTTCGCCAATACCGGAATGCGCGGATTTTACGCCCGGCCGCTGAATGACGACACCGGGCGAGTCGGCATGCTCGCGATGGAGAGCCGCGACCCGGATTTCCTGGGGCCCTTCCACATCGAAATTCTGGAGCTTCTTGCGGGGCAGGCGACGGTGGCGCTGCGCAACGCGCAAATGTACAAGGAAGTGCCGTTTATTTCCGTGCTGGAGCCGGTGCTGGTGCGCAAGCGGAAATTCATGGCCATGGAAAAGCGGCGGCGGACGCTGTTCTTGACTCTGGCGGCTGTCGCGCTATTTTTCCTGGTGGCCTGCCCTCTGCCGTTGCGCGTTGATGGCGACGCGGTTGTTGCGCCGGGGAGGCGGGCGCTGGTGCAGCCGGAAGTGGAAGGCGTGATTGGGAAGGTCTTCGTGCACGAAGGAGAAAAAGTGCAGCGCGGCCAGGTGCTGGCGGAGATGGACGCGTGGAACCTGCGGTCCGGGCTGGCGGAGGCACAATCGAAATACGAATCCGCGATGCTGCAGATGAATCACGCGCTGGCGGGCAACGATGGAACCGAAGCGGGCGTGCATCGCGTGCAGGCGGATTACTGGAAGGCGGAAGTGGACCGGGCAGGGCAGTTGCTGGGGAAGGCACAGTTGCGTTCGCCGATCGATGGGGTGGTGGCTACGCCGCATGTGGAGAACTTCGCCGGGCGGAAGCTGCTGCCGGGCGATTCATTTGCCGAGGTTGTGGACACATCGCAAGCTACGGTGGACGTGGCCGTCGATGACGCCGACGCGGGATTGCTGAAGGTGGGACAGAATGCCGTGCTCAAGCTGAACAGTTATCCGACGCGAACTTTTCATGGCGATGTCGTGATTGTCAGCCCTAAAGCGGAGATTGTTCACGAGACGCCTGTTTTTTATGCGCGCGTGGCCGTGCCCAATGACGATGGCGCCCTTCGAGCGGGGATGGAAGGCCGCGGCAAAGTTCGCATCGGATGGTACCCGGCGGCGTACGTGTTTTTCCGGCGGCTGTTTTTGTGGGTGTATTCGAAGGTGTGGTACTGGCTGGGTTGGTAGGAATGGGGCGAAGGGGAAGTATGCGCAGTTTGATCGTGCTGATCGCTTTAGGAGCGGCCGTGCTCGCGGCGGGATGCGGCGACAGCAAGCCAACCGCGTCCGCCGTTACCAATGCCGCGCCGGCTCCGGCCGCACCCGCGGCGGCCGCAGCGAAGGCCGCCGGGCCGGGGGAAGCGCCTGATACGGGGCTTGTGGTTTCCGGGCCAATCATTGTCGAACATCAAGTGGACATCACGGCGCAACGGGACGGAGTGTTGGCAAAGATCTTTTTTGACGCGCCGGCGCGAGTGAAAGCGGGAACGGTGCTCGCGCAGATGGATGATCGGCAAATCGCCGCGAACCTGGAAGCTGCGCGGGCGAAGTCCCGCAGCATCGCCGACGACTTGAAGAATTGGGAAGCCGAGGCCGAAGTGCTGAAAGCGGATTATGTTCGCGCGCAAAAGATGTGGAATCTGGGCTTGATCTCCGAAGAGCAACTGCAGCACGCGCAGTACAAGGCCGAGTCCGATCAGTGGGATATCAAGCGCGTCCAGGAGACGCTGAATACGGCGCACGACGAGGAACGCTCGCTGGAGCTGGAGCTGGATAAAACGAAAATCACTGCGCCGTTTAATGGGCTGATTGCGCGCCGCTATGCCCGCGAAGGGCAGTCGATTGGCAAGGGAGAACGGCTGTTCTGGGTGACCGCGGAAGCGCCGCTGCTGATGCGCTTCACGCTGCCGGAACGATATTTCGGGCGGGTGCGGGCTGCGCAACAATTCGAAGTTACCTCGCCCGTTGTCCCGGGCGAAAAGCATGCCGCGCGAGTGAAGGAAGTCAGCCCGGTGATCGATCCGTCGAGCGGCACGTTCGAGGTGCTAGTGGTGTTGGCCGGCGAGCGCGGCTCCCTGCGGCCCGGCATGACGGCGAATTTAAGAATCGACAGCCCTCACTAGGCGCGCCATGAATCTTACCCGTGTTCTGAACAATGCCTTGCCGGAGATTCCGGCGCGCACTCTTGCCGAGCACTACCCGCGCCTCGATCCCGGTGTGACGTTTCGCGAACACATAGAGGATGGCGAGTCCGTTTTTCGGGTCTACGTGCCCCACGCCGAAGGCATGATTAAATTTCCGCCACCGAACTGGAATTTGGCAAAGCTATTCGATGGTGACAGGTCCTACGAAGAAATTGCAGAGATGTACTCTGAACAAACTGGCGTACTTTACGACGAGGAACAAATCCGAGACTTCGCCGCCGATTTAGAAAGAATACACTTTTGGTATAAGACCCCACAGGAAAAGAACATCCTCCTGATGCAGCAGACCTCCGAGGAGCGGCGGAAAAGTCTGCAAATACGCAGCCGTTGGGCGGACCTTTCGATTGTCTCATTCCCGGCATTCAATCCCGATCGATTCCTCACGTGGCTCTATGGGAAGACCCAGTTCGTCTACACGTGGTGGTTCACGCTGCTAACGTTTTTCGCCTTTGGCATAACATTTGGGATCTTCGCGGCGCATTGGAGCGAAGTCTGGCGGGATACCCTGAAGTTCTACAATTTTTCCGAGAAAAGCGGGAGCGACATCTTGCTGCTTTACGCTGTCAGCATGATTGTTGTTGCGTTTCACGAAACTGGCCATGCATACGCGTGCAAACATTACGGGGCCCGCGTTCCATCCATGGGCTTTGCTCTCGTCTATCTTATGCCCGCGTTCTATACGGATACGACCGAAGGCGTGGTCATGGCCTCACGGTCGGAGCGGTTTGTCATTGCTCTTGCAGGGATATGGGCAGAGCTGATTTTGTGCGCGATCGCTACACCGATCTGGTGGGGCACCGCCCCGGACACCCCCATTCATGATGCCGCCTACTACATGATGATGCAGACGGGAATCATGTCTCTAGTCTTGAACTGGAACCCGCTGATCAAGCTCGATGGCTATCACATGCTTTGCGAGGGACTCGGCATCAACGATCTAAAAGAAAATTCGACCATCTATGTCTCGGCGTGGGTGAAGCATCATATCTGGAAACTACCGGCAGAAATTCCGTACGTTCCAAAGCCGCGGCGGCTTGGGTACGCCATCTATGCGCTCTTGTCGGGAGCCTACAGTTACATGGTGCTCTTCGTGGTTGCGCGTTTTGCCGGTAACGTTGTGCGCAATTTCAGCTCAGAGTGGGGATTCATTCCGGAAATTGCCGTCGCTGTTTTAATATTTCGATCGAGGATTAGATTACTGGTGAACTTCATGAAATTCGTCTATTTGGACAAGAGAGACCGGATCCTGGCGTGGTTTACTCCACGACGCTCGATGGGGGTTGCAGCATTAGCAGGTGTGGTTCTTGTGCTGCCTCTATGGCACGAATCGGTTACCGGAAAATATCTCCTGGAACCGGTGAACATGGCTATCGTGCGAGCTCGCGTCCCCGGGACAATCACGCAGATTTTTGTCAAGGAAGGCCAAAACGTGGCCATAGGCGCGCCCCTCGGTACCCTTCGTAACCTACCACTCGAGTCAGAGTCCGACCTGGTGAGTTCACGATTTTCCATGGCTTCCGAGCACGCGAGGGCCGCTGCTGTCCAGTACAAGGATCTCGGGGTGGCACTGAAGGAGAGCGAAGAACTGGGGACTCAGGCTCGACAGCTCGCTCAGAGGAACAATGCGCTCCGCTTCAACAGCCCGATTTCAGGAACAATCCTGAGTTCCCGGCTTCAGGATCGGGTCGGAGGCTATCTGCCGGAAGGCCAGGAGCTACTCGAGATAGCCGATCTCTCTTCTCTGCGGGCGCGCATTTACATTTCGGAATTCGAGCTAAATAAAATTCGGAGTGGCGCCCGAGCCAAACTGCAAGTTCAGGGGCTCACAAGAATGTGGGACGCGGAAGCGCTTTCCATCGCTCCCAGGCCCACGGAAATGGATCCGCGCCTTCAGGCCGAGACGGAATTAAAAGGCATGAACCCGCCTCATTACTATCTGGTTGACCTTATGGTGAAAAATCCGGATGGGTTTCTAAGACCTGGGATGTCCGGAGTCGCCCGCGTCTATGGAAAGAGGCGAAGTCCTGCAGGACTTCTCTGGGAATCCATTAGCGATTTCTTCGGACGGAAATTTTGGTAGGGCAGAGGTTGCGGGGAATCCAATCGTGTCTCGAAGTGCAACAAAATATGGGCCGCCTGCCGGCGGCCCATATTTTGTTGTTTCTAGTCTTTTTAAATCACCGTGGTACGAGAGGACCTAGAGAGCAGCCTTGGGCTAAGTGAAGCCCTTAGCGCTTCGTGAGACCCTTGGACTTAGCGAAGCCCTTAGTGGTCGTGAGACCCCTGGAGGGAGTGAGACCCCTGGCCGGAGTGAGACCCTTGGCCGAGTTGAGGTCCTTGGCCGGTGCCGGTGCGCTGGCGACGTTGGCCTTCTTAGTGGTCTTGAGGGTGCTGATCAAGCTCTTCTTTTCGATGGACATGGTTTCCACTCGCTCCTGATTAAAATTTTTGCCTCCGCAGACGGTGTGGCGGAGTGCAGGTGCGATGCCAAACCTAGGGTGTACAGGGACAAGAGCAACTGGGTTGAAAACAAACGACTTAATACCAAAGTGCTAGCGTCCCGTCGGGTGAGACCGGTGAAAATATCGCCGCCGGTTAAAATTTAACCGCTAACGGGTCAAGAATTAGCCGTTTTATAAGGTACTGGTTCGTGCTATTCGATGTGATGTTTGCGACAGAGGTACTTCATTCGCTGCGGGTCCATTTGCAACAGAGTTGCTGCGGCTCTCTTCTTCCCGCCGGTCCGGCGCAGAGCCGCCTTCAAGTAGGCGACCTCTATGCGTTCCATCTCTGCATCAAAATCCACTCCGGATTCAGGAATGAGGATGGCTTCCTGGCTGGCGGTGCTCGAATACAACAGGTTTTGCGGCAGGTGTTCGGCCGTGATGGTTGACTTGTCGTTCATTATCACCAGACGCTGGACAATGTTTTCCAACTCGCGAACGTTTCCCGGCCAGGGATAGTCCTCCAGAATCTCGAGGACGTCTGGCTTCAGGGTTTTCAGCGGCTTCTTTGCGGAGGCGCAATAGATGCGCAGGAAATGATCGACAAGGATAGCCACATCGCCCTCGCGCTCTCGCAGAGGCGGAACGAGGATGGGCACCACGTTGATGCGGAAGTAGAGATCCTCGCGGAAGCGGCCCTTGCGGACGCAGTCTTCCAGGTCGTCGTTGGTCGCGGCGATCAGGCGGAAATCAATTTTTTTGGCAGAGCGTCCGCCGAGGCGCTGCACGGAGCGTTCCTGAAGGACGCGCAGGAGTTTGCTCTGCAGGCTGGGGTTGAGCGTGGTGATTTCGTCGAGGAACACCGTGCCGGTGTGCGCGAGTTCAATCAGGCCGGGCTTGGGGGTGTCCGCGCCGGTAAACGCGCCCTTCTCGTAGCCGAACAGCTCCGACTCCATCAGCGTATCCGGCAAAGCGGAGCAGTTCAGCGCGACAAACGGTTTCTCCGCGCGATCGCTGCATTGGACGATGGCTTTGGCCACCAGTTCCTTGCCGACTCCGCTTTCGCCGCGCAATACCACGGAGGCGTTCGTGCCCGCGACCGCTTCCACCGCCGCGTACACCTTCTGGATTGCGAGGCTGCTTCCCACCAGGCCGCAAAAAGCCGACTTGCTTTCCACCTGCTGGATGGCGCGGCGGCCTTCGAGTTCGAGGGCGCGTTTTTCTATGGCACGATTTAGGACGATTTTGAGTTCGTCGAAATTCAAGGGGTAGAGAAAGAATTCGTCGGCGCCGGCCTGGCTGGCCCTCAGGGGAATGGTGCGGCTACTGGATTTCGTGAAGGCAAGGAGCACCACATCCTCGCGAATCTTGCGGATCTCCTCGAGCACGTCCAGGCCGTCGCTCGGGCCATTCCCTACGCAGTCCAAGTGGAAGAGAACGGCATGCAAGTCGGGCTGCTCGAGGACGCTCTTGATCTCGTCTTCGGTGGTGGCCAGGGAAGTGTGCAACTGGCCGCCGAGGTGCTTGCGGATTTCCGGATACAGTTCCTTATCGTCGGTAATGACGGCGAGCGAATATCGTTCTGGACGGGCGGCGGCTTCGGCCAAGGTCAGAGCTCCATCGACAGGCGGCGATTATAGGCGAGGGGCGTTGCCGCAGGAAAGGCGAAATTGAGTCGGCCCCAATGACAGGCGCGTCAGAAACGCAGGGCAGAGAGGTATTTGTAGCTGGCGGCCAGGCTGACGAAGGGGTCGGCAGGTTGGTCGTGCTCGACGAAGAAGTGCTGAATTCCTGCTTCGTCGGCATGGGAGAAAATGCGTTTCCAGTCGATGATGCCGGAGCCGGGCTCGGTCATGTCGGTCTTCTCGAATTCCGAATTCGGCTCGAAGACCTTTTTGCCGGCGGGAGGTTGCGGGAAGGTTTTGTAATCCTTCACGTGGACCAGGGGAAAGCGCCCCGGGAAGCGCTGGAAGTAAGTGACCGGATCGGTTCCGGTGGCGCTGATCCAGCAAAGATCCATCTCCATCTTGACGAGATTGGGGTCGGTGGAATCCAAGAGGTAATCGTAGGCGCGCTTTCCGCCCAGATTGGGATCGGGTTGAAATTCGAAGGTGTGATTGTGGTAGCCGAACTGGATACCGGCTTTCTTGCTGGCTTCGCCGGCCTTGTTGAACAGATCGACAACGCCCTTCCAGCCGTCCGCGGATTGGCGGGCTTTTTCGTCGATGCCCGGGCAAACGATAAAACTGTGGCCAATGACTTTAGCGGCCTCGATGGTCTCCGGCCAGTGCTTTTCGACAACATCGTAGCCGACGTGGCAGGAAGGAGCAGCGAGGCCGTTCTTGTCCAGGATGGCGCGGATGTCGGCCGGGGAGTGACTGAAGTAGCCTGCGAACTCGACCTCCTTGTAGCCGATGGAGGCGACTTTCGCGATGGTGCCAGAGAAATCTTTCTTCATGAGGTCGCGCACGGTGTAGAGCTGCACGCCGACTTTATCGATCTGGTGCATAGCCGCGAATGCGCGCGCGGGAAGGGAAGAGAGAATACCGGTGGCGAGAGAAGTTTCGAGAAAGGTGCGTCTGTTCATGGTCGCATTGTACACGAAACCATCCGTTCAAGACGCAAAACGCGGGGCTAGTCTGGCGCGTGGGTCCACGGGCCGCGCGCCTGCTCGAGAGTTTCTGCGACGGCGAGGAGCAGTTCTTCTTCGTAGGGTCTGGCAATGAGCTGCACGTTGATGGGAAGCCCCTCTGGCGAGCGGCCGAAAGGGAGGGAGAGGCCGGGGAAGCCCGCGAGATTCAGCCACTGGCAAAAGCGCATGACGTCGCGGTAGTTGGCCGCGCCGTGTTTGGACGCAGGGCGTGTGGACACGGGTGAAAGAAGAATTGGGACGTCGCGGAGTTGGCGCAGGAGATGTGCGCGCAGCAGGTCACGCTCGCTGCATGCTTTCATGAAGGACCCGAGGGTCACCTGCGGCTCGGCGGCGGCAATTGCCAGGTAATCCCGAAGCATGGGACTGAGCAGCGATTCCTGTCCTTGTGTACTGTGACGAATCAGACCGGCAACGACGGGGCCGAAGAAAAACCACCAGAGTTCGAGGGCGCGATCCAGTTTTTCGAGGGCGAGCGGCTCGACGCGATAGTCGAGATCGCAAAGATGCTGCGCGGCCCGGCGAATCGAAGAAAGCGTTTCCGGAGTGGCGCGGCCGAGTTCCGGATTTTCCAGAATGCCGATGCGCAAGCCGCGGAGTTCCTGAGCCGGAATCTGGCGCAGGGGCACCGGCGCGGATAGTGCATCGCCCGGATCTGGGCCTGCCATCACCTGGAATAAGGCGCGAAGATCCGCAACGGTTCGTGCCATCGGGCCGACCACGCCGATCCATCCGAACGCGCCTCCGCCCGCCGGAAAATGTCCCGTGGCCGGAATGCGGCCGGGAGTGGGTTTCAGGCCGCAGATTCCGCAGCAATGCGCGGGGGTGCGGATGGAGCCGCCGCCATCGCTGCCGACTCCGCCCATGGAGCAGGCGGAAGCAATGGCAGCCGCTTCGCCGCCGCTGGAGCCGCCAGCGGAATACGCCAGGTTCCAGGGATTACAGGTTTTTCCGGTAAGGAGATTGTCGGTTTCGTAGGCCATGAGGAATTCCGGCGTGTTGGTGTTGCCGAGGAGAATCGCGCCGGCAGCCTCCAGGCGCGCCACCAGCGTTGCATTCGTGGTGGGGACATAATCCTTGCGCAACATGGAACCGGCGGGGCAGGGCCAGCCGGCTACGTCGATGCAGGACTTCACCGTGAGGGGAATCCCGCTCAGCGGCAGAAGCGCTTCTCCACGCCCGAGGGCCGCCTCCGCGCTGCGCGCCCGCGCCAGAGCGGATTCCGCATCAAGGTGCACGAAGGCGTTCAGCTTGGGTTGCAATTCCCGTGCGCGCTCCAAATGCGCTGTAACGATATCGACGGGCGAAATTTCCTTCCGTGCGAATTTCTCTAGCGTTTCTCCGATTGAAAAGAAACAAGGAGTGGTCATAAGGTCACGGAAGCAAGGTAAAGGCCGGGGCAGCGGCGGTCAAGTCCGAGAGCGGAGCGCGAGAACGCTCTACAAAAACGGTTGACGATAGATAAGGCAGCCCGGACAATCGTTGGGGCGATGGGGCTTTTCTTTTGCTGGCGGGCGTCCAGAAAGAGCTTTCCTCCATGGGATTGATGCAGAGAGTCGTGCGGCGAACTTCCTTTGCCGGTGGCCTATTGTTTGTCGCGGCAATTCTTTTGCTCGCGGCGCTTTATTCGCGCGCCACGCAATCGCCCGCGGAGCCGAAGGCGGCTGAAACGGCAGCGGCCAAGACGTTTTCACCGGTTGCACTGCGGCTGAACACCCTTGGGGTGGCGAGCATGAACCAGGGGAAGTCCGCGGACGCGCAGAAATATTTCGAGCAGGCGCTGGCGGCGGATGCGAATTTCGAGCAAGCGCGATTGAATTTGGGGATTTCGCTCCTGGCGCAACAGAAACTGGAGCAGGCCCGCGCCGCTTTGGAAGAGGCTTCCCGTAAACTGCCGGACGACCCCTTTGCCTGGTACAACCTAGGGCTGGCCTATAAGGATTCGGCGGAGCCGGAGAAGGCCATCGCCGCGTTTCAGCACGTGGAAAAAATCGCGCCGGATGAGCCGGACGCATTTTATTTCGAAGGCTTCCTTTTGTCGCAATCGCAGAGCTACGACGAAGCCATCGTGGCGTTCAAGAAGGCGGTGGCCATCGCTCCTTATCACGCTTCGGCGCAATTCGGATTGGCGCGCGCTTACCAGCGCAAAGGAGAAACCGATGCCGCCCGCGAGGGCATGAAACATTTCCAGAAACTTACGTCGGAGCATTTGGGAACTCCGTTTGGCGCCGGCTATGGCGACCAGGGAAAATTTTCGCTGGCGGAATTTGTTCATGGGGCGGGCAGCACCGCGCCTGCGGAAATTCCCGTGCGTTACACGGCGAATCCGCTCGTAGGGCTTGTTAGCGCGGCAAGAGCGGATGCCGCGGTGGGCGCAAGCAACGGCGTTTGTGTTTTCGACTATGACGGCGACGGCAAGCCCGACCTGTTTTTCGTGGCCGCCGGGGAAGGAAATGGCCACCTGCTGCACAATCTTGGAGGCGGCAGATTTGAAGACGCCACGGCGAAGGCGGGACTGGCCGGAATTGGCGCCGGCTTTGGGTGTGCCGCGGGGGATTTTGATAATGATGGGTTGACGGATCTTGCAGTCTGCGAAGCAGGCGGCGTGCGATTGTTCCGCAACGTGGGCAAAGGGAAATTCGCCGATGTGACGGAGAAGGTTGGCATTCGCCGCGATAAGGGTTGTGTCACGGCCGCGTTCGTGGACTACGACCACGACGGCGATCTCGACCTGTATCTCACGATGTCCACAGATGGCGAGGGCGGCGAAAAACGAAAAAACAAGTTGTGGCGGAACAACGGGAATTCCACGTTTACCGAGGTTTCCGAGGAATCCGGGCTGGGTGTGGATGCCACGGGGGCGGATGTTGCGGTCACGGACTTCAACAATGATCGCGCGATTGATTTTGTCTTTGCGGGCGGCGCCGGCGGCGCGGCCATCTACTTGAATCCCCGCGAAGGAAGATTTACGCCATTTCCGGCAATCGATTTTGCAAAGGAAAAGCTGCCTCCGGCCGTGGGAGTCGCGGTGTTCGATTTCAATAAGGACGGTTGGATGGACCTCGTGTTCACGCACGCGGGCCCACCGGGGATCAGTCTGTGGCGCAACGTGCAGGGCAAGAGACTGGAGCGCGTCGCGTTGCCGGATTTCGGGTGGAAGCAGGGTTGGGGCGTTGCGCCGATTGATTACGATAACGACGGATGGCTGGACCTGGTGGCGGTCGGCGAAGGCGCGAATGGCGGCGAAATTCGATTGCTGCGCAATCTTGGCGACGAGGGTTGGGCCGATGTCACGAAGAAAGTACAACTCGACGGCGTGAAGCTGAGTCAGCCGCGGGGAGTGGCGGTTGTGGACTTGAAAGGCGACGGCAGCCCGGATTTGGTGGTGACGCAAGCGGGGGGCGCGCCCGTGGTGCTCGAAAATATAGGCGCGAACCGCAACCACTGGATGCAGATCGACCTGAAGGCGTTAAACGACAACAAAAGCGGCATCGGTACGAAAATCGAAGTGTACGCCGGGGCGCTGTATCAGAAATTCGAGATCGCCGGTTCATCCGGTTATTTCAGCCGGAACTCGGGAGCGCTACTGGTGGGACTGGGAGAGGAGAAAGTGACTGACGCGGCGCGGCTGCTTTGGCCCACCGGGGTGCCGCAGGACGAAGTCAATCTTGCCGCGAACAAAACGCATTCCATTGGCGAACTAGACCGCCGCGGCAGTTCCTGCCCGATTCTCTTTTCATGGAACGGCAAGGAATACGAGTTCATAGCCGATATGATTGGCCCCGGCGTCGTTGGTCATTGGATCGCGCCGGGCGAACGCGACGTTCCCGACTCCGATGAATATCTGAAGGTCCCGACAAAAAGCGTGCGCGCGAAGAACGGTTTGCTGAGTTTCCGGTTCATGGAGCCGATGGAAGAAACGGTGTATCTGGACCAGGTGAGGCTCGTGGCCGTGGATCACCCGGGCAAGATCGAAGTGAATCCGAACGAGCGTTTTGTTAGCAATCCGCCGTTTCCGGAATTTCGCGTGATTGCCACGCAGAATGCGCTGGTGCCCGCGGGCGCGTGGGATGACCGCGGCCAGGACGTGCTGCCGCTGCTGTCCAAACACGATCGCAAATACGTGACTGATTTCGAAGGCTTGCCGTTTGCGGGCTTTGCCAAGTTGCACTGGATCGAACTCGACCTCGGGGCGTGGGACGCGGCCAAGCCGCTGCGGCTGCTGCTCGATGGCTATACGGACTATTTCACCGCGACATCCATGTACTCCGCCGACCAGGCAGGCATCAAGGTGATCGCGCCGTACGTGGAAGCCCAGGACGCGCAGGGCAAATGGGTGCGGGTCGTGGAGGACATGGGTTTCCCCGCGGGGCTGGCGCGGACGATGGTCACGGACTTAACGGGGAAAATTCCCGCGGGCACGCGGCGCATCCGAATTGTGACGAACCTGAAAATTTATTGGGACGCGGTGCGCATCGATCAGACGCCGGAGAGAAAGGATGTGCGCGTGAGCGAGGTGCCGCTGGTGACTGCCGAACTTGCGTTTCTCGGCTACCCGCGGGAAATCCGCCTGCATCCGGCCAGCGACACGGTGTATTCCTACACGCATCGCAGCCCCACCGGCCCCTACGCGCGCGCCGCGGGGAATTACACGCGCTACGGCGACGTGAAGAAGTTGCTGGACAGCTCCGACGATAAATTCGCGGTGTTCAGCTCCGGCGAAGGCGTGAAACTGGAGTTCGACCCCGCCGGGCTTGCGGCGCTGCCCGCCGGCTGGGTGCGCGATTATTTTTTCTACGCCGACGGATTTGAAAAGGATCTCGATTTCTATGCCGCCAATGCCTTCACGGTAGAACCGCTGCCAAGGCACGGCTTGATCGCTTACCCCTACCCCGAGGGCAAAGAATATCCGGTGGATGCGGACCATCTCGGTTACGAGTTCGAATACAACACGCGCTCGCGCTCGGATCGCATGCCCGGCAGTTTGCGCTACGAATATCCCGCGCCAAAGTGAGGAACAGATCGTGCATAGAAGTGGCGCCTCCACCATCCGCGATGTGGCCCGGGAAAGCGGCTACTCGGCGTCCACGGTTTCGATTGTCCTGAACAACGCGCCGCTCTCGCGCTACATCCCGGCGGAGACGAAGGAGCGGATCCAAACGGCCGCGCGGCGCCTGGGCTACCGCCCGAATCCGCTGGCGCGCTCGCTGCGCAGCCAGCGCTCCAACATCGTTGGCGTGATGGTCTTCGACATTACCGATCCCTTCTGCACGCCGATCCTGCGCGGCTTGGAAAATGCCCTGTACCAGGCGAGCTATCTTTCGCTGTTGGCGGACGCGCGCAACGAGCCGCACCGCTTCGAACGCTACCTGGAAATGCTGCTGGACCGGCGCGTGGAAGCGCTGATCGTCATCGCCAACTGGCTGATGACGGACATCAAGGTGCTCGCGGATTTAACGGAGCGGCAAGTTCCCACGGTGATCGCGGGACGAGCGTTTGAGATTGACAGCGTCAGCACGGTCTCCGTCGAAAACGAAAGCGGGGCCGGACTGGCGCTCGAGCATCTCTACCGGCTGGGCCACCGCGAGATCGCGTTTTTGCGCGGGCCGAAAGCGCTGGCCAGCAGCGGGCAGCGCTGGAAGGGCATTCGCGGTTTCGCGCAGTCCGTGGGCCTGCGCCTGGATGCAAAAGGCATCGTGGAGCTGCCGGAATCGCTCGATCCCAATTCCAGCTTTGAAGCCGGAGCGCAGTTGACGGCGGAATTGCTGCGGCGGGGAAGAACGTTCACGGCATTGATGGCGTACGACGACATCACCGCTTTGGGGGCGTTGCGAGTGCTGAAAAACAAGGGCCTGCGCGTTCCGGAAGATTGCTCGGTGATTGGTTTCGACGATGTTGCCCAGGCCGGGCTTTCCGCGCCATCGTTGACGACGGTACGCCAGCCAATGGAGGCGATGGGCTCGATGAGCGTGGGGATCATTCTGGACGCGATCAAAGCCGTGCAGCAGAAGCAGGACATCCCCGTGGTGCGGCGCAAGATTCCCGCGGAGCTTGTGGTGCGGGAATCTACGCGGGTTTTGAAGTAGCGGCGGATTTCCCGTGGAAGCCCAAGAGGTGGCTTGGCAACTCATGCCAAGAAATGGAAAAGGGGTGGCTTGCGCCATCCCCTTCGCGGTTGAGGTGTGCTGGGATCTTGCGAGAAGGAACCCAGCACGAGTTTCGTTATTGGTGGCCGATGCTCATGGCGTGTTGTAGAAGACGATGAAGAAGGGCTCACTGCCAGTTTTGTTTTGGCTTGCAGCAGTGTCGGAAGGCACAGTTGTGACGGTACCCAAGACACCACTCGCAACTGGGAAGAGCGAGATATCGCCAGGCACGTCTGAGCTGTTGGCGGCCGCGAGGAGGACGCCGGTCGGATCAATGGCAAAGCTGAAAGGAACAGCACCCGTTGCAACCGGGCTCCCTACGGCTGTGCCGACCGCTCCGGAAGAGAGGTTGTACGAGTAGACTTGGCCGTTTGCTGATCCGGCGTCGAGGACGTAAAGGAAGTTCCCGGAGGGATCTACGAGCACGTTGAAAACATCGACGGCGCCGGCGATGGTATAAGGGCTGCCGGAGAGAGCTGTCAACTGTCCAGCGGTTGAGTCTGTGCTGGTATCGATGGAGTATGCGGAGACAGTGTTGTCTTCATTGGCAACGTAGAGGTAGGCGCCGGATGGATGCAGAGCCCCGCTTTCCGGAGTACTGCCGGTGGCGATGCTGGCTTGGCCGGCGAGTGCGGCCAACGCACCTGTTGTCTGGTTGATTGTGTAGATGCTCACCGTACCGTTGCCCTGGTTCACGGCATAGAGGTAGGTGCCGGAGTGGTCGATGACGAGAGACTGCGGAGCATTCAAATTGGTGTTAAACGAGGCGCCAGTACCAGCGATGGGTGTGAGCGAGCCATCGGTCTGGCTGATCTGGTATCCGTAAATTGTACTCGGGCCACCAGAGAGCCCGTCGTCCGACACATAGATGAAGCGTCCGTAGGGGTCAACTACACCCCACAAGTCGTCGCCCGATACGCCGACGGGCAGCGGTGTTGGGTTAGTTAAGGTCAGAGTCCCCGGAGCGGGAGTCGTCGAGGAAGCAGGAGCAATATCATAGGTGTAAATGGCGGCCGCAGAAGAAATCGAGTACAAGTAATTGCCCGAGGGATGAAGGACCGTCTGTACCGGGAGGTATCCAGCGTTACCCGTGTTCCCGCCGCCGGTGAGATAAGGGCTGGTGGCCGTATTGACCGCGTACCACTGGATATCAAGGTCGTTGGCGTTGGCAATGTAGGCGAATTTGGCGGAACCGGTGGTAACCGTCAGGAGCGTAGTTCCCGTGAGGGGACCACTGGAGGAAGTCTCGGACGCGGTGATATTGGCGGTTCCTACGCCCTGGGCAGCGGCGATGCCGGAGCCGGCCAGGATCGTGGCCGTGGCCGGGGTATCCGAACTCCAGGTGACCGTCCCTGTAAGCGGCTGGGTGTTGCCGTTACTAAGGAGCTCTAACGCCGTGAAGGTGAGAGCATTGCCGACGGCGGCCGTGGGAGCCGCCGGCGTAATCTGCAGGGACACAGGAACCGGGGGACTAACGGTCAGGGTGGCGTTTCCGGTCACGCCGTAGAGAGAGGCTAAAACCGACGTGGTGCCCGTGGTGGCACCGGTGGCCATGACCGGGGTGTTGCCCGTGTTGCTGAGCGTCGCGACCGCGGGTGTGCCCAAGGTCCAAGTAGCCAGGCTGGTGACATCCATCGTGGTGGGTGTCCCGCCGGGATTCGCGAAGGTACCCGAGGCAGTATAATTTTGAGTGGCGCCAACCGCAATCGTTGCGGTGGCTGGCGACACGGTGATCGAGCTAAGCTGATTTACAGTAAGAGTAGCGGAAGCCCCCGTTGTGCCGGCAGCGGCGGCAGTAATGGTGGTGGTGCCAGGGGCGAGGGGGGTGGCGAGGCCGCCTAAGGAGATAGTCGCGACCGTCTGATTTGTCGAGCCCCAAGCCACAAGGGCCGTGCCATTCGTGATGGTGCCATTGCTGAAATAGGCCTGGGCCGTGAACTGTTGGGTGTTGCCAACGCTAGTGGTCGCACTGGTCGGACTAATCGTGATGTACTTCAATGTCGGAGCGGAGTTGCACGCAGCCAGGACCAGAATGCACAGGAGCGAGACAGCCGCAAGCGCGAATGGACGGGGACCTCTTCTCATGACGCCTCCTCAACGATGGAACGAGCAAGAAACTCATTAGGACAAAAGCAAAATTTGAACGACGATCCCTTCCCCTGGGCGGGTCGAGGAGACGCATCCGTGAGCAGGGTTCTCACACCCCTACCCGGTCGTCGAAATCCGAAAGTGCTTCTGTACGCGGCAACGATACTTGAATGCGGGAGGCGGAGCAAAGTGCCTCTGAGATTATGGGTGTTGTAATGATAAATAGAAGCGCGATGAACGCGGAGTGCCGGAAGCAGCGCAACTTGCGAGCGATCGCGCCCCTGCCAGTTCCTGGGCTTGCCCCTTGTTACTCCGGGCAAGCAATCTCAGTTGCCGCTGGTCCTCGCGTCTGCCAAGATGCGAACATGAGTGCCTGTGTAGCTTCGAGGGGACATCTATGGCCAGACCCGTGACAACGGAAGATCAGCGCCTGGAGGAATGCCGGCAACGCAAGAAATACTGGACGCGTTGGGGGCCATACCTATCGGAGCGGCAGTGGGGCACGGTACGCGAGGACTACAGTGCGGACGGAGCCGCGTGGGAATTTTTCCCGTTTGAGCATGCGCATGCGCGCACTTACCGGTGGGGTGAGGATGGCATTGGCGGCCTGTGCGACCGCCATCAGCTGATTTGTTTCGCACTAGCGCTATGGAATGGACGCGATCCCATCCTTAAAGAGCGGTTATTCGGCCTGACCGGGAATCAGGGCAACCATGGCGAAGATGTGAAGGAGCAGTATTTTTACCTGGATTCGACGCCCACGCATAGTTACATGCGGATGCTGTACAAATATCCGCAGGTCGAGTTCCCTTATCTTCGGCTACTGGAGGAGAATCGGAGACGCGGGCGGAGCGAACCCGAATTCGAGCTGCTGGACACCGGTGCATTTGCAGAGAATCGCTACTTCGACGTGTTCGTCGAATATGCGAAATGCGACGTGGAAGATATTCTAATCAAGATTACGGTGTTCAATCGCGGGCCGGAGGCGGCGGACCTGCACCTTTTGCCGACGCTATGGTTTCGCAATACGTGGTCCTGGGGAAAAGACTTGCGCCGGCCGTCGGTGCGCAAGGCCGTGGAACCTTCCGGCGCGGTTTGCGCGGAGGTCGAACATTGGCAATATGGCAAGAGGTGGCTGATCGGGGCGGGAGCAGCGGAGCTACTCTTCACGGAGAATGAGACCAACTACGTGAAGCTGTTCAATTACCGGGAACGCGTTCCCTTCGTGAAGGACGCCTTTCACGAATACCTGATTCATGGGAATAAACAGGCCGTAAACCCGGCGATGTCCGGCACGAAAATGGCAGCGCATTCGGCGTTCCATCTCTCGCCCGGGGAATCCGCAACGATTAAGTTGAGACTGACGGACATCGATCCATTGGGTGGCCTGGATCCAGAACTGCCGACGATCGGAACCGCAGCCGGTCCCGGCGATGGGAAGGCGATGCCAGGAGTGCCGCGGACCAGCGACTTCGGTGCGGGGTTTGACGCTGTTTTCAACCAGCGGAAGAAAGAAGCGGACGAATTTTACGCATCGCGAATCCCCCAGCATCTTTCCTCCGATGCTCGCATGGTCATGCGGCAGGCGTACTCTGGAATGCTGTGGTCCAAGCAGTTTTACCACTACGACGTGAAAACCTGGCTGGATGGCGACCCCGCCGGGCCTACACCGCCGGCGTCGCGCCGGCACGGGCGGAACAAGGATTGGACGCACCTTTACAACGACGACGTCCTGTCCATGCCCGACAAATGGGAGTATCCGTGGTATGCAGCCTGGGACACGGCGTTTCATTGCATCCCACTTTCGATCGTGGATTCCGATTTCGCAAAGGAGCAGCTCATCCTCCCGCTGCGGGAGTGGTATATGCACCCGAATGGGCAACTCCCTGCGTACGAATGGGCGTTTGGCGACGTAAATCCGCCGGTGCACGCCTGGGCCGTGTGGCGCGTGTACAAGATCGAAAGGCGCATGCGCGGAGTGGCGGACCGGGAATTCCTGGAGAGAGTTTTCCATAAACTGTTGCTGAACTTCACGTGGTGGGTGAACCGGAAAGATCCCGAGGGGATGAACGTCTTTCAAGGGGGCTTCCTCGGGCTGGACAACATCGGAGTCTTTGACCGCTCCGCACCGCTTCCCACGGGTGGCCACCTGGAGCAGTCCGACGGGACAAGCTGGATGGGAATGTTTTGCCTGAACATGCTGGCGATCGCGCTGGAGCTGGCCAAGGAAGATTTGGCCTATGAAGACGTGGCCAGTAAGTTCTTCGAGCATTTTGTGCACATCGCCCACGCGATGAACGACATGGGTGAGGAGGGAAAGTCGCTGTGGGACGAGGAAGACGGATTTTATTATGACCTGCTGCATCTGCCCAACGGCGAAGACCACCTCCTGAAAATCCGTTCGATAGTGGGGATCATTCCTCTGTTTGCGGTGGAAACCCTTGAGCCGGAAACGGTGGATCGCCTGCCGGGATTCAAGAGGCGCATGCAGTGGTTCATCGACAATCATGCGGATGTGCCGGAACACATTGAAATGACACAACGCTCTCCGCGGGGCGTGCGGCGGCTGCTGTCGCTGGCGAACCGGAAGCAACTGAAGCGCATCCTGAAGCGGATGCTGGACGAGACGGAATTCCTGTCACCGTACGGGATACGCGCGCTCTCCCGCTACCACCTGGACCACCCCTATATGGTGAATGTTGATGGCCACGTGAGCCGAGTGGATTACGAGCCAGGCGAATCGTCCTCGGGAATTTTCGGAGGCAACTCCAACTGGCGGGGACCGGTGTGGTTTCCGCTGAATTACCTGTTGATTGAGTCGCTACAGAAATTTCATCACTACTATGGCGAGGATTTCAAGATTGAATGCCCGGCTCGGTCGAACAACGAGATGGACCTCTGGCAGGTGTCCGCGGAAATTTCCCGGCGGTTGACGCGGCTCTTTCTGCGCGACAAAGACGGCCGGCGTCCTTTTGCCGGAAACAACGAATTATTCAACAAGGATCCGAACTGGCGCGACCTGATTCAGTTCTTCGAATACTTTCATGGAGACAATGGCTCCGGCCGCGGTGCCTCCCATCAGACCGGCTGGACGGGGCTGGTGGCCAAGCTCCTCGAGCAGAGTGGGGAGTGAAGCGTGACGTTGCTCGCGGAAGTGCAATTCGGCAGAGAAGTTTGCGGCGAACCAGAGATCGCGGAATCGCGCGAGTGGCTGGTTACCAACGGGCTCGGGGGGTATGCCAGCGGAACCGTCGCGGGCACGACGACGCGAAGATATCACGGGCTGCTGGTCGCGGCGCTGCAGCCCCCGGTCAAGCGCACCATGCTGGTGAGCGGGATCGATGAAACCGCAGGCTATCTGGGGAACAATTTTCACTTGGCGACCAATCGATGGGTGAACGGGTTCATTTCACCCAACGGTTACCTGCAGATGGAGAGTTTTCACCTGGAGGGATCCAAGCCCGTTTGGCGCTACGCGCTGGGGGATGCGCTGCTGGAAAAGCGCATCTGGATGAAGCAGGGAGAGAATACCACCTACGTGCAGTTCCGCCTCCTGCGGGCCAGCGCGGTGATCGATCTCAACGGCAAAGTGCTTGTGAATTACCGCGATTTTCATAATACGACTCACGCGAGCGAATGGCAGATGAGCGTCGAGCCGATGGAACGTGGCTTGCGGGTGGTGGCGTTTGAGGGCGCCATACCTTTTTATCTGAAGAGCGCGTCTGCCTCCTGGAGCGCGCAACACGAGTGGTATCGCGATTACTTTCTTCCCGCGGAACACGCGCGCGGGCTGGACGACCATGAGGATCGCCTGCATGCCGCCCAGTTTCATTGCCAGCTTCGCGCCGGAGAAAGCGTGACCATTGTCCTGAGCACGGAGGAGAATGCATCTTTGGACGGTGAGCAAGCGCGCGAACTGCAGGCGAACCACGAATTGAAATTGTTTCAGGCCTGGCAGACACAGCACGGGAAGACATGCGCCGTGTCCGCGGAGGAGGAGCCTGGCTGGCTCTGGCAACTCGTGCTAGCGGCGGATCAATTCATCGTGAAGCGCTCGTTTCCCGGTCAAACCGATGGGCACAGCATCCTGGCGGGCTATCCGTGGTTCAACGACTGGGGCCGGGACATGATGATCGCTTTGCCTGGGCTGACGCTCTCGACGGGCCGGCCTCAAATCGCACGAGACATTCTTCGTTCGATCACGCGGTATGTGGACGCCGGCATGCTGCCCAATAATTTTCCCGATGCGGGGAGTGTGCCCGGGTACAACGCAGTGGACTCAGCGCTGTGGTATTTCGAAGCCCTCCGGCAATACTTTGAGGCCACGCAGGATTTGAAGTTTATCCAGGAATTGTTTGCGGCGCTTGGCGAGATCATCGATGCGCATGTTCGCGGCACACGCTACAACATCAAGGTGGATCCCGCGGACGCACTGCTTTTTGCGGGAAGCCCGGAAGTGCAATTGACGTGGATGGATGCAAAAGTTGGGGACTGGGTGGTGACGCCGCGGACCGGGAAGCCGGTGGAGATCAACGCTCTGTGGATCAACGCGTTGAATACCATGGCGGATTTTGCGCGCTTGCTGGTTCGCCCGAGCGAGGGGTATGAAAAGTTGGCGGAAAAGGCCGCGCGCAATTTTCAGAAATTCTGGAACGCGGAGCGCAACTGTTGCTATGACGTGATCGACACACCATCGGGAGGCAAGGATGCTTTGCTGAGGCCCAATCAGATTTTTGCCGTTTCCCTTCCGGTTAGCCCGCTTTTACCGGCGCAGCGGAAGGCGGTTGTGGACGCGGTGGCCCAACAGTTGTTGACTTCTCATGGATTGCGCAGCTTGGGGCCATTCGAACCTGGGTACAAAGGCGAATATGGCGGAGGACCGCGAGAGCGCGATGCGGCGTATCATCAGGGCACGGTATGGGGATGGCTGCTAGGTCCGTTCGTGGTGGCGCATTACCGCGTCTATCAGGACGCTGCGGTGGCGCAGAGCTTCCTTGAGCCGTTTGGGAGAACCGTGTGCAGCGGCGGGGTGGGCTCGCTGGGAGAAATCTTTTCGGGCGACGCCCCGTTTCGACCGGCGGGATGCATTGCACAGGCGTGGAGCGTTGCCGAGGTATTTCGAGCGGGGGAGGTACTGAGTGCGGCGATAGCGCCGACACACGCGAAAGCGTCGGGAAAGCTCTAGTCGAGGCGGGGAGCGGGTTCGTAGAGTTCGATCAAGACTTTGTCTGCGCCGGGGGCGGAAACCAGGAAGAAATTGATGCGGGTTCCGTCGGCGCCGGGGCGGGTTGCCGGGTAAACAGGATTCAAGGCGAATTTCTGCCGGAGGATTTGCGTGGCGCGATCCACGTCCTGGCAGCGAAATTCCACCTGCTGAATGCCATCGCCAAACTTTTGCAGGTATTTGGCGATGGCGCCGCTCCCGGCAGGGTCCTTTGATGTGAGGACGTCCATCGACAGACCTCCCGGAAGGTGCAGTTCGAATTCCTGCGCATCCTGGTCGGGGGGCAGTTCGGCGAGGCGGGGTGACCCATTGGCTTCGCGAATTTGCTGGAAACGCCCCGGTGACACGGCCAGGCCGATGGTCACAAAAGGATTGCCACCTTCGAGGAGCGAGAACAACTCTGGGTCATCCCACCACGGAAATACAGCATGATCCGCCAAGGCCCGGCCGAGATGATGAATTTCCGTCGCGGCCGTCATGCGGGCTTCGGGATCGCTTGCACTCATTCCTTCGATCGCCAGCTTCACTGCATCGTTCATAATTTAGCTCACACACTTTCGACGTGCGGCAGCAATCTTACGCTACGCCGGGGCGCCGCCAGGTTCCTTCCGCGGCCCGGCCCTCAAAGACAAAAGCGTTGCGAGGAGCAGGATTCCCCCGACGACGCCAAGAGAAAGGCTCACGGAAATGTGCCACCAAGGATCCAGCACCATTTTCACGCCGATGAATAGCAGGACCAGCGTTAAGCCAATTCCAAGATAGCGCAAAAAGGCGAGCAAGTCCGAGAGCAGAAAATAAAGGGCGCGCAGGCCCAGGATGGCAAAGACGTTGGAGCTGTAAACGATGAAGGCATCCCGGGTGATGCCGAAAATGGCGGGAATGGAATCGACCGCAAAGGTGACGTCCGAAATCTCGATCATCAGCAGTACAAGGAACAGCGGGGTAGCCAGAAGCTGCCCGGCCTGCCGGACGAAGAATTTTCCGCCGTGATACTCCTTGCTGACGCGCAGGTGGGTGCTGGCAAAACGAAAGACGGGGTTCTTCTCGAAATGCATCTGTTTTTCGCGCTTCCAGAGCATGTGCAGTCCGGTGTAAACGAGGAAAACGCCGAAGGCCGGGAGAATCCAGAGAAAACGGGCGATGAGCGCGGCGCCCGTGGCGATCATGATTCCGCGCATCACCAGCGCGCCCAAAATCCCCCAGGCGAGGACCCGGTGTTGAACCTGCTCGTCCACCTGAAAGGTGCGGAAGATCACCAGAAAAACGAAGAGATTGTCCACGCTCAGGGCTTTTTCGATGACGTAGCCGGTGAAAAATTCCAGCCCGCGCTGCGCTCCGTACCTGTGCCAGACGAAATAGCCGAAGGCCACCGCCAAGGCAATCCATACCGCGCTCCAAAACGCGGCTTCGCGAACTTTGAGTTTGCGGGCTCTGCGGTGGAATACACCCAGGTCCAGGGCGACGACGAGGAGGACAAAAAGATTGAAGCCAACCCACAGCAGCGGGGAGCCCATGGCAGCAGCATAACCCAAGTTCCGGTCATGCCGTGCGGAACGGACTACGGGGCAGTGGCCCTGCGGGGATCGACGGCGTTGAGATTGCTGAGTTCCAAATGGGTGGTCTGACCGGCTTGCACCTTGAGTGGCACATCCCATACCAGGCGACGGTCGCCCGCAGCTGCATCCATACCGAGGGAGCTGACCCAGTAGTTCCCCGGAGGCAATCCGCTGACGATCGCGCGACCGTCCAGATCCGTCTCCGCTTTGCCGGCAAGGTATTTCACCTGGGCGGTTTCCGGAGCCAATTGAGCGACCCTGCGATTATGATCTGCATGCATCCGGTCCCAAGCAAACTTGGGGCTGAAAGCGGCTAGTTCGGTCCCCGTGCCCTGCGTGCTGGAAGGATGGGTCTCCAGGAATTTCTTGATGGCGGCGAGGTATTCCTCTTTTTGCTTCTGGTAGCGATCGGGGTTGGAGTCCTTGTCGGCAGTGCGGTATTTCGGATTGGGGAAGCCGACCGTAGCACCGCCGGAATTCGCGCGCATATATGCGTCGAAAAGCTCAGGGACGTTTATGATGTCATCGGGTTTAAACAACTGGTCCACGTCGGGTCCGCTCAGGTCGATCACATCGTGGGCCTTCATCCACTTTTTTAGTTCCGGGGAAACCTTCAGGCCGTCAATGAACGATTCCTTCGAGGGAAGAACATCCTGCCCTTCGATCTCCTTCACGACGTCGGCGAAGCTTCTGGTCAAAATGAAGAGCTCAAATTGGCGCACGACTTCCGGGCGCGCGCCGGTGGGAGTAATGCGCGCGGAAATCTCTACAGAACCGGTCCCACCTTGGGCTGCGAGCAAAGCAGCAAAAAAAGCGAAAACGCCGAGAGCCACAAGAGACCGCAGGGGATGTCGCATGCGCCTCATCGTAGCAGATTTTTGAGCGCGGAAACAGGCGCCATGCGGCGACGGTTGTCCAAAAGGGCCCATCCCCGGAGAGGGAGAGCAGCATGGGAAGCGGGCGGTTGGCATCATGATGTCTATCATGTAAAGATCATGATGTGCGAACAATCTTCCCACTCGACGACGATGTTGCCAAACTGCTGCGAGCGAAATCCGGCGATTCGGCCCTTCGGTCAAGGTTGTGGTAAATCACTTTCTGCGCATCGGATTGATGCTTTCCGGAAGGCCGCGGAGGAACCAGTTCCTTGTGCAGGCTCGTCCGTTGGGGCTGCCCGCGGGGCTGCGCTATGACAACGTGGAAGAATTGCTCGAAGCGCTGGAAGGTACAACGCGTAAGCTTCCTTGGAGGGAAGATGAGCATTGGATTTTGCCGGCCGCTTGCGGAGAAGAATTAGAAGGCAGGGGCGGCGATGGCAAGCAATCCACTTGATCGAACGCTTCGGAACGGTGGCTAGTAGAGGCGGAAGTTGACTTCGAAGGTAACGATGACAGGGACAGGCTTGCCACTGGGCCCAATCGACGGTTTGCATCGCCAGGTCTTCAGGGTGGTGATGGTGTTGTCGTCGAGGCCAAGTCCGGGGGTCTTGATCAGCTTTAGATTCGAGAGGTGGCCATCGAGGTTGACGACGGCTTCGACCAGCACGTTGCCGGAGTATTTTGCCTTGCGGGCTTCCTCGGAATACGGTGGATTCGGCATGTAGAAGCAACTGGGCATGCCTACACCGTTCACGCCAGCGTGGAACAATCCGCCGCCCGTGCCGCCACCTTCACCGGGGCCCAGACCGCCTCCGCTGCCGCTGCCAATGCCGCCACCCTCGCCGGTCCCGATACCACCGCCACCGCCGGGGCCATTGGACATGTTCACGGACGCAGCCATGGGATCGCCAAAGTTAGAGAGATTGGGATTGGCTACCTTCAGGTCCGGTGGTCCGAGGAGAGTCGGATCCATCGCCAGCTTTGGATCAGGATTCTTGATGACCGCGGTTGGGGGCGTGAACTGCGTCATAGCGAAACGAGGAGCCTTACCCTTAGTGGGAGGCAACTGAGAGCGATCGCCACCACCGCCACCACCGCCGGCTTTGTCCGTTCCGGCAGGCAATTTGCTGATGTAAGGAGAGATATCCAGGGGCGTTACGTCGATCGCCGACTTGTTCTTTGCCTTTGTGGGAGTCGTCAGGCCGATAATGAACGGCGTCACCAGCAACGCGACTACGCCCGCATGCACGGCGAAAGCGATGGCTTGGGTCCAACCGAAATTCTCATCTTTCGACCAAATATCCTTTACCTTAACGGCCTTAATCCCCGGGGGCAGAGCCGCGGGCTTCGGCGGATTGAAAAAATCCTTCAAACGCTCGCCAAAGCCACCAAAATTTCCGCCCCAGTCAACTTCCAGGCCCTTATTCACAGGCCGCTTGGAAGCCGCGGGCGCTGAGAAGAAGAATTTCAGGTTGTCCAACATTCCTGTTCCGAAGGAATTCTTCGTGAAGGGAACGTCGCCGCGCTCGATTATTTTGACCGGACGTTCGAAGAGGAATTGCTTGAGGTTAGACCAGAAATTGTCCGGGATCAGGAGCGCGGGCGTGCCGAAGTCCGGCAGAGCCGAACTGGGCATGGGGATAATCTCGGCAGGCCCCGTGCGCTTGGGCTTGCTCAATTCATCGGGAAGGAGGTTGATAAATCCAGGCACTTTTGTCCCTCTGGTCCATTAGACGCGAGAAATCCGTCAAAAGTTCACCCACCGTTAGGATTCGCGCCGCCTTGGAAAGGTTGCGCGGCCACGACGGCTGACACAGCTTCACCGTTTATTGTAACATACGTTGTTACACTGCTTTCCGAAGTTTCCCGCCGTACAACAGAGGCGTGCGATCTTTGCCCGGTCCCTCAGGGAGTGGCGGCGTAGAAGGGATTTAACGAACTGCAGCTATGTCCGAACCACTGGAACTCAAGAAGACTCTGAACCTGCCGAAGACGGACTTTCCCATGAAGGCAAGTTTGCCGCAGAACGAACCGAAGCAGTTGGCCGCCTGGCAGGAGTCGAATCTTTACGAGCGCATCCTGAAAGCCCGCGAAGGCAAGCCGCTGTTTGTACTCCACGATGGGCCGCCGTATCCGACGGGCACAATTCATCTGGGTACGGGGCTCAACAAGATTCTGAAGGACATGATTGTGAAGTCCCAGAGCATGGCGGGTCACTACGCGCCGTTCGTTCCCGGATGGGATTGCCATGGTTTGCCGATCGAGACGCAGGTCGAGAAGGAACTTGGGGGCAAGGGCAAAGTGCCGCCCGCGGAATTCCGGCAGCGTTGCCGCGACTATGCCACCAAATACATCGAGCAGCACAAGCGCGATTTCAAGCGCCTCGGCGTGTTCGGCCGGTGGAACGATCCCTACCTCACGATGAGCCCGGGGTATGAAGCCACAATCGCCAGCACGTTTCTGGACTTCACGGAGAAGGGTTATGTGTACCGCGGACGCAAGCCGGTCTATTGGTGCATCTACGACAATACGGCGCTTGCGGAGGCCGAAGTCGAGTATGAGGATCACACCAGTCCGTCGATCTGGGTGAAGTTCAAACTTGCCGGCGGTGGGAGGGGAGAGGCCGCCAAGATTGCTTCCGATGTTTCCGCCGTGATCTGGACCACCACGCCCTGGACGATACCGCACAACCGGGCGCTGGCGTTTCATCCGGATTTTGGATACGTGGTGGTGCAAACGGAAAAGGGCAAATTGCTCCTGGCCGCGGAGCGCGTGGGGGCTATGCAGGCGGATTGCGAAATCAAACAGGCCGAGGTGTTGGGCACGTACAAGGGCCGGGAGTTTGAGGGGATGAAATTCCAGCATCCTTTTCTGCCGATTCAGGTTCCGGGTGTGCTGGCGGAGTATGTGACGCTCGATCAGGGAAGCGGAATTGTGCATACCGCTCCGGGGCATGGTGCGGACGACTTTGTTACCGGGCAGAAGTACGGGTTGGAGATTTACGCGCCCCTCGATGACCGGGGCGTGTACCTGGAAGGATTGCCGGAATATAAAGGCAAGGATGTTTTCGCCGCGAACCCCATCATCGTGAAACTCCTGGGCGACCGCGGAGCTTTGCTCGCCAACCACCCATACAAGCACAGTTACCCGCACTGTTGGCGCTGTCACAATCCCGTGATTTTCCGGGCGACGGAACAGTGGTTTATCAAAATGGATCAGGCCGCGAAAGGTGCGAAGGAAACTCTTCGGCAGGAGGCGCTGGATCAAATCCCTAAGGTGAAGTGGATCCCCTCATGGGGACAGGACCGCATGTACGAAATGATTGAGAAGCGCCCGGACTGGTGCGTCTCTCGGCAGCGATTCTGGGGCACGCCGATTATCGTTTTTTATTGCGATGCGTGCGGCACGCGGCTGGAGGATTTCGGCGCGCTGCGAAATGTCATAAAGTGGTTTGAGAAAGAGGGCGCGGACGCCTGGTATAAGCACTCGGCGGAAGAGTTGCTTCCGCCAGGAACGAAGTGTCCGTGTGGCGGGACCAAATGGCGCAAAGAAAACGACATTCTGGATGTGTGGTTTGACTCCGGGTCTTCGCACCTGGCGGTCTTGAAGGGGAAGGAATGGCCGGCGGATGTGTATCTGGAAGGACCGGACCAGTATCGGGGGTGGTTCCACAGTTCGTTGCTGATCGCCGTGGGTGTGCGGAACAAGGCGCCCTATCGCGGGGTGGTGACACACGGTTGGACGTTGGACGAACAGGGGCGCCCGATGTCGAAATCCCTGGGCAACATCGTGCTGCCGGCGGAGATTTGCGACAAGTGGGGCGCGGATTTGCTGAGGCTGTGGGTCGGCTCGCAGGAGTATCAGGCCGACGTCAAGATGAGCGACCGGGTGATGACGCAGCTCAGCGAGGCCTACCGGAAAATTCGAAATACGTTCCGATTTGCGCTTGGCAACCTAAATGACTTCGATCCCATGCGCGATGCCTTGCCGAACGGGCAACTGGACGAGATGGATCAGTGGATGCTGGAGCGGACCGCCGATCTGGTGAAGCGTTGCCGGGAATGGTATGCGTCGTACGAGTTCCACCGGATCTACCACGCCATACACGATTTCTGCGTGGTGGATCTGAGCGCGTTTTATTACGACGTGCTAAAGGACCGGCTTTATACCAAGGCGGCGAAGAACAAATCGCGCCGCTCCGGGCAGACGGCCGTGTGGAGAATCACCAGCGCGTTGGTGCGCCTGGCGGTGCCGACTCTCGTTTTTACCACCGAAGAGATCTGGAAATTTTTGCCGAAGATGGCTGGGGAGCCGGGCAGCGTGCATATCTCCCTGTTTCCGGAGGAAGCGGACCTGCGCACGGGACTTGCCCCGGCAAAGTTGGACACTTGGGAGCTGCTCAGCAGGGTGCGGGGAGAGGTGCTGAGAGCGCTCGAGATTGCGCGCAATGAGAAGAAGTTGATCAACTCCGGCCTGGAAGCCAAGGTGCTGCTCAACGGGGACCTGGAGTTGAAGGCCAAGTTGAAGCAATATTCGCCGCTCCTGCCGGGGCTGTTCATCGTGTCGCAGGTGGAGCTGATCAGCGCCGGTGCCGCCGATTACAAGGCGGAATCCGTGCCCAGCCTGGAAGTCAGCGTGCAGCGCGCGGATGGGAAAAAGTGCGAACGGTGCTGGAACTTTTCAACGCACGTTGGGGAGAATTCGCGATATCCCACGATTTGCGAGCGGTGCAGCGAAGCCATCGCGGAAATCGAAGGAGGCCAATGAAAGGAAGCAAAGGAAATAAACGAAGTAAAGGAAGTAAAGGAGAGAGGCAGAGTTTGACGCTCTGTCTCTTTTCCTTTACCTCCTTCCCATCCTTTACTTCCTTCCCCTCATGATCATCCCGCACCGGCTGCGCTGGCTGTGGCTCACGCTGGGAGTGGTATTTCTGGACCGCGCGAGTAAGGCTTGGATTGAATCGCGTCCAGCGAACTATTTTCCGCATGCGGTGATCGCAAACTTCCTGGATATCATCTACTCGCGGAATCCGGGGATCGCGTTCAGTTTTTTTGCGGACGGCTCATCGACGACGCTGCCTTACCTGCTGATTTTTGGATCGGTGGTGATCATCGGAATCATCGCTTGGCTGCTGGTGGCGGGCCGTCAGTTGGGATCGTTTAGCGCCGCAGGGTTGGCGTTGCTGCTTGCGGGCGCCACCGGCAACGTGACGGACCGTATCGTTCACGGCGCGGTTACCGATTTTCTACAAGTCTGGTTGAAATTCCTCCCCTGGCATATCTTCAATCCCTGGCCCACCTTCAACGTGGCGGACTCCGCGGTGACAATCGGAGCCATCTTGATCGTTTTTGATGTATTATTCCGTCCGCAGCACGCCGTGAACTCATAAATAGTCAATCGGTCGTCTAAATCAATGGAGGGTTCCATGGCTCCTCGCTTGAGCGGCATGTCCCGGCGGGATTTTCTCGGCGGCATGATCGGTGTAGCGGCGGTGAGTTCACTCCCGGGTTCGGCGCGTATCCCGGGCGGATTTCCGGAAGCGCACAATCTGTTCGTACCGTTTCAATTCCCCAAGGATTTTGTGTGGGGCGTGGCAACGGCGTCCTATCAGATCGAGGGCGCCTGGAATGTTGACGGCAAGGGCGAATCCATCTGGGATCGCTTCGCGCACACGGTGGGGAAAGTGAAGGGCGCGGACACGGGCGACGTTGCCTGCGATTCCTACCACCGTTACAAGGAAGACGTAGAGATCGCAAAAAAGCTCAACGCGAAGAGCTACCGTTTTTCCGTTTCGTGGCCGCGGATTCAAGCGGACGGGACGGGCAAACCCAATCCCAAGGGGTTGGATTACTATAAACGAGTCGGCGACGCGCTGCGCGAGGCGAATATCCGGCCGCTGGCCACCTTGTATCACTGGGATCTTCCCGAAGCGCTGGAAGATGCGGGGGGCTGGCCGAACCGGGAGTTGGCGGGCCGGTTCACGGATTATTGCGAAATGGTCGCGCGCGCGCTCGGCGATCGCGTTACGGACTGGTGCATCTTCAACGAACCGTGGGTGTTCACTTTCTTGGGCTACGGCCGGGGAGTTCACGCGCCGGCCCGCCGCGATTTTGCCGCGACGCTGCGCGCGACGCATGTGGTGAACGTCGCGCAAGGACAGGCCTTCCGTGCGATCAAGGCGGTCAATTCGAAATTCAGAGTGGGCACCGCGTTCAGCATGGCCAATTGCGAGCCCGCCACGTCCAGCGCCGAGGACAAGGCCGCGGCGGATCGCGCCCATGGGATAGGCAACATCTGGTTCTTGAACCCTGCGCTTAAGGGCGAATACCCCAAGGTGTTTGTGGGGGAGAATCCCTACGACGCGATGGGAGTGAAGCCGGGCGACATGGAACTTTGCAAAGCGCCGCTGGATTTCCTGGGGATCAATTACTACCGGCGGGAGCTCGTTTCCGCAATCCCTGTCGGCGCGGGAGAAGCGGCGACAGGTGTTCACAATCACGAAGCATCCGAAGGCCCACTCACGGATTTTGCGTGGGAAGTCTGGCCGGACAGTTTCCACGACCTATTGATGCGAATCACGCGGGAGTTCAACAAGCCGGTGCTGGAAATTACGGAAAATGGATGCTCGTATCTGGATTCGCCGGATGCCAACGGGCGGATTCCCGACCAGCGGCGGATCGAATTCATGCGCGGCTACCTGAGCGCTTTGGGCCGCGCGATCAAGGATGGGGCGGACGTTCGCGCTTACCACCATTGGAGCTTGCTCGATAATTTCGAATGGGCGGAGGGATATGCGCAGCGGTTCGGGCTGGTTTACGTGGATTTTCGCGATGAGAGGCGGATTATCAAGGATTCGGGCTACTGGTACGGCCGGCTCGCGGGTTCCGGCAATCTGACGTAGAACCCATGCCACATGGCGTAAAATAATTGACAATGTGGCGAAGCTGCTGCATAGTTAAATCATGGGCCAAGCGCTCATTCGCAAGCAAAAGACGGCGACGCGCCGTTCGGCAAACCGCAACGCCAGTTCTCTTTCCACCGGATCGAGTCTGGGCTTGTCCGCGGAAGGCATTCAGGACATCATTCGGAAAGTGCAGGAGGGATTTCCGTTTAGGGCCCTCGAGGCTCTCTCGATACGGAGCGGCATCCCGGTAGCCGAGATTGCTTCGCTTCTCTATATACCGCCGCGAACTCTGGCTCGAAGGAAGGCCAGCGGCCGTCTGTCGCGCGATGAATCCGAACGGTTGCTCCGAGTTTCGAGGATTTTCGAACTGGCAGTAGAGCTATTCGATGGGGATGCACCGGGAGCAGTCAAGTGGCTCCGAACTCCGCGCAAGGCACTCGACTTTAACTCCCCACTGAGTTATTCCGTGTTTGATTTTGGTGCGCAAGAAGTAAGGAACCTGATCGGCCAGCTCGCCCACGGTGTTTTTCCTTGAGTTTGGTTGCCTGGCGAATTGTGCAACGTCGATTCGCGAAAGAAGCCTTCAGTGGAGAGGGCGCCCGGCGCTACGGGGGGCGTTGGAACTCTCCCGGGATAGCGATTGTCTATACGGCGCAGTCATTGGCCCTGGCGGCTTTGGAAATCCTTGTGCACCTGGACTCCGAAAAATTACTTGCGAAGTATTTGGCCATCCCCGTCACCATCGAAGAAAACCTGGTCATACACCTGAATGCATCGGAAGAATTAAGCCTTCCGAGAAACTGGCACGCGCAACCTGCCTCAATGGCAACTCGACACCTGGGTGATAAATGGGCAAGGGAAGGGAACTCAGCTGTGCTGCGGGTGCCAAGTGCAGTTATCCCGTCTGAAAGCAATTTCCTGCTGAACCCCGCCCATGCAGACTTCAACAAGCTCATCGTCGGAAAGCCGGCCACTTTTGGGTTTGACCCGCGTTTCATGAAAAAATCCTGAGGGAACGCATTTCCTCGGCGGCTGTGGTATGGGCGCCTCCCGCGGTACACTCTCCTGGTGGCTGAAATACCGGCGGTTCAGATCTCGGTTTCATCGGAAGAATCGGGGCTTCGGCTTGATCGCGTTGTCGCCGCGCACTGTCAGGAACTCTCTCGCACACGCGCGCAAGAGTTGATCGAGGCGGGCCTCGTGTTGCTGAATGGGAAGGCGGCGAAGGACTCGCACAAAGTGCGCGTGGGCGATGTGATTGAAGTGGAACCGCAGCAACGACCGCCGTTGCGCGCGGAGGCGGAAGCGATTCCGCTGGATGTGCTTTACGAAGACGAGGACGTGCTCGCCATCAACAAACCTGCGGGGATGACCGTGCACGCCGGGGCGGGGAACTCCCACGGCACGCTGGTGAACGCGCTTTTGGGGCGCGGCCAGTCCCTGGCGCAGTCCGATGATCCATTGCGCCCCGGCATTGTGCACCGGCTGGACAAAGAAACTTCCGGGATTCTGCTTGTCGCCAAAAATGACTTCGCGCACGCGAAGCTCTCCGAAGCCTTCCGGCTGAGGGCAATCCGGAAGATTTACCTTGCCCTGGTTCAGGGACAAATGGGGGGAGAGCGCGGCCGGATCGAACTGGCCATCGCCCGCGATCCGAACCGGCGGACGCGCATGACCGCCAAGCGCGCGACGCTGCTTCCGAATTCGCGGTCGGCACGCACGGACTGGCGGGTGTTATGCCGGATCGATTCCACCAGCCTGCTCGAGATTCAACTGCACACGGGCCGCACGCACCAGATTCGAGTGCACTTCTCCGCGCTCCGCCATCCTGTTGTGGGCGATACGCTGTATGGCGCCGCGGGCCAATTGCGCGTGGGACGCACCACGCTGCCCGCACTCGGCAGGAATTTCTTGCATGCGGCAAAGATCGGTTTCGCCCAGCCGCGCACGGGCCAGCCGGTCGAGCTCACTGCGCCGCTGCCCAGTGATCTCCGGGAATATCTGGCGAAGCTCGCTTCCGCCGCCGGAGCGACGCAATCGCGAATTGACGCTGCCTTGAATGGCTTCCTATAATCGGAAGAGATGCGAACCAAATCACTCATACTGCTTTTTGCCGTAGTCATGTGCGGCGCCGCGCTCATCTTTGCGCAACAGCAACAGCAACCGGCCAAGCCAGCACCCGCGGCGCCTCCAGCCCAATCCCCGAGCGATCAGCAAGGTGTGCAGAAGAGCCAGACACAGATCGTAACGCAGGTAAATCTAGTTGACGTGCTCCTCACCGTGCTGGACCGGCGCAATAAGCTGGTTCCCGGCCTCGAGAAACAGGATTTCAGGGTATTCGACGATAACGTTCCGCAGGACATCCGTTACTTCAGCAAGCAAAGCGATCTTCCCCTCCGCATCGGCATGCTGCTCGATACCTCGAACAGTATCCGGGACCGCCTGAAATTCGAGCAGGATGCGGCCAACAATTTCCTGTTCAGCGTCCTGAGGCGGACTAAAGATGCGGCGTTTGTCATGACGTTCGATGACGAACCGCAACTCGTCCAGTCTTTTACTGGGGATACCGGGCAACTACGCGATCAGATCCTGCGGACGCGCGCGGGGGGCGGAACCGCTATTTACGATGCCATCTACGAGGCCTGCCACAATCAGTTGAGCCATCCGCCCCGGCCTCCCGGCGACCAGCCGGATGTCGTGCGACGCGTGATGATCCTCATCAGCGATGGAGAGGACAACCTCTCGACGCACACGCGCGCGGAGGCCATCGAGATGGCGCAGCTTACCAGCGTGGTGATCTACACCATCAGCACGAGCACGCAGTGGGTGACGCTGGACGACCCCAGCAAGGAAAAAACCGGCAACCGCAAGTATCACCTTACGGACGGCGACAAGATTCTCCAAGATCTCGCCGAGGAGACCGGTGGCCGGCCGTTTTATCCCTACCACGTTGACGACCTGGACCAGTCGTTTCAGGACATCGGCGAAGAACTTCGCAATCAGTATTCCATGGCCTACAATCCGAGCAATCACGCGTTCGACGGCCGGTACCACAAAATCAGGATCGACGTCCCGGAACATAAGGGCTACCAGGTCCGCGCGCGCCTCGGTTATTACGCGCGCCCGAACCCGGAGACGGGCGTCAAACCTGCGGGCGCGGCGAACTAGCTGCGCATTTTGCCGCAGGGCATTTTTGAAGATCTTTAGAAATGAGCTGCGGCGCCGGACTCGCGCGTCTCAACTCTGATTCGCCGCAACGGCAGGCGCGATTACTTTCTCTCGTCGTGTAGCAACACGGCGTCGGATTCCACTGCGCCGTATTCCATGGCGATTTTCGAGCCATCGGGCGAAAACACAAAGCGAAACGTCCTGTCCTTCCTGAAGTGCGTGAGCTGGCGTCGTGGCTTGCTGTCGAGCGGCTGCAACCACAAGTTATCCACGCCCTTCTCGCGAATGACGTACACGACCCCTTTTCCATCCGGCGCGTAGGAAATCTCCCCGAAAGGGCAGAGCACGCTGGTCGATATCGGCGTAGGCCATGCGCTGCGTTTCGACGTTGTCGATCCGCAACATCAACCTGTGGTCCAATTCGCGCACTTCAAAAGAAACGATCTCTTTTCCATCGGGAGAGAGAGCATAAGATCCGACGGCGTACTTCACCACCGTTTCCGGCGAGCCGCCATCCACCGGGACGCGCTTTACGTAGCGATTGTCGGCATTGTCCACGTAATAGACCCAATTTCCGTCCTTCGCGCAAGTTGGGTCCTGGTCATTCAAGCCGGTGGTCAACTGCTTCTGATTGCCGCCGTCCAGATCCGTGCGCCACAAATTGGCAGCGGCTACGCTGCTGCGGCCTATCTGGCGAAACACGATGTAGCGCCCCGCGCCGCAAACGCTTACCTGATCCGGAACGTGTTTGAGATCTGAGTACAGCGTGGTTTCCTGACCCTTGGCGGAAACTGCCTTCAGGTCCCCAGCCAGCGGGAGAATCAGCCGGCCATCTGGCATCCAATTCCAGCGCCACGGTACTAATTGGGTTTGCAGAGGAATGGGCTGCAGTTGGTCCGGATCGCTTGCCGGGGCCACGCTTAAGGAGAAGCGAATTTTGCTCTGGATGGCCACGATGGTCTTGCCGTCTTTTGCGATCCCCAACTGCCCATAATTATTGGTGTCGGCGGTCAAAGCGCGATATTGGCCGTCGGGATAGTTCACGTATCCGATTTGCGCCTGCATGTGTCCCGCCTCAAGTTGGGAAGCGCTGGCGATCAGCGCAAGCCCGTCGGGCATCCACGCTGGCCCGTAGTAGATACGTTCAGGCGAGAGGCCGACAACGTGATCCTGGCCGGTCGCCGCGTCAACCGCCAGAAAACCTCCAATCGCGTCCCGTGTGGGCTGCACGATCGGAATCACAATCGTGCTGCCATCCGGCGACCAAGCAGGCACGCGGCTATCGGACTGCAGCGGATGGCCGCTGAAGATTGGTTTCTCAATGCTTCCGTCGCTCCTGGCCAACAGGAGATCCCAGATCGGGGCGTTGTGCAGTTCGCGCAAAAACACAAAATGCTGGCCATCCGGAGAAAACGAGATCGGGCTATCCACATCCTTAACCAATACGTGTGGTTCGCCTCCCAGGACGGTCGCACGATATAGGTTCGAAATATCCTCTTCAGTCTCCTCGCGCCGGACGAAGTAGATGTAGTTGCCATCCGGGGAAAAGGTGAGTCCGTCGTAGTGCGTCGCCGCCGGTGGCACGACTTCTTTATTTGTTCCCGTGGGAATATGCCTCAGCCAGAGAGATTGCAAGCCGCTTTCTTCCACCGCCTGGAGCAGGTATTTCCCGTCGGGAGAAATAGCTGCCTGAGAAATGTGGCCGTTATTGGAGACGTTCTCGATGGTGAATTTTTCGAATGCAGCGAGTTGCGGTTTCTGTTCCTTGTGCACCAGCTTGTACAAACCGTAGCCTGCGACGGCAACCACCGCAAGCAAGCCCACCAGGAAGACTCCGGCGCCGATCTTGTTTTTCTGCGCCGCTTCGACCAGGATCTTGCCGCTTCCAGACTGAGCCGGGCCTCCTACCGGTGCAGGAGGAAAGGAACCGCTCCCGGCCGCGCTCACCGTGCTGCTCGACGAGCGAGTGGCGGACACGCTTGGGTCGGAACCTACCCGGACGGGCTCGAGTTCGCGTTGCAAGCGCTTCAGATCGGTGCGCACTTCGGCGGCGATTTGGTAGCGCAGGTCTTTTTCTTTTTCCAGGAGCTTGTTGAGAATGCGCTCGAGCTCGCCCGGAACGCTGTTATTGAGCTGCACCGGAGAGACCGGGGCGCTGTGGAGGATGTTTCCGAAAATTACGGCGCTGGTGGGCCCCGGGAAGGGAAGCGCGCCGGTCACTATCTGGTAGAGCACGGAACCGAGGGAAAACAGATCACTGCGAGCATCGAGAAGTTCGCCGCGAGCCTGTTCGGGGGACGTATAAGCGATGGTGCCGACGGTAGTGCCGGGGCTGGTCAGAAGGGTGTCTTGCGATGGGGAGATGGTTGTGCCTTCGAGGGAACCTTCCGGTTCCAACAGCTTGGCGAGTCCAAAATCGAGAATTTTGGCGGTGCCGCGCTCCGTAATGAATAGATTGGCAGGCTTGATATCGCGATGAAGAATGCCTTTTTTGTGGGCGGCGTCCAGCGAGTCCGCCACTTCGATGCCGATTCCAACGGTGCGCGCAACCGACAGAGGGCCACGGGCCAGGACTTTGTCCAGCGTCTCGCCTTCCAGCAACTCCATGGCGAGGAAGGTCTGGCCCTCGTGTTCCTCGATGGCGTGAATGGTGCAGATGCCCGGATGGTTCAGAGCGGAAGCCGAACGGGCCTCGCGCAAAAATCGCTCCAGTGCCGCGCTGTCCCGGGTGCTGCCTTCCTGCAGGAACTTGAGGGCGACGCGGCGGCCCAATTTCGTATCCTCGGCTTCATACACCAATCCCATGCCGCCGCTTCCGATTGGCCGGAGGATTCGATAGTGGCCGATTATTTCGTTGGGCATGGGGCGCGTTGCAAGGGTCAGAACCGATTCCCTGCGATACTAGCCAAGGCCTCGCTTCTGGTCAATGCGCGCTTTTTGCGATGTGAGAGAGGTGCTCAGCCGCGGGAGCCCTTGGGAGCGTAGTAGCCCCTGCGCGTCAAAACCTTGTATTCGTGATTGCCGGTCTCGACGCGGACCTTGCGAAATTTTCCATCTTTCGCGGTATTGGTGGGGTAGTAGCCCAGGGTGTACTGGCTGCGCAATTCCTCGGAGATCTGGTCGAAGGCTTCTTCGATGTGCTTTTCGGAGCGCACGGGGATCATCCTTCCGCCGGTTTCATCCGCCAGGCGGTGTGCGACGGTGGCATTGCCGCCATAGCGCGGATCCACGACCCACAAGACATGAATGACGGTGTCGGTACGCTGGGCGGACTCGATCGCTTCCTCCAGCTTCACGCGGCTGCCTTCGTCCTCCGCGTCGGTGACAACAATAATCGCCTTGCGCCCGGCCTCGCCATTCAGCTTGTCCCCGCAAGCGAGATAGATCGCATCGTAGAGCGCCGTACCCACCATGTTTTGCCCGCCCACCGGCCCGGGGTTGCCGGCAATATAGCCGCCACCGGGAGTATTGATGCGGGCCTTATTGATAGCGCGGTCCAGAATGCTGTGGTCGTCGGTGAAGTCGGCGAGCAAGTCCACGTCGGTGTCGAAGGAGAGGATCATGGCCTCGTCGCCCTTGCGCATCACGCGGCGCAAAAACCGCGCCCCGGCATCTTGAATCGCACCGAGGTTATTCTGTTCGCTGCCGGAAGTATCCAGAAGCAGACCGAGAGTGATGGGCAGATCCATCTCTTTGGAGAAGAAAGAGATCTTTTCCGAGTTGTTGTCTTCAAAGACCTGGAAGTCGTCCTGCTTGAGGTCGGTGACAATGCGCTTGTTCTTGTCCCGAACGGTGGCGAACAGGTTGACGAGGTTCACTTCCGCCTTGATGACCGGACCCTGACCCTGGGACTGGTTCTGACCCTGGGACTGGCGTCCTTCGGGGAGAGCAGGAACGGCAAGGGCCATTGCCGCGAGGCAGGCCAAACTGCGCATGGCGATGATTTTCATGATGGCAATCTTCAGATTCCCGAATTTCACGGTTTCCCGGTATCCTTAATGGTGTCCAGGCTCGGCGGGCGAGAGCGCCCAGTCCTAGCCGATGGTCTCGCGCCGCCGGTTGGATACGTACTCCTTCGATGCAACGAGCCGCCCTGCGGGATGCGTCTTACTAATACTACCGGAGTGTATGTGACCATTCTGTTCCTGGAAAGTTTGGCTCCAAGACTATGAAATGTCCACGAAAAATCGCCTACGTTGTCCTGGCCTCCGCCTTCTTGTTCGGTGGCGCCATCCTTGAAGGGCAGAATCCTACACCCCCTCCGGCAAGCCCGGCACCGGGGCGTCTCACTGCGCCACCGGCAAAGCCGGCTCAGCAGCCGAAGATCGTTTCGGTCACCACCGAAGTTGTTGTACCGGTCACTGTCAAAGATAGAAGCGGCAACCTAGTGGCCGATCTGAAGAAGGACGAATTTCGAATTTTCGAGGATGACGTGGAGCAGGTGATTCGCAGATTTGTCACCGATACCATGCCGATCTCCATGGTGGTGCTGATTGACAACGATCTAAAGCGAAAGGATGCAGACCAGGTGGAACCGAGCTTGGTTTCGCTGGTGGCGGGGATGAGCACGAGCGACGAGGCATTTGTCTGCCGGTTTGACCAGTTCTTCCATGAGGGCCATGGGTTTACCAAGGACCAGGACAAACTGGTCACCGAACTGCGCCGCACGGAGATTTCCTCGCAGAGTTCCGCTCCCCCGTCCGGCGACCCTTTCGGAGGTCCGACCATCAACGGCATTCCCGTACCGGGCGCCCCGCAGGTGAATGACCCAACGTTGCGAGCCATTAAGGGCCAGCCTACGAAGGCGCTGGACGATGCGGTGTACGACGCCGCGCTGCTGCTGCAGGATCGCGACAGCAAGAAGCGCCGCAAGATCATCCTGCTCATTTCCGATGGGCAGAACGGCGCGAAATTCAATACCCACAAATACGATGAAGTGCGGGCGGAACTGTTGCGGCAGGGAATCATCGTGTATAGCGTGGCAACCGGCAACGCCTACTTCGACCGCAAATTCGATCGGCTGCTGAGCTATGCCCACGATACCGGGGGCGACATTTATTTTGGCGTGAAGCAGGATGCATTTTCCGAGTTTTACTCCCGTATCACCGAAGAGGCCCGCAATCAGTACACCTTGGGGTACTCGCCGCAGGGCGATAGCAAGGTGGACTACCACTCGATCGAGGTGCGCGTTAAGCGTGAGGGCCTGACCATCCTCGCGCGCAAGGGCTATTACGGCGGCACGTTCGCGACAGTGCCCTCTAAATAGGGCGCCCGCTCATTTTTTCTTGGAATCCACTTGACAGTCGCATTCCCTGCCCGTATAGGAAAGTCAGTGGGCAGGATTGCATGGCGTACGCTCTCCGCGCCCGAGCAGCGAACACGAGGAGGAATAAGGATAATGGCAAAGAAAGCGAAGAAGGCTGAGAAGAAGGCCCCGAAGAAAATGATGAAGTAATCCGGCCCCGTGCAGGTTCCAATTTCGAGGCGCTCCGATCCCGTCGGAGCGCCTTTTTATTTTGGCAGATTCGCGAGGAGGATGGAGCTTGCCAAGATGGAATCCAGCCTTTCGCAACTCAGGGTAAACAGTGGTGACGCCCACGCGTGCGGGAATTCGGCGCGAGCGCCGTTTACCCGTTGCCGGTCAGTGCTTCCTCATGGGCAGGGCATATGGGTTTGAAGGCACAGGTTCGGCAGGCGAACCCGGGCTTGGGGGGAAATTCCTTGGCGCGAATGTCCGCGGCGGTTTCCTGGACGATGTTTTCGGCGTCGGCAATCTGTTTCGCGTCGCGCGTGGTTACTTGGGTGGCGTTGTTCTGCAGGTAGTGGAAGACCAGGCGCGACGGATTCCACTCGAAGATTTCTTTTGCGGCGAGGGCGTAGATGCTTAATTGCAGATCTTTTCTCGCGTCGGCGTCCTTTTTTGGTTTGCCGGTTTTATAGTCGACGATTTCCACTTCGTTGCGCCCCAGGCTGTTCACCTGGTCCATGCGCCCCGTCAGGATCACGTCGTTCTCCAGCGGGAGTTCGAAACCTTTTTCCTGTTCCAGCACTTTAGGGGGAGCTTCGAGCATCGCGGCATGGAATGTTTTAAGTTGCTCCAGCCCGTCTTTCTTGTACTCGGCTTCCTGATATTCGTCTTCGTAGCCCGCGCAGCTCCACTCGGTCTCGTAGATTCGCTGCACCTCTTCGAAGGGCAGCTTCACGCCCTTTTTCAATTGCTCCATGAACCGTTTGATCGTGGTGTGCACCACGCTGCCGAAGCTGAGCGCTGCGCGCGGGCCTTCCTTCAAGGACCAGAGGTGGCTGAAGGCGTACTGCTGCGGGCATTTGCGGTAATTGTCGACCGCCGAACTGCTCAGCTTCAGCGGCTCCGGCGTTGCCGGATGAAATTCCATGGCCCATTTGGCAACGCGGGAGAAGATTTTCGGGGGGGCGTCGCCAGCGGGAAAGAGATCGCTGGCGCCCGCTTCCTTCTGTGCAGCTTTTTCGGATTCCGGGGCGACTCTCACTTTGGGAGCGAGCTGAAGGATGTCGCGCTTCTTGACGGCGGGTTCCATCACCAGATCTTCGATGAAGACGGGTACCTTGTTCTTTTTCTCGGTGAGGGTGGTGATGGTGAGGCGGTCTTCCGCGCGGGTCAGGGCGACGTAAAACAGGCGGCGCTCTTCCTGGATATGGAAATCTCCTTGCGGCAGTTCTTCCTTCATCAGTTGAAGGGGAAATTCGAACAAGGGCGAACGGTTCCTGGGAGGGAAGGCATTCGAATTGAGGCGCAGCAGGAAGACGTGAGGAAACTCGAGGCCCTTTGCGCCGTGCACGGTCATCAATTGCACGGCGTCGCCGGGCGCTTCGTCTTCGAGGCTGAGGGTGCCGCCGGCTTGCTCGAAGTAGTCGAGATATTCGAGGAATTCCGGCAGGCCGCGGGTTTCGCTTTTGGGCTCCCAGCTTTGCATGAACTGGCCGAGCTGGTTCACGTACTTGCGGTCCTGGGCTGCGGCCCGTTGGGGGACTTCCAGCCACTCCACCAGGTCGCCGAGAATTTCGCGCGCGGTGCGGCGCTTGAGAGTCTTGCGCTGCTCGCCCAGATATTCAAGAAGGTCTTTGCACGCGCCGTGCGACGGATCGAAGGCCAGTTCTCCCTGCGGGGCTTGCAATACATCGTAGAGCGCGGTGCCACGCTTTTTTGCGGCGCGTTCCGCGAGCCGCACGAGGTCCTCGGCCGTCATGTGCCATGCCGGGGCGGAGAGCACGCGGGCGCAGGCGATGTCGTCATACGGAAAGGCAATGAGGCGAAGATAAGCGAGGACGTCGCGCACCAGGGGGTGCTCGAGGATGGAAAGTTTGGTGATGACGAAAGGGATTTTGCGCCGGGAAAGTTCTTCGACGAGGTGGTCGCGATGGGCATGTTGGCGGTAAAGCACGGCAAAATCGCGCCAGCGACGGCCGGCCTTATGCAGGCGTTGCAACTCGTCCGACACCCATAGGGCCTCGGCTTCGGCGGATTCGACCTCGGCGATGCGGATTTTTTCGCCTTCGGCTTTGTTGGGCTGGAGGACCTTTTTTGGAAATTCGGGACTGACCTCGTTCATTCCGATGGCCTGCGTGGCCACGCGGAGGATGTTCGGAGTCGAGCGGTAATTTTCCGTGAGCGCCACGCGAAAGGGAGTGGAGTCCTCACCCTCCTTCCAGCCGGTGAATCGCTGGAGGAAGAGCTTGAAGCTGCCGAAGGAGGCGCCGCGGAAACGGTAGATGGCCTGGTCGTTATCGCCGACCACAACTATGTTGCGGGAGGGCTCGCTGAGGAGGTGGAGAAGTTCCAGTTGCGCTATGTTGGTGTCCTGAAATTCGTCTACGAGAATGTGCTTGAAGCGTTCCTGGAGCTGGCGGCGGCGCTTCGAGTCTTTTTTGAGCAACGCGACAGCCTCTGAAATCAGGCCATTAATGGCCACGGAGCGCTTTTCGCGCAGGATCTCCTCGCTGGCGCGGTAGGCGCGCGAGATTTCCTGCTGGAGGGCAACGTATTCCGCACGCTCTTTGAAGGTATCTTCGTCCAAGGTATGTTTTTCAGCCTGCAGGTCGGCGGCGAGTTGATCGGCGAACGCTTGATAGTCTCCGCTCGAGACCAACTCATCCTGGCAGCGCGAAAAAAAGGAGATGAAATCGCTCAGGAACTGTCCGGGCTCGGCCAGGCGGCGGTACTTTTCGAGCTTCAAGCGCGCCAGATTGCGGCGCAGCAGGATCCAGTGGTCAACGGATTCGAGCGCCAGGCGATTGGGGTCCACCTCTTTCAAGAACGTCTCGCAAAAGGAATGGAAGGTCGCGAGTACCACATCTTTCCCACGCTCACCCACGGCTTTCACAACGCGCGTCTTCATCTCTCCCGCGGCTTTTTTGGTGAATGTCAGGCCCAGGATGTTTTCGCCCAGGAGCGAATCGTCCGATTCGAGCAGATGCCGGATGCGTTCCGTGATGACGCGGGTCTTCCCCGTGCCGGCGCCGGCAATCACGAGAAGCGGCCCGTCGCCGTGTTGAATCGCGCGGCGCTGTGCCTCATTCAGTTGCAGGTCGCCGCTCTCAGCTTGGCCCATTTCAAATAGCGTCTTCTTCATTATTTTTCGCCGTTTTTCTACGTCGGAATGGACAAGTGAAATATCTGCCCAGCCGCAAGCGCAAACAGGAAGAGGAGAAACATTAGCCCAGCCGCTCTTTCCGATTGCTTAAGAAGTTTGCCGCGTGGACAGAGACGTTGGTATTCACGGCGAAACTCGAAGTAGACAAAGTTGATGAAGATAGTTGGGAACTGTTTATCCTTTGGCAGAAACTGATTAACCTCTTCTATTGCTTCCATCGAATAGAGTGCGCTCCAAAGACCGCAAAAACTGCTACTTACAACCAAAATCGCGCAGATTATCCAGCCGAAAATGCTCATATATTCTGACTCGAAAGGCCTGCGTCAGTCCTGGTTCTGGGAAAGTCGCAATCTGACGACTTGGGGTTTTGGTCCATCGAAAAAAAAGGCTTCGACTGCGTCCTTCACATTGGCGCGGAGATCCTCCCAGGTATCGCCTTGGGTGAAGATGCCTTCGCTGACACACCCGGCGTTAAATCCGCCCTCTTCAGCCTCGGTAACGTCGAATACAAGTTCACGGTAGTGAGGTTTCGTCATGGCGCTCTCAACGTGAGAGTAACATTGCCGCGGAGATTAGGGTATACGAGTTGCCTTTGAGATCATCGCGCTTATCGTTGGGAGGCCTGGCCGGAGGCGACTCTGGCGTTGAAGTCGGCGGATCGCTTGCGCGGGACGGTGACCGCGGTCCATTTGCCGGATTGCGCGGCGAAGTGCTTGGCCAGGTAAACGATTTGTCCGATGTGGTAGATGTAATGTGCGATCTGGCGGTTGATGGCCTGCGTGACGGAGTGCGGCTCGGTGCGGATGGTCACCGTGCGCACCAGGTCCGCATCGCTCAATTGGCTGAGCGCGTCTAAGAGATATTTCCAGCCTTGCTCCCACGTTGCCAGGAGTTCCGTGCGCGTTTCAGGCGGATCTTCAAACTCCGTGTCTCGGTTGCGGTCGGGCTTCTCGCCGTCGGTGGTCAGGAAATCGGTCCAGCGCGAGCGCATATTGCCCGCCATGTGTTTTACGATTGTGGCGATGGAATTGGATTCTGCGTCGAGCGCGGCGTAGAGGCCGTCGTCGGGGCATTGTTCGATGGCGCGTTCGGCAAGTTTTTTGTAGTAACGGAAGAGATCGATGGAATCCTTCAAGTAGGAAGTGGTTAATTGGTGCGTCATGGTAAGAGATCGCCTTCACGGGTGCCAGCGGAAAATTCGCCGCGTGGGGCTGGCATTTCGCAGACCCAAGCGCTAAGGTGCAGCGTGCAAGCGCGGGCCCCTGAGGGGGATTGTGGGGCGGTGGAGGAGAAGAGTCAAGGCTTGACATTTCGCTTTTTATTCGCCTAAGATATTGCCGCCGAAAGGGCGAAAACACAAGGAGGTCAAAATGACCATCGGACAGTCGATGTTGCCGGAATTCGATCAGGAAATGCAGAACACGCGCAAGACTCTGGAGCGCGTGCCGGACGATAAGTGGGGCTGGAAGCCGCACGAAAAGTCCGGGACCGTGGGATGGATGTCGAGTCACATTGCCACGATGCCGGGCTGGATCGGAATGACCATCAAGACGGACGAACTCGACTACGCGCCGCTGAACGGGCCTGCTTATGAGCCGCCAAAGCTGGAAAACCAGAAGCAGTTGCTGGCGGAGTTTGACAAGAATGCGGCGGAAGCGCGCGCGGCGCTGGCGAGCGTAAGCGATGCGGACATGATGAAAGAATGGACGCTGCTGGCCGGCGGACAGAAAATCCTGGCCATGCCGAAGATCGCGTGTATTCGCAGCATGGTTCTGAATCACATCATTCATCACCGGGCGCAGCTTACCGTGTACTACCGGTTGCTGGGCATCCCCGTGCCGGGTCTTTACGGACCGAGCGCGGACGAAACCGCTCCAACGGCTGCAGCGGCAAGCTGAGCCAAAAGGATCAGCGGGGGCGGAAGCCTCTCCGCCCTCGCACTATCTCCCCCGCAGTGCCCCTCGCCTCGCAGTTGTATAATAACGATTCGTCTTCGTCCGGAGGTTCTTCCATGGATACGCCCGTAATTCTCTCCGCTGTCCGTACGCCGATTGGAAAATTTCAAGGTGGCCTCGCCAGTTTCACCGCGCCCGAGCTAGGGGGAAGGGTGGTCGCCGAGGCAGTGCGTCGCGCTGGGATCGAGCCGAAGCTAGTCGACGAAGCGATTCTCGGCAATGTGGTGCAGGCCGGGCTGGGGCAGAATCCCGCGCGGCAGGCGGCGCTGAAGAGTGGCTGCGCTCCGCGGGTCGCGGCAATGACCATTAATAAGGTTTGCGGCTCCGGGCTGAAGGCCGTGGCGCTCGCCGCTCAGGCCGTGCAATTGGGGGAGAGCGAAATTGTGGTGGCCGGCGGGATGGAGTCCATGTCGAACTGTCCTTATCTGCTTCCGCAGGCTCGCACCGGTTATCGCATCGGCGACCAAAAGGTGGTGGACTCGATGATCTGGGACGGCCTCTGGGACGCCTACGAGAATTTTCACATGGGGAATACCGGAGAATTGGTAGCCGAAAAATATGGAATTGGGCGGGAAGAGCAGGACAAATTTGCGTTCGAAAGCCACCAGAAAGCGGTGCGCGCGCGTAAATCTTGCTTCTTTGAGGCGCAGATCCTGCCCATTGAAGTTCCGCAGAAGAAAGGCGAACCCCTCGTCATCAAGTACGACGAATCGCCACGCGAAGACACGACGATGGAGGCGCTGGCGAAGCTGAAGCCGGCGTTTAAGAAAGACGGCACGGTGACGGCCGGGAACGCGCCGGGGACAAACGATGGCGCCTCCGCGCTGGTGGTGACCAGCGAACGCGTCGCCGCGAAGCTGGGCAAGCGGCCGATGGCGCGCATTGTGGCGCAGGCCGTCAGCGGCGTCGAGCCCAAGTGGGTGATGATGGCGCCGGTGGACGCGGTGGAGAAGTTGCTCGTCAAGACCGGCTGGGACCGCGATAAAGACGTGGACCTGGTGGAATTGAACGAGGCGTTTGCCGTGGCCGCGATTGCGGTGACGCGGCAACTGCGCCTCAACCCCGAAAAAGTCAACGTGAACGGCGGCGCGGTGGCCCTGGGCCATCCCATCGGCGCGTCCGGCGCGCGCATATTGACGACGCTGCTTTATGAGTTGCAGCGGCGCAACCTGAAGCGCGGCATAGCGGCATTGTGCCTGGGCGGCGGAAACGCCGTGGCGCTCGCGGTTGAGCGCTATGAATAGGCTTCGATTCTGACGGAGTACCAGTGAATCGAGCTGGGATACTTCTGCACCGAAGCTCGCAGAGGGAAGTTTTCGAGGAGCGGTGATGAGTTACGTCGAGGAGAACCTGATACCGGGAGAGCGCGTGTTGTACGCCACGGGCTTGCACTGGGTTGTGCTCGTTGGTTCGTTTGTCATCGGGATTGTGCTGGAACTGGGGGCGATTGGCCTGATTTGGGGCGCCACGACGTACAAGGAGAAGGGATGGTTGCTGGCCTCGGCAGTCGTGCTTTTGCTGATCGGCGGGGGGTTGCAAGCCGCGGCGGTGCTGAAGAAGAACTCCATTGAGATGGCCGTGACCAACAAGCGCGTTTGCATCAAAACGGGGATGATGACGCGGCGCACCTTCGAATTGCTGCTGTCGAAAATCGAGAGCATCGGGGTGGAAGAAGACATTTGGGGCAGGATGCTGGGCTACGGGACCGTGACTGTCCGCGGCACGGGCGGAAGTCCTGAGCCATTTCCGAGAATTTCGCATCCGCTCGAGTTTCGCAAGCACGTGCAAGAGCAGATCGAGTTGTATCAGGAGAACTCCGTCACGAAGTAGCCCGGCGATGAACCGGTGCTCGCGAACACCGTCCAGCGCAACAAGAAGTCCCACCAGCCGTCGGAGCGTAAACTCGACCAGGCCCAGCCACGCTGGCAGCAGTTCACAAGGCCGTGGATGTGATTATGTTTATTACTCTACAATAATATATAGAACTGTTATAGTCAGTGGGCACGATGAGGGCGGAATAGCTCATGAACCACCAACTGTTCACGCTCGGGCACTCGGCCATGGAAATTGCCGCATTCTTGAATCTTCTCCGGAGGTTTGAAATCAAGCTCCTAGTGGACGTCAGGAGCAGACCGCGAAGCCAAAGATTTCCGCAGTTTGACCAGATCGAGTTGGAGGGATCGCTGCGAGGGCCAAAGATTCGATACCTCTTTCTGGGAGAGGAACTCGGGGGACGGCCGGAAGACCCAAAGGTATACAGGGGCGACGGCTTGGTTGACTACCGGGCGCGCAGAAAATCTCGTCCATTTCTTTCCGGTATTGAGAGAGTGCTCGGAGAGCTAGCAGATAATGATCTAGCCTTGCTGTGCGCGGAAGAAGACCCGTTGAGCTGCCATCGCTTCTTGATGATTTGTCCAGAGCTGGTGGCGATGGGCATCGAACCATTTCACATTCGCAAGGGAGGAATCCGAGAAACCCAACGCTCAGCCGAAGACCGATTGTTGCAGGCGCAAAAAATGGCAGCGGTAGCCGGTGCGTCTCTTTTTGCCGTTGATCGAGAGGCTGCCTTGGAGAGTGCCTATATCGCGCAGTCAAAGAAATGCGCTTTTCGCATTGATGCACGAGAACTTGAAACCTGGTGAGACATCATGGATGGGACGATTTGCACAATCGGCTTCGCCGGTAAGACGGCCGAGCAGTTTTTCAGCCTGCTGGCGGAGGCGGGCGTGACGGGGTTAATCGACATTCGTGAGAATAGAACGGGACAACTTTCCGGATTTGCGAAATATCCGGATTTGGAATTCTTCCTGGCCCGGGTGGCAGGGATAGCCTATTTCTATGAGCCTCGCCTTGCACCTTCTCCGGAAATTCGCAAAGCCTATCGCGCGACCAAGGACTGGCCCGCCTATGAAGCTGCGTTTCTGGAACTGATGAGGGAACGCGGAATCCCGCAATCGCTGGATCGTTCGATGTTCGGAGGCACAGTGGCGCTCCTGTGTTCCGAGCCTGGGCCAGAAAAGTGTCACCGAAGACTTGTTGCCGAAGTTATTTGCCAATACTACTCGCGTTTGAAGTATAATATACGGGTACGTCACTTAAGAATTAACAAGCAAAAACAACCGGTCCGCGGGGGGAAGGGTATTTCCGCTTAGAGAATCTCAGATGACAGAACTACTCGTAAGCGAGATCACTCGAATGAGCCGAGGCTATTGCGTCATAGGGCTGGAGCGAAGCGGTGAACATTTTTGTTCGTTGCGCCCATTGCCGCGCTGGGGGTATGCGTGGACGCGCTTTCCCTACCGGCGTGCCGATAAAGTTGCGTTTGATTTCTCCGTCTCCTTGGCGGTACCGCCGCATACCGAGGATCGCAGCGCTGCAAATGACCATAAAGTGGGCTTTGTCAGCGAGAGTGAATTGGTCAGGTGTTTGAAAAAAGCGGAAGTAGCGACATGTATCAAAGGCTTGTTTGGGTGCGATGCATACATGAGCCGCCATGGAGGAGAGGCTGTCTACGTGCTCCCTGAGGAGGCAGAACGATCCATCTGCGGGTGCGAGATTGAGTCCATCCGCTTTTCGTTTCATTTCTATCCAAAGATTCGCGTCGCACTCGCTCTCAAATCCGGCGAGACTCTTGAGAGTCTGCCCCTAGTTGATGCGGAGTGGACTGAATTTATCAACCTCTTGGCGGAGCGGTTCAAGGATCAAGCTCACTCTCGATTGCAGCTCGAAGAGCTGCTTGATTCTCTTGTTTGCCAGCAAATCAATTCGAGTGCGGTTCGGTTTGTCAGGATCGGGCTTTCCCGCCCCGACAGGGACGGACTTTGCTGGCTCATGCTCGATTCGCTGTTTCCACTGCCCAAAAAGGCATGGCTGGAATCAATCAACTGTGCCCCAGTTTCCGGGTCTCTGGGAGTCTAAATTATGACTTCCAATAACACAGAGTTTATGCGGGTACGAAAAATCGTCGAGGGGTGTCTTCAATCGATGCTACCCCCGGGGCAATTGTCCCTCGACGATGCTGCCGACTGGATCGAAAGCGGCATGGTGGACTCGATGGGGCACGTTGAGGTCTTGCTCTGCATTGAGACTGCGTTGGGCCTTCCCGATCTTTTTGGGCGATTGGGTGAGGCGCCTCCAACCACGACGCGGGCGGCTGTGGAGCTGATCTTGGGTGCGATCTCTGAAGGAGCGAAAGTACAGAGCGAAGAAGAAACACGGACGCGGGCGTCAAGTGCATGAAATCCCGGCGCGCCCGCGGATCCGGCGCGACCCAACATGCTCTCCCTGAAACGTCGGACGGCAATCAATTAGGGGAGGGGATTGTTAATGGGGGCAATGTCCGCGGGAGGCTTGGGGGCGTGGTGGAGTTCGGTGGCGCAGAAGGGGCAGAACTTGTCGTCATCGGAGACTTCGCGCTGGCACTGCGGACAGGCAGGGTGGAGATTGTATTTGCAGTTGGGGCAGAAGTTGAAGCGCGCGGAAACAGTGGTTGCGCACTGCGGGCAGGTATAAGGCAAAGGCTCCCGAACGAGCAGATAGATAATCAAGCCGATGCAGAAATAGGCCGGAGAGAGAATGAGGACCAGCAGCGTCCAGAGGGCGGGATGCATCCCGCGGCGCTTGGCGTCGCGATAGACATAGCCCAGCGTAAACAGAAAGATTGAGAGAACCGCGGAAACCCCCGTAATGGCACCGGCAAGCGCCAGACAGGCGAGCTCCGGCTGACTGCGGAAGGCGTCGTCCGGGAAGACAGGATCGCCAGACTGCATGTTGTGAAGATTGACGATGGTCCCGATGATGAGCGCCAGCACGTAGAGCATGAGGCAGGTCCACACCAGCCACTTGGGAATGATGCGAAGCTCCTCGCGGAATTTGGCGCGCTCGCGCTTGCGGCGGAAGCGGATCAGGCGAAGGCGTTCATTGAATGCTTCGGACATGGTTTCCCTTTCGTATTATTGACCACGCCTGTTCAGCAGTGGCCTGATACCTAATGGCGCCCGCCGCGGACGGCGGCCGCTACAAAATCCGGACGCCGCCGCCGCGGGCAGCGCGCTGGTGGAGAACGGCGCTGACAGCGGCCAGCGCCGGTAAGACCCACCAGAGGATAAATCCCAATTCCAGGACTGGCTTTGGCACGTTGAGCTGAGTGCCGACCCAGGCAAAGCCTCGCCAGATCAGCGGCGCGCTGAAAACGCCGAGCAACCAGCTTGCGGCCGTGATGACCCAGAGGACTGCGTTGCTGCTGGAAGTTTCCGCAACCTGCTGGGCACGCAGACGAACGCGCATTTGCGTCCGAGCGGCAAGATCCCGAGGCACGGTTACCGGCACGTTCCGGAATGCGCGGAGCAAATCTCGTGTGCGGCCGGCTTCGCGGGAACAGTCGGCGCACTCGAGGAGATGCTGGTCCAGCCAGGACTGGTCCGTGGCGGCAAGTCCTTCGACCAGCGATTGCGCCAAAAGGTTCTGGGCGCGAGTGTGGAGGTTTTCGCTCATGCGGCACCTTCCGGTAGTACGGACTTTAGCGCGTCGAGCCCGCGATAGAGACGCGATTTTACGGTGGAGATCGGAATGGAGAGGACACCCGCGATCTCTTCCAGGCCGAGCTCTTCGTGAAAACGAAGCAGCAGGACTTCGCGATAATAGGCAGGGATTTTCAGGAGCGAGAGCTGAACCGCTTGCTCGCTCTCTCGCGCGACCAGCATTTGCAGCGCGGAGACAGCCCGCGGGTCGGGCAGCTCATACGGCTGGTTGCTCTCGGGGTCGGCCAGATCTTCCAAGCTGCGAACTTTCTTGCGGCGCGAAACGTCGATGACCAGATGGCGCGCGATGGCGAATAGCCAGGACTCAAATTTAGACTTGGCGTTGTACTGGTGGCCGCGCTCGAGCACGCGAATCCAGGTTTCCTGGAAGAGATCCTCAGCGAGGGCGGGTTGGCCGGTAAGAAAAAGAAGATAGCGATAAAGGCGCTGCTGGTATTGCTCGATCAGGCGGTCGAGGAGGTCGGGGTCGTGGCGGCGCAGGCCATCCGCGAGGGTTTGGTTGGTGTCGGTCATGAGACCCGCGAAGAGTGCCGGGGACCTCGAAACGGTTAAGGTGAATGCCTGTGCGCTCATACTACCTTGTATACGGTTGATGTGGGCAAAAAGACGCAGCGGCCCACAAGCCGCTAAAACCATGCCCCAGAAGGAGTTGTGAGCACATGGGGCCTGGTATGTGTGGGCCCACGGTCGGGGAGGGAAAGGTCGTATACTCTCCGGGAGCCGATAGGCTTAATTGGAAGCACTAGTGAGATGTTGGTAGCTTTGGAGGAAAGACTCATATGAGAAGTTCCGCGATGCGTGCAATGCGTATGTTGATCGGAGTAGCGACACTTGCGATTTGTGCTGGAACAGGTTTCCCGCAGCAGTTGGACTACCCGCAGACACGGAAGGGCGATCAGGTGGACGACTACCATGGGACGAAGGTGGCCGATCCTTACCGGTGGCTGGAGGATGACAATTCGGCGGAGACTGCGAAATGGGTGGAGGCGGAGAACAAGGTAACGTTTGGGTATCTGGAAAAAATTCCGTACCGCGCGCAGGTGAAACAACGGCTGGAGCAGCTTTATAACTATCCGAAGTACACCGCGCCTTTTCGCAGGGGCGAATTGCTGTTTTTCATGAAGAACGATGGATTGCAGAATCAAAATGTCGTGTACATGCAGAAGGGGCTGGCGGACGCGCCGGAACCTTTGTTGGACCCCAATAAATTGTCGGCGGACGGCACGACGCGGCTGGGAATTTTCGAGGTGTCGCAGGACGGCAAGTACGCCGCGTATGGAGCCTCGATAGGAGGATCGGACTGGCAGGAAGTACATGTGCTGGACGTGGCGGCGAGGAAGGAGCTCACTGACGACTTGAAATGGCTGAAGGGAAGCGGGGTAGCTTGGGCGGGAAACGGATTTTTCTACAGCCGCTACGATGCACCGGAGAAAGGGCACGAGCTTTCCTCGAAGAATGAGTTTCAGAAGGTTTACTACCACAAGCTGGGAACGGCGCAATCGGAAGACGAACTGATTTACGAGGATAAGGAAAATGCGCAGCGGTTCCATGATGTCGACACGACCAACGACGAGCGGTTCGCGATCTTGCAGGTCTCTGACCGGGGGAAAGGGAAGCGCGGGAATTCAATTTATTACCGTGACCTGTCCAAGAGGGAGAAGAGCTTTACCCCGATCGTCAGCGAGATTACGGATGACAGCTACGACGTGGTCGACAACGTTGGCGACAAATTCCTGATTGCCACCAACCATGGCGCGCCGAATGGGAGAGTTGTGCTCTTTGATCCGGCGGATCCGAAGGCGCCGTGGAAAGACATACTGCCGGAGAAACCGGAAGTGTTGGAAAGCGTGTCGTCCGCTGGCGGCAAGTTATTCGCCACATATCTGAAGGATGTTGCCAGCCACGTGTACGTTTACAGCTTGACCGGAGAATTGGAGAACGAGATTGCGCTTCCTGGCGCGGGCACCGCTGCCGGTTTCAAGGGCAATCGGGGCGACACAAGCGCATTTTTCCTCTATTCGTCGTTGAATTACCCCTCGACGGTGTTCCGCTATGACCTGGCGGCAAAGAAAGCCAGTGTGTTTCGCGCGCCGGAAATTCCAGGATTCCATCCCGACGATTACGAAACCAAGGAAGTGTTTTATAACAGCAAGGATGGGATCCGCGTCCCGATGTTCCTGGTGTACGAGAAGGGCTTGAAGCTGGATGGGACGAATCCCACGCTCTTGTATGGCTATGGCGGATTCAATATCACCATCCCGCCAAATTTCAATTCGCTTCGGCTGGCGCTGCTGGAGCAGGGCTTTGTTTACGCTTCGGCGAACATGCGCGGAGGCGGCGAGTATGGCGAGAGGTGGCACGTGGCCGGAACCAAACTGAGAAAGCAAAATGTGTTCGATGATTTTATTGCCGCGGCAGAGTGGTTGATCGCGAACAAGTACACTTCTTCCGAACATTTGGCGATTAACGGCGGATCCAACGGCGGGTTGCTCGTGGGCGCGGTGATGAATCAGCGGCCGGAGCTTTTCCGTGTGGCGGTGCCGCAGGTGGGCGTGATGGACATGCTGCGGTTTCAGAAGTTCACGATTGGATGGAATTGGGCGGCGGATTATGGCTCGAGCGACAACGCGGACGAGTTCCAGGCGCTTTACACGTACTCGCCGCTGCACAACATCAAGCCGGGAGCGAAATATCCGGCGACTTTTATCACCACTGCTGACCACGACGACCGCGTCGTGCCGGCACACTCGTTCAAGTACGCCGCGACGCTGCAGGCGGAAGCCGCGCACGCCAACCCGGTGTTGATTCGCATTGACACGAAATCCGGCCACGGCGCCAGCAGCACCACAAAGGCGATTGAGACGGCTGCGGACATTTACTCGTTCCTTTTTTATAATCTGGGAGTCACGCCGAAATATTAGGCGCTGTTCCATGAACCGGCGTGTGGAATGATTTGTCCTCGATGCAAGGCGGAGTACCGGGAGGGGTTCACGCACTGCGTGGATTGCGATGTGGACTTAGTGCGGGAGCTGCCGGATACGGCGATAGAAGTGCATCAGGAGGGAGTGCCGGGAGACCCGAATGAGGATCCCTTCTGCTCGTTCTGGAAAGGGGATGATCCGCGCGTGCACGCGGAATTGTGCATGTTGCTCGATGAAGCCGGCATCCCTCACCACACGGTTTTTCGCAGGGACCATCTCTTTAATTTGACGAATTATGCCGCGTTTGAAGTCGGCGTTCCCTTTTCCCGGTTTGAGAGGGCTGAGTCGGTCATTAAAGAAGCGTACGGCACGGATGATGTTGAGGATGTAGGGGCACAGGAGCTCCAAGGGCTGCCGCAAAGATCGAGCCGGCCAATCCGAAAGCTCCCGGAAACTTTGACCCCGGCTGAAGACGAAAATATTCCTGGACCGCCGAGCGCGGGCGAAGGGCAGGATTGGTATCCGGAGGACGCCACGGTCAAGGTTTGGTCGACGGCGAGCGGCGAGCCGGGCGATTTCTTGGTGGCGGCGCTGCACGAGAATGGGATTCGCTGCCGGATTGATAAGAGCGGCCAGCAAGCGCGGCTGTACGTTCTGCCCGAAGATGAGAATCGCGCCCGGGAAATTGTCCGCGAAGTGGCGGAGGGCCAGCCACCTGGGTGAAAGAGCACGGCGAGGGTCCCCGATGAAACAAGCGGCGATAGGTTTTCGCGTGCACTCGGGATGGAGTGCTCTGGTCGCGGTGAGCGTGGAGAAGGGCGCGCCTGTCGTGCTGTACCGTGAGCGCGTGCACCTGGTGGAAGCGTTCACGTACAGATTCCGGCAGCCGTATCATACAGCGGAGAAATTGGGGCTGGCGGACGGGCGCGAATTCGTTTCGCGAGTGCAGGCGGAAGCGCGAACTCTTGCGTATCGCGCGATTCACGAGTTGCAAGCGCTGCTGGAAGCGCGCGGCTATCAACTGAGCCGCGGCGCGCTTTTATTGGCTTCAGGAAGGCCGCTCCCCGAACTCGAGAGAATTCTTGCGTCGCATGCGCTGATCCATACTGCGGACGGCGAGCTATTTCGGGAATGTTTGCTGCATGCGAGTGCGCGCTGCGGCCTGGCTGTCGTGTGCATCAAAGAGCGCGAGCTCTTGGAGCAGGCGGCGAAAGCGCTTCGCGTGCCGCAGGCTCGCCTCCTACCGCGCGTCACGGTGCTGGGCGTCCGTTTGGCGCGCCGTGGTCGCAAGACGAAAAGTTCGCGACGCTGGCGGCATGGATTGCGGCGCGCGATCCCAAACAGGGCAGCCGCAAAGCGATCGCCGGGAAGCCTGCTTGACCTTACTTTATCTGGCATGCATGCTTGGGATTCTCGGCGGGTTTGCCGGGAAAAACGCGGAGGGCGCATTCGTGGCGATCGATTCCATTAAAACGGTGGCGGTGCTGGGCGCGGGGACGATGGGGAATGGGATTGCGCACGTGTTTGCGCGCGCCGGGTACAGCGTGATTTTGCGCGACGTGGAGGAACGCTTTTTGCAGCGTGGGATGGAGACGGTTGAAAAGAACCTCGATCGTGAAATCAAAAAGGGCAAATTGACGGAGGCGGATAAACCGGCTGTGCTGGGGCGGCTGAATCCTGTTACCGACATGGCGGCGATCGCGGCGGCGGATTTTGCGGTGGAAGCGGTGCCGGAAAAAATCGAGATCAAGCGCGCGGTGCTCATGGAGGCGGACAGGCTGCTGCGGCCCGAAGTGATCCTGGCAAGCAACACTTCCTCGATTTCAGTCACTACCCTTGCGGCGATGACCAAGCGCCCGGACCGTTTTGTGGGGATGCACTTTATGAATCCCGTGCCGGTGATGGCGCTGGTGGAAGTGATTCGCGCACTGCAGACGAGCGACGCCGCGTTTGAGGCGACGATGGAGCTGGCCAAGAAGCTGGGGAAGACGCCGGTGGCTGTGAACGACGCGCCGGGATTCGTCTCCAACCGCGTGCTAATGCCGTTGATCAATGAAGCGGCCTATACGGTGATGGAAGGCGTGGCCACGCCCGAAGCGGTCGACACGGTGATGAAGCTGGGAATGAATCACCCGATGGGGCCGCTCGAGCTGGCTGATTTTATCGGGTTGGATGTCTGCGTGGACATCCTGCACGTGTTGCTCGAGGGCCTGGGCGATCCGAAGTATCGCGCCTGCCCCCTGCTGAAGAAATATGTCGCAGCAGGCTGGTTGGGGCGAAAAACCGGCCGAGGATTCTACATCTATTAGGCCTTTTGAGTAATTTATCTATTAGATTTATATAGTAATTATCGATGCACTAGACTTCAGTTTCGGCCTGCCATATACTATGGCTGGAGGATGTCTCATGACCGCCTTGGAATCGCAAAGGGCCGTTAAGATTCGCGGCAGTGTTCTTGGCTACTTCCAGCCCCAGCAGGAGCCAGTCTATCTGACCAGTGTACTCAACACAGTTCAGGACGAATTGAAGGACGTTTCCGAAGCAGATGTGCGAGATGTCATCCTGCGGCTAATTGGTAGCGGAAAACTCATGTATACACCCGACATGAGGATTTCTCTTGCCAAATGAGTTAGGCAAAAGCTACCCGTCTCACAATCCGAGCGAAAGATTCTCCGAAGAACGCCCTCTAGATCCACGTACGGACGCGGAAAAAGACCGAGATCGCGTACTCTATTCTGCACACTTTGCTCGCCTCGCCGAGATTACGCAAGTCATCTCCCCAGAACATGGATATGTTTTCCACAATCGACTTACCCATTCCCTCAAGGTTGCTCAGTTGGCCCGCCGGATCGCTCAGCGCATTTTGGAGAATAACGAAACAGAGCAAGGAACTTTACGGGACCTGCCTGACGTTGTTGAGGCAGCAGCCCTTGCGCACGATCTCGGTCATCCTCCGTTCGGACATGCATCAGAGGTCGAGCTCAACAGGCTTGTTCAAGAGGCGGGATTAAAGGATGGCTTCGAAGGTAATGCCCAATCTTTTCGCATTATCACGCGTCTTGCCACGAGCGACGCTCTTACCCTGAGAAACGCCGGGAAAGACGACGAGCATGAGGATTCGGTTCTCGGTTTGAACTGGACACGTCAGTGTCTTGATTCGGTCCTGAAATATCCGTGGGGTTTCGGCGAAAACCCGCAACATCTTAACAAATGGGGTTTTTATGAATCCGAACGAGATGTATTCGATTGGACGAGGGGAGATCAACTTAAGCTTCGCAGGAGCTTGGGAGCCGAAATAATTGACTGGGCCGATGACATAACGTACGCCATTCACGATCTGCTGGACTTTTTTCGGTCCGGAAAGATCCCTATAGACCGCCTGAAGAAGGACAAAATCGAGTATTCGAGGTTCTTCAATGGAATTCTCAAGAGGAGACCTGAATGGGAAAAAAACGAGGATGAGTACGCGGATGCACTCTCGAACCTCATTACGGATTTCCCCTTTTATCCGGAACGGCGCTTCAGGGACTCCAGCGAGAATCACATGCGCCTTCACCTCTTTGCCACGAATTTAATTCGTCCGTTCGTTCAAGCCATAACTTACGTCCCAGACGCCGAGCCGCCATTCCCAGTTGTCCAAATTGATCCCTTAGCGCGACGTCAGGTCGATCTGCTCAAACAATTTACATGGCACTACATAATTTTGAATCAGGATTTAGCGTTGCCACAGGCGGGGCAGCGCAAAGCCGTGCGAACGGTTTTTCGCAAGCTGCTACTAGCCGCTCGCCGACGAGACCTCCATTTCTTTCCGGCGGTGACCCAGGACCATCTGAACTGGAACCAGGTTATGGGCTCTATCATCGGTGTGAAGAGTCTGGACGAGGTGCGGTTGGTTGCCGATTATGTGGCGGGGATGACGGAAAAGGAGCTTATGAGGGTTTTTCAGACGATGGAAGGGACCATTTGAGGTAGAGGCGAACGTATGGCGAAAATAGTATTTGCCTTTTGTTCGCCCCTAGGTTATCTTGGGCCTGTCGGTTTTCAACAGGTGACCTATGCGCGACCTCCGGAGCCGTGTTCTAAGCTGTGCGGAACATGAGAGACTCGAATTTGAGTTGCTTGACGTGCGCACTTGCGGGCAGTACTTAACGCGGTTGCGCGGGGCCGGAGCAGCGAGGGACCAGCGGGAGCAGGCGGCGCTGTCGCGGCTGCCGGACCACAACCTAGAGCATGGGTGCAGCCGTTGAAGATTCGAAGCAGGCGAATGGAAAAATAAGGTTGGCGATCTCCGGTACGATGTGGTAATATACTTATATCGTAACGTACGGGAAGAGCGGCGCAGATCGCGGCGTCGGCCCGGAGAGAGCAAACCCGAAAGCCCATTCGCAAAATTCCTAATTTCCTCCACCGAGGTGAGAAATGACAGATGAACGGGCAAAGTTGTTGGAAGCGGCGATCTCGCAGATCGAGAAGTCCTATGGCAAGGGCTCGATCATGCGGCTGGGCAGCAAAGATGTGCTGGTGCCGGTGAACGTGATTCCATCGGGATGCTTGTCTCTGGATGCGGCGCTGGGCGTGGGTGGATTCCCGCGCGGGCGCGTGATTGAGATTTATGGGCCGGAATCGGGCGGCAAGACGACCATGACGCTGCACATCATTGCCGAGGCGCAGAAGCTGGGCGGACAGGCGGCGTTCATCGACGCGGAGCACGCGCTGGACCCGTCGTACGCGCGCAAGCTGGGCGTGGATGTGGACAATCTGCTGGTGTCGCAGCCAGACCACGGCGAACAGGCGCTGGAAATCGCGGAAACACTGATCCGTTCCGGCGGCGTGGACGTGGTGGTGGTGGACTCCGTGGCCGCGCTGGTACCCAAGGCGGAACTCGAAGGCGAAATGGGCGATCCGCAGATGGGCCTGCAGGCGCGGCTTGATGTCGCAGGCGTTGCGGAAGCTGACGGCGATTGTCTCGAAGTCCAAAACCTGCCTGATTTTCATCAACCAGATTCGCGAAAAGATTGGCGTGATGTTCGGCAACCCGGAAACGACCACAGGCGGCCGCGCGCTGAAGTTTTATGCCTCGATGCGCGTGGACATTCGGCGCATCCAGGCGATCAAGGAAGGCGATCGCGTGGTGGGCTCGCGGACGCGCGCGAAGGTGGTGAAGAACAAGGTGGCGGCGCCGTTCCGCGAAGCGGAGTTCGACATTCTGTACGGCGAAGGAATTTCGCGCGAAGGCGATTTGCTGGATCTCGGCGTGGACAAGGGCGTGATCGAGAAGAGCGGCACTTGGCTCAGCTATGGCGGAGAACGCATGGGCCAGGGCCGAGAGAATGCGCGCGTTTTCCTGAAAGAGAACAAGGACATCCGCGAAAAGATGGAACATGCCTTGCGGAAAAAACTGGAAATTCCCGGACCGGGCCAGAACTCAACTGCGCCGGGGCCGAATGGCAGCGCGAATATCGCGGCAGAGAAGCCGCCGATGAAAGCGGCGGCAGCGGCCGGCGGCGACAGATTCGAAAGCGAGGCCAGCGCGCTGAACGAATCGGTTTCTTCGAAGAGAGGAGCGGGCGGGGCGGGGAAGGGTGACCCCGCCCGTTTCTTTTTTGAGAATGTCTCAGGCTGCGACGGCGCCATCGTTCACAAATTTGTGGAAAAGCGCGGCAGGGGACGAATGGACAGGTGCCTGCCCTTTGGCTGGACCATCGGTCAGCCGTTCAAAACAAAGCACATAGAAACGTACCAGGCCTCATTGCCTATTGTCACAACGCAAGCAAAGTGGATAGACTACGTATCGGTCTGAGAAGGCCCTCGGAGTAGTTTGTAAAAGAGAGGGCAGCGGCAAAAAAGTAGTAAGTGCTTTGTAATCTGGCATCGCGGTAAGCGGTGGCGGGATTGCAAAAGATTTACTGGAAAAGGATTCAAGGAGTTGACCTTAGGGATGCGGTTGAAGTAGATTCTCACCACGCCATCCGAGGACTTCTAAGAGTCATTCTGGGTAAAGGGCTCAATGAATAAGGATTTTGCAAAAATTTTTGCGGCGGCGTTTTTGATTTCGAGTCTCGTTCTGCCTTTGCCGGCAGCGGAGCCCGCTGCCAAACCGATCGTCAGCAGCAGCACCACGAAAGCGAAAGCAAAGTCGCGGAAGCGCTTGGCGCCTTCGCGGTATCGCGGATTCGCGCCGACGTACGCCGATTCCGTGAGCGCGGACGATCCGACCTACGACGATCCGATCGTTCGTGAAGCGGCGGTGGAAGCGCTGGGGCGCTATAACGGCTCCGTTGTTGCCGTAGACCCGAATACCGGGCGCATTTTGACGGTCGTCAATCAGAAGATTGCTTTCAGCGACGGGTACATTCCCTGCTCGACCATCAAGACCACCATCGCAATTGCCGCGCTGGAAGAAAATGTCATCACGCGCGACACCATGCTGAAAGTGGGCCGCCGCAAGTACATGAACCTCACCGAAGCTCTGGCGCACTCGAATAACGTCTTCTTCGAGGAACTGGGCCGCCGCATGGGATTTGACACGGTTTCGAAGTATGGCCGCTTGATGGGCCTTGGCGAACTTTCCGGCTACAACCTGCCGGACGAACATCCGGGCTCGTTCCCGACGCAGCCTCCGGTGTATGGCGGCGTAGCGAGAATGTCCAGTTTCGGCGAAGGGATTCAGATTACACCGCTGCAGCTGGCGGCAATCGCCGTGGCCTTTGCGAACGGTGGCACGCTCTACTACTTGCAGTATCCACACACGCAGGAAGATGTGCAGAATTTCGAGCCAAAGGTGAAGCGCGACCTGAATATCGCAGGCGCATTGCCGGAAGTACGCGAAGGCATGCTTGCGGCGGTGCTGTATGGCACGGGCCGCTTGAGCTACGATGCGGGCGGCGACGAAACGCCACTCGGCAAAACCGGCACTTGCGATGATCACACCAATCCGTCACGAATCGGCTGGTTTGTGAGCTATGCCGATGAGACCCATCCGAAGATTGCGCTGGCGGTGCTGTTGCGCGGGAACACTCGCGTGGTGAAGGGGCCGATCGCGGCGGAAGTGGCGGGCAGGATTTACAAAAGACTTCGGCAACAGAATTACTTTACGGAAGCCGTCAAGACCGCCTCGTTGCCCGGCGTGAGTTCGGGCAAGTAATACAATCCTCAAAAAAAGTGACGTGAGCCGCCCTTCGGCGTAACTCGATCGAAGTGCTCAGTGGACGCCGGGCCCATGCGGGCAGGCCTTGACGTGAATGCTGACGATCGGTTCACGCAGATGGCGAAGCGCGTCAAAGCAGCTGTCGCACAATTCCAGGCAGAGCTGATCTTCGCTCCTGGCGCGAAAGCTGCGATGGCATTCGTAGCAAGTGGAGTACTCCGGGCGAAGATGCCGTTCCTGGACGTGAATTTCGGGATGGACTTCAAGAGTGATCATGACAACTCCCCTGCATATGCATAGGCACCCTGGACGCCACAACCTGGCCGACCGCGATGTTGAGGAGATGAGAGTTAACGGACGGCATATTCGTCTTCTGCGCGGATTGACGCAATAATTACGTGGAATCCCCCATCTTTACCCGTGGTGGATTGGGCGCAGGTCCCGCCACAAGGAATTGACGCCGCCGCCCCTTTGCGACAAAAGAGATGCGTGCGCTCTTCTGGCTTGAACGCCGGGGGGCGATTCGCCGAATGAATCGCCTGGCAGGACCTTCCGTTTGGGGGACTCTTTGAATCTTCGTTTTGTTTTGATCGTAGGAATTATTCTTGCGGCCGGGGTGGTGGCGGATGGGTATGCGATCCGTCAACGGCATCAGCGGGAAGCGGAATTCCAGGAAGAAGTGACGCTGGCTCGCGCGGAAACGGAGCGGATTCGCGCGAACGTGATTGTGCCGACCGCGAACAGCATGCCGGCGAGAGCGAATTTCGCGCTGGCCCTGACGCAATTCGGTTTAAGCGCGGATGAGGCTTCCGAAGCGACAGCCGCGGCGCAGCAGGCGTTTAACCTGAGGCAATTGCGCGCAGGGAACACGATTACCGTGGGCCGTTCGGTAGAAGGCAATCTGCGCGAAATCAATTACAGAATTGACGCGGACCGCATGCTGCACATCGTGCCGGAATCGCAGGGATTTTCGGCGCAGGTGAAGGAGATTCCTTCGCGCCTGGTGGTGTGCGCGGTGACCGGCAGGCTCGAGGATTCCCTGTTTAACGCTGTCGAAGAGGCCGGGGAGTCCGCGGAGGTGGCCATGCGGCTGGCGCAGATTTTCGGCTACGACCTGGATTTTTATACGGACCCACGCACGGATGACACGTTCAGCGTGGTGCTGGAAAAGAAGAAATATGCAAACGGCGAAACCGCGGGGTACGGGCAAATCCTCGCGGCGGAATACGATAACGGCGGAAAGAAATATCAAGCGCTGCTTTTCCACGACGATCAGGGGCGCCCCGCGTATTACACCGCGGAAGGCAAATCGCTGCAAAAAGCGTTTCTCCGGTCGCCGCTGAAGTTTGCCGCGCCGGTGACCTCCCACTTCAGTAAGGCGCGCTTCCATCCGATATTGAAGATCTACCGGCCGCACCTGGGCACGGACTACGGAGCGCCGATAGGGACGCCGGTGCAGACCATCGGAAGCGGGCGGGTTGTTTTTTCAGGGCGCAAAGGCGGAGACGGAAACATGGTGAAGATTGCCCATTTGCAAGGCTACGACACGATGTATCTCCATTTGTCGAAAATATACGTCCACATCGGCGAGCACGTGGAGCTCGGCAAAACAATCGGGCTGGTGGGCATGACCGGACGGGCCACTGGGCCGCACCTCGATTTTCGGATTTCCAAGAATGGCGAGTTCCTGAATTTCGAGAAGCTGGGGCTGCCGCCCTCCGAGCCGGTCGCGAAGAAGAACTGGACGGAATTTGCGGCCGTGCGAGAGAAGTGGCTGCCGGCGCTGGAGCATCCCGACGAATTACAAGCTAGTGCCGGAGCCGCCGACAGCACAGCAAACCCGCACTAAAGCGGCCCTAGCCGTTCGAACCGGCGTATTTCTTGATGAGTTGGCCGGCCCCCAGTTTGCCTCCTTTCTGCGTCGGGTTTTATACCCATTGAGCGGAACAGTTCATCTAGAGATACTGACGGTCGTGAGTTAAGCTCGACGCATCAGTTCTCTCGGAGGTCCCCATGTCCATTCGACCTGTGAAGCGATTGATCCGCTCCAAGCCCACGCGGGAGGGTGCGGGAGTGCATCTGCGCCGCGCCTTTGGATTCGGCAATACTTCGGAATTTGACCCGTTTCTCTTGCTCGATGACTTTCGAAATGACGTCCCGGAGGATTACCTCGCGGGATTCCCATGGCATCCGCATCGCGGGATCGAAACCATCACCTATGTGCTGGCGGGTGAGGTGGAGCACGGCGACAGCCTGGGGAATCGCGGCGCCATTCAGGCCGGTGACGTTCAGTGGATGACCGCCGGCAGCGGAATCATTCATCAGGAAATGCCCAAGGGAGACGAGGTGGGGCGCATGCATGGGTTCCAGTTGTGGGCCAACCTGCCCTCCTCGCTGAAGATGACAGCGCCGCGCTATCAAGAGGTAAAGTCGCTGGACATCCCGCTGATCACGGACGACGATGGCACCCAGGTGCGAGTGGTTTGCGGCGAGTTCTGGGGCGCTCGAGGGCCGGTCGATGGGATCGCAGCGGATCCGATTTATCTGGACGTGTCCGTGCCACCCGGAAAGTCGAAAGTCCTGCCGGTCGAGACGACGCGCCATGCCTTCGCGTATGTTTTCGCGGGGGCCGGAAAATTCTGCAATGCGTCAGCTCCGCTTTCTGTTCCCACCGAGTCTGTCGGCTGGGCGGATACGAATCCGCCTTCGGAAGCGGACAATCGGTCCTTGGTGCTGTTTGATAGTGGCGACGAGTTGATGGTGCAGGCCGGGGATGATGGGATCCGGTTCCTTTTGGTATCCGGCAAACCGATTGAAGAGCCTGTGGCGTGGTATGGCCCGATCGTAATGAACACCCAGGAGCAATTGCGCAACGCGTTCCAGGAGCTGGAAAAGGGCACGTTCCTAAAAACGAAGTGAAATAGGCCTTGAAGAGGATCACGCTTCGCTTGCGGGCGTCTGAGATTAAAGCGGATTCCTGACAAGGTGCAATTTCTTTTTCACCCAAACACAAAAACACTCTGTCATCCTGAGGAGCGCGCCTCTTGCGCTCCGAAGGATCCCAACTTCAACCTTGCGCGTGATTCCAAAGTTGAGATCCTTCGGTCCCGCAAAAAGCGCGGGGCCTTAGGATGACAATGTACGAGGAAATTCGGACTGGTGATAACTCATCTCAAGTGGGAGATCCCGGTGAATCGCCGTCAGTAAATGATCGGTAGCTTGGAATAGTCGGCTTCGGTTTCTTCGGTGACGCGCAGGATCAGCAGGGTGCGATCGTCGTGCGGCGGCCGGCCGACCCCGGCGTGTTCGTCGGTGGCTTTGACGATGCGCTGCGCCACCGTGTAACCCGGGTCCGAAGGAACAACCGTGGCTAGAAGCTCTTTCAGCCGCTCGACCCCATATTCTTCCTGATCCTTGTTCATGGATTCGTGAATCCCATCGGAAGCGAAGACTATCGTGTCGCCGGGGAGCAGACTCAGCGTCTGTTCGTCGTATTCCGCTTCAGGCAGCAGGCCAAGAGGCATGCCAGTGACGCGGATTTCGGTGACTTCGCCGTTGCGGACGAGCAGTGGAAGAGTCCCGCCGGCATTGGCGACGTTCAGTTCGCGAAGCGCGGCGTCGTAGATGGCGAATTGCATGGCGACGAAACGGGCGTCCAAACGCGCGGCGAGCAAACGATCATTCAATTGCTGGAGCATTTCCCCGGCCGAAGCTTCGCTATCATGAACGAGTTCGCGCAGGAGTGCCGATGGCCAGCGAACCGAAGAGCGCCGCCGCCGTGCCCTTGCCGGACACATCGCCGTTGGCAATCGCGAGGCGGCCCACGCCATAGGGGAGCAGATCGTAAAAGTCTCCGCCCAACTCGCGCGCGGGAACGTAGGCGGTGGCCACGTCGAGGCCGGGAATTTCTCTAGCACCCGAAGGAAGGAGCTGGCGCTGGATTTCCCGCGCGGTTTCCAGATCATCCTGCAGGCGCGCTTGGTTTTCGCGGGACTCCTCGAACAGCCGCGCATTTTCCAGTGCAACGGCGATGTACGAGCCGAGAATGTTGAGCAGGCGCTCGTGCTCGGCGGTGAACGCCTGAGGTTCGGTGCTTTCGAGGTCCAACACTCCGATCAGCCGATCCTGGCGGAGCAGCGGCACGACGAGTTCAGAGCGTACTTCGACATCGCCCTCGCCCTGGAGGTATCGCGGGATCGAGCCGCACGTCCACGACACGAATCGTGCGGCGCTCGGCGGCAGCGGCTCCCGTGATGCCCTGGTGCAAGGGGCATCTGGACACGCGAAGGGATGGCGTCCTGAAAGCGCATGGAAAAGACGCTTTCAAGCATCTGCGCCGGCTCATTCCAGAGGAGGACGCTGAATACATGGTAGTCGACAAGCTTCTTGACCCGTTCGGCGACGCGGCGCAGGAGTTCTTGCCGATCGAGAATGGAGGTTAGCTCGTGGCTGATTTCGTACAGCAGAGAAAGAGTCTGGGCCTGCTCGGGTTGCGACACAAAGAGCTGGCGGGCACGGGATCGGCGTCCCCGAGCAAGGAAAAAGGTATCAATTTTGGGCGTCGATTCCATGGGCACGATTCTAACTGCATCTGTTGGATGTGTGGAGGAAAAGATGGTTTCATGAAAAGAAAACGCAATTGCGCGGGGGAAGTGACGAATCTAATTGTGAAGGGTGGAAAGGCTAGTTACTTGACTTCCCAGGTGTCGCCGGCTCGTAAGCAGCTTGGCCAAATCTCCGGGACCTTTTTTCTTGATGATTTCGGCAACCTGTTCGTTGATGACGTCTTCGTAGCGCGGCAGGTCGTCCCACGCGCGCAGAACACCGATGGGTGTCGGGAAGCCGGGGCGGTGCTCCATGTGAGAAAGCAGGAAGGCGTAGGAGGGACGCGGGTGATGTGCGTCATGAATGACCAGATCGGATTCGGAGACGCCGTTGCCGAGCTGGACGACTTCGATATCGCCATCGGACTTGCGGCGAATCCCCTTGTCGCGATTCTTGCCGAACACCAGCGGCTTGCCGTGCTCGAGTTGGATTACGTGTTCGCTGCGAGCCTCTTTTTCCGTCAGATCGAACCATGCACCATCGTTGAAGATGTTGCAGTTCTGCAGAATTTCGACGAATGCGGAGCCGCGATGGGCCGCGGCGGCTTTCAACGTGTCCTTCAGGTGCGCCTGGAAGATGTCCACGGAACGCGCAACAAACGTGGCTTCCGCGCCGATGGCCAGCGACACGGGGTTGAAGGGGCGATCGGGCGAGCCGTAAGGAGTGGATTTGGTGACCTTGTGAAATTCGGAAGTCGGCGAATACTGTCCTTTGGTCAGACCGTAGATGCGGTTGTTGAACAGCAGCACCTTGATGCCGACATTCCGCCGCAGCATGTGAATCGTGTGATTGCCGCCGATGGCCAAGGCGTCGCCGTCGCCGGTCACGACCCAGACTTCCAGTTCCGGGTGGGCTATCTTGATCCCCGAAGCAACCGCCGGCGCGCGACCGTGGATGGTGTGGAAGCCGTAGGTGTTCATGTAATAGGGAAAACGGCTGGAACAGCCGATGCCGGAAACGACCACGAAGTTCTCGCGGCGGGATGCCCAGATCCGGGAACACGGACTGGACAGCCGCGAGAATGGCGTAGTCGCCGCAGCCGGGACACCAGCGAACTTCCTGGTCGGTCTGAAAATCCTTCCTTGTGAGCGGTGGAAGAGCGGTCGTGGTCATGGCGGTCTCCTATAGCCCCAACATTTCTTCGATCTTCTGATCGAGTTCGGCTTGCTTGAAAGGACGGCCCTGAATCTTGTTGAGGCCGACCGCATTGACCAGATATTTGGCGCGCAGAACCCAGAGGAGCTGCCCCATGTTGAGTTCCGGCACCAGAACCTGCTTGTAGCGCTTGAGGATATCGCCCACATTGGCGGGAAGCGGATTGAGATGGCGAAGGTGGAGATGCCCGATCTTGCGGCCCTTGTCGCGCTGCCCGTTGACGGCTTGGGTGATAGCGCCGAACGTGGAGCCCCAGGAGACGATCAGCAGGTCGCCTTCTGAATCGCCCTGGGCATAACGTTGGGCACATCCTGCACGATGGCATCAATCTTCGCAGCACGAATGCGCACCATGTTTTCGTGGTTCAGCGGCTCGTAGTTCACGTTGCCGGTGACGTCCTGCTTTTCCAGTCCACCGATGCGATGCTCGAGGCCAGGAGTGCCGGGAATGGCCCAGGGCCGGGCCAGAGTGTCCGGATTGCGTTTGTAAGGCTGGAAGCCTTCAGGGTCGTTGGCGAAACTCACGGGAATGCGCGGAATCTCTTCCACGCTGGGAATGCGCCAAGGCTCCGCGCCGTTGGCGAGGTAGCCGTCGGAAAGAATGATGACCGGCACCATGTACTTCAGTGCGATGCGGCTGGCCTCCACGGCGATCCAGAAGCAGTCACCGGGCGTGGAGGGCGCCAGAATGGGAATGGGAGCTTCGGAATTTCGGCCGAAGAGCGCCTGCAAGCAGGTCGGCTTGCTCGGTTTTGGTCGGCAAACCGGTGGAGGGTCCGCCGCGCTGAATATCGCAGATCACCAGGGGTAACTCGGTCATGACAGCAAGACCCAGAGCTTCGGTCTTCAGCGCCATGCCCGGGCCGGATGTGGCGGTGATGGCAAGCGCTCCCGCATAGGATGCGCCGATGGTGGAGGTGATGGCGGCGATTTCGTCTTCTGCCTGGAATGTGAGGACCCCGAAGTCCTTGTAGTGCGAAAGCTCGTGCAGAATATCCGACGCCGGAGTGATGGGATAGCTGCCGAGGAAAAGCTTCAATCCCGCTTTTTGTGCGGCGGTGACAAAACCCATCGCCAGCGCCTGATTCCCGCTGAGATTCCTGTAAAAGCCCGGACTGAGCTGCGCCGGCGGGATTTCGTAGCTGATCTGAAAAACTTCCGTAGCTTCGCAGTAAGAGTAGCCGGCCTTCAGCGCCAGCTTGTTGGCCTCGACGAGGAGCGGCTTCTTCTTGAATTTGTCGTCGATCCAGCGGACGGTCGGCTCCATGGAACGGTTGTAGAGCCAGTAGCACATGCCCGAGCGAGAAGAAATTCTTGCAGCGGTCCATGGCCTTGGCGTCCAGCCCCAGGTGCTGCAGGGCGGCGCGGGTGAGGCGCTGGAGTTCGACCGGGAAGACGCGGAACTTGTCCAGCGAATGATCTTCGAGAGGATTCGACGTGAGACGCGCCTTGCGCAGGTCGTTTTCCTTGAAACTGTCGGAGTTGACGATCAGATATCCCGTTGGGCTTCAGATCGCCCACGTTCACTTTCAGTGCCGCGGGATTCATGGCGATGAGAACGTCCACCGAATCTCCGGGCGTGTGTACTTCCGCCGAGGAGAAATTCAGTTGGAAACCGCTGACACCCGGCTCGGTGCCGGCAGGAGCGCGAATTTCCGCCGGATAGTCCGGAAAGGTCGCGATGTCATTCCCATAGAGCGCGACCGTATTGGTGAACTGGCTGCCGGTGACCTGCATGCCGTCACCGGAATCCCCGGCGAAGCGGATGACCGCTTGATCGATTATCTCCCGCTTGGATTTTCCTGCAGGTACTTCCGTCAGTGTGGACATCTGATGACTTGACCCCCGTGTTGCCCGACTTCTCACCGGCGAGTAAGAGCAGCGTGGCCCTTCGATTGTGGCGGAATGCCGTGGTGGAAGCGAAAAGCACTCCGGGCCACCAAGAGCCGGCTCAGTAAGAATAACACAGGGCGGAAGGAGAGTTGTGACCCGGGTCACGGGAGAAACCCAAACAGACACTGAATTTTTCAGCGGCCTTCCCGAGCAGTCAAGACTTGTCGGCAACGGACTGCTCCTGGTGTGGGCCATCGGAATCCGCCGCGAGGAACTGCAACTTGACGCTTTCTGCGCGGAAGAAAAACAGCCACCAGACGCTGACTGGAAACAACATCAGGATAATCCGCGATGGCCATCAATTGTTTGAGAGATTCCAGTTCGCTGACAAAATGGTCGGGAATAAAGAATGTCTCAAAGGGTCGGAAGGCAATCATCGTCAGGCAGAAGACGAGGGCGATCGAAGCCCAAGTCAGGGCGGCGAGGCGTGCCCAAGCTCGCAATTGGAACAAGCCGATTCCGGTCCGCATGCCAAGCGCGATCAGCACGGAAGGGACCGTGGCGATCAACAGGAACGCGACGGTATGGCTCTGGTACAGATATTTCCCCTGAGGGTCCGGCGGAGCATTCAGAAGCGTTAGGAAAAGATTGCCCCAGAGAAAAAATGCGGTGACGCTGCCGAGAATAGCCAGAGTAGCTGCCGCGGTGACACCAGCGGAACGGGGATTAGAACGCGCCATATCTATAAAGATGACAACACAGCGGGGAGAAGAGGAATAGTACGAGTTGGGGGCGCGCGTACTCCAAAAGCTACTTGACGTTCGCTTTTATTTCGCCTAGAGTGGTGGTGCGTAGGCTGTGCCAAATGCGAACGACCGGCACACTTCTCGATCCGGCGCTCACCGGTAGGGCCAACAGACTAGCGGAGGCATTTATGACTCTCACCAAGCGGCAGAAGGAAGTTCTGGATTATCTTGTGACGTTTGAGACCCGCCATGGTTACGCCCCTAGTTTTGAGGAGATCGGCCGGGGAATGAAACTCACTTCCCTGGCCACGGTGCACAAGCACATCAGCACGCTGGAGAAGAAAGGCTTTATCCGCCGCGGCTATAACCAAAGCCGATCGATTGAGATTGTCCAGTTGCCAAAGCCGGTGAAAGAACAGGTGCTCGAACGCCGCATCCAGGAGTTGCCGCTGGTGGGGCGCATCGCTGCCGGGCGTCCCCTGGAAGCGGTGGAGGAACGCGAGACCATTTCGCTGGGGGACTTTGCGCGCGGCGGCAATTCGTTTGTGCTGCAGGTGAAAGGCAGTTCCATGATTGAAGACCACATCGTGGACGGTGATTACGTGGTGTGCGAGCAAACCCAGGTGGCCAATGCTGGGGACATTGTGGTGGCGCTGGTGAGCGGTGATGAAGCCACCCTGAAAAGATTCTACCGCGAAGGTTCCGGAAAAATCCGTTTGCAACCCGCCAATTCCGATATGGCGCCGATTCTGGTACCCGCCGCGGACGTGAAAATCCAGGGCCGGGTCATCGGAGTCCTGAGAAAATACTGAGTCTGATTCCCGTCAAGTGCGTATATTCTCCGCCTTTGGTGCAATTTTCTTGTGTCCAACCCCTTTGTTGCGCGCGTCTAATCGTTTTTGAGGTAAACTTCCGGCTCCCGCGCGGAAGTTTGTTTGCAGTTTTTTGCGGGCGCTGGAGAAATCGACTTGGCCCCCACCCAGGAAAATGTCTTGCTTGTCGCCGCCGACCCAGCGGTTCGCGAAGCCCTGGGCAGTCTCCTGGAAGGAGCGGGGTACAAACTGACCACACTGGAATCGGCGGAGAATGCTGTTGCGATCTTGCGTGAGCGCGGATTCGATGCTTTGGTCCTGGCCGATGGGATTCCGGACGCCGGAATTCATGGGGTGCTCACCTCGATTCAGGATTCCGCGGAAAATGCAAAACCGCGCGTGCTGTTGCTGACCCGCAGCAATCCCACCGAACGGGCCCTCTGGCTGGACCAGGGAGCCGATGACGTGCTTTCCACTCCCGGGGAAGACCAGGAACTGCTGGCGCGCGTGCGGGCTCAGTTGCGGCAAAAACGCGCTATGGGCGAACTGGAGCGGAAGGTGCGCAATGCCGAGGAAAGCTACCAGGTGTCGCAAACGGCGTTTCAGGCGCTTGGCGATCACGGAGAAGATGACCAGCGACGCGTTCTCACTCGAACGCATCTTGAAAATTGGCGTGAGTGCGCTTTTTGGGCTGGCGATCGTGATTGCCGGAATCTTCTTCGTGTTTTCGCACAAGGCGAACAAGGAATCACGGCGCGCCTACACCCTGATCTCGCAACTCGAGCGCAAGCGTTCAGAATGAACAGCAGCTCTTGGCTTCCGCGCGGCGATTGCGGAACGACCCCGCCAATGCCGACTTGCTGCAACAGAAAGAACAATTGCAGCAGCAGACCGAAGATCTTCGCAAGAAGATCTCCGCGCCCGATGGCGCCGACGTCAACGAACTTCGCCACCAACTCGTTGAAGCCACCGACCGGCTGACCAAGCTGGAGGGGAGTTCGCAGGCCGCGGAATCCGTCATCCGCGATTATGCCCCCAGCGTCTGCCTTCTCCACGTTTCCGTGGCGTTCAACGAAAAAGAGTCCGGGCGCCGCTTGCGCTATGGCGGCATCGACAGCGACGGATCGCCCCTGAAGGACAGCGACGGAAATACCGTCTACACAACCGAGGGCCAAGCGCCTGAAGTGCGGGCGGACTTCTTCGGCAGCGGATTCATCGCCGGCGAAGGGAAAATCCTCACCAATCATCACGTGGTTCAGCCGTGGTGGCAAAACGAGGAGTTGAGCGAGCGCGGTGAAGCAGGGCCTGGAACCGGTCATTGCGGAGATGACCGCGTATTTTCCCGGGAGCCCAACGGCATTCCCGTCGGCATCTCGCAAATTTCGCAGGAGGCCGATCTGGCGCTGGTACACGGCGACCTGTCGGAGTTGAAGCGGCCGATTCTGAAGCTGGACAGCCGGAAAGAGGCGGCTGTGAGCGGCGAGTCGCTGATCAGCTTTGGCTACGCGACCGGGCTGGATGCGATTCTGGCGCGCGCCGGCGACGAAACCGTCAAACAAATCGTGAAGATCAGCGGTGGCGACCCGAAGCTGATACTGGCGGAATTGGCGAAACGGCAACTGATCCGGCCGCTGGTGACGCAGGGCCACGTAGGTGATGTGTTGGCGGACAAGATTGTGTATGACGCGCAGACCACTTCCGGCGGGTCCGGCGGGCCGCTGTTAAACTGACCAGGGCGGAGTGATCGGAGTGACCTTTGCGGTCGTGCGCGGGTTTGGCGGCTCGAATTTTGGCGTGCCCATTCGCTACGCCTCGCCGCTGCTCAAGCATTAATCCCAGTTTTCCTCGGATTTCCGCCATCCGCTTTCCCGCTCGCAAGAATCGAAATTATTGTCCTTTGTGTGGCTTCCCGCGTGAAACAATGTAGAATTTTGGATTGCTTTGACGGTACGGACTGACGCCTAGCGCATGAAGAGACATAAACCGATCCGCAAACTGCTGGCTGCCAACCGCAGCGAAATCGCCATCCGTATTTTCCGCGCGGCGAATGAGCTGGGTCTGCTCACCGTGGCGATTTACTCGCAAGAGGACCGGCTGGCGCTGCACCGCTTCAAAGCCGACGAGGCCTACCAGGTGGGCGCCGGCAAGGGGCCGGTGGAGGCCTACCTCGATATTCCCGGCATCATCGCCATCGCCAAAGAACATGAAGTCGATGCCATCCACCCCGGCTATGGGTTCTTGTCGGAGAATCCGGCGCTGGCGCGTGCCTGTGCCAAGGCGGGACTGACGTTTGTGGGGCCGACGCCGGAACTTCTGGAGCTGCTGGGCGATAAGACGGCGGCGCGGCGTCTGGCCGCTTCCGCTGGCGTCTCCGTCTTGCCGGGGACAGAGAAGCCAGTTTCTTCAATCGCCGAAGCGCAGAAAATTGCGGCGGAGATTGGTTTTCCGGTGATCGTAAAGGCGGCCATGGGCGGCGGTGGGCGCGGCATGCGCGTGGTCCACGACCCCGGCCAGCTTGCGGCCCGGCTCGAGGAAGCGCAGGGCGAAGCGAAATCCGCGTTTGGAGACGCATCCGTCTTCCTGGAGAAATATCTTCCGCGTGCACGTCACATCGAAGTGCAAATTCTGGCGGACGAACATGGAAACCTGTCTGCACCTATACGAGCGCGATTGCTCCGTACAGCGCCGCCATCAAAAGGTAGTCGAGGTAGCTCCCGCGTTGAACCTGCCGGACCGGGTTCGTGCGGAGCTGTGCGACGCGGCGCTCAAAATTGCCCGGACGGCCAATTACTCGCAACGCCGGAACCGTGGAGTTCTTGTACGACGTCGATTCGCAGAAATGGTATTTCATCGAGGTGAACCCGCGCATCCAGGTGGAACACACCGTCACGCGAAGTCGTCACCGGCATCGATATCGTTCGCGCGCAGATCCTGGTTGCCCAAGGACATAAGCTGCATGAGGCGCCGATGTCTCTGCCACAACAGGAAAAGATTCCCCTGTATGGTGCGGCGTTGCAGTGCCGCGTCACCACCGAAGACCCGGAGAAGAATTTTGCGCCGGACTATGGCCGCATCTCCACGTATCGTTCCCCCGCCGGATTTGGGATTCGCCTCGACGGCGGCACGGCTTACGCTGGCGCGTTGCTCGCGGCTTACTATGATTCGTTGCTCGTGAAAGTGACCGCGTGGGGCACCAATCTTCCCGAAGCATGCCAACGCATGGACCGGGCGCTTCGCGAATTCCGTATTCGCGGCGTGAAAACGAATATTCCGTTCCTCGAAAATGTGGTCAACCATCCCGCGTTTCCGCGCCAGCGAAGTCACCACCTCGTTTCTCGATGAATCTCCGGAACTGTTCCGATTCACAGGGCCGTGCCGATCGCGCCACCAAACTGCTTTCCTACCTCGGCGAAGTAATTTTGAACGGCAATCCCGAGGTGAAAGGGAAGAAAGTGCCCTGAGAACAATCGAAAAGGCGCACTCTGCCCGCCGTCTCCCGGCATTGCGCCGCCGGCGGGAACTCGCCAGCTTTTGCAGAAGCTGGGCCCGAAAAAATTTGCCGCCTGGGCGCGAAAAGAAAAGCGCTTGCTGCTGACCGACACGACCTTTCCGCGATGCGCACCAGTCGTTGATGGCCACGCGCGTGCGCACGCTACGATCTTTTGGTCACGGCGAACGCGGTGGCGCAGCGCCTGCCGAACCTGTTCAGCCTGGAGATGTGGGGCGGGGCGACCTTCGATACTTCGATGCGCTTTCTGCACGAAGATCCCTGGCAGCGGCTTCGCGAACTCCGCCGGCGCATACCCAATATCTGCTTTCAGATGTTGCTGCGTGGCGCGAATGCCGTCGGCTACACCTCGTATCCCGACAATGTGATTGTCGAATTCGTCCGCGAAGCGCATCGGCAGGGCATCGACATTTTCCGGATTTTCGATTCGCTGAATTCCATCGAGAACATGCGCGTTTCGATTGACGCGGTGCTGGAGACCGGTGCGGTTTGCGAACCTGCGATCTGCTACACGGGCGATATGTTCGACAAGGACCGTCCAAAGTACTCGCTGAAATATTACGTGAAAATGGCCAAGCACCTGGAAAAGCTCGGCGCGCATTTCCTGGCGATTAAGGATATGGCGGGCGTCTGCCGACCGTACGCCGCGTTTGCGCTGGTCAAGGCACTGCGCGAAGAGGTCGGCATCCCCATTCACTTTCATACGCACGACACCAGCGGAGTCAATTCTGCCTCCCTTTTGAAGGCCGCCGGATGCCGGTGTCGATGTGGCCGACGCGGCGATCGCATCCATGAGCGGCGGCACCAGCCAGCCGAATCTGAATTCCGTGGTCGAAGCCCTCGAGAACACACCGCGCGACACGCAACTCGACATCGACGCACTCAACGAGTGTTCGGATTTCTGGGAGATCGTCCGCAGCTACTATCTGCCGTTTGATTCCGGGCCGAAGTCGGGCTCCGCGCGGCTCTATGACCACGAAATTCCCGGCGGCCAATTCACGAACTTGCGCGAGCAGGCCGCGGCCATGGGTCTGGGTCACCGATGGCGCGAAGTAGAAGAAACGTACGCCGAAGTGAATCGACTCTTCGGCGACATTGTGAAGGTTACGCCGTCCAGCAAAGTCGTCGGAGACATGGCGCTGTTTCTCCTGGCCAACGAAATGAAGCCCGCGATTTGCTGGAGCTCGACGAACACCATGACGTCTCGCTGCCAAACTCCGTCGTGGAAATGTTCTCCGGCACGCTCGGCGTGCCTCCGGGCGGCTGGCCGAAGAAATTGCAACGCATCATTCTGCGCGGCCAAGCGCCCCTGAAAGGCCGCCCGGGTGCCAGCCTGCCGCCCGTGGACTTCGCGGAGGCGCAGGACGCAGCTTGAGAAAAAAGTGGGCCACCCCGTGGAGCGCGACGCGCTTCTCAGCTACCTGCTCTACCCCGAGGTCTACCTGAAATTCAACGCCTTCCGCCAGGCTTACTCCGACGTGAGCGTTTTGCCCACTCCGGCATTTTTCTACGGCTTGAAGTCCGCCGAAGAAATCACCGTGGACATCGAGCACGGGAAAACAATGATCGTGAAATTTCTCACGATCAGCGACGCACATCCCGACGGCACGCGCACCTTATTCTTCGAACTGAACGGCCAGCCCCGCGAGGTCGACGTCCGCGACCGCTCGCTCCGCGTGGTCGAACGCAGCCATCCGAAAGGCGGACCCGGAAAATCCGGGACACGTCGGCGCGCCCACGGCCGGCTTGATCAGCAGCATTGCGGTGCAAGCCAACCATCCGGTCGAGCGTGGTGCTAAACTGCTGACACTGGAAGCCATGAAGATGCAATCGAATATTTATGCACCCATTACCGGGAAAATCAGCAAGCTGCTGGTGACGCCGGGCCAACACGTCGAAGCCAAAGATCTTCTGGTCGTCATCGTTCCGTGAGTCCACCGCACCTGATCAAGCACGAGCAGTTTCCCTCGCGATTCTTGTGCAACCAGCGCGACCTGATCGTCTATCTACCTCCGGGGTACGACGGTCAGGCACAGCGGCATTTCCCGGTACTTTATCTTCATGACGGACAAAATCTTTTCGATGGCGCCACTTCCTTTATTCCGGGGATGGACTGGCACGTAGGCCAGACGGCCGATCAATGGATTCTCGACGGCCGAGTCGAGCCGCTCATCGTCGTGGGCATCTACAACGCGGGCAAACAGCGGCTGCGCGAATACACGCCGACGCGCGTGCCGCGGCTGGGCGGCGGGAGCGCGAATCGTTACGCCAAGTTCCTGTTGGAAGAGGTTCGGCCGTTCCTGCAGGGCCAGTATCGCGTGCTGGAAGGCGCGGAAAACACGGGCATCGGAGGCTCTTCGCTGGGCGGCTTGGTTTCGCTCTATCTGGGTCTGCGAAAGCCGCGGATTTTCGGCAAAATTGCGGCACTGTCGCCGTCCGTTTGGTGGAACGAGCGCTTCATCCTGCGATTTGCCGCGGCCGCGCCCGTGCGGCCGCTTCCGCGCATCTGGCTGGATATCGGCACGCGCGAAGGGCCGCGCATTGTAGACGATGTCGAGCGCCTTCGAGATGTGCTCACCGGCAAGGGCTGGCAGCTCGAGCGCAATCTGCACTACCAGCGCGTCGAAGGCGCCGAGCACAACGAAGCCGCCTGGGCGCAGCGCGTCGGCCCTTTCCTGCAATTCCTCTTTCCCGCGCGCTAAACCCACTTTCAATCCGGTCGGATTTACTCGTGACTTAACTCCTGCTCGCATTCTGCCGATGGGTTTCTGCGCGCGGACGTGGAGAACGCGCCTACCATACCACTGTGAGTCCCTTGTAAAGCCCGAATAGCTGGTCGCAGGTGACTACGGGCAGGTTCTCGGATAATGCCTGCGCAATGATTAGGCGATCGAAGGGGTCACGGTGGTGCAAAGGCATGTCGAACAAGTGGAATGCATGGTTCGCGGTCAGTGGCAGCAGGCGCAACTGAAGATCGGCGATGCCTTGCAGCACGTCCGCCTTCGCGAACGCGAGCTTTCCTGCAACGTCCTTGGCAGCAATCTCCGCGACCGAGATAGCGCTGAGCTCGCGCACATTGGCGGGGTTCTGCACGGCACGCAGCGCCTTGCGCGAGAGGCGTTCTGGGGACTTCACGGCCATGATAAAGGTAACCGTATCGAGCAGGAGCCGCACTCAGGAACGGCCCTCAAGGAGGTCATCGACTTCCTCGTCGGTCATCGGCTTCCACCAATCGGGGTCATGAATGATCACTTTGCCTCTCAGCGTACCGAACTTCGGCTTCTTCTGGCCGGGCCTTGCAGTGCGCACCAAGTCCGCCACGGGCGTCCCTCGGCGGCAAATGGTAACGCGCTCGCCGTTTTCGGCAGCCTTGATCAATTCGGGAAGCTTATTCTTGGCATATGCAACGCTGACTTTCATGAATTCATTATAGCTATTCTTGATAGCTATATCCATGAACAAATAGCATGTGCATGTTTCTCTCATTGGGCGGAGAGAATGTCCTCCGTAAGCGAAGAAACTGCATCTGAGGAGAAATCCAGGATAAAGCCGTATATAATCCGCGCATCTTTTCTGGGACGCAATGATTGGCGAGGTCCGCCAGCCGCGCGTCCGGTGAATCCGATGACTCCCGCGAGACCGATCACGATCCTCTGCGTTTCTTCCTACGAAAAGGGCCAGGAGTTCCTGCGCACCTGCAAAAGCCTGGGCTGCACGGTCCTGCTTCTCACGCTGGAAAAACTGCGCAACGCCGACTGGCCCGGCGACGCCATCGACGAATTCTTTTTCATGCCTGAGGAACTGGCCATTTCGGACCTGATCCATGCCGTCAGCTACGCCGCCCGCACGCGCCATATCGACCGGCTTGTCGCGCTCGACGAATTTGACATGGACAACGTGGCGGCGCTACGCGAACACCTGCGCCTCCCCGGCATCGGCCAGACCACCATGCGTCACTTCCGGGACAAGCTGGCGATGCGCGCCCAGGCGAGGGAGATCGGCGTCCTGGTTCCGGAATTCGCTCAGATTCTGAACTACGACGACCTGCGGGAATTCCTGGCGCGAGTCCCTGGCCCGTGGCTACTGAAGCCGCGTTCGCAGGCCTCCGGCATCGGAATGAAAAAGATCGAAGCAGCCGGAGAACTTTGGCAGTGGCTCGACCAGTTGGGCGACCGGCAATCCGAATATTTGCTGGAGCAGTTCATCCCCGGCGAGCGTTTTCCACGTAGACAGCGTCGTCTCCGAGCGCGCCGTGCTATTTGCGGAGGCGCATACCTACGGCGCGACGCCGCTGGACGTCTCGCATCATGGCGGGGTGTTTACGACGCGCACGCTGCCGCGCGATGGGGCGGAGACTTTGGCCCTGGAAAAAATAAATCAGAAACTGATCGAGGGGCTCGGCCTGGTGCGCGGTGTTACCCATGCGGAATTTCTGAAGGCTCGCAGCGATGATCGAATTTACTTCATTGAAATTGCCGCGCGTGTGGGCGGCGCCTACATTTCCAACATGGTGGAAACCGCCACGGGCATAAATCTGTGGCGCGAGTGGGCGCGCCTTGAAGTAGCCGCCGGGAAGATGCCTTACCGGTTGCCAGAGACCCGCGAAGACTATGCGGGTGTTATCGTATCGCTCGCGCGGCAGGATGAGCCGGACACTTCGGCTTACCGCGACACGGAAATTGTCGATCGCATCAAGAAGTATCACCATGCCGGATTTGTCCTCAAATCCGAATCGTCCGAGCGCATCGAGCAACTGCTCGAATCCTACTCCCAGCGCTTTGCTGTCGATTTTCTGGCGCGGGAGCCCGTTCCGGACAAGCCGCCGTCCTAGCCAGCCGTGGGCCAGCATGCCCGAACCGCCGCCATGTTTCGCCTGTCCTTCTCCCCGCCTTTGATGCAGTCCCGACCCTGTTCTTTGGTATAGTTACCTTCAGGAAAGCAATTCGATTATTCTGTTTGCGACGTACTTTCCCGCGGACTATTGTTTGCTTACCCTGAGCCGGAAATCTGCGTGGGGTATACTGTCCCTGTGGGAGGACCGATGTGGGGGAATAAGAAGCCGGATACGCCTCAACCAGCGCAGCCGGAATCAAGAAATTTTCCAGTGAATCCGCCGCCATAAGCCAGCTGCGGCAACTTGGGAGGGAACTACCGCAATGAGTACAGATGCTATGCGTCCGTTGGGAGCAACCGCAGACCGCGCTACGGCTCGGCTCGGTCCCAGTTTGCATGTGAAAGGCGAAATCTCCGGCAATGAAGACCTGGTGATCGAGGGATCGGTCGAAGGACTGGTGCAACTGGACGAGCGCAAACTGACCGTTGGCGCCACGGCCAAGGTCGACCGCGGATGTGATCGCCCGGGAAGTGGTGGTCTATGGCAACGTGAAAGGGAATCTGCGCGCCAAGGACCGCATCGAAATCAAGAAGGATGGCTCCGTCAACGGCGATCTCACGACCGCGCGCATCATGATCGAAGACGGAGCGTACTTCAAGGGCTCCATCGAGATCGACAAGAGTAGCCGAAAAGGAATCCGGAGCCGGCTCCTTCGCGCGCACGGCTTCCGCGCCCGCGACCGCCGGTGTCGGACCGAAGACCATTTAAGTTTGTTGCTCGCAAAGTTTCTGCTTGCCACGCGGCGCGCCGGTTCGTCCGGCGCGCCGTTTCTTTTGTCGTGTTTCACCAATAGAGTTATTTCATAACTTGACAAGTCATCGACGGGTAGCTATCGTGTCGGCTGTCACCCATCCGGTTTTCCAGGATCAGGGGTCGTTGCCCTCCGGCCCCGTCCGGTAGCACCGGTTCTCCCGTTGCAGGAGCGCCGTCATGCGGGGAGATGTCCGCAGCATCCGCCTTTTCGTCCTTGGTGTTGCGGTCTCCACCGTTGCTTGCGGAGGTGGCGGTGGGACCGGTGGGGTCCAACCACCCCCTCCCCAGCCGGATTTTGCCCTGGGGGTCTCGGCCACTTCCGTGAGTGTTTCTCAGGGAAGCACCAGTTCACCCCTCATTGTCTCGATCAAACCGGAGAATGATTTCTCTGCCACCGTGCAGGTCTCTTTCACGGCGCTCCCCTCGGGCATAACTACCCTTCCCGCCAGTCCCTTCTCCGTGACTTCTGGCGAAAGCGTTTCCGTACTGTTTGGCGCGGCTCCCAATGCGTCCACGGGGCAGTTCAGTTTCATGGTTCAGGGCACCAGCGGCGCTCTCTCGCATTCTCAGGGGGTTTCGCTGGCGGTCCAGACCGCGGCGTCCACGAATCTTCCGCTAACGAGTTTCGTGGAAAATGATTCGATGGCTTCTCTCGACAGCCCGCCGGGAGAACCCCATCGCCGCCACGTGGTCTTTGATTCGGTCAATCAGCGGTTCTACGTGGCGAATCGGGCGATGAGCCGGGTCGAGGTTTTTGCCGCCGTAAATCCAGCGCTGCAGGCAACCGTTGCCGCCCCGGGCGCTTCCAGCGTCGATCTTTCAGCGGATGGAAAAACGCTGTGGGTGGGCACGACACTGGAACAGATTTTGGCCGTGGACACGAGCTCGCTCCAGGTGAAGGCCCGGTTCCCAGTCCCCGGGCTTTCCCCTATACCCGGCACTGTCTTCATCCGTCCCACCGAAGTGCTGGCGCTTGCGAGTGGTTCCCTTCTCGTGCGTTTGCGGCAGCCGGCAGCGAGTCAGGCGCTCCTCGCGCTGTGGGCTTCTTCCTCGAATGCTTTCACGAATCTCACTTCACTGGCTCCCGCGGTTTTCCAGGGCGGGGTAGGAGTTCTCGCACGTTCCGGCGATCACAGCCGCGTGTTGGCCGCGGCCAACGATTCCAGCGGAGAACTGGCGGTCTTCGATTTGAACGGCAACTTGGTGGCCGGCCCTCTGGCACCCCTCGCGGGTGCAATCTCCGCGGCGGCGGCGAATTCGGACGGCAGCAGCTTTGCAGTGGCCATCAACGCAGGTGGCGTCGCGCAAGTTCTTCTGTTGGACGGTAGCCTGAATTTGTTGGGCAGCTACGCTTCTACCGGAGCTGTCGGGCTGGTGTTTTCGCGCGACGGGCAATCGCTGTATGTAGCCGAACCCTACGGAAATGCCGGCGTTGTCTCGATTCTCTCCGTCGGCAACCTGCAAAAGCTCGGGCAAATCTCCGATATCGTTATTCAAGGAGTGCCGACGAATATCGAAGAAGTTGGCGCATCTTCAAACCTCTGCGGGCTGGGCAATCGCGGCGTTGCGTTTTTGGACGCCACGCAAACTGGCTCGCTTCCGCCAGCCGCGCCGATTTTTGCGACTGTTCCCACGGTATTGCCTTCGGAGGGTCCGGCTGCAGGCGGTACAACGCTGACGCTTACGGGGACGAATTTTTCCTCCAGCCCGCAAGTGCGCTTTGGATCCACCAATCCGGTGAACTCCACGGCTGCGGGCGGCTCGCAATTGCACGTCGTCACGCCCGCCAGCACTGCCGTCCTGCCCCTAAATCTGACCGCGTACTTTCCCAATGGCTGGATTGCGCTGGCGCCCGCGGCATACAGCTACAGTCCCAGCATCGTTCGCGTGATTCCGAACGGCGGCACGCCACAGGGCGGCGACACAGTCACCGTTCTCGGCTATGGTTTTGGGGCAAGTGCGGGGAGCATTTCCGCCACCATCGGCGGACAGGCCGCCGGCATTCAGAGCGTGAACGCGCTTCCTGCCTTCGCAAGTTCGCTTGGTCTCGATGTTACATATCCCTTCGCGCTCGAGAGCATCGTCCTCGTGACGCCCCCGGGCTCATCCGGCAAGGCGGACCTGACGATTCAATCTCCCGTTGGCTCCGTCACTGCCGCTAAGGCTTTTCAATATCTGGAGTCCAGCCAGACGTACGCGAACGCAGCGCTGCATAAGTTTGTCATCTACGACAAATCGCGGCAGAATTTGTACCTCAGCGCGACCGATCACGTGGACGTCTTCAACCTGAACAACCAAGTCTTCGCGCCCACTCTCGAGCCTCCACCGAATGGGCCGCCGCCGGATGCCGGTCTCCGCGGTCTGGCGCTCACGCCCGACTATACGCAGCTTGCCGTCGCCGATTTCGGCGCGCAAAGCGTTTACCTCATCGATCCTGATGGAGCGGCATACAACGGCACGGCTGTCTCCGTGGGCGGCGTGGCGGGATTTCTGAATTCCGGGCCGGCTCGCGTCGCGGCCACCAGCGCCCAGACTATTTTCGTCGGTCTCAGCGGGGAGGGGAGTTCCACAGGCGCGTGCAATGGTTGCTTGGGGCAGATGAACCTCCTTGCTAGCCCGCCGGCGTTTCAACCTGCGCCGCAGCCGGAAGTGAGTTCGTTAACGGGCGCCCCCTTGTTGCAGGCCGATGCCGCGGGTGACACCGCGTATCTCGCTTACGACACGGCGCCGGGCGGGCCGGTCGCCGTGTGGAACGCCGCGACTCCCAACGTGTTCTCGCTTTCCACCGCGAATGATGCGGCGACGGACCTTACCACTTCCGGCGACGGTACGTTCTTCGCAATGCGCGCGAATGGCGCCATGGAAATTCGCGGGTTGGGCCTCACGCTTTTCTCGAGCCCCGCCGCGGCCGAACTGGATACCGTACCGAATCGCGTGGACGTGCCCGGAGTTGCGTTGCATCCCTCCGGCGCGCTGATTTACGAGCCGTTTCTCGACGGTCCGCCGCCCGCCGCGCCGCCGGCGACCGGAATCCACGGCGGCATTGACATTCGCGACGCCCAGAGCGGGCAGCTTCGTCTGCGCGTTTACCTGCCGGAACCTTTCGCGATGCTAAATGCCGATGTGGATGGATTGCATGGCGGGTTTCTCACCACCGATGAAAACGGCCAGCGCCTGTTCGCGCTAACCACGAATGGGCTGACGATTGTTCAGCTGGCAAACGTGCCCCTTGGGATCGGCACGCTGACTCCTTCTTCTGGTTCCGCGACCGGAGGAGCCATCGTGAACGTGCGTGGCAGCGGCTTCCAGAGCGGCATCACGGCCACTGTCGGCGGAAAATCCGCCACGGTCACCTTGACGGACATGAACACACTCGCTCTGACGACGCCGGCAATGACTCCCGGACCTCAACAATTGGTTCTTACGAATTCCGACGGAGAATCGGTCTCCCTGGACGCCGCTTTCCAGGCCCAGTAGAACCCTGCTAACCTTTCGTACACCTCGTTCATCGAAAGCGTGTACCCGGTGCCTGATCCATTTTGCGCGTTTCCGGGCGGCTGCAGATCACAACACGAGAAAGCTTGGAGCAGGCGCAAAAAGGAGAACTTCAAATGAATTTGGGTCTGCAGGGAAAACTGGCGGTGGTCACGGGTTCAACGGCGGGAATCGGTTTCGCTATCGCAGCCCTGCTGGCCGCGGAAGGCGCCCGCGTGGCCATCAATGGCAGGACGCAGGCGCGCGTGGACGCCGCTCTCGAGAAGCTTCGTCAACAAAACCGCGGTGCGGAATTTACCGGGGTCGCCGCCGACCTTGGCACGGCATCCGGAGTGGAAGCTTTTCTGAAAGAAGTGCCGGTCGCGGATATCCTCGTAAACAATCTCGGCATTTTCGAGGTTAAACCTTTCCTGGAAATTCCCGATGCCGATTGGCAGCGATTTTTTGAGGTGAATATTCTAAGCGGAGTTCGCCTGAGCCGGCATTATCTCCCCTCGATGTTGAAGAAGAACTGGGGCCGGATCATTTTTATCTCCAGCGAATCGGCACAACAGATTCCCAAGGAGATGGTTCATTACGGAATGACAAAGACCGCGCAGGTGTCCATCGCGAGCGGCATCGCGCAATCCGTTGCCGCCACCGGGGTGACAGTAAATTCGGTACTCGTGGGGCCAACCGCTTCCGAAGGCGCGGGGAATTTCATTAAGGAGATAGCGCTGCAGCAAGGTGTGAGCACTGCGGAGGTCGAAAGGCAGTTCTTCGCCACGGCTCGTCCAAGCTCTCTCCTGAAGCGCTTTGAAACACCGGAAGAGATAGCTGCCGTTGTTGCATTCGTCGCCAGCACGCAGGCGGGTGTCATCAACGGGGCCGCGGTCCGCGCCGAAGGCGGCGTTGTGCAAAGTATCTTTTAGCGGGACTTCGTTCTACGCGCGCAGATAATCAGCGCGCCAATTCTGGACCATCTGCTTGATGGCCTTAACGTCGGTTATCTTGTCACTCAAGACTTTGCGCGCCAGCGTCGGCAGCTCCGCATCGCTCGCAAAACGCAGCGCAACCAATTGCTTGGGCGTGAACTCCCCAATGCGCGGTTTCAAATCTTCCGGCAATAAAGCATTCAGGCGCTGGCGTTCCTCCATGCGGATTACGCGGTCTTGCACGCACAGCGCGAACAACCTCGCGTTGAGCGCCAACAAGACCAGCGCCGCCGACGTCAGCAGGTTCACCGCTCCGCTCCCCGTGAAACCTTCATGCACCAGCCGGGACACGGACCACCCGAAATTCAAAATTAAAACCGGCAATACAAAAAAGTGGAACGCCGGCACCAACTTCACATGATTTGCAAAATTCTGCTCCGTCATTTTCAGGTCTCCTTCCATTCGCCCGCATTCTATCAGACCTGCCCGGACGGACAGTTACCATTCCGCCGCTTTCCGCCGCGCCGCAGTTTCGTTTTGGCCGCGCAGGCGCAAACTGGAGGAATGTGGCAAGGCTTCCCGGTGGAAGCGAGGAGAGTTCGATGGCAAGCCTGAGTTTCGCTAGAATCATGTACGGCACCAACGAGGATTTTCATGCAGCACACGGTGTGAGCGCGCCCGCGTCCTCATCGTTCATGGCCCAAACGGGCGTTGAAAATTTGGCGGAAGCGAATGCTGCAACTGAGCCTGACGTGCTGGGTGAACTACTTCACAGGGCCTGGACGATTCTCAAGGGCAAGTCCTAAATCTCCTCCACTTCAAGTTCCCAACAAATTGCCCTGAATTCTCTTGTATCCGTTTTCCTCGGCCCACAAGTGCAGAGGGATGGCTGCCAGATCATCGACCAGCGGCACGGCGTTGCCATCTTTGGTGAGATCGATGGTGCGCAGGAAATGCTTGCACGTTTCGCAGCATTCCACCCGGATGTGCGGAAACGCGTCGGCGACATAAACAGGAAGCTCCAGTTCCCGTTCTTCCCCGCAGTGCGCGCAGAGAATCCGCCGAAATTCCCATTCCAGCGAACAGAATGCGCACTGTAAGAAGCGTTTTCCCCCATCGCCTTCCGGCCGCAGGACGCCCAGCAAGGGCAGGGAATTACACCGGGGGCAACGGCAAACCGTCATGTGCAACACGGGCGGCAACATCGCGCCCACGACGAACTCCGCGTAGGGCTGGAAAAACGCGCGGGCCAGAAACTCCTCCATCTGTTCCATTGAAGACGATTCCAGCAATCCAGTTTTCCAGTATTCCGTAAGGACTTCCGCCCACTGCGACTCACTCCGCATTCGCAGTTGCCGCGCCTGTGCGGCGAGCGGTTTCGGGGCTTCAGATTCCACCAAGGAAAGGAATCTGCCGAATGATTCCAGGACTGCGGCCAGGTTTAATTCTGAGCGCAAGTCACCGTTGGCAGGCACGACCGCTTTCTTACCCCAAATCTTCGGCAGTTGTTCGTAGAAGCTTTTCTGAAACCGGGCCACGTGCCAGTAAAAATCCAGGATTTTGCCCGCAAAGGGGTGCTGCGCGGAAAGGAGTTCAGCGCGTTCGATCCGCGCGCGGTAATTCACTTTCCCGGTGGCGAGAAAGCTCATTTCCGCGGATCAGTCGGTTTGACAATCTCTTCATACCATCCGGGATGGTAGCGTTTGGCGAAGGCAAGAGAAACATCCCCGCGAATGATCGAACCAAAGGCTCCGCGTTCCGCAAAAACACTCATGTAGATGTGGATCAGGAACAGCCCAATCGTCAGCAGAGCCGCCGCGGGATGAATCAACACGGCCAGGTAGCGAAGGAAACGGAGATTCCACGGGATGTTTTCGGGAAACCACAGAATGACGCCGCTCAGAAGGAGCAGCAGGCCGCAAATGATAAAACCCCAGAAAAGAAGCTTCTGCCCTGCGTTGTAACGTCCGGCGGGGGGCATCTGATCGTCTTCATTGCGAATATAATGGCTGATTGAGTCCCACCACTCTTTGTCTACCGCGGTCGGGCGCATCTGCGAAGACCACATGCCGAACATCATCAAGATCGCGCCGACGAAGATAAGGCCGATCCAAGGATGCAGCATGCGGGAAACCTGCCCGCCACCCAGAACCTCCGCGATCCAAAAGCACCACGGGGACCAGAAGGCCAAACCCGTGAGCATCAAATAAATATACGACCCTGCCGCGAGCCAATGCGTGAGGCGTTCGTGAAAGGCATACCGTAGGATGCGCCCGTGAGGAAGAATCTGGCTGGATTGACTCACGATTTGCCTCCTCCCGGATTTATATCCTCGTCCTCGCGGGACTTCGGACCGAAACGTAGGTAGTGAACAAACAGCCCGATCAGGCCGCCAACCATCGCGAGGTTGCCCAGCCACTTCAAGGGATGCTTCCAAAGTTTCACGGCCAGCGGGATGGACGGATTGCGCGGCAGCCCGCCATACAATTCGGGCTTGCTCGCGTCGTGCAGCACGTACACAACGCCAGTGCCGCCGACTCCCGCCGGATCATATACACCCGCCAAGGGAAAGTTGAAATCATCGCGTAGCTGCTTGGCGCGTTTCTCCGCCATATCTTTCATGTCGTCCTTGCTGCCGAAGTGCAGGCAGCCCGTGGGGCACGATTTGATGCAAGCCGGCTCGAGGCCTTCGCTCACGCGGTCCGCGCACAGCGTGCACTTGAACACGCGATTGGTCTTTGGGTTCATCTTCGGAATGTCGAAGGGGCAGCCGGTGATGCAGTAGCCACAGCCGATGCAGTGGGATTGCTGAAAATCAACGATGCCGTTCGTGTACTGCACGATGGCGCCATCGGCGGGGCAGGCCTCCAGGCAGCCGGGCTCCGCGCAATGCATGCACTGGTTCTTGCGCATCAGCCACATGAGCGAGCCGTCCTCTTTCTCATGTTCGTTGAAGAGGATCAGGTTCCAGTAGTTCCAGCGCGTCTCTGGCATCGTCTGGTAGGTGTTGTCGAAGACCGTTTCGCCGAACGGCAAATCGTTCCACTCCATGCACGCGACTTCGCAGGCCTTGCATCCAATGCAGGTGGTGGTGTCGATTAGCTTGCAGACGGTAAATTCGCGCTGGGCGTCTTCGCCGGGAACACTGCCCGCGTGGCCAGACATTTTTTGAATGCGTAATGTGGCTTGGCTCATGCGCGTCCCCTAGGCCTTCTCGACTTTCACGAGGAAGCCCTTGAATTCCGGCGTGTGGGCGTTTGGATCGACGATTGTCGGCGTCAGCGCGTTCACCAGCGTGCGCGCGGTCTTACCCTCATCCTCGGCGATACCCCGGTATCCCCAATGAAACGGGATCCCGATCTGGAAGGTTTTTTTGCCATCGATCATCATCGGCTTAATGCGCTTAGTGACCATGGCCTTGGCGATGTACTCGCCGCGCGCGCTGGAAACCTTCACTTTCTCTCCGCCTCGGATGCCCATTTCGTCTGCCATTTCCGCGCCCATTTCGATGAACGGCTCCGGCACGAGCTGTACGTTCATCGGGTTGTTCTTGGTCCAATAATGGTAGTGCTCGGTGAGGCGGAACGTCGTGCATACCACCGGGAAGTCTTTCACCGTTCCGTACTTGTCGTCGACGGTCTTGAAGCGTACCACCACCGGATTATGTGTTTGCTCAGGATGAAACGGATTCAGGATTGGGCTCTCGACCGGCTCATAGTATTCCGGGAACGGGCCGTCTGCAAAGGCGGATAGAGGGGCAAAAATTCGCCCCACGCCCTCCGGATTCATAATGAACGGCCCCATGTGATCCTTAGGCTTGGAATCGGCCTTGAAATCCGGCACGTCGTTGCCGACCCACTTCTGCAGGTCTTCATTCCACCAAACTTGCCGCCGGGACGCATCCCAGGGCTTTCCGTCCACGTCGCAGGACGCGCGGTTGTAGAGCACGCGGCGATTTGCCGGCCAGGACCAGCCCCAGCCCGGATGCACGCCCATGTTGGAAGGATCCGAGGGGTCCCGCCTCGCGGACTGGTTTCCCGCTTCCGTAAAGGCACCCGAATAAATCCAGTTGCCGCAAGCCGTCGTCCCGTCGTCCTTCAGCCAGGCGAAGCCGGGAAGCTGCTGCCCAGCCTTGATTTGCACCTTTGTGACCGGGTCTTCCAAATCGGCCAGCGCTTTGCCGTTGAGCTCTTTCAATACTTCGGCGAGTGACGGGCTCTTGGGATCCGTGTAAGCCCACGTCAGCTTAAGGATCGGATCGGGGAACTTGCCGGCCTCTTTCTTGTACAGCTCTCGGACGCGCAGGAAAATCTGCGCGACGATGGCCTGATCCAGACGGCAATCTCCGGGTGTGGGAACCGCTGCATTCTTCCAAAGCAGCCAGCGCGCGGAATTCGTGAATGAACCGTCTTTCTCAGCGAAACCCGCGCACGGCAGCCGGTATACGGTCGTCTGAATTTGTTTCATGTCGCCTTGCTCGATCACCCGGGGCGACCTCCAGAATTCGCTGGTTTCGTCCGGATAAATCTCTCCAACGACCAGCCACTCCGCTTGTTTCAGCGCGTCGATGTTTTTGTTGGTATCCGGCCCGATGGCCACGCCGTTCATTCCAAAGGCCAACATGCCCTTGACGGTGCCGTTGTACATGTCGTCCCACATATTCACCCAGGAGTAGTCGCGATCCACTTTTGGCAGATAGTCGAAAGCCCACTGGTTCTGCTTGGTGGCCGCGTCGCCGTACATCGTCTTCATAAAGCTGACCGTGAATTTCGGCGTGTTGCTGTAGTAGTTCCAGGAGTCCCACGGCGCGGGCTTAGAGGCCGTTGGAGTTGCTCGTTTCATCCACGCGTCGAAGGAGCTGTCGGCGGGAATTGGCACTTTCAGATATCCCGGCAAGGAGTCGAACAGCCCGGCCATATCGGTGGCGCCCTGAATGTTGGAGTGTCCGCGAAGCGCGTTGACGCCTCCTCCCGCGCGGCCCACGTTGCCCAGCAGGAGCTGCAGCATCGCCGCCGTCCGAATAATTTGCGTGCCGAAGCTATGCTGCGTCCACCCGACCGCGTAAATAATCGTCCCGGCTTTCTTCATATCGCCGTCTTTGCGAATGGAAGTGTAGAGATCCGCGGCTTTGAGGAATTGCTCCTTGGGAATGCCGGTGATGCGCTCGACCATCTCCGGCGTGTATCGCGAATAGTGCTTCTTCAGCAGTTGAAACACGCAATTCGGATTCTGCAGCGTCAGGTCGTAATCGACGTTTCCCGGCAGCGGCGGCAATGCTGGGGGCGTGGCACCCGGTCCGGCGGCTGCGCTTGCGGGCTTTCCGCCCGAATAATTCCAACTCGCGCGGTTATAGCTGTGTTTCTCCGCGTCAAACCCGGAGAAAACGCCATCCGTGTCGGCGGGCAGTTTGAAGTCGCTCTCGACGACGAACGCGGCATTGGTGTAGTTGATCAGATACTCTTTAGCGATGCGATTGTTTTCGATGGCGTATTTAATCACGCCGCCGAGGAAGGCGATATCCGTGCCGGCGCGAATCTGGCAGAAAAGATCCGCAACCGAAGAGGTGCGCGTAAAGCGCGGGTCGACAGAGATGATTTTCGCGCTCCGCGTGCGCTTCGCCTCAATGGCCCACTTGAAACCGCACGGGTGATTCTCGGCTGGATTCCCGCCCATGATCAGCATCATGTCGGTGTTCTTGATATCCACCCAGCCGTTCGTCATTGCTCCCCGGCCAAACGTTGGTCCCAAACTTGAGACCGTAGGGCCGTGTCAAACCCTGGCCTGGTTTTCTATATGCACGACCCCCAGGGCGCGCATTGCCTTGACGACCAGGAAGTTGAATTCGTTCGTGTCCGTGCACCCGCCGATCCAGGCGACCGATTCCAGCCGGTTGACGGTGTTTCCTTTGGCATCCTTCTCCATGAACGTGTCGTCGCGCGTTTTCTTTATCCGTTGCGCGATTTCAGTGAGCGCATCATCCCAGGAGATGTCTTGCCAGTCCGTCCCGCCCGGCCTGCGCACTTGCGGCTTTAAGAGCCTGCGATCATTGAGGATGTCTTGTTCGAGCGAGGCGCCCTTGGGACACAGCGTACCCCTGTTGGTGGGGTGGTCCGGATCGCCTTCCACGTGAACCACCTGAGGAGTGACATTCTTTGCCCCGTCCCCGATTGTGTAGATGATCGTGCCGCAGCCCACCGCGCAGTACGGGCAGGTCGAGCGCGTCTCTTTGGCGCGCGCGATTTTCAGTACTCGAAGTTGCGCGTAAGCAGGTTGGAGGTCGAATCCGAAAACGGCGGCAGCGGCTCCGCCAACAGTTGCCAGCTTCAGGAAGTCCCGGCGTGACGCTTCCATGATTCCCCCCAGGTAGAGAGATGGAAAACCGTTCCGCAGCAGACTACTCATAGACCGTCCGCCCAGTTCTGTCAACCCTATAAATGCAGAGACCTCGCTCCCGGATTAAACTATTTTTACCGCCTCCAAATGCCGGGTCTGGGGGAGATTTCCTGGTGCGAATTTGTTCTCAGAGACAGTCCTACCCGTCGCTCAAATTCAGGAAGTGACGGTCATCCTGGCGCGAGCGCCGTTTGCGCCATAAATGATCTCGTCTCGTGTTTCGTCCGAAGGCAACGCGCATGCCCCTCCCTGCTGTCATACCCCTGGGATCTTCCGGCACTCTTTGTCTGGCAACAAACGCCTATTTGACCATCGCGGCACAGTGCCTAGAATTCCTCCCCCGGGCAGTCTCCCGATACCTAAGAATAGGAATACCAGTGGTGCCATCCCGTCCGTGGGCACGACTCGTTCGTGGCGCTCGACGGGACTTGGGGTGGTTCAAGCCACGTCACCAACTGATTCGAAGCTCGCACTGAGTGCTTATGGCAGAGGGAATTAATTTCGGGCTCACTCGAGCTGTGGACCGCTCCCAAGCTGCTCGCGCGCTTCGCTTTGGCCTTGTACTGGGTTTAGGGGTCATTGCCGCATCCTTTCTGGCCGCGGTTCTCCTTCCGCAGGGATTTGCCTTGGCAGCGTTTGGTGACACGTTACAGGTGGGGCTGGTCGCCGCAATCGCGGTTCTTACCTTTCAAAATTTCCTGCGCAGTCAATCCCGGGTGCGCATCTTCTGGTTCCTGATCTTCGCAGGATCGGCGCTCTGGACCCTAAGCAACGTAATCTGGTCCCTTTACGAGCTTTGGTTTGCCCGCCCAGTCCCCGATGCTCCGGTGGTGGATATCCTTTTGTTCGTGAAGATGGTTCCCCTCACCGCGGCTGTCGCGGCCGCCCCGGCTCGCAGCCAGGATTCGACCTCGCAAACCTTTGGGCTTCTGGATGTCTTCATCCTCATGCTCTATTCCCTGTACTTGTATGCCTTTGGTGTCTTCGCCTATCGGTTATCGCCGGGAGGGTTGGACACGTACAATTTTCATTTCAGTTTGGCGGATGCCATCGGCAACCAGATCTTCATGATCGTTGTGGGAATCGCCCTGTTGCGTTCGCAGGAACCCTGGCGGGGACTCTATCGTCTATATTTTCTCGCCGCTTCCTGCTATGTCATGGGCTCCAATCTCTGTAATGTTGCCATCGACACGGGCCGCTATTACACCGGAAGCCTTTATGATCTTCCTTTGGTCGCGTCTCTCGCTGCCTTCGTCTGCATGGCAATCTCTGGCCGAACCATGCAAGAGGACCAACCGCTCGTAGCCGATTCAATGTATTCCGATCCCCCGCGCAGAACCGGGATGTTTGACCCTTCGCAACTCGCTATGCTGGTAGCACTCTCTACCCCCCTGATTGGAATCTGGCTGCTGTCTAACTCTTCCGCCTCGCCTGAGCTCCGTCCCTTCCGCCTTGGCATCACCCTGTTCACCATGTTTCTGCTGACTATGCTGCTTTCCATCAAGCAGGATCTGCTGACTGTTGGCCTCATGGGGTCGTTGCGGCGCCTCTCAGAGACTTACCGCCGCATCGACCGGTTTAAGACACATCTGACGCAGAGCGAGAAGCTGGCCGCACTGGGTGAATTGGTCGCGCAAGTGGCCATCCAGATCAAGGGATGCATGGCTTTGATCCTTCAAAGTTCCACCCGGATGACCTCTCGTCCGGACATGGAATCGCGGATTCAGAGTATGGCGGGGAAGATCGGCCAGTATGCGCTTCGCACCGATGTGCTGGTGGATCACATGCTCCACTTTGCGCAGGAGACGCCCTTGCGGCTGGTTCCCCTGGATATTAAGCCGGTCCTCGAGAGCGCCCTGCATCTCAGCCGGGTAGCCAAGTTACCCAACGTGCGGGTCGACCTTGTCCAGCTGGGGGAGTGCCCGCCGGTTCGCGGCGATTCCGGCCAACTTCTGCACGTCTTTCTTCAACTGATATCCAACGCAGTCGATGTGCTCGAGGAGAAGGGCGGCGGCACATTCGATATTACGATCCAGCCTTCCGGCTCACAGCTTATCCTGCAATTCGCAGACTCCGGCCCCGGGCTGAAGGAGCCGCAGCGGGTCTTCGAGCCTTTCTACACCACCAAACCTGTGGGGAAGGGAACCGGTCTCGGCCTCAGCACTTGCTACGGCATCATCCAGCAGCACGAAGGAGAAATCTCCTGCAGGAACCGCCCCCAAGGCGGTGCAGTCTTCACCATTCTGCTGCCTTGTGTCTCGGAATCGGTTCCGGAAAATGGCAAGGCCTCGCACTCCCTGCTTGAGGAAGGTGTTCGATGAAATTCCTTCCGCGCCAAAAGGTTTATTTTGCCATCGCCACCTTTGCATTTATTTGCCATCTAGTGGTTGCCGCTTTTGCCGTGCCTTCTTTCCAACTCACCGTTTATGGCGACATAACGCCTTGCGTACTTCTAGTTTTGGCTATGTTGGCGTTGTGGGAAAACTTCCGCGGTGCCCCCGGCATCCTCTCGCTTTTCTGGAAGTTGTTCGCCGGCGGCGTAGCACTCATCTTTCTCGCACAGTGCTTCTGGTTCTACTGTGATTTGGCCAAGTCCCCTGCCAAACCAAGCCCGGTCATGGGTGATTCCCTCTTTCTTCTGGCCCATGTCTTTTTTCTTTCTGCCTTCGCGCTTCGCCCACACTCCGCTTCGGCGGGGCGCGATCTCCGCATTCGCGGTCTGGACTTCATCTTGCTTAGCCTCTGGTGGCTCTCGCTTTACGGTTATTTTAGCCTGCCCTGGTATATCGTTCGCCAAGACTCTGCCCGCTACAATGCCACCTGGTACCTTCTCGCGTTTATTCAGCATTTGGTGATCATAGTTGCTTTGGCGGTTCTCTCTTTCCGAAAGGTTTCGCGCTGGCGCGCCTTTTACCTTACGCTGCTTGTGACCTTCTGTTTCATCGCTGCGGGGAATCTGCTCCTAAGCGTATCTGTCGACAAGGGCACCTACTATATGGGCAGTTATTACGATACGCCCTTTTTCCTCGCGCTCTACCTGCTCACGTTTATCTCCGGCTTTGGGCCGGTTCTGCAGCCACAAGAGGACGACACACCCAATCGAGAACTGATTCAAAGCGTCTGGACGGCCCGCGTCGCCATGCTCGCCATCCTCTCCCTGCCGTTCATCGCCCTAGTGGGACTTTTCGAACGGAACACCCCGCCGGAATTTGCCGCGTTCCGGCTTCGGCTGGTGTTTGGAGCGATGTTCGTGCTCGGCGCCCTGGTCTATTGGAAGCTCAGTCTGCTTGCAAGAGAATTGAGCCATCTGGTCAGCCTCACTCGCGACTCCATTCAAAATCTTAAGGCCGTCCAGCAACAGGTGACTCATTCAGAACAACTTGTCGCCCTCGGCCGCTTGGCTGCGGGAGCTGCCCACGAGATAAGTAATCCACTCACCGCCATCTTCGGTTACTCCGAACTGCTCATGGACATCCCTTCGCTCACCCCGGAAGATCGCGCCAACGCCCAGTTGATCCAGCAACAGGTGCACCACGCGCAAGCCGCTGTCAACAGCCTGCGCGACTCCTTGCGCCGGAATTCTTCCCCCAGCGCGCTCCTTATCGATAAAAAGCCGCCATCCTGATACATTTCTTTAGCGCCACCTTATGCTTCGTCCGTTCCTGCTTGCGCTGGAGTTTTCGTTCGTCTTCATCGGCCTTCCTCTGCTCATCTATTTTCGCGCGCTTCCCAATCTGCCCATTCCGTACCTCCTGGCTTGTGCCTTGGCCGCATTCCTGATTCTCCGCCACGATCCCTCCTTCGACTCCGCCCGTCTCATTTCCTGGAGAGGCATCCAGCCTCATCTCCCGTTTCTTTTGCTGCGCGACGCGATTTTCCTGGCGCTGCTCGGCCTTGCCGTCCGATTTTTCGCGCCGCAGCTTCTTTTCTCTTTTGTGAAGCGCGCGCCTTTGCTCTGGGCGGCGGTCATCCTTCTCTACCCGTTGTTGTCCGTGTATCCCCAGGAACTTTTGTACCGGGCCTTATTCTTTCACCGCTACCAACCCCTGTTCGGATCTGGCTGGGCCATGATTCTGGCCAGCGCCTTCGCCTTCGGATTCGTCCACATTATCTTCGGCAATTGGTTGGCAGTGGGTCTCTGCGTTATCGGAGGATTCCTCTTCTCCATCACCTACCAGCACTCGGGCTCGCTCCTCCTTGCGTGCCTCGATCACGCCCTATTCGGCAACTTTCTTTTCACCATCGGCCTCGGCCAATTCTTCTATCACGGCTCCCGGATCTAACCCCTCCCGCCGCAAGCTTTTCTCTCCCACAATCGGCTCCCCGCCGTTAGAATGGGTGTACTGGATACCCAGTCCGCGGAATCGATATTTATAGTGTCCCGGGTACGTATCCTCACCAGGAACCCGTTTTCGCCCAAGGAGCAGCCGCCGCATGGCGACGCCACCCAATATCCTGAAGCCGGACCTTGTCGTCCCTTGCGCATTTCCGATACCAAGCGCACGAATTCGCCCTCCCGCCGGCGTTGGATCTGGATCGCGCTCGCCGTCATTGCTCGTTGGCTTTGCTGGGCGGCAGCGGCTTCCGCTTTTCGCAATCGTAAAGTCGAAGTGGAAGTCGCCCCCGCCACGCGAGCCTGCCACCGGGCCGGCCGGTGTCCTGAATGCCAGCGGCTATGTGACGCCCCGGCAGCGCGCCACCATCGCCGCAAAGATCACCGGCCGCGTCACCGGCGTTTTTTTCGATGAAGGCACCCGGGTCACCGAAGGGCAACTCCTCGCCACCCTGGATGACTCCGACGTTCGTCGCGCCCTGGACTCTGCGAAAGCCGATCGCGACTCCTCACAGGCCGCCATTCTGGACTATGAAGTCCAACTGAAAAATGCGGAGATCGAATTGCACCGCAACCAGCAACTCGTGAAAGAGGGCGTTCAGACACAACAGGCGCTGGACACGGCGAGTCATGACCGCGGACAGCTTGCGGGCGAAGATTGCCCTGGCCAAGCAACAAGTGGTCGCCGCCGACGCGCGCATCCGCGAGCAGCAGCAAGCCGTGGACAATTGCACCATTCGCGCGCCGTTCGCCGGCATCGTGGTCTCAAAGGACGCGCAAGTCGGCGAAATGGTCTCGCCCGTTTCCGCCGGCGGCGGGTTTCACGCGCACCGGCATCGCCACCATCGTCGATCTTCACTCCAACGAATTTGAAGTGGATGTCAGCGAATCGTACATCGCCAGGGTCTCGAACAATCAAGCCGTCAATGCGGTCCTCGACGCTTATCCCGACTGGACTATTCCGGCCAAGGTCCGCACGGTGATTCCCACCGCCGATCGGCAGAAGGCCACCGTAAAAGTCCGCATCTCGATCACGGAACCGATCACAAGAAGCTGTTATGATCCGGCCAAGGATCCCCGCATCCTTCCGGACATGGGCGTGAAGGTGACTTTCTTGGAGAACGAGGCGAAGCCTGGCACGAAACAGGACAAAATCCCGCGCCGTGGCTCTGGTGCCGCAAAAAGCCATTCGCCAGGACAATGCCTCCAAGTTCGTCTTTGTGCTTAAGGGCGACACGATCGAGCGCCGCGCCGTAACCACCGGCGAAGCACCGCGGCTCCGACGTCGAAATTCTGGCGGGCATTCAGCCCGAAGCTACTGTGGTGGTCAATGGTCCAGACACTCTTCAGCGACGGTCAATCTGTCCAGATCCAAAAATAGGAGCATTCTCTATGGTCAAAGTCGACGGCAGTAGCGGCCAGTCCGGTCTCATCCAGGTTCGCGACCTCGACAAAACCTATCGCCGCGGCGGCGAAGAGATCCACGTCCTCCAGGGCCTGAATCTGGACGTGTCCCAGGGCGAATTCGTGGCCTTCATGGGTCCCAGCGGTTCCGGCAAGACCACGCTGCTGAATCTTCTCGGCGGCCTGGACGTCCCCACGCGCGGCAGCATCACCGTCGCCGGCGACGAGATCACCCATATGTCCTCGGGCAAACTGACGGAATGGCGCGCCCGCCACGTCGGCTTCATCTTTCAGATGTACAACCTGATTCCCGTCCTCACTGCCTTCCAGAATGTCGAGCTGCCTCTTTTGCTCGACCAAACTTTCCAAGGCGGAGCGCCGCACGCACGTCGAAACCGCTGCTTTCCATCGTCGGCCTCTGCCGACCGCATGAACCACTTTCCTCGTCAACTTTCCGGCGGTCAGGAACAGCGCGTCACCATTGCCCGCGCCATTGTCTCGGACCCCACCTTCCTGCTTTGCGACGAGCCCACCGGCGATCTGGACCGCAAGAGCGCCGACGAAATCATGGCCTTGCTCGAGGAACTCGTCGGGTACGCACCACAAGACCGTGCTGATGGTCACCCACGATCCCGTGGTCGCCGCCCGCGCCCACACCACTCTGCATCTCGACAAGGGTGTTCTCGTGGAGGGGTCGAAGATCTCCGCAGAGCGTTACCGCCGGAGGTGTCGCATGAAATTTGCGCGCATCATCTGGGCGAATCTGCTTCGCAAGAAAGTTCGCCTGCTCCTCACCATCGGCTCGTTCGCCGTCGCGCTGTTCCTGTTCGCCTTTCTTGCCGTCGTGCGCGACGCCTTCAACCGCGGCGCCGATGTGGCCGGGGCGGATCGCCTCGTCGTCATCAACCGCACCTCGATCATCAACCTCATCCCGCTTTCCTATCGCGACAAGATCCTCCGCATTCCCGGCGTCAAGGTCATCACCCACAACAACTGGTTTGGCGGGACCTATATTGAAGAAAAAAACTTCTTCCCCCAGTTCGTGATCGACCCGGAAAATCAGCGCCAGGTCTTTCCTGAACTGATCGTTCCCGACGATCAGTGGAATGCTTTTCTGAAGGACCGCCAGGGCGCCATCGCGGGCGCCCAGACTGGCCGAGCGCTTCCACTGGAAGATTGGCGATCGCATCCCCATCAAGACCACCCTCTACGGCGGCGGCGCCTGGGAATTCAATCTCGTCGGCATTTACCACGGTAAGCGCCCACAGGACGACGAAACCCAATTCTGGTTCCAGTGGGACTATTTCGAGGAAAAAATTCCGGAAGCCGTGAAAGGCCAGATCGGCTGGTACGTCCTCAGCGTCGACAATCCCGACGACGCCCCTCGCATCGCCAAGGCCATCGACGCCGAATTCGCAAATTCTCCTTATGAGACCAAAACCGAAACCGAGTCTGCCTTCGCCGCCAATTGGGTAAAGCAATTCGGCAACATCCAATTTCTCATTCTGTCAGTATCGGCACCGTCGTGTTCTTCACTTTGCTGCTCGTCACCGGCAACACCATGGCCATTTCCGTACGCGAACGCACCTCCGAACTCGCCGTTTTCAAAGCCATCGGCTATTCGGACCGCTCCGTCCTCTTTTTTGTTCTTGCTGAAGCCTTGGCCATCGCCCTGATCGGTGGCGCTCTCGGCCTGCTCTTTGCCATGTCTTGCTGTTCCGGCCTTGCGAAGGCTCTGAACGGCCTGCTCCCCAGCATCGTTCTTCTCCCTCCATGCTTTTGTTTGGTCTTGTCGTCGCCATTCTGGTCTGGAATACTCAGTGGTCTGCTGCCCTGGCCTCGGTGCGATGCGCCTGCGCGTCGTGAACGCGCTGCGGAGAGTCTGAGCATGCTGGCAATGATTTTCTTTGGATTCGTGATCACTATCGCGGCGATCGTGGCCCTCCTGCTCGCCCTGGCGATCATTGATGGGTTTGCTCGCGCCTTTTCTCGGCTCCGTTCCCATCTCCTACAATTTCCGCAGTATTCGCGCGCGCTGGACCTCCACGATCGTCGCCATTCTTGGCATTGCCGGCACCGTCGGCGTGTTTGTCGCCATGCTTTCGCTGGCGCGCGGCTTCAAGGCCACGCTGGTCGCCTCCGGCTCTCCCGGCAATGCCCTCGTCATGCGCGCCGGTTCTTCCTCCGAAATGATGGGCGGCATCACGCTCGATTCCATCAAGGTTCTTCAAGATGCGCCCGGAGTTGCCCGCGATGCCTCCGGTGCTCGCCATTCATCACCCAGGATGTGGTCGGCGTGATTCCCGTTCCCCTGATCAGCACCGGCACAGATGCCAATGTGCAGGTTCGCGGCGTCTCGCCCAACGTTCTCGAAGTCCGCAAATTCGTCAAAATCGTGCAGAAGGCCGCATGTTTCAGGCCGGCCTCTCCGAACTTGTCGTCGGCAAAAACGCCTCTAAGACCTATCAGGGATCTGACTGTCGGCAACAAGATCGAATTTCGCCGGCGGCCATTGGAAGGTTGTCGGCGTCTTTGACGCGGGCGGTTCGGCGTTCGACTCCGAAGTTTGGTGCGACTGCCAGATCCTCAATCAAGTTCTTAAGCGTCCCGACCAATATTTTTCAGTCCGCCACCGTTCACCTCGCCTCGCCCAGTACGTTCCAGGACATTCAAGGATTCCGTTACCTCCGACCCGCGCATGAACGTGGACGTCGGCGTGAAATCGACTATTACGCGAAGCAATCGACCACCATGACCCGGCTCATTACCGTTCTCGGCGGCCTCGTCGCTGCGATCATGGCCATCGGAGCGATTTTCGGCGCGCTCAACACTATGTACTCCGCCGTCGCCGAGCGCGGCCGCGAAATCGCCACCATGCGCGCCGTCGGATTCTCTGCCTGGAACGTGATCCTCTCGTTCTTGTTTGAGGCGCTGCTCATTTCCTTCCTCGGTGGGATCATCGGTTGCCTGGCGGTTCTTCCGTTGAACGGCCTAACCACCAGCACGATGAATTTCCAGACCTTCTCCAATGTCGCGTTCGCCTTCAAAATCACCTTTGATCTTCTGGTGATGGGCGTTCTCTTCGCCCTGGTGATGGGCGTTCTCGGCGGTCTTTTGCCCGCCATTCGTGCCGCGATTCAGCCAGTCTCCGTAGCCCTGCGCGAACTCTGATCCTTGGGAATGCGGCTTACGCTCAACGTGCAGTTCCAGCAAAACAGCTCGTTGAACTTCATCTCCTCAATCCTTCGTTTCACCGGATCATAGTCGCAATACCTCACCCACTTCGGGCGCACCACAAAATACGTAATTCCCGGCCAGGTCTCGCGTCCGGCCCTTCCGGAAACGCGGCAAAGTAGGTCTTCTTGAACTTCGCCAATTCCTCGCCGTCCAACTCTTCCGCCACTCCTTCGTATTGCACGGTAACCTCCGTCGCGCAGCCGATTACCCAGGCCACCTGCGGGTTCTTCTTCAAATTCGGATACTTGCGCGAGGTCTTCACCGTGTCGAAAATAATTTCCAGTTGCGGAGTCACGGCGTAGCCCATCAACGCCGCTTCCGGCCTTGCTTCCTCGCTCACGGTTGCCAACACACCTAGCCGCTCGCTTCTCATGAATTGATAAACTTCATCCACATTCATTTTCGCTCCTTGCATTCGCGTTCTGCCTCCCGGAAATTTCGTCGCGTACATGTTAAACTGCTGCAAATTCCCATAGGAGACTCAATGAGTCGATCGCTCCCGACCTCACCCTGCGTCTGCATCTTCCTGTTTGTTCCTGTTCTTGGTTTTGTTTCCGCCGGCGCTTGCCGCACAACAACTCTCTCCCGAACTTCTCCACGGGCTCACTGGCGCCTCATCGGCCCGCATCGCGGTGGCCGCGTCACCGCGTCGCCGGCATTGCCGGCGACCACGAAAACATACTACATGGGCACGCCCGGCGGCGGAGTCTGGAAAACCACCAACGCAGGCACGACGTGGTTCCCCATTTTTGACCAGGCTGCACGTCTGCTTCGATCGGCGACCTGATTGTTGCTCCGTCGAATCCCACATCGTAATATACGTCGCCACTGGCGAGCAGACCGACGGCAACGGCGTCTGGAAATCCACGCGATGCGGGCGCCACCTGGACCAATCTCGGCTTCGCCGATTCGCCTATCATTCCCTCGATCCTTGTCGATCCCCATGACGCCAATCTCGTTTACGTCGCCGAGTTGCAGGGACGTTTAACGCCCAGCGAAGCTCGCGGTATTTTCAAATCGACGGATGGCGGCAAAACCTGGCGCAAGGTCTTCTACAAAGACGATCACACCAGCCCCACCGAACTCGATTTCGATCCCGCTGATTCTCGCACACTCGTAGCGGTCATCCGCCACATCCCTCCGGCCCCCGGCGAAAAACTCGCCGAAGGTGTGGATACGCAATTGCTCCGCTCCACCGATGCCGGCGAAACCTGGACTCCTTATGGGCGAGCAGGGACTTCCCTCGGCGCACCGCCAGCGTGTGGGCCTTTCCATCGCTCCCGGCCTCGGCGGCAAGCGCATCTTTGCCCTGATGGCGCAGGGACTTTTTCGCTCCGACGATGCCGGGCGCCACCTGGCAGAAAGATCACCACCGACCCACGCATTCTCGGCTCCGACTATTTTGGCCGCGTCTTTTCCGATCCGAAAAATCCGGATGTCGTTTACGTGATGCAGACTTCCACGTATCGCTCCGACGGATGGCGGCCGCACGTTCGCCGCCTGGAAGGGAACTCCCAGCGGCGAAGACGATCACGTCCTCTGGATCGATCCGCAAGATCCGAACCACATCCTGGAAGGCACCGATCAGGGCGCCGTCATCACCTACGACTGCGGCAAGACCTGGAGCACTTGGTTCAATCAGCCGACCGGCCAGTTCTATCGCGTCTCCACGGACAATTCTTTTCCTTACCGGCTCTACGCCGCGCAGCAGGATTCCGGATCGATCGTCATTCCCAATCGCTCGGACTTCGGCCTGATCACCTATCGCGAATGGTTTTCCAGCGGCTCCTTTGAAAGCAGTTTCATCGCTCCCGATCCGTTGAATCCCGATTACGTTTATTCCCTCGGCTGGTACGGCAACATCATTCGGCTCGATCGCAGACACTGGCCAAACCGCCACGGTCTTCATCGCCCCCGCGAACTATCGCGCCAGTTGGGAAACGCCGATTACATTTTCTCCGCGCGATCCGCGCACGCTTTATTACGGCTCCCAATTCCTGGTGAAAACCACGGACGGCGGCGTCACATGGAAAGAAATCAGCCCGGACCTGACCGTGAAAGCCGCCGCTTCTTCGCCGGCACCGAAATCAGACGAAGCCGGCCACATTCCCTCCAAGGACGACATCGAGAACACCGGATTTTTCGCGGAGGACGATGACCAGGCCGCGGATGCCAATCGCGGCTTCATTCAGGCCATCGCGCCATCTCCGCTCGATGCCAACCTGATTTGGGTTGGAACTTCCACTGGCCTCATACATATCACGCACGATGGCGCCACCTGGACCAACGTTTCTCCCACCGGGCTTCCCGAGCATTCTACCGTCAACGAAATCGATCCGTCGCCACACGATCCCAACATGGCTTTTGCCGCTGTGTCTGTCCGGCGCGATTTGCACCCCTATTTCTTCCGCACCCGCGATGGCGGCAAGACCTGGGACAAAATCGTGACCGGCCTTCCGGAAGCCGGAATCGCCAACGTAATTCGCGAGGACCCGGTTCGCAAAGGCCTGCTATTCGCCGGCACGCAAACCGGCGTTTACTTCTCTTTTGATTTTGGCGATCACTGGCAGCCGCTTCAGCTCACACTGCCCACAAGTCCTGTGCGCGATCTCGCCGTTCACGGTGACGATCTCGTTGCCGCCACATTCGGCCGCGGCCTCTGGATCCTGGACGACATCTCTCCTCTCCGCCAGTTCGCGGGCGATCTCCAAAAATCTCCCGTCCGCTTTTTCATGCCGCAGACGGCCACTCGCGTTCACTGGGACAATCATCCCGACACGCCGCTTCAACCCGAGACACTCCCGCCGCGCAAAATCCTCCGGACGGCGCTATCCTCTACTACTTCCTCAATTCACCTCCCAAGGGCGAAATCACTCTGGACGTTTTGGACGAAAAGGGAACTCGCGTGCGCCATTTCTCCAACATTGCCGCGAACGAATCCCTTCCTCCGGCGAACGTTCCGGAATATTGGTTTTCCGCGCCCGACAGTCTGCCCACGTCGGGGGGATTAAACCGTTTTGTCTGGGACCTTCACGATCCGCATCCAACGGCTCTCCCATATGGATTTTTTGGCGAACGTCTCGAATACACGGAATACACGCTTCCGGATCACGCCGTCCCCGGGGAGACGCCGCGTTTCCAGCCGCCGGGCCCGCTGGTTCCTCCCGGGGAGTACGAACTTGTTTTGACCGTGGAAGGGAAATCGTATCACCAGAAATTGCGGGTGGTTCCGGACCCCCGCGTGCAGAGTAGTTCCGCGGATTACGCCGCCCAGTTCGACTTTTCGCGAAGGCTCTGTGAGCTCATGGAAGCTTCCGCCAGTTCCTTCCAGGAGCTCTCCCCGTTGCAATCACAACTTGCCGAGCGTAAGAAATCCCTGCCTGCCAGCCCTTCGAAAGAACTCACCGATTTCCTTACGGATCTTGAAAAACGGATCGACGCCTTGGAATCGGGCACGGCGCAAGCCCCCGGCTTCGGCACCCTCAACCGCGACCTCGGCCGCTACCTGGTCATGGTTCAGGGCGGGGATATTGCCCCGGCAAAATCCGCGCGCGATTCGTTCCAGTCCGCTTGCGAAGCCTATGCCAAAAATGTTGCCGCCACGGGCAAATTGGCGAGTGAAGCGCTTCCTGCTCTCAACAATCGCCTCGCGGCGGAGAAAATCGCCCCGCTTGTCTACCACCCCTCTCCTGCTTCCGTTCCAGCGTGCGCTCCATAAAAATCTCGGGCGGGCGCACACAAGCCTTCATCGTAGGGGTCCAGCACTGCTGGACCCCAGCTCGGCAAGACCTATAGCGGTTGGAGATGCGTTAAAAGTGGGTCGTACAAGGCAAGAAGAGAGGCCCTAGCTGGCTGCCGCTACATTTCTACTTCCCGATCCGTTTGTATCAATCACGGTCGTTCCGACGGCGCGGAATCGCACCAGGAGGATCGTCAAATCGTCCGCTTGGCGCGCTCCGCGCGCGAAATTTTCCACCGATTCCAATACCGTTTTCTGAATTTCGTCCAGGGGCATCTCATTCTTCCCCATGAGCACCGCGCGCAGCCGCCCCGTGCCGTACAGTTGCTCATCCGGGTCCATCGCCTCGGTCACCCCGTCGCTGTATAGCACCAGCGTGTCATTCGGCTGCAATTGCAGCGTCGTGGTGGAAAATTCCGCTTCAGGCACCAGCCCAACGGGGAACGATCCTTCTTTGAAGGCTTCCTCCGCCGTTTCATTTCTCATCAGAACCGGCGAGGGATGTCCTGCGTTGATGTACTCCAGCTTTCCGGTATCGTCCAGAATCCCGAAAAACATCGTTGCGTAGCGCCCCACTTCCGCGTGATCGCACAAGAATCGATTGACGTGGTTGAAAACGCGCGCCGGGTCCGTTCCCAGCGTCATTCCGGATAGCGCGCCCTGCAACATCGTCGTTAGCAGGGCCGCTCCCAATCCTTTTCCGCTCACGTCCGCCAGCAGGAACGCCGTGCGCCGTTCTTCGATCTGGAACACGTCAAAATAGTCTCCCCCCACCGATAAGCAGGGAAAATTCACGCCCGCCACGGCCAGGTGAGGGAAATCGCGGAAATTCTTGGGCAACAGTGCCTGCTGAATGTCGCGCGCGATGCCGATTTCCTGTTCCAGGCGCTGCCGTTCGCGTTCGCGCTCCACCAAGCGCGCATTGTCCAGGATGCTGGCCGCGTCTGCCGCCAGCGCATCCAAGATTTGCCGGTCCAGCTTGGAGAATGCGGTAGGCCGCTTCGAATCCAGGTACAGCACGCCGAGGAATTCGCCCTTCGTCACGTTCGTTGCCGATTCGCTGCTGGCGCGAGAACTTGCATACAGCGGGATCACCACCACCGCGCGCAAGCCCTTGTGCGACGATGCTCGCCGCCGCTTGCAAATTCATTTCCGCCTGTTCGATATCTTCCGTGATCACCGGCAACTGCTTCTTCATCGCCAGTTGGATGGCCGTCTGGCTCGGCGTCATGCTCTCGGGAGGCAACCGTTGCCCCCCGCTGCGCCTTGCCAATCGAACTCGCAATCGTTCCGAGGGATGATCGCGATGGACCCTCCACTGCTTCTTCCAGCAATCCGCGATCCGCGTCCGTCACCGCCACCGCGTGATCGATCATCTTCGCCAGCACAGAATCCAGAGGCAGTTGCGAATGCAGCAGGGAAGTCGCTTCCAGGAGCAGATTCAGCTTCCGCAGCCCGCCGCCCGTGGACTCCGAACTGGTCATGTGATCGATGCGCGTCAATAATTGCGGGATGGATTCATCCGAAGTGCCCGTCGCGGCGCGGAAAATTACCTGGTAGGAATCCTCGAGCCCGAATGTGATGACATCTCCGTCGGTCAGCGCGCGGCTCTCCACTTTTTCGCCGTTCACAAAAACACCGCGCCGCTGTCCGCGATCCTCCAGGTAATAGCGGTTCGCTTCGGTGACAATCGCCCCGCAGTTCCGGGAGATGCGCCGGTCGGTCAGTTGCAGGTGGTTTCCGGTCTCCGCCCCTCGCCCGATCAGGAACGGCGTCTGCGTCACGCGCACATACTTCCGCGCGCCGTCCGGCGAGATCACTTCCAGCACTGCCTCAGCTTGTGCCAGCGCTTCCGTCATTCGCTCTACGCCCTGCCTTCCCTGCTAGACGGCGCATTGTAACACGCATAAGCCCTGTTCACCTTACCGCTTATGTCCGCTTACCGTCCACGCCGACTCATCCAGGCGGCGCCGCCATTCTCCCCGGATCGCCTGGGAAAGTAATGTCCTGTTGCACTTAACCCACGACTAAACTCCAGCTGGCCACAAATTCACTCTAACGGCTGGCCGTCAAGCGCCGCTCAACATACTCCTGAATATACGCGTCAAATGCTTCATCCAGCTTCCTCGTGACGGCGCCGGTGGTTCCATCCGCAATCGTGTGCCCGGCGATCTCCCTCACTCCGATAACATTTCGGTTTGTGGACGTCATCATCACCTCGTCCGCCCCGTACAGATCCTCTAGGCGCATGGTCTGTTCCACCACGCTCGTCCCCGCTTCGCTGGCTATCTCCATCAATATTCCCCGCGTCACGCCTTCCAGGCAGCCCGAATTCAGCGGGGGCGTCACCAGCTTCTCCCCCTTCACCGCGAATATATTTGCCGCCGTGCACTCGCTCACTTCGCCCCGCTCGTTCAGCAGCACCACCTCGTCGAATCCCTCTCGCTGCGCTTCCCCTGCCGCCCACACGCTGTTCAACCAGGAGGTTGTTTTCACGCCTGCCAGCGGTGAAGCGGCGTGCCGCCCCTGTTCGCGCACCGTCAGCCGCACCATTTCGGGGTAGCTCGGCAGGTCCGCGGTGGTGATCACCAGGTCCACCTCCGGCATTTTCTCGTCGCTTTTCCAGGATCCCACGGTGTTCCACACCAGGTAGATCCGCGCGCACCCGTCCTTCACTTGATTCGCCCGAATCACTTCCTGCAATTGCACGCGGACCTTTGCGCCCGAATACGGCAACGGTAGCCTCGTCAACGCCGAATCCTTTTCCAGCCGACGCCAGTGCCGCTCATACGCAAACGCTTCCCCGCGCACGATGCGCACTGTCGTGAATAATCCCCACCCGCAGATCAACCCAGACTGCCCCGGCGACCACCTGGTCTTTTCAACCGGGCGTAGCTCTTCATTATGAAAAACGTAGCGATGTATCACGTTCCCACCTGGCCCTTGGTCAAAGCTGGGTTGCTGTGTGGCATTGTACCGGAAACGCCTGCTCGCCTGCTCTTTTGCGTCGCTCCCGCGATGGCGGTCTTCCCTGAAATCTCGCGATTCTTCTCTCCACGCTTTTTCTAGGCCACTTTTCTGCGGGTGCGAAGGGATTTGCCCGGGCAAGTAAGAACCGCACCAGTTGACTGTTTATTTGGAGCGCACTTCGGAAAGGAGTTGCACCGCAACACCCCATTGCCCATCCGCCAGTTTTTCCGTTCGCACAACTTGCCCCAGGTATTCCCGGTCCTGCGGTTCTTCCGGTGAATGGTGCGGCAAACCCACGAACACGCGCATCCCTTCGCGGTAGGACGCGTTCTGGCTGACGAAATAAATTCCCTCGCGCGATACGTTCTTAGTGGTATTCGTTTCCTGGAGCTCCGCGTCCTTTGGATCCGACAGACGGATCTTCAGCGGTTGGCCAATCCGGATGCGCCGGCTGCGGCGCTTGTCCTGCGGGGTCATTTACTCTAGCTAATCACGTCTAGTCCGGCTAGCGGAACTCCATGTGTTGAATCCGTCATTGCCAGGGTACTTTCTCGCCTTGCCCTCGAGCAATTAGGGCTCTCCCGCGCCAAGGAGTTCAGCACGCCGCGCTTGGCTTGCAATTGCCCAATAATTGCTGCCACTCGTCGTCCAGCATCGCCTGGTGCCGTTGTTTACAGACATAACCTGTCCCGCCGCGATCTCCGCAAACGAGCCGAACCCCGTGGCATTCAGATTGATCGAAGGTGCTTTCTGACGTCTTGAGTGATTCCGCTGCTCTACTTCGGCGGGCGCGAAAGAAGATCGATCACTGTCTTGTTGAATTTTTCAATATCCAGCTCCGTCTGCACATGGACAAGCCGTTCCCCCATCCCGGGCTGATTCCCCGGAACCCACACCAACGTATTTCCATAACCTGCGGTATGGGAAATGTCGATGTCCATGTACAAAGATTCTTCCTTCGTGATGAGGCTGGGATCCATCCAAGCCGCGGCGGCGAGTTCGTCCCAGAGGTATTCTTCGTCTGCCCATTTGCCGATGTACTGGGCCGCGGGCGTTCCAGCTTTGGCGATCTGGTCGATCATCGCCCGGGTCAGCCGTGTCTTCACCGAAATGTCGACGGTGGTCACCGTAATCTTTTGCCACGGCGCGCGCAGAACAATGTGCACCGCCTCCGGGTCCCACCAAAAATTGAATTCGCGGCGATTGGCTTGCGCCCAATTCATCGGAAGCAGCGGGGCGATGCTGCCGCCCATCACCACGAGTTCCTGCGCTAGCTCCGGAAATTTCGGGTCGAGACTGATGGCTTGGGCCAGATTCGTCAGCGGACCACCAGCGTAGATGGTTACCTCGTGCGGATACTGGTGCACCATGCGAATCAAAAAGTGCGCCGCGTCTTCGGTCTCCGGCTTCAGCGTGGGATTTCCCTCCGGCAGCGGGTTTGGAACCTCGAAGGGTTCGCGATACACGCCGGAGTTCCACGTCCCCGTATTCGCTGCGCCGCTGGAAGAGCGAATTTTGTGCTCGTTCCAGGCGCCCTGGTAACTCACCGCGCCGTAGAGTTTCTCCCAGCGCTTGATCTCCTCCTTGCTGTTGATCAGCGGAAACACCGCGCCCGGATAGACCTTTATGCCTCTGTGCCCGGTCAGCTCCAACATCCGCAAGGTGTGCGCGACTTCTTCGTCGCGCCACTGATCGCCGCTGACAACGGTGATTCCGAGAGTCTCGATTTCCGGCGATTGCAGCACCATCAACATGGACTGCTGGTCGGTCGTCGCCGGGCCGCGTGCATCCTGATCGAGGATCACCTTGCGGCGTGTCTGCGCCTGCCCGCAAACGCAAGTAAAAACCACAGCAACCAGGAAGCTGAAAATTATGCGTTTCACGAGTTTAGGCTCCTGCGCAAGCAATCTCCGACAAAAACTCATTCCAGAAAATGAATGCGAAAATGCAACGCGTCAGGATTACATCAGGATTGGAAAAGCCATCTCACTGGCCCAGGAACTTCTCGATCTTCGACAGTTCCGCATCCGCCATGTCAAAATACTTCTGCGCATTCTTCAGGTCCTGTGCCTTCAGCGCGCTGTTCCCCTTGGAAATATAAAGTTGCATGCGCTCTTGGGACGACGCAATGTCCGCCCGAAGGTTGTAGCCCGCCGCGACTTGTTGTTTCCGCAGTGTCTCCACGCTCTGCGTTGCCGTCGCCGCCCGCACATTCAGTTGGTCCGCTTCTTCTTCCACTTTCGCGATCTCTTCCGGCGAAGGTCCCGGTGGTGGCGCCGGAACCGCCGGAGCTTCCGTGCGCGACGGCGGCGGATTCCCGCTCGAAAAATCTTTGCCGGCCGGCTTGCCGGACACCTTTACCGAACCGCTTTGCGCATCCACATGGATGCTGCCTTGCGGGCTGTCCAGCGCAACGTTGCCGTTCGCATCCACCTTCACGGTACCTTGATCGCTTTGCAATGACACGGTTGGATTTGCGGGGGCCGCTGGAGCATCGCTCGCGCTGGCGGGAGAAGAATCCGTTGCCGCACCGTTCCCGTTTGCCGGGAACATCGCCTTCTTCGCGTCCGCGTGCGTTCCCAGATGCCGTGGAATGTACATTCCCGCGGCAATTAGCACGCCAACTCCTAAGACCGCTCCGATGGCTAGCCACACGCCTCGGCTCGAGCTGGGATGCGCAGCCGGTGGCGGCGGAGGAACCGCGGCCACAGGGGTGGGTGGCGAAGTCAGCGGCGCCGTCGGCGGTGCAGGCGTCGCGGCGCGCACGGGAGCGGGAGCAGGAGTGCGCGGTGCCGGCGTGGTCGCAACACGCGGCGTATGCGGCGTATCGAACAAAGTTGTCTCGCCCGACGATTTCGGCGTCGGCGTCACAGCGGTCGTGTTCGACACCGGCAACTGGCTCACCGCGATGCTGCTTAGCGCTACGCGAAACGCATCCGCGGACTGGAACCGGCTTGCGGGATCCTTCGCAATCGCGATCATGATGATTTGGTTCAATCCCGCCGGCAAGTCCCCGCGCAGCGTGATCGGTTCGGCCGGCGTCTCATTCAGATGCGCGGTCATCAGCGAGTATTGCGAATCGCTCTTGAAGGGAAGCTTGCCCGTCAGCATTTCATAGAGCGAGACGCCGAAGGAATAGATGTCCGAGCGCGCATCGGCCGCGTCGCCGCGCACCTGTTCGGGTGGCATATAGTTCAGCGAGCCCAGCGTTGTGCCTGTCGAAGTGAGCGACCCATCCGTCGCAGACCGCGCGATGCCAAAGTCCATCAGTTTCACTACGCCCTGGGGAGTCAGCATCATATTCGCCGGCTTGATGTCGCGGTGAATGATGTTCTGTTTGTGCGCGTAGCTCAGCGCGGAGAGGACTTGGTCGGAGTAATCCACGGCGTCCGCGGTGGATAGCGGAGCGCGTGCCGCGCGGTTCGCCAGGGTTTCTCCCTCCACGAATTCCATGATCATCACCAACTGATTTTGATAGGTCAGCGCCGTGCGCAACGCCGCGATGTTCGGATGATTCAATGTGGCCAGCAGCCGGATCTCCCTTAGAAAACGGTCCGCCAGGCTCTGGTTGCTGTTTAAGTCCGGAAGCAGAATCTTCATTGCTTCCACGCGGTCCGAGATAATGTTGCGGACCTTATAAACTTTGCCCATTCCTCCCATGCCGAGGATGGAGATGATTTCGTAGTCGCCAATGTGTTGGCCAACGTTAAATTCGGCTGTCATGGGTCCTCCAGCGATCTGAAGCGCGTCCTCCGAGAATACAACAAAAGCAACGTCCAAAATACAACCAGCCCGCGGAGTACGGCTGCGGGCTGGTTCTGTCTGGCAACTTGACGGAGAAGAGCTAGTTTTTGACCACGTCGCCGACTTTGGCCTGCCCTGGCCCGGCGAAAGTCGCCGTCGCCGAATCGTTGTCCACTTCCGTGACCGTGGCTTCTCCGATTTTGTCTTCCACGGACTTGATCACTTTGCCGGTCGCCGGATCCTTCACGACGCGTACCTGGCGCGAGACCGTCAGCTTGTCGCCCATCTTCACTCCCGCCTTCTTGCCAACATTCACAATCAGCGTGGTGCCGGAAACGTCGGCGACCAGCCCGTTCACTTCCAGCTTGATAAGTGGAACCTTGTCCACGGAAGCGTCGATTTGCGCCCCCGTGTCGTCCACAGCTTTGTGGACCGCTTCGCCCAAAATCGTGTTGGCGAAATTGCTGCTCCCCATGTCTAGACCACCGCCACCGCCTCCCGACCAGCCTCCGCCGGCACCAAGCAGCGACGTGCTGGAGCGCGTGGATTCCCCCGTCCCTGTGACTGCGACCAGGATTTCCCCTGTTGTGGTATTGATCAATCGGGCGCTCACGCCTACGACGGCTTTGGCCTCGCTCTTACCCACGCCACCCAGACCGAACTTGCCCAGTCCATACCCCCCGCCGCCCACGTTGGTGTGCTTGTCATCACGGCCGAACTGCGTGATGGAGCCGATAATGATGCAGTCCACGCCCAAGATCTTCCCGATTTTCGCGGCGGATGTAGAGTCAGCGCGGTCGCTGTTGGAAAAATTCTGCTCGGCAAGGATTTTGTCCAGGGCATTGCGCTCGATCACCGAGTATTTGCCGTCTTGCACCAGTTTTTGCACCAGCAAATCAGAAATGCCCTTGCCGACGTCCTGGTCCGAGCCAAAAATCTGGGCAACGGTGGTTCGCACCGTGCCGTAATCAAAATTCATCACTGCCACCCGCCTCTTGACTGCTGGGGCTCCGGCAGGGGCGGCATCTTGGGCGCGCGCCGGCACGCAGAACCATGCGGCCGCCATTAGAGACAAACCAGTACTTGTAATCCGGGAGAGCAACATACGGGGCTCCTTATTGCAGGCGGTGCGTGCCCACGGTTCCGAGGACCAAAAGTCCGCCTGCCAACTGCGGCTATCTTAATGAAACCCCCTTCCATGTGGCAACGAAGATTTCGTTGATGCACCTTTCTAACCAACCGCGCCCTTGGCCTGCTTCCCGCCCGGCTCTCCTCCCTGCCGGGCGGCCATCTCCTTCATCCTCTTCGGACTCATACACTTCAAATCCGCTAGCGGGATACGATGTGAGAAGGCTCTTCCAACGTCCAATCTGCGTTGACAAAGCCTGCCCCTGCCTCTAAACTTGGATTTTTGTCTTTACAGGGAAAGGTGTGACTGATTGCGATGAGGACGTACGTAGCCAAAGGTGAAGAAGCAGAAGCCCTCAAAGTGGGCGCGCAGTGGTTTGTGTTGGATGCGACGGACAAGGCCCTGGGACGCTTGGCGACCAAGGCGGCGCGCATCCTGATCGGCAAGGACAAGGCCAGTTTTACGCCCTATTTGGATTCCGGCGATCACGTCGTGGTGATCAACGCCGACAAGATCAAGATTGACCGGGAACAAGGTGGACCAGAAAGTGTACTACTCCCACAGCGGCTACCCCGGCGGTTTGAAGGCCGTGCCGGCCAAGCGCGTTCGCGAAGCCAAGCCCGAGTGGATGATTCGCGAAGCGATTGTCGGCATGCTGCCGAAAAACAAGCTGCGTGCGCGCCGCGTCAAGAAGTTGCGCGTGTACCGCGATGCGGCCGGACTGGCGCGCCACGCGGGACAGAAGCCGCAGCACGCTCGCGGTCTAAGAGTTCCCCGGCGTCGCCGGGTTTGCACGAGAGTTTCCGCACGTTGGTCGTTCCTTTCTAAGTGGTGCCTTAGCAGGGAGCCTTCCGAGCGCGAAGTTCAACAGACGGTGCGGACTCGTCTCGTCATTTTTTCGATTTTTTGAGGAGGAGCATTGAGTACTGGAAACGCCCGCATTGGGCAAAAGACATGGTTTCTCGGCACTGGCCGCCGCAAGGAATCCATCGCGCGCGTTTTCCTGCGCGCGGGCAGCGGCAAATTTACCGTGAATGGCCGCCGACCAAGGAATATTTCCCGAATCATGCCTGGGAGCATGACGCCACCGAGCCGCTGAAATTCACCAGCCTGGTGGACCAGGTCGACGTGGTCTTGCCACCGCCAAGGGCGGCGGCGTGGGCGGGCAATCCGGGGCGGTGCGCATGGGATTGTCCCGCGCCATCAGCCGCTTCAACCCGGAGCTGCGTCCCGGCGCTGCGCAAGAACGGTTTTCTGACCCGCGATTCCCGCATGAAGGAACGCAAGAAGTACGGCCAGAAGGGCGCGCGCAAGCGCTTCCAGTTCACCAAGCGCTAATCGCTTGGTTTGTGTTGTCATCCTGAGGAGCGCGCTTTTTGCGCGACGAAGGATCTCAACCCTGGTGCTTGGCAAGAATTTATGAGCTCTGGGGCTTCGGCGCAAGCCGCGGCTCCAAGATCACGGCCGGCAAGATGCCGGCAAGAGGTTGTTGCGAGATTCCAAGAGGAATCCGAAAAACAACCATCTAATAAGGAGGAAAAGTGGCAGTAGAAATAACCATGAAGGAGCTGCTGGAAGCCGGTGTTCATTTCGGCCACCAGACGCGCCGTTGGAATCCCAAGATGAAGGAATACATCTTCGGGGAGCGCAACGGCATTCACATCATCGACCTGCAGAAGACTTTGAAGATGTTCCGCGAAGCCAGCCGCTTCGTGAGCGAAATCTCCAGTCACGGTCGAACGGTTTTGTTTGTCGGCACCAAGCGTCAGGCCCAGGAAGCCATCTCCGAGGAGGCCAAACGCGCCGGTGCGTACTTCGTCAATCATCGCTGGCTGGGCGGCACGCTGACCAATTGGGCCACGCTCCAGAAGTCCATCAAGCGCCTGAAGCTCCTGAAGGCCATGACCGAGGACGGCCGCATGGTAGCAGCTCTCCAAGAAGGAGCGCGCGCGCCTGGACCGCGAGATGAAGCACCTGTTTCAGAACCTCGAAGGCATCGAGAACATGGCGCAACTGCCGGACGCCCTGTTCGTCATCGATTCGAACGCCGAGGAAATTGCCGTCAAGGAAGCGCGCCGCATGGGCATCCCCGTCGTCAGCGTTGTGGACACCAACTGCGACCCCGACATGGTGGACTGGATCATCCCCGGCAACGATGACGCGCTCCGTGCCATCCGCCTCTTCACCACCAAGATCGCCGATTCGGTCGCCGAAGGCCGCACCATCTTCGAGCAATCCCAGGTCGCGGACCAGAAGGCGGCCGCCGATCAGGCTCACGAAGCCGGCGTCGATTATGTCGACACCAGCGCCTACGAGCAGTACGAAAAACAAGAAGGCGACTTCGTCGAGGGCACCGAAGCTTTCATCGAAGCCGCGGAAACCACCGTTCCTCCCGGACGAGGAAAAGCGCTAACCATCCGCGCCAGGCTATTCCATTTCATCGGCCCGGCACTGCGAAGACGCCCCACGCCGGGCCATTTTTCTGAGGTGTATGCGGACGGATTTCAGAAACCAGAGAGAAAAGGATGAGTACAAGCAAACCCGTCATGGAAATTCCAGCCAAGCTCGTGAAGGAACTCAGGGAGAGGACCAACGCCGGCTTCAGCGATTGCCGCGCCGCGCTCGTCGAGGCCAATGCCGACATCGAGAAGGCCATCGACGTCCTGCGCAAGAAGGGTCAGGCCGCCGCGGCCAAGAAAGCCACGCGCGAGGCCTCCGAGGGCCTCATCGGCCACTACATTCATGCCGGCGGAAAAATCGGCGTGATCGTCGAAATCAACTGCGAAAGCGATTTCGTGGCCCGCACCGAAGCTTTCCAGCAGCTTTGCCACGATCGTGGCTATGCACATCGCCGCGGTCGATCCCCGCTATGTGCGCCGCGAGGAAGTGACCGCCGAAATGCTGGAACAAGAGCGCGAGATCTACATGCCGCAGGCCCGCGCCACCGGCAAACCGGATCAAGTCATCCAGAAGATCGTGCAAGGCAAAATGGAAAAGTTCTACGAGGACACCTGCCTCTACGAACAGCACTACATCAAGGACGAAACCCAGACCATCGGCGAGATGATCAACGCCGCCATTGCCAAGCTCGGCGAGAACATCGCCATTCGCCGTTTCGCCCGCTTCAAGGTCGGCGAAGGCAAACCCTCATCCCGCGCGCCGCGCGACGCCCGACCGAGCTCCGGAGCCCGAAAACTCCTGAGGCATCCAATCCTTCTAAACGCGGCCTCTTGCAGTGCCGCATAGCGAACGCCCCGCGATCTTCCGGGGCGTTTTTTTGCCCAATTTCCGGTCGCGTCCTAATTTGACGGCTAGGAATCTTCTAACTTGTTCCAACGTTCTTGTCGGGAGAGCGCATCCCGCCTACGAAGCCCAGGCCTCCATTTGGCGTCCGATGTTCCACTGCCCTTCGATCCTTCAGGTACGCTTCCTTCGCTCCTTGTATCTCGGCCTCACGTTCACGGTGAAGGACTCAAGGTCTCCGGCTCCATCAAGAGCAGCAGTGGCCCACCCGGTCGAGGATGTAAACGGTATCTTCCGCCGCGGAATCCCCGATGAACGCGAGCCAGTTGCTCCGTTGCTCACCTTTGACTTCGATACGGAATGAGTCGCCCTCTACTGTCGGATTGCCACCAGATCTATGCCGGGTCGTTCCCGTCCGTCTTCGCCGTCGAAATCGCTCGCCGTTTAGTTCCGCTTCCGCCGCCCGTTCGCGACTCGTTGGCGAGTCACGTCTCCAGCCTTCTGGAGGACGTTGCTAGGTTTCCCGACAACTGCATGCCGCACAATCCCTGACTCTCATGCCGCAAAGCGGAATTAGGACCCACCAATCTTCCACTTCGTAGGCCATCCTCCCGATTGTTTGTTACAATCGGCAGGGTTTGGCCCAGCATTGAACGGAGAGACATGTCACCGAAATCGAAAGCGTCGAAGAAGAGTGCCAAAAAGAGGCGCACCTATCATCGCATCCTCCTGAAGCTGTCCGGCGAGTCGCTGCAGGGACCCCAAGGATTCGGCATCGATGGCCAGACCATTTATACCATTGCCAACGAATTGCGCGATGTTCACAAACTCGGCGTACAAATTGCCGTCATGGTCGGCGGTGGAAATATTTTCCGCGGGTCCCGGCAAAAGGGTTTCGAAATCGACCGCGCCACCGGCGACTACATGGGCATGCTCGCCACCGTGCTGAACGCGCTCGCCCTTCAGGACGCCCTCGAGAAGCTGGGAGTTCACACCCGCGTGCAGAGCGCCATCGAAATGCACCAGGTCAGTGAGCCGTTCATTCGCCGCCGCGCCATGCGCCACCTGGAAAAAAGCCGCGTGGTCATCTTCGCCGCCGGCACCGGCAATCCCTACTTTTCGACGGACACCGCCGCCGCGCTGCGCGCCATGGAAATCAAGGCCGACGTCATCCTGAAGGCCACGCGCGTTGACGGCATCTACGATGCCGATCCGGAAAAAGTCAGCGGCGCCAAGTTCTTCGCTGAAATTACCTATCGCGACGTTCTGCACCAGAATCTGAAAGTCATGGATGCCACCGCCATCTCCCTGTGCATGGACAACGGCATGCCCATCGTGATTTTCAATATGAACAAGCCCGGCAACATTCGCCGCGCGGTTCTTGGCGAACGCGTGGGCTCAACGGTCTTGCCGGCGTAGGGGAAACCGGCAGTTTGAAGTTGTAAATATTAGGTTTTTAGTTCCAGGGGCGCTCGGCCGAGTCTTGATGATAAGACTTAGTTAGAACTTAAAACGGTACGCAAACTTCCGAGGATCGACACCATGACCACGATTGGAAACACGAAAGAAGCCATGCCGCCGCTAAAACCCGCATGGAAAAAGCCGTCGAGGACTTTCGCAAAGAACTGTCCTCCGTGCGCACCGGCCGCGCCAATGCCGCGATTCTGGACCACGTCCGCGTCGACTATCACGGCACGCCCATGCCCGTGAACCAGCTCGGCAGCGTGACCATTCCCGACGCCGGCCTGCTTGTCATTTCGCCTTGGGATCCCAGCGTCGTGCCGCTCATCGACAAGGCCATCCGCTCCTCCGACCTGGGCCTGAATCCCACCAACGACGGCAAAGTCGTGCGCATTCCTATTCCTTCCCCGACCGAGGAGCGCCGCAAGGACCTCGTCAAGCACATCCACAAAGCCCTCGAAAACCACCGCACGGCCATCCGCAATATCCGCCGGGACCTCAAGGAAGCCATCGACAAACTCGAAAAGGACAAGAAAATCAGCCAGGACGAACAGAAGCGCGCCCTCGACGAGCTCGAAAAGCTCTCTCACGCGGAAACCAAGAAAGTCGAAGATCTTTCCGCCTTGAAGGAAAGAGAAGTGATGGAGATCCAGCTAGACGAGAAAATCGGAAATTGGAATTGCCAGATATTAGTAATCAGATATCAGGAAGACAGGAAAGCCTCCTTAACATGGGAGGCTTTCTTCGTTTGGAGTGCGGTGGCTTGCCACCGCTTTTCCACCCGTTCAGATCGGTTCACGGCTCTCAGTGCTTGGCGAGAAATCGGTTCCTGATATCTGATATCCGCTATCTGATATCCCTTTCAATTATGGCCTTGCTCCAGGCTCCCCAACCACCAGCGTGAATCGTTGCGCCTGATCATTCTGCACCGCACGAAGGAACGCGTCGTAGTCCATCGCGCGGTCCCCTAAGATCTCACGTTTCAGGAAATCAATGCGCCGCGACGCCACGACCGTGTTCTGCGCACTCGAATATTTTGAAGTATACGTGGCGTAATCCCGCGACATGGCCGTGCCCGCCGGTGTCTGCACGGTTGTCCCCGCGGGCAGACGCAGTGTCATGGAGGTCTGCACGTCCAGCGGCGTGCCAAGCTCAATTTTCGGCGCAATCTTCCCTGGCGCTGCCCCTGCCGGCGGATCCGGCAATGCAATCTGCGGCAGGAGCGCGGGAATCCGCACCGGTTTCTTCGACCAATCCACGAATTTCAGTTGGGTGATCTCGTATTCCACGGTAAACGGCTCGTCTGTCGCCAGCGGATCGGATGCCTCCGCGCTCGTAACCTGCCCGCGAAAACCATCGGAGATCGCCAGAAGCGTGCCAATATCCTTCCACTTTTCCTTTGGCGCCTGGTGAAACGCCACGCGCAGCAACAACTCGTTCTCGCCGCGCAAAACATATTTTACCTTCGCGGTCAGTTGTCCCGTGTCCGTGAGCACCGCGTCGACGCCGACCCTCTGGAATGCGGCAAATGGAGGTTCGTGTCGGGGTCCTGATCCACTCGTGCCCCGGCGAATTCAGGGCGATCGACTCTCGCCGCAACAAAAGCGCGCACTTGGCTTCCGTCGGCGAGATCATCCCGAACGGAGCAACTTCGACCGCGGGATCGATCCAGTATTGCCGCTCTTTGGTCGTGCCGAGAATCACCAGATGTTTGAACGCCCCCGGAATGGCCAGCGTCTTCTTATCGCAAAATCCCGTCAGCACGGCATCGGCGCGCAAATTCACCGCAGCTCCCAACGCCGCCAAAAGCACGTACTTGTCTTCCCCGGTCGCATAACCGGAATTCAGGATGTCGGCGGCGGGCCGCGAGCGGAATCCCGTGGTACCCAGTGGAAGATCCACCGTGCCGATCTGCGCGGAGACAAATTGATAGATCGCCTTCATGCGATCAAGATCGCTCTTCGAATCCCGCGTCAGGGAAATCGCTTTTTCCCGCACCGCGTCGGCAACCTCCGGCCGCCGGCTCAGCTCTTTCATCTATTCTTCATGGGTTTTCATTTCCCGCATCGGCTTCGATCCTGGAAGCAGGCGCTCCGCCAGCGCGCCGCCAACGTTCCCAGGAGAAAGTGGAGACACCAACATCCGGAGCGGTCGAACCATCCGGCGCTGATCCTTCGCCTGGAATCGCCTTTGGCAGGCGCCGAGTAAATTCTTGTCCACCGGTAGATCGTGAGCGCATTTTCCCCCGCTCCCGTAATTTCTTTTGCGCTCGGAGGAGCCTTTGGATTGATGCGCGGTTCCACCTGCCGGGAACCGGGCAGGTCGAGCTCGTAATGCTCTTCGAGCACCTGGCCGGAGCGGTCGAAGCTATGCTCCAGCCAGAAATCGGGCGCAAGCGGATGCTTCGTTGTCGTGGTGATCACGCGATACTCGACCGTGTCGCCTTCCTCAAGTCCGAGAATCCGCACGGACTTCACGCGCACGTCGTGATAAACTGGGAAATTGCTGCACCGCGGGATTCGGCGCGTCGGTTACAGCGCTGGGCAGGACCTCGGACAGGCCCCCATTCGCGTGGCTGACGCGCACCATCGGAATTTCGATCTGTTGGAAGGAGCGGTTGTAATCGAATGCAATCCTTGCGAACTGCTGCGCTCCCAAAATGTTGATGATTTTAACGACCGTGTGGACTTCCTTGCGCGAATCACCGTTAGTCTCGAACCGTACCTGCGTTTCCAGCAACTGAATCTGAAAGGGCAGTTCCGGTTTGCCGGAAGGCTTGTCCTTCTCCGTTGCGGTTTGTTCGTCGGCTTTGCCCGCAGGCTTGCTCGCAGGCTCTTGAGCCCGCGAAGGAGCCGCGCCGCCCGCCAAGAAAAAGAGAAACGTCAGAAGGTAAGCCGTTCGTTTCAAAAGAGCCACGTTGGAATTTTAGGCGCGAGTACGGGCGACGGTAAAGCCGCGAGTGCCCGCCCGTTTCGGCGCAAGCACGAGGACAAAGTGTCTCCGGAGAAGAAGCGGATCATGCTTCACGCAGGCAGCGCCGGATTATGGGCTGTCTTTCGAGAAGCAGCGGATTAGCGGTTAGCCTCGCGGCCGCGCGGCATGTTGCGCGATTTGCCTGCATTGAGGCGCTGGGGTAAACTCCATGGCCGATGACGGACACCTCCTCCATTGCTGGCCGTACCATCTCTCACTACAGCGTCTTGGAAAAACTGGGCGGCGGCGGGATGGGCGTGGTTTACAAGGCCAAAGACACACGTCTCGGCCGAAGCGTTGCGCTGAAGTTCCTTCCCGACGATATTTCCCAGGACTCGCAGGCGATCGAGCGATTCCGCCGCGAAGCGCGCGCTGCATCCTCGCTCAATCATCCGAACATCTGCACCATTTACGATATCGGAGAATTCGAAGGACGTCCGTATATCGCCATGGAGATGCTCGAGGGCCTGACTCTCAAGCACCGCATCAGCGGGAAGCCCATCGCAATCTCTGAACTCCTGGACGTCGGCATTCAGATTGCCGACGGTCTCGAAGCCGCCCATGCAAAGGGCATTGTCCATCGCGATATCAAGCCCGCGAACATTTTCCTCGTCGAAAGGGGGCCTGCAAAGATATTGGACTTTGGCTTGGCAAAGCTGGCGCCCCAGCGGCAACACGCCGCGGAAGTCCTGAGTGAAACATCGCTGCGCACGCAGACGCTCATCTCCCAGGATGCGCTTCTCACCAGCCCGGGCAGCTCCATAGGCACGGTCGCCTACATGTCTCCGGAGCAAGCGCGGGGCGAGGAGTTAGACCTGCGTTCGGACCTGTTTTCCCTTGGCGTCGTCCTGTATGAGATGTCCACCGGCGTGGTTCCCTTTTCCGGCTCAACCGTTGCATTAATCTTCGACGGCATCCTCCATTCCGAAGCGACTCCAGCGACGAAACTAAATTCGCGATTGCCTCCGGCCCTCGAAAATATTTTCGGCAAGGCGCTCGAGAAAGATACCGACCTGCGCTACCAGACCGCCTCCGAACTCCGCGCCGATCTGAAACGCCTCAAGCGGGACCTTGATTCAAACCGCCGCCCTGCCGCTGAAAAGGCCGAGGCATCCAGCGCGCATGCGTCTGCTATCGTGTCATCGAAGAAGTCGGTTGCCGTTCTCTATTTCGAGAATCAGAGCGGCGTCAAGGAAGACGAGTACCTGCGCGACGGCATCACCGAGGACGTCATCACGGAGCTCTCCAAGATCCGCGGCCTGAACACCTTTTCCCGCCCCACCGTTCTGGCCTTCCGCGACAAGGCGGTGACCCCGGCGCAGATTGGCCAGCAGCTCGGCGCGGCTTATGTCCTGACCGGCACCGTCCGCCGCGCTGGCGCGCGCCTGCGCATCAGCGCCCAGCTCGTGGACACGCACACCGATTTTCCGCTCTGGTCGGAACGCTTCGACCGGGAGATGAAGGACGTCTTCGAAGTACAGGACGAAATGGCCCGCAAGATTGCCGAGGCCCTGCGCGTAACGCTGTCTCCGCAGGAGCTGGAGGCCCTGGCCGACAAGCCCACGGAAAACCCGCAAGCCTACGATCTCTACCTGCGCGGCAAGCGCTACGCACGTCGCCTCACTCGCCAAGACGTCGAGTTCGCCCTGCAGATGTTCGAGAACGCAGTTGCTCTTGACCCCAGCTTCGCCCTGGCCTACGCCGCCTGCGCTAACGCCTGCGCGATGTACTACTCCTTCTTCAGCCGCGATCAGATCTGGGTCGAACGGGCTCGGGAGGCCTCGGGAAAAGCCGTCGCCCTTCGTTGGGACCTCCCGGAAACGCACGTCAGCCAGGCCTGGGTTCTTTACGCCGCTGGCCTCTACGACGAAGCCGTGCGCATGGTCAAGAAGGCCATCGAACGCAAACGCGATTGTGACGGCGCCTATTACCTGCTTTGCCGTGCTCTTTTTGCCGCGGGACGCTCACAAGAAGTTGCCGACATCGCTGAATCCACCATCGAGGCGAGCGGCGAAGACTATAACGTTTACGTGCCTATCATCAACGCTCTCGGGTCCATGGGAAAAGAACAAGGCAAGCTCAGCATGACCCAAAGATTCAGCGTTGCGCTTGAAAACCACTTGAAGCACGTCCCAGAGGACGCGCGAGCACGCATTTTGCTGGGCGCCAACTACGCCAGATTGGGGCGGGAGGAGGACGCCTTGCGTGAACTCAACTTGGCGGTCACCTTGCGTGCGAACGAAGCCTCGATTCTCTATAACGCAGCTTGCGTGTACTGCGGCCTGAACAAGAAGACCGAAGCTTTGGATGCCCTGCGCAAGGCCTGGGAAGCGGGTTCCAAGGATGCCGTGTGGACGCGCCGCGACCCGGACCTCGCTCCCCTTCATGGCGATCCGGAGTTTGAGCGCCTGTACCCGGAGAAGTCCGCTTCTCCGCCCACCTCCGTCTCCCATTAGTTTGACTCGGTCCGCTCAACCAAGTGCCGGACAACCACTCTGTACAAGATTTCCCCAAAACGACTGATTCCAATGGCTAATCGGCAGCAAATACGGAGGCGCACGGCCAAATCCTCAGCGCCAACGCGCCAGGAACTGCGTCTAAGACCATGTTAAATTGGAAGTTCGGTTTGTCTGCTAAATCGCTCTAAGAGGTAGGCATGAAAAAACGATTGCTGGGGCTGGCGTTTGCGGTTGCACTGACGAGCGTGCCTGTCTTGTCCAATGACTTGGGGAAGCCGAAAGGGCCGGGAGACGATGGCACCAAGCCCGCTCTTTCCCGGATCGCGGGTGAAGGCATCTTCGACTCGCACGCGTTTGCCTACTTAACGGAGTTGAGCGACGACGTCGGCGCGCGCGTCACCGGTTCGCCTGAAGGCCAAAAGGCCATCGACTGGGGCCTGTCCAAGATGAAGACCATCGGCCTCGAGAATGTCCGCGCCGAAAAATGGTCCATGTGGAAGGGCTGGACGCGCGGCACCGCCACCGCGGAAATGCTCTCACCTCTCCACCGCAACTTGTCCGTGGACGCCATGGGCTGGACCGGATCCACGCCGGCCGCAGGCGTCGAAGCCGAAGTGCTCACCGCGAACTTTTTCGACCTGGACGCAGAAATCAAGAACATCGCGCGATTCCGCGGAAAAATCGTGATGATGAAGCCCGAGGGCGTGCCCAGAAAAAACTTTTGGATGCTTTTTGCCCAGTATGGCGATTTCCTGAATGCCCTTCAAAAGGCCGGAGCCTTGGCGGTCATCGGAGGCCAGGGCGGATTCAAAGCCGAAGGCATGCACCTTACGCACACGGGAATCCTCGGTTTTGGTGAGGATTTTGCGCTACCTGTGGTGGACATGACCATGGAAGACCAGGGCCAGGTCGAACGCTTGCTGGCCTCGGGAAAAACCGTTCGCTTGCGCATCAACGTGCAAAACACCTTCACCGGCGGCTCCGTCGAATCCGCAAACGTCGTCGGCGAAATTGTTGGCCGTGAACATCCCGAAGAGATCCTCGTCGTTGGCGCGCATCTGGATTCCTGGGACCTCAGCGAAGGTGCCACGGACAACGGTACCGGCGCCACCAGCGTCCTCGCCGCTGCCGAAGCAATTCTGAAGAGCGGCCAACGTCCCCGCCGCACCATCCGCTTTGTGCTATTCACGGGAGAAGAGCAGGGCCTTCTCGGTTCTCTGGCATATGTGAAGCAGCACGCCGGCGAGATGCAAAATCATCTTGGCTCCATCGTCCTCGACGACGGTCAGGGCCCTGTGAAAGAGTTCCAGATGGGTGGGCGGAACGATCTGATCGATTCCATGAGGGCTTTCGCGAACTCCCTCGACAACATCCGTGAAATCACCGTCAACGACAGGCGCGAGTTTGGCACCGACACCGGCCCCTTCATCCTCGCCGGCCTTCCAGGAATCAACATCGAACAGGACTCGCCCGACTACAAGTACACCCACCATTCCGCCGCCGACGCGCTGGAGGCTGTAAAGCCGGACGTCCTCACGCAAAACGCGACCATCCTGGCGCTCACCGCCTTCTGGCTGGCGGACCGCCCGGAGCGTTTCGCCACCCCTTGGCCCGCCGCGCGCACTGCCAAAATGCTCCGGGATGCGGGCGAGTACGATATGCTGAAGACATTTCATCTATGGCAGTTCGGGGATTTGGGATCGGGAGATGGTGCTAGCGCTAGCGCTAACTGATAGAAGTCAAGCGAGTTACCTGTGGGTCTCCGCCAGGAAAAGCAATCCGATTAAGCCTATCGTCCACTTGCGGCCGGAGGCTCTGAGCAGCACGACTGCCATTTCCGAGTTTTCCACAATATTTTCCACTGCCCTGTATCGAAAGAAGTTTGACACCGCGACCTAACTTCTTTATAATTTGTGTTTTGTCAGGGGTATTTTACCCATGCAGTACGGCCATTCGCTGGTGGGGGGATGGCTGGTTGGAAGGAAATTCTTCGGTCCCGGAACAAGAACGATGGAATGGGACGGAAGAGCGGCCGGAATGGGGCGCCAGCCCCGAAAAGCCGAGTAAGCCTCTCCGATTCGATACCGAGAGCTACGTTCTGTCTCTTGGAGTGTGCACGGAGTCTCTTGCTGGTTCTCTCCGGATTCGCAGTGACCTTTCAGCGTTAGTGTGTGCTCTCGCGTTTTTGTGTGCGCGCAGTGCGAGAGCTAGCGAAACGGTGTCTGCGCGCGAAGCGTGGTGGACTCACGGGAAAACTTTCTCGCGGGCTACCGAAGGAAAAAGAGGAACGACTGTGCCGACGTTTTCACAACTTGTACGCATGGGAAGAGAAGCGGTTCTGTCCAAGACCAAGTCGCCCGCGCTCATGGGCTGCCCCGAAAAGCGCGGCGTGTGCATTCGCGTGTACACGCAAACGCCGAAGAAACCGAACTCCGCGCTCCGCAAAGTGGCGCGCGTGCGTTTGACCAATGCCGATCGAGGTCACCACCTATATTCCGGGCATCGGCCACAACCTGCAGGAGCACTCCATCGTGCTCGTGCGCGGCGGCCGCGTGAAGGATCTGCCCGGTGTTCGCTATCACATTGTTCGCGGAACCCTGGATGCGGCCGGCGTCGAAAACCGCAAGCAGGGACGCTCGAAGTACGGCGCCAAGCGGCCCAAGGCCGGCGCGGCAGCGAAGTGACGATCCGACATGGATCGTCATCCTGAGGAGCGCAGCGACGAAGGATCTCTCAGGAAGCGGCAAAACGATTGGTTTTAGTGGTTGATTGAAGTTCGAAGGAGCGATGAAACGCAATGCCTCGTAAAGGATTAGTCAGCCGGCGCATTCAAGCGACCGACCCGGTCTACGGGAAGCGATCTCGTCGAGAAGTTCATCTGCTCGATGATGTGGGAAGGCAAGAAGAGCACCGCGCAGCGCGTCTTCTACGGCGCCATGGATCAGATCGCCAAGAAGACCAACGACGATGCCCTGAAGACATTCAAGAAGGCCGTCGAGAACCTCAAGCCCCTCGTCGAGGTAAAGACCCGGCGCGTGGGCGGCGCCAACTACCAGGTGCCCGTGGAAGTGAATCCCTTCCGCCGGCAGTCTCTGGCGATTCGCTGGCTGTTGCAGTACTCGCGGGAGCGCGCGGGCAGAACCATGGTCGACAAGCTCGCCGACGAGCTGATCGACGCGGCCAATTCGCGTGGCGGCGCCATCAAGAAGAAGGAAGACGTACACCGCATGGCCGAGGCGAACAAGGCTTTCGCGCACTATCGCTGGTAAGGAATTTGCGGTGCTAAGGAATTGGAGTTGCTTTGAGTGAAACAGTAACAACACGACAGGGGAGAAAAGGACTGCACAAGGAACTATGGGTCGGGCATTCAAACTCGAAGATACCCGCAACATCGGGATCATGGCGCACATCGACGCCGGAAAGACCACGTCGACCGAGCGCATCCTGTACTACACGGGTGTGACCTACAAGATCGGTTCGGTGGACGAAGGCACTGCCACCATGGACTGGATGGAGCAGGAGCGCGAGCGCGGCATCACCATCACCAGCGCCGCCACCACCGCCAGTTGGGACCGCTTTCGGCAAGAAATACCGCGTCAACATTATCGATACCCCCGGCCACGTCGATTTCACCGTCGAAGTGGAGCGTTCGCTCCGCGTGCTCGACGGCGCGGTCTGCGTATTCGACTCCGTTGCCGGCGTGCAGCCGCAATCGGAAACCGTGTGGCGCCAGGCGGACAAGTACCGCGTGCCGCGCATCTGCTTCGTCAACAAAATGGACCGCATGGGTGCGGATTTCGATCACGTGATCCGCACCATCCGCCAGCGTCTGGGCGCGCATCCCGTGCCGCTGCAGTTTCCGCTCGGCCGGGAAGATAATTTCATCGGCATCATCGATTTCATCGAAGAGAAAGTAATCGTTTGGCTCGAGGAAACCCTCGGCGCCAAGTTCGAGGTCTTCGAAGTCTCCAAGCTCTGGGATCCCACCTTCATCGCTGGCCGCCCGGATGTGGCCGCTGCGCTGAAAGGCTCCGCGATCGACAAGGCGTTCTACGACGAACACCACAACAAGACGGTGGAGTACATCGCCGAACACGACGACGCCGTTCTCGACAAATACCTTACCGAAGGCACCTTGAGCGTCGAGGAAATGCGCAAGTCCATTCGCAAGTCCACGCTGTCTTTGAAAATCGTTCCTGTTCTTGCGGGTTCCGCGTTCAAGAACAAGGGCATTCAGCCGCTGCTCGATGCCGTGGTGGACTATCTTCCTTCGCCGATCGATGTTCCTCCCGTCGAAGGAATCAATCCGCAAAACGATGAGCTGATTCTTCGCCGTGCCTCCGACGAGCAACCCTTTTCCGCGCTGGCCTTCAAGATCATGTCAGACCCGTTCGTCGGCCACGTCACCTACATCCGTGTTTATTCCGGTGTCCTGAAATCCGGAAGCTACGTTTTGAACTCCGGGAAGGGCTCGCGAGAGCGCATCTCCCGCCTGTTGCAGATGCACGCGAACAAGCGCGAAGAGATCGACGAAATCTACGCAGGCGACATCTGCGCGTGCGTCGGGCTTGAAAATGTAAACACCGGCGACACCTTGTGCGACGAAGCCAAGCCCATCATCCTCGAATCCATCGAATTTCCCACGCCCGTCATCTCCGTCGCGATTGAACCGAAAACCAAGGCGGACCAGGACAAGCTCGGCGTGGCCATGCAGCGCCTGGCCCAGGAAGATCCCACCTTTCGCGTCTCCACCGAGCCTGACACCGGCCAGACCCTGATCTCCGGCATGGGCGAACTGCACCTGGAAATCATTGTCGATCGCATGCTGCGCGAATATAACGTGCAAGCCAATGTCGGCCGCCCGCAGGTCGCTTACCGCGAGACCATTCGCAAGAAGTCGCTCGCCGAAGGCAAATACATCAAGCAAACCGGCGGTAAGGGCCAGTACGGCCATTGCAAGATCGAACTTCATCCGCTTCCGAGCTCAAATCACGAAAACATGAAGGAACTTTCCAGCGACGATCTGGACGCCCTGGCCAAGTCCGTCACCGGCAGCACGCCGGGCAAATGGAAATTCGACAAGGAACACCGCTTCTTGTTCATCGATAAGGTCATTGGCGGCTCCATTCCCCGCGAATTCATTCCGCCGATCGAAGCGGGCATTCGCGAAGCCCTCGATAACGGCATCCTTGCGGGATTCACGATGGTGGATGTTGCCGTGGTGCTCGTCGATGGCAGCTATCACGACGTGGACAGCAACGAAATGGCATTCAAGATCGCGGGCTCCATGGCCTTCAAGGAAGCCTGCGCGCGGGCCAAGCCGGTTTTGCTCGAACCCATCATGAAGGTGGAAGTGGTGGTTCCGGAAGAATACATGGCGCAGGTGTTTGGCGACCTGAACTCGCGGCGTTCCGCGATTCAGGGCACGGAAAACCGCGCCGGCAGCAACGTGATCCGCGTGGAAGTCCCGCTGGCGCAGATGTTCGGTTACGCCACGGATTTGCGCAGCCGCACGCAGGGCCGCGCCACGTTCACCATGCACTTTTCGCATTATGCGGAATTGCCCGCGGCGCTCGCCGAGGAAGTCATCAAGAAGCATCGCGGGGAAAAGTAAAGATGACACAGGCGAAATACAAATTTGAAATTGTGCTGCCTGAAGGCAGCGTCAGGATCGATGAGTGGCGAAGAGCCCAATCCGTACCAGGTAGCGAGCTGCCCTCGCTTAGTGAGGAGGAGAAGGGGACCGCTCGAAAGCTAGGCATTAGCGAAGATGCGCTCGCACGTTCAGTTTTAGCTGGCCAGTACGGTCAGGAGAGAATGCAAGCGCGGGCACAAAAGTTTGGCGAACACGTCGCCGAAATACTCGAGGAAATGGGCTCGGGGACGGTAGATGCTGTTAAATCCGATCCTTTTCGCGAACGCTGGTTGGTCCGGCTGCGGACCCCTGAGAGCCTTGTGATCACCGTGCCCCGCGATTTAGTTGAAGATCTTCTCGATTCAGGGGAGAGGCCGTATCTGGAGCAGTTGAAGCACTTGGTCAAGGAGCAGTTGGCAGCCGCAGGTGAGAAGACAGCGCAATGAAAGTTGATCTTGAAGATAAGACGGTGTTTGTGCGGCTCACGAACGAGGCGGTTGGTGCGCTGCATGATCTTGTCCCGCCCGGTACGGGATTCACGGCCTGGGTAGCTGCCGAGAAGCCCTACGGCCTCTGGCTGGACATAGAAGGTGCTGGGTCAGGCGTGAATGACAGGCTGGTCCTCATTAAGTGGGGCCATCTTCAAACGATGACGATTATGCAGCCAACGCAAACGAAGCCCAGCACGGCGAAAAAACATTAGAATTTTGGATTTTGGAGAGTTTTTGATTTTACGCGAATATCGAAAGAGGAGCTGAGGAAGAAATGTCGAAGGAAAAATTTGAGCGTACAAAGCCGCACGTGAACATTGGGACCATCGGTCACATCGATCACGGCAAGACGACGCTGACGGCGGCGATCACCAAGGTGCTGAGCAAGCACAACCCGAAGGTGGCGTTCCGCGCGTTTGATTCGATTGACAACGCTCCGGAAGAGCGCGAGCGAGGGATCACGATTGCGGTCTCGCACGTGGAGTACGAGACGGCGAACCGCCATTACGCGCACATGGACTGCCCGGGGCACGCGGACTACATCAAGAACATGATCACCGGCGCGGCGCAGATGGATGGCGCGATTCTGGTGGTGGCGGCGACGGACGGGCCGATGCCGCAGACACGGGAGCACATCCTGCTGGCGCGGCAGGTGGGTGTGCCGTACATCGTGGTGTTTTTGAACAAGTGCGACATGGTGGAAGACGCGGAGCTGTTGGAACTCGTCGAACTCGAGGTTCGCGAGTTGTTGAAGAGCTACCAGTTTCCCGGAGACACCGTTCCCGTGATTCGCGGCTCCGCCTTACAAGCGCTGAACGGCGACGAGAAGTGGGAAAAGAAAATTGACGAATTGATGGCCGCGGTGGACGCAAACGTTCCCCTGCCGGTGCGCGATATGGACAAGCCGTTCGCCATGCCCATCGAAGACATCTTCTCGATTTCCGGACGCGGCACGGTGGTGACCGGAAGAATCGAGCGCGGCAAGGTCAAGACCGCGGAGGAAGTGGAGATCGTGGGTTTCCGCGAGACGCAGAAGAAAGTCGTTACCGGCGTCGAGATGTTCAAGAAGCTGCTCGATGAAGGCATTGCCGGCGACAACGTTGGCTTGCTCCTGCGCGGCACGGAAAAAGAAGATGTGGAGCGCGGGCAAGTGGTGTGCAAGCCGGGATCGATCACGCCGCACACCAAGTTCAAGGCCGAAGCGTATGTGCTGACGAAGGAGGAAGGCGGGCGTCACACCCCGTTTTTCTCGGGTTATCGTCCGCAATTTTACTTCCGCACCACGGATGTGACCGGAGACATGAAGCTTCCGACGGGCGTCGAGATGGTCATGCCCGGCGACAACGTGAGCTGCGAAGTAACTTTGATTACGCCGGTAGCGCTCGAGAAGGGCTTGCGCTTCGCGATTCGCGAAGGCGGCCACACGGTCGGCGCCGGCGCCGTCACCGAGATCGTCGAGTAATGCCATGAGACAAGGAGACAAAATTCGCATCCGCCTCAAGGCTTACGATCACCGAATTCTGGACCAGTCCACGCGAGAAATCGTGGAAACCGCGAAGCGTACCGGCGCGGACGTTGCCGGGCCGATTCCTCTGCCCACGACCATTAACCGCTGGACCGTGCTGCGGTCGCCGCACGTGGACAAGAAGTCGCGCGAGCAGTTCGAAATGCGCACCCACAAGCGGCTGATCGATATCCTCGAACCCACACCCGATACGGTGGACGCGCTGATGAAGCTCGACCTTCCCCCGGGCGTGGACGTCGAGATCAAAGCCTTCGGGCATGCGGTGAAGTAGGGGGAGATATCAGATAGCAGATAACAGATATCAGGAAGCGGATCGAGGATGGCTGGGGGTTGGTTCCTGATATCTGGTCGCTGATATCTGATATCCGGAAGCGCAGGCAAGAGCTTAAGAGCAACCGACACACGCAGCCAATACCAATAACGGCAAGCTGCCAAGAGAGAAGAACATGTCAGTCGACGGAATTATCGGAATCAAGCTGGGGATGACGCAGATCTTCGCAGAAGACGGCAACCTCGTTGGGGTGACCGTTCTTCAGGCGGGTCCGTGCGTCGTCGTTCAGCGCCGCACGAAGGAGAAAGACGGCTACGACGCCGCGCAACTCGGCCTGGTCGAATTCATCAAGCCGCAGCGCGTGAACAAGCCCATGACCGGCCACTTCAAGAAGTCCAATGTGGCGCCCGTCAAGATTCTCCAGGAAGTGCGCATCCAGGAGTCGAAGGACGAAACCAAGGTCGGCGACCGCGTGCTGGTGGAAAACTTCAAGGCTGGAGAGTTGGTCGATGTTCGCGGCGTGAGCAAGGGCAAAGGATTCGCGGGCGGCGTGAAGCGCTGGCATTATGCCGGCGGCGACGCCACCCACGGTTCGATGTTCCATCGCGCACCGGGCGGCATTGGCGGCAGTTCATTTCCGTCGCGCGTGTGGAAGAACCAGCATTTTCCGGGACACATGGGCAATGCCAGGGTCACCGCGAAGAATTTGAAAGTGATCAAGGTGGACTCCGACGAGAACCTGTTGTTGGTTCGCGGTTCGGTGCCCGGGCCAAGTGGAACGTACATTTTCATCCACAAGGCCAAGAAAGCAGCGAAGAAGGCAGCGAAGTAAAGCAGCCCTTAGCCTTTAGCTGACAGCCGAAGGCAACACAAGCTAACGGCTGTTGGCTGGCGGCTAACGGCTGAAACGAGAGAGAAGAAACATGCCAGTAGTAGACGTAGTCAATCTGGATGGCAAGAAGGTCGGCCAGGTCGAACTGGCGGACGCGGTCTTCGCCGCGGAGATAAACAGAGATCTCCTGCACGAGGCTTCGCGGTGGTATCTCGCGGGGCTGCGTCGCGGCACGGCCAAGACCAAGGACAAGAGCGAAGTCAGCGGCGCGGGCCGCAAGCTCTGGCGGCAGAAGGGCACCGGTCGCGCGCGTGTCGGCTCGATCCGTTCGCCCTTGTGGCGCCACGGTGGCACGGTCCACGGACCGAAGCCGCGCTCGTACGCCTACGCGCTGCCGAAGAAGATGGTGCTCGGCGCGCTGCGTTCGGCTCTCTCCGCGAAGCTCGCCGGAGCAGAAACTGACCATCGTCGATTCATGGTCGCTCGAAACGCACAAGACCAAGTCCTTGCGCGTGGCGCTCGACAAGCTGAACGCGGACAAGACTGCATTGCTCGTGGTGTACGGCGAAAACCGCAACCTCGAGCTCGCCAGCCGCAATATGCAAGGCGTGAAGCTCTCTGCATCGAACGTGCTTCAGCCTTACGACGTGTTGCGCCACGACCGCCTGGTAGTCTCGAAGGATGCGGCCGCACGGTTGATTCGCACGCTGGACCCGAATCACGAGCCTGCGGAAGCGCCGCACGTCGAATCCATCGCTCCGGCGCCTGCCGAACCGCCGAAAAAGGAAGCAGCGCCAAAGGCAGCAGCCAAACCAGCGGCCAAGAAACCGGCAGCCGCGAAAAAGCCGGCCGCCAAGAAGGGCAAGGAGTAAGCCATGGCAGCCCCGCACTATCAGATCATTCGGCGTCCCATCATCACCGAAAAGGGACTCGGCGTGAAGGAAACGCAGCACACGGTGGTTTTTGAAGTTGCCGCCGCGCGCCACCAAGACGGAGATCAAGGAAGCCGTGCAGCAGATCTTCAAAGTCAAGGTGGACGGAGTACGAACCGCCAATTTCCATCGGCAAGATGCGCCGCCGCGGGCAGAACGTAGGCTACCGCAGCGACTGGAAAAAGGCGTACGTCAAGCTCGCCGAAGGCGAGAAGATGATCGAGTATTCGGAGAATTTGTAAGTACCTGGGCTCGACAGGATGCAACCGCCAAATTGGCGGAAGATTTTAGAAGGTAAGAGGCAGAGATGGGACTCAAGAGTTTTAATCCATATACGGCGTCGCGGCGGTTCATGACCGTACTCGACAAGAGCGAGATCACGAAGCAAACGCCCGAAAAGAGCTTGCTCGAGCCGAAGAAGCGCTCCGGCGGCCGCAACAATCAGGGCGAAATCGTCATGTGGCACCGCGGTGGCGGCCACAAGAAGCAGTACCGCGTCGTCGATTTCCGCCGCGACAAGGATGGCGTGTCCGCCAAGGTTGCCGCGATCGAGTACGACCCGAATCGCAGCTCCAACATCGCGCTGTTGCACTACGCCGATGGCGAAAAGCGCTACATCCTTCATCCCGTGGGCCTCGAAGTTGGCGCCACGGTTTCGACCGGCGAGAGCGGCGGATATCCTTCCGGGCAATGCCTGAAGATCCGCAACATTCCTCCAGGCACCATGGTGCACAACCTGGAGCTATATCCCGGTCGCGGTGGCCAGGCCGTTCGCACCGCCGGTGCTTCCGCGCAACTGCTCAGCAAGGAAGGCGACCTCGCGCTCGTGAAGATGCCTTCGGGCGAAGTGCGCAAGTTTTCGGTCGACTGCAAGGCGACCATCGGACAGGTCGGCAATCTCGACCACGAGAACGAGACGTACGGCAAGGCAGGCCGCACGCGTTGGCGCGGCAAGAAGCCGACGGTTCGCGGCGTGGCCATGAACCCGGTCGATCACCCGCACGGTGGTGGTGAAGGCCGTGTGAAGGGCAATCACCCGCAAACGCCGTGGGCATTCCCGACGCTGGGCAAGAAGACGCGCGGGAACAAGCGCACCGATCGAATGATCGTGGAGCGCAGAAAGTAAACAGGTTTTCAGTTACCTGGTTCTAAGTAGTCGGAACTGGGAGCTGACGGTGAGGCAGGGCAAGTTCGAGACGGGGCGCGATCCTGAACGAGAGCGCCCAGGGTAGAACGAGAGACAACCGCAGACTCCTGGCTGGAGAAACTAGAGTCGGCTGGGGAAAGCGATAACCATGCGAGCGACACGAACAGCACGTTCCACCGGACGCCGCGCGCGTCCCGTGAAGCGAGTCGCAAAACGAGCGGCGGTGAAACCCGTCGCAAAACCCGCGGCCAAAATGGTCGTGCCGCCGGAACCGGTGCTGTACAAGCTGTGCAAGCCGGGCTGGGCGGTGATCGTGGAACGAATACCGAACGCGCTGGGCACGCGCTTTGTTTGCCCGTTCTGTCCGAAGTCGCATCGTGTGCCTGGTCCGGTGCGTGGGTTTAAAAAGATGCGGCACGCCCAGTGGGGCCGTTTGCGCCGCGTGGAGGAATAAGGAAGCAATGGCACGCTCAACGAAAAAAGGGCCGTTTGTCGATGGCCACCTGCGCGTAAAGGTCGATGGCCTGAACGCGCGGAATGAAAAGAAGGTTCTGAAGACGTGGTCGCGGCGGTCGACGATCGTGCCGGACATGATCGGGCACACCATCGCGGTCCACAACGGAAAGAAATTCATTCCCGGTGTACGTGACCGAGCAGATGATCGGGCACAAGCTGGGCGAGTTCGCGCCGACGCGCACGTTCAAGGGCCACGCCGTGAAGGCCGCTCTCGAGAAGGCCGCCGGCAGTAGCTCCCGCAGGAGGCGGTCGCCGCGCCAGCAGCAGCGGCGCCCGCGCCGAAGGCATAGAAAATGGCTGACGTACAAGACACAACCGAGTTCGATTGAAGCTCACGCGATCGCGCGGCACGTGCGCATGTCGCCGCAAAAGGCCCGCCTGGTGATCGATCTGATCCGGGGACGCAAAGCCCAGGATGCGCTTGCAGTCGCTGCGTTACACCCCGAAGCGCGCCGCCAAGCACATCGAAAAAGTGCTGCGCAGCGCCATCGCCAACGCCGAGACGCAAGGCCGAGGATTCCGGCGCGCCGCTCGACGTGGATCAGCTCTTTGTGAGCAAGTGTTTCGTGAACGAAGGCGCGCGCTGGAAGCGTTTGCGTCCCGCGCCGATGGGCCGCGCGTTCCGCTACCAGAAGCGCACCGCGCACATCTGGGTCGGCGTGCGCCGAGCATCACGTGGCCGCCGCCGAGCGCGTTGCCGCCAACATCGCCGAAGCGGAAGCCCAAAAGGGCGTTCGTGGCACGGCGCGTCGTGTTCGCAAGGCTTTGACCGGGAAGCAGAGCTCCAGGGAAGAAGGGAAAGAAGTAGCCGGCCCGGCAGGGGCCGCCAAGGAAAAACGATGGGACAGAAAACACACCCGTACGGATTTCGCCTGGGCTACAACAAGCCCTGGAAGTCGCGCTGGTATGCGGACCGCGAATATGCCGATCTGCTGCACGAAGACGTGAAGCTCCGCAAGGAACTGAAGGAGCGTCTGAAGAGCGCCGGCGTCAGCTCCATCGATATCGAGCGCGCCGCCAACAAGCTGGTCGTGCGCATCGCCACGGCGCGTCCCGGCATCATCATCGGGCGCAAGGGCGCGGAAATCGACAAGCTGAAGCAGGAAGTTTCCAAGCGCACCAAGCGCGAAGTGCACATCGACATTCAGGAAGTGCACCGCCCGGAACTGGACGCCACGCTGGTAGCGGAATCGATCGCGCTGCAACTCGAAAAGCGCGTAGCCTTCCGCCGCGCGATGCGCAAAGCCGTGGATTCCGCGCTGCGTTTCGGCTGCAAGGGCATCAAGGTTCGCGTGGCGGGCCGCTTGAACGGCGCGGAAATCGCGCGCAAAGAGTGGTATCTGCAGGGCCGCCTGCCGTTGCAGACGCTGCGCGCGGACATCGATTACGGCACCGCCGAGGCGCAAACCACCTACGGCGTGATTGGCGTGAAGTGCTGGATCTATCAGGGCGAAAACATTCCGAAGCGCGTACGGCGCACCGACGATAAGCCGGCTGCTGTAGCGGTCGTTTAATCTCGGGCGAGCAAAGAACTTGCGGAACCTAGGGAAGCGAGAAGAAACCGATGTTGATGCCGAAGAAGGTGAAGTACAGAAAACAGCAGCGCGGCCGCCGCAAAGGCAAAGCCTGGCGCGGCGGAAGTTTGTCCTTTGGGGAATACGGACTGAAGGCCATGGAAAATGCCTGGATTACCGACCGGCAGATTGAAGCGTCGCGCGTGGCAATCACCCGTTTCATCAAGCGCGGCGGCAAGCTGTGGATCCGCATTTTTCCGGACAAGCCGTTCACCAAGAAGCCCGCGGAAACCCGCATGGGCAAGGGCAAAGGCGCTCCGGAACGCTGGGTGGCAGTGGTGAAGCCCGGACGCATCATGTTTGAGATGGCCGGCATCGACGAAGCCACGGCGCGGCAAGCGCTGGGACTAGCGGCGCATAAGCTGCCGATTCCGACGAAATTCGTCAGCCGCGCAGGAGGAATCTAAAGATGGCCCGGCGTATTGAAAAGATTCGCGAAGAAGGCGCGACCGAACTGACGGCGCGCGAGAAGGATCTGACCGAACAGATTTTCCGGCTGCGTTTTCAGTTGAGCACCGGACAGGCGGAAGCGCTGAAGCGCCTCCGCGAAGCCAAAAAAGATCTCGCGCGCGTGAAAACGCTTCTCCGCGCACAGGAATTGACAGCCGGCGCGAAGCCGGTGAAGGCAGGTAAGGCGTAATGACAACGGAAACGCAGGCGGCAGCGCCGACAGGCCGAGCGCGGTGAGCGGCACGAGCTCATCGGCAAGGTCACCAGCGCCAAGATGGAAAAAACCATTGTGGTCGAAGTGCAGCGGCTGATGCAGCACCCCAAGTATCGCCGCGTCATCCGCATTTCGAAGAAGTTCTATGCGCACGACGAAAAGCGCGAAGCCAAGCAGGGCGACACCGTTCGGATCGTGTCCGCGCGGCCGCTTTCGCGCCTCAAGCGCTGGCGCTTGAAGGAAGTGCTGACGCATAAAGCGTCGGCCAAGTAACAGGGGACAGGGGAGCGAATCATGATTCAGATGCGAACCTGGCTGACGGTGGCCGACAATTCCGGAGCGCGCAAGCTCATGTGCATCCTGCCGATCGGCGGCGACGCGGGATTGAAGGCCGGACTCGGCGACATTGTCACCGCTTCGGTGAAGGAAGCCACGCCGGAAAGCCAGATCAAGGAAGGCAAAGTTGTGAAGTGCGTGATCGTGCGGATGCGCAAGGAGTGCCGCCGCAAGGACGGCACGTACATCCGCTTCGACGATAACGCCGCGGTACTGATCAATGACACCGGCGAGCCCGTGGGAACCCGCGTGTTCGGGCCGGTGGCCAGAGAGCTGCGCGAGAAGAAATTCACGAAGATCGTTTCGCTGGCTCCGGAGGTTTGGTAAGTCATGGCACAGAAAGAAATGAAGCGTTACACCATGAGCATCCGCAAGGGCGACACCGTTCGCGTGATGAGCGGCCGCGACGTGGGCAAGAGCGGGCGCGTGCTTTCGGTGAATCCGCGGAAGAACACCGTCATCGTCGAACACGCCAACCTCATCAAGCGGCACACGCGGCCAAACCCCGCGAAGAATATCAAGGGCGGCATCGTCGAGAAGGAAGCGCCCCTGAACGTTTCGAACGTTTTGATCGTGTGCAGCAACTGCGGAAAGCACGCGCGCATCGGTCACAACGTGTTGCCCGACGGCAGCAAGGTCCGCGTGTGCAAGCGCTGCGGCACCACGCTCGACAAGTAAGGGATTGGAAGGAATAGGACAGGCATGAAGAGTCGATTGCACGAATCATATACGAAGCAAACGGTGCCGGCGCTGATGAAGCGCTTTGGCTGGAAGAACTATATGGCCGTGCCGAAGTTGAAGAAGATTACCGTCAACATCGGCCTCGGCGAAGCCAGCCAGAACGCCAAGTTGCTGGACACGGCCGCGGTGGAGCTCGGCCAGATCACCGGCCAGAAGGCCATGATCACGCGGGCGAAGAAGTCCATCGCAAATTTCAAAATCCGCAAAGGCATGCCCATCGGCTGCGCGGTCACGCTGCGCGGGGAAAAAATGTATGAATTCCTCGACCGGCTCTGCAACGTCGTTCTCCCTCGCGTGCGCGACTTCCGCGGGTTGCCCTCGAACGCCTTCGATGGCCGCGGCAACTATACGCTGGGCCTGAAAGACCAGTTGGTGTTTCCGGAAATCGATTACACCCGCGTGGACAAGATCAAGGGCATGAACATCACGTTGACGACGTCCGCCCGCAATGACGAAGAGGGCCGCGAACTGCTCAAGGGCCTCGGCGTTCCGTTGCGCGAAAAAGGAGCAGCACAATAAATGGCACGCACCGCAAAGATCGCCAAGACGCTGAAGAAACCCAAATTTAAGGTTCGCGTGCGCAACCGCTGCCGTTGTCTGCGGCCGCGCTCGCGGCTACATCCGCAAGTTCCAAATGTGCCGTATCTGTTTCCGCGGCATGGCGCTCAAGGGGGAAATCCCCGGAGTCGTGAAATCAAGCTGGTAGGAGCCAGATAGGATAATTATGCAGACCGATCCCATTGCCGATTTTTTGACCCGCCTCCGCAACGCGGCCGCGGCCAAACACCAGCGCGTCGACGTGCCGGTCTCCAAGCTGAAGACGGAGATTGCGCGCATTCTGAAGGAAGAGGGCTATATCTCGACCTACAAAATGGTCGAAGAGAACAAAGCGCGCAAGACTCTGCGCATCTTCCTTAAGTACACACCGGATCGCCGCAGCGTGATCAGCGGCTTGAAGCGGATTTCGCGCCCCGGCCAGAGGAATTACCTCGGCGCAACGGACGTCAAGCCTGTCGTTGGCGGACTCGGCATCAGCATCCTGACGACGCCAAAGGGACTCATGACCGGAAGAGCCGCGCGCAAAGCCAATGTGGGCGGCGAGCTTCTTTGCGAAGTCTGGTAAGGAAAGCGTAGTAGTCGGAAGTCTTGAGTCGTCGAGTCTGAAGCAGGCCGGGTTTCGCTACAAACTACGGACTGTCGACTACTGACTCGAAGTTGAAGTAGAGATTGAAAGGAAGCAAGAAATGTCACGTATTGGTCGCAAACCGATTCCAGTGCCTGCGGGCGTGAAGATCAACACCACGCCCGGCCAGGTGGAAGTACAGGGCCCGAAGGGGAAACTGCACGTGCTCGTGCCGCAGGCAGATTCGTTTGGAGCAGAAAGACGGCATTTTGACGGCCATCCGCGACAACGAAGAACACCGCGCGTTGCACGGCTTGGCGCGCGCGCTGCTCGCCAACGCCGTTCACGGCGTCACGCAGGGTTTCAAGAAAGAGCTCGACATCGTCGGCGTCGGTTACCGCGCCGAGGTGAAGGGCAAGCTGGTCGCCTTCGCTCTCGGCAAGTCCCATCCGGTGGAATTTCCGATCCCCGAGGGGATTCAGATTTCCGTGGATAAGCAGACGCATATCGTGGTCAGCGGCGCCGATAAGGCGCAGGTCGGCCAGGTAGCCGCGGATCTCCGCTCGCTGCGTCCGCCCGATCCGTACAAGCAGAAGGGTATTCGCATTACCGGCGAGCGCTTGAAGAAGAAGGCAGGCAAGGCCGGAGCCAAGGCTGGCGCGGCATTAGTCCAGGATCTTGTAGTGACCGCCTTCGGAAGGCCTGGTACGGCTCAGGGCCAGAGGCGCTGGGCAAAAGTGATTGAAGGAGAAACGACAGTGGCATCGGTACCAGTTCGCAAGCTATCGAAAGACGAGCAGCGCCGCCGGATTCACGCTCGCGGTGCGCACCCGTGTTACCGGCACGCCGGAGCGGCCGCGCCTGTGCGTGTACCGTTCGCTCGGACACATCTACGCGCAGATCATTGACGACCGCAGCGGGCGCACGCTGGTTTCCGCCAGCTCGGTCGACAAGGAATCGAAAAAGAATTTGAAGGGTGGTGGCAACATCGCTTCCGCCAAGGCCGTCGGCAAATTCATCGCCGAACGCGCCAAGGGGGCCGGTGTCGTCAAAGTGGTGTTCGACCGCGGCGGGTACAAGTATCACGGCCGCGTCAAGGCGCTCGCAGATGCGGCGCGGGAAGCGGGGTTACAGTTCTAATTTATGTCCAAGCAAATTTTGCGTGACAGTCTGGCAGTACGGCGGATCCTGGAGGTAAATCCTTCGGACCTGAAGGATGACGTCATCGCCATCAACCGCGTAACCAAGGTCGTCAAGGGCGGCAAGAACCTCAGCTTTTCGGCTCTCGTGGTCGTCGGCGACAGCCGCGGCCACGCCGGCTTCGGAATGGGCAAGGCCCGCGAAGTTCCCATGGCCATCAAGAAGGGCATCGAGCAGGCCAAGAAGAACCTGATCAAGCTGAACCTGAAGGGCTCCACGATTCCGCACCAGGTGACCGGCTGGTACGGTTCGGCGCAGGTGCTGCTGAAGCCCGCGCCCGAAGGCACCGGCGTGATTGCCGGCGGTCCGGTGCGCAAGGTGATGCAGGTGGCGGGAATTCAGAACGTGCTGACGAAGTCCTTGGCACCTCGAACCCGCACAACGTGATCAAGGCCACCTTTGCCGCGCTTCTCGGTTTGAAGGATGCCAGCGCAGGTGGCCGAAACGCGCTCCAAGACCGTGGAAGAGATGACCGGCAGACCGCCGAAGGTCGGACAGAAGCACGGAAGCCGGCAACTGTGGAAAAGGCGGCAGGGGAATAAATCATGGCAGCGGAGAAAAAGGGCGCAAAGAGCGCCGGCACGGTAAAGATCAAGTGGGTGGTGAGTTTCATCGGCTGCACGGACGATATGCGTGCGACGATTCGCGGACTGGGCCTGCGGCGGATGCATCAGGTGGTCGAGCGTCAGGACACACCGGAGACGCGCGGCATGATTCATAAGGTGCGTCATCTCGTGAAAGTGGTGGAGTAAGCGATGGCAGATAAGGCGAAGAAGAAAGAACACAACACGGTTTCGCTGTCGACACTGGGACCGGCCAAGGGCTCGCGCAAGAAGAAAGTGCGTGTCGGCCGCGGGATTGGCTCGAAGCTCGGCAAAACAGCCGGCGCCGGCAACAAGGGACAGAAGTCCCGGCGCGGTTATTCGCGGCGCCGCGGTTTTGAAGGCGGGCAGATGCCGCTGCACCGGCGCATTCCGAAGCGCGGCTTCCACAATCCCGTTCGGAGTGAAGTTTTCCGTCGTCAACCTCGAGGAACTGAACGTGTTCCCCGCGGGAGAGACGGTGACGCCGGAACTGTTGCGCGCCCACGGTTTCATTCGCCGCGCCACCGATCCCATCAAAGTTCTCGGCGATGGCGAACTGAAGACCAAGCTCACCATTCACGCCCACGCGTTCAGCGCCACGGCGAAGGAAAAAATCACCAAGGCGGGCGGCACGTTTGAGGTGGTTGGTCGTAGTCGGGAGCGCTTGGGAACATGCTATGAATCGTTTCTGGCAAGCATTTACGAACCTCTTCCGGATCGAAGATCTGCGCAACCGGCTGTTCTTTACGCTGGCGCTGCTCGCGGTCTATCGCCTCGGTGCGCACATTCCCACGCCCGGGATCAACACCAGCGCTTGCTGGAAGAAATTTTCAACCAGGCCGCGTCAGGTTCCATGCTCGGGATTTTCGACCTGTTCAGCGGGGGCAATTTCCGCCGGCTGACGATTTTTGCGCTGGGCATCATGCCGTACATCACCGCGTCCATCATCCTGCAGTTGATGCAGTGGTGTTCCCGTACCTGGAGCGGCTGCAAAAAGAAGGCGAGCTCGGCCGGCGCAAGATCACGCAATACACGCGCTACCTGACGATCGTGCTCAGCATCATCCAGTCGTCGACGATCGCCACCACGTTGCAGGCGCAGACCTACAGCGGACAGTCGCTGGTCTATCATCCCGGCTTGGGCTTCTGGCTGATGACCGTGCTCACGCTGACCACCGGTTCGGCATTCATCATGTGGCTGGGCGAGCAGATCAGTGAACGCGGCATCGGCAACGGCATGTCGCTGATCATCTTCGTGGGCATCGTCGTCGGGCTGCCGCGCGCCATGTTTGATCTGTATGACAAGGTCAAGACCCAGGCGTGGGGCGCGTTCACGCCGATGGCGCTGATTCTGCTCCTGATCGCGCTGATGGTCGCCGTGGTGGCGTTCATCGTATTCGTGGAAGGAGCGCAACGCCGCATCCCGGTGCAGTATGCCAAGCGCGTGGTCGGCCGCCGCGTGATGGGCGGACAGGCAACGTATCTTCCGCTGCGCGTCAATTCCGGCGGCGTGATTCCGCCGATTTTCGCAAGCTCGCTCCTGGCGTTTCCCGCCACCGCCGCGTTGCTGCTCGGCACGCGCTGGCCGTTCGTGAAGGGCATTGCGGACACGCTGAAGTGGGGCGAGCCACTCTACACCGTGCTGTACATCGCGATGATTATCATCTTCGCGTTCTTTTACGTGGGGATCGTGTTCAATCCCACGGAAGTCGCGGACAACATGCGCAAGAACGGTGGATTCATTCCCGGCATCCGCCCGGGACGCAGCACGTCAGAATACGTCAGCATCATTCTGAAGCGCTTGACGTTTATCGGTGCGGTGTACCTGGCGCTGGTTTGCATCCTGCCGGAATGGATGATCGCGGGTATTCGGCTTGAACCACTTGCCCATCTGGATGGGCGGCGACTGGTTTGACCGGCATTTGCCGCAATGGATTTTGAACGGGCTTGGTGTGCGTTTTATTTCGGTGGCACTTCGCTCCTGATCGTGGTCGGCGTGGCGATGGACACGGTGCAGCAGTTGGAGGCACAACTCGTCATGCGCAATTACGAAGGCTTTGCGCGTAAGGGAAGAGTGCGCGGCCGTCGTTAAGCAAAGGGAGACGACAACGTGGCGCTGGAACAGCGTCCTGTCGGAAAACTCGACCGCGCGGTGATTTTTCTTGGACCTCCGGGTTCCGGGAAAGGAACCCAGGCGAAGGTGCTGGCCGAGAAGTACGGCAGTACCGCACCTCTCGACGGGCGACATGCTTCGCGAGCATATCGCCAAGGGTACGCCGCTCGGCTTGAAGGCCAAGCCGATCATGGACGCGCGGCGAGCTGGTGCCGGATTCGCTGGTGTTGAAGATGGTGGCGGAGCGGATCGAGCGGCCGGATTGCAGTCACGGTTTTGTGTTTGACGGTTTTCCGCGGACGGTCACCCAGGCGAAGTATCTGGGTGAAATGCTGAAGAGGCAGGGATTCAAGCAGCCGTTCGTGATTCACATGGTCATCGGCAACGCGCTGCTCATCCGGCGCTTGACGGGCCGAAGGACCTGCAAGGTTGGCGGCGAGATTTATAATATTTACGACCGCCCGCCGAAAGTGGAAGGGATTTGCGATAACGACGGCGGCGAGCTGGTCCAGCGGCCGGACGATCGCGAAGAAGTGATCCGCCAGCGGCTGCATGCGTATGAAAAGCAGACGGCGCCGCTGGTGAGCTACTACCGCCGGCTCGGCACTTTGCATGAAGTCGATGCCAGCAAGAGCGTGGCGGAAGTAGAGCAGGAGATTTGCAGGCCGTGGCAAGTATGCGCGGAGCGCGTTGAGGAGATGGCGATTCAATTACGCAGCGCCGCTGAGCTGGAAAAGATGTACCGCGCGGGCCAGGCCGTGCATGAGGTTTTGAACGCGCTGCGGGCGCAGGTGAAGCCCGGGATGAGCACGATGGACCTCGAGGAGATTGCCGTGAGGCTCATCGCGAAAGGGCCGGGCAAGGCGGCGTTCAAGGGGTATCGCGGGTATCCCTGCGTGCTGTGCACGTCGGTGAACAGCGAGATCGTTCACGGGATTCCCTCGCCGAAGCGGAAATTGCGCGAAGGCGACATCGTCTCGATCGACTTTGGCATGGAAGTCGACGGGTACTATCGGCGATTCGGCGGTGACCGTGCCCGTGGGGCAGATCCGCCCGGAGCTGCAGAAGCTCCTGGATGTGACCCGCGAATCGCTGGACCGCGCGATTGACAAGATGCGTCCGGGAAACCGGCTGGGCGATGTCGGATACGCGGTGCAGAGTTGGGTGGAGCAGCATGGCTTTTCGGTAGTGCGGGAGTTTGTGGGACACGGCATCGGAACCAGGATGCACGATGAACCCAACCTTCCGAACTACGGCGAGCCGGGACGCGGAGCGCGTTTGCAGGAAGGCATGGTCATCGCCGTCGAACCGATGGTGAATGCGGGCCGGCCGGAAGTGCAGATGCGCGGCGAATGGGTGGCGGAAACAGCCGATGGCAGTCCTTCGGCGCATTTCGAGCACACCATAGCGGTGACCGCGAACGGCCCGTGGATTTTGACCCGGCCGAAAGGAGATGACCGGGCCATCGTGGTGAGAAGAAGTTTTTAGTTGTAAGTTTTAAGTAATAGAGTAAGAACGGGTTTACTTGGAACTTAAAACCGATTACTTGGAACTTGGTTCAATCAGTACAGGAGCATATGGCGAAGCAGCCGTTTGAAGAAAAGAAGAAAGGCGACTCCGGAAATCCGAAGGAGGACGCGATTGAAGTGATGGCCACGGTGATCGAGCCGTTGCCGAACGCGATGTTCCGGGTGGAGCTGGAGAACAAGCACAAGGTGTTGGCGCACGTTTCCGGCAAGATGCGCAAGAACTTCATCCGGATACTGGCGGGAGACAAAGTAGCGGTGGAGCTATCCCCGTACGATTTGACCCGCGGACGCATCGTATACCGCTACAAGTAGCGGACAGAGTTTGTGTAGTGGCCGGACTTGAGACGGTCACGTGGGACTGGCAGGAAGAAGCAGAAGAACAGTAGATGCAGTGAAAGTTCGGGCAAGCGTGAAGAAAATTTGTGACAAATGCAAAGTGATCCACCGCCGTGGAGTGGTTCGGGTAATTTGCGTCAATCCGAAGCACAAGCAGCGTCAGGGATAAGGGGAGCGAGGAGAAATCATGGCACGTATCGCAGGTGTTGATCTTCCGCCGCAGAAGCGGCTTTGGGTCGGGTTGACCTCGATCTACGGCATCGGACAGGTGCGCGCGAAGAAGCATTGCCGAAAAAGCGAATGTGGACTTCACCAAAAAAGTTCGCGACCTCACGGAAGACGAAGTGAACCGCATTCGCACGGTCATCGAGCAGGAAGGGCGCGTCGAAGGCGATCTCCGCAAAGAGATCCAGATGAACATCCGGCGCCTGATCGAAATCCAGGCGTATCGCGGCATTCGTCACCGGCGCAATCTGCCGGTTCGCGGCCAGCGCACGCACACGAATGCGCGCACCCGGAAGGGCCCGCGGCGCGGCGCCGTCGCCGGGAAGAAGCAGATCAAGGGCAAGAAGGGCTAAGGCGGAAGTTAGAAGTCAGGAGTTAGTAGTTCGAAGTCAGAGATTCGAAGCAGAATTTGTAGCGGTCGCCTTCCGAGGCGGGCGCCGCACGAGCAAGAAGGAAAACTGGAGTGAAACGTGGCTAAAGAGCAGAAGGGCGCAGTACCGGACGCGGACGCAGCACCAGCGAAACCGGCAGCGACATCAAGAAGAAGAAAGAGTTCAAGAAGAAGAAGGAACGCCGCACGGTTCCGCACGGACTGGTGCACGTCTCCGCGACTTCGTTCAACAACACGCAGATCACCATCACCGATCCGGATGGCCGCGTGATTTGCACTTCTTCCGCGGGGGCGATCGGTTTCAAGGGTTCGCGCAAGGGCACGCCGTACGCGGCGCAACAGGCTTCGCTGGCTGCGGCCAGCGCCGCGCGCGACCAGTTCGGCATGAAGAGCGTGGAAGTGCGCGTCAAGGGTCCGGGCTCCGGCCGCGAATCCGCGGTGCGCGCCCTGGCTGCCGCCGGGCTGCACATCGTGGTGATTCGCGACGTGACGCCGATTCCGCACAATGGCTGCCGCCCGCCGAAGCGCCGGCGCGTTTGAGGAGGTTTTCAGTTTTCAGTAATCAGTTGTCAGTGAAAACTCAAAGCAGGAAAGCACGCTCTGGGAGTCACGGCAATCGGGTATCAAAAAGATTTTCAAGAAAAGATGAACTAGACCGGAGCAAAAACATTCAGCAAAAAGTCACTCGGAATTGAAAAACTGAGGACTCTGAAGAGTATTCGAGAAGGGAGAATAGAAGTTGGCAAGACATCGAGATGCAGTTTGCCGCCTGTGCCGCCGGGAAGGGCAAAAACTGTTTTTGAAAGGCCTGCGGTGCTTCACGGACAAGTGCGCGATTGAGAAGCGCAACTTTGTGCCGGGACAGCACGGGCAGTCGCGGCGCGCCAAGGTTGCGGGTTACGGCCTGCAACTGCGCGAGAAGCAGAAAGTAAAGCGCACCTACGGGCTGTTGGAACGGCAATTCCGCAATTATTTCGAAAAGGCGGAGCGCTCCAAGGGGCCCACGGGTGAAAACCTGATCATCATGCTCGAGCGCCGCCTGGACAACGTTGTCTGGCGGGCCGGCCTGGCGTCCTCGCGGTCGCAGGCGCGGCAGCTCGTGCTGCACGGACACGTGCGGGTCAACGGGAAGAAGGTAAACATCCCGTCGTACCAGGTGAACGTCGGCGAAGAGATCGCCATCAAGGAAAAGATGCACCAGAACGCGATGGTCCTGGAGGCGCGCAACGTCGCCCAGAGCCAGAGCACGGTGCCGTGGCTGGAGCAGGAACGCGATCAGTTCAAGGCTAAGGTTGTGGCGTTGCCGAAGCGCGAAGACGTGCAGACACCGCCGATCAACGAGCAACTGATCGTCGAACTGTACTCGAAGTAAGTTGAGCCGACAGCCGTTAGGTGTAGCCGACCGCTAGCTGAGGTGCGATTCGCAGGTCGATCAAGGTTGGCTGTTGGCTGACGGCTACCGGCTAATGGAACCTCATAGGGTTTACGGGCTGTTTTGGGCAGCCCAGAAGGAAGGAACACGATGTGGAAGGGATTTCAGAAACCGAAGCGTCTTGCGCCAGAGTTTGAATCGCTGACAGAAAAGTACGGGCGGTTTTCCGCTCAGCCATTCGAACGAGGCTGGGGCACGACGGTGGGGAACGCCCTGCGGCGCGCGCTGCTAAGCTCGATCGAGGGAGCGGCGATCACCGCGGTAAAGATCGAAGGAGTGCTGCACGAATTCTCCTCGATTCCGGGCGTCGTCGAAGATGCCACGGACATCATCCTGAATCTCAAGCAGGTGCCGATCAAGCTGAACAACGACCTGCCGAAGACGATCTACCTGAACGTCGAGCAGCCGGGCGTGGTGACCAGCGCGCATGTCGAGGAAGATTCCGGACTTCGCCGTTCTCGACAAGAGCGTGTACATCGCCACGGTGAGCGAAGGCGGCAAGCTGCGGATCGAGATGCGCGTGAAGAACGGCCGTGGCTACGTGGCGGCGGACCGCAACTACGACGAGGATCTGCCCATCGGGTACATCCCGGTGGACAGCGTGCACTCGCCGGTGCGCAAAGTGAACTTCGCCGTGGAATCCGCGCGTCTCGGACAGATGACGGACTACGAGAAGCTGATGCTGGAAGTGTGGACCAACGGCGCGATCACGCCTTCGGACGCCGTGGGCCTGGCGGCAAAGCTGGTGAAGGACCACATGAGCATCTTCATCAACTTCGAGGAGCCGGTGGAAAACGTGGAAGTGCCGACCGACACCGTGCACGATCCGCGGCTGGAGCACCTGGACCGCTCCGTGGAAGAGCTGGAGCTTTCCGTGCGCAGCTACAACTGCCTGAAGAACGCCAACATCCAGACCATCCGCGAACTCGTGCAGAAGAGCGAGAACGAAATGCTGAAGACCAAGAACTTCGGCCGCAAATCGCTCAACGAGATCAAGGACATACTGGTGAAGATGGGCCTCAGTTTGGGCATGAAATTCGACGAGCACGGCCGGATTATCTGGCCGCCGCTGCCGAGCCAGACCGCTCCGCCGAGCTCCGAAGAGAATCTCGGCCTGTAAGCCGGCTTGGGAGCTGTCAGCCACCAGCGATTAGCGGTTAGCCTTAGATCAGGAGCACGACCTCCTTCTTCGGCAGGTCGTTTGCGGGCGCAGTAAGCCTTAAGTTTGAATTGCTCGTAACCAGTTCGGGGGTTCTCACTTTTGGCTAATGGCTGGCGGCTGTTGGCTAACGGGTGTTGGCTCCATAACTATCAAAGGATCAAGAAATGCGACATCTGAAGTCTGGATCGAAGCTGGGACGCAACCCGTGGCACCGCCGCGCGACGTTGCGCAACCTTGTGACCAATCTGCTCGAGCATGGACGGATCACCACGACGCTGACGCGCGCGAAGGCTACGCGGCCGGTGGCGGAAAAGATGATCACCCTCGGCAAGCGCGACACGTTGCAATCGCGCCGCCAGGCCGCCGCATACATAATGACCCCGGCGGTCACCAAGAAGCTGTTCAGCGATATCGCGCCGAAGTTTGCCGATCGCGCGGGCGGCTACACGCGCATCATCCACGCGGGCATCCGCGTGGGCGACGGGGCGAAGGTGGCCATCCTGGAGCTGGTCGAGTTACGAATTCAAGAAGAAGGAAAAGAAAGAAAAGAGCAAGGTGCAGGAAGCCGTCGAAGCCAAAGAGTTAAGCCCGCCTCCGCAAGGCGTACAACGGCTCGCTCCGGGAAACCGGGGCGGGCCGTTTGCTTTTTTGGGGAGGGCCGTTGAAAAACTTCAGCCTCGAAGAGCCGCGATGTAAAGTGCGCGGTGGCGGCCGTGAAAACCCTCAGGCCTTCGAGGCCTGAGCTACAATTCGGGGGGCAAGATACCGGTGACGGGAGGAACGACGATGGAGTATCCGCGATTTGAATTGAACGGGCAGGTGGCGCTGGTGACGGGAGCGGCGCGAGGATTGGGGCGGGCGATTTCGCTAGCGTTGGCCCATGCGGGCGCGGATGTGGCGCTAGGCCTGCGCGACGTGAACGCGGATGCGGGATTGGCGGCGGAGATTCGAAAGATGGGGAGAAAGGCGATGCCGCTGCAGATGGACGTGAGCAAGATGGAGCAGATTTTCCGAGCGGTGGACGACACCGTGAGACAGTTCGGACGCATCGACATCCTGGTGAACAACGCGGGGATTGCGCCGGAAAATCCCGCGGAGAAGGTTAGCGAGGAAGATTTCGACGCTACGCTGGCTGTGAATTTGAAAGGAACATTTTTTGCGAGCCAGGCGGCAGGGAGAGTGATGATCGAGCGGCACAGCGGAAAAATCATCAACATGAGCTCGCAGGCGGGATTTGCAGCGCTGCCGACGGAATCGATTTATTGCATGACGAAGGCGGCGATTGCGCATTTGACGAAATGCCTGGCGGTGGAATGGGGTAAGCATGGGATCACGGTAAACGCCGTGGCGCCGACGTTTATCCGCACGCCGGGGACGGAGGATTATCTGTCCGATCCGAGGCATCTTGTGGACACGGTGGAGCGCATCGCGGCGCTGCACCGCATCGGCGAACCCATGGAAGTGGCGGGCGCGGTGGTTTTCCTGGCATCGCCGGCGGCGTCGCTGATCACCGGCGAGACGATTTTGATCGATGGAGGCTGGACGGCGCGGTGAGGCAGAGGCAGCCCGCGATCGGAAGGCGAGAAGAAGAGGGCAGCGCCACGAACGAGCCGGAGTATCGTTTCCAGCAGACCCTATCCCGCCCCCTATACCACATTGTGGTAGTATGACAATGTGGAGTTTATCGAGTCCCGGCTGTTCACGCGGAAGCTTCATCAACTCGCCGGCGACGGCGCCGACGAAGTGCTGAGGGCGATTCAGAGAGAGCTAACGCGGAATCCGGAGTGTGGCGCGATGGTCCCTGGTTTGGGCGGCGTGCGCAAGGCGCGCGTCGCGAATCCGGGCCGCGGCAAGGGAAAGCGCGGAGGGTTTCGCTATCTGTACGTGTACTACCAACCCGAGCAGCAGATCGGCCTGCTCTATCTGATGGACAAGGGCGAGCAGGAAGATCTGAGCCCTGCCGAGCGGAAACTGCTGCGTGAGCTTGCCGCGCAAGCCTAGGAATAGGAGGAAAGGCATGGCCAGGAAGCGTGTAAAAATCTTCGACGAGCTCAAGGAGGCGCTTCAGGATGTAATCGAGTACCGTGCCGGGAAGCGTTTGGACCTGCGCGTAACCCAATTTCCCGCGCCGCCGAAGGACATTTCACCGAAAGAGATTCGTCATATCCGGAGGGCGCTTAATGCCAGTCAAGCGGTGTTCGCCATCTATTTGAATGTAAGCCCGAATGCCGTGCGGAGTTGGGAGCAAGGTACGCGGCGCCCGCGGCAGGCCGCTCTGAAACTCCTGGTGATTGCCAAGAAGAACCCTAAAGCCCTGCTCTTGGCGTGATCGCGGGTGCCAAAAAATAAACGTGCGAATTTGCGTAAGTGTGGAAGGGAAAGGGGTTAGCGAAAACGGTGTTCGTAAGTGCGGATTCTAAAGGATTTATAGGTTGTTTGTTTTGATAATGATGTGCAAGTGCGGATTCTAAAGGGGTTAGGGCTGGAAATCGCATAAGTGCAGATTACAGGGCACTTAGAACCCTTTGCACGAATTCTCTGGGATCCTCTGGAAGAGGGGGAGGAGGTTGGGAGCTGAGGTCGTCTCCCTCGGAGACGGTGGCGGGTTGGTCGGTGCCATCGTACATTTGACGGATCATGCGATGCGCGGCCTTAGGGTTGTTGGACGCAAGGACAAATTCCGTTTTGGCCAAGGGGATAGTTTTGAGGAGGATTTTCGAGACACTGATGAGTTCAGCGGCGGTCTTGCGGTGAACGCGGCCGTCGGCGATGGCGGAGAAAAGGCGAGCTAGAGACTGATTGAGGGAAGTTGCGGAAATGAAATTGCCGGAAAGTGGCTCCGCGACATGGCTAGCTGTACAGTCTGCTTCGCGGAGGCGGCGGAATTTACGTTCGTGGTGGAGACAGTATTTGGCATCCCGAAAAGAACGAGGCATCCGGCAGCGGCGGCCATCGGAGTAGGTAAAGTCACACAAAGACGCGCGGTCTTTGGAGTTTGGTTTCGACATATAGATCTCCAGAAAGAAAATTTGAGTTGTAAAAGGAAACGCCCGCGGAGGAAAAGCCGCGAGCGTAGTTTTCTACGGAGAGGAGTGTAGGGGATGGTTATTTAGTTGTCAAGGAATATTTTGGGTACGGGTGGGTGGCCAGAGCATAAGGATATCAGATAGCGGATATCAGATATCAGGAAGCGATCGGGAAACGTGAAGACGGGGGCCCTGGCTATGAGGGGTACCGGAATCTTGTGACTCCTATTTCAGTCGCCAGCGACCTGACCTATGAGAGCCGACATGAGCGAACATGTTATGCCCTTTGCCTCGTGAATTTTGCTGAAGGCAGTTTCGTATCCATGCCTGATATTCTCCGAGACTTGCTCTCCTCGCTGTCCTGGACTCCAGCACGTTCTGGTAGATCGAAGAGAGATGCGCTTCGCCTCCTAAACCTTTGAGGGCTTCGGTTACATCCCCAAGCCATGTATCTTGCATTATGATCTCCACTTTTAATGAACCTTAAAACTGGCTACATCGTGGCCGAAGCTGCGGACAAGATGCTGGCATAATCCCATGATCGACGTGGCACTCAAATTTGACTCAACCCACAAGTCCTTGTTGTGGCCGGGCACCTGCCGTGGGTGTATCATCCCGGAATCTGAGCGCGAGAAGTAGTTTCGCTTTTTTCCGTGAAGGCTGAGTGCAACACTATCGAATTGGTCGCCGTGCAGAGACCTTAGAGTCTTGCAGATATTGAGAAGAACATCCTTATAAGTACGTACTTGCCAAGACTTGCCCTCGAACTCGTAGCTCGTGATTGGCACGTTGGCGTAATCATGGTCAGCCCGCAGAAGGTGCCTCGTGCCGCTTATTGGGGGCATGGGAGGTTTCAAGGGTGTCGGTTTTGGGATCGAAAGCAGACGCCTGAGCACATCGCTGGGAGTGTCTACGAAGCTGCTATTCTTCTTTAGGTGCTCCCAAATATCATCATCGATGCGAATCGTGGGGGGCATGGAAATTCCTCCTGAGCAGTGACAGTGCAAATGTTCCATTGCACTGCTCAGAGATTCTCACGCTCTACAATTAATTGTCAACCTCTTTCTGGTTATTCCGGTATTTGCCCAAGAAACTAGGCTGCGCCCCTACGCGGGCGAAGAAATTGCGCGCGGGGTGCGGGATTGGGCTTGGACGTGAAGGCCGTGGCGGGGGCGGAGGGTGATGGAGGGGAGGGGGACGACGGGATGGTCGGGGAGGAGGCGAAAGCGGAATTGTTGGGCGATGGTGGCGAGGACGAGGGCGGCTTCCATGAGGGCGAAGGAATTGCCGATGCACTGGCGCGGGCCGAAGCTGAAGGGGAAGTAGGCGAAGCGGGGGATTTTTTTTGAGGAGGTCGCCCTCCCAGCGTTCGGGGGTGAAGGCTTCGGGAGCGTCGTACCAGCGGGGATCGCGATGGACGACCCAGGGAACGACGGCGATGCCGGTGCCTTTGGGGACCGGGTAACCAGCGAGAGCGTGGTCTTCGACGGCGAGGCGGGCCATGGCCCACGCTGGGGGATAGAGGCGCATGGATTCGGAGATGACGTGGCTGGTGTAGAGGAGAGGCGGGAGATCGTCGAGAGTGGGAGTACGGCCGTTGAGGACGGAGTCGAGTTCGGCGTGAAGTTTTTCTTCGACGCGGGGATTTTGCGCGAGGAGCATCCAGGTCCAGGAGAGAGTGCTGGCGGTGGTTTCGTGCCCGGCGAGGAAAAGAGTGAGAGCTTCATCGCGAAGCTGCTGCGTGGTCATGCGGGAGCCGTCTTCATCCTGGGCGTGGATGAGCAGGGAGAGGAGATCGCCGGTGTCTTCGTTGGAATCGCGGCGCTGCTGGATGATGCGGTCGATGATTTGCGTGAGATCGCGAACGGCGCGGCTTGGCCTGGCGATTGCGGCGCGTGGGGAGCCAGCTGCGGGGTCATAAGCGAGGCGGCGAAAGTCCATGGTGTATTCGAGGAGGACCTGGAGGTTTTCGCCGACTTGCGGGGCGTCGCGCTCGACATCGGCGTGGAAGAGAGTTTTGCCGACGATTTGGAGAGTGAGACGCATCATGGCGTCGTGAAGATCGATTGTTGGCCGGGCTTCCAGGATTCGAGGAGACGGGTGGCGCACTCGGTCATCGTGGAGGCGTAGTTGGCGATGCGGGAGCGGTGAAAGGCGGGCTGCATCATGCGGCGTTGGCGGAGCCAGAAGTCGCCTTCGCTGGTGAGCAGGCCGTTGCCGAAGAGGTGGCGATTGGCGCGGAGGACGCGGCCTTTGATGAATTTGCTGGCGTTGTTGACGATCACGTCTTCGATGTGGTCGGGGTGGAAGAGGAGGAAGGTGCGAAGGTTGAAGAAGCGGAGGCAGACGATGTCGCCATATTCGTGGGCGGCGCGGGACATGAAGCCGAGAGGATCGCGGCGGAGGGGGCTGCGGAGGCCGTCGAAGAAACCTTGTTCGGGGCCGGGAGGATAGAGGGGCATGGAGAGATGGTAAGTGAGGTGGGGCGGGAATGGGAAGGCGAGTGGGAAGAGGGAACGAGTGGACGAGTGGGGGAAGAGGAAGAGGTCGGTGGCGATCTCCGCGCTCCGCGGACTCCGTTCGGAATGACGGGTTTTTTTGCGGGGAGCTAGCCAAGACGCGAGGGTTGAGATCCTTCGCGGCGCTCAGGATGACTGCGCATTTTTTCACGGTTTTGGTGAGGCGCGAATGAACGACACAAACCGAAGAGGCGATGTGCTGGGCGCCTGATCGCCCGCTTTTCCCGCGTTACGCTACCATCCCCGAATCTTGAGGGTGTCCCATCCTTCGCGCCTTTTGCGAAAGGTGGGCTCTAACGGCGGCATTATAAAGCCGCCCCTACAGGTGGAATTAATGTTTGTGGGCGGGCTCGGGGAATTTCACGGAGCCGCGGAGGACGGTGATGGAGGAGGCAGGTAATTCGACCTGGGTGTTGGGGTCAGCGTTGAAGGTGGAGGTGACGATGGGGCCGTCGGGATCGGCGGAGAGAGTGGCGGGGTGCCACTGGTATTGGGCTTTGCCGAAGGTTTTTACGGTGACGGGGCCGGAGAAGGAACCGGAGGCGGATTGCGTAGCGTCATCGAAGGAAATTTTGACGGTGTGGGGATTTTCCTGATCTTTGTTGATGATCAGGAGTGACCATTCGCCATCGGGGCGATGGACGGCGTAGGCGGTGACGAGAGTTGTTGCCGGCGCCGTCGACGAATGTCGCTTTCGGCGTTGAAGAGATTGTGTTCGCCGCTGCCGGGCTGCACCCATTCGAGATTGATGAGCTGGCTCGAGAAGAATTGCGAAAGAGGCTGCAGATTTTTGAAATCCTTGTCGGTGGAGAACATGGCGAAGGTGCCGTGGGAGCCGTTGATGCCGCGGCCGATGGGAGCAGGCATGTAATGGAAATAGTAGACGGCTTGGCCGCCACCGTTGAGGAACGAACAGATGTAGTCGGCGAGCCAGAGAGCCGCCGAAGATGTCGGGGAAGGCTTCGGAATCGACCCAGGAGAGATTGGATTCGGTGATGAGAAGGGGGACGTTCGTCGGGGACGCCGTCCTGGCGCCAGATTTTCATGATGCCGGTGACGAGCTTGGGTTCGTCGTAGAGATTGCTCCACTGAATTTTGCCTGGCTCGTAGGGATAGTGTTCGAAGGAGAAGAAGGCGAGCTCGTCGAGTGCGTTGTGGGACTGCAGATAGTTGACGAAGCGTCGCGTCCAGGAGGTTTGGCCGGAAGCGTCGGGCCAGGTTTCGATGTCCTTGTTGACGCCGGTGAAGATGGGGCCGCCGAGTTTGAGTTTGGGATCGACGCGATGGATGGCGGCGGCGAACTGGATGTAGAACGCGGCGTAATCCTCTGGGATCATGAAATGGCCGTCGGGTTCTTCGCCCATTTCGACGTGGGAGATGGGATAGCCGCGCTTTTCGAGGTAGGCGAGTCTGGTTGGCGGCGTCTTCGGGAGTGCTGTAAATCATGGCGATGGGAATCATGGCGGGAAGGCCGCGGGTGTAGGCGTTGGGCTCAGAAGAAAAGATCGAAGCCGACTTGTTCGCCGGCGTGCTCGTCGAGATCGCTGGGCTCATGCCAGGGATCGACGGACGAGCAGTAGGTCATGGTCTGATCCTGATCGGGAGTGTGGCGGACGAGGTCGTGGAACTTGCCGTCCGGACGAAGTGGTGCCGAGATAAATTTCGTGGATGGCGTAGCCGAGACAGTTGCGCTTGTCGGCGGAGCCGTGGGTGTCGCAGGTGTTCGAGGAGGCGGTCATCAGGATGCGGATGAATTGAGCGGTGATGGGAGCGTTGGCGAGTTGGAGAATTCCGTTGCCGCCTTTGCCGTTGGTGATCAGACCGCCGGGGAAGGCCTGCCAGACGCCGGAAGTGGGCTTGCGGACGCCGTCTTCGCCGGTGAAATACTGAACGACGATAGTGGGTGGCGTAAGGCTCGGCCCAATCGATGCGGATGGCGGAGATTTCGCGAGGCTTGGCGAGATCGAGAATGACCCATTGGGGATGGAGGGAATCGCTTTCGCCGGTGAACGTTTCGGTGAGATAGGGATTGCTCTTCCAGTAGGTGTTGGGATCGCCGTCGGTGAGGCGTGAGTAGCCGTCGGTGTCCGTGCCGTCATCGCGGGTGACGCCGCGGTGGGGAAGCGGGTAGCCGTAGGAATGGCGAATGGGTTCCGGGCCGGGAGTAGCGCTGCCGACGAAGTAGCCTTTGCCAGCGGGATCGCTCCAGGTGCCGTTGGGATTCCAGTGCCAGGCTTCCATGTGGAGTTCGGTGTTCTGGCGATAGGTGACGGTTTGCCAACCGGCGGAGAGAACTTGTTTGATGGTGTCGGGACGTAGAGTTTGTCGGCAGCAGCCGTAGCCGAGGCGGTCGATGCCAGCGCCGAGAGCTTCGGTGGGACGAATGGTGTTGGTGGAATGGGAGGGAGTGGCGTCGACGTGGATGGATTGCGCGAGGACGGCGGAGGGGAGGAGGAGAAGCGCGAAGGGCACGAAGCGGAAATACGGGAAGAATTGTTTCATGCGAGTTCCTTGGCCAGGGCGGCAGGCGCGCCGGCGGAGATCGTGGATTAAAACGGTTGAATACGTAGGAAATTTAACGCGGGGTGCGGGGTGAGTCAATGGGAAATTGGGGGTACGGGGACGAGGGAAGAGTAAGTGAAAGAGTTCACCGTAGAGTTAGCAGAGGGGAGCGGAGGTCGCGGAGGAAAAGAAGGCAAGAAGAGGAAGAGAAGAGGCTTCGCTAGCTGCGGGACGCGCGAGGGAAGAGGCGGTAGATGAAGTAGAGAGCGAGCAGGGCGAGGAAGGCGCCGGTGGAGTCGAGCAGGGAATCCCAGGGAGAGGCGGTGCGGGAGGCGACGAAGGATTGATGAACTTCGTCGAGGCCGGAGTAAGCGGCGGCAATGAACCAGGCGGTGAGCGCCCAGGACCATCGCCAGCCACGATGACTGCCGCGAATGCCACGATACAGGAGGAGGAAGAAGATGAAATATTCGGTGAGGTGCGCGGACTTGCGAATGAGATGGTGGGCGAGATCGAGGTTTTCCTGAGAGATGGAGGGGAAGAGCCTGCGGAGAAGCGGTTCGATGAAGAGGATGGTGTGCGCGGAAGAGAAGGAATCCGTCGAGGCCACAGAGATGAGGGCGGCCCAGAGCAGGGCGGGCCACCAGGCGCGGAGCCAGGGCTTAATGGAGGAAGAGAGAGGTACGCGATGGCGGACCTCGTTGAGATTGGGAGCGGGGCGTGGATTGCGCCAGGGTTCGGTAGAGGGCATTCAGGGGGTGATTTCCTCTTTTATTGTAAACGATGAATGAAGGATTGGGTCGGCGAGGGAGAAGAAAGAGAGACCCGAGAGCCGACGTGCGACACCCTTCGAGGCTCAGGGCGAGCCGGCTCGTCGGGCGGCCCAAGAAAAAGAAAAAAGGAAACCCAAGATGGCGGCGTAAAGCTGCTGCTACAGGTGATGAAATCGTGCGGACATGGGGTCCAGCGGTGCTGGACCCCCACGAACGGGGGGGAGATTACTCCATGCGGTAGTTGGGAGCTTCTTTGGTGATGACTACGTCGTGGACGTGGGATTCGCGGAGACCGGCGGCGGTGATGCGCATGAAGCGGCTCTTGGCGGTGAGTTCCTTCAGGGTGCGCGCGCCGACGTAGCCCATGCCGCTTCTCAGGCCGCCGACGAGTTGATCGGTGAGGCCGGAGAGCGGGCCCTTGTACGCGACGCGTCCTTCCACGCCTTCGGGAACGGACTTGCCGCGCTCGGCGCTTTCCTGGGAGTAGCGATCCGCGGAACCCTGCTCCATGGCGCCGGTGGAACCCATGCCGCGGTAAGACTTGAAGGTGCGGCCCTGATAGAGAATGGTTTCGCCGGGGGCTTCCTCGGTGCCGGCGAAGAGGCTGCCGATCATTACGGCAGAAGCGCCGGCGGCGATGGCTTTGGTGATGTCACCGGAATACTTAATGCCGCCATCGGCGATGATCGCGACATCGGTGCCTTCGGCGGCGCGAGCGGCCTCCATGACGGCGGTGAGCTGAGGAACGCCGGCGCCGGTGACGACGCGGGTGGTGCAGATGGAACCGGGACCGATGCCGACTTTGAGGCCATCAATGCCGAGAGAGATGAGCTCCTTCGCGCCGTCATAGGTGGCGACGTTGCCGGCGACGATCTGCATTTCGGGAAGGCGATGGCGAATGGCCTTGATGGCTTCGATGACGCGCTCGGTGTGGCCGTGGGCGGTGTCGATGGCGAGGACGTCCGTGCCAACCTTGGCCATATCGACGGCGCGCTCGAGGAAATCGCCGGTGGCGCCGACGGCGGCGCCGACGCGCAGGCGGCCGTGTTCGTCCTTGGCGGAGCGGGGATACTCGAGTTTTTTCTGGATGTCTTTGACGGTGATGAGGCCCTTGAGGTTGAAATCCTGATCGACGACGAGAAGTTTTTCGATGCGATGTTTCTGGAGGATTTTTTCGGCTTGTTCGAGGGTGGTGCCGACGGGGACGGTGACGAGATTGTCCTTGGTCATGACCTGGCCGACGAGCTGGGCGTGATTTTTTTCGAAGCGAAGGTCGCGGTTGGTGAGGATGCCAGTGAGGCGAGTGCCGCGTGTGACGGGCAGGCCGGAGATGCGGTACTTGGTCATGATCTCGAGGGCCTGGCGGATGGTGATGTCCGGGAGAGATGGTGACGGGGTCAACGATCATGCCGGATTCGGAGCGCTTGACGCGGTCGACTTCCTCGGCCTGGCGGTCGATGGACATATTGCGGTGAATGATGCCGATGCCGCCCTGACGGGCGATGGCGATGGCGAGGCGCGATTCGGTTACGGTGTCCATGGCGGCGGAGGCGAGAGGGATGTTGATGGAGAGTTTGCGGGTGAAATTGGTGGTGGTGTCGACCTCGGTGGGGAGAACGGAAGATTTGCCGGGCTGGAGGAGGACATCGTCGAATGTAAGACCTTCGGGAATAGAACCATCAATCATGAGAACCTCGCGGTGAAGTGAGTGGCGCGGGATGCGACGCGCCCAGAAACGACGCAGCCCAGCGGGTGGGCGCTGGGCCGGAAAATGAATGCAACAGATCGAAAAATTAATTCACGGTGAAACTTCTATTTTAGGGATGGAGGGAGATTGGGTCAAGTTAAGGGAGTGTTTGGTAGCGTCTCACTGTGGCTTTCTCGGCCCGCACCACGCTTTATACTGGGACCTCGCCACCAGGGGGGCCGTAAAATACGCGCCACAGGGCCAAATCGTCGGTAGTGTCCTCGAATTGATGCTCGGTCCCCGCAGCCACGAACAGAATGTCGCCTGACACGAACGGGTCCCGCTTGCTGTCGTGAAGGAGGAATCCTCGCCCGCGAATGATGAAGTAAAGCTCGTCCTGTGCGTGCGGCGTCTGTTGGCTCGGGCGCAGAGGGAGGGAAAGGGCTACGTCAAGAGGGCCACGCCGCAGGACCATAACGGCGCGCTCGCCCGCGGGTCCCGGGATACGCGCTTGAGCCTCGGTAAGGCGGATAACACGGCTGCGATCTGGCGTGCTCATGCTTCACTCCTTGTACCTTCAAACTGAGATACTACCGAGCGGCTTCAACCAGGGCGCTGAGATTGGGATCGGCCTATCCGCTGCTCATGGCGAGCAGCCAGAAGATGAGAGTGCCGAAGGCGCAGGCGGGAGCGAGCCAGCGTAAGGGACCGCGGCGCGCCGTGCCGCCGACGGCGAAGGCGATTCCCAGTGAAGAAAGCAAGCAGCCACATGCGTAGATCTTCAGGAGAACCGGATCATAAAAGGGAAAACTGCGAATGAAGCGAGCATAGAGATGGGCGAAGATGGCCAGGACAGCGGAGGAAGTGGCAAAAGAAAAACCGATCAGGGAGAGGGTCGAGGCAAGGGTATGAGGAATTTCGGTCCTAATCCAACGAATCCATCCCCAAAGGAGCAGTGCGGGGATAACGAGAACTGTTGCGACGGCGATAAGCCAGAGAATGGAGGCGAGCATGCCGTTCTGACAGAGACCTTGGCTATATTATCCTCCAGGAGCCCGGGGAATTCCTACTCAAGCTGTGCGGACTTACTTCGGGGTCGAATGGCTTGTCGCTTCGGCCCAGCGCCGCCGGACAGAAGCCAGCAGTTGCTGCCTTTGCTTCTTCATTTGCCGGACCAGCGGTTGATTGCCGGTGTTTTCGTGCGCGGCTGCCCACAGGACCATTTCCGTGAGGACCGGGGCAAGATCGATTCCCTTGGGGGTGAGCAGGTAAATCCGCTTGCGGCCGTCGGAAGGGTCCTCAAGAACGGAAATGATGCCAAAAGCTTCGAGCCTGCGCAGGCGATCCGCTAGAATATTGGTGGCAATTCCTTCGAAAGATTCGAGGAATTCCTTGTAGGTGCGTGATCCGCGCAGCATCATGTCGCGGATAATCAGCAACGACCAGCGATCGCCGAGCATTTCCACGGAAGCGTTCAGGGGACACCGCGAGCGGCGCTTCGGGGCGGACTTGTTCTGCGGCATATTTTCAGGGTAGCATAATTTCACTTGCAATTCAAAAGTGAGTTGGACAGAATGGCAAGTGCCAAGGCTGAAAGGGAGTGAGAGATGAGCAAAGTACGCGTACTCGTTGGCACACGCAAGGGAGCGTTCATTCTGACAGCGGATGGAAAGCGGGAACGGTGGGAGGTGAGCGGCCCGCACTTCGCGGGCTGGGAGATGTATCACATGAAGGGATCTCCCGCTGACCCGGACCGGCTGTACGCATCGCAGACCAGCGGGTGGTTCGGGCAGATCATTCAACGATCCGACGACGGCGGCAAAACATGGTTCCAGCCTGGCACGCCGCCGGGTGAACGCACGGGACCTGGGGGCATGCCCAAGGGCGAAAGCAATAAGTTTGTGTACGACACCTCCCAGGCAACCGGCAAACCTCTCACAACGCATCAGTGGTACGACGGCACGCAGCATCCGTGGGAGTTTAAGCGGGTCTGGCATATCGAACCGTCGCCAGTCAATCCGGACATCGTGTATGCCGGAGTGGAAGATGCGGGCTTGTTTCGATCGAGCGATGGCGGAACGACGTGGCAGGAATTTTCCGGGCTGCGCGGCCACGGCACCGGCCCGCGCTGGCAGCCTGGCGCCGGTGGCTTGTGTCTGCACACCATCATCCTGGATCCGAAAGATCCCAAACGGATTTATATCGCCATCTCTGCGGCGGGGGCGTTCCGGAGCGACGACGCGGGAGAAACGTGGAAGCCGATCAACCGCGGGCTGTACTCGCAGTACATCCCGGACCCGAGAGCCGAAGTGGGCCACTGCGTTCACCACGTGGCGATGAATCCCGCGCGACCGAACGTACTTTTCATGCAGAAGCACTGGGACGTAATGCGCAGCGACGACGCCGGGGAGAACTGGCACGAAATCAGCGGAAATTTGCCGACGGACTTTGGATTCGTGATCGACGTGCACGCGCACGAGCCGGAGACGGTGTACGTGGTTCCGATCAAAAGCGACGGGGAACATTTCCCTCTGGAAGGGAAGCTGCGGGTGTATCGCAGCAAGAATGGCGGGAACGAATGGGAAGAGCTTGCGAAAGGATTGCCGGAAAAGGATTGCTACGTGAACGTCCTGCGTGACGCGATGGCCGTGGACACGCTGGATAAATGCGGCGTGTATTTCGGCACGACCGGCGGCCAAGTGTACGGGTCGAGCGACGGGGGAGACACGTGGGCGCCCATCGTGCGAGACCTGCCGGCTGTGCTTTCCGTCGAGACGCAGACGCTTCCATGATCCGGATCGTATTGCCGGCACATTTGCGCGGGCTGGCACGGATTCGCGAAGAAGTGCAACTGGAGATCGAAGGGCCGGTTACGATACGGTCGGTGGTGGACGCGCTTGAAGCGCGCTATCCGATGTTGTGCGGCACGATTCGCGATCACGTCACGCAACAGCGCAGGCCCTTCCTGCGATTCTTTGCGTGTGGCGAGGATTTGTCCCATGAAAACCCGGATGCTCCGCTGCCCGAGGCGGTCGCATCGGGTGCGGAGCCGCTGCTGATTATCGGGGCGATTGCGGGCGGTTAACAAACTTCGTAATCGTGCAAGCCAACGAGCGATTCATCGTCCGTCGGAATCGGCTCGTTGTGCTTCCTTAAACTCTCAATGTAGCCGGAAATGGCGTCCTTGGCCATTTTCTTTGCTTCGGCCAAAGTGCGTCCATAGGTGACGCAACCCGGAAGCGCAGGCACGACGACTGTGAATCCGCCTTCCGGTTCGGGCCTTAAGACGATGTTGAAATGACCGCGAGACTTCTTCATTTGAATAGCAATCTTATTGGATGACAAGTAAGGGGTCAAACTTCGGTGGGGCAAAAGCCCCCGCTATTTGTGCCTGTCGCGCACATTCAACGCGCTGAATCTCCCGCTTGGGCGTAGAGGCTAACGGACACGGAGTTGAGGTAATCGTAGAGGCGTTGTTGGCGCGCGGGGTCGGTGGATTTTTCGATCATGGTTTGGAGGATGGGTTCGAGGAAGCGGTTGTATTTGGCGAGGGTGGCCTGATCGTTGGAGGCGAAGGCGGATTCGACGGCTTGCTCGGTGGCGGGAGTGACGAGTTCGAGGCGGCCGACGAAGACGCGAACGGTGGATGCGGGGGCGGGTTTGACCTGGAGCGGGAGAACGGAATCGACGAAACCGCGGGGAACGATGTAGATGAGGCGGGAGCCTTCTTCGAACCAGGAATTTTTCCAGGTTTCGAGCATGGCGTGGGCTTCGTCGGGGAAGAGGCCTTGGGAGATGAGAATGCTTTCGAGAGTGCTGGAGAGGGAATCGGCGGACGTGGTGAGTTCCGGTTCGGCGAGGGAGGCTTGATCGCGAGAGCGGGCCGAGAACGCGATAGCCGGTTTTTTCGCCGCGGCGCTCGAAGAGGATCACGCTGGGGATGGTTTCGGAAAAGTGATTTTGGAATTGCACGATGTTGCCGGAGGAGAGCGTGGCAGTGAGAGGCGGTGGGAACGAGGAGACGCCGCGATAGAAGAGGAATTTTTCGCGTTGCGGGCCGGAGGAAGTGGAAAGAGCAAGTGGGGCGGAAGAGGTTTGGCGGGCGGCGTAATAGTGATTCTCGGAATTGTCGCTGGGGAAATCGGAAGAGCCCTGCGGGATCGATGTGGACGGAGTTCCAGGCGATGGCGCCTGGAGATTTCTTGATTGTAAAGGGAAAAGTCGCGAGGAGTGAGGGCGGGATTGGCGGAATCGGCGTGGGGATACCACTCGGTGATGAGGCCCTTGGCGAAGGAGACGTTCACGGAGACGGTGGTTTCGCGCGGGGAATAGAAATAGAGGACGGGAGTCTCCATGCGGATGGTGCCGCGCAGGCCGCCCTTGAATGCGACTTCACGGAAATGTTCGACGAAGGAGGGGAGGTCGGTGGAAGCAGTGAGCGGGAGCCAGTCCTGGGCCTTGCCATCGGGGCCGGCGATGGAAGTGAAAGTGCCCCATTCGTGGACGGTGAGATCGCTTTCACCGATTTGTCTGGCTGCGACGTGGCGCAAAGAAAAAGAGAGAGTGAAGAGAATCGTCGCGGCCACGAGGCTGAATAGCAACAGAGTGGGAGAAGGAGCCGCGTGCGGGCGGCCCCTGTGACGATTGAGATTTCATTGCTGGGCCACCTTCACGCTGGAAGTGCGGGAGAGCAGATCGGTCATGGTTTGCGATTGCGGGCCGATGAAGTGGATCGCGAAATTGCGGGCGAGGAGCGGGTCGGATTTGGCGCCGGCGAGGGCTTTTTGCGTGTGGTCCTGATGTTCCGAGGCGGGCCCGTTTCGGTCGAGGGTCATTAGAGATGCGGCGAATTCCATTTGCGGATCGTTGCCGCGAACCTGGAGTGGCTTTTTTCACGAGCGAGTAGCCATCGAGGCCCTGAGCGGGATTACCTGAATTCTTATAGAGCCACTGAGCCTTACCTAGAGTTTCCGCGAAATAACCGACATCAAAGGTGGCGAGGGCTGCGGCTGGAGGCGTTTTTTCCGGCGGCATCGGAGCGCGCGATGAGCTTGATGAGCAGTTGTTTGGCGGCGACGGGATCTTTCTGACCGTAGAGAGTTGCGCGGCGGAGGGTTTCCATGTGGACGAGGACGGTGGGGTCGGCGTCGAGGATGGCGATGGTGTCCGCGGAGAGATTGTTTGTGTCGTAGGATTCGCTGCCGGAGAGATTCCAGTCGTGGCTGATCCAGGGAAGAGATTTGGCGTTGCCGATGTCGAATGTGTGGCAGATGAGCGGGGGACCGGCGAGCGCGGTAGCTGGCGAAAAGGGAAAATGTGAAGACGAGAACGGCTGCGAAACGACAGACCGAAGAAAGTTTGAATTTCATGGTGTTTGTGGGCCTCCTTGCGAATGTGATTCGCGTTCAGTGGAGAAGACGCGGGTGGGTGGGAGAGTGTTAACGGGAAAGCGAATCCGGAGTTGCCAAAAGACGGAGTCCTCAGGGCTAAAGCCCATTCCTGTGAGCGGATTAATGTCGGACCTGAAGGTCCGACCCCCTAAAGAGGAACCTCAAGAGAACCCCAAGAAAACCACAAGAGCCGGTCTTCCGCCAGAAATCGGCGGGCGCATATGCCGCGAATGACGGGCCATTGCAAACCCAAGAATACGGAGAAGAAGGTTCCGTCGTTGGATGGTAAGACCCACCTTCGCGAACGGCGCGAAGGGTGGAGCCTCTTATTCAGTTGGGCGGCGAGTTAGGCACTTTTTTCTGGGGCATTTGTGGGGGCGGAGAGGCTTTGGGTTCGGAGGACTGTTCCCAGAAGCGCCAGATGGAGATGTCGCCGAGGTCGAGAGCATTCCAGTAGAGATCGAGCATGTGGGGATCGAGAGCGAGGATGCCGTCGCGAGTGACGCCGGGAGGAGGAGGAACGAGAGTCGGCGAAACGAGCGTAAACCTGGGCGCGTTCGGGGCCAGTGGTGCGAGAGAGAAGATGCCAGAGCGTGAGGCCATCGCGGGGGCGGGCTTGAGAGAGAACGGTATTGAGCTGCTTGGAACGAGCGTCCGTTGATTGCTCCGTGAGATCGAAAACTGTGGAGAGCTTCGCGAAAGGATTCGCTGGCGTCTTCGAAATAGGGAGTGCCGGGGCCGATCTTGGGGCGCGTGAAGCACATGGCGCCTGCGGGGATGAACGAGTCGCGGCCGTTGAGATGGAAGCCGACCCAGCCGAGCGTGGTGCGAATGGTGCCGGAGCCGTCGGGCGCGACTTGGAGCGTGTAGGCGCAACCGAGATCGACGGCGACGGCGGAGGGCGTGTCCACAACGAATTGGCCGGGAGGAGCCCAGATGGCGGCGTGAATGGTGCCGACATCGAGTTGAAGGCGTTTGTGGTTTCGGATCGGTTTGCAGGAGGCGAACGCGAGAATTGGGATCGATTTGAATTTCGCCGAGATCGTTTTCGGAAAGGGAAGCGCGCGAAGAGGAATTGGTGGTGAGAGTTTGGCCGACATAAAGTTTGGCGGCGGATTGAGTGGCGGAAAGCGAATTGTGAGCCGATTTGCGGGGCGCCTTCGAGACTCGCAACGTTCCAGCTCGGGCCGGTGTCTGGCGGAGTGCGGGGACGACGAGAGAAGAAAAGGCCGACGCACGAGAGCGAGGAGAATGACGGCAGCGGCGGCGAGGCGAGAAAGCCAGGGCATTTGGAGAAGCAGGCCGCGAGGTTTGAGTGACGCGGCAGGACGATTCGGCGGGAAGAACGAGTGGGCGATCGACGATGGCGAAATTCCGCGAGGAGCGATTCGAGGCGCTGGATTTCGGGATCGGGCGTGCCGGAGCCGTCCCACAAATAATCGTCAGTCATTTTAATTTCGTTTCTCAGGATCGTTTGGGTGTGTGGTCATAGCTCACCCCCGGTGAGCGGCGCGGCCTTGCGGCCAAGAATTTCGCGGAGTTGTTGCATGCCGCGATGAAGATTGACGCGAACGGAGCCGTGAGTGAGGCCGGTGCGTGCGGCGATTTCGGGACCGGTCATGCCCTCGACGAGGCGAAGGATCAGCGTTTCGCGATAGCTTTCGGGGAGGGAGAGAATGGCGTCGAGAGCGGCGTGGGCTTCGGCGCGTGGAATGGGAAGTGGGAGGAGAAGAGGGAGACGGGAGGATCGGCTTCTGCGGCGGTCGTCTCTTCGACAAATTCGTCGATGGGTTTGCTGCGGCGGTGAAAGTCCGTGGCGCGATTGCGAGCGATGGTCGGCGAGCCAGCCGGGGAATTTGGAGACTTCGCGGAGAGAGGCGAGGCGCGGGAGGGCTTGCAGGAAAACGTCCTGGACGAGATCGTCGACGTCGGAATGGGGCACGCGGGAGAGAAGGATGCCGTGGACCATGCGGGCGTAGCGGGCGTAGAGAAGACCGAAGGCGGAACGATCGCCTTGTTGGGCGGCGCGGACGAGGGCGTCGTCGGGGCTGCCGTGACTCCTGAGGAGCGTTCACGGCCGAGAAACCGGAGCGGGAAGAATGGAGTTCAAAGAGTGCCGCCACGTTGTGTCCATCGAGATGAAAAGCGTCTCCTAGGTAGACGCGGGGAGCCGGACGAGTGTTAACAATACTCCGCAAGGACCGGTTTTGCAGCAAGGCATGGCAACTTCCTCGTGTAGGTAAAGGAAATAGCAAAAGGCAACAAAAGAGGAAAGCCTCACCCCTAGAAGGGGTGAGCTACAGGGAGGCAGGCAGGGAATTGTGGAACTGCTGTAGAGTAGAGAAATATGGGGAAAGAGATACGAGAGTTTGAGCCGCACCGGTGGCTGAGGAGCGGGCATGCGCAGACGATTGGAGCGGCGTTTGTGCCGCGGACGTTTGCGTTGCCTGCGGGCGAAGAGCGGCTGTTTCGCGTGGACGCGGAGACGCAGTTGAAGGGCGTGTGTCACTGGCAGCCGGGGAAGCGGGCGGGATTTGCCGGTGATTGTGATTGTGCACGGGCTGGAGGGTTCGTGCGATTCGAATTACGAGCGAGGGATTGCGGACAAGGCGTGGGCGCGGGGATTTCACGCGGTGCGGATGAATCAGAGGAATTGCGGTGGGACGGAGCGGCTGACGCCGACGTTGTACAACAGCGGATTGAGCGGGGATTATCGAGCGGTGCTGATGGAATTGATTGAGGAGGGATTCGAGAGGATTTTCTTCGCCGGGATATTCGATGGGCGGGAACCTGGTGACGAAGATGGCGGGGGAGTTGGGAGATGTCTGCACCGAAGGAATTGAGGGGAGTGGCGGTGGTATGTCCGGCGCTGGATCTGTCGGCGTGCGCGGATGCGCTGGAGGAGAAGCAGAACTATTTGTATCAATGGCATTTCGTGCGCGGATTGATGGAGCGGTACCGGCGGAAGTGCGAGCTGTTCCCGGGGAGATACACGCAAACTGGATTTGGGGCGATACGGACGGTGCGGGAGTTTGACGATGCGATTACCGCGCCGTGTTTTGGATATAAGGACGCGGAAGAATATTACGAGGCGGCGGGGGCGAAGAAGGTGATCGGGAAAGTGGCGGTGCCATTGTTGTTGATTACCGCACAGGATGATCCGTTTGTGCCGTACGTGTCGTTTTTGGCGGACGCGGGTGGAGGAAAATCCGCGCGTGCGGTTTGTGGCGCCGGAACACGGGGGACATTGCGGGTTTATTTCGAGATTTGGACGGGGCGGAGAGGTTTTGGGCGGAGGAGAGGATTGTGGAGTTTGTCGAGAGGTTTGGCGGGAGGGTGATGTGGAGCGAGAAATGGATATCAGAAATCAGCGACCAGCTATCACGAACCAACAGGAGGAGGCAGATCCGCTGAAGAGCCGCGGCGGTGGACGGACCCTCCCTGGGGATGGGACGGGTGAGCGGGTGGAACTGGTTGGGCGGCAAGGCATTCGCCACAGGGTGGCCGGTGAGCTGGCTTACGCTGCCGAACAAGGCCCGCGATGAAACTTGCAATGGGGAGCAAAAGGTGAAGTTTGCACACAAAAATCCGAATGGACGGGCCGGGAAATTGCGATGGCGGAAGATTCACAAAACCATAGATTTTACGGGGAATCGTAGCAATGGGGCCTAAGGTCGAGGACTGAATCTGCGCATTTCCGTACAATGCAGAAAATAAACAAGTTGTTTGTGCCACGTCAGTGTGTATTGGGAGAAGTTTGGATGGTCGATTGCTGGCAGACAATCAACGGTTGCTTGCTCGCAGTGGCGTGGTTTCCTTTGAAGTTCAAGAATCAAGTCGGAGGGAGAAGTGGGTCGATTTAGTCCCGTTCTTCCGATTCGACTGTTCTCCAATTGAGCGACCGTGTTTTCTTGCTCGATCTCAGTCCTCAGGAGGGGGTATGGATGCGTATGCAAAGAAAGCGACATTTTGGGTGGGGCTCTGCGCACTGCTGGTGATTTGCCTGGGTGTGTCACGAATGTGCCTGGCGCAGGTCACCAAGGGGTCGATCTCAGGATCGCTAGTTGATCCCCAGGGTGCCAGTGGTGCCTGGAGCCGAGGTCAAGGTAATCAACATGGATACGGGTGAAACAGCGACTGCGACCACCGACACTCGGGACTATTCCAATTGAACCTGCTCTCGATCGGCAAATACAGAGTTGAAGTGTCGAAACAGGGTTTACGCAAGGGCGGTGTTTGATGGTGTGGTGGTCAATTCGGCCAAAACAAGGATTAGGTTCGCTAAAGCTAGAATCGGGAACGTTTCGACAACCATCGAGGTGAGCGAAACCGCACCGCTCGTGACCACCACCGAGGCACAAGTCTCGACGAGTCTTCGCAACACCACGATACTGAGCTACACGCCGAGCTCCTGGCGAATTTCAGGGACTGGACTTCCTGGCCCTCTATGTCCCTGGTGTTTCCAGCCGGGTGCTTGGGGCTTCAGCAATACCAACGGTACCGGCTTTGCAGTGGAAGGAATTCGCAGCCGGAACAACGACCAACAGATTGACGGACAGTATAACAACGATAACTCGGTTGGCGGTCCCAGTCTGTTCCTGAGCGACACGCAGTTTGTGCAGGAATACCAGCTCACCACGAACAACTTTGAGCGCCGAATATGGACGCAACTCCGGCTCGGTGGTGAACATTATTACCAAGAGCGGAGGCAACACCGTCCACGGATCGATCTATGGGACGGAAGGCAACTCGGGCCTGGATGCGCTGAAGAACACTCAGAAGCAGTTCGAGGGATTGACGCAGGTGCCGCACTACAACGACAGTTTCGCGGGTGCGACCGTTGGCGGCCCGATGGTCAAGGACCATCTATTTTATTTCGGTGGATTTGACACGGAAATCATTCCGCAAAAGTCGGTATACGGCAGCGGAAACTTGACTCCCACGCCCGCCGGGATTGCCGCGCTGGAAAGCTGCTATCCGTACGCGGGTGGTGGGATAGCGCCCGCGATGCAGGTATTGACGAAGTACGGCCCGTACGGAGTTACCGCGGGAAATCCAACTGCGCATCTCCCCAATGATTCACTACTATGATAATCGCCACATCCGAACGGGACGTCGACCCCGCCACGGGCGCGCCGGCCTGCTTGGTTCAGGAAGGCGGAGTCCAGAGAACGCTGTCGACTGGCTCTCATGCCTACAACTGGGTCTATAAGATGGACCTAAACACGGCGAAGAACCGCTTCTACGGCAGGTATCATTTACAACTACTCCAATTTCTTCAACGTTGATGAGGGCCAAGCTGCTGCCGGCTATCCCGTCAACGTGCCAGGATTTTCTCAGCAGTACGCCTTTAGCTGGGTGCGCACCATCTCGAGTCGCCAGACCAACGAGTTCCGCGCCAGCTACGGGCGGGAGAACGTCGAATTCGGCAGCAATGGCATCGGCAACACCGTGCCTTCCGATACTGCTATTTCGAGCGGGCTTACGCTTGTCTCGCTGGGGAGCGGAAACCTCTCCTTTGGTCCCGCCGACAATCTACCGCAGGGTCGAATCGTGAACAGCTACCAGTTGCAAGATAACTGGACGTATATCGTGGGCCGTCATGCGCTGAAGGCTGGAGTCAATTTCACCTACCAGCGCTCGCCGAACTATTTCTTGCCCTATGTCAACGGCGGTTACAGTTATGCGACCGGGAACCCGTACGTTAACCTTGCGGAAAACACGGCCACCTCCATCAACGTCACTTCGGGAGATCCAGTGCTGGACTTCCGGGAAAAGGATTCCTTCCTCTATGTCCAGGACGACTTCAAGGTCAAGAACAACTTGACGCTGAATTTAGGCTTGACCTGGAGCTATTACGGGCAACCGGCAAACCTGTTCCACGATAAGACGGTTGAAGCAGCAATCCAGTTCGGAGCCGTTCTGGGATCCCGTCCTTGCCGACGTCGGTTACCACGTTCCCGTCGATTCCGTCTCCCAAGGCCAGCTTTGGTCCCAACGTGGGGTTTGCCTGGACCCCAGGAATGGAGAACAAAATCTTTGGAAACAACAAGACCACGATTCGCGGCGGCTATCGCTACGCCTATGATCCGCCGTTCTACAACATCTACTTGAATATCGCGTCGGCTGCTCCGAACGTACTGGCGCAGACGCTCACGGCTGCTTCCATCGGTGGCCCGTTGCCAAGCATCCCGGTTGACTCCCTTTGGCCCGGCGGTACGCAGCTCCCTGGCTTCCTATCTTACGTATGGCGTTGATGATCCGCGCACGTTCAACCAGACCAGCATTACGCCGAACTTTGGTCCGCAGAAGACCAGCCGGTGGTCGTTTGGAATTCAGCGTGAGATTACCAGTACGTCGCGGCGTTCGAGGCGCGTTATGTGGGAAACCACGCGACAACCTGTTCCAGTCGATCAACGAGAATCCGTACATCGCGGGGATCGCAGCGGATTTCCCGAAGCTTCTTGCCCGTCCGGCGTAACTCCCTGTACGACTCCAGCGATTCCAAGTGCCTTGGGGCGCGTGAATTGCAGCGAAGGCGTCATCCGCCAACGCACGAACAGTGCCTACTCCGATTACGATGGGCTTGAGCTGGAGCTCCGCACCAACAATATGTGGCATCAGTTGACGTTGAGCGCGAACTACACTTACAGCAAGACCACAGACAACGCCGATGAGATCTTCGGCACGTTCGGGACTGGCAAGCGCATCGCCTTCTCTCAGAATCCCCTGAGCTATACCGGGGCGGAACATGGTCTGTCTGGACCTGGATTTTCCGCAACAGTTCCACCTGTTGGTGACCGAGGCACTTCCCTTTTACCGCGACCAGCATGGTGTACCTTGGCCACGTACTCGGCGGATGGATGGTTTCGGCTGCGTACATCCTGTCTTCTGGCCAGCCTTACACTGCCCAGCAATTCTCCTTGGGCGTTCGGTCCGGTGCGCCTTATTGGGATGTGCCGTTTAACAACGCATTCGCCGGGAACTACGATGGCGGTGCGCGTCCATTCCTCGGTAACCCTGCCGCGCCGGTGACTCAAGTGGGTATCTACGCTGCCGATGCCTGCAACAACTTTGGCGTCAGGGTGCTGGTTGACCAGCCATCCCAGCTTGATCAGCCTGAATGCGATCAACCATGGAGATACCGTGGGGACGCCCACACAAAGAACGCCGTGCGATTCATCGCCAACGGGTACGAAGCCGACCAAATATACGGCACGCCCTTCGGCAACGTGGCGCGCAACACTCTGCGTGCCGCGAAGACCAACAACGTGAATCTGTCCCTGGTCAAGAACATCAAGTTCTGGGAGCGTGTGAACCTCCAGATGCACCTCGATGCCCAGAACGCGTTCAATCACCTTCAGCCAACGTCGGCATAGACCCGTTCCTCGATGACGCCGGTTATGCTCTCTTTGGAACCGGTTTTGCCAATACCTCCCTGCAAACCAGCACGGCTCGCGTCGTGCGCGTGGGGCTGCTTCTTACTTTCTAAAACCCTCAAGACGTTGCAAAGAAACGCCGGTAGCCGCCCATTGGGCAGCTACCGGCGTTTTGTTTTTGAAGGCACACTCCGAAGGTGCTACAGTGCGGCGGCGGAGGTGAGCGGACATGAGCGGGGAGGCGAGTTTTGCGGAATTTTGGCCGGGCTATGTGCGTGCGCATAGCGATGCGGCTACGCGGGTGATGCATTGCGCGGGGACATTGCTGGGATGGGCGATTTTGGTGGGGGCGATTGTGACGCAGCGCTGGTGGTGGATCGCGCTGGCTTTGGTGGTGCCGTATGCGCTGGCGTGGATTTCGCATTTTTTTATTGAGCATAATCGGCCGGCGTCGTTTGAACATCCGATGTGGTCGTGGTGGGCGGACCAGAAGATGGTCGGGATGATGCTGGCGGGGAAGATGGGGGAGGAAGTGAGGAAGGCGGCGAGTGGCGGGGAAACGATAGAAAAGATTTAGCACAAAAGATTTAGCACAGAGGACACAGAGGTAAGAGCGCAGAGAACGCGGAGAAGAGAAGAGGAAGGTTTGTGGCAATGGAACGTAAGAGCCCAGACTTCGAAGCTCACGGTAAACCCTCAAGGTTTTGGGACGGCGGCGTAATGAGGAAAATTCAAGGGCGGCCCGCGTCAGAAGGCGGCGACCGCAAAAGCCGGAGTTAGAAATTATTCGCTGCGGATGGCCAGGATTTGCTTGCCCTGGATTTTGATTTCGACGCCGAGGGGCGGGCGAATGTCGCTGCCTTGCACGATGGCGCCGCGAATCCAGACGTTGCCCTGGCCCGGGAGGTTGACGGTCTTCAGGGGATCGTAGAGGGTGCCGCTGCAGGGGTTGCCCACGAGGGGATGATTGGCACGGGCATAGCCATAGTCTTTGCGAAGCTTGTCGAGATCGGGAATATATTCCAACTTGCAGTTGCCATAAGGGGCGTTGCGGGAGAAGACCCAATATCCGGCCAGGGTGGAAGGGGAGCCCGTGGGCAGACGGACGATGGTCGCGGGAATTTCCTCGCCGGAAAATTTGTTGCGGATGAAGAAGTCCGCGGAGGACCATGGCTTGGCCAGATCGGCCAGATTGGCGATAACCGGGTTGGCCTCATCAGCATGGGGGAGCAAAGAGGAAGGATCCGGGGGCGGGGGAGGAATCTCAATTTGGGGAGCGGGCTCGACGCGGGCAGGTTCCGCAGGCCGGGAATGCGAAAACCAACGCACCGCCAACAGGAGCACCAGGCCGAGAACGACGACGCCCATGATGAGCGGAAAGAGTGGATTGAGCCGGGGAGAACGCGGCGGCGGAGGCGTCACGCCAGGGATTTGCGGCATGTCGGCCTTGAAGCGGGACGAGGAAGAGTTATCTGTAGAGTTATCCGTCATGAGAAGCTCTGGACCGGTGAAAAAGCCTGCGCCGCCCGGAAAGGAAGTGCGGGTGACGAGATGCGCTCTGGCCGACTCCTTGCATTGTACTGACGAGTTGGCAGGAGGAGCAACTGCAAAGAAGGGGTGAGCGTCCGGGGGATAAGTGGAGTAAGGAAGGGATTGCGTTGCCAAGAAGGTTACAGAAACAGGCGAGAGACTTGTCATTGGGTGGAAGGGCGGCCTAATGTAGAGTAAAGGCAAGGCCAAGGGAAATCGCAGAGTATGAGCGGGGATACTCGACAGTCGGCTCGCGCGTTCGTTCACAGCCTGAACATTTTGTTGAAGTTTGCGCGCTTGTATGAATTCGGGCACGTGCGCACGGCGGCGCAGTTTGAAACGGCGTGGAAGGAACTGCGCACAGCGCTGGATATGAGCGGAGAGACGGGCCTGCTGTTGGGGGCATCCGGCAACCAGATCGTGCTGGACGGCGTGCCGCTGGGAGCGGCGGCGGCGGAGAAAAGTTTCGCGCAACTTCTGACCACTTCCGGGATCGCCAGCATTCACTTTTCGCAGAACACCACACAAGGCAACTTTGCGCGATTCGTGCGCGCGTTTCCGAGCGGCAACGCCAAGCCGAGTTCGCTTGGCGGAACAACTGAAATCCGCCTTGGCGGGAGAGACCAGCATCCGGATTAACGAGATTCGCTACGTGGCCGAGGACGGCTCGACTGCGGGGATGAAGGTGGCCGCGCAATTAACCGCCAAGATGCTGGGCGGCCAATCGGATAAGCTCCGAGATATTTTTGAGGACCCCCAAAAGATGTTGCAACTGATCCTTGCGGCGGAAAGCAGCCGCGGCGGAGGCGGCGGAGGGGGAGGGAGCGGGCCAGGATTCGGCCCGGGACCGGGTGGCTCGGGAGGCGGCGGCACGGGGTCGGGCGGTGGAAGTGGATCGAGTTGGAGCGGCGGCACGGACAGCAGCGGAAGCCTGTGGGAAGCAGGGAAGGCTTCGGGAGGTGGAGGTGCCGGGAGCGGTATCGCCACAGGAAGTGGCGGGTCCGGCACCGGCACAGGCAGCGGCGGTGGCGGACGGCAGCGGCGGATTGGCGGGACGGGCGGCGGCACGGGATTTGGCGGTGGTGGCACAGGCAGCGGCGGAGGGGGAGCGGGCGGAGCTGGCGGTGGAGGTAGCGCCGAGCCCGGGAAATGGATGAGTGCGTCGGCCATGCTGCGTGGCGCCATGATCGGTGGCGTGGCTGGCGGCGGGGCGGACGGCGGAGCATATTCCGTCGCGGAGGAAGAAGTCCGCTCGATGATCGGGCTATTCGCGCAATTGGGGAAGTCGCGAAAAGATCCCGAGAACCGCATGGATGCGTCGACATTTCAGTCGCGGTTGACGGCGCTGCCGGTTAGGGCGCAGTTCACTCTGCAACAGGCCCTGGCGGGGATGGCCGCGCAAGCGCCGATGGACAAGCCGGACAAGCCGATGCTGCTGAAGCTGGCGGAGCACGTGGCGATTCGATTTGCGCTGGACAGTTACGAGCGCGGGGAATTGCGCGTGAACGCGGTGAAGCAGTTGCTGGACCGCATGAACGCGGAGATCGAGGCGCTGCGCAAAATCCTGGGCCAGCAGGAAGAGACCATGGCCAGCGCAGGAATTCAGGTGCAGGCGTACACGGAACTCCTGGACCAGGAATTCTGGCTTCAAGTGCCGGAAGAGAACAAGAAGGAAGTGCTGACGTCGGATGAGGCGTGGTGCGTGCCGCCGCGCAACATCCGCGCGTTCCTGGAAGAGATGCTGCGGCGAGGCGAGCTGAAAACGGTCAACGAGATCCTGACAAAATATGCCGCGTGCGTGGCGCTGGAAGCAGACGAAGCCAGGCGAACCACGGCGATTGGACTGGCGGACCTGGCGGAGTTTTATGGAAGCGGCGACGGGAGCGCATTGATCGACGTGCTGCAGCGGCTGGGAAACCAGTTGGCGCAGGAGCGCGAGGGGGACCTGCAGACGCTGATCGGCGCGGCTTTTGTACGCATGAGCCAGGAGGCCGGCTCGAAACGCTTTTATCCCGCGATGCAGCAGGCCCTCGCTTCGCTGGACGGCGTGGAAGCGCTGCGGCCGGGATCGACGAGCAACCTGCGGCAGAGGATTGGAGTGGAAGAGCGGCTGCCGGAGTTCGTGGAAGACACAATGCGCACGGGGCAGATTCCGGATGGCTTGTTGGAGATTCTGACGTTGATGCCAAAAGCCACGCTGCATTACGTGACCACGCGGTTTGCGAATTGCGGTTTCCGGGAAGATTGCGAACTCCTGGGACGGATCATCGCCGGCTTGGGAGAAGACGCAGTGCAGCGGCTGGCGGAAACGCTGCAGAGCGCTCCGGCGACGGAAGCGACGGAAGTGATCGGGCTGCTGAGCCAGCTTTCACCGGAGGCAGTGGAGAGTGTGCTGCCGACGCGACTGGCGCAGTGGCCGCGCACATCGCATGACCGCGCCATCCGTCAGCTTTCCAGCACGCCGGCGGAGCAGCGGGCGCGGCTGTTGGTGGCGACCTACGACACGCTGGACCCGCTCATCCGGCCGCTGGCCATCGACGAGATGGGCGGGAGCGGACGGCCGGAGTGCATTACAAAAATAGTGGACTTGGTGCAAGACGACAGCACGCCGGGGTTCACGCGCATCAAGGCCATGGAAGCCGCGGGGAGGCTGCGAGCGAGCGCGACCAGCCCGACGCTGCAGAGGATTCTGGAGTCCAAGCAGGTGTGGCGCTGGACGTACCATACGGAGTTAAGGATCGCGGCGGCGCAGGCACTGCAAAAGCTCGAGCCCACGCTGGCGATGGAAAAGATTGCGGCCAGCGGATTGGACCGCAAGGATTTGGTGCTGGAGCCGACCGATCCGGAGCCTAACGCGCCGGTGATCCGGCAGCGCCGGTATGCGCGGCTGAAATTGACTAAGCACGTGCCGGCGGTGACCACGAACCTGCGCGAGAACATGCGGCTTTCCATCGCGGAACTGAATATGGGCGGAGGAATCGGGGCAGCGGACCGCCATCTGGCTCCGGGATCGCTGCTGGCGCTCAAGCTATCTCATGGCGTGCGGAACATCCGGGCGCAGGTGATAGTACGGGGCGCGCGTCCGCAAGCGATGGCGTTCGAAATCGTGGACATGGATCTGGAGGAGCGTTCTCGATTGAGAAAGCTTCTGCTGGAACTGGGCGGATTGCCGCAGCCCGCGCAAGTGACGCAACCGCTCGCGGCGGCAATCGCGCATGGCACTGATGAAGTAGTCCCTACCCGAGCCGCAAATCCTTTGAAGATAAACCTGTCCTGAGAATGGAAGAACCGTCCGGAAGGGCAGGTAGAGAAAACTGCCCGAGGGATGGGATGGCGAGCCGGTCACATGGGACGACTGTACCATTGTGAGACCGGTGCAGGGGCCTACCGTACTAGGATAGGTGTCCTCCCGAACAAGCTGTCCGTACAATCGACGGACCGAAGGTACGGTACTGGGATGAAAACGGACCCCAAAACGACAGCGGGCCGAGCGTTCGTCCGAAGCCTGAACATTCTATTGAAGTTCGCGAAGCTGTACGGGTTCGAGCACGTGCGGACGAAGGAGCATCTGCAGATCGCCTGGAACGAACTGCGTGCGGCCGTCCCGGAGGATGCGGACACGGGGCTTGCTGCTGGGAGCCACCGGGCCGCAATTGCTCCTGGATGGTGTGCCATTGGACGGTACACCGGCGGAAAAGCAGTTTGCGCAGCTGCTGAGCGCCGCCGGACTGGCGAGCATTCAGTTTCATCCATGCATAACGGAAGGGGAGCTTGCGAATTTTGCGCACGCCTTTCCGACCGGAAAATCGAAGCCAGCGGAACTAGCCCGACAACTGAAGGAGACCCTATCGGGTTCACGGGGAATCCACGTGAACGAGGTTTGCTTTGTGGCAACGGATGCGCGACTGAAAGAATCCAGCATGGCGGCGCAACTTGCCGCGGCATCGTTCGGCGACGATCAGGATGCATTTAAGAAGATGCTGGACGATCCGCAAAAGCTGTTGGAGCTGATAGCGGCGGCGGAGGGTTCAAAAGCGGGCGGAGCTAGCGGCGAAAATGGCAGGGGGACCGGTGGCAGCGGGATGGGCGGCGAATTAGGAGTGAACGGAAGCGGCCACGGGGCCGGAGGAACGGGCGTTGGAGGAGGAAATGGTAGCGGTACCGGGTGGGAGACGGGAACAGGAACGGGTGGAGGAACTGGCGCTGCAACAGGCAAGGGAAGAGGGTCTGGATTTGGAAATGGAGCCGGTGGGACCGGCAAGGCATTTAGCGGTGAAATCGGCGAACCCACGGACGATGAAATCGGCGCGATCCTGCGAGCGCTAACTACTTTTGGAAAGGTAGGGAGTGGGCCAAACCCGGCGGCGGCGGCCGTGGAGTTTCAGGTCCAGGTAGCAAATATGCCAGGTAGAGCGCAGGGCGTTCTACGGGATGCCCTGGCGGCAATCGCAGAGCAGGGAAAAGATCAGAAACTGGATCAGGGCATGCTGGTGAAGCTGGCCGAGCACCTGTCCATTCGGTTCGCGCTGGAGCGGTTCGAACGCGGCGAGATGAAGGTGAACGCCGTGCGCCAGATGCTGGACCGCATGAACCAGGAGATCGAAGCGCTGCGAAAGATTCTTGGGCAGCATGAAGACAAGATGGCCGATGCGGGCCTGCTGGTGGAATCCCACCGGGAGCTGCTTGACCGGATGTTTTGGGCGAGCGTCCCGGAAAACGCGAAGCGGGAAGTTCTGCTTTCGTCGGAGGCTTGGTGCATCCCGGCGAAAAACGTGGGGTCCTACGTTGAGGGGCTGGTGGAGCAGGGAGAGAAGGCAGAAGCGGCCAGCATCCTGCAGAACTATGCGAGTTGCGCGGACAGCGAGGAGCCGGACGCGCGGAAGCGGGCGGCGACGGGGCTATCGGAATTGGCGGCGTTATACGCGCAGACGGATCCGAAGTTGCTGGGAAATGCCCTCCGGCATGTGGGATTGCGCTTAAGCGTGGAACAAGACCAGGACACTCAATCGCTGGTGAGCGCAGCCTTTGTGCGGTTGTGCCAGGAAGCGGCGGCAAAGCGGTGCTTCCCGGCGATGGCCCAGGCGCTGGACCTGCTGACGGGCGTGGAGACGCAAAGGCCGGGCATCGCGAAAACGCTGCGGGCGAAGCTGGGGATAGAAGACCGCGTTGCGGAGTTCGTGGATGAAGCATTGCACGCCCGGAAGATCTCGATCGGGCTGACCGGCGTCTTGAGGAAACTGCCGCAGACGGCGATGGAACAGCTCGCGATGCGCTTCAACCGCTGCCAGTTGTGCGACGACCTGGAAAATGTGGCGAATCTGGCGCAGGACCTGGGCGAGGAAGCGCTGCAGTATTTGCGCGACACCGTGCGCAGCGGGACGCCCGCGGAGGCCGTGGAGATGGTGGGTTTGCTGGTAAGGCTGGACCCGGCGGCGGCGCAAGTGTTTCTCCCCGCACGGATGAAGGATTTTGCGCGCGCGGCGCAGGACCGCATGGTGCGTCAGATTGCTTCGTCTGGAGCTGCGGGGCGCTGCCGAATCCTGCTGGCCGTGCTGGACCACGTGGACCCGCTAATCATGCCCCTGGTGGTGGACGAAGTAGGGATGACGGAGGACCGCGAAGCACTGGGACGCCTGCTGACTCTCGTGGACGGAGATTTGCCCCCGGGAGCGGCGCCGTACATGCGAATGAAGGCCGTGGAAGCATTGGGGCGGTTGAAGGCGCAGGAATCGGTCCAAGCTCTGAAGCGTATCCTGGAGGCCCGCAAGATGTTCGGCTGGGCGCACCCGCAGGAATTGCGTATCGCCGCATTGCAAGCGCTGGAGTGCCTGGAACCGAGTTGGGTGGCGGAATTCCTGCCGGGTTGCGGGATTGAAGAGGGGGACCTGGAGCTGGCGCCGCTGGAAGTGCCGCCACATTCCAAGTTTCTGCGCCACCGGCGGCACCGGCGCGTGCGATTGAAAAAGTCCGTGGCGGCGGTGAGCACCAACTTGAAGCAAAACTGCCGGCTGGAAATCAAGACGGTCAGCTTGAGTGGCGGGCTGGCGACAACCAACATGCATCTGGCACCGGGAACGCAGGTGCAGCTGTCCATGCAGTTGGGGTTGCGCAACCTACAGGCGACGGCGCTGATGCGGGATTTCCGGGCGCAGGATATGTCCTTTGAAATTGTGGACATGGGGCTGGACGAACGCGCGAAGCTCCGTAAGTTGCTGCTGGAGAACCTGGCGAAAAGGCCAAGCCGCAAAGACGCATCGCCAGGAAAATAAGGAGCCGGCAAGCTCCGGGCGACAACTAAATTACTGCTTAGTGGACTACGGCCCAGGTCTGCGTATCTAAACAGTAACGAGTCGCGAGTACTACAACTGGGTACGTTTGGTTGATTTACCCCCGACAATTCCATAGTTTACTCTAACGTATCGCGAAGCATTCGCCTGAGTGACCCTCCATTCCAGGCAAGAGCACTTCGCGCAGGTGCTAATCCTGTGTCTGTGGTAAGGAAAATTCGTTTCCTGGGACTCGTGTGCGCCATCTTGTGCGCGCTCGGCCCCACCGCGTTCGGACAACTGCCGGTAAGTTTTCCCGCGAATCCCAGATATACGGTGCAGAGACTGGCGGACCAGTTTGGTCTGGGCGCGGTAACAGTAACCGCAATGGGCCAGGACGGCCAGGGATTCTTGTGGATCGGAACGCAGACGGGCTTGTACCGGTATGACGGGGCGCGCGCGCGAAAGATGACGGAAGTGGAAAGCCTGATCGGGCATTACGTTCTGGACATGGTGATCGCGCCGGATGGAACCCCCTGGTTTGCGGGCAATCGCGGAATTGTGCACTACAAGGGCGAGCATTTTGAGAGCCTGGCAATCCCGCGTGCGGCCATGCCACTGGCGAACGGCACGCAGATTTTTGCTGTGGATAGCAAGGGAATCGTGTTCGTGCTGTTGTTTAAGCACGGAATATTGCGCGCGGATTCGCAAACTCCCGCGGATTCCAAGGTGTTAGGCGATGCGGAAGGAATCCGTGAGACCCCGAGCGGAATCGCGCGAGCCAGCGATGACTCGATCTGGTTCACGTACGGGCCGCGGCTGGCGCATCTGGCGCCGGGCTCGAGCAGGGTGGAGGTGGACCCGGGAATCAAGATTCCCCGGGAACGTGTGGTGGCCCTGTTGTGGGACGAGGCGCATAACTTGTGGTTGCGCACAGCGACGCGGCTGGCGCGGCTGGATCCGGCAGCCCACAAAGTCGTTCCGGAAAATATTGCCATCGGGCCGGCGGACGATGTGGAAGGAAAGCCGGCACTGGATCAAAGGGGCGGGCTGTTGGTGCCATCTTCGACCGGATTATATTGGAAGGAAGCGGGCGGAACTTGGCGGGTGATCACGGACAAACAGGGGATCTCCAGCAACGATATTCAATTTGCGGCGGAGGACAGCGAGGGCACGCTGTGGATTGCGGGATCCGGGACTGGTCTCGACCGGCTGCCGGGTGTGCGCGAATGGACCGGCTGGACGACTGCCGAAGGTCTTCCCGACAACTCCACGTGGGCAACGCAAAGAGATCACAGCGGCAGGCTTTGGGTGAGCACTGCGCACGGCGTCGGTGTGTGGGATAGCCAGCAGCACCAGTGGGAGAAAATTCCATCGTTCGGCGGCGATGCGCAAAGCCAGGTGAGGCAACTTCAAGTGGCGGCCGACGGCGCGATATGGGGCCTGTGCGTGACCGGATCGCTGGTGCGCATCGATCCTGTGGATTTTTCGATCACGACGCACGCGAGCTACCGCGGGAGGCCGTTTCAGACCGTGTACACTTCGCCGAAGGGAGTGGTTTGGGCAACGACTCGTGACCACTTGTTGCGCTTCAACATGAAAAATCCATCGGCGGAACCGACGAATGTGCCGCTGCCGCTGAGAACTGGCGCGAGCGTGTTCTATGTTTCCTTCTCTCCACAGGGGGCATTGTGGGTGACGGGGACGGCGTCGGTGTATCGCTTCGACGGGAAGAATTGGAAAACGCTGACAATGAAGGACGGCCTGCAGGGTCAAGAGATCACCAGCATGGCGGCCCTTAGCGACAACGAAGCGTGGGTGGCCTACAACGACGTTGTGGAGGTGACCCACATTGTGCTGGACGATGCGGGGAAGCCGCGATTGGAGCACCACCAGTGGGATTGGTCGATCGTGGGGCGCGATTCCAAGAGCCGCGTGTGGTTTGACGGGCCGGATGGAATTGCGATCCTCTCTACAGACGGAACTGTACAGCGGTTGAGCCATGCGGATGGTTTGTTGTGGGATGACGTTAGCCCGTGGACGGGCGTGCGTGAAGAGAAGGATGGAAGTTATCTGATCGCGACGTCACGGGGTCTGTCGCGCTATTGGCCCTCGCAGACCGTACCGATCCGAAAACAGGCGAGAGTGGTGCTCACCTACGTGGCATTGGGCGGAGAACAGCGGCAGGGACAAGAAGCGCCCAAGGTGCAGCCCGCCGATGGGTCGCTGACGGTACAATTCACGCCGATGGTTCTGGGGAATTCAGAGCGCGTTACCTGCCGCTACCAACTGGGAGGGCTGGAAAAACAAGCAACGGAGACACAACAGCGGGAAGTGCAGTACGGAGGATTACCGGCGGGGAGTTATGAATTTTGGGTGCAGTGCCAGAATCCCGGGGCTTTGGCAGTGTCGGCACCTGCGGCGTTCCGGTTCCAGGTGCTTCCGAATCTCTGGCAAACGTCCTGGGCGCGGGCGACCGGCGTAATTCTTTTGCTGGTGTGCTTCTGGGCGTATGCCTCGTTGCGCACACGATCCCTGGTGCGGCGGCGGGGGGAACTGGAAAAAGCCGTGGCCCAGCGCAACGCCGAGCTGATGCAGAAAAACAAGGAATTGGAAGAGATTTCGCTGACGGATCCTTTAACCGGGACACGCAACCGGCGGTACTTTTACGAGACCATTCCGACGGACACTGCCCAGGCCTTGCGTTCGCATCTGAAAACCAGCGGCCCGGAAGAAACGCCACATACGCGGCAAGAACTGATTTTCATGCTCGTGGACATCGACCGGTTCAAGCGCGTCAATGACGAGTTGGGCCACGCGGCGGGCGACCGGCTGCTGCAGGAGGTGGCCAAGCGCATTGCGTCGGTGATGCGGCGCTCGGATGACCTGGTGCGCTGGGGCGGGGAAGAGTTCTTGCTGGTGTGCAGGACCACGAACCGGGAAAACGCCGGGTTGCTGTGCAGCCGCGTGCTGGAAGCGATTCGCGAAGTGCCGTTTGACGTGGGGAACGGCGTGGAGATTCATAAGACTTGCTCGATTGGCTGGGCGCCCTTCCCGTGGTTGCTGGAAGACGTTGGATTGCTGTCGATCAATAACGTGATTGAGCTGGCGGACAAGGCGTTGTACCTGGCGAAGCGCGAGGGACGGAACCGGACGTATGGATTGCTGCCGGCGGCGGATGTGTACCGCTCGGAAAAGAGCGTGTCGATCGAGAATTTGCGGGATTGCCCGCCGGACCTGGTGCAGATCGTTTAGGTTGCGCTCGCCAGGCGTTGCGCGCAGCGCCTAGCCCTTCTGGTTTGCCCATCCAAACGATTAGCTATCACCGTAGACCGGCAAGGCTGCACCGTGAACGACTTTGGCGTCGTCAGAACACAGGAAGACGATTACGCGCGCAATGTCTTCGGGCTTCGGCCATTTTGCGAAATTCGATTTGGGCATCGCCTTCCTGTTTGTTTCCGTATCGATGATGCTCGGAAGTATGGAGTTGACGCGCACACCGGTGCCTTTGAGATCGGCAGCAAGGGAATCCATCATGGCGACCGCCGCAGCCTTGGAGGCTGCGTATGCGGCTGCCCCCGCGGCGTGATCGAAAGCTGCCTTCGCAGCGACATTTACGATGGAGCCGGAGGCCTGTTTCAACATCACAGGCACCGCGGCGCGAGATAGCAGAAAACCAGAGCGGAGATTCAATGCAAGCATCTGGTCAAATATCTTCGTGTTCGTTTCCCAGAGACTCACGCCACCGGCGTAGCTGCCCACGGTATTTATCAGCGCATCGAGGCGGCCGTGTTTTGCGACCAGAGTTTGCAACAGGCCGGCAACTGCGTTTTCGTCGGTTACATCGACATTGTGACCTTCGAGATTCTCTCGATTTGCCCTCGCAGCAGTCTGCAGCGCGTTCCATTCTTCCGGCCGTCGATAGGTCACTGCCACCTTGCAGCCCTGTTCGAGGAACGCCAGGCTGACGGCTCGTCCGAGCCCGCCCGTGCCACCGGCCACCAAGGCAATTTTGTTTCCGAGTTTCGCAGTCACTCCTCTACCTCCTCTTGGACATACGGCGCGAAAAAGGCGTCCACCGAAAGTTCAATCAATCACACGGGGTGGCCATTCTTTGTCGGCTGAATTTTCTCGAGAAAGTTGAAAGCTCAGTCATTCAGTAAGATTGTAGATTAGCCCGTGGGGATCTTTGACGTAGCATCTGGGGAAATCGGGTTCGTCCTTGACAATCTGGCAGCCCTTTTTCTTGAGATTTGCCTTGGCACTCTTAACGCTTTTGACAGTCACTTCGAATACCGGTCCAAGTGCGGGACCTCGCTCGATGAACAAATTGATGTTTTTTCCATGGAGGCTGACCAAATAGGGTGTCTTGTCCGTGATTTTGAAACCGAGTTCCTTGACGTAGAAGTTCGCGGCCTTCATGGGGTCTTTCGCCTGAATGAGAATGTCTGTGCCAAACGTGTTTGCCATAAGCTTCTCCGGGTACTGCCATTCACAAGTGCCTTACCGTAACTCCGAATCTCCGGGCGTGCCTGCTGGTGTCGTTAGCAGGTCGTGCGCGGCCTCCGCGTCTCCCTCGCGCACCAGGATCTGAAAGCCCTCGCCGGACCAAGCTAGATGTTCGCGCATTCCTCCCGCCGTGTCCGCCTGGCTCATCGCCTGAATGCCGGAGGCTTCTAGCATGCTCAGAGCCAAGTCCGCCTCCGGGCGGCTACCGTACGTCTGAACGACGACAAGTCTTGGGTGCTCCATGCTTACAGTATATGCCCGGTACGGCGCGAGTCGGGCTAAGACGCTTCATCGTGGCGATTCTTGGCGGTTGCGCATCCAACCAGTTACAATTAGATGTTTGGGCGGGCCTGCGGAAGCGGTCTGTGCGCAGAGCAGAGAAGATACCGGCCCCGCGAGGCGGGGCACGGCGCTACCGTAAAAACAGGAAACGACGAACCGTATATGGATGTAGCCAAGTTCATTGACAGGCTTCTGGCGCGCTTTATCGGCACCAAGCACGAGCGCGACATCAAGAAGCTTCAGCCACTCATTGCCGCCATTAACGCGAAGGAAGCGGAAGTGCAGGCGTTAAGCGATGAGCAGTTGAAGGAGCACTTTGCCGCGCTCCGAACGCAAGTGCAGGAGCAGTTGAAGGAGAGCGACCCGGCGGAAGCTTCGTACAAGGAGGAGTTGATTCGCGCGCTGGGGCCGGTAGTGGTGCCGGCGTTCGCACTGGTGCGGGAAGCGGGGCGGCGTTTCCTGAAGATGCGCCATTTCGACGTGCAGTTGATCGGCGGAATGGTGCTCAACGACGGCAAGATCGCGGAAATGAAGACGGGCGAAGGCAAAACGCTTGTTGCTACGTTGCCAGCGGCGCTGAATGCCCTGGCCGGGCGCGGCGTGCACATCGTGACCGTGAACGATTACCTGGCGCGGCGCGACGCGGAATGGATGAGCCCGCTGTACAAGGCGCTGGGACTGACGATCGGCGTGATCGTGCACGATTTGGACGACGTCCAGCGGCGCGCGGCGTATGCGGCGGACATTACTTACGGAACGAACAACGAGTTTGGGTTCGATTACCTGCGCGACAACATGAAGTACGACCTGGCGAGTTGCGTCCAGCGCGGGCACCAGTTCGCGATTGTGGACGAAGTGGACTCGATCCTGATCGACGAGGCGCGCACGCCGCTGATTATTTCCGGGCCTTCGGAAGAGTCCACGGATAAATATTTCAAGATCGACAAGATTATTCCCAAGCTGATTCAGGAGATCGACTACACGCTGGATGAGAAGCACCGCACGGCCACGCTGACGGAAGAAGGCGTGAGCAAATGCGAGCGGATGCTGAGCCTGGGGAATCTGTACGATCCCGCGCACATGGAGACGATTCACCACGTGTACCAGGGCTTGCGCGCGCATACGCTTTATAAGCGCGACGTGGATTACGTGGTGAAAGACGGGGAAGTGATCATCGTCGACGAGTTCACCGGGCGGCAGATGCCAGGGCGGCGCTGGTCGGACGGATTGCACCAGGCCGTGGAAGCCAAGGAGGGCGTGAAGATCGAGCGGGAAAACCAGACGCTGGCCACGATCACCTTCCAGAATTATTTCCGCATGTACAAGAAACTTTCCGGCATGACCGGGACCGCGGAAACGGAAGCGGCGGAATTCGGCAAGATTTATAACCTGGACGTGGTGGCGATCCCCACGAACCGCAATTTGATCCGCATTGAGAAGTCCGACGTGGTGTATCGCACGGAGAAGGAAAAGTTCGAAGCGGTGGTGAACGGCATCCTGCAGGAAGACAATTCGCTGGCACACGGGATCCGGCAATTCAACGAGCGCGGGCAGCCCGTGCTGGTCGGCACCATTTCCATTGAAAAATCGGAGACGATTGCGGAGCTGCTGAAGAAGCACGGCATCCCGCACCAGGTGCTGAACGCGAAGCAGCACGAGCGCGAATCGCGCATCGTGGCGCAGGCGGGACGCAAGGGTGCGGTGACCGTTGCGACGAACATGGCCGGCCGAGGAACCGACATTCTGCTCGGCGGCAATCCGGAGTCGCTGACCCGCGAACACTTTTTGAAGAACAAGCTGGCCATTCCGTACGCGGCGGCGCCCGCGGTGATCGGCGTGGACGGCACGGACGGGAATGGGACGCAGCCCACGGCGCCGATGCTGCTGTTCCAACACGAGGGGAAAATTTTCCAGGTGCCGCAAGAGCAGTGGAGGCCCGTTTACGACCAGTTCGCGGAGCAGTGCAAGGCCGAACACGACGAGGTGGTGGCGCTGGGCGGGCTGCATATTCTGGGCACGGAGCGGCACGAGGCGCGGCGCATCGATAACCAGTTGCGAGGCCGCGCGGGCCGCCAGGGCGACCCCGGCTCGTCGCGGTTCTTTCTGTCACTGGAAGACGATTTGATGCGGATTTTCGGCGGCGAACGCGTGAAACAACTGATGTTCCGGCTGGGGATGACGGAAGGCGTGCCGATCGAATCGCGGCTGATTTCCAGCCGCATCGAAAACGCGCAAAAATCCGTGGAAGCGCAGAACTTCGACGCGCGCAAACATTTGTTGGAATACGACGACGTGATGAACAAGCAGCGCGAGACCATTTACGCCATCCGGCGGTCCGCGCTCGAGGGGAAAGACCAGCGAGATTACGTTTTGGGCATCGCGGAAGACGTGGCGCAGGAGTTGGTGGAGCTGTATTGTCCGCGCGAGCAGCATCCCGGGCAGTGGAATACTGCGCAGTTCCTGGCCGAGATGCAAGCGCAGTTTGGCATCGATGCGAAGGCGGCGGGCGCGGATCCCACGGCGCTGAATCACGATCAATTGGCGGAGGCGACTGCGGAAGCGGTGAGGAACCGCTACGCCGAACGAGAGAAACAGTTCAGCGCGGACCTCCTGCGCTGGCTGGAGCGGCGGATTATTTTGGACGTGGTCGATACGCAATGGAAGGATCACCTGCTCTCGCTGGATCACTTGAAGGAAGGAATTGGGTTGCGCGGGTACGGGCAGAAAGATCCGCTGGTCGAGTTCAAGAAGGAAGCGTTCGTTTTGTTCGAAGACATGATGACGCGCATCGACAACGAGACCGTGCGCTATCTGTTCCACGTGCAGATTCAGAGGGGCGAGGAGCCGCCGCAGCAGCCGAGGGAGCCGAGGCCGGAACCGCCGCGGCAGCATCCTCCGAGCGCTATCGCGGCGGCTGCCAGCGCCGCGGCTCGCGCGGAGGAAGCGCCTGCGCGATTGCCGGATTTTGCGCGGGCGCTCGAGAGGAAGCAGGAGCGGCAGCAGAAGGATCTGCAATATCAGACGGGCGCGGGGCAGGCGGAAGCGCCGAAGCCGGTGCGCGCGGGCGCAAAAGTCGGGCGCAATGATCCTTGCCCGTGCGGCTCTGGGAAGAAATACAAGAAATGCCATGGGGCGAACGGGTAGGACGAAGTAAAGAAGCAACGAGGCAAAGAAACAATGAAGTGGAATAGTAGAAGATCAAAAGAGTGGAAGCGTTAGGGACGCGGCGCGCGTCGAATTTCAGAAAACGATAGTTTGGCGAGGGGAAGGACCATTCATGCCACCGGGGACAATGCCAGGACAACAGATGCCGGAACGCCAGGCGATTCCGGGAGTGAAGTACCTTGTTGCGGTCGCCAGCGGAAAAGGCGGCGTGGGAAAAACCACGGTGGCCGTGAACCTGGCGCTTGCGTTTGCGAAGATGGGCCACAAGGTTGGGTTGCTCGATGCCGACGTGTACGGGCCGAACGTGCCGATCATGCTGGGTTCAAAGGCGGAGCCCATGGCCACGCCGCAGCAGCGCATCATTCCCGTGCAGGCGCAAGGGCTGAAAATGATCTCGATGGGGCTGCTGAATCCCGGGGATAAGCCCGTGATCTGGCGCGGGCCGATGCTGCACAGCGTGATCACGCAGTTTTTGCGCAGCGTGGAGTGGGGCGAGCTGGACTATCTGGTGATCGACCTGCCGCCGGGAACGGGCGATGTGCAGTTGACGCTGATTCAGACGGTGGCGGTGACCGGCGCGGTGCTGGTGACCACGCCGTCGACCGTGGCGCTGGCGGATGTGCGCAAGGCGATCGAGATGTTCCGGCAGGTGAACGTGCCAGTGCTCGGCGTGGTGGAAAATATGAGCACGTTTAACTGTCCCCACTGCGGCAAGGCGGTGGATATTTTTGGCCACGGCGAAGGCGCGAAGACGGCGACGGAATATGGCGTGCCCGTGCTGGGAGAGATTGAGATTGACCCGAGGATTCGGCTCGGAGGGGACACGGGGAAACCCGTGGCGGCGCAGGGAGAGAGCGCGCCGGCGGCGCAGAGTTTGTATCGCGTGGCAAAGGCGGTTGTGGCGCGGGTCGGGGAGGTTGCGGCAACTTCGAGTGGGCCGACTGTGCAGATTGATTGATGCCGACGGGGACACTTGCGGAGTGTTGGCCGATCTAAAGATCGGCCACTACATTGGCCTCGCGCGTAGAGAGTTGAATTAGGAGTTGGAGACGATAGGTTGTGCAGCGGTGGAGTCGCCGGAGGAAGATGCGCCGGCGGCTTTTATTTTTTCGAGCAGGCACGCGCGGCAGAGGCAGCCGCTGGATGAAAAGTCCGCGGGCAGGGGGAGATGCGGGAGCTCGGCGCACCAGCAGCCGCCTTCGGGCTGGCAGGTCATGGGCGCGTTGCATTTGGCGCAGAGCTTTTGCATAAGAAAATTATGACGCGATCCGTGGCACGCGTCGAGGGGGATTCGCGGCTGCGCGCGGGCGGATTCCTTGTCAGCGGGGGGAGCGGGTGCTATCTTTGCATATTCGCGGCGTGTTGGCGAAGCTCGCAGTGTGCTGCTATATCTTGACCCTGCAATCACTTACGGGGAATTTGAGGTTGCTTGAATCGCGTGCCTGACATTCGTCCTTACCGCGGCAAATATCCGCAGATTGCCGCTTCGGCGTATATCGATCCGGCGGCGGCCGTCATCGGCGACGTGGTGATCGGCGAGAATTCCAGCGTTTGGCCGATGTGCGTGGTGCGCGGCGATGTGCATTTCATTCGCATCGGGAATCGCACGAATATTCAGGACGGATGCGTGCTGCACGTGATGAAGGAGCAGTATCCGCTGGTGCTGGGAGACGAAGTAACCGTGGGGCATTCGGTGACGCTGCATGGGTGCACGATTGAATCGCACGTGCTGATCGGCATGGGCTGCGTCATTTTGAATGGGGCCACCATCGGCACCGGCAGCATCATTGCCGCGGGGACGCTGATCACGGAACGCACGGTGATTCCTCCAGGGAGTCTGGTGATGGGCTCGCCGGGAAAAGTGAAACGGGAATTGACGGCGGCGGATTTGGAGTCGATCGGCAAATATGCGGAGCGGTATGCAGGGTATGGCGACATCTATCGCCAGGAAGCGGTTGAACGGGGCGAGAGAATCGATTGGAGCAGGGAAGAGAGCTGAAGGGAAGAAGTGGCTAGTGGCGAGTGGCGAGCGAAGAGAAGAACGGTGGACAACACAATTAAGCCGAGACACTACAAGGACCTGCTCATTTGGCAGAAGGGGATGGCTTTGGCAAAAGTGGTTTACAGGCTTTCGCTGCAATTTCCGGCGGACGAGCGATATGGGTTGACCGCTCAGGTGCGCAGGGCCGCTGTTTCTGTTCCGTCGAATATCGCGGAAGGCCAAGCGCGGCACACGACCAAGGAATTTTTGCAGTTCTTGTCGCATGCGCAGGGCTCGCTGGCGGAACTGGAAACGCAACTGCTGCTCAGTGTGGAATTGGAATATGTGCGGCAAGAGGCTGCCAGCCCAGGGTTGCAGGAAATTGATGAACTTCAGAAAATGATCGTGGGCCTCAAGCGTAAACTTTCTGAAGGCTCGCCACTCGCCACTCGCCACTCGCCACTTCCCCTGGGGCGCCACTAAGCCATGGCCGAAAAGAAGAGATTTCAGGCGATTAAGGGCACGCGCGACCTGCTTCCTCCGGAGACGGAGTTGTGGAACCGGGTGGAGCAGACGGCGCGGGAAGTGTTCGGCACGTTTGGATTTGGGGAAATTCGACCGCCGATTTTCGAGCCGACGGAATTATTTGCCCGTGCGGTCGGCGGCGAGACGGATATCGTCTCCAAAGAAATGTACACCTTCGTGGATGGCCCCTCGAATCTACCAGATCCGACGGAACAGTTCGAGATTGGTCCATTCATCGAATCAGTAACGAGAGCATATGAGGAAGGGGAGATTCCTAACACCCCTGCAAATAGCTTTGCTCTCGAAAAGCTGAAACATTCATACAAAGAGTGGGTCGAAGAAGGTCTACGGTTGCCGCGGGGCGTTGCACAAGGCTTACCTGACCTCCGTCGGTATTTCAGCGCATTTTATTCAGCAGTGTATTTCGCAACTCGAATTGCCAAGGGTGACGTTGTATCGTTGAGGCCGGAGGCGACCGCTTCGGTGTGCCGGGCGTACATTGAGCATGGGATGCAGCAACTGCCGGCGCCTGTGAAGCTGTACTACACCGGGCCGATGTTTCGACGGGAGCGGCCACAGAAGGGGAGATACCGGCAGTTTTATCAGATTGGGGCGGAGGTGCTGGGCGGGACGGATGCACCGGGGATTGACGCGGAAGTGATCGAGATGGTGATGGCGTTTTTCGCGCGGCTGGAGTTGCAGGGCGTGCAGCTCGAAATTAATTCCATCGGAGACCGCGAGTGCCGGCCGAAGTATGTGGAAGTGCTGCGGGCGGAATTGCTGAAGGTGAAGGACAAGCTGGGCGCGGACAGCCAGCGGCGGATTGAGACGAACCCGTTGCGGGTGCTGGATTCGAAGCTGGACAGCGAGCAGGAAATCATCGGCAAGCTGCCGCGGATTGGCGATCACTTGTGCGCCGATTGCGCGAAGCATTATGCGGAAGTGAAGCGGCAATTGGGACTGCGCGGCGTTGCGTTCAAGGAAAACTGGCGGCTGGTGCGCGGTCTGGACTACTACATGCGCACGACGTTTGAAATTACCGCGCAGGGATTGGGCTCGCAGAATGCGGTGTGCGGCGGCGGGCGCTACGATGGGCTGGTAGAATTGCTGGGCGGACCTCCTACGAAAGGGATTGGGTTCGCGATTGGCGAGGATCGACTGATTCTTTCCTTGCAAGAAGCAAGGAAAGAAGTGGCGAGTGGCGAGTGGCGAGCGGCAGGCGGTAGGAGTGGACGCGATGTTTATATCGCTTGGATGGGCGAGAAGGCGCAGGCCACGGCGATAGCGGCGGCGCGGACGTTGCGGAATGCGGGCTTGCGCGTGGAATTGCCGCCGGTGGAGCAGAAATTCGGCAAGGCGTTGGGACAGGCAGATAAACTGGGCTCGCGATTCGCGCTGATTCTCGGCGAGGATGAAGTGGCCAGCGGGCAATGGACGTTGAAGACGTTGGCGGATGGTTCACAGGCGAAATATGCGGAGGCGGATTTGGTGGAGTTTTTGAGAAAGCAAAAAAGTTGATTCAGCGCTACCGAGGGGAGTGAAGAGTCCTCAGGGGCTAAAGCCCATTTGTTCCGGGCAGTTTATGTCGGACCTAAAGGTCCGACCCCCTAAAAGAGTGGCGATTGTTCGGACACGCCTCGGATATTCTTGGGTTGCGATCCTTCACCCGCAAAAAGCGCGGGTTCAGGATGACAAGCTTTCGTTTCGTGGCGTTGGATGGCTCCGGTTTCACGTGGCAGGTGTATTGAGTTTGCTAGTCAGGGGAGCGAGACCGTGTTGGACTTTTTAGGGGATTTGAAGAGGACACATTACTGCGGGTCGTTGCGGGCTGCGGATGCGGGGCGCGACGTTGTGGTGATGGGGTGGGTGCACCGGCGGCGCGACCTGGGGCATTTGCTGTTTCTCGACTTGCGGGACCGCTCGGGGATCGTGCAGGTGGTGTTCAACAAGGAGACGCAGCCGGAGGCGCACGCGAAGGCCGAGCAGGCGCGCAGTGAGTTCGTGGTCGCCGTGGAAGGCAAGGTTATAAAACGCGAAAAGGCGAATCCGGAGCTTGCTACCGGCGAAATCGATGTAGCTGCTACGAATCTGTACATCCTAAACACCGCGAAGACGCCGCCGTTTCCGATCGAGGAGGAAATCAACGCGGCGGAAGAGACGCGCCTGCGCTACCGCTATTTGGATTTGCGGCGGCCGAAGCCGCACCGCAACTTGGCGGTACGCCACAAGATCGTTCTGGAAATGCGCAAGGCGATGGACGAAATGGGCTTTCTCGAAGTGGAAACGCCGATGCTGACGCGTTCGACGCCGGAAGGCGCGCGGGATTACCTGGTGCCCAGCCGCGTGCATCACGGAAAGTTTTATGCGCTGCCGCAATCGCCGCAGATCTTCAAGCAGATCCTGATGATTGGCGGGCTGGACCGCTACTTCCAGATCGTGAAGTGTTTCCGCGACGAGGATTTGCGCGCCGACCGCCAGCCGGAGTTCACGCAACTGGACCTGGAGATGTCTTTTCCGCGGCAGGAAGACATTTTCCATGTGATCGAAAGCGTGATGGTGCGGGTTTGCGCGGCGGTTGGGATTCAGGTGCAGGCTCCGTTCCCGCACATGCTTTATAAGGATGCGATTCGCAAATACGGCAGCGACAAGCCGGACCTGCGTTTTGGGATGGAATTGCACGAAGTGAGCGATTGTTTTCCGCCGGAAGCGAAACAGAAGCTGCAGATCGAGGGGAATGTGTTTGCGCTTGCGGCGCCGGGCGGAGCAAGTTATTCGCGCAAGCAATTGGATGAGCTGGCGGAAAAGGCCAAGGGCCTGGGGGCGCGGGGCGCGTATTTCGTGAAGCTGGCGGCGGAGGGCACGACCTCGACGGTAGAAAAGCTGATCGGCGCGGAGAACGTAAAGAAACTGGCGGAGGCTTGCGGCGGAAGGACCGGTGACTTGGTGGTGGCTGTTGCCGCGAAGGAGCAGATTAAGGGTACAGAATCGGCGGCGTTGATTGCCGGGCAACTGCGGCTGCAATTGGGCGAAGCGCTGGGGCAGATTGACAAGACGCAATGGAAATTTTTGTGGCTGACGGGATTTCCGCTGTTTGAATGGAGCGAGCCGGACAAGGCGTGGGTGAGCGCGCAGCATCCGTTCACGGGAATTGTGGATGAGGATTTGGAGAAGCTCGAAAGCGCGCCGTGGGAGGTGCGCTCGAAGGGCTACGACCTTGTTTTGAACGGATACGAGCTGGGTTCGGGCAGCATTCGAATCCACAGGCAGGACATTCAGGAGCGCGTGTTCAAGGCCCTGGGATTGACGCAGGAACAGCTGCGCAAGCGCTTTGGATTTTTCCTCGATGCGCTAACTTATGGGACGCCGCCGCATGGAGGCATCGCGCTCGGCGTGGATCGCATCGCCATGCTGCTTTCGGGAGAAAAATCTATCCGCGAAGTGATCGCGTTTGCAAAGACGACCGCGGCGGTGGATCTGATGGCGGAATCGCCGAGCGATGTGGATAATCAGCAGCTCGATCAGCTGGGGATTCAGATAAAAAACAAATGAGCCGGATACGCATATTGGCGGAGGCGGTGGCGAATAAGATCGCGGCGGGCGAGGTGGTGGAGCGCCCTGCGTCGGTGGTGAAGGAGCTGCTGGAGAATGCGCTGGATGCTGGAGCTACTTCCGTGCGGATTGAGACGGAGGTGGGCGGGAAGCGCATGATCCGGGTGATCGACGACGGCCACGGGATGGCGCACGACGATGCGCTGCTGGCGTTTGAGCGGCACGCCACGAGCAAGCTGCGCACCGCGGATGATTTGCTTACGATTTCGACGCTGGGGTTTCGCGGGGAGGCGCTGCCGTCGATCGCGGCGGTTTCGCGGCTGCTGCTGGAAACGCGCGACGCGAATGAACCCGAAGGCACGCGCGTGGAATTTGCCGGGGGCAAGTTGGTCGGAGTGAAGCCGGCGGGACTGGCGCCAGGGACAACAATCAGCGTCGCGGATCTTTTTTATTGCGTACCGGCGCGGCGCAAGTTTTTGAAGTCGGACACTACTGAGTTGGGGCATATCGCTTCGCTGGTGACGCATTACGCGCTGGCGAATCCCACGAAGCAGTTCACGCTGACCACGCCTACTCAGGAGATCATCAATTGTCCGCCGGTCGAAAAGCTGGCCGACCGCGTGTATCAACTGTTTGGACGGCAGGCGCTGGACGAACTCGTGGAGATTCCCGCGACATCGGCGGCGTTTCGCGCGGCGATCACGGAGCCGGAAATGGAAGCCGGAGAAGAGGCCGCCACGCTGACGGTGACCGGGTTCACGTCGCGGCCCGCGGTGCAGCGGCTGAATCGCAACGGAATTTATGTGTTCGTGAACCGGCGGCTGGTGCGAGACCGGCTGATCCTGCATGCCATTCACGAGGCGTATCGAAATATATTGCCGCCAAACGCATTCCCGGCGACCTTGCTGTTTCTCGAAATGCCGTACGACGAGGTGGACGTGAACGTGCACCCCGCGAAAATCGAGGTGCGTTTCCGGCGCTCGCAATTCGTGCACGATTTCACGCGCGACGCCATCCGCCAGGCGTTGATGAGCACGCGGCCCATCGCCAGTTTTGCCGCTGCGGCTGCTGGAAACATCGCCGCGAATCCGGTGGCGCCCCCCGCTTCGTTCGACAGTGGTTTCGCGGGAACAAATCCAAATTCCGGCGTGCCGCACGCGATCATTCCGGAGATGGGAGAACTGGGTGTGGGCTCCGGGGTGGGGTCCGACTACGCGGCAGGCAACGGCTTCGATCTTACTTCCGCGCCGGTGCAGCCCACGCCGCAGCGGTTTCCGTTTGAGCCCGGCTCCAATCCGGGGACAAGCAACAGTTTCAGCCCGGGCGCGATGCCGGGCGCGGCGAGCCGCGAGCCGAATTGGGCGGAGAATTTTTCGCGAGCCGGGACCGATGCGCCGGCAACGCTGCCGCGGCCGGATCAGATTGCGGATCTGAAACCTCTCGGGCAGGTGAACGCGAGCTTCATCGTGGCCGTGAATGGCGAGGGGTTGTGGATCGTGGACCAGCACGTTGCGCACGAGCGCGTGCTGTTCGAACAGCACCTGGACGCGCGTCGCGCGGGAAAAGTTGAAGCGCAGCGCCTGCTGATGCCCATGGTGATGGAGCTGGCGCCGAGGCAACTGGTCATCTATGAAAAAATTTCGGAGGAACTGGCCGCTAACGGATTTGAAGTGGAGCCGATGGGACCGAAGAGTGTGGCCATTCAGGCCGTGCCCGCGGGAATCGCCGCGACCGACGCAGAGCATCTGCTGATGGAGATTTTGGATGGATTGGACCGCGAGAATGCGGCGATTTCCATCGATACGCTGCAATCGAAGATTGCCGCTTCGACCTCCTGCCACGCGGCCATCAAGGTAAACATGCCGCTGGACCAGACCAAGATGGAATGGCTGCTAGCGGCGCTCGCGAAAACGGACTGCCCGATGAGCTGTCCGCACGGGCGGCCGGTGGTGCTGCGGTACTCGATCAAGGAGATTGAGCGGGCGTTTCATCGGATCTAGGACTGGAAGTCTAGGTGATTTGGAAGGGATATCAGATATCAGCGATCAGATATCAGGAAGAAAAGGTCGAAGTGGCGAGTGGCCAGTGACGAGTGGCGAGTGGGGTTTGATCGAGTTCGATGAATTTGCCGCAATGTGGTTTCTGATATCTGATATCTGAGTACTGATATCCGATAGCAGATATCGGGAAGCAAGAATAGATTCACTCGGGGGGATCGTGAGCGAAGCACAAAAAACCGCAGTGGTCTTTGGGCTGGCGAACAAACGTAGCATTGCGTGGGCGATTGCACAGAAGCTGCACGCAGCTGGATGGCGGCTGGCCATTACTTATCAGAACGAGCGGCTGGCGCAGGAAGCCAAGGACCTGATTACCGATCTTCCCGGCGCGGAAGGATTCATGTGCGACGTTAGCTTCGACGATCAGATTGCGAAGCTGTTTGAGGAGCTGAAAGCGCGCTACGGCGTGTTGCACGGATTGGTGCACAGCGTGGCTTACGCGCCGGCGGAGGAATTGAAGGGCGAATTTGTGAACACGTCGCGCGAAGGATTTCGCGTCGCGCACGATATCAGCGTGTATTCGCTGATTGCCGTGGCGCGCGCGGCGGCGCCGCTGATGAGCGAGGGCGGAGGAATCATGACGCTGACGTACTACGGCGCGGAGAAGGTGGTGCCGAAATACAACGTTATGGGAGTGGCGAAGGCCGCGTTGGAAGCCACGGTGCGCTATCTGGCAAACGATCTGGGGCCGAAGGGGATTCGCGTGAATGCGATTTCCGCAGGGCCGATCAAGACTCTGGCAGCGCGGGGAATTTCGCAGCTTGGCGACATGCTGCGAGCGCATGCCGAACGCGCGCCGCTCAAGCGCAATGTCGATCCCGGGGAAGTCGGATCGGCGGCGGCGTTTCTGCTTTCCGAAGGCGGTTCGGGGATAACGGGCGAGGTCATTTACGTGGATTGCGGATATAACATTATGGGGTTTTAGAAGATTTCATCGCGCTTGGCACTTCACGGATATCAGATATCAGATAACAGATATCAGGAACCGGGTTTTTGGCGACCGGCGATCAGCGACCAGCCACCAGCGATAAGGAACCTCTCGGAATGACTTCGCGTTTGACGATTGCGATTGATGGGCCGGCCGGGTCGGGGAAGAGCACTGTCGCGCGGCGAGTTGCGGCGCTGCTCGGTTATCTCTATTTGGATAGCGGGGCGATGTACCGGGCGGTGGCGCTGAAGGCCTTGGAACGCAAAATTCCGTTGGAGAATGAGCCACAGTTGGTGGCGCTGGCGCGAGCGACGCACATTCAATTGAAGGCACCGACCGCGGAACAGGAAGCGGCGGGATTGAAGAACCGCGTTTTTCTGGATGGGCGGGAAGTGACGGAGGAAGTCCGGACCGGGGAAGTGGCTCTGGCGGCTTCGCGGGTGGCTACAATTGCGGGCGTGCGCGAAGTGCTGGTCGCGGAACAGCAGCGCGCCGGAGAGGGCGGCGGCGTGGTGATGGAGGGCCGCGACATCGGCACGGTGGTTTTTCCCGCCGCGGAATTGAAGATCTTCCTCGACGCCTCCGCGGAAACGCGCGCCGAGCGCCGCTGGAAAGAGCATCAGGAAAAAGGGGAGAGCCTCACGCTGCTGGAAGTCCTGCAGGAAGTGCGCGAACGCGACAAGCGCGACCGCGAGCGCAAGGTTTCCCCGCTCGTCCGCGCGAAGGATGCCGTGCTCATCGACAACACCGCCATGGGCGTCGAGGAGACCGCGCGGTTGATCGTGTTTCTCGCCAACGAACGCCAAAAGTAATCGAAGATCCGGATTTTTTCACAACGAGAAATGTTGTCCGTTGCCGGATGTCCACAACCCGTTGTCATCCTGAGGAGCGCGTCGTTTGCGCTCCGAAGGATCTCAGCTGACACTTTGCGCGATTTCGAAGTTGAGATCCTTCGGCCCCGCAAAAAGCGCGGGGCCTCAGGATGGCAAGATATTGTTGAACTGGACCCACGGATGATTCGGAGTTTGTGAGGACACGCGGGCTAGACGGCTACGGCGGAGGCTTTTTGGATGGCGGCCTGGTAGGAGCCAGGAACGGTTTCCTCGGAGCAGCCCAGGCGTTCGGTGAAGGCGGAGAGCTTCGGCCATTCGGCGCGTTCAAGAGCGAGCAGCAATTCGTATACGTCGCGGTGCCGGTTTGCGCCGCCGATCAAAGCGGTCTTCACTTCCTGCGCAATGGGCAGGGAATCGAGCACTTCGGCGATGGGTTTGTCCAGGAGCGCGTCCGTGATGGAGAGCAGGCCCATGAGGAAAAGGCTGGCTTTTTTCTCGTTCAGGCCGGTGGCGCCGGAAAATTCCTCGCAGAAATAAGCGCGGGTCAGGGCGGTGCGGACCAGTTCGGGAGGCTTGCCGCTGCTCAGGGCGATCACGGCAAAAATCGAAACCCAGCGGCGAAACTCCTGTTCTCCCAGCAGCGCGAGCGCATGGCGAACGCTGTGAACTTCCGAGCGCAGGCCAAGCGCAGGCGAGTTGAGGTAGCGCAGCAGGCGATAGAGCAGCGAAGGCTCCTGCCGCAAGAGCCCTTCGATTACATCGTAGTCGAGCTCGGAGCCGGCGACGGCGTTGAGCAATTGAATCTGGATGAGCTTGTTCCCCGGAATATCGCGCGTCTGAATCATGGACGGCTTACAGAAGAAGTAGCCCTGAAAATAAGTGAAACCCAGGCTGCGCGCCTCCGCCAGTTCGTTTTCGGTTTCCACTTTTTCGGCGAGCAGGGAAACGTTTCGGCTGCGGTATTTTTTGGCGAGGCGTTCGCGCCCGTCCGCGTCCAACAGTTGGAAATCGACCTTGAGAAACTGCGCAAGCTCAACCAGCGGTTCCAGCTCCGGCGCATCGAGAAAATCATCGAGAGCGAGGATATAGCCCGCGGCGCGAAGCTCGCGGCAAGCTTTCACGATTTCCTCCGAAGGCTTAACGGTTTCCAGGATCTCCACGACGATGCGGTCGGCAGGAAGCAATCGCGGCGCGCCGAGGCGCAGGGCAAGCTCATCGACATTCACGAAGGCGCGCACGTGGCCGGTGAGCATCTGCAGGTCATGAAGCGTTATGGCATCGGCGATTACGCTGGAAGAGGGATTACGGCCGGCCTGGAAAAAATTCTGCGGGCCGCCGCGGTAAAGCAGCTCGTAAGCGAACACGCGGAGCCGCTTGTCAAAAATCGGCTGGCGCGCGATGAATCTCTCGTGCATAGAAGTACCCCTCAAACATGACGAGCTTTGCGTTTTCACGCTTCGGTGCCGGCAAGCCATTGCATGGCCCGCGGGAAGGGGGTTCCGAATGAAAAACTCTTTCCTCAGGCCGGAGCGGACATGGAGCTGAGGAATTCCATATTGGACTTCGACTTGGTGAGGCGGCTGAGTAGCAGTTCCATAGCCTCCACGGTCGAAAGCGGACTGAGCACCTTGCGCAACACCCACACGCGGCTCAGCTCATCCGGCGGGAGCAGCAGCTCGTCCTTACGCGTGCCGGAACGCTGAATGTCGATGGCCGGAAACACGCGCTTATCCGCGAGGCGGCGGTCGAGATAGATTTCCATGTTGCCGGTGCCTTTGAACTCTTCGAAGATGACGTCGTCCATGCGGCTGCCGGTGTCGATCAACGCCGTAGCGATGATGGTCAACGAGCCGCCCTCTTCCACGTTACGAGCGGCGGCGAAGAAGCGGCGGGGGCGCTGCAAGGCGTTGGCATCGATACCGCCCGAGAGCACTTTGCCGGATGGAGGAGTGACGGCGTTGTAGGCACGCGCGAGACGCGTGATGGAGTCCAGCAGCACGACCACGTCGCGCTTGTGCTCCACCAGGCGCTTGGCCTTTTCCAGTACCATTTCCGCTACTTGAATATGGCGCTGGGGCGGCTCGTCAAACGTCGAGCTGATGACTTCGCCCTTCACGGTGCGCTGCATATCCGTGACTTCCTCCGGGCGCTCATCGATGAGGAGCACGATCAGCGCCACCTCCGGATGATTGACGGTGATGGAATTGGCGATGGACTGAAGCATCATGGTCTTGCCGGTGCGCGGCGGCGCATTAATCAGGCCGCGCTGACCCTTGCCGACGGGGCAGAGCAGGTCCAGCACCCGGCCGGTCAGGTTTTCCTTGGTGGTTTCCATCTTGAGGCGGCCCTGGGGATAGAGCGGGGTGAGGTTGTCAAAGAAAATCTTGTTGCGCGCAACTTCGGGGTCCTCAAAATTGACGGCTTCCACCTTGATCAACGCGAAGTAACGCTCGCCGTCCTTGGGAGGACGCACCTGCCCCGAGACGGTGTCGCCGGTGCGCAGGTCAAACTTGCGAATCTGCGAGGGAGAGACATAGATGTCGTCCGGCCCCGGGAGATAGTTGTACTCCGGTGCGCGGAGAAAGCCGAAACCGTCCGGGAGGCATTCCAGGACGCCTTCGGAGAAGATCAAGCCGCTTTTCTCCGTCTGCGCGCGGAGGATCTGGAAGATCAACTCCTGTTTGCGCATGCCGCTGGCGCCGGGAATGTTCAATTCCTTGGCAATCTTGGCCAGATCGGTGATGTTTTTTTCCTTGAGCTCAGCCAGGCTGATGCTCACTTGATTGTTGCTTTCGGGGGTCGTTTCTTTTGCCATATATCCTTACTTTAGTGATGTGGTGATTGTTGAACTTGACCGTGTCTTCCTAAAACTGGACTGCGCGGCGGCATACCTTCCAGCGGAACTGAAGCACCGCCGGGGTGGGCGAACCAAACTGCCAGCAACCGGAAGCAGCTCCAGGCCTGAAGCGCACGGCAGCCCGCAGGTGCAGGCCGTGCCTGGAAAACGCTGCTTAATACTGTTCCAACCTGTTCGGGCAAATCCCTTTGAAAATGCTCTTTAAGTGTTCGCGCCCGATCTTGGGGCCGTCAATTGGCCCCGCCGCGGGGGGTTGGAACGGCACTAATTGGTCAAACTCGTGTCTTTATCAGCGCCACCGGTGTACGGCTCGTCCACGGGCGCAACCCCGGGGTGTTCCAGGGGCACAACCGGCCGCTCCAGCGCAATCTGCAACACTTCATCCATGGTTTCCACGAAATGCATCTTCAGGCTGGAGAGAATCTCCTGAGGGATTTCCGATAGGTCCTTTTCATTATCCTTCGGAAGCACGATGGTGCGCAAGCCCATTCGGTGGGCGGCCAGGAGCTTCTCCTTGACGCCGCCGATGGGCAGAACTTTGCCGCGCAACGTGATTTCCCCGGTCATGGCTACGTCGCAACGAACGGGATTGCGAGTGAGAGCGCTCACGATGGAGGTGCAGATGGTGATGCCGGCCGAAGGTCCATCTTTCGGGATGGCGCCTTCCGGCACGTGCACGTGAATATCGATGGAGCGGTAAAAATCCTTTTGCAGGCCCAAGGTGGCCGTGCGCGAGCGCACATAGCTCATCGCGGCTTGCGCCGATTCCTGCATGACTTCGCCGAGTTTTCCGGTCGGGGTCAGCCGGCCCTTGCCTTCCATGATTGCGGCTTCGGTGACCAGCACGGAGCCGCCAACTTCGGTCCAGGCCAGTCCGGTGGCAAGGCCGACTTCGTTCTGCTTTTCGAGCCAGAATTCGCGGTACTTGAGCACGCCGAGGAAGTCCTTCACGTTTTCCGGCGAGATCTCCACGTTGGTTTCCCGCCCATCGGCGACCACGCGGCGGGCCATCTTGCGGGCGATATTTTGGATCTCGCGTTCCAGGTTGCGCACGCCGGCTTCATGCGTGTAATGCCGGATCATGTGCAACAGCCCCTCATCGGTGAAGCTAAGGTTCTTTTCCGCCAGGCCGGTGGCTTCCCGCGAGCGCTTCACCAGGAAGCGCTTGGCGATCTCCAGTTTTTCCTGCTCCGTATAGCCGGGCAGGCGCAAGATTTCCATGCGGTCCTGCAAGGGCTGCGGAATGGTGTGCAGCACGTTGGCGGTGCATACAAACATGACCTTCGAGAGGTCGTACTCGACGTCCAGATAATGATCGGTGAAGCTGTGATTCAGTTCCGGGTCCAACACTTCCATGAGCGCGGCCGAAGGGTCGCCGCGGAAGTCCGTGGACATCTTATCCACTTCGTCAAGCACGAAAATCGGATTCACGGTGCCGGCTTTTTTCATCATCTGGATGATCTGGCCGGGCAGGGCGCCGATGTAGGTCCGGCGATGGCCGCGAATTTCCGCCTCATCGCGCACGCCGCCAAGGGAGACACGGACAAACTTCCGTCCGGTGGCATGGCCGATGGACATGGCGAGAGAGGTCTTGCCGACGCCCGGAGGCCCGACAAAGCACAGGATGGAGCCTTTGGGATTCTTCACCAGTTGGCGGACCGCCAAGAATTCCAGGATGCGCTCTTTTACTTTTTCCAGGCCATAGTGCTCGTCGTTCAGGATTTTCTCCGCGGCCTTGATGTCGCGAATCTCCTTCGAACGCTTCTTCCAGGGCACGGCAATCAACCAATCCACATAGTTGCGGCTGACGGTGGATTCCGCGGACATGGGGGGCATGAGTTCCAGGCGCTTCAGTTCGGTGATGGCCTTTTCATGCACGTCCTTGGGCATGCCGGCGGAATCGATCTTTTTCTTGAGTTCCTCGACTTCGTTTTTCTCGCCGCGGCCCAATTCTTTCTGAATGGCTTTCAGCTTTTCGTTCAGGTAATACTCTTTTTGCGCGCGCTCCATCTGGCGCTTCACGCGTGTATTAATGTTGCGGTCGACGTTCAGCTTTTCGAGCTCAATCTCCAGGATATCGGCCACGCGGTTGAGGCGTTCGAGGGGGTCCGCGGTCTCCAGCAGGTCCTGTTTTTCGTCCACGGGAAGCTGCAGGTTGGCGGCGATGGTGTCCGAGAGGCGCGCGGGATCGTCCACACGAGCCGCGGCAATCATGGTGTCGTAATTGAGGCTTTGGGAAAGCTTGATGAACTGCTCGTAGAGGTTGGTGACCTTCTGGACGAGTTGCTCGACCTGTGGGTTGGTTTCGATGCGCGCGGCGAGCAGCCGGAGATTGGCGCGGAAAAAGCCTTCGTCTGTGGTGATGGAAAGAGAACGGGCGCGCTCGACGCCTTCGACGAGAACCTTGATGTTGCCGTCGGGCAGCTTCACGCTTTGCACGATATTCGCGAGGGTCCCGACCGCGTAGATCTCCTCGGGCTTCGGGTCGTCGATTGAGGCGTCATGCTGGGTGGACAGAAAGATCTTCTTGTCCCCGGCGAGCGCTTCTTCCAGCGCGCGGACGCTGGCTTCCCGGCCGACGATAAACGGCGTCATCTGCTGCGGGAAGATGACCATATCGCGCACCGGCATCATGGGTACGCGCTTCAATTCTTGTTTTTCGCGGTTGAACATGCAGGCCCCTGAAATCCCCTTGGTCGTGCGAAATGGCCGTTATCCGGCCTTCTCGAGCAAACTCCAATTGATCTCGCGGCCGCGCACCATATCGGCGTTGACCACGAAATCGCGCACTCTCTTCTGCATCGGCAAGTGATACATCAATTCCAGCATGAGGTCTTCGAGGATCATACGCAAGCCGCGCGCCCCGACTTTGCGCTGAAGAGCCAACTCCGCCACGGTCTCCAGGGCGTCGTCGGTAAAGCGCAGGCGAACGTTCTCAAATTCGAAGAGCCGCTGGTACTGCTTGAGCAGCGCGTTCTTGGGCTCCGTCAAAATCTTCATCAACGCGCCCTTGTCCAAGTCGCTCATGACGCCGGCGACGGGCAAGCGTCCCACGAATTCGGGGATCAGCCCGTACTTGATCAGGTCGGTGGGCTGAACCTGCTCGAGAAGCTCGGTGTTGCGGCGCTGTGCGGTCGTTGGAGCGGCATCCGTATGGAAGCCGAGCGACCGGCGGCCCACTCGGCGCTCGATAATCTTTTCCAGTCCGACGAAGGCGCCGCCGCACAGAAATAAGATGTTGGTGGTGTCCACGGGGGTAAATTCCTGATGCGGATGTTTGCGGCCGCCCTGGGGAGGCACGTTGGCCACGGTGCCCTCGAGAATCTTCAGCAGCGCTTGCTGCACGCCTTCGCCGCTGACGTCGCGGGTAATGGAGGGGTTCTCGTCCTTCTTGGCAATCTTGTCGATTTCGTCGATGTAAATGATGCCTTGCTGGGTCTTCTGCACGTCGCCGTCGGCCGCCTGCAGCAGCTTCAGAATGATGTTCTCGACGTCCTCGCCGACGTAGCCAGCCTCGGTGAGGGTAGTGGCGTCGACGATGGCGAAGGGCACGTCCAGCATGCGCGAAAGCGTCTGCGCCAGGAGCGTTTTGCCGGTGCCCGTCGGGCCGATCAACAGAATATTGGACTTGCTCAGCTCGACTTCGCCGGGTTGCTTGTTCAGGAAGATGCGCTTGTAGTGGTTATAGACCGCGACAGCCAGCTTTTTCTTGGTGCGGTCCTGCCCGATGACGTAGCCGTCCAGGAACTGCTTGATCTCCGGGGGACGCGGCAAGCGGCGGGCAGGGGCTGCGGCCTGCTCGCGTTTTTCGTCTTCCAGGATGGTCTGACAAACGCCCACGCACTCATTGCAGATGTACGCCCGCGGGTAGTCCGAAGGCGAACTGATTAGCTTCTCCACCTGTTCCTGTGTCTTATGACAGAAGGAACAGCGCAGGGGTTCGTCTGGGCTATATTTTTTCACGATTGAGCGGGCCTCTCCTCCAGATCAGTCCCTGGAGTCATGATTCCTCATTGTAGGCCGAATCTTTCCCGGGCGAAATAGAATATCGCGCCGCTGCCGTCTATCAGGAACTCGCTGTTGAAAACGTATTTGCAGGGCAGTCACCACCGCGGGAGCGCCCGGGCCGGTTCTAAGAATTCGCTAACGGTGTTTGAAGATAATCTCATCGATCATCCCGTATTCCTTGGCCTGCTCCGGGTTCATGATGTAATCGCGCTCGACGTCCTTCTCGATGCGCTCGACGGGTTGCCCGGTATGTTTGGCAAGCAGTTGGTTGATGGTCGCGCGCATACGCAGAATCTCTTTCGCGTGCAAGTCGATGTCCGTGGCCTGGCCGCCGAGGCCGCTCATCCAGGGCTGGTGAATCAGAATCCGTGAATTGGGCAGGGAGAAGCGCTTCTTGGGCGCGCCGCCGACCAGCAGAACCGCGGCGATGGAAGCCGCCTGGCCGACGCAGGTGGTGACCACGTCCGGCTTGACGAACTGCATGGTGTCATAAATCGCAAAGCCCGCGGTGATGGAGCCGCCGGGAGAATTGATGTAGAGCTGGATGTCTTTTTCCGGATCCTCGGCCTGCAGGAAGAGCATTTGAGCGGTGGCGAGGTTGGCAACGTGATCGTCGATGGGCGTGCCAATAAAGACGATGTGTTCCTTCAGGAGGCGCGAATAGATGTCATAGGCGCGCTCGCCGCGGCTGGTTTGCTCCACGACCATGGGAACCAAGGTGGTCGCGTAATATTGCGGATCGTCGAAGTTTTTCATGTGAGAAAGTTTGCCTGTTAACGCGAGGTTGGCTTCACTTGGAGCTCGCTGCGGCGACCGTTTTGACCTGTGCGTTCTGCGCCAGCCAATTCACGGTTTTGTCACTCCGCAACTTAGCTTTCATCCTATCGAGCGCACCCTGCTTTGTCAAACGCGCGCGAAGGGCTTCGGCGGATTCGCCACTATGGCCGGCCACATGCTGGAGCTCGTGCTCCAACTCCTCGTCGGTGACCTCGATCTTCTCCTCAGTGGCGATGCGGTCGATCACCAGTTCCGCCTTCACGTCATCCTTGGCGCGCTCTTCCTGGCGTTTCCGCAGCGAGACCCAATCGACATTCACCGCGCGGGGGTCCACGCCCTGCTGCGCCAGCGAACGCACCACGCGCTCCAGCCGCACGTCCATTTGATGCTCCACCAGCGATTCCGGCACTGGGAAGTCGTGGAGCTTGACCAGTTCCGCCAGGACCTTTTCGCTCTGCAGTTCCTTCAAGCGGTGATCCCGCTCGTGCACCAGGCCTTCGCGGATTTTGGTCCTCAATTCGTCGAGAGAGGCGGCGTCGCTGACGTCCTTGGCAAATTCGTCGTCGATTTCCGGCAGCTTTTTGGTCTTGATGCCCAGAATGTCCACGCTGTAATGGAACTTCTTCCCGGCCAGCTTGGCGTCCGGGTAATCGGCGGGGTATTCCACGTCGAAATTCTTGTGCTCGCCGATGTTCGCGCCGCGCAGGTTTTCGTTGAACGGCTCCATGGTCTCTTCCGCGCCCACGTGGCACAGCACGCTTTCCGCCTGCAGCGGCTCACCGCCGCCTTCGGGCGTGCCCAACAACTTCACTTGCACGAAATCGCCGTTCTCAATGGCGCGGCCCTCGACCGGGGCAAAGGTCGCGGCGCGCTGCTGCATCTCCGAGAGCGTGTTGGCCACGCTCTCATCGGTGATGGTCATCTCCGGCATCTCGATTTCCAGGTTCTTGTAATTCCCAAGGGGGAACTCCGGCAGCACTTCAAACGATGCGCGGAACTTCAGCGGCTGGCCCTCCGCGAATTCGAGCTTGTCCACCTGCGGCTGCGAAACTGGCGTGAGCTTCTGCTCGGCCACTGCCTTTTCGACGTGCACCGGCACCAGCTTTTGCACCACTTCGCCCTTGATGTCGTCGGCAAACCGCTTCTTGATCAGCGAAATCGGCGCTTTCCCCGGACGGAATCCCGGCACGCGCGCAATCTTCGCGAAATCCTTGGCCACCTTCTCCGTGGCCTTGGTCACTTCCTCCGCCGGAATCTCCAGGTCCAGCTCTCTCCGGCAAGTCGCTTCCGCCATTTCGTCTTCTCCCTTTTGCAGATTCCAATGTCGATAAAGGCCGCGCGCAGGCGGCAACCATTCGCGCGATACACAATCCCCGGTTCCTACCCCGCGCCTTCTGCGGAAATTTCTGGAATTACCCTGCGGCAATTCGGCGGGCTACCTCAACTTAACCTGCTTAAAAATTATAAGTTAGCGGCCAGCCGCGGTCAACGAAGCCATGGAGGCGGCAGGGTCTCAGTTTCCGGCTATGCGGCACGCAGCTACGGCGTGTGGAGCTTGCAGTTTTGCCTTGGAGCATTGCGTTTGGACACGAGGCGAGGCGCGGTGGGGCGTGAATGGTGGCAACAAAGAGCTTGAAGTGATGCGTGGGGCCAAGTTATGGTTTTAACCTGCTAATTATCCGCTGAGTCGAAAGGACCATCCTATGAGGCGATTGATTTGCATCGGGCTTCCTGTTTTGGCGCTTGTGCCGCTTTTGACTGTGGCGCAATCGCAATTGCCGAAGACGCCGGTGCGCCCGGTGACGGAGGAGTTTTTTGGCGCGAAGGTGGTTGATCCGTATCGCTGGCTGGAGAACACGGCGGATCCCGAAGTCGTTGCGTGGATGAAGGCGCAGAACGACTACACGCGGGCGGTGTTGGCGCGGATTCCCGGGCGGGATAAATTGCTGGCGCGGATAAAGGAACTGGACAACGCGGGCGACGTCGTTTCGGCGTTGCAGGTGTGGGGCGGACATTATTTTTACTATAAGACGGCGCCAGGCTCGGACAATCGCAAGCTGTATGTGCGGGACAGCGTGAGCGCGCCGGAGCGGCTGATGGTCGATCCGGAGAAGTTGACCAGCGCTGGGGGCACGCATTATTCGATCGATTATTTCCAGCCGTCGATCGACGGAAAATACGTGGCGTACGGAGTTTCACCCGGCGGCTCTGAGGAGAGCGTGCTGCACGTGTTGGAGAGCGCCAGCGGAAAGGTGCTGAGCGACAGCATCGATCGCGCGGAGTTTGCGTCGCCGACTTGGCTGCCGGACGGCAAAACCTTCTTTTATACACGGGCGCAAAAGTTGGGGCCGGATTCGCCGCCGACCGCGAAGTATCAAAAGCTGAAGGTTTACCGGCACACGCTGGGAGGCGATCCCGACAAGGAACCGCTGGTGTTTGGCTATGAGGCGAATCCGAATGTGAAAGTCGACGAGAACGACTTTACGGTGCTGGCCTATTCGCCGGGGGCGCCCAAATATCTGGTGGGGCTGGTGATCCATGGCGTGAAGAGAGAGATCGATATTTATGCGACGCCGCTCGACGGGAATATTGGCGCGAGCACAACGTGGAAAAAGGTCGCGGACGAATCGGATGCGGTCACCGGGCTGGATGTGCACGGAGATCAAATTTATCTGCTGTCGCACAAAGATGCGTCGCGATTTAAGGTTTTGCGGACGGGCCTGGGCGCGCCGGATCTGGCGCGTGCGGAAGTGACGGTGCCTGCGAGCGAAGTGGTGGTGGTGAACATTTCGGCGGCCGAAGATGCGGTGTACGTGCAAGATCTGGATGGCGGCATCGGCCGGCTGCGGAGGCTAGCGTACAGTGGCGGAAAGATTGAGGAGTTGAAACTGCCGTTCGAGGGGGCGATCCAGTCATTGGTGACGAATCCGACGGAGGCGGGCGCTTGGCTGGAGCTGACCTCGTGGACGAAATCACCGTTGTGGTACGAGCTGGACGCGAAGAGCGGGAAGCTGACGGACACGGCGCTGGTGGCGCCTTCGCCGGTGGATTTTTCTCAAATCGAATCGGAAGAAGTGAAGGCCAAGAGCGCGGACGGAACGATGGTGCCGCTTTCGATCATTCGCAAGAAGGGCTTGGCGATGGATGGCTCGCATCCGACGTGGCTTGAGGGCTACGGAGCCTACGGGATTACTCTCGATCCGGGGTTTCGTCCGACGTGGCTGGCATTTTTGGAGCAAGGCGGCGTTTATGCGGTGGCGCACGCGCGCGGAGGCGGCGAATACGGCGAGGATTGGCACGTGGGCGGGCAGAAGCTGACTAAGCAACACACCATCGATGACTTTCTGGCGGGTGGGCAATATTTGATCGAGCACAAATACACTTCGCCAGCGCACCTGGCGGGCGAAGGAACCAGCGCCGGCGGAGTCACCATTGGCGGAGCCATCACACAGCGGCCGGATCTGTTCGGGGCCGCGCTGATTCGCGTGGGGGATTCAGACTCGCTGCGCTCGGAACTGATGGCCAGCGGCCCGGCGAATATTCCGGAGTTCGGAACGGTGAAAGAGGCGGACGGCTTCAAGGCGCTTTACGCGATGGACGCTTACCAACACGTGAAACCAAATACGCCGTATCCCGCAATTCTGCTGACAACGGGCGTGAATGATCCGCGCGTGGCGCCGTGGCAAGCTGCCAAGATGTCGGCGGCCTTGCAGGCTGCGACGAGCAGCGGCAAGCCGGTACTCTTGCGCGTAGACTACGACGCGGGACACGGCATCGGGTCAACGAAGTCTCAGCGGGATGCGGAGCTTGCCGATGAGGTGGCATTTCTGTTCTGGCAACTGGGAGTTCCGGGATATGCGGCGCAGGCGGGAACGGGAAAGTAGTCTAGCGCAAAAAGCAGGGGAGTTCGGCCGACTCAAGAGGGATTGGCGATCGTTGTGGCCGATAAACGCGCTGTGCGGAGAAGTGGCCGCACTTGGCGCACGTGTACTTGCCTCTTGGATGATCGCAGATTGGCTAACTGCTTTGGACGGCACAGCGCCGCCCGAACGGCTAGGCGATAGACCTTGTTGGGGAAGCCCCGCTGTATCGTTCCGATACGCTTATCAGACGTGGGGCTGCGACTAGGGCCGGACGAGGGTCGGCGCAGGCCTGCCGCTCAGGACCGCGTCCACGTTGTCCAGGGCCAGCATGCCCATTGCTGTCCGCGTCTCGATCGTGGCGCTGCCGACATGCGGCAATAGAAATGTATTTTTCAGCGAAACATATTCCGGGTTAAGTCTTGGCTCGCCTTCAAATACGTCAAGTCCGGCCGCGGCGACCCGCCCGCTCTTGAGCGCAACGATGAGGTCGTCATCGGCCACCAATCCACCGCGAGCGGTGTTCACCACGATGGCCCCGGGGGGCAGAAGGCTTATGGCTTTGGAGTTCAAGAAATGGTGGGTCTGAGGAGTTTCCGGCGCGTGCAGGCTCAAGAACTGACTTACGCGAAGAAGATCCGAAGGATCCTTGTGGTAGACGGCGTCTCCTGCGATTTCCGCGGGTAACTCAGAATTGTTGCAATAGTGAATCTTCATTCCGAATCCTCGCGCTCGCCGCGCCAGAGCTTGTCCCACGCGGCCCATTCCGAAAATGCCGAGAATCTTGCCGCCAACTTGCCAGCCCAAGAGCATGTCGGGACTCAAGGGTCTCCAAGCTCCTGTTCGAACCAGTTCCTGGGCCTCGTACGCGCGACGCGAAGCGCCAAGTAAAAGCAGCATGGCGATATCGGCGGTTGCATCATGGTTGACACCTGGGGTGTAAGCGACCGAAATCTTCCTGCGAGCGGCGGCTTCCAGATCGATATGCTCAAAGCCAACCGAATACGTGGCGATGACTTTTATCGTTGGCGCGACTTTCTCGAAAAAGCCGGAGTCCAACCGGTCTGCCGGCGTGATGAACAGGGCGTCGGCTCCTTCGGCTGCGGAAAGCAACTGCTGCTGGCTGAAAGGAAACTGGTTCGGATTTCGCCGGGCGTTGAAGTCGCGGTCGATACGGTTTTCGATTTCTTTCGCATAACGGCTGGTTACCACCAGAATGGGTTTAGTCATATCCAAGATTTCCTTCCGCGTGACTAGGGCAACCCTCATCTTGAAATAGAGCAATTTGCGGCACAAGGACGAATTGCCAACTATTCATCCCCGTGGCAACGAAACGATAGTTTCCGGGTTGCGGACGAATCGAGACTTGGACAGCGCCTAACAGGGTTCACCTTTTTGGGTATGCCGTGAAAATGTAATCCTTAGGCGCTGCTAGCGTGTGGCATGCGGCGCCGCACTTGGCGTCGTGCCAATGCGGCGGCTTGCTGGTCGACGTGGCTGGCGCGAACGTTGCGGATGCGGCGTCAAAGTCGAACATGGCATACCCCCTTCCGTGCGTGTCCGAAAATCTCTTGCTGTCCTTCACGGAGAAGTCCTGAAGCGTCTGAGCTAGCTATAGCGCTGCGCTCCACTCACGGGTATATTCTGAGGGTCGGCGAGCGAACTGGGTTGGGGCGCCTGAGGACGAAATTCCAATGAAGAAATACTTCCTTCTTGCCTTTCTGCTATTGGCTCTGGGAGTGGGCCACGTGGATGCCCAGGGCGTAAACTACAGTTTTGACAAGAATGCCAATTTCTATAATTACAAAACCTATAAGTGGGTGAGTATCGAGAACGGGCAGCAATTGGATGAGCTGACCGCGGACCAACTTATCGGGACGCTGGGCACGGAACTTGGCAAAAAGGGCCTGACAGAGTCGCAATCGGACAAGGCGGATCTCTATATCGGTTATCAGATCGCTCGCGGCAACGACAAGCAGTTGAGGCACTACAACTTTGGCGCGTCGTACGGATCGGCAGCGGGAGCAACTTCGGGAACGGCGGGGGCGACGACTACGATCGTACATTCCGGGCAGTTGGTTCTGGACATGTATGATTTGGCGAGAAAGCAGTTGGTATGGCGCGGCGTGGTGTCCAATGCGATCGACGCAGACGCCAAGCCAGATAAGAAACAGAAGCACATGGACAAGGCCATTGAGAAACTATTGAAGGACTACCCGCCGCCGAAAAAGCCTTAGCGATGGCAATCCCGGTGGACTTGTATATGGGAACCCGTGTCACGAGCAGAGCCTTGCTCTCCTCTAGAGTGGAATGACATAGGCTCCGCGAATGCCTTCATCCAATGTGGCTAGAGCAGCGCCGTGTGCCTTGGCCAGCGCGGCCAGGTGGCCAGCGGTGATTTGCTTGGGCCATTTCACCCAATGGGGAAGATGGGACGCGTCCTGATCGTCAGCGAGAAACTGAAAGCGGAGTTGCCTGGAGGACTTCAGAAGCTCCAACAGTTTCTGCCCTTGGGCAACGGTGGCGCCCGCGTACGAGGCTTGAAGAAGGACGCGCAAAAACCCCAGTTCGGTGATCGCGCAAGAGGCAAATGCCGAACCGCCGGCTGCCGCTTTTTTCACCCATTTTGCGGTGCGCGCGTGGAATTCGTGCTCCTGGATTCCCAGTGCGAGCAAGGCATTCACGTCCAGAAGATAGGTCACGGGAATTCCGCCAGGATCTCGGCGACCTGTTTGCTCGTCAGGCGCGGTGCATTTCGGCCCGCGGTCAAGACAGGCAACCCTGTAAGGGGATCGTGAAGGATGCGCGCCTTGCGAGAACGCTTCCGGGTGGGAATCAAGAGGATGTGGCCGCCTTCGATGCGAGTGTCCAGCGGGTCACCGGGACGAAGCTGAAGTTTATCGCGAACAGCCTGGGGAATAACCACTTGTCCCTTTGTGGAAACGCGTGTCCTCATGGTAAGACAATCTTACCATGATTGAGAGGATGGTTGCCTTTCTGTTTTTCTTGGCGCTCCGGAGGCCAACGCGCCTCCCCTCGGATTTGGCAAATGCATCTGATTACCTCTTTTGGTATTCTAACAAGTGGTTCGAACTAACCTGGAGGCATTTCGCAATGAAGAATTTGCTTCGCTATCTCGCTTTAGCCGCACTGTTGACATTCGCCGTTCGCGCGGCGGACGACGTGGTCACGGCCGTTCACGGCACCATCACTAAACTCGACTCCGCGACCAAAACCGTGGTCGTCAAGACCAAGGATGGCACGGAGCATACCGTACATTTCGTCGATAAAACCGCCGTTACGGGCGCGGACAAAACCGCCGCCGGCGCCAAGGACGCTTTCCGAGGCCTTTCCGAGGGATCCGAAGTTGTGGTGCACTATACGGAAAAGGGCACGGAGAAGACCGCGACCGAGGTGGACAAAGTCGGCAAGGACGGCCTGAAGTACGTGGACGGCACGGTGACCAAGGTCGGCAAGGACGGCAAGACCGTTGTCGTGAAAGCGGCCGACGGTACCGAGCGCAGCTTCGATGTCGCGGGCCACGACACGGCCGACGCCGCGAAGGACATCGGCAAAGGCGCGGACAAAACCGGCAAAGTCACTGTTTATTACACGGAAGAAGGCGGCAAGAAAATCGCCCACTTCTTCGAAAAGCTGTAGGCATTTGCGACGGGAAAGGGCCGGCGGATCTTCTGCCGGCCTTTCTTTTTTCGAGCGCGGTCTTCTCGCTGCTCGATGACCGTGACCCCGCGCAGCCCGCTCATCTCGCCGTTTTCGCCATTTTATGAGGCTCACCAATTTCCCCGCGCTTCTCGTACAATATCTCCTTCTCCAGGAGCCTCCCCATGAAGCAGACCGCGATCCTTCTTGTGCAATGCCCGGACCGCAGAGGTCTGGACGCAACCATCTCCGAATTCATCTACCGCTATGACGGCAGCATTCTCCATTTCGAACAGCATCTGGCCGGCGAAGAGCGCTACTATCTGGCGCGCGTGGAGTGGGACCTAGAGGGCTTCCGGCTGGACCTGAAGGATTTCGACGCCGCGTTCGGCCCCGTGGCGCACAAATTCGGCATGAACTGGGTCATGACCCTGGGCCACTACCGCCCGCGCGTGGCAATTTTCGTTTCCAAGTACGATCACTGCCTGGTGGACCTGCTCTATCGCCAGCGCAATGGGGAGTTGCGGTGCGATTTTCCGCTGATCATCAGCAACCATCCGGACACCAAACGTCACGCCGATTTTTACGGCGTGCCCTTTCACCATATTCCCATCAGCAAGGAAAACAAGCCGCAAGCGGAAGCGCAGCAGCTCGAACTTCTCCGTGCCAACAACATCGATCTCGCCGTGCTGGCGCGCTATATGCAAGTGCTTTCGACGGACTTCATCATGCGATATCCGCAACCCATCATTAATATTCATCATTCGTTCTTGCCGGCGTTCGTCGGCGCGAAGCCGCACCAGCAGGCCCACGACCGCGGCGTGAAGCTGACCGGCGCCACCGCGCACTACGTCACCGAAGTCCTCGACGATGGGCCCATCATCGAACAGGGCGTCGTGCGCATTTCGCATCGCGATTCCCTCGAAGACATGGTCGAGAAGGGAAGAGACGTGGAGAAGGTCGTGCTCTCCCGCGCCGTGCGCTGGCACATCGAAAGCCGCATCCTGCTGTACGGCAACAAGACTATTATCTTTGAGTAATCTATAAGCGTAATGCTACAAGACGGAAATAGCGGGAAGGAAACGCCCATTCCTCAGAGAAATTAAGCCGCGTTCCCAAACACATCCTTTACAAGCTTCTTACAAGCCAGGGACAAGCCCCGGCGTCACGCGGTGCTAGTGTGTCCGGCGAAAGCTTCAAACCTGGGGAAAACAAAACTAAGGAGAAGCGTCGTGACCAAGTTGCTATTGCGAACCTTCTTCGCGTTGACCTGCCTTTCTGTTTTCAGCGGCCTTGTACCCGCTCAAGAAACCTGGTTCTTACGGCACAATTCGATTTTGGATTCGCTCCAGAGCATCACCGACTCTACGGTGCCACCCAATGGAGATTTGAATCCCTATGGTGTGGCCTTCGTCCCCGGCAATTTCCCTTCCGGAGGCAGCATCGCGGCGGGCGACGTACTGGTTTCGAACTTCAACGCCAACAGTGGCCTTGAGGGAACCGGCACGACCATCGTCAGCATCTCGCCAACGGGTAAGCAGACCGTCTTCGCAACTTCTTCCCTCATCGGGTTGTCCACGGCTCTTGGAGTCTTTTCCCGCGGCTTCGTGATTGTGGGAAATGTACCGGTGACATATTCGAGTTCGGGCGCTTTCTCGGCAGTTGGGGAGGGTTCCCTCCAGATTTTCGATCGAAACGGAAACCTCGTGAGAACGCTCAATGATAAAAAGCTTCTCGATAGCCCGTGGGACCTGACCATCAACGATGAAGGATCGACCGCGCAGGTATTCGTCAGCAATTTGCTGAGCGGTACGGTGACGCGGCTGAACTTCTCGTTCAGCAACGGTGGGGTAGATTTGGTCAGCAAGACAGAGATCGGGTCCGGCTTCGGTCATCAAATCATTCCCGCGATTGTGGGAGTCGGGCCGACGGGTCTGGCGTTCGATCCCGACCGAGATGTTTTGTACGTGGCGTCCACAGCCGATAACGAGATTTTCGGGATCGGCGAGGCCTCCAAGCGCACGCACAGCTCGGGCACGGGTTTTGTGGTTTTTGCGGATCAAACGCATTTGCACGGCCCGCTGGGATTGGTGCTCGGTGCAAACGGCGACCTGATCGCCGCCAACGGCGATGGAGTGAATCCGGGAGGCACGCAGAATGAACTAGTGGAGTTCACGAAGGAAGGGACGCTGGTCGCCACCTATCAACTCGACGGCGGGCTCCTTGGCGCGGCATTCGGAATTGCCACCAGCACTTCCGAGGGAGCCATTCGATTTGCCGCCGTGGATGACGACCTGAATACGCTAACCATTTGGACGGTGCGCTCACCATTCTGAGCGGAGGTCCATTAGTGGAATTGTCTATCTTCGAGTCTTGCTCAGCCGGCGGCAACATGCCGGCTGAGCGCGCTGGTCATATCGTGGTGTAGCAACCGGTGGAAAAGATGCTCGCCGCCTTCACGGCGGACCGAGAGTCGCCCGGCCACATAGGCGCGCGAGGCGAGGCCGCGCTGCACGGAATCGCAGATGGCCATGTCCTCGTCCTGCACCTTTTCGCTGACCGCGATGCTTTCGCGATGGTGTTGCGCGGCCGCGGAGCTGATGTCCGCGAAGTAGTAATCGAAAATCACCGCGCACTTGTCTCCGCCGAGCGGCAACACCAGGTTCGTGTCCATCACTCCGGAGTACGCGTTGATCATGAAGTTGGGATAGATCCACAGATAGAACGCGTGTCCCTGGCGCGTCGAACCGATCGAGGATTCCAGCGCGCCGGAGCTGTCCAGCGGGCTGGACTGCAGGCAGCAGCGCTCGAAATTTTCGATGGTGTATTTCGTGTACTCCACCACGCTGCTCAATCCCTTGTGGGCGTGCGGGACGTGGTAGCCGCCGTCCAGATAATTGTCCACATACACTTTCCAGTTGCAGTTCAGCGTGTAAATGCGCCGGTCGAAATAGTGCAGCTTCTCGGTGATTTTCAGCGGCGCCACCAGCGCGGGCACTTTGCCGAGAAATTCGGCCAGCGGGGCCGCTTTGCCGTCGAGATTCACAAACACGAAATTTTCCCATGCGTCCAAGCGCACCGGCACCAGCCCGTTGTCTTTGCGGTCAAAGTTGCAAACCCCTTCGAATTCCACCATGCCCTTCAGCGCGCCGTCGTTGCCGTACGTCCACCCGTGATAAGGGCAGCGAAACTGTTTCGCGCACCCTGCCGTCTCCGGCACCACCGCCGCAGCATGATGCCGGCAAACGTTGTAGAACCCGCGCAAGATGCCGTCTTCGCCGCGCGCAATCAGCAACGGCTCTCCACTAACGTCGATGCTAAAAAATTGTCCGGGCTCCTTCACCGCATCGACGCGGCCCACCGCTTGCCAGCCCGCCGCAAACACGCTCTCGCGCTCCAGCTGCGCAATGCGTGTATCGAAGTACCAAGGAGCCGGAATCGTTGACGCTTTCTCGAGCGGATCAGCCGGGTTGTACAAGTTTAAAACCTCACGAACACTGCGCTCAATCATGGGAAAGGACTCCGTTCTGAATCACAACGATTGTGTGCGCACATTCTCCTGCAGGTCTGCACAACGTGGCAAGTCTGTGCGCGTGTCCTAGCGCGGTGTGTTCGCGCGCGCGATACTTGCCTGTAACGAACTGTTCGGGAGGGATATACCGGCGCATCGAGTCCGCTTGAACTCTTTGGCACAATCAATACATAACCGTAGGGCGACTGCTCTCAGCCGGACTGACCTCTCTTCTATCCCCTCGTTGGGCCGAACAGTTTATCGATGGTCTTGACGGGATAGAACAGGCGATTTGCTTGTGAAGGAAGCGGGATAAAACCGTAACGCAAATAGAAATTGCGAGCATTCTCATCCTTCGCGTCCACGGCTACCACAGCGGAAGCGATCTCACGACTGTTCAGGAGAACACGCTTGAGCGCGTCCAGCAGCAGCAGCTCGCCCATTCCTTGGCCTCGGAATTCCTGGCTGACCGCCAATCTGCCCAACAAGGTGGCCGGAACGTTTGGGTAGCGCGGAAGCTTTTTCGCAATATTCGCCGGCAGTTCGCCGAGGCCGATGACGTGGGCGGAGAGAGTATAGAATCCGGCGATCGTCTTGCCATTGGGAGTGATTACAAAAACGGCCGCTACGTGTTTGCTGGAATCTTGGCCGGCCTGCTTCTGGAGATAGAGGTCTAAGGACTCAACGCCGCATGAAAAAGCCGCGCGGTCGTGCTCCTCGCCCAGCGGTTCGATCCGGTACGGCGGCTCTCCCCGCTTCTGATTCACGGAGCGCTCACCCGGCTCCTGTAGCGGCGCGCGGCTGCCTTCATGCGCGCGTTGGGAGCTGCGGGATGCAACAGTGCCTTCACAAACACTTCGCGATCCCGGTCGGTCAGCGTCCACACTTCGTGTTGTTCGATCGTTCGCGTTGCGGCGTCATCGGCACTGGAGACCAGAAAGTCGGAGATCGATGTGCCACGCAGCCTGGCCGCGTATTCGATGCGCCGCTTCTGCTGGGGATTGAGCCGCGCTTCCACTCGCTTATTCTTCCGAGCCTGCTGTCGCTTTTTCCTGAGCTCCATGGCCATCGTAACCTCGTCCCAACAACTGTACGGCAAATTACCGTACAGTGCAATGCGGCTCGTCTTTCCCGGGTGCTCCTCTGCCTGTCATCTTGAACCCGACGCAGCTGGCGAAGGACCCGCTTTTTTCCTCATTTCTTTTGCGCGGGTGAGATACAAAACGCGTTCCAGCCTGTCCTTGCTGCCAGGTAATCTGCTGAGCACACGCTCTCCCAGGAAATTCTCAATTTTCTTGAGCCCCGTCTTGCACATTTTGTACGCTACAGGTGCCGTGTCGAATTCAATCCGGAGGAAAGAAAAACGATGAGAAAGCTACTTGCCGTTGCAGCTCTAGGTCTTTCGTTTGTCGCGGGCGCGGTGTTTGCCCAGAGAGTCCGCGATTGGCACGATCTCGATGAAGTTCACAAGCACATTTTTGAATCCATCCACGAAATGGAACGCGCCCGCGCGGCCAACCACTTTGACATGGAAGGCCACGGTGCAAAGGCCGAAGAACACCTGCACCAGGCCGAGCACGAACTCCAATTGGCCATCGACTGGGCCAAGGCCCACTAAATCATTCTGAGCAGCCCCTGCCGCACGCTTTCTGCGGCGGATGATTCCGGGCGGCCTTCGCTCACCTCGAAGGCCGCCCATTCTTTACCTCTTCCGACTCCCCGCTGAATCTCCAAACTGACATCCTTCCACAGTGAATTGCCGAATCTCTCCGCCTACGAAGTACCACTCCGCGGGAGTATCCCAAGTCCCTGACCCTAATTGGTACTTGAGTACAGTAGTATCCAAAATTTCATTCGCATAGCCTTGCGAGCCAACAGAAGGTCGCGTCACGTAGAAGTTGGGAACGACGCTCTCACTTGAGCCCGCCTCTCCCCGCCGCGTGCACGCAGCTCTTCGATGCGTCGGCCTTCCCACACCCGGCTCCGGAGTGCATTCGACTTTCAGTCGCCAGCCTAATTTGGTTTTCTCCAGGATCCCAGCTCGGGAGAATTCGGGGAGACAATCATGAAATTCCGTTTCCAGTTCGCCGCTCTCGAGCGGTTACCTTTTCTATTTTTTGTTCTCGCGCTCGGCTTTGCCGCTGCGGGAGCGTTCAGCCAACAATCGGATTCCGACAGCCTTGACCCCGGCCCGCGTGGTGTGACGGTCGGCGCCGGCAATCCGCTCACGAACATCTCGTCGCAGGATCTGGCGTTCTTTCAAAACGGTCAGAGCCAATTCATCGAAGTCGAAGACGTTGTAAACACTTCACCCGGCAACGGCGGGCTCGGACCGACGTTTAACTCCAATTCCTGTAGCTCCTGCCATTCGCAACCGGCCGTCGGCGGAACATCTCCAAGCATCAATGCCTTCCCCTACGTCGGCCAGAACCCGCAGTTCACCGTCGGTCAATATATGGGCGGCGCGAATAAGATTCCATTCTTCGTGCTTCCGAACGGGCCGGTGCGCGAAGCCCGTTTCAAGTCGGACAACGGGGTACACGATCTTTTCACGATCACGGGGCGCATGGATGCTGGAACGTGCAGCATGACGCAGCCGGACTTCGAGCAAGCCCATGCGCAGGGGAACCTAAGTTTCCGCATCCCGTTGCCGGTCTTCGGTGACGGCCTGGTGGAGAACATCGGCGAGGACACTCTCATGGCGAATGTAACGGCGTCGGCGAATCCTGAGCTCGGGATTCAGGGCACCTTCAATCGCTCGGGCAACGATGGCTCGATCACGCGCTTCGGATGGAAGGCGCAGAACAAGTCACTGCGCATGTTCGCCGGCGAAGCCTACAACGTGGAAATGGGTGTGACCAATGAGCTCTTCACCAACGAGCGCGGCCAGCCGCCCAATCCAATCCCGGCAAACTGTTTGATAAACTCGACGCCCGAAGATCGGACGATCTTTGAATCCACGTCGCCCGGGGGAGTGCCGTCGGACGTCGACCTATTCCGCGACTTCATGGCCTTCCTTGCGCCGCCCGCGCCGGCAGCGCCGACACCGTCCACGATTAAAGGGCAGGCGACCTTTGCCGCGATCGGTTGCGCGAACTGCCACACGCCAACGCTGATCACAGACCAATCAGACACCGCTCCGGCGTTGTCGCAGGTGCCGCA
>CAVTFW010000003.1:0-96177 GCA_963734105.1 Candidatus Acidiferrales bacterium | reverse complement strand
GATCAAATGCATCTCATTTGCCAAATGCGTTGCTGCTTTGGAGGGCTGAAAAGAGGCGCGTTATCTCCGACTTGGTTTCGAGGCTACGAATCGCCGTCAATTTATTCACGCCAATCGCCGAGGCGTTGACGCTATCGAAGATGATTGGCGCCGAATTGCATTTCACAGTCGTCCGCCGTGCGGCCCGACGGTGTGGCCATCACTCGGACAACCGAGATGAATGACATTCTCACCGGCTGTCCAACCCTATTAATCTCCGGCCGTATCACTGGTCACACGAGATTTGAGATCTCTTTCTGCGAGGAAGTCGCTAAGCTTACGATTCTGCGGTGCAGGGAAAGGAACGCTTGGAATCGACTTGCCATCTTTTGTTGTGGTTCCGCTAAGTCGTAAGCTTTGACCGCACGTTCCAGATGCGCAAGCGACTCTTCTAAGGGTTTTACCTGCGATGGCCGGCCTTCGATCCGGTCGGCCGTCGCTTCCAGCGCGCGCGCCAATTCGTCATCGAAGGCTCGTTGTGCGACGCGTACGCTTTCTGGTAACTCAAAGCCAGGGACTCGAGCACGATACTTCCAAAGCGCAATCTCCGCGAGGAAAAGGAGTCGCAGTTGCGGTTGCCACTCTCTGATCTTACTGCGCCATGCGAGATCTTGATTACGAGAAGGTCCGAATTCAAAGAGAACGCCGTCTGCGGAGGCTCGCACGCTGTCGAAATTGTTGCTAATCGCCTCGCGCAGAGAGTAACTGCGTTCCGCGGCCACCTTGTAGTCCTTGGAGATCGGTTCTCGTGCAAACTGAGCCAGCAATCGAACCGCTGAAAGGAAGGCCCCCTTCATGCTTGAAACGGCAGATGCTCCCCACAGTCGATCGAAGACGAGCCACATCATGATCAATCCGAACAAGATCCCGACGACACGATCTCTGGCTATCGAGAGCGAAGGCTCAATGGCGAATGAATTAAGATGGATGAGGTAAAAAGCAAGGGCGACCTGCACGCCAAAGTATGACAAGCGCGGGCTGGAAGTCATGAACCAGGAAGCGAAGGCAGTGACAACGACAAAAAGAATGGTGAATCCTGCTATCGAATCGACATAGGGCAAGATAAACACTTGCGATCCCATCCCAAGAAGAAAGCCACCCACCATGGCTCCGGAAATCCGCAGCACCTGCTTTTGTCGAGACGAACCGACGGTAGAAAGCGCGGTGAGGAAACAGGTCGTGACCGCTGTGCTGATTCCTGGCCAATCCACGCCGTTATAAATGATGTAGCACAAGCTGGCCGTCAAACACCCTTTCAGGGCAAATTGGATGTGCTTGACGTTGGTGGTCGCATCACGAACGAAAAAGGGCGGCAACGGATCGCCACTTGAGGGCTGCGGTGCAAAAACGCTGAGCGACTGCGAGCCCGTAAGAACTTCTTGAATGAGCTGGACCGTTTTCTGCATCTCGGTCACTAAGGGAATGGCATGTGAGACATTCCCTTGAGCCACAGGGAATGCATTTAAAAACGGAGTACCTCCTGCCTGCAAAGCCGAACGAACGCTGCCGATGTCCTCGGCCAGATGACGAATTTGTTCGCGATCATCACCAGACATCTGGGCGGGACTCGTTAGATTCGCGGCGAGATCGACTACTCTTCCCGTAAGAGCGATCACTGCGCCAATCTGTTCGGCATAATTCTGCGCATAAGCCGACCGTTGTAAAATTCGCCGCAACATGGACGTTCCGACCACGGCCAGGCGCATCACATTTGCTTGCGTTGATTGGTTGGCGGGGCAGTCGTTCGCAAAACACACTAACAAGTTTTCTACGGCGGCGAGGCGGTCCGCGACGGCCGCGACGATGTCCTCGCCGGGCTTAATCCGCGAAAACAATGTTTCTACCGCCACTGTAACCACGACTCCAATCACGCATGCCAGACAGAGCCACAGTGTGTCCTCGACATTCGTTTCAGCTGAGAGTTGGCGGTCCCAAAGAGGCACTCCAACGCAAATCATGATCGCAAAGGTGGAACTGGCACCGAAGTTATTGATGGTGCTGATCGCGTAAAATCCCAGAAAAAATGAAGCTATGACCCAGAAAAGATGCAGCATTGGTATGCTGATGACAAGCCAGGCCGAAGCCAAAAGATACGCGCCGCCGATTCCGGTTAACGACAGGATTGACGCAGCGGACTTGAACGTGGCTTGAGAGCTCTCTCGAGAAACTATGAGGGCGTAAATCGCTCCTTGGAACGCGTAAGGGATGCGGAATACCATGCAGATCATCATGACGAGAGTCGCGGCAATAACCATGCGTGCGACAAGCGCTGTTCTGCCCCGGTATGGTGATAGTTCGTGTTTAAGAAACTCTTCTAACCAAGAAAGTGACGAAGGCATGGTAGAGACGCTTTGTGCGGCGGTAGCCATGCTCAATTTCCACGAATCGTCACAACCGCAGACTCGCCAACTCGAAAGAGCTCTGGTGTTGGATTTTCCACCCGCACACGAACCGGATAGCGGGATGCCAAGTGCACCCAGCTGAGGGTCCGCTGCACGTCCGGCAAGCCTTTGTCCAGTTTGCCGATGACATCAGAATCAGGAGTCACTCCAAAGCCCACGCTGTCTACGATACCCGAGAATCGGACATCGGGCTTCGACAGGACGTAAACATCGGCCCGCATTCCCGGCTTGATGTGCGACAGTTGTCCTTCGCGAAAGTTGCCGATTGCCCACCACGTGCGCGCATCAATCAGCGTAAAGACGTCCTGTCCTACATGAGCGTAAGCCCCTTCCGAAATCGTCAGATTTGTGACCAGGGCATCAAACGGCGCGAACACTTGGCAGTTGTTCAGGTTGTATCGGGCGTCCTTCACGGCCGATTCACGCGCACCCCGCTGGCTGACCAGTGGCTCCAATGTGGTGACAGCGTTATGTGCTTGTTCGTGTTGCGCCTTGCTCTGGTCGAGAGCAGCCTTAGACCGCTCGAATTGCGCCAGGGCGGATTGGAGGCCTGCCTGAGAAAGCCGCAGTTGCGAACCCGCTTGCTTCAGTGCTTCCGCCTGCGCGATTTCAGACGTTTTTGCACGATCCACCTGATCGACGGTGACGAATTGCTTTGCCAGAAGCGGCTCGAGACGGTGCAGGTTGTTGCTGGCGTACATCCACTCTGCTTTTGCCCGGCTCACTCCTTGCTCCGCATTGGCCACATCCGCCCGCGCTTGCTCGACGGCCGCCGCCCAGCGGGCCACGTCAGCTTGGGAACTGGAAACATTCGCCTTAGCAACGGAGACGCCGCTTACCAGCGCATTGATTCTTCGCTGCTCGTCAGCGATTTGCCCTTCGAGGGCGGCCTGTTCCGAAAAAGTCCTTTCGAGCGCGTACTGATACGGTCGCTCATCAATCTCGTATAGCAATTCGCCCTTCCTCACGAACTGATTGTCTCGCACATTCAGGCGGACAATTGGACCCTCGACTTGCGGAGCGATGCCGATAAAGTTGGCAAATACTTCGGCATCGTCAGTTCGCGGAGAATGGTTAGCGTGGTACAGCACGATAGCACCCAGAATGACTGCCGCTCCGACAATTCCAATGCTTGCCCACCGGCTGAGCTCCTTCGGAGCCGGCGTCGCGGCCTTCGGAATGATTCCCGTACTGTCCAAGGTCTCCACAGACTCTGCACCTCGTAAATAGAGCTCCTCAATAAAAGAAGACGAGCCAAAGCGCGAACGTAAAGAATGCAGCCAAGCCCGGATACGCCAGCATCGGTAATGCCACCTTCACGTGTAATCGCGTCACTAACAACCGGACGAGGGCCGTGAGCACAATCGCCACAATGAAGCACACCAGCCATGCCGGGAAAAACGAACCAAGCAAGTCTACAGCCGGCGCTCGCGAGCAACCCACGAGCAGAGCAACCGGGAGAAAAAATCCCATCACGCGTCTGGCAGAACGGATGTTGCGCGCAACGCTCATGTGCCAGGCCTTGGGGCGTTCGGTTGAATCAGGTCTCCTGCCCGAAAAGCCAAGTTGGCTAGAGCCACAAGGACCTGGGTACGAGCAAGCACATCGGTTGAGCGAGCCTGCGCAAGAGTTCTCTGTGCTGCGGTCACGTCCAGTAAATTGCGAAGCCCGTAGTTATAGGATTCAAGGGCGGCATCGTAGGAACGGCCAGCGGCTTCGAGCAACGCAGTCGCGGCTTCGCGCTGGCGCAAGGCAGTATTCAAATCCGAGTATGCGGCCCAAACCTCGTTCGCGATTTGATCGCGCGAAACGTCGACTTGGGCTTCCGCTTCATGGACGTTGGCTTCCGCTTGCGCGAGCCTATTTCTTCGTGCCCCTCCATCAAACACAGTCCAGTTCAAGCTAAGGGCCATACCACCCGCCAGGCCTGCCGTTTGACCCCAGAGAAACTGCTGTTGCAACCCGTATAGCGACTGCGCGGTTGGAGTAGCGGTGAAATTCAGCGAGGGATAGTAGGCTGCATGCGCTTCCTTGACCCGGGCATTCGCCGCCTGAACGCCGGCTACCCGCTGAAGGAGGTCAGGACGCTGCGACAGTGCACGATCAATCGCAGAGTTGATGGTGTCGTCGATGGTGCTCGGAATTGTTAGTTCTTGTAGTGGTTGGACGCGTATAGCAGTTTGTGGAGTCGTTCCGAGAGCGGTTGCTAGGTTCCCGTGAGCAATCTCCTCGGCTCCCAGCACTGCCTGCAGTTCGTATTCCGCCTGTGCGGTTGCGCTACGTGCTTCGAGAACGTCTGGGAGAGTGGCAAAGCCATGGTTCAGACGCTCTTCGGCCGCTTGCTGCACCGCCTGCGCGTTGGAGAGATTCGCCCGGGCAGCTTGTTCTTGGCCTGACGCATTCAGGAGTTGGTAGTAGGCCTGCTCGACCTGGTAAATCACCATCCGGTGCGTGTCATTGAACGCGAAGTTAGCGAACAGAGCCTCAGCCTTCGCAGCATTGATTCGGCCGCCGCGAGCGCCGAAGTCAAAGATGGTGTAATTCAGATTCAAGGCAACCTGAAAGTCAGCGATGGTTTGGCGGAAGAATTGGTCCGTCAGATAAACCTGGTTACGGTCAACCCCAGCGAGTGCCGTTGCCGCTAAGGTGGGATAGAGCTCGCTGCGCGCGATGCCCCACGCGGCGGCTTGCGCGCGGGCACGCTCCCACGCAACGCGCGTCTCGGGATTGTGCGATTCGGCGAGATCGATGAGCTCTGTCAAAGAGTAGATCTTCTCAGGATCGAATTTGAGATTGGGTTCGATGAGATTTCTCGCGTCCGCTTTGATCCTCGCTTCCCCAAATCCATGCCAAGGATGGTCAGGTGACACAGGCGCACGCTGAGCGAGAGCGAGGCTCGCGCCGAACGAAAGAATGAGTACGATCGCAGCACGGACTACCGCTCGCGTAGCGCTTGGTCGGGGTGTTGACTGACGTACCATGGGTTTCGAACTCGTAAGAATCAGCGCTCCAGCGCAGGACGAGCGGGTTTATGCTACACGCGAGCGATTTCTCGATCGAAATTGAAATCTCCGGGTGTGGAGCTTCTTGTCTCCTATCCTACGGCCCGCTGTTCGTGAGCCCAAAATCGTTCGCGAAAATTCCTCTTGAGGATCTTGCCGGAACCGTTTTTCGGTAATTCGCCATCTGAAAATTCGACGCGGCGTGGGATCTTGTAGTTCGCTAAGAATTGCTTGCAATGGGTGGTCAGGTCGTTCGCGCTCAGAGCTATTCCAGGCTTCGGGACGACGCAAGCCATCACGAGTTCACCCCACTGAGGGTCAGGGATTCCGAAGACCGCCACTTCACGAACCGCGGGATGCTTGTAGATAACCGCTTCGACTTCGCCGGAATAAACATTTTCGCCACCTGTGACGATCATGTCCTTCAAGCGGTCGAGGATGTAGAAATAGCCGTCCGAATCCTGATAGCCGATGTCGCCCGTGCGAAACATTCCGGTTCGAAATGCGAGAGCCGTCTCTTGCGGATCGTGCCAGTAGCCCCGCATGACGTTGGCGCCCCGTGCGACCAATTCCCCGTGCTGCCCGCCTTCCACTTCCTTTCCAGTTTCGTCCTCGACTCGCAGGTCAATTCCTGGACAAGGCCGCCCACAAGATAGGAGCTTGGCCTCGACATGCTCCTGATCGTCGAGACCTGTAAGGAAGCCGGTCTCGCTGAGTCCATAGCACTGGAGAAGTTTCACGTTCGGCAGAAGCTTTCTCGTCCGACGGACAAGTTCCGGCGCCATTGGAGAGCCTCCATAAGCCAGAACCTCGAGGCTGCTCAAGTCATACTGCTTTGTTTCGGGCATCTGCGTCAACAGGTTCAACATCGTCGGCACCAGCACCGTGTGAGTTACGCGTTCGCGTTGGAGCAATTCACAGAAACCTTGTGGGCTGAACCTTGGAATCGTGACTTGGCGCGCACCGAAAGCCGGCGCTGCGAACATGGCGGGAAAATCGGTAATGTGAAAAATCGGTGCCGCATGCAGATAGACACCGCCTTCTCTGTATCTCATCCAATAACTGAAGTGGTCGACGTTTGCCAGGATGTTGGCGTGGGTTACCTTAACACCCTTCGGCCGGCCCGTTGTGCCGCTAGTGTAGATGAGAGCCAGAATCGCTTCCGGGTCATAAACAGGATCTGGACAGGACTCATTCCGAACGGCGAAGGGCTTTTCATCGAGCACAATTTGCCAATGAAGCTGCCCGGCAGGTCTTGGGAGCAAGGAATGCCGCACCAGCCCGCGCGGTTTTGCATCAAGCAGAACTCGATCGATTTCGGCTGCGGAGAGCCGTGCGTTTATCGGGATTGCAGTAACGCCGAGCCAACTGCAGGCGTAGACCAACTCGATGTACAAATCCCTAACGACTTCGTTAAAGCATCGTCTCTCGTTACGGCTTGGTTCCGGAGCTTGGCCTGCGTTGGTGCTCTTTGAATCCCTGCCTCGCCCTTTGCCACCTCCATTAAACAGCTCCCCTTCGGGAGTTGCGCGGGCCCAGGTGCTCCCCATCTGTCCGGCACCTAGCAATCCGAACATTGGAACGCAACATGCCCTTAGAACGGGAAGGTTTTATGTTTACAGCTCGGCCTGGGGTTTGAATTCCAGGGAACGTTATCCATTAACTGCGGTGCACTGCGCCAGGCGCAAGCGGTTAGTTAACTTGCAATTCGGCGGTGCGAGCGCGCACAACTGAGGGTACTTGTCTCGGACGAAAGTGGTATGTGTAGGAGAGGCTGACGTAGGAGGGCAAGCGAACTCCGACGACGCGTTCGAACGGCGCAGCTTCGTCTGGCAGCGCAAGCACTTCGGTGGTTTGGCCGGTGTAACCGCTTGCAATCAAGAAGTTCGCGCCAAGGTCCATTAGTCCCTGACGGAACGAACGCAATAAGACGGCTCGGACTTCCGTGAGGGGAACGCCGACGAAACCATCACCGAGTGGCTTTGCTCCGACATATTCGAACTCGCTGCGTGCGCGGAGATGAAACGGAAGATGATCGAAGGTTGCGAGAGCATCGACAATCAGGCGTGGGGCTTCTGGCGTTGGTGTCCCGTCAGACAGGTCGCGCGCGTCGGCTTGAGAATACGAGGCTTGCAACATGCCAAAGCCAAAATAATGGCGAGCTGAGAGCGTGAGATAACGCAGGCGGCCGGGCCCTTCATTGAATTGCAACCCCGTATCCGGATCGATTTTCGCGAGTGTCGCTTCGGTGGTGACGTGGCCGAGGGTGAGGCGGAAGTCGGTTTTGGCGAGCGTCTTGCTCGCGACGAGTTGGTATGAATGTGAGCGGCTCACGAGCGTGCCTTGCGTTGTCCCCCTGCCGATTCTCGGATCGTTCGTGAAGAACGCCTCGCCGGCGCTCAATGAAACGTTGGGCAGCAAGGAGTGTTCTTTCGGGAGGAAGGATACTGTGGCTTTGGGATTATTGACTCCGACCCAGTTCTGAAACGAATGCGCGGGAATCAGCAAATCGTCGTTAGTGAAATCGATTTCGTCGCGGCGGAATCCGAGATAGTAGCGGAAATATCGGGCGAGTATGCCATCGACCGCAAGGTAGGGCGTGAGATCTCCAATCGTGATGTTGTTGGCGGAGACTTTTTCGAACGGGCCGAATACATTGGGGTTTGTGGAGGCGTAATGGTCCAAGTCGTCGCGCCTAGGGGCATCGCGCTGATAGTCAACACCCGCCAACACGGATAAGAAATCGCCAAACTTATTGACGTACGTCGCATTGGCACCGGTCACCGTTCGGAATTCACTTTGCCGGATCAAGCCGTCACCAAAGTTGGAAAAAAGCGCGAGATTGTAGGTCCGGAAGAACCCGGAAAGCTGAAGCTGCTGAGAACCGGTTATACGCCAGACATCGTTGAGCGCGAGCAAGCCGGTGTGGGTTTGATCTTGCTGCCGCGGATCAATCGTATCGTGCAAATCTGGCACATTAATGGGAGTCAGGCCGGGTACAAACGAGAAACCGTAATATCCGATGGCGAAGAGGGTCAGATTGTGTTTGCCGAAGCTGAAGACGCGGAAGGCATTGAATTTGTACTGCTGGCGATGTTCGAGGCGATCCAAAAAGCCATCGCCGTACGAGGCTTGGAGCGTGATCCAAGAATGAGCGTCCGACGTGGGGCTCCAGCCGGCTACCAGATCGAGATCGCGGTAGTCGCCTGTGAGGGTGACGAAGGGATCGAGCTGAGAACGCAGGCCATACATAGCTGCGAGATTTTCAGAGTGATTTCCTTCGCGCACATTAAAGGCGCCGCCGTCCGTCTGTACGCTATCGATGACAGCGGGCACGAGAATATTTGGATCAGCGTATCCGTTTCCGTGGGCGTTCGCCGAAAGGTTGTTTGAGACCAGATAACTGCCTACCTGGATGTACTCGGCGATCGGTTCGCCATGATCTCCCGCAACGCCCGGTGCGAAATACTGCGGCGCTTTGATGCCTCCCGAAGCGGTCTCAATAGGCACGCCGGGGATCGAGACAGGCGCGCCAGGCCGCCCTGGATTTGCATCCAAAGTTTCGTCGCGAATGAGCACACGCTGTGCTGGATCGGGGGCGAGAATGTTTCCCTCTTTCACATCTGCGGTTACAGTTGCCGTTTGCCGGTTGCGTTCGATCTTAAGCTCGATGTCGATGGTCAAAAGCCGGGAGACGGTAACAACAAGAGTCCGAGTGGCAGGTTCGAAACCAGTGACGATTACCTGTAGGGTGTAATTTCCAAGCGGAACGCCGGTAAATGAAAACTGGCCCTCGTTCCCTGTAAGTGTGTGTTGAACGATTTTGTCTACCGCGCGCGTGAGGCTGACGTCGGCGCGAGGCACAGCGTTTCCTTGTGGGTCAGCGACATGACCCTGAATGGTTGCGCTTTGCGCGAAAGCGGAGATGGGGAGAATGGAAAGCCCCGCAAGGAAAAGAATGCAATGCGTAAGTATGGTAGTACGAATGCCAGAATCGTAACACCATACGATAAACTCGTGAATGTGAATCCTTCCTGGCCAACTTAAGGAGAACATGCCCTAGGGAATATGCACGTACGGGCAAACATGGATATAGGGCCGGGAATTACATTAGGCTAGTCGGCGCCTCCGAACTCGGCGCCCTCAGCGATAGAAGAAAACCAGACACATTCCGCTTGTTTCGGTACAATCTCGACGAAGCGCCTCAGGCAGGAGAGTCTAGGTAGCGCCGCGGAGTACACGGTAGGGAAAATTCCGATTCCAAAGAGGGAATCGCATGTCGAGTTCGCTCCAACAGAGCCTAGTGTCTGGTTCAGAGCCGATCCCAATAAAGGAAATCCACGTACTCTGGATCACTGCCGGTCTCGGTTACGACGGAGACACGATTGCGATGACCGCCGCCACACAGCCGAGCATCGAAGACATTCTCGATGATCGCAAGAAGCTCGAACAGGCGATGTACGAGGAAGTTCTGGATATCGAGCACTTCCCAGTCGCGGTGTACGAGAGCAGCCAAGTAACGGTTCAAAAGTTGAGCGATGATCTGCTCCGCGCCAGCGTAAGCGGTGAGCTCTCCTTTCACGGCATTACGCGGACCAATTCTTTTGACGCCCGCGTTACGGCCATGGGAACCATGTTGCGCATCTCCGGTGATTTCTCGCTGCGGCAGTCGGATTACGGTATCAAGCCGGTATTGTTTGCGGCGGGAGCATTGCGATTGAAGGATGAGGTCAAGTTCAGTTTTGAACTCGTAGCCCGGATGCAGGAAGAACCGGGTGCGAGCGTATAGCTCCAAGAGGACTTTGGCAAAGGGAGTTGCAAAGTGTGCCTAGCGATCCCGGGAAAAATCATCGAGATGGATTCGCAAAACGCGCATCTGGCCGTCGTTGATGTGGTTGGCGTCCGCCGCAAAGTGGACTTAGGACTGTTGCAGGATGAACCGCCTGTTCCCGGCGATTGGGTGCTGATCCACGTGGGTTTTGCGATGAGCAAGATCAGTGAAGCGGACGCCGTCGATCAAATGCAAACGCTCACGATGCTTGGTGAGGCCGAGGCCGCCATGCAGGAAGTGCGCGGCTATGGCTTAGAGAACGAAGGGCAAGACGGCTCAGCTCAAAGGTGGAAGCAATGAAGTTTGTGGATGAGTTTCGGACGCCCGAACTCATCGCCAAAGCAGGCGATGAGATCCGCCGGCTTGCCGATCCTAATCGGCACTACCGGATCATGGAAGTTTGCGGCGGGCATACACATGCCATCTATCGCTTCGGCTTGAAGGATCTGCTTCCTTCAAACATCGAATTGATCCACGGGCCGGGCTGCCCAGTTTGTGTCTTGCCGATGGGACGCATAGATGATGGCTTGTCGCTGGCAACGCAACCGGATTTCATCTTTGCCGCGTTTGGCGACATGATGCGTGTTCCGGGAACTCACGGAAGCCCGCTCGAATACAAAGCGCGTGGCATGGACGTTCGGATCGTCTATTCCCCGGCGGATGCGCTCAAACTGGCGCGCAGCAATCCCGAGAAGCACGTCATGTTCTTCGCCATCGGATTTGAAACGACAGCGCCTTCCACCGCTCTGACCCTCATGCGCGCTAAGGCAGAGGGTCTGCGCAATTTCTCCGTGTTTTGCAATCACGTCACCATCATTCCCGCCATCCGGGCAATCCTCGATTCGCCGGATATGCGCTTGGATGGGTTCGTCGGCCCCGGCCACGTTTCCACGGTCATTGGTTGCAGACCATACGATTGGATTGCCAAGGACGAAGGCAAGCCAGTAGTTGTCTCCGGCTTCGAGCCTCTCGACATTCTGCAATCCATCGTGATGCTGCTGCGCCAGCTTCGAAAGGGTGAGGCAAAAGTCGAGAACCAATACAAGCGCGTTGTTCCCTGGGAAGGAAATCGTGCGGCGCTTCGCGCCATGGCGGAGGTTTTTGAACTTCGCCCCTATTTCGAATGGCGCGGGCTGGGATTCATCTCGCAATCGGCGTTAAAGATTCGCACAAACTATGGCGCGTGGGATGCGGAGCAGCGCTTCACTGTTCCGGGTGTTCGAGTTACGGACCCCAAAGCGGCACAGTGCGGCGAGGTGCTGAAAGGCGTGCTCAAGCCCGCGCAATGCAAGCTCTTCGGACGCGAATGCACGCCGGAGCAACCGGTTGGAGCCCTAATGGTTTCGTCGGAAGGATCTTGCGCGGCGTACTACAATTACGAGCATCGCAAGCCTGTTACCATTGCGAGCGCGGCAGCGCAATGAGCGAATGAGATTTCCATGGCCACCCCTGCTACCAAAATCAGGTTCCGAGAACCTCAAATTGAAATGGCGCATGGCGCCGGCGGTAAGGCGAGCCGAAGGCTAGTTGAAGGATTGTTTGCTCCTCTTCTTTACGGTTCTTCTCAGGGCCCGTTGGGCGATGCCGCACACATTCAAATAAACGGAACGCAAATCGCTATGACTACGGATAGCTTTGTGGTCAAGCCCTTGCGTTTTCCCGGCGGTTCCATCGGCGAGCTGGCGATTAACGGCACCGTGAATGATCTCGCGGTTTCGGGCGCGAAAGCAGAGGCGATCGTCGTCACCTTCGTTCTTGAAGCCGGCTTGCCGACCGATATTTTGGAAGCGGAAGTCCGCGCCATGGCTGATGCGGCAGAGAAGGCCGGCGTCGGAATCGCCGGAGGCGACACAAAGGTTGTCGAGCACGGCAAGGCTGATGGAATGTATGTTACGACGACTGGGATCGGGCGACTGCTGCCAGGAGTCGAGATTTCTCCGCAATCTGTCCGGCCGGGCGACAAGGTTCTGCTCTCCGGCCCCATCGGGGATCATGGCATCACCATCTTGCTCGCCCGGGGTGATCTCGACCTGGAAGCTGATCTGCGCTCGGACACGCGATCCGTGCTTCCGTTCGTCCAGGGGCTCGTGCGGGAAGCCGGTGCAGGTGTCCGCTGGATGCGCGATCCCACGCGTGGCGGCGTCGCCACTTCCCTCAACGAACTTGCGCGGGATTGTAGCCTTGGTATCGCCCTCTTCGAGGAAAAGATTCCTGTTCGTGATTCGGTTCGAGGCGCCTGCGAACTGCTCGGTCTCGATCCTTTGCATATTGCGAACGAAGGTCAATTTCTCGCCGTCGTTTCTTCCGAGTACGCGGAATCCGCGCTGAAGGCTTTGCGCGCGACGCCTGGGGGAAAAGAAGCGGAAATGATTGGCGAAGTTCGCGAACAGCCCGAAAGCGCGGTCTTAGTGACGACTCTTTACGGGGGGAACCGCCTGGTCGACATGCTTGTGGGCGATCCCCTGCCCCGGATTTGTTAGGACTCAGAATGCTGGCGAGCCTTCAATTAACGGCACAAATTGAACAGCGATTGGTGGTGCGCAATCAAGTGATCGAGGCGTTTTTCGCCGTGGAAGCTCGACGATTGGCGGAAGCATGCCGCGAAATGTCTGAGCGGTTTCTTCGCGGCGGCAGGCTACTGGCTTTTGGCCGAGGGCCATACGCCACTGACGCGCAGCACGTCTCCGTGGAGTTCGTTCATCCGGTCATCGTTGGAAAGCGTGCACTGCCCGCGCTCGATCTTTCTCTTGCCTTCGAACCGTGGCTGAAAGCCCTCGTTCAAGCCGACGACATAGTCATGGGCTTCGGGCCACCCGAAGGCGACCTCGAAGTCTGGGGCGCACTGGAGGCAGCACGCCAGCGTCACGCGATGACCTTTGCTTTGCCCGGCGCTGAGGGTTCCTATTTCTGCAACGCTGGAACACGGGATGCTTTCATCCACCAGGAGTTGATCGAAATTCTGTATCACACGCTTTGGGAGACTGTGCACGTTTTTTTCGAACACCGCGAACTGGGTCACGACGTCGGCGATGCTGGATTTCTCTATCCATTCCTCGGAAAAGAGAAACAGGAAACGTTGGATATTGTTGCGGAAGTAGCTGCTTCCATCCGGATGAAAGTGCGCGATGATGCGCTGCTGCGCGCGCAAGTTGCGAAGGAAGAGTCGGAAAAAATCGCCCATGCCGCCGTCGCGATTCGCGAACGCATCGACCGCGGCGGCAAGCTCATTCTCTTTGGCAACGGCGGATCGGCCACGGACGCAAATGACTTTGCCATCGATTGCATCATGCCACCTGCCGGATTCGAGGGCATTCCCGCTGTTTCCCTCTCCATGGAGCCTGCGAACCTTTCCGCAATCGCCAATGACGTGGGCACCGAGTTGATTTTCCAGCGGCAGCTTATCGCCCAAGCGAGGCCCAACGACGTCGCCATCGCAATCTCCACCAGCGGTGGTTCCAAAAATATTGTCATGGCGCTCGAGGAAGCGCGAAAGAGAAATCTGTTGACTGTGGCATTGCTGGGTTATGACGGAGGCGAAGTCCTGCGTCGTAGCTTAGCTGATTTTCCACTGATCGTCCGGTCCGACTACATCCCGCGCATCCAGGAAGTCCAAGCGTCGATTTATCATCTCCTTCGCGAGGCGCTGGAGGGCTTTGGCGATGCCTAGCTTGGAGCTCTACGGAACCGCGAGCTGTCCCTACACCAGCGAGATGCGCGAATGGCTCGAATGGAAGGGAAGCGATTTCACCGAGTTCGACGTCGAAACCGATAGCCAAGCGCGCGAGCGTATGCGCCTGCTTGCGCAACCTCCCTTCACCGTGCCCTTCCTCGTCGAGGACGGTAAAGTCATTCAAGTCGGTTGGCGGGGTCGCGGCTGTGTCGTGGGAAGGTAAAACGTGCACGAACTCTCGATTGCCTTGAGCATCGTCGAAATGGCCCAGGAAGAAGCGAAACGTCGCGGATCAGTGCAAATCCAGGCCGTGCATCTCAAACTCGGCCTTTTGTCCGGCGTCGTGAAGGAAGCCCTTCTTTCTTCCTACGAAATGGCCTGCCTCGACACCCCCTTGGCAGGGTCGCAACTCTTGATTGAGGAAGTTCCCGTGGAGATTTTTTGTCCCCAGTGCGGAGTACCGCGTCTGGTTAGCTCGATTCAGTGGTTTTGCTGCCCCGAATGCGGCACTCCGACTTCCACCGTGGCCCGCGGGAAAGAACTCGAGGTTGTCGCCCTGGAGATAAGCGAATGACCGCCGAACCTCGTCTTGTCGAAGTCCGAAAGAACGTCCTCAAGCAAAACGACATGCTCGCTCGATCATTGCGTGAGCGTTTCCGCGAAGCCGGAGTGCTGGTCGTCAGTCTCGTTTCCAGCCCTGGTTCCGGCAAGACAGCGTTTCTGGAGAAAACGCTGACCCTCCTTCATTCCCGCTACAAGGTCGCCGCGCTTGTCGGCGACCTTGCCACGGAAAATGATGCAGCCCGTCTGGCTCGCAGCCAGGCTCCCGTGAAGCAAATCATCACCGGCACGGTTTGCCATCTTGAGGCGGCCATGGTGCAAAATGCCCTAAACGGCTGGGACCTGCACGATTTGGATTTCTTGTTCCTTGAAAATGTCGGGAACCTGGTGTGCCCTTCCTCTTATGATCTCGGCGAAGATTTGCGGTTCGTGCTGCTCTCGGTGACGGAGGGAGAAGACAAACCCCTCAAGTATCCGACGATATTCAACAGCGCGGACGTTGCTATCATCACAAAATCGGATCTCGCCACTGCTGTAGAATTTGACGAAGCCGCGGCGCGACGTAACATTCAAGCGGTCCGGCCGGGCATGGAAGTTTTCAAACTGTCGGCCAAAACCGGAGAAGGAATGCCTAAATATTTGGAGTTTCTCGAAGCCCGGCGCCTACGCTCTCCGTCCACTGCCGCATTCTGAAGCTAAATGATCACACTACTTTCCAGTATTGCTCTGGGCTTCTTTCTCGGTATGCGCCACGCGACCGATTCCGACTACGTCATCGCGGTAACGACGATTGTGAGCCGCCGGAGAAGCATCCGCCACGCGGCTTCGATTGGAGTCCTCTGGAGTCTGCGTCATACGATCACGATTCTCGCCGTTGGCTCCGCAATCATCCTGTTCGGCCTCGTGATTCCGCCCAGAATCGGTCTCACGATGGAATTGTCCGTTGGGCTGATGTTGATTCTTCTGGGAATTCTGAATCTCTCTGGGCAGCTACTTTCTGCTCCACCAGACGATGGTGACACCCACGCAAACGACCGCGATTCCAATCCAGCGATTTCGGCTGATCCGTTCACCCAGGAAGGCTTTCGCCCCAAAGGCGCCTGCGGCGTAGCTTAATGCGCTGACTGGCACGACGAAACTCACTTCCTGAAATGAAAGAATCGCGAGAAGCGAGAAGAATCCGAGGCTCATCAGAGCGATGCCCATCCACATCCACGGCAGTCGCGACGATTGCAAAACGAACCGCAGAATGGACTTGGGGCTAAAATCGTGAATTTCCCCAATGCTCTTCATGGCGCGACTTACGCACAGTTCCCCTCCCGTCCCCGCAACAACAATGAAAAAGAAAAAGACCGCCTCACGCATGGCCGGAGGCTCCAGTGGTGCTCGGAGGGGTCCGGCCAACCAGGAAAACACCCAGACAGATCACCGTGACGCCAAGCCAGCGCACCGCGGAGATCGTCTCTCCAAGAAGCAGGTAACTCAGGATGGAGATGGAGAAATATGACAGTGAGGTAGCCGGTTGCACGTAACTGTAATCCGCCCAGGTCAGCAACAACATGTGGACGATAAAAAATCCCAGTAAGCAGGCAATGCCCAACCAGATATAGCCGGAGGTCAGTACGCGAAAAGCGATCGGGGCCAGATCGAGAATTCGCGCCGAATGGAGCGACCCCACGCCTTTCATGGCCTTGCCGAGAAATACGTTGCCAAGAGGTCCTAATATAATGCTGATCAGGATCATGGGAATCGTTTTTAATTGGAGTCTGCGAGTATGGGTCACGAGTCTAGTTCATCCGGCAGTTCAGAATAGCAAAATCGGCTGGACAAAATGGAGTCACGAACGAGAATGCTCTTGGGAAGGTTCCTGCGCGATTCCGACTCCGTGAAATGGAGGACTTTTGCAATCGGATAGAGCCTTCTGTAAAGCAGCAGTATCAGTTGTGCTAGCATTCAAAGTGCGGGAATCAAGGGAAAGAAGCCCGGTCACGATCATGATTTTTGTGATCAGGACAGCATCCCAGGCCGGAATGCAGAATTCAGAGGCATCCTCCACGGGCCGCGCTCGGAACGGGAATGAGGTGTTGTGCACTCAAAGGTCTTCGAGTTCGGCGTGCTTTTTGCGGCAGCGATTCCGTGTATCTTCTACACTCTGGCAATCTACAGTTCCAGCCGCTATTTCTGGCAGCTAAGAGATGAATCCGGGAAGAATGTAGCTTTCACGCCTCCGGTAAGCAATCTCAAACCTGTGCGCGGGCTCGATCGGGATGCTTATGAGAACTTCGCCAGTTTCTGCCGCCAGGACTACCCCGAATATGAGTTGATTTTCTGCGTGACCGACCAAACCGATCCCTCCGTGCCTGTAATCCAAAAATTGATGAAAGATTTCCCGGAATGCAAAATTCGGCTGCTCTACAGCGCCGGCCATACCGCCATCAACGACAAGGTCGCCAAATTGCGCCTGATGGAGCGGGAAGCCCAATACGATTACCTGGTCATAAACGACTCCGATGTCCGCGTAGAACCCGGATATCTGCGAAAAGTGGTTGATCCGTTGCGCGATCCCAAGGTGGGAGGCGTGACCTGCTTTTACGTATCACTAGATGAGAGATCATTCGTCGAGAAACTTCAGACGATCGGGATGATTTCAGACTTTTATGCCGGTTTATTGGTGGCATGGCAGCTTGACGGGATACATTTCGCTCTAGGGCCAACCATGGTGTCAACGAAGCAGCGTGTCGCAGGCTTTGGGGGTTTTCAGGCGTTGGAAAACCGGCCCGCGGATGACCTGCTCTTTGGGCGCCTGATTGCCGAACAAGGAGTCGAAGTCCGGCTGTTGCCGTATGCAGTCGAAACGGTCCCTGATTTCCAGGGAGTAGGTCAGTTCCTGTCGAAGCGCGTGCGCTGGATGACAGTAATGAGATATATGCGCCCATGGGGGCACATTGGCCTGCTTTTTACCTGGGGGTTGCCATGGAGCACGCTGGCCGTTCTGGTCCATCCTACATTAGGCGTTGCCGCGGCTTACTGGGGTTCCTATCTAGTCTTTCGCGCGGTCATCACGTGGATCATCGGAATCCAAGGACTAAAACAGTCAGGCCTCTGGAAAAAGATGCCGTTAATTCCGCTGTGGGATGCCATGGCTTTTCTAATCTGGCTCGTGAGCTTTACACGAACGTCCATTCGCTGGCGTGGAGTCGATTATCAACTCCGCGATGGCCAGTTTGTTTCGAACACACATACTTTCGTAGCGGAGTCCTCAAGCAAAAGCGATTCCTAAGGAGTGAACGCTGCCGTTGCTCCGGCAACGATGATTTCTAAGCTTCAGCGCGGGTTTCAGCGTTTCTTATCGCTACCCGGTGCCACGCGGGACTCGCCCCCCTGGACCGCGCCAGCAGACATTCCCGAGGCGATGTTTGTTTGCAGCCGGCGGTCATTGCGAGGTTCACGCCAATTTACCTGAGGCAGCATAATCGTAGGATCGACACGGTCGCGATACTTCAGGGCGATATTCATAAGCGAATCTAGAAGTGATTCCGAGAGAAAGTGTGGATGCAGGCCCAGGTCAAGCAGCTTGGAATGCTTGGCGTTGTAGTAATGCTGCTCCGCCTCGACGCGCGGGTCCGGGATGTGGTCAATTTCCACCTTCATCCCCAGGTCCTTTCCTGCTTCCTTCACTTTCCGTGCGATATCCAGAACGGAGAACTGCTCGGTGAACTGGTTATACACGCGGCATTCTCCCTTGGCCGCGGGGTTAAGACAGGCTAGTTCAACGCACCTAACGGTATCGCGGATATCCAGAAACCCTCGCGTCTGGCCGCCCTTGCCATAGACGGTCAAGGGCTGGCCGATGGCGGCCTGCACGCAAAAACGGTTCAGGACCGTGCCGAAAACTTCGTCATAGTCCAAGCGGTTGATCAAGCCTTCGTCCAACGCTATTTCGTCCGTCATGGTGCCATAGACGACGCCCTGGTTTAGATCCGTGGCGCGAACTCCCCAGATTTTGCAGGCGAACATCATGTTGTGACTGTCGTGCACCTTGGAAAGGTGATAGAAAGAACCGGGCTGTTTGGGGAAGGGCAAGAGATCGCGCCGTCCGTTATGTTCGATATTGATGTAGCCTTCTTCAATGTCGATGTTGGGCGTGCCGTATTCTCCCATGGTGCCGAGCTTGATGATGTGGCAGTCGGGGCGCACCTCTCGGATCGCGAACAGAACATTCAGTGTCCCGACAACATTGTTAACTTGCGTGAAGACAGCGTGTTTTCGGTCGATCATCGAGTAGGGAGCCGAGCGCTGTTCGGCGAAATGGATGATGGCCTCCGGCTCAAACTGCTGGACGGTGGAGTGCAGGAAATCGTAATCCATTACGTCTCCCACAAAGAGATCGATGGCCTTTCCCGTGAGGCGGGTCCAGGTACGAAGACGATCGCTCAAAGGAAGGATGGGAGTAAGAGTCTGAGCGCCAAGTTCGTGATCCCATTGGCGGCGGATAAAGTTGTCGACAATTGCCACCGCATGTCCCTTCGCTGAAAGATAGAGCGCAGTCGCCCAACCACAGTATCCATCTCCACCTAGAACAATTATTTTCATAGCCTTCCTTCTAGAACAGCTCTATTTAGGACTCCCGGCCAGATCCTTTAGGGTACTTGACTTAATTCCCGTCGAGGACAAAATAAGTTCCGTTGCCGTAGAAATCCATGAGCGCGGACTCACTTCTATTCTAACAATTGGCCAGAATTTGTGGTCGCTAATCAGCTTGCCGAATCTGTTCCGAAATACCCGGCTCGCGCTTCCTCAGACACCCCCCTCGTTAGGAGGCACGACTCTCCCCATTCCTTGGCAAAAGAAACCCGTCGACCCGCGGGTTACCCAATCGCCGGTCGTCAACATGGCATTGGCAACCTGCTGCTTGCACGGCGTCGACGGCGTCCATCAGAGTGGGTGTTGAGACGACATATCCGACGCAGATCGCGGTTGCGAATAACAAAACGAGCGACATCAAAACTCAGCAGCAGTTGAAGAGTTCCTTCACTTCTCCACTGCCAGTTACATCCTGACTTGCCATTTTTTCATCCAGGAGAACAAGATGAGCAGGCCCCAGAGGTGATATCCAACGTTAATTTCTCTCTGAAGGTGACGCTTCTTGAGCAATTCAACGCCGGGTCGACGAAAGAGCTGTCCGTACTCCGATAATCCAAATTGCAAGGAGTCTTCGAGCAGTCCACGAAGGGGCCCGCGAAGCCATTCATGCGCGGGAATATCAAAACCAATCTTCTTCCGGTTGAGAATGGCCGGAGGCAGCTTATCCTTCATCAGTTCTCTGAGGAGAACTTTTTGCTGTGACCCCCGGATCTTCAAGTTCGCGGGCAGGGAGTCCGCGAATTCGACGATCCGATGATCCAGGAACGGCGGCCTGACTTCCACGGAATGGGCCATACTCATGCGATCGCTTTTCGTCAGAATATCGTCTGCAAGATAATAGTTTTGGTCCAGCCAAAGCCATGGGGCCAAGTCATCATCGACACTGGCTAGATTTGGAACCTGACTGAGGATTTGGTCAAGAGTCTTTGGCAGAGGCTCATTCAGAATCGCGCCCAGTTCCTCTCTCGCGAATGTCCCATTCCAATACATGTGCGCGCGCTCCGGAGACATCAGAGTTCCTTCGAGCAGACGATTCACTTTGTATTCGAATCCGAACTTTTCGTCGGAAACAGGCCAATGACGCATCATGGAAAGGCTCAATGTGACTGCCGCGCGAGGTAGTCTTCGAAGGCGCCGGGCAATGCGGTCGGCGCGGTAGGTAAGATACCCGCCAAAGAGTTCATCCGCGCCCTCACCGCTCAGGGCAACGGTCGTCTTCCGCTTGCAAAGTTTCGATAAAAACCAAACCGGCAGCGCACCGGCATCCGCACTCGGTTCATCGGAATAATAAGCGAACTCTTCAATTGCGCCTCTCAGATCGACGCTAGGATTCAAATCCATTTCGTCGTGGTCCGTGCCATATTCCTTTACCGCCCGGCGGATGTAGGACGATTCATCGAAGCTGCGCCCGGCGAACGAGATGGAAAACGATTTCAACCGGGAAGAGCTGGCCTTCGAGGCGTAATGCAAGATCGAAGTGGAATCGATTCCGCCGCTTAGCCAAACCCCCAGCGGCACATCGGAGAGCATATGCTCTCGAATGGATTCCGCCAAAAGTGTGTTCAGCTCCTCTTTGGCATCTTCCATTGATATCTTGCGGATTTTCCCGTAGGGCAGCTGCCAATAGCGGTTGGTTGTAATCTCGCCGTCTCTCCACTCCATCCAGGTTCCCGGGAGTAACTTCCGGATGCCGTTGATGAGCGTCCACGGAGCGGGGATGTAATTTAGCGAGAGGTAACAATCGAGTCCCTCACGGCTCAGGGTGCGCTCGATTTCAGGGTGGATGAAGATGGCCTTGAGTTCGGACGCAAAATATAAATCCTCGCCCCGCTGTGAAAAATAAAGCGGCTTAATTCCCATGCGGTCGCGTGCCAGGACAATGCGCTTCTGTGGCACATTCCATACGGCGAGGGCAAACATACCCCTGAGGCGCGCGAAACACTCCGTATCCCATTGCAGAAATCCCTTTAGGACGGTTTCCGTATCGGAGTGCGAGGTAAACTTGTGGCCCAATTTCTCAAGTTCCGCGCGCAGTTCGAGATGGTTATAGATTTCGCCATTAAAGACGATGCCGCGATCCCCGTCGCCCTCAACAATGGGTTGATTTCCAGATTCGAGATCGATGATTTTCAGGCGCGCCGCACCCAGGGAAAACAGATTCGAGGAGAAAACGCCCTGCTGATCAGGACCCCGGTGAATGAGAGTCGCCACCATGTCCCGAACTCTTTCTTGGGACGGCTTGGAATGTTTATGTGTAAATCCGGCTATGCCGCACAATACGAGGGACCCCGTCGAAGAGGAGAGTTTTTCAAGACTTCTAGTTTATCAGTTGAGGCGACACACAGCATCTTGATGCTCCTCGAATGAGAAATACCTCCGATATCCAAAATGAATACCTTGCGACGCAGCTAAACTATGGCAGAAATCCGCTCGACCCGCGAGCCGCCCGAGATTTGGACCAAGTTCAAGCAGCATGCGACAGTGCGAACTTTGTGGCTGCATCCCAGACAATTCGTGCGGTTTGCGGTCAGCGCCTCAAATCATCGGATGGTCGGGAGTTGGGACACGAGAGATGCTAGCCATGCCGGACAGACTCTGGAGCCGAAGCGAAGCAAAGGCAAAAAATCATCCCCCTCCCTACCGTAAAAGGCTAAGGCAAGCAAACTTTTTGGAGTCGTAGCGGCTGACCAAAGACAGGATAGCGGCGTCTAACTGCTTGGGTGCGAAGTCCGCGGCGGAGCCGGCTTGGTGGGCTGCTCCAACTCTTTTCTTTCCTTGATTTTGGACCTACAATGAGGGTGAAATACGCTGTGTGCGGCCCAGTAGGCGAACTCAAGGTACCCGAAAACCACCCGGACCCGAGCGGCCTCAACGAAGTTGGCACCCACCTGCGAAACATTTGACCCTGGAAGGTCGTATTAGAGACAGGCACAACAGCATAGTTCGATTCATCTTTCCCCCCGCACGGGTGGTTCGTGGCGGAATGTCGAAAGGAACAGCATGAAGACGTGGCATAAGGTGGCAATCGGTCTCGGCGGAGCAGTGCTGGTGGGCGGGATCGTATCGTTCAGCATCAACCAGGCAAACAAGGGCGTGGTGACGGTGCAGACCGCCAAGGTGGCAAAACTCGATTCCTTGGTTTCCCAGGTGACCGCCTCCGGCGAGGTCAAGCCAACTACTTACACCAACATAACGGCGCAGGGCTTCGGGCGCATCACGGAAATCGTCGTCAGGGAAGGCGACCACATCAAGAAGGGCGACAAGTTACTTGCTGCAGGACAACGTGCAGGCCAACGCCGACGTGCAGGCGCAAGACGCCGCCATCAATTCGAGCCAATCGGGGGTCCAGGCCGCGGAAGCAAGCTTCAGGGCGACCGAATCGGATTTGACGATGCAAGAGGCCAATCTGGAAAAAGCGAAGCTGGATTACGATCGCGGGAAGGGATTGTATAAAGATGGCTTGATCGCGAAGCAGGATTTCGATCAGCGTAAGACGACCTACGACGCTGCCGTAGCCACGGTGGAGGCATCGAGAGCGCGCATGCTGGCGCAGAAGGCGCAGCTCGACCAGGTGCGCTCACAACTTGATCAAGGCAAGGCAGTGCTGGTGCACACCAAGGATGTTCTTTCGAAGACCACCTACGTTTCGCCGATCAATGGGATCGTGAGTTATCTTCCCGTTCGCATGGGGGAGTACGTCGTGCCCGGCATCCAGAATGCAACAGGCAGTTTTTTGATGACGCTTTCCGATATGTCCGTTGTGACCTCGGAAGTGAAAGTGGACGAAACGGACATTGTGAATGTGAGGATCGGGCAGGATGCGGACGTCACGATCGATGCGGTGCCTGGGAAGGTCTTCAAAGGAAAAGTGACGGAAATCGGTTCGCAAGCGGTGCTGCGCAGTTCGGGATTGGCCACGACGCAATCGACAACCAGCAATCAGGAGGCGAAGGATTTCAAGGTCGTGGTTACGCTGGAAAATCCGCCGGAAAACCTGCGGCCGGGGTTGTCCACGACGGCGAAGATCAGGACAGCGGAACACAAAGGCGTAATCGGAATTCCGATACAAGCTCTGGCGGTCAGGTCGCGCAAGGACCTGGAAGAGGCCGCCAAAAACGCGAAGAAGGACGGGAATGTAACCTTGGCCGCTCCTCCGCCCGCAACACCGGGCGACCCGAAAAAGGATGAAGTCCAGGGCGTCTTCGTGGTGAACGGCAAGAAGGCCGTTTTCCGGCCGGTAGACACCGGAATTTCCGGCGTGACCGAGATTGAAATCATCAAAGGACTACAAGCCGGTGATGAGATCGTCGTCGGAAGCTACAAGGCGCTAAGAACGCTCAAGCCAGAGGCCAGCGTGAAAGTGGATAACTCCGCGCCGAAGAAGACGGAAGAGTCGCAATAAAGAAATGGGTCGACAGGGAGAAAACATGCCCGCTGAGACGCTCAACGCCGGAATCTTACCGGCAGGACTTGGTTGATTCCAAGATCGCCATCCGGACGGAAGGCTTGACCAAAACCTACGAAATGGGTACGGAACTGGTACACGCCCTGCAAGGCATTGACGTGGAGATCTGCAAGGGCGAATACGTTGCCATCATGGGCCCTTCCGGATCCGGAAAGTCGACGCTCATGAACCTGATCGGTTGCCTGGACTCGCCTTCTTCCGGCCGCTACTGGTTGGCGGGACGGCTGGTGAGCGACCTGGATGACGACGAATTGGCGTACATCCGCAACCGGGAAATCGGCTTCGTGTTCCAGACCTTCAATCTGCTGCCCCGCGCGACAGCCCTGCATAACGTCGAACTTCCGCTGATCTATAACGGCACGCCGGCCGAAGAGCGCTTGGAAAAAGCCAAGCTGGCGCTGCAGCGCGTGGACCTCACACCACGCATGCACCATAGACCGAATGAACTCTCCGGCGGCCAGCGGCAGCGCGTGGCGATCGCTCGAGCGCTGGTGAATGACCCATCCATCGTTCTGGCCGACGAGCCCACCGGAAACCTGGATTCGAAAACCGGCGAAGAGATTATGGGTCTGTTTGCAAATCTGCACCGCCAGGGAAACACGATTATTCTGGTTACCCACGAGATGGACATCGCGCAACATGCGCACCGGGTCATTTTTATCCGCGACGGCAAGATCGCCTCAGACGAAAAAGTGATTAAAAAGCAGGCCGTGGGCGATTAGGCCTTCAGGGCAACTCTGACTCCGCGGAGTTTTTTCCTTCCGTACATTCAAACTCTGTTCGCCCGCGCCCTCTCTCCTCGAGCCGTGGTGCCGCGCGGTTAACGCGCGGTTGCCTGATCAGCGGCATCTTTGTCCAACAGCGCCTCGACAGGTGCAAGGAACGTATGGGAGATTCGATCGTGCCAGGTCAATCCGTCCTCATCCCAGAGCACCCACAGGAATCCAAGAAAGCAAGTGCCCGCCGAGAGGATGTACCCCGCCGCACGCAGCAGGTATTGCCGGGGAGTCGGCACATCCCCGGTGAGACTGGCCACCTGTAAACCGGAGACCATCATGCCTGGGGTGCTGCCGCCAAAGATGGTGAACAACCCGAAGTATTGGAGGTAGACAAACGCGAAGGTGAACAAACAGACCGTCGCACTGAGCTTGCTGAGGGTGAAGTGTCCTCCGAGCGAGCCGAAAAGCGCGAGAAATCCCCCGTAGGCAAAGGCCAAGCAGCCTGCGTCAATCAGCAGGGCACGGCGCCGCTCGTCCAGCGAGGCAACGGGGAAGAGGCCGTTCAGAACAGCGGGCGGCAGTTCGGGCACCGATTTCGGCGCGAAGGTTCCGGATTGCGGCGGAATGGAAACATCGATGAGCAGGCGGGGATCCGCAGGCTCCGGTTCCCTGGCGACGCGTCCGATGGCAATCGTGAACGAGAAATCGTCGGCCGGTGCCTGTTTCTCCTCCGCGTGGTCTTCGACCTCGACGGCGACATTGTCGGGAGAATCGGGTGTGCGATGGTCGAACAGGAGGGCAGACTGAGCCTCGTTGGAAGAGGTTTTGCGGCGGCGGGCCCGAAAGGCCTGCAGACGCTGGTTCAACTCACCGCGCCATTCTTTGCGAGCCAACGGGCTCAGCGCGAGATTGCCTTGCGTGGAAGACGGGTCTTCGGAGAGCCGAAGCAATCGCGTGGATTCACAGAAATTACAGCTGTGCACGCCAGAGGCGAGCACGGAGCCACACTGCGAGCATATTATATTCACCGGTGGGTTTTGCGCTGCGGACGCTCTCACTCCGGTGAGGAGGAGCACCTCCAGACTACCACCAGCGGCAAATGACAATCACTTCGAATTCGAGACGGAGTGCGTAAGAGACAGCAGGGGTGAGCGGGTCAGAACTGGCCTTGCTGGAGGAGGGTTTGGCGGCTGAAGGCGATGCGGCGGTCCAGGACCACGACCGCATAGCTCGCACAGCCGGCGCGCTCTTGCTCCGTCCAGTGGTTCAGGGAAGGCAGGAGCCGGGCGAACAGGATTTGCAGGAAGTTGAGAATGCCGAAGTAGAAGTCGGACGGCTTGAATGCCGGGCGGTCTTCTGAACGATCCGGGCACAAGCGCAGGAGTTGCATCACGCGCGTGTAGTCCCGCCCGGAAGCCTGCCGCGGAAATTCCCGTGACGTCGCGCACCTCGGTGGACAGCGTGTGCCGCGAGGAGGAGGCCATCAGCGACCGGCAATAGGAGACAAAAAACATCAGCAAGGTCACGACCGAAACTGCGAAAATTAGCGCGGCCATCATCGCGGCTCCGCCACCAGGCGCCCCGTCACCAGACGCGCCTCCTCCGAGTGCCGCCACATCGTTACCGTCCAGGAAAGCGGCAAAAGGCACCCAAGAATGGGCCCGAGGTTGTTCACCACCGAGTACCTGCTGGCCAGATTGACGAGCGCGCAACTCGCGGCGTAGGCGCTGAAATAAAGGCCCAGAGCCAGAACAAACTGGACTAAACGAGTGCGGGATTCGCGTAATTTCACAACCGCTCCCCAAAGCAGGTAAGTCAGGACAAGCCCGACAAAATAGAGGTTCTGCGAAAGCTCGTACGCGAACGTGGTGGACAACCGGTCGGTCGATTGCGCGACCACTGCATAGGAGAAAAGCGCCGTTCCCAACAGCAAAAGGACGGCGGTCAGTCTCACGTACCTGCTGAAATTGCAGCTCGCCAAAAACATGGGAATAAAGACTGATCAAGGCCATATACAGAGCCAACGTGAGGAGTGCGTCGGTGTAGAAGTAAGCGTAGCGGTATTCGTCGGAGTGCCAGCCAAACCTCGACAGGACGAATTGGCGGCCGAAACTCGAAGCTACGACTAGGATCAAGTACAGGTTGAGAAAGAAATAACGGAAGAAGGATTTGCGAGCGATGGAACACACCACAAACGCCAGCTCTAAGGCCGTTCCAAAGTACCAGATGAATGAGGCGAGCGGACCAGGCATCCAAACCTCTTTTCGCCTGGCCGCGCTCCAGGACGCGGAAGAGGATCCCGCGCTGGAACTTACCAGGCTACCGCGTCGGCGACGGTCGTGGTGGCGGCGGAAGCGGCGGCGGAAGAGGATCCGGACCGTTCGCAACCAACACCGTGCTGCCGGAAGGATTGCTGTTTAGCGCCGTCCTTCAAGCCCATGGACAAACAAGAATGCCCAAGGCAAGTGTAAGCGCGGCGAGTCTACGTGACATGGTGCCTCCGAGGAACTAAGCGTACGGAGACACTCTATCCTTAATACGGATAGTGTCAAGTAGAGCACACCACGTGCTTGTGCAGAAAACAGCAACAGCAGGTGACCGCTTACTTTCGCCTTTTCTTCGAGACAAGGCGGGTAGACGGCTCCCGGCAGAAAGGACGGTAACGTATCGTTCCGCACGGACACAACATTACGGAAGTCCCATCGATTTGGTACTAAAGTACCACTCGTTTCGAACACTCCCACATGCCGATTTGCCCCTCGAATTTCTATGGCTCCTTCCACGAGTCAGTCAGGGGTCGCCGCTGGCGCGCTTGACACTTTCGGCGGTTCGTTCGTACGATGGAAAATTGCCTAGTGCCGGCGTAGCTCAGTGGTAGAGCGAGGGTCTCATAATCCCTAGGCCGTGGGTTCGATTCCCCCCGCCGGCACCATTGGTTTCAGAAGATTTAAGTCCATTTTGTACCCTTCCGAGTATCGCCCGCGAATTTTCTTCCCCATTTTAGTGCCAAAAATCATGCGGCAAGCCGATCCAGAATTTCTTCAGAATGCACGTCGTCCCGCGGTCGCCGCACGCGGCGCGGATCAAGCGGCTGCGGACGGAGTGAGCGCGGCGCTGGAAGACAAGAAAGGCGAATGAGGCGAGCCGGTGAGGTGCAGCGGGAGTATGATCGGGGGGTTCAAGGCCCATGGAGAAGATCGAGTGGAGGTGACGAATGGGAACAGCGAATGCGACGCAAGGATTGCACGCACCGACGGCAGTGGCGAAGAAAATCACGGGATGGTACATCGCGGCGGCGGTGCTGTTTATTGCGCTGGGGATGTTTGCAATTATCGAGCCCGGCGTGGCAGGGCTGGGAGTGACGCTGCTCGTGGGGTGGCTGCTGATCATTGGAGGCGTGGCGCACGTCCTCGCTGCGTTCAAGGGGGGCAGCGCGAAGCAGGTGATCTTTCAAGCGTTGGTGGCGGTCGTGTACCTGATCGGGGGAATTTACTTTTTGACGCACACGATCATGGCCACGGCGACGCTGACGCTGCTGCTGGCGGTGGTCATCCTGGCGGAAGGAGTAGTGGAGGTGATTGCGTATTTCCGGATGAAGGGCGAGGGGGCGTCGGGTTGGCTGCTGCTGAATGGGATTATTACGCTGCTGCTGGGCGGGATGATCTGGTTGGGCTGGCCGTCGAGTACGGTGTGGGCGATCGGGATCCTGGTAGGAGTGAACCTGCTGATGACCGGGATCACGCGGCTGATGTTCGGGCTGGCGGTACGGAAGATAGTTTCTGGCATCGCGGGGTAGGAACGCGGAACAAGGATCAAGGAAGAGAGAAGCAAGGAAGTAAAGAAGCCGAGAAGTAAGAAAGATTCGGCGGAGTCCCCGCAAAAGAAAAATAGGCGGCCAAGGTTGAATACTTGCCAGGCAGGGGCGCAGCTTTGCTGCGCCCCTATTTTTTGATTACTTGACGCGGGTGTAGCTGAAGGTGTCGGTCATGGACTTGCCGTGATCCTGGAAGGTCCAGGTTTGGGAGAGATGATCCTTGTCCGTGATGGAGAGGGAGAGAGCGGACATGTGGGCGTCGTCGGGGGAGTTCAGGCCGGCGGCGCGTACGAAGGAGAAATCGAGCTTTCCGTTGGCGGAGGGAGCGGGAGCGGTCTGCATGGTGGGCTGGTTGCCCATGGAGCAGTAGTGGGTGACCACGATGCGGTCACCGTCGAGCGAGTACATGGTGATCATCTCGGGCTCCTTGGCCGGCTGCAGGTACTCCATGACCACGCTGCCATTGGAGACGACTTTATAGGTGACCTTGGTCGCGGGGCCGTCCCCGGCCTTGCCCTGCCATTCCCCGGCGAGGGATTTCAATTGATCGAACGCGGGAGTGGTCCGGATCTGGGGATGCATTCCCTGGGCGGCGAGAACGGCGCAGAGAAGCGGGCAGAAGCAGAGTGTGAAAAGGGTCCGTGGACGAAGCATGCGAACCTCCTGAAGTGGGTTTTGCGAAGTTTGAGACAACCTCCGGGTGAGGGACCTGAGGCAGGGATTGTGACGCGGGAGAGGAGAAAAGTCCACAGGATAGAAGGAGGAAGAGCAGGGCTTTAACACTGAGATCGCAGAGCTAGGAGCACAGAAAGCGCGGAGAAGAAGGAGCCAAGGGACGGGAGGCGTTGCGGGTTGTGGAACCGGGAGCGAGGGGAAAGCGTTGACCGGGTACGAAGGGCTTCTTACCATAGGAAAATGCGGCAAAGGGCAAGACAGAAGTCCATGAGACGTACGGCTAGGTTGAGCGCGGGAATCGCGGTGCTTGCGCCAGTACTGGCATTGGTATGGTTGTGCGGGTGCGAGGATGCGGCAAGAAAACCGGCGCAGGCGAGAGTGCCGGCGCTGACTCCAGCGCCGGCGCAGAAGCCGGAAGTGGCGGAAGTCGGGGCGCTGCCGCTCAGGAAGCTCGCCCCGCAAACGATGGTAGCGCTGCTGCCGCCGGCGCCCGGGGGAATTCCGTACCTGATCGAGCAGGTGAAGGCGAAATTCGCATCGGGGGAGGCGAACTACAAGGCCGGGCACCTGGAGGCAGCGCGGCGAGATTTCGACGACGCCGTGGACTGGATGCTGGAGAGCGGGTACGACCCGAACAGCGATGCGAAGTTGCGGGAGCTGTTCCAGCAGGTGACGGATACGGTGTACACGGACGAGCTGCAGGCGTTCCGCGCGGGGGACGGATTCTCGGAGGCGCCAGCGGTGCCGGCGGCGATCGACGAAGTCGCGGAGTTGACGTTTCCGGTGGACCCGAAAGTGAAGGAGCGGGCAGAGGACGTGGCGAGGAGCGTGACGCACGACCTGCCGCTGACGGTGAATGACGTGGTGGGGTCGTATCTGAACTTTTTCCAGACGCCGCGGGGCCGCGCGATCGTGGAGAACGGGTTGCGGCGCAAGGGAAAGTACCAGGCGATGATCGCACGGGTGCTCAAAGAAGAGGGCGTGCCGCAGGACTTGATTTACCTGGCGCAGGCGGAGAGCGCGTTCCAGCCGCTGGCGCTGTCGCGGGCGGGCGCGCGGGGCATCTGGCAATTCGTGCAGTGGCGCGGAAACGAATATGGATTGAAACGCAGCTGGTGGGTGGACGAGCGCATGGACCCGGAGAAGGCTACCCGGGCGGCGGCGCAGCATTTGCGGGATTTGTACGGATTGTACGGGGATTGGTACCTGGCGATGGCGGCGTACAACTGCGGGCCGGGGAACGTGCAGAAGGGGATCGAGCGCACAGGGTATGCGGACTTCTGGGAGCTGTATAAACGGAACGTGCTGCCGAAGGAGACGCGGAATTACGTGCCCATCATCCTGGCGCTGACGCTGATCGCCAAGGATGCGCCGCACTACGGGATTTCCGTGGAGCCGGACGAACCGGTGCGGACGGACGCGGTGAAGCCGGGGCGGGCGATCGATTTGCGGCTGGTGGCCGAGACCATCGACGTGGACGTGGAGACGCTGCGGGCCCTGAACCCGTCGCTGCTGCGGATGATCACGCCAGACGACCCGGACTTTGTGCTGCACCTGCCGCAGGAGACTTCGGAGAAGTTTTCGGCGGAGATCGCGGACATCCCGGCGGACAAGTGGGTGAGTTGGAGGCGGCACCGCGTGGAAGCCGGGGAGACGCTGACGGCCATCGCGAAGAAGTACCGCGTGACGCCGGCGGCGATCGCCGCGGCAAACAACCTGGAGCGGGGCGCGGGGCTGGAGCCGGGGGAGAAGCTGATCATCCCGGCGACGCGGCCGGTGGAAGAAAGCAAAGCGCGGCTGGTGCGCTACCGGGTGCGGAAGGGCGATACTTTGGGAGGGATTGCCGACCAGTTCAGCGTGACATCGGAGCAGGTGCGGAAATGGAACGCATTGAAGTCCGCCAAGGTGAGCCGTGGGATGGTGTTGCGGATTTACACCGTGGGCGGGGCGCCGGAGGCGAGGCCGGTGCACCACGCCTCGAACCGGCCGCCGCCGAAGAAGCTGGCTGGGAGCGCGCCGCAGGCAAAGAACTAGGGCCATCGGTGATTTCGAGAGGGTTCGGCAGTAGAGAAGGAGAAAATGGGGCAGACGGCGGATAGAGTGCGCAGAACGCTTGACAAGCTCGTTGGAGTGGGATAACAAAGCGCAAGGACGGAGCGCGGTCATCTCCGGCCGCTGCAGGGTTCGAGGACGAGGATTCCGGGTAGGCGAGAGCTCCCAGGGGAGGAGAGTATGGATTTCGAGAAGGATAAGTTCGAAGACGATGACGAGCTGTCGCGGCTGGAGGACGACGACGAGCTGGGCGGCGAAACCGAGAGCATCATCGAGGAAGAGGAAGAGATTCTCTCGGTGGAAGAGGAGCCCGCGGAAGAGGCCGAAGTGAGGCCGGCAACCCGTCCGGCGCCCAAGGCCACGGCCAAGAAACCGGCCGGAAAGGCAGCCAAGAAGCCCGCGAAGAAGGCGGCGAAGAAGACTTCCAAGAAGAAGGCCAAGAAAGCCAAGGCCAGACGGAAACCGAAGAAAGCGGCGAAGAAAGCGGGAAAGAAGCGCCGCCGCTAAAAACAGGCACAAGCTTGCGCAAGGCCTCTCGATCCGTTCGAGGGGCCTTTTTTTTGTTGCCCTTTTCTTGGGGACGAGTCCCGGGATGGGGCGGAAGCGGTGAGGAGGGAGTTCGAAAAAGGGAAAGGAGGGATGCCGGAAGGGGAGAGGAACGAAGGAGTGCGCTTCCTCGAAGAAGTAAGTACCGATAAGATACGTCCTGCGGAAACTCGGATGTTACGGGCGATGGAGCAGATACATCGGATGCGCGGGGGCGCGCAAGCGCACCTGATGCGGTGCTCGGACGGAAACTACTACGTGGTGAAATTTCAGAATAACCCGCAGTATCGCAGGATCCTGGTGAACGAGATGCTAGGTACGAGGCTGGCGAGCAGGCTGGGGTTGCCGACGGCACCAGTGAGCGTGGTGGACGTTTCCGCCGAGCTGATCCGGTTGACGCCGGAGCTGTGCATCGAAACGCCGCGGACGAGGGTTCCGTGCGCGGCCGGACCGCAGTTCGGCTCGCGATATCCCGGAGACCCGCGGCGCGTCGCGCTGCACGATTTCCTGCCGGACGAAAAGCTGTGCGAGGTGGACAACCTGCCGGATTTCGCGGGCATGCTGGTGTTCGACAAGTGGACCTGCAACACGAATGGAAGGCAGACGGTATTTTTTCAAACCCCGCGGAAGGCGGCCGGCGCGCCTGGAGGTGCACTCGGTCGTGGAATCGTTGGAGCGGCAAGAGGTGCAGCCGGAGGCGTGGCGGGCGTTGCTGCGATGGGTTCCACCGGCATGGTATCGATGGATGCGGCGGGAGAAGGCACCGAGGCTGGCGGGAAAAGCTATCACGCGGTGATGATCGACCAGGGATTCTGCTTCAACGCCGGGGAGTGGAATTTTCCGGACGCGCCTCTGCGCGGGCTGTACGCGCGGAACCGCGTGTACGAAGGCGTGATCGGCATGGAATCCTTCGCGCCTTGGCTGGAGCGCCTGGAGAAGAAGATCAGCGAGCCGGTCCTGGCGGAGCTGGCGGAGGAGATTCCGCGGGGTGGTACGGGGACGACTACGTCGCGCTGCTGCGGCTGCTCGAACAGATTCACCGCAGGCGGGCGCGAGTGGCGGAGCTTTTGGTTTCCGCCCAGAGGTCGAACCGGCAGCCGTTTCCGTTTTGGGGGCGTGAGGTGTGATTCTCAGGCCGGAGTCGGTAGTCAGTACTTAGGAGTTGGTAGCCGGAGGTTTGTAGTCCGAATCTGGTTGACGACTCCCGACTCGGAACTGTTTCACTTGAGCAGGAGAGGCGCAATGGCGACCGAGACCAATGAGGCGAGAGCCAACGAACTGGCGTGCGCGTACCGCGTGCTGCGCTATACCCCGAACCTGGTGCGCGACGAGTGGGTGAATATCGGCGTGCTGGTGTTCGACCCGGCGAGCGGCGAGCGGCGGCTGCGGTTGATCGAGGAAGCCGACGAATACGCGCGGGTGCGCCGGCTGCACCCTCAGGCGGACGAGTCCCTGCTGCGTGCGCTGCGCAACGACCTGGAAGACCGTTTCTCAACGGCGGGCGAACTGTTCGGCGGGAACGGCGGCGCGCACGGGGAGGGCAACGGCCGCGCGGACTGGCTGAAGCTGCTGGGGAAATGGGACGAGACGCTTTCCAACGCGCTGCAACTGGCGCCGCAGAAGGGCGTGATCCGCTCGTATTGCGCGCAGGTGCTGCGGCAGGCTCGCTTGTGGGAGAGCGTCGAAAGGGGCGTGCGCGCCGCGGAGTTCACCTTTCCGGGGGACCCCATGCGCATCGACTACGCCTACCGGAGAAACGGCACGCGGGGATTCCTCCAGACGCTGAGCGTGACGCGCGCGCCCGCGGACGTCAAGTCCCTCGCGTATACCGTCGAGCGCATCCGCAACAAGGTGAAGGCCAGCGAGTTCACCGCCGTGACCGACGTGCATTTGCTTGCGGAGAACGAGAGGCATCGCTTCGTGCAGGAGACTCTGCGCGATGCCGGCGTGGAGGCGGTGGCGATGGAGGGATTCGCGGTATGGACGGCGAGGATGCGGCCGCTGATTCAGTAGGCCGGATATCGGATATCAGATATAAATTGGAGATCGTGGTTCGGGAAACTGTTTCATTGTGATTCGTGACTCGTGAAAAAACCAAATCAAGCCGGCCACGCTTTTCTGGAACTATTTCCACTTGTGCCGGGTGGCGCCCAACTGCCGCTTGGCGCCCGGTTGCCGATTCGCCGGCCTCTGGGGTCCTGATATCTGATATCCAGTCTAGCGATAGGCGCCTTCCCTCACGAGCCACACCGCCCTATACCAGCGGCTCGGACCAGTTCTCGAGGGTCTCCTTGACCTTGTGGAGAAACTGATGCGCGATGGCGCCGTCCACGACGCGGTGGTCGTAGCTCAGCGTGACGTAGCACATCGAGCGGATGGCGATGGAATCGTTGATCACCACCGGGCGCTTTTCGATGGCGCCGAGGCCGAGGATTCCGACGTTGGGCTGGCTGATTACTGGCAGGCCGAAGAGGCCGCCGAAAACCCCGGGATTGGTGATCGAGAAGGTCCCTTCCTGGACCTCCTCGGGCTTCAGTTTCTTCGCGCGGGCGCGCTCGGCCAGGTCATTCAGGTTGCGCTGGATGCCCAGGAAATTCTTCTCGTCGGCGTTCTTGATGATGGGCACGATGAGGCCCCAGTCGAGGGCCACGGCGATGCCGATGTTAACCTCCTTGTGGAGTACCACGTTGCTGCCGTCGAGCGAAGCGTTGAGCGTGGGATAGGCGCGGAGACCGGCGACGGCGGCCTTGACGAAGAAGGGCATGAAGGTGAGCTTGGTCTCGTAGCGCTTTTCGAACTCTTCCTTCGATTTGGCGCGCAGGGCGGCGATCTTGGTCATATCGATTTCGTCCACGGAATAGACGTGCGGCGAAACGTGCTTGGAGGCTACCATGTGCTCGGCGATCTTCTGGCGCATGACCGTGAGCGGCTGGACTTCGTAGCTGCCGAAATAGAGGCGCTCGCGGGGAACGGCGACCTGCAGCGCGGGAAGGAACTGGCTGCCGTGAACGGCGGGAGATCCCGGAACCGCGGCCGGGGCCGGAGGGGGCGGCGGCGAAGGACGCGCAGCGGGCGCCGGGGCCGCGACAGACTGCGCGGCGATGGCGGCCTCCATATCCTGTTTGGTAATACGCCCGCCGGCGCCGCTGCCTTCGAGCGAGGCCAGATCCACACCGTGCTCCTTGGCGAGACGGCGGACCAACGGTGAAGAGTGAATGCGTTCGGTGCCCGTGCCCGCGGTGGGAGTCGCAGAAAGAGAAGCTGCAACGGGAGGGGCGGCAGCAGCGGGCGCCGGGGCGGAAGGAGCGCTCGCGGCGGGTTTTGCAGGGGTGGGCGCGGACGCTGGAGTCTTGGCGGGAGCGGGAACGGAGGCGGCCGGCGCGGAAGCCGCGGCCGGGGCGGCTCCGTCGATGACGGCGACCACGGTCTGAATGGGCACGGTCTTGCCCTCGGGAATCTTGATCTCCTTCAGGACGCCGGCGGAGGGCGAGGGAATTTCCGCGTCCACCTTGTCGGTGGAAATTTCAAAGAGCGGCTCGTCGCGCTCGACTTTGTCGCCGGGCTTTTTCAACCATTTGGTGATGGTGCCTTCAAAGATGCTTTCGCCCATCTGGGGCATGACGACATCGACGGCCATGAGAGATCTCTCCTTGCTTTGCCTTGCGGACTTTCCGGAGGGGCACTTGCGATTTTCCGGGTCGCTCCCTGACGGAAGCGCTCAACGTTACCAGTTTACAGCGAAAGGTTGGGGGAGAAAAGTTCCAGGGGCCCGGCGTTGCAGGCGGGAGGCGCGGTGACGACGGGTATGCCTCATGGCTTGGGGGTGAAGGTGAAGTCCAGAGAGCGGGAATCGTCACCGGTGATGTCGATCTCCTTGCGGGTGGCGCCGTAGGGTTTGTGCCGAGCGACAAATAGCGCTTTTGCGCGTTCTGGAGATTCAGAAACGCGCGAGTTCTTTTGCGGCGGTGAAGACTTTTTGGGCGTTGGGGAGGAAGGCTTCCTCGAGCGTGGGGGCGTAAGGGACGGGGGTGTCGAGGGAGGTGACGCGGACGAGGGGCCCATCGAGATCGTGGAAGGCCTTTTCGGAAAGAATGGCGGCGATTTCGCCGGCGATGCCGCCGGTTTTGGTGTCTTCGTGGACGACGAGGCACTTGTTGGTTTTTTTGACGGAGTTGAGGATGGTCTCTTCGTCGAGGGGAAGAAGGGTACGCAGGTCGATGACTTCGGCTTCGATGCCTTCTTTCGCCAGGGCCTCGGCGGCTTCGAGCGCGGTGTGCATCATGGCGGCGTAGGAAAGGATCGTGAGGTGTTTTCCTTCCCGGCGGAGGGCGGCTTTGCCAAGCGGGACGGTGTAGTCGCCCGCGGGAATCTCTTCCTTGATGCGGCGGTAGAGGAATTTGTGCTCGAAGAAGAGGACGGGATTATTGTCGCGGATGCTGGATTTGAGCAGGCCTTTGGCGTCGTACGGCGTGGAGGGATAGACGATCTTGAAACCCGGCGTATGCAGGAAATACATTTCGGGATTGGCAGAATGGAACGGGCCGCCATGGACGCCGCCGCCGGAAGGGCCGCGGACGACGATGGGCGCGGGGGCATTCCAGAGGTAGTGGCCCTTGGCGACGAAATTGGTGAGCTGGTTGAAGCAGCAGGCGATGAAATCGATGAACTGCATTTCGGCGATGGGGCGCAGGCCGAGGTAGCTCATGCCGCAGGCCGCGCCGATGATGGCGCTTTCGCTGATGGGCGTGTCGATGACGCGCTCCCAGCCGAATTTTTCAAGCAGTCCCTCGCTGGTCTTGAAGGCGCCGCCGTAGACGCCGACGTCTTCGCCGATGAGAACGACGCTGGGGTCGGCGGCCATCTCTTCGAACATGGCCTGGCGGATGGCTTCGAGGAAGGTGATGGGAGCCATGGTCAGCGGGCTCCTTTGCGGGCGGGCTTTTTCAGGGATTTCACTGCCGCTTTCGCAGAGGGATTGGCAGGGGCGGACGGCTTTTTGGCGATGGCCGGGACATCGCCAAAATGAATCGGGGCGTTGCCGCCGGAAGAGAGCGCGCCGCTGCCGAAGCCCTCGACGGTCCAGACGGGTTGCGCGCACGATTTTGGCGGGAGAAGTTCGTTGATGGGACGCTCCCACTTCGGGCGGATTTTGTGGCAATCGTCGCCGGTGCAGTAGACGCCCTCGGAAGCGAGTTCGGGCGGAGGTAAAGGAGAGTTTTCCGCGAACTCGCGTTCTTTTTCGAGGAGCGCGCTGATCTTGTCCTCGATTTCCTTTTTGCCCTTGGCGTCGAGGAGCTTTTCTTCGCTGAGGAATTTTTCGTAGAGAGCAATGGGGTCGCGCTTTTCCCAGTAGGCGCGCTGGTCTTTCGGAACGTATTCGGCGGGGTCGTGCTGAGCGTGGCCGCGGCGGCGGAAGGTTTTCGCTTCGATCAGGATGGGGCCTTCCCCGGCGCGCGCTCGCTCGACGGCCTCTTTCGCAGTACCGTACACGGCGGAGACGTCGTTGCCATCGACGATGTAGCTCGCGATGCCATACGCCTTGGCGCGATCCGCGAGATTTTCGAGCGGCACCTGGCGCCGCACGGGCGTGGAGTAGGCCCACAAATTGTTTTCGAGAATCAAGACCAGCGCGGCTTTCTGCGAGGCGGCGAGGTTGAGTCCTTCGTGAAAGACGCCGGTGGAGCTGCCGCCGTCGCCGATCCAGGTCATGGCCACGATTTTCTGGCCGAGGTAGCGTCCGGCCATGGCCACGCCGGCCATGACGGGGATGAGATCGCCAAGCATGGAGATGGGCGAGACGATGTGGAGGTTGTCGAGATCGCCGAAGTGGCTGGTGCCGTCCTTGCCTTTGGTGGGCGAGGTGAATTTGGCCATGTGCTGGGTGAAGATGTCGCGCGGGGGAACGCCCTTGACGAGGAGCGCGCCGATGTTGCGGATCATGGGCGCCATCCAGTCGCGTTTTTCGAGGGCGTAGGCGGTGCCGACGGAGATGGCTTCCTGGCCGAGGCTGGCGTAAAGTCCGCCGACAATTTTGTTCTGGCGGAAGAGGCGCGTCATGGTCTCCTCGACCTCGCGGTTGAGGCGCATGTAGTAGTAGAGATCGAGATATTGCTGGCGGGAAAGTTTTCCCGCTTTCGCGCGGGATTCAGAGGCAGGCATCGTCGATGGTTCTCCGAATGGGCATACGCGTTTCTATCTTAAGGCTAAGGCGGGTTGGGCGCCTAATCGGGGTGAGAGGTTTACAACGCCAGTGAAGAAATAGAGCTTTGGCAGAATCACGTTCGCGTGTTCGGCTGCCGGACTACTCGGTGGCGTCACCCTCGCAATCGTGCTAAGGTCGCGCCGAAGCACCGCCGTTCAAAACGGCTGACGAGAGACCAAAGAGAAAATCCTTATGGAGGTGCGCATGTTCTATCAAGCGTGTCTAGCTTTGGTTTTAGCGCTTGCGACCCCATGGGTGCAGCAAACGACTCCCGCTACGCAAGCGGCGCAGCCGACGATTCCCGATACTCCGGTGGGCCGGACGTTCAAGGCATGGCTCACGGCATTCAACAGCGGAGACCGAGGATTGATGGAGGCATACTGCCATAAATACGAGCCGAGCAAGTCGGTGGAGAACGAAATGCGTTTTCGGGGAATGACCGGCGGATTTGAGCTTCTGAAAGTTATCAAAAGCGAACCGGTTCACCTCGAATTCCTCCTCAAGGAGCGGAGCAGCGATACTCAAGCGATTGGTATGTTAGACGTCAAGGAGGGCAAGCCAGCTGAAGTCACGAGCTTTGGCCTGCGTGCTATTCCTCCCGGCACATCGCTGTCGGACTTAACTTTCAAGATCGACGCTACAGCGCGGGCCCGCGTAATCGATGGCGCGATCGCGGACTTGAATGAGTTTTATGTTTTTCCGGAAACCGCGAAAAAGATGGAGGACTCGGTACGAGCACGCCAGAAGAAGGGCGACTACGATTCGATGACAGATGGCAACGCTTTCGCGAAAATGCTCACCGACAATTTTCAAGAAGTGAGCCATGACAAGCACCTGCGCGTTGACTTCAGCCCTGCGCCCGTGCCGGAGCGTCCGCCGGGCCCACCCGATGCGGATGCGGTCGCCCAGTATCGCAAACAGATGGAGCGGATCAACTGCGGGTTCGACAAGATTGAGATTCTTTCCGGGAACGTTGGCTACGTGAAGTTCGATATGTTCGCCGATCCGGAAGTGTGCGGGCCCACAGCCGTTGCGGCAATGAATTTTCTTGCCAACGTAGACGCAATCATTTTCGATCTGCGCGAAAACGGTGGTGGCGATCCGAAAATGATCGCACTCGTCTCAACGTACCTATTCTCCGAGCCAACCCACTTAAACGATCTCTGGGAGCGGAAAGGCGACGCGACCCATCAATATTGGACATTACCCTATGTTCCCGGGAAGCGTTTGCACGGGAAACCGGCATACGTGTTGACGTCGGCGCAAACGTTCTCCGGAGCCGAAGAGTTCAGCTACAACCTCAAGAATCTTAAACGCGCCACCATCATTGGGGAGACGACTGGAGGCGGTGCGCATCCCGTCTCAGGTCACCGGATTGACGACCATTTTATGATTGGCGTGCCGTTTGCGAGAGCAATCAACCCAATCTCCAAGACCAACTGGGAAGGAACCGGCGTGGAGCCCGACGTGAAAGTTCCTTCGGCTGAGGCGCTCAACACGGCTCAGAAGCTCGCTATGGAAAAATTGGGCTCCAAATAGACTTAAAACTCCCCCAATAGGCCACCTACCAGTATCTGGCACGATTCAGAGCCTCTCGATCCCGGAGTACGCCAAGATCGCGTGAATTCTGACGGCGGAAGCAAGTACCGGCGTTTCAACGCCGGGTTACGGCAGCTTTGTGGCAACCTGCGTTTCTTCCACCATTGGCGCGGCTTGTGGGCGTGCAATTTGACTGTTACCAAGTAGCACGGGGAAACGGAGCGCCCGCGATTGGAAGTGGTTTGCCAAGGCAGGCGTCGCACGTAGGCGGCGGTGAATCTCTGGATGAAGAGAGCCGCACGCTGTGCCTTCGCGCCATCCAGAGCTTGACGGCCAAGGCCAGCGAGTAAAGGACAAGCGGGAAAGGACGAGATGCAAAGAAGGGGCTTGATCGTCGATGATGAAGCAGCGGTATGCGAGATGTTGGGGAAGGTTCTGATTTCCGCCGGCTTGGAAGCGCTGACCCTGACCAGCAGTTCGAAAGCGACCGGGCTCCTGAACGCAGGAAAATTCGACATGGTTTTCCTGGACTTGCATATGGCGGCTCCCGATGGGCTCCAGCTTGCGCGAGAGACGCGTCAATCGCGATGGAACCGCACGACGCCCATCATCCTGATCAGTGACGACCAGCGTCCGAGCGCCATGTCGATTGGATTCGAAGCGGGCGCAAGTTTTTTCCTGTACAAACCGATCGACAAAGACCGGCTGTTGAAGCTGGTCCATGCCGCCCAGGGGGCCGCGGAATATGGGCGGCGGCGGACGCGGCGTGTTGCGCTCCACTCCAAGGTGAAGCTAGTGCACGGCCGGGAAGAATTGGAAGCCGAGACAATTGATGTCAGCTTGAACGGCATGCTGATCAAGGCCCAGCGGACGCTGCCAGCGGGTTCGCGGGTGCGTCTCAGCCTGGGGCTGTCCCCGAAGACGAAGCCGATCGAGGCTGCGGGGTTGATCGTGCGCGTGTTTGGTGGAACGCAGATGGGGGTTCAGCTGGACCAACTCACCGTCGGAGAAAGCGAGAGGCTGCAGGAATTTCTATTGCTACTGATTTCGCAGGAATCGACCAAGTAAACGCGCGAACCGGTGCGCTGGCGAATGAGGCGATGGAAGTTTGGGAGGCCGGTGAGGGCGAGCAAGCACGAGCAGGATCGCTTGACGGGGTCCAGCGATGCTGGACCCCGTCAAGGATGAGTTGCGGTCGCGGAGCACGGCGAGCAATGGCATGTGCACTGAGATCCATGAGCGGATCTCGACGGCTCGCCCCAGGATGACGGCGCCGGACGAACGCAGCACGTGGTTAGGCAAGATAGTTCTGGAGTTGCTCGAGGCAGCCAGTCCAGCCCTGGTTGTGCTGGTCGCGGGATGCCGCGTCGGGGAATTGGCCGTGTGACAGAACAATCTCGGTTGCGTTCCCGAGGTCGAGAAATTCCAGGACCACGAGCGTCTCTGCCCCCGGAGGAGCGGTGTTCCAGCGCCAGGTAAAGGCAAGCTTTTCGGGCGGCTTGATCTGCTCATAGGTGCCGCTCATCTTGAACACATTCCCGTTTTTGTGGTGCATTTCCAGGCTGTACTTCCCGCCGACCTTCACGTCCAGCTGCGAAATGATGGTGGTGTGGTCGGTCGAGGGATGAAACCAAAGCGCGAACTCCTTTGCGTCGGTCCAGGCGCGGAACACCCTTTCGCGCGGGGCCGCGAAAGTGCGTCTTACCTGGAGCGAATTTTCCGGTTGCGTTTGTGGGGTGGCCATTTTTGATCCTCCTTTGATTCGGACTGCTTGAGATAGCGTTCGAGAGAGTCGAAAGTTCCCTCCCAGAAGATGCGGTATTGAGAGAGCCAGGTTTCCGCGTCCTTCAGCGGTCTTGCGGCGAGTTGGCATTGGCGCGTGCGGCCCGTTTTTTTCTGAGAGACCAGACCAGCTTGCTCGAGCACGCGGAGGTGCTTCATGACGGCCGGGAGAGACATGCGGTAGGGCTTGGCGAGTTCGGAGGTGGAGGCCTGACCGAGCATGAGGGTGGCGAGGAGGGCGCGGCGGGTGGGGTCGGCGAGAGCGCCGAAGGTGGAGTCGAGGGAATGAGAATAGTTAACCATGTGGTTTAGTATTGGCCCACACCAAGAGATTGTCAAGGGGAAAGACTTGGAAGGCGGCGTGGGGCGGTCAGTGAGAGTTGAGGAGTGGCTGAATTGGCGGTCCGCCTTAGAAGGCGGACCCTACGAAGGAAAGAAGCGCGTCGAGGGGGGTCGGGCGAGGATCGAGGGAGAGGAGATCGGCGAGGTGGTGGGAGAGGCGAGGTTTTACCTCGTTGAGGGAGACGGTGCGGGAGAGGAGTTTTTCGAGAGAGGTGGCCTTGCGATCGGGGATGCCGCAGGGAACGATAAGGTCGAAGTAGCGGAGGTCGCTGGAGACGTTGTAGGCGAAGCCGTGAGAGGTGACCCAGCGGCTGATGTGGACGCCGATGGCGGCGAGTTTTTCTTCGCTGGGGCCGTTCTGGACCCAGATGCCGGTCTTGCCTTGGACGCGATAGGCGGTAACACCGAACTCGGCGCTGGCGCGGATCATGGCCTCTTCGAGGGTGCGAACATACCAGCCGACGTCGCGTTTGATGTTGCCGAGGTTAAGGATGGGATAGCCGACGATCTGGCCGGGGCCGTGATAGGTGATGTCTCCGCCGCGATTGGTGGCGTGGAGTTCGACGCCCTTTTGACGGAGGACGTTTTCGGAGGCGAGGAGATTGGCGCGGCTGGCATTGCGGCCGAGAGTGATGACGTGAGGATGTTCGCAGAGGAGAAGGACGTCGTCGATGGCGGAGGTTTTGCGGGCGGCGACAATGCGCTCTTGCAGGGCGTAGGCGTCGGTAAAGGAGATTAGGCCGAGGTCGGTGGTGAGGAGTGGGGGCATAGGAGAGGAGTTCAAAAGTTGAAGAGTTCAAGAGAGAGGGCCGGGCTGAAGCCCGGCACCTACACGGAGCTGACTACACATTGATCTGCAGGCCGCGGACGGAGGCGAAGGCGTCGCCCATGGCTTCCCAGACCGTGGGATGAGCGTGAATCATGTTCATCATGTCGTCGATGGTGCCTTCGAGATGCAGGACGGCAGCGGCTTCGGAAAGGATTTCCGTGGCCAGCGGCCCGATGATGTGGATCCCGAGGACTTCGCCGTACTTTTCGTCGGAGACGACTTTGACGAAGCCGCCGTGATTGCCGAGGATGGTGGCCTTGCTGTTACCCAAGAAGGGGAACTTGCCGGTCTTGACGGAATGGCCCGCATCCTTGGCCTGTTTTTCGGTGAGGCCGATGGAGCCGATTTGCGGCTCGCAGTAGGTGGCGTTGGGAATGCGAGTCTTGAGGATCGTGTGCGTGGGCTTGCCGGCAATATGCGTGACCGCTACGATGCCTTCCATCATGGCGGCGTGGGCGAGCTGCGGAAGGCCGGCAACGATGTCTCCGATGGCGAATAGGCCGGGCTCGTTGGTCTGCATGAATTCATTTACGTGAACAAAGCCGCGCTCGACTTTAGCTTTTGATTTCTCGAGGCCGCAGTTGGCGGTGAGCGGCTGGCGTCCGACGGCGAGAAGCAGCTTTTCCGCCTGGAGCGTTTGCGCTTTGCCGTCCTTATCCTTGAAGGACACGGTAACGCCCTTAGCGTCCTTCTTCACGCCGTCCACGCTGCAACTCGTGAAGATGTTGATGCCTTTCTTCTTGAAGGTTTTTTCGAGTTCCGCGGAAATTTCCTCGTCTTCCACGGGAACCACGCGGGGCAAGGCTTCGAGGATAGTGACCTCCGTGCCGAAGGAATTGTAGATGGAAGCGAACTCGACGCCGACGGCGCCGGCGCCGACGACGATGAGCGTTTTCGGAATATCCGGCAATTCGAGAATCGAGCGGTTGGTGAGGATTAGTTTGTGATCCGGCTCGATGCCGGGAAGCGATTTTGCTTCGGAACCGCTCACGAGAAGAATGTTGTTGGCCTCGATGGTTGATTTCTTGCCGTCTTTTTCGACGGAGACTTTCCCGGGGCCGTCGTATCTGCCCCAGCCCTGCATCCATTCCACCTTATTTTTCTTGAAGAGGAATTCGATGCCCTTGGAGTGCTTAAGGACGATCTTGTTTTTGCGCGCCAGGATATTGGCCCAATTGATTTTCAGGCCGGAAACCTCAAAACCGAGTTCGGTGGCGCTTTTGAAGTGGTCATAGACTTCGGCGTGGTACAGGAGGACTTTGGTGGGAATGCAGCCGACGTGGAGGCACGTGCCGCCGAGGAAGGGATCTTTTTCGACGACGATCGTCTTGAGACCCAGTTCACCCGCGCGGATGGCCGCCACGTAGCCACCCGGACCACTGCCAATGATTACAACGTCGTATTTCGCCACGCCGTGTCTCCCTTCACGATCAAACCAGGCCGCTTCCAGAGATCGAAGTTCGATGGCAAGCAGGCCGAACCACCACAGCCGTCGTAACCGGCACAAAAGCAATTAGATGCCAACCGAAAACGTAAAGGTAAATCTTCCGATGGAGCGAAACAGAACCTGCCGAAAGAGGAATTGTAGCAGCGGGTTGCGCGGAGTCGCAATGAGGGGAGAAAAGAATTGGCGGAAAGGAGAGATTCCATTTTGGGATGGTCGGCAGGAGTACCGGAACCGGCGCCGAACGTGGCATATTACTGTTCTATATAATTTGTTTAGTTATTATTTTTATCTTTAAACTATTACTTATTTTCTATATAAAAACCTACCCTTTCCTTGCGGCACCACAGGCCGCAAAAGCGCAAAAATCGCAATGGAGGCGCTTATGTCGAACGGTGACGGAGTCCGTTGGCAATGCCCCAACCGGGATTGCAACTGGTCCATGGTGGCGGCAAACGCGCGAGAAGGGGGCGAGGTTCCGCGGTGCGCTTGCGGCAGCAAGATGAAAAAGACGGAGGCGATGCCTGTGTACAGGTACCTGGATTTCTTGCGGGCAGGGGCGGAGAACAAGGAAGAAGTAGGAATCGAGAGGGAGTGAGATGCCATGCGGGCCGCAAGAATCGAAATACAGAGAGAGCGAAACAAAATACCGTTGGTGGTACGCGGGAGGTTTGAAAGAACTTTTTTCGGGCTGGGCCTGTTCGTATCAACCACCTTGTTTTTGTGCGGGGCGTACCTGCTGACGGAAGCGATGCGTGATCCGCTGGAGGCGTCGGAACTCGCTGTGCTGATCGCCGGTTTCGCGCTGGCGCTGGCGAGCTTTCTGATCACCTATTTGACCTGGCCGCGAAGCAGGATGGCGCTGGCGAGACACGAGGAACCCGGTGGACTCGCGAGGCGCTGGAAGGGTCCCGTGATCACCGTCTACGGCGAAGCCGTGGAGCGCAGGCAAGAAGTGGAACAGATGTCGGGTAACAGAAAACACCTGCCGGGGCCGATGTAAAAGAGCGGCAGTTAGGTGCGCACGAGAGCGGGGGAGTAGCGTTCTTCCAGAATGATGCGGTGGTGGAGCTCGTGTCCGGCGATAACGAAGGCCAGGGCCAGCACAGAGATCTCCTTCTGGCTGGCGATGCCGCGCCGCAGCCACGCGTCATCATCGAGCGAACGGACTAAGGTAATGGTGGCCTCGCGCACGGAGGAGAACTCCTCGAGAAGGTCAGTAAGCGTACGGGCCGAAAAATTCCCCGTCTGGATGTAGTCGTCTTGTTCAAAGCCGGCGAGCGGTGTCTGGTCGCCGCGGGCGATGCGGAGAATTCTGTAGGCAAAAATGCGCTCGGCGTCAATGACGTGGCCCAAGACTTCCTTGACGGACCATTTGCCGGGAGCATAGCGGAATTCGGCTTGTTGATCCGTCAGGGGCGAAAGCAGGCGGGTCATGGCGCGATGCTGTTCCCGTAGGATTTCAAGAAACTCACCGCTGGGAACGAGAGCGATATAATTGTCGTAGTAGAGGGCGTAGTCGCCCTTCTGAGGCCGTTTCTGTGTCATGATTCGGCTACCTCCGGACGCCATGAAACTATCATTATAACTTGGAACGGCGCGCTCCGGAGAAAGCGCGGGGTATGGGCCGGAGCGGATGGGTGAACTGAATTTCAGGAAGATGCGCGCCGCATTTCAGGGAGAGCCGGGCGCGTTCAGCGAAGCGGCAGCGGTGCGACTGCTGGGGGAAGAGATCCAGACCGTGCCGCGAGGGACGTTCGAAGCCACGTTTCGGGCGATTGCGGAGGGAGCAGCGGATGCGCTGCTCGTGCCGGTGGAGAACACGCTGGCGGGTTCAGTCGTGCGCGTGTATGACCTGCTGCTGGAAAGCCCGCTGGAAATTTGCGGCGAGACCATCCTGCCAATTGAGCATCACCTGATGGGTTGTCCCGGTGCGAAGTTCGAGGAGATCCGCACTGTTGCCTCTCACCCGATGGCGCTGGCGCAGTGCGAGCGGTTTTTTGAGTCGCATCCCGGTTTGAAGCGTGTCCCGGCGGAAGATACCGCCGGAAGCGTGCGGGAGATGATGGGCCGGGGTGACAAAAGCTGCGCGGCAATCGCGGGACGGCGCGCCGCGGAACGCTACGGAGCCATCACCCTGCGCGAGGGCATTCAGGACAACGCGGAGAATTTTACGCGGTTTGTGCTGCTGCTGCCTCCGGAAGAGGCGCAACGGTATCGCGCAAAAGATGCGAAGAAGATGTCGCTGGCGATGCGGCTGGCGCACAGGCCAGGGGCGTTGCTGGCGTCGCTGGAGCCGTTCGCGAGATTCGGCGTGAATTTGCTGAAGATCGAGAGCCGGCCGATCCATGGAAGGCCGTTTGAATATCAGTTTTACGTGGATGTGGAAGCGGAAGAGTTGGGAGCGCTAGAGAAGGCGCTAAAGGAAGTGCGCGCGGCTACGAGCGATTTGCGGGTGCTTGGGTTGTACGCGGCGGCTCGGCGGTAGTGACCGATCTTAAGATCGGTCACTACAGGGAAGAATGCGGAGCTTGACCGCGCGGGTTAGCAGTAGCTGCACGCTTCGTCGCCGCTCATGTTGTTGGACATGTCGTCCTTCATGCGGCGCAGGCGGCGGCCCAGGCGCTCGGCGAGCTGATGCCGTGCGCGCCAGAGACGCGCTTTGAGCGTGTTTTCGGTGACGCCGAGCTTCTTGGCGGCTTCGCCGGTGGAATAGCCCTGGACTTCGCGAAGAACGAAGGCAGTGCGAAGCAGCGGAGAAAGTTCTTCGAGATTCTCATTAATCATCTCGCGAATCTCCGTTCCGGCGTAGAGCTGCTCCGGATTCGGGCCGTCATCCGCGAAGCGCTCCGTGGCGGGCAGTTCGTCCTCGTGATGCGTCTCATCGAGAGACACGGCTGGCCGCGCCTTGGCGCTGCGCCGCTTCATGAGGGCCGCGTTGATGACGATGCGCGTCAGCCAGGTCGAGAACTGCGAGCGGCCTTCGAAGCGCTTGAGATTGCGATAGGCCGAAAGCAGCCCGTCCTGCAGGGCGTCTTCCGCATCTTCGGCGTTGCCGAGAACGCGAAGTGCAGTCTGGAACAGCGGGCGGTGATAGCGGCGAAAAAGGGTTTCAATCGCTTGCGCATCCCCGTGCTGGCCCGCGCGAATCAGCTTACCTTCGCTAACTTGCGTCGTGCCTATTACTTGCGTTGCCATTTGCGTTGCCATTTGCTCCCCCCAGATAGAACCGTAAGAGTAAGTTAGACGAAAAAAGTTACAAGAACGTTTCTCTCCTCAATGTACTGGTACGCTCCCCCCGCTCATCTTTGGGCGCCTCAACAGGAAGAAAATCGGAATGATGGCGAAGAAGATGACCCCCAGCAATTTGAAGTCGTCGAGAAAAGAAAGCATGGTGGCCTGGCGCTGGATCATGCTGTACACCATTCCCTGAGCACGCGCCGCGGCGGCGGTCGTGTTGGCGCCCGCGGCGGAGAAGGTTGAGGTGAATGCCGCGATCATATTGCGGTAAGCCGGATTGAATGAATTTGCATGCTCGCCGAGCTGGGCCATGTGGTGTTGAGTGCGGCGCTCGAGGAGCGTGGTGACCGAAGCGATGCCGACGCTGGCGCCGATGTTGCGCGCGAGATTGATAATCCCAGTTCCCATGTTTGTCTGTTCCCTAGGCACATAGGCGAACGCGGACACGTTGATGGGAATAAAAAGAAAAGCCAAGCCAAAGCTCTGCAGCATCCGGCCATAGACGGCATGGTGGTAATCGAGGTTGAGGTTCCAGCCAGCCATGACGAAGAGTGCGGATGCAGAGACAATGCAACCGAAGGTGATGAGCCACCGGGTGTCCACGCGGGAAACGAGCATGCCCACCACCGGCATCATGACCATGATGACGGCGCCGCCGGGCGAAAGAGCCAGCCCCGCGAGTTCCGCGGAATAGCCAAGGAGCTCCTGCAGCAGCTGAGGAATCAGGACGGTGCTGGAATAGAGAACGAAACCGAGGAAAAACATGGCCGTGGTGGCAATGGCAAAGTTGCGATTCTTCAACATGCGGAAATCGACGATCGGATCTTTCACGCGCAATTCCCAGAGGATTCCGGCGATCACGCCGATGAGCATCAGCGCGAAAAAGATGATGATGAAATTGGAGGCAAACCAGTCTTCGCGCTGGCCTTTGTCCAGAATGATCTGCATGCTGCCGAGGCCAAGGCTGATGAGGCCGAGGCCGATATAGTCGACGCGGAAGCCCTGCTTGAGATTGACGCGCTTCATGAACGGCGGGTCGGAGACAAGGAAGTACGTAAGCACGAGCGAAAGGATTCCCACCGGTACATTGATATAAAAAATCCAGCGCCAGGAGTAATTGTCCGTGATCCAGCCGCCGAGCCACGGTCCGATCGTCGGCGCAACGACGACGGCGATACCATAGACCGCGAAGGCCATGCCGCGCTTGCTGAGGGGAAAGGTGTCATTCAGGATAGCCTGCTCGCTGGGCTGCAGTCCGCCGCCGCCGATTCCCTGGAGGATGCGGAACACCACCAGCATGCCCAGGCTGGTGGCAAACCCGCAAAGGAAAGAACTCACCGCGAAAATCGCCACGCAGGACATATAAAAGCGTTTGCGGCCTACCACGGACGAGAGCCAGCCCGAGAGCGGCAGGATGATGGCGTTGGAAACGAGGTAGGAGGTGAGCACCCAGGTAGCTTCGTCAGCGCTCGCGGAAAGATTTCCGGCGATGTGCGGTAGCGCGACGTTTGCGATGGAAGTGTCCAGAACCTCCATGAACGTAGCCAGGGTCACGGTAATGGCGATCACCCAGGGGTTGATCGAACCATCCGGCATCCGCAGCTTCGATTTGAATCTTTTCAGCATGGCGATTGGCGATTCGTCTCCGCTTTACTTCGTGACTACTGTTGCTTCCACGTTCATCCCCGGACGGAGAACCGCAACGTCCGGCGAAATCGGATCCAGAACAATCTTTACCGGAACGCGCTGCACCACCTTGACGTAATTTCCTGTGGCATTTTCCGGCGGGAGCAAGCTGAGCACCGCCCCCGTCGCGCCGGCGATGGAATCGAGATGCCCGGGAAAGGTCTGGTTGTAAGTGTCGGATTTGATGTAGGCCCTCTCGCCGGGCTTCATGTAGCGCAATTGCGTTTCCTTGAAATTGGCGGTGACCCAAACGTTTTGGAGGGGCACGACCACGAGAAGACCTTGACCCGGCTGCACGATCTGGCCGTCTTCGACGGACTTGTGGGTAGCAACCCCATCCACGGGGGCGAGAACGTAGCAGTAGCTGAGATTCAGTAGAGCGGCGTCAAGGGTGGCGCGGGCCTTATCAACGCTGGCAAGTTTGGCCTCCGCGTCGGCGGAGCGCATGGCTACGCGCTTTTGATCTGCGTGCGCGGAGCCAACTCCGGCTCTGGCGCCTTCGACGCGAGCCCTGGCGGCATCGAGCTGGGCGCGTGTGATGTCGATATTGCGTTTGGCCTGGTCCAGGCGCTGCTCGTCGGCTACGAGCGCGCTGGCAGTCGCGTCGGCGTTGGCCTTCGCGGCGTCGAACTGCTGCTTGGAAATCTCATCCTTTTCCACCAGAGGCGCGAAGCGCGCGAGGTCGGCCTGAGCAAGGCGGGCGTTGGCTCGGCTGTGTTCGATGTTGGCCTGGACCACGGCGAGGTCTGCGGTCTGGGCCTGCTCGTAAGCGGCTTGTGCGCGCGTGAGATCGGCCTGAGCCCCGGAGAGCTGCGCTTCGGCACTGGAAGTGCCGCTCGCGGTGCTTTCGCTGGTCCGCGGAACATCCACGCCGGCGGAACGCGCTTCGCCTTCGGCAAGAGCCAGCGCTGCCTTGTCTTGATCCACCGTCGCCTGATAATCCGCGGGATCGATCTGCACGAGGACCTGCCCGGCTTTCACGGATTGATTGTCATCGACGAGTACTTTGGCGACGCGGCCGTAAATTTTGGAGGCCACCGGAGTGATGTGGCCGTCCACCTGCGCGTCGTCGGTGGATTCGCGATTGTGAAAATAGAGGTACAGGCCGAGGCCCACGGCAATCAGAACGATCGCGCCGAGGAGCAGGCGACGGCGAAGCTCGGGAGTGATCAAGGGCTTCGACGGCTCCGGCTCTGGGGGCTCCATCGGCGGCAATTCCATGCTTACGGCATTTTCTAATCCGACGTCGATCTCCACACTCATCGTGTCCTCACTTGGCGTAAGTCTTTTCCGTCTGTCCGATGGCGCGCGCAAAGTCCGCGCGAGCCTGATTGAAGCGATAGAGCGCGGCAATCTGGTTGTCGTTCGCCCGGGAAAGGGAATCCTGCGCGGAAATTACTTCGATGTTGTTGGCGACGCCGGCCTCGAAGCGGTCGCGCGCCTGCACCACTTCTTCCTTTGCCAACTGGACGCCGAGATCGGCGACCTGCACTTCGCTGCGGGCGGATTGCAGGTTCAGCAACGAGGTTTTCACGTCCAGCGCGATCTGGTTGCGAAGATCCGTCTTCTGCTGCTCGATCTTTAGCAGTTCCAGGTCGGACTTGACCACTTGCGCGCGGATGCGTCCGCCGGTGAAGAGCGGCATATTGAACGCGGCCTGGTATTGGTAAGTGGGGATGCCGTTGTTCGAAGAGGTGCCGAGATAAGCCCAGTCGCCGTCGAAACGGAGCGAAGGAAGGCGCTGGAATTGTGTGGCCTGCTTCTCCAATTTCGCCGATTTTTCCCGGGCTTCGATCGCCTTCCATTCCTCGCGGTCCGAGAGCGCCAGATCGATGCTGGCCTCCACGTCGGGCTGCGGCGTTTCGAAAAAGCCAAGGGAATCGGCGAGTTCGATTTTCTGGCGGGGATCGAGGTTCAGGAGCTTGCTGAGTCCGAAGAGAGAGGAATCGCGGTCATTTTCCGCTTCGATCAAACGCTGCTTCTCGTTTTGCAGTTCCACGTTGGCGCGCAGAGTGTCGATGCCCGTGCCTACTCCCTCTTTCTGGAGGTCTGCGGCCTGGTCGTAAAGAGCCTGGGCCAGTTGGACGCGGGATTTGGAGGCTTCGACATTTGCCACTGCGCGAAGCGTGCCGATGTATTGCGAAACGACCAGAAGGATGACTTGCTCACGCGTCGTAAGGCTGTCTGCTTTTGCGGCGGTCACGTTGCTGCGCGCCGCTTGATACCTCTTCCAGAGAGAGAAGTCGAAAATGGAGCTGCCGAACGTTGGGCCGGCGGAGAAAAGCTGAAACGGACCGATGTGCCCGGGAAATTCAACCCCCGTGACAAGCGGTTTCCCGCCGAACTCCGATTCGAGGTTCAAGCGAGTGGCGGAATCGGCCACGCGCAAGTTTCCTTGCGGAAGCAGATCGGCGCGGGTGATGTTTTTGTCCTGCACGCTTTCGGCGGCGTTCAGAACGGCAATTTGCTGCGTGGGATTCTGCTTAATGGCGAGCGAAACCGCTTGCTCGAGGGTCAGGCGCAAGGTTTCGGCCGGAGCGCTGCCGGGAAGTGCAACGGGTTTTTCCTGTGCGCGCGCCAGAGCGGTCACCAGAAGAAAACTCAGGAAGGCGACATAAAAGATGATCGGCGCGCCCTTGGATTTTTTTGCGTGCCTGCCGCTGTGCCCCGCGGAGGCTTCGCTGGAGCTTGAAATTTCCTCCACGATCGACTCATTCAGGCAGCCTTCCGCCTGCAATTCGGCGCCGAGGCGATGCATTTCGCGGAGCAGGGCCTTTGCGGAATTATCGATGAAGCTGACGCCACAAAGATTGACGATGTACTTTTGCTTGGGCGAGGTGCCGTAGAGTTCGCGCCAGCATTGCTCTAAGGTGGCGACGGAGGGGCCGGCGATACGGCCCTCGACGGTCAAGATAGTCTTAGAGCGCTTTGTTTCCGTGGTGACTCGAAGCATCACAACCTTCTTTATAGGGCTATGGATGAGCACGGAGTGGGCCAATGAATAGCCGTTCATATTGGAACTTAAGGCTTTTCTTATCATATATTTACCTCGCTGCAGAGGTACAATGGAAAATTGGCAAGAGACAATGAATAGGCAATAGCCATCATTCCAAGAATATTGTAGTGTCCGTATATGGGCAGACTTGCGGAACGACCTGCTACCTCTCACTCCTTGTCTGCGCTCGAGCCGACCTGCACATAAGCATCGACCCGCAAGCCCAAGGGGAGCGTTTGTCCACGGTCGAGTTCCATGAGGGTTTCCAGGATTTTCGTGTCCACGCGCTCGCTGGGCTCATCGGTGCGCACATTCTTCCTTCCTAGGATCCTGCCGACGCGGATGACGTGGCCAGTGAACTTCTGCGTGCCAAATGCTTCGGCGGTGACGAAGGCGTGTTGGCTGACGCGCAGGTGGGCCACGTCGATTTCATCCACGTCGAGGCGGACGCGGAGTAAGGAGTCATCGGCGAGAGTCACGATGGGGGAATCGAATTGCGTGGAGACACTCTCACCGGGGTGGCGGAATTTGCGAAGCACGATTCCATCGAGGGGCGAGCGAATGTAGGTTTTTTCGAGATACGCGCGTGCCTCGGCGAGCTGCGCCTGCGCGGTGGCGACGGCGGCTTGTGCGCGGAGGCGATCGTCTTCGCGCGCGTCCGCATCGATCAAGGAAAATTCCTGGGAGGCGCGCTCGTAGTCTGCCTGGGCGACTTGAAAGATGCGCTGGTATCGCTCGGCTTCATCGCGGGAGATCATGTCGCGGTCGGCAAGCTTGCGGCGGCGGTCGGCTTCGCGTTGAGCGTTGTCCATTACGGCCTTGGCGGCTTGCATGCTGGCCTCGGCAGCACGGCGCTCTTGCGAGCGCGCGCCATTGACGACGCGGAGAAGCTCCGCCTGCCGTTGCGCCAGCGTTGCTTCCGCAGCCGCGACGCGTGCGACGTAATCCTCATTTTCGATTTGTGCCAACACCTGGCCCTTGCGGATGCGATCGCCCTCGTCGACGGGAACGCTGTGCAATCGGCCGCTCAGTTCGGAGCTTACGCGAATCTCCTCGCTGACGGCTTCGACGCGCCCGGGCGCGGCGATCAGGCTGTCGTTCGAAATCGTGGAGGCCGCGGGCGCGGCTTTGACGGAATGCTCCCGGCTGCGCAGGAAAAGCAGGCTGGACAGCAGAAAGAATGCGATTGCGGCGGAGAAAACATGGATAAATCGTTTCATCGGAATGCTCCTTATTCAGAACTCGGCGGGAACTTCCCCGGAAAAATTGGCTGTGGCAAGGGCGGGCGAAAAATGTTGTGCAGAGGCCAGTGCAAGAAGGGTGGCCTCTTCGCGGACCAGGCGGCCGTCTTCGAGATGGAGGATGCGATCGCCGTAGGAGAGAACGCGCGGGTCGTGGGTGACCATCACCACGGCTCGGCCGTGATGATGCGCAAGGCGCTGCAACAGTTCGATGACCGCGCGGCCGCTGGCGGAATCGAGCGCGGCGGTGGGTTCATCGGCCAGAAGGATGGGCGGATCGCCGGCAAGAGCGCGCGCGATGGCCACCCGCTGTTTCTGGCCGCCGCTCAGATCGGCGGGAAAAGCGTGGCTGCGATCCTGCAAACCGACCTCTTGAAGAAGTTCCGCTGCACGCTTCCGGGCTTGGCCGCCGCGCACGCCTCGGACGTCCATGGCGAGGGCCACATTTTCAGCCGCGGTCAACGTCGGAAAAAGGTTGAAGCCCTGAAAGACGAAGCCGATGGCATTGCGCCGGATGCGCGGCAGTTCCTTTTCCGGGAGAGCCGTGACGTCCTCTCCAAGCAATTCCAGCCGGCCTTCGGTTGACCGCAGAATGCACCCGAGGATCGAAAGCAACGTAGTTTTTCCGCTGCCCGAAGGGCCCATCAGGAGCGTGAGCTGTCCGGCGTGGATGTCGAGGTCGACGTCCGAAAGAGCGCGGAGTTCCGTTGTGCCCTCGCGATACAGTTTGGAAATCCCTCGCGCGCGAATGACATTTCTGGACGATGGGAACGATGTTGTCATGTAGCCTCCTAACCTTTGAAAACCATGGCGGGATCGATGCGCGTGACCTTGTTAATGGACACGAGGGCGGCGGCGATGCACATGGAGATGGCGAGAAAAAGCATGCCAATCGTCATCGAGAGCGGCATGAGGATGAGCGCGCCGCCCTTTTCGCTCGCTTGGACGATGAAGTGGGCGACGATCATGGCGAAGCCGTAACCAAGCACGGCGCTCCAGACCGCCTGTTCGATCAGTACGCGATACAGATACTGGTTGGTGGCGCCCATGGCCTTGAGCGTGCCGTACTCGCGGATGTGATCCATGGTGGCGGCGTAAATGGTTTGCGCCACGACCGCGACTCCCACGACCAGGCCCATGAGCGCGGCGGTGAGGACGGCAAGGCCCGCGCCGGTGGTGAACATCCAATAAAAGCGCGTGCGGCGGCTGAACTCTTCGCTGGTGTAAATGTCCACGTCGCTTACGCGTTCGCGCAGATTTTTCTGCACCTCGGTGGGGGTAAAGCCCGGAGCGGTTTTGATTAGAATATAGGTGAGCTGATCTTCGTGCGATGCCGGTCGGGTGTAGTTCAGCGAATTCTTGAACGAGGTGTAGACGAACGGCGAGGTAGTGAACGAGCGAATGCCGTGGGTGAAGCCGACGACGCGTGCGCGATGGTCGCCAATTTCCGCCCGGTCGCCGATTTTGGCCACACCCAGTTTTTGTTTGTAGAGTTCGTCGACGATGACGCCGTCCTCCTGCTTTACGTCGAGGAGGTCTCCCTGCGCGAGGTTCCACGGTTCGCCTAGGCCGCTGCCGGGGCGGAAGCCGATTATCTGGATGTTTTCGATGCCGCCATCGGGGCGCTTCCAGTTGGCGAAATTCTGGATGTACTTTTCGGCTTGTTGCACGCCCGGAGTGGCCAGAACTTCGTAATACTTCCGCTCGGAGAACATGCGGCCCGTGTCGAAATAGCCGACGCGGTGGAAAACGATCCAGAGATCGGCCTTGGAGTGGTCGATGTTGTTGGACGTTGTGGTGGTGAAGCCGAGGAAGAGGCCGAATTGAATAATGATCAGGACCAGGGCGAAGACAATGCCGGTGAGGGTGACCGCGAAACGGATGCGGTCGTGGAAAAGATTGCGCCGAGCGAGAAGTGCCATGGAGAAACTCCGTAAGACCATTCAAAACTAAGTACGAAACAGGCCCGACAAAAGTAACATCGCTACACAACTAAACATCGTTAAGTACGGACGCAAAAAAATATGTTCCTTCACGCCTTCGCCTTGGCCACGCCCGCGATCACCGTATCCACAACAGATTCAATTACTTGCTCCTTCCCAACCCACGGGAACATGGAGTGCGTAATCAGCAAGGAAGTGACCCCATGGGCCCCACACCACAGAGTCTGGCTGGCCAATTCAGGATCCTTCGGGTGCAACTTGCCCGAAGAGATGCAATCGAAGACGCAGCGCCTAAGAAAGTCGAAGGCCTGAAGGCCGGGTGAATCCGGCCTGGCGTATTTCGCCTTATCAAAGTTATCGGGGATGGGCATCATAAATGTCGCCCGGTAGTGATGAGGATTTTCCAAGCCGAAATGGACATAGGCGATCAAGCCGCGCCGGAGCCGTTCAAGCGGATCGCCGGGTTGCTCCAAGATTACCCTTAAATGTTGGGTAAGCCTCGAGAAGGTCTCTTGGCACACTTGCTCGAGAAGTTCGGCTTTATCGTGGAAATAAAGGTAGATGGTGGTCGGGGAATACTCAATCTTGTCGGCAATTCGCCGCATCGAGACGTTCTCGTAGCCTTCCTTTACGAAGAGTTCGCTGGCAGCGTCCAGGATCTCCTGGCGGAGGAATTTTTTCTGCCGAAGTTTGCGTTCTTTAACGCCCAAGTGAGTCTCCACTTAACACCGTTAAGTCTATTAGCACTCTGATTCGTTGTCAAGCTCTTGCTCGATTTTCCAACCGGTAGCTACTTTTCCAGCGGTAGCTCTCATTTCCGGACGGCGATGGCCTGCATTTCAAAATGCCCGCCGCGGAGGACGGATGCCGCGCCGATGAACTCGCGAGCGGGAAGATCCTTGGTGAAATAGGTGCGGTACGCGGCGTTGAACTTGTCGTAGAGGGAGAGGTCGGTACAGGAAATCTGAACGTACACGAGATCGTCCATGGTGAAGCCGGCCTGGGTCAGAAGAGTCTTGTAGGAGTCGAGGAGCAGCTTGATTTCGTCTTCGATTTTTTCCGGGGCCTTTCCCGTTTTCGGGTCGAGACCGATATTTCCGGAAATATAAAGGGTATCGCCGACAAGAATGGCACTGCTAAAGGCCGCCTGCGGCGGGCGGTCCGGCAGGTTGATGACGCGCCGTTTGGACTGCGCTTCGGTTTGAGAGAACGCGCCATGGACGGCGAAAAAGCCCGCGACACCTAGAACAACAGTGAGAAACAGAATGCGACGATTCATCGAAAACCTCCAAAGAGCGATAAATACAGAGAGCCGGTTGGCCGGGAGTGTAGTCTGCAAGCCGGGGAACGGCAAGTGCAAAGGTGTTCTGTTAACATGCAAGCCCACGGCCGGAGGAATGTGCAAATGAAAAGAGCGTGGACGATAGGGATTGTTCTTGCAGCAGTGCTGGGGACGGGATTCCCGGCGGCGGCGCAAAGCGAATTGGACGAAAAGATTGACAGCAACATCGCGGACTGGGTGGGAACGTACAAGCACTTCCACAGTAATCCGGAACTTTCCACGCAGGAAAAAGAGACTTCCGCGCTGGTGGCCGGCACGCTCCGGAAGCTGGGCTACGAATGTGACGGATCATTTCGGGCAGTATGAAGACGCTAGTTTAGTGTCGTATGGTGTGGTGGCCGTGATGAAGAACGGGCCGGGACCCACGGTGTACGTGCGCACGGACATGGATGCGCTGCCGGTGAAGGAGAACACTGGGCTGCCCTACGCGAGCAAGGTGACCGTAAAACGGGCGGGCGGAGAAGTCGGCGTCATGCACGCGTGCGGCCACGACTTGCACATGACCGTGTTTCTTGGCACGGCAAAAATGTTGGCGGAGAGCAAGAGCCAATGGAGCGGCACGGTTGTGCTCATCGGCCAGCCGGCGGAGGAGACCGTCGGCGGCGCCGGAGCGATGCTGCGCGCGGGCTTGTACGCGAAATTTCCGAAGCCGGATTACGTGCTGGCGCTGCACGATTCGCCGGTGCTTGCCGTGGGGCAAGTGGCTTGGCACGAAGGGACCATGCTCGCCGGGGCGGATTCGGTGGACATCACGATTCGCGGATACGGCGGGCACGGTGCCGTCCCGAACATGACCAAGGATCCGATTCTGATCGCTTCGGAGTTGGTGGTGTTTCTGCAGACCATCGTCAGCCGGGAAGAAGATCCCTTGCAGCCCACGGTCATCACGGTGGGATCTTTCCACGCGGGAACGAAGCACAATATCATTCCCGACGACGCGCATCTGCAATTGACGGTGCGGACGATGACTCCCGAGCAGCGGGAGAAGACGCTTGCGGCCATCACGCGGGCGGCCAATGGCATCGCTGCGGCTGCGGGTGTTCCGGCGGAACGCGCGCCGATCATCGAAGTATCCAGGGAAGGAGTGCCGCCGACGATCAACGACCCTGCGTTGGCGCGCCGCGTTGCCGCGGCCATGGAAAAAGCGCTGGGCAAAGAGAACGTGGTGCCGGGCAAACCGATCATGGCCAGCGAAGATTTCAGCTTGTTTGCGTTGAGCGACCCGAAGCCGCCGATCACCATGTTTTGGCTGGGAGCGGTCGATCCCGCGAAAATAAAGGAGGCGCAGGAAAAAGGCACGCGGTTGCCGAGCTTGCACTCCAGCGAATTTGCGCCCGTGCCGGAGCCGGCGATTCGGACGGGCGTGAAAGCCATGACCAGCGCGGTGATGGACCTGCTTAAAAAATAGCGGGCGCGGCCGAGAACTTCTTTGTCACGGAAGCGTGGTTTGCGCCGGAGTTTGCGGGGTGGCACTCGGAGCGGGCGCGGGCGGTGTCGGTGATCCGGCCGGTGCTTCCGGTTTCGCCTTTTCTGGCGTGGCGGAAACTTCCTTTATGATGGCGGCGGTGCGGTCCTGGCTGAGTTTGCAGGCGGGGTCGTAGATGCGGCACTGCGCGAGCGTGAATTTGCAGCCGCAGGGGCAGGTTTCCGCGTTGAATTTGTGGAGAGCGGCGGCGAGCTGTTCCGGGGTGAGACCCGCGGTGTTCACGCCGGGGAGCATGGTGGCGCGGTCGGCATGCTTCAGGAAAATTTCGCCGGTGTCCTGGAAGGTTTCGACTTTGGCGGCGATGGGCAGGTCGAGGAGAGCGCGGACTTCGGTCTCGTAGAGAGCGGGATTGAACAAGCCCACGTGCTTTTGGACGACGCGGCCTTCGGGATTGATGATGAAGACCGTGGGGAGCGCGGTAACCCCGTCATAAGCGAGGCGAACGGGAAGAGTGGTGAGCGCCACCGGATAGTTGATGGATTCGTCTTTCACCACTTCGCGAATGGTATTTTCGTCTCGTCGTCCACCACCATGCCGATGATTTGCAGGCGATCCTTATAGCGGTTTTGCAGTTCGATAAGGCTGGGAATTTCCGCGCGGCAAGGACCGCACCAGGTGGCCCAGAAATTCAGGAGAACCACTTTGCCCTTGACGGCCTCCAGGCTGAGATCTTTTCCGTCCAGATCCTTGACCTTGAAATCCGGAGCGGGGTCGGGGTCTCGAGCAAAGCGGATGACCGGCAGCTGAGCGAGAGAGCCCGAGGGAAAAAGGGAGATCGCGAAACCGGCCAGGAGGCCGGCCAGCAGCGTGGAGCGGAACGTCTTCCGCCATGGGGAAACGCGTGTCATAGAGCTACTACTAGGAGAACACAGTGGAGGGAACGTGCCAAGCCCAGAAGCTATCTGGCTCTGTTGACATCCTAGCAACTTCATTGAAATTCGAGAGGGCAACGGACCGACTACATGGTTTTCTATGGAGGCAGGAGGTGCGATGGCCGAAGTCGGACTCCTGCCTTTTGCCCGCATCGCTCTGCAAGTCTCCCGGGCGGTGCTCCCGCGCTACCGAAGCCGTTTCAGCAAACGTCAATTTACCCAGCCGCAGTTGCTGGCCATTCTCTGCCTGATGCGTTACGAAGACTGGACTTTTCGTGAAGCCGAGGTGCGTTTGGGCGAGCATCGCGAACTGCGCCAGGTGTTGGGCCTTGTGAGTGTGCCCGACTTCACGACCCTGTATCGTTTCTTGCAGCGTCTCGACGACCAGACCATCGACCGCGCGGTCGGCGAAACGGTACGCCGGTTGCGCGGTTCGCTGCGCCAAGGGAGGAAGCGGGCTCGCGTCGCCGTGGACGCCACCGGTCTGGCACAAGGGGCGGTGAGCACGTTCTTTGTGCGGCGCATGCATCATCATGGCCAGAAACCGCTGCCTTGGCGGCACTGGCTGAAGTGGGTGGTCGTGGCGGATTTGGATCAACAGTTCCTGCTGTCGCAAGCCGCACGACGAGGCCCGTGGAACGACTGCGCGAATTTGCCTGCCGTCGTCGAAGCTGCTTCCGAACAAACCCGCATCGGGTTGGTGCTAGCCGACGCGGAGTTCGACAGCGAACGCAATCACACCTACATTCGCAAACGTCTCGGAGCCCAGAGCGTGATTCCCGCCAAACGCGGAAAGAAAACCTGGCGCGTGCATGGAGTACGCGCCGAGATGCGGCGTGCCTTCCCGCAGCACCTTTACCGCCGCCGCTCCCTGATCGAAAGCCTGTTCTCCTCGGTGAAACGAAAACTCTCGGCTCGCGCCCCAGGCCGCTCGCTGCCCATGCAGATGCGTCAAGCCCTGCTGCTCGGATTGAGTTTCAATCTGTACAGGTTGAAACATCGCCGCCTGTTCCAGAGGATGTCAACAGAGCTAAGCTATCTCATAGATACCCGTATCCCGATGCTCAGCGCACGCGGCGCAGTGGCCGCTTCGGTCCTTGAATCAGTGCGCGCAACGCCGCATTGACGGATTGCTCGTCCGGGAAGTGCTTGGCAACGTCCGGGGAGAGCAGGACGAGATTCGTCCCCGCTTTATATCGCGTCGCGTACTTGCCGCGAACCCCGCCCTTCAATTTGGACAGGTCATATTCCCGCCGTAACTCGTCACCCGCTTCCCTTCGTTCCATTCTTTTCTTCATATTCTTTTCGCTCGCGCTGTGTCGCCTTGCGCGCGCTGATAATTCTAAAGTATTCGCCCCGCTCCGTATGGGCCACCATCAAAACCCGCCCCGCACTGGACATTCCAACCGTGATAAACCGCTGCTCCGAGGCGGAATGGTCCGGGTCTGGAAAGGTCACCGCCAAAGGATCGCCAAAGACAGTCGCTGCCTCGTGGAACGAAACCCGATGCTTCCGGCGATTTTGTCTGGCTTTCCCCGGGTCCCATTCGAAATTCACTGCTTCATATTACCCCGCCGTTCCCACCCCAGCAACAATTCCAACCCCATGGCCCTACGCCCTGTAGCGCAAGGCGAGTCCGCGAGTCCTGCGGCTTTTCTCTTGGGTTCGCCCTTTCCTGGCGTGCCTGTACCAGCCGCCTCTCCGCCGCATCCCTGGACCAGCCATTCCCTCCTCCAAATCAGGCGAATGCATCCCCGGGTCCCCACGCCTCGGTTCGCTCGCGTGCATCCAACCTTTTCCACAGGCACTAAACCCAGGACACCTGCCCTGAAGAGGAGGACTTGTAAATGCGTCTACCCATCGGATCGTATTTGAACGTGACCGTGCCGCCGCTGCCGGGCAACGTCACACTCGTCAGGCGGTTCTCGAAGTCCCAAGAGTAAGTCGTTGTCCCCGAGGAATTGACCAGCGTGAGCGTGTTGCCATCTTGGCTCGAAAGTATAGGTGGCGCTGGGCCGTGCCGTCAGTTCGTTCGAAGTGTTGTAGCTCCAGGAAGAGCTGCCCAGGTCCGTGAGACGGTTGCCCACCGGGTCGTACGTGTAGCTCTCCGTGGTGCTGCCGCCCTGTGTGACGAAAAGCAGCTCATAGGTGTTGTCGTAGCCGAACGTGCTGGCTGTGCCGGTCGGCAGCTGCGTGCGCGTCAAGCGGTTGCCCGCGTTGTCCAAGGTGTACGTCGCTCCATCTAGAGTCGTGGAACCTATTGCATGGGTCACATTCAGAAGCCGTGACAAAGCGTCGTCACCCGTAGGCCGTGTTCACCGTGTTGGGCCGCGTCAGGCTCGTGCGGCGGCTCAGCGCGTCGTAGCTGAACCCGAACGATCCCGTGCCATAGGCCGTTGGCGGCGTCAGCGTTTGCAGCCGGTTCAACGTGTCATACACGTAGCTGCTGGAGCCGCTCTCCGGGTCCGTGAAGCTGGTGCGGTTCGACGCCGCGTCGTAGCCGTAGCTGGTCGTAAAAGAACGGCTGGTCAGGAAGGCGTACTGCGTGAACTCCCAATAGCCAACCCATGTTGTCGAACGTGAACTAATAGGTGCCCGTGGGATCGGTCCACGTTCGCTGGCCGTCAGGCCGCGTCAAGTAGTCGTTATCGTACGTGTAATTCACCGTGTGGTATCAGGATAAGACTTCTGCGTCGCCGATTCAGCTGGTCGTAAGTGTAGATACGGGAAACCTCCCGCTGGCCCTGAGCCTCGAACGGACGCCGCTTTTACGCCTGATACAGCACCGCCAATTGGGAGATTCATCCTGCTGACACCGCTGGATGGGGCGGAGTTGGCGTTCCCGGAGCCGGTGCGCTGGGCGCGCATCTATGGCGCTCAGGGTTTGCCGCCGAATTTCTCGCCGCGCAGCACCTGCACATCGTCCAGAAAGGCGATCATTGCGTAATTGTCGAAGTAGCGCTGCGCGATGTGTTCCAAAATGCGCTGAGCCACTTCCGGCGTCGCGATGACCTCGATCTTGGAGTTCGCGGGTTCCGCGTGTCTCGGTCGCACACCTCTTGCCCCTTTACCATGAACGACCCAATCGGTGTAGCCCGTGGCTCCGAGTTCGCGGATTTCTTGCAGGATCCGGTACTTCACGGTGTCATCGCCGATGATCGTTATCCTCTTCATGGGCACTGTTTGCAACATCCCTGCCTCCCCCTATTCCTCTATTTTGTGCTGCTCGATTTGGAAACTAGGGACAAACGGGAAGTTCCCGCTTCTCTCCGAGTACGAGCGTTGAATCGAGATTTCCTCTCAAAGGCTAGCATCCTTTGGGCCCGCGCGTCCGTCCCTTGGCCGGGCCGCCCACCCTACGGCGGGCAAGCAGAAAGCGGCGGACGCAAAAACCGCGAAAGACCGGCCGCTACATTAGAGAGGAACCCAAGAGAAAGGCTTAACGCAGAGGACGCAAAGAACGGACAGCGCAGAGGACACAGAGAAGAGAAACCCAAGATGGCGGGATAAACCCGCCGCTACAGGAGAGGAACCCAAGAGCACAGGCTGAAGCCTATGCTACAGGGGGAAGGGCTGGCCGGTGTGAAGTCCGGCCACTACATTAGAGAGAAACCAAGAGGGTGGCGCTTGACGGGGGAGGCTAGACGGAGGCGAGGAAGGAGGAGTCTGGGGTGACGAAGGCGTAGGCCATGCGGGGTGTGTTGAAGGCGAAGGCGGGGTTGCCGAGTTTATCAAGGAGGATGAGGCCGCCGGTGCCGTTGCCGCGGCGGAGAAGGAGTTGGACGGCGGCTTGGGCGGCGCGATCGGGAGTGGAGCCGGCGGGACGGAGGAAATCGCAGGCGGTCTTGGCGAGGATGACTTTCATGATGGCTTCCCCGTAGCCGGTGGAGGAGACGGCGCCGGTTTCGGAGTCGGCGTAGCAACCGGAGCCGATGAGAGGAGAATCGCCGACGCGGCCGGGGAGTTTGCAGCAGGTGCCGCCGGTGGAAGTGGCGGCGAAGAGTCGGCCCTGATCGTCGAGTGCGACGGCGCCGACGGTGCCTTGTTCGTGACCGCGATGATGCTCGGAGGCGTGGGAGTTATTGCGGCAGCGTTGCCAGGCTTCGCGTTCGGCGGGAGAGACGAGAACTTCGGGATCGCAGAGCGGAATGCCTTGCGCGTGGGCGAAACGTTCGGCGCCATCGGAGATGAGCATCATGTGGGGACACTTTTCGAGGACGGCGCGAGCGGCTCGAATGGGATTTTTGACGCGGTGAAGGCCGGCGACAGAGCCGGCGCGGAGCGTGGCGGCGTCCATGATGATGGCGTCGCATTCGACTTGGCCATCGAGATTAAGGTGGGAGCCGTAGCCGGCGTCGAAGACGGGGTCGTCCTCGAGGACTGTGATGGAGGCTTCGATGGCGTCGAGAGCGTAGCCGCCGGTGGAGAGAATGGCCCAGCCGGATTGGAGGGCGCGGAGACAGCCGGATTTGCAGGCGTCGACGGCGTCGTCGGGGATGTCCCAGGCACCGCCGTGGAGGATGAGAGAGGGGCGCACTTTTGGAGGATAGCAGATATCGGAGATCAGATATCAGGAGGCGGACGGGGGGAGTTAAGAGGTTTAGGAATTCGGAAGTGAAAGAGTGGAAGAGGAACTCAAGAGCACAGGCAAGAATGCCAGTGCCACAGGAAGAAGTGGATCCCAACACAGTGGGTTAGATGAAGAAGTCGAGGGCGAAGAGGAGAAGAGTGGAAGAGGGACCGAAGAGCACAGGCAAGAATGCCTGTGCCACGGGAAGAAGTGAATCCCAACACAGTGCGTTGGATGAAGAAATCGAGGGCGAAGAGGAGAAGAGTGGAAGAGGAACCCAAGAGCACAGGCAAGAATGCCTGTGCCACAGGAAGATGTGAATACCAAGACGGTGGGTTAGATGAAGAAGTCGAGGGCGAAGAGGAGGAGGCCTAGGAAGAGGAGAAAGGCGCCTCCGGAGAAGCGGCGGCGGGGAAGTTGGGAGACGGAGTGGAGGACGCTGACGGGGATGACGCGGAGACGGGATTCGCCGCGGCGTTCGTAGAAGGGGCCGGCGGGAACGTAGCGGGAAAAGTTGCGGCGGAGGGTGGAGAGTTCATCGTCCATCCAGAAAGAGAGCTCGGCGCGGTTGCGCCAGAGAAAGAGGGCGCCGAGAACAAAGATGGCGTAACCGAGGCAGGCTAAGAAGCCCAAGCGCTGGACCGGAACCCCAATACATACGACCTCACCGTGGGCGGGCGGAAAAATCAGGCGCCTTCGTGAATGGTGACGAGGCGAACGATTTCAAATTCTTTTTGGCCAGCAGGCGTGGTGACCTGAACCTCGTCACCGACTTTACGATTGAGAAGAGCGCGGCCGATGGGAGAAGTGGTGGAGATCATGCCCTTCTCGACGTCGGCTTCCTCGCTGCTGACGAGCTTGTATTCGACCTCAATGCTGCGCTGGACGTCAAGCACAACAATGCGGGAGCCGTAGCCGGAACGGTCCTTGGGGATGTTGGTGAGGTTGAGCATGCCGAGATCGCCCATGCGCTTTTTGAGCTGGCCGATTTTGGCGTTGACGTAACCTTGGCGTTCCTTTGCGTACTTGTATTCGGCGTTTTCGGAGAGGTCGCCATGCGCGCGGGCGACGGCGATTTCCTTGGGGAGCTCGACGTTGAGTTCGTGCTCGAGGTGATCGATCTCCTGCTGGAGTTTCTGCTTGATCTTTTGAATAGGGTCAGACATTCGCTTGCCACGTCGACAGAGAAAAATGATGCGGAGCCCGGGCTGGCCGGACTCCGCTACCGAACATTATAAAGGGGAGAGAAATGGGGGGACAAGGGGGTTGAATGGGAGAATTTCTAACCCCTTTATTTTCATTTGGATATGGTGGCTTGAGGGGCTAGCGGACCTGGAGCTGGACGGATTTGGAGAGCGATTTGCCGGAAGCGTCGGAGATGGTGAGCGTGTAGGTGGTGGTTTTTAGGGGAGTGAGATCGAGGCAGCGGAAGTGCGAGGGCCAGACCTCACCTTCAGGAGGATCGAGGGTCACGGATTTCGCGTTGGAGACGTCGTAGCAGAGTTGCGCGGATTCGCCGCGATGAATGATGGAGGGTGAGACGTAGAGATCGCGAATGGCGAATTCGGAGCCGCCGAGTTGCTCGAGGGCGGCACGATCATCGGCGCGACGCTGCTCGGAGGTTTTTTCGGCGTTGCGCTTCTCGAAGGCGCGATTGGATTCGTGGCGGGAAAGAAGCAAGAAGGCGACATAGGCGAGAACGACGGCGAAGACAATTGCGGAATAGAGGTAGGGATTTTTGAAGAGGGATTTTTGTGGAGGGGTTTGCGTGTCCATGCGATGGCGGTCTGTGGGCTTCTCGAGGGAAGAATAAGGGACGGGGTGGGATGAAGCAAGAGTGCGGATGGCATTCAAAAGGGCAGCGGTGCCTGTAGGAAGAGAAACCCAAGAGCACAGCGAGGAATCGCTGTGCCACCGGCTGCTACAGGTGCGCTTGCAAGACTTCGAGGAGGCGATTGGCGACGATGGCGTCTTCGCCGGGCTGGAGCATCCAGACGCCGACGATGATGGTGTTGCTGCCGCCGGGGAGACCTGCGCTGGCAGGGCTGCCGCCGGTGCCGGGATTTAGCTCGATGCGGGGTGTGCCTTCGCGCATTTTCTGCATGACTTCGGTGGCGGAGATTTTGATGCGGTTCTGGTCGTAGGTGATGAGGAGATGCGGGACGTGATTGGCGACAGGAGGAATGAAAGTTTTTGTTTCGACGGTGGGAAGGGTTTTCAGACGGGTGGCAATGACGCCGGCGCGTTTTTGGAATTCGGCTTCGAGAGCGGCGTCATCCTGGTTCAAGAACCAATCGATGGCGGCGACGAGGCCGACGATTTCTTCCTTGGCGACTTTCATGCCGCGGCCGACGGTGTTGGAGTTCGGGGAGTTGTTGAGCCTGGCGGCGTCGATGAGATCCTTGCGGCCGAGGAGCAAGCCAGTGCATTGGGGGCCGCGAAGGCCTTTGCCACCGGAAAAAGTGACGAGATCGAAACCCATCTGGGTGTAATTCCAGAGATTGGAAATGGGAGGAACGTCGGCGGCGGCATCGTTGAAGCAAGGGATGCCGTGCTTGTGGGCAACGCGGATCCAGTCTTCGCGGGAGATTTTGCCGGATTCGGAGGCATTGAAGAATTGCGTCATGACGGTCTTGTTGGAGAAGGCTTTTTCGTATTCATCCATTGTTTCGACATCGACGAAAGTGGCGCCGCAATTGCGCATGGCGTGGTCGTAGTCATAGCGGTGGGCTTTCTGGACGATGACTTCGTTTTTCAGGCCGGACATGTCGGTGGGGATATTAATGATAGCGGGCTTGTTGCCGAGGGTGATGCAGGCGGCCATGCCAAGCGTGATTCCCGCGGCGGCGCCGGAGGTGACGAGGGCGGCTTCGCATTTCAAGCGTTTGGCGAGGTAAGCGCCGGCGGCTTCGTGGAGTTCGAGGAGGTTGACGGGCTGGAGGGAAGCTGCGGCGACGGCGGCTTGAACTTCATCGGGCATGGTGGAACCGGAGAGAACGGTGTAGGTGCCGGCGGCGTTGATGAAGGGAGTGACGCCTAGTTTTTGGTAATAGTCGACACCTTTGGCGGGTGGAGGAGACGCGAGTTCATCGGCGCGGAGGGCGGGTGCCGCGCAGGCGCCGACGGCACCGGCGAAAATGGCGCTCGTGCCTTTGCGCAAGAGTTTGCGGCGGGAGATGTTTTCGGGCATGTGAGCCTCCAAGGATTTTGTAGGGCTCGCCTTCTGAGGCGGGCCGTTCGTGCTACTACACCGGAATTCGGAAAAGAAAGTTTGTGGCGTTAGATCATACGAGCCCACCCTTCGCAAACAGCGCGAAGGATGGGGCACCCTCAAGTTTATTGGTTTGCGGCATAACCATAGCACCGTTAGTGGCGCGGGAAATCGTCGGCCATGGATGGCGTATCGGAGCCGAGAATGGGTGAAGTGAAGTATTGTTTGCGGGCATTTTCCCATTCGACCATGCTGAGGCCGGAGGGATCGTAGACGATGCGTCCGGCGCGGACGGTCATGCGGGCGACGATGGTTGTGTCTCCATCCATGCGAGCCCAACCGCAATCGATGAAACCAAATTTGCCATGAAGTTCCTGTAGAACGGCGATGTCGGCATCCTTGCCGACGGAAAGCGTGCCAAGTTCGGGATGGTGAATCTCGTTGGCGGGGTTCACGGTGGAGCGCTTGATGAGTTCGCTCAGCGGCACGCCCATGGAAGCGAATTTGGAGAGCACGTTATCAAAGCTGAGTATGGTGAAATTGTCGATATGCAAATCGGTGGAGATGGAATCGGGGAGGAATCCCTGCTTGACGGCAGGGACCGCGTTGCGGAACCAGAAACTTCCCGCACCGTGGCCGACATCGAAGATAACACCGCGCTTGCGTGCTTCCAGCATGATGGGATTGAGCTTGCCATCCGGAAGAATGATGGGAAATTGCTGCGCGAAGACGTGCGTGTGAATGTCGCCGGGGCGCGCTTTCTGAAGGATGAGATCGGCGTACGTGCGATCCGGACGCGGCCAGAAATCGTACATGACGGGACGATCGGTGGCCTGAGCACATTCAATGGCGCGATCGACGGCGGCCCAGACGGTGTGCTCGCCGTCCCAGGGTGCACTGGTCCAATAATGAGCGGTTTTCACGCCGACGATCACGTCAGGGTATTTCTTGATGGTCTCCGCGCAGCGCTTGACGTCCATTTCATCCACGCTCTGTTCGAGGCCGCCGCTCATGCCGTTGGCGACGATGTTGAGGAAGGCGAGGACACGCACCTTGGCGTGGTCCATCACGCTTTCTTTTTCCTGCAGGAAGGATTCCGCGCCGGCGGTGCCCGCGTCGACGACGGTGGTCACGCCGGACGTGAGAACGAGATCCGCGGGGATAGCATAAGGTTGCGTATGGGAACGCGACTCGGGCTCAAACCAATTGAGGGGCGCGCCGCCGTAGGTGATGTGAACGTGAATGTCGATGAGGCCGGGTGTGACGTAGAGGCCGGAGGCGTCCACAACTTTTCCGGCGGAAGAGGCGGGAATGTCTTTTTCGACAGCGGCGATTTTGCCGCCAGAGACAGCGACGTCCATCACGGCGTCGATGTGGTTGGCGGGATCGATGACGTGGCCGCCCTTGAGAAGTAGATCGTAGCGAGGGGCCTGGGCATGGGCGGTGGGGAGAATTGCGAGGAGGGAGAGTAGAGCGGCGAACTGGAGAAGCGATTTACCGGGATGGTTCATGCGGGGTCCTTTCGTTATTCTCTGAGCGTTCTAAAGTGCAAGAAGCGCCCGCCGATCGGGTCGGCGGCCGCAACATACGGAAGAATCATCCAGTATTGAAACGAATCAATGGAAGTCTACTCAGTTCGAGAGCGATTGTCACTCGGGTGTAAGAGGCGGAGAGAAGGATCGAGAGAAGGCTGGCATTTCAGGAGAGGGTGATAGTACGCTCTCAAGCGCGAGGAAAGAGGCGCGGAGAAGACATGGGAATGGACCGAAGAACATTTGTGAGGCGGACGTGCATTGGAAGCGCCGGACTTTTCCTTGGAGGCGTGCCGGCGCTGGCGAGCGACGAGGTGGTGCTGCCGCAGGCGCCGCCGATCGACGTGCATGAAGCGCCATTGGGGAAAAAATCTCCGTTGGGGATGCCGGGATTGTTTCCGGGCCGGGTGGTAGAAGTGGCGGACGGGCGGGCGATCGTGGGGAACCGCGTATCGCAGCCGATCGTGCACGAAATGCTGGCACGCGGGCTGAAGGAATTGACGGGAGAAAACTCGGCGCCGGCGGCACTGGCGAAATTCATCGAGCCGACGGACGTGGTAGGAATCAAGATCAATCCATCCGGAGCGCCGGCGTGCTGCTCTTCACCGGAATTGGTGAGGGAGATTATCGACGGGGTGCGATCGGTGGGTGTTCCGTCGCGGAACATCGTTGTGTACGACCGGTTCGGATCGGAGATGGACATTGGGAGCTACCAGACACTGCTGCCGCCGGGAATCCGCGTGATTGGAGTGCAGGATGGATTGCTGGATTCGTCCGGGTACGACGCGAATGTGTATTGCCAAGTGGATTTTTTCGGGGAGTGGGAGACGCGGTCGTACATGGCGAGCGTGGTGGCAAATGGGGTGGACAAGATTATCAACGTGCCGACGCTGAAGGACCACTCGGCGGCGGGAGTGACGGGGTGCCTGAAGAACGTGGCCTACGGAACATTTAATAATGTGGGGAGGTCGCACCGCGCGCCGTATTCGTTCACGAACCCGCTCATTGGAGTGATGTGCTCGGTGGAGCCGCTGCGGTCGAAAGTGGTGCTGAACATCATGGACGGAATGCGCATGGTTTGGCACGGAGGACCGTTAACGCAAAACCAGGCTTTTATTTATCCGGCGGGAGTGCTGATGATGAGCACGGACCCGGTGGCGATGGACACGATTGAGCTGGAAACGATCGAGAAGAAACGGCGGGAAGAGGGAGCTCCTTCGGTGTGGGAACATACCGCGAAGAGCATTACGTCCGATCAGCGCGAGTTTTATGGGGATGCGAGCAAGAACCTCTATTACCGGCAACCGGGGCACATTGCGGCGGCCGGGAAATTGGGGTTGGGGGTCTTTGATTTGAAACAGATTGATCACCGGAAGTTGCAGATTGTGTGAGCGGGAATTTTGGGAAAACTCGAGACGCTGGCATGAAGGGCCAGCGTTGCATGGAAGGCAGAAGAGGAACCCAAGAGCACAGCCAGGAATGGCTGTGCCACGGGAAGCGGGAGTCTGAATTGGGGCCGGGGACATGACGGAAAGAGCTTTTGTGGCGGGAGCGGCAGCGGTTGCGGAAACCGAGTGGGTGACGCTGCTGAAGAATAATGCGCGAACCGGAGGGCAGGGTGCGCCGGCGTTGCCATCGCCCGCCGGAGCGCGTTGGCAGATACGCTTGGGAAGCTCGATCCGGTCCGCGCCGGTGTTCCGGGAGGGGACGCTGTATGTGACCTCGAAGGGAGGGCACCTGCACGCAATCGATAGCGGCAACGGGCGACAGAGATGGAAATTCAAGGCCGGGGGACAGATTCATTCCACGCCTTCGTTGGACGGGGATACGGTACTGTTCGGGTGCGACGACGGCAAAGTGTACGCGGTGAATGGGGAGTCCGGCGCGAAGGCGTGGGAGGCGGCGACCGAGGGAGAAGTTTGGACTTCGCCGGTGGTGCGACAAGGAGTGGTATTTTTCGGGAGCGCGGACGCGCACATGTATGCGCTGGAAGCGCAAACGGGAAAGAGGCTTTGGAAGACGGAGTTGGGCGGACGGGTATATTCGACGGCGTATGCGGCGGAGAAAGAGATTTACGTGGGTTGCGGGGATGGGCATGTGCACAGCCTGGACGCGGCGACGGGAAAGATTTCGTGGAGCACGCTGACAGGAAATGGAATTGATAGTTCGCCGGCGCTGGCCGGGGATACGGTGCTGATCGGTTCGCAGGATTTCTTCGTGTACGCGCTGGATGCGAAAGATGGCGCGGTGCGGTGGAAATTTGAGACGGGACTGGGAGTTTCGTCGTCGCCGGCGGTGTCTGGAGAGGTTGCGGTGATCGGGAGCAAAGACGGTTACCTGTATGCGCTGGAGATTGGGACGGGAAAGCTGCGTTGGAAGGCGCGCGCTGGACAGGTGATCACGGCGCCGCCGATGTTCGGCGATTCGGTCATTTACATCCAGGCAGGGGGACTGCAATCGCTGGATGCGGCGACAGGGAAAACCTTGTGGCGCGCGGGGCTGGGATGGTCGATCCAAGGTGCGCCGGTGATCGCCGGGCGAACGATCTACCTGACGAGCGGCGAGGGCGAAGTGTATGCGCTGGAATAAGGCCCTGGCGGCGGGGCTGCTGGCGTGGATTCCGCTGGCGCTTTGCGGCGCGCCGGAAACGAAAACGCCGCTGGTTCACAAAACAAAATACATCATGGGAACGGTGTACGAAATTGCGGCGTACGATGAGCGGCCGGAGCGCGCTTCGCAGGCGATCGACAAAGCGTTTGCGGAGATCGTGCGGCTGGACGGCGTCATGAGCAATTACAAGCCGGAAAGCGATCTGAGCCGATTGAACCGGAACGCGCATTTTCACGCGGAGAAGGTGCCCGTGGATTTGTACCGGGTGATAGAAGAGTCCGTGAAGGTATTCAAAGGTGTCCGGCGGAAAGTTTGACATCACGGTGGCGCCGCTGGTGGATTTGTGGAAGGCCGCGCTGCGTGGCGAGCGCGTGCCGACAGCGGCGGAGCAGGAAGCGCTACGTGCGTGCGTCGGGTACCAGAAGATCGAGCTGATTCCGCCGGATAGTGTGGAGTTTCATTCGCCGTGCATGCGGATCGACGTGGGCTCGATCGGGAAAGGTTACGCGGTAGATCGGGCGGTGGAAATCCTGCGGGCGAACGGGATCAAGAACGCGTTGGTCGATGCGGGACAGAGCACGATTTATGGGATGGGCGCGCCGCCGGGGCAGAGCGCGTGGGAGGTGCATTTGAGGGATCCGTCGGGGCGGGTCGATCCGCAGGTGATGCTGAGCGAGAACAGCGTCTCGACCTCGGAGCAAACGCCGACGAGCCTGCTGGGCAACGAAACGGCGGGCCATATTATCGACCCGGAGAATGGCAGGCCGCTTGAAACGAAATACGCACTGAGCATCGTAGCGAAGACGGGAACGGCTTCGGATTCGCTCTCCACGACGTTGCTGCTTGTGGGGCCGGAGAAGGGGCGGGCGATCGTGAAGGAGCTGACGGACGCGGCTGCGATTTGGGTTTCGGCGAAAGGAGAAACGGAAACGGTAACGACGGGGCCGGAGATTCGGCTGGGCGGCAGGGCGCACGGAGAAGAGGCGAGGGCCGACGGCGGAGAGCGGAAGGTGTTGCAGGGGAGTCAAAGGGAAAACTGATGCGGATTTGGAGAGGGATTGGATTTTTGGCGTTGGTTGGGGCGCTGCTGGCGCCGACGAGCTTGGGCAAGGTATACGTGCGCTGGACGCTGAGCGGTGTGCCGCCGGCAAAGGTTGTGGGAGTGAACGAATTGGTGATTCCGTGGGGCGATGCGGCGAAGAGCCTGGTGGAGGCGGCGAAAAAACAGGGATATCGCGTGTACCTGGAAGCGAGCGTGGAGCAGGCGGCAGCCGCGGCGGAGGCGGGCGCGAGCTCCGGTGTCGCAGGAATTATTCTGCAGGGAGGCGCTTCCGAGGACGGGCGGAGTGGAAGAGAGCGAGCGGAAGTTGCGGGCGGCTTATCCGAAGCTGAAGATTCTGATTCTGGATGCCGGAGGAAAGCAGCCGGAGATGCGCGGGTGGCTGGTGTTCAAGAGGAATGGAATTTTGCAGGTGTCCAGCCCGACTTCGCAGCCATGGCTGGATGCGAACTCTTGCGCTGGTGCGGTACGAGCGGGCATTTCAAGCGGCGCGGGTGCCGCTTTACACCTTTTCGTGGGACGTGAGCGATCCGCTAGTGAAAGCGCAAGGGCCGAGCCCGGCGGACTATGCGCTGGCGGTGGCGGAGGCCGGGGCGTTTCACGCGGACTTGCTGCTGGAAGTACACGAGCGGCAGGAGAAGGGGCTGGCGAGCGGAGAGAAAGAGACGCTGGCGGACTGGAGGCAGGTAAAAGAGGCGATCGAGTTTTACGAGCGAGAGAAGGAGCCGATTGCGGAAATGGCGGCGCCGGTGGGCGTGCTGACGAACGACTACGAGTCGTCCTACGAAGCGATCAATTTAATGGCGCGGCACAATATACCGTTTCGCGTGCTGCATTCGGAGGGAGTGAAGGCGAGCGACCTGGAAGGATTGGACGTGGTGATTGCGTTTGCGGGACTGGGAAAGGGCTTGATTGAGGAAATTCGCGAATTTGCGGAGCGAGGCGGGGTGGCGGTGCTGGTGAATTTGCCTGGCGCTTACCCGTGGGATTCCGCTTCTGGGGGAAAAACGAGCGGGCATTCGGTGACGTACACGGTGGGGAAAGGGCGCGTGATTGAGCTGGGAGAGCCGGTCACGGACCCGGAAACGTTTGCGCAGGACATCCGGCGCTTGATGGTGAAGCAGCGGATTCCGGTGAGTCTGTGGAATTCGCTGACGACGCTGGTGGCGGCCTATCCGGGAGAGAAGGCGGGCGAGACGATCGTGGAGCTGGTCAATTATGCGGAGGAGCCGACGCAGGTTCAGGTGCGGGTGAAGGGAACGTTTGGAACCGCGCGATATGAGAGCCCCGAGCGCAGGTGTTGCGAGGCGCTGAAGCCGGTGCACGTGGATGGATTCACGGAATTTGTGGTGCCGGATGTGGTGATTGGCGGGCGCGTGCACCTGGGAGCGACGGGCCAGGCGAAAGAAGAATCCAAGCCGAACTACTGAAGCTGAGTTGCTTCGCGCAGGATGGAACCTGGCGCGCGTGTCTGGGCGGAAGCATGCTTCTTGCTCACTACTGGTGCGCCACCTGAGCCAGCTTCATGAGTGTGGGCAGCACGTCGCCAAACTGTTTCTCCTGTGGCCTGCCAAAAGCGAAATAGAGTTTTTGATAGAGCCCATACAGTGAGTTGTAAATCTTCTGGGCGCCGGGCTCTGGCGTGAAGATCGAGTGCTCTGGACAAATCTTGTCCTGAGCCTCTTCCACCGTTTTGAAAGTCCCTGCCGCGAGAAAAGCGAAAATGGCGGAACCCAGACTGACTACACTCTTACTCGGCACGAGAACCGGCCGACCCAGAACGTTGGCATAGATTTGATTGAGCACGTTGTTTTTTTGCGGAATGCCGCCGGCATTGATCACGCGCTTGATGTGCACGCCATGTTCGGCCATTCGGTCCAGGATGATTCGTGTGTGGAATGCAGTGCCTTCGATCGCAGCGAAGAGTTCGTCCTGAGCGGTGCTCTGCAAATTCCAGCCGAAGGTGATTCCGCGCAAATTCGGGTTCACCAGCACGGTGCGGTCTCCGTTGTCCCAGGTCATGCGGAGAAGGCCGGTTTGCCCGGCCCGATACTTCTCAAGTCCCTGGCTCAGCGTCGCAACATCTGTTCCAGCGCGCTTGGCGATGGAGTTAAATATGTCTCCCACGGCCGAAAGTCCTGCTTCAATTCCAGTGCGCCGCGGATGCACGCTTCCCTGCACGACTCCACAGACGCCGGGAACCAGGTTGATAGACGGCGTGATTCCAATGATGCAAGTCGAAGTGCCGATCACATTTACCATGTCCTCTGTCCGGCAGCCTGCTCCGATGGCATCCCAATGGGCATCGAACGCCCCTACGGGTATCGGGATTCCCGCCTTCAACCCTAGTTTTTCGGCCCAGAACGCAGAAAGCCTGCCGGCAATTTGATCTGAAGTCGCATATCCACCCTGAAGTTTTTCTCTCACTCCCGCAAACAAAGGATCGACGGTGACGAGGAACTCTTCAGATGGCAGCCCACCCAAATCCGGATTCCATAACCACTTGTGGCCCATCGCGCAAACGCTGCGCTTCACTTTTCGGGAATCGGTAATTCCGCAGAGCGTGGCCGCCGCCATGTCGCAGTGCTCGAATGCGGAAACGAATTGAGCGCGCTTCTCTGGATTGTGACGCAACCAATGCAACAGCTTCGAGAAGCCCCACTCGGACGAATACACTCCGCCACACCACTGGATAGCTTGAAGCCCCTCGCGATTGGCCGCGTCGGTTATCTCCGCTGCTTCTGCTTTCGCCCGGTGATCGCACCAAAGATAGTACTCATCGAGCGGCTGGAGATTTTTCCCGACAGGGATTACCGAGGAGCCGGTGGTATCGACTGCGAGCGCTTGCACCTGATCTCCGGTGATATGCGCTTTCTGTGTTGCCTCGCGGGTGGCCATCGCCAAAGCGCGCATTTGATCCTCATGCGACTGCGTGGCGTATTCCGGGTCTTCCCGCTTGCGGTGCAGAGGGTATTCCGCAAGCGCCGTTGCCAGCAGACCCCGTTCGCTGTCCACGATGGAAACGCGAACGCTCAAAGTTCCAAAATCAACGCCTGCCACGATGGCCATGGGATTTTCGCTCGCTCCGTATGAAAAAATTGTCATCCCGCGTGGGCGTACATTTCCCAGCCGAGATAGCGGGTGGCGGCTTCGTGAACCGCGGGTGCCACCGAGGAGAAATTCGCGGCCACGTGGTGCTCGAAACCGTTTTCGCAGATGTAGCGCAGCAGTTTCTGCAACCCGGGAATTTCCACCACGCCGGCGCCGCCAAACGTTTCCAAGGGATCATCCGTGAACCGGCCGCTGCCGGAATAGCCGCGAATCCTGCCGTTGGCGTCGTCGGTCGAGAAGCGCGCGAAACACATCGCCCCGGATTTCACTAGCCCGACGCAGGTGCCGAAGGTGTTTTCCTTGCCGACGGTCCCGGCGATGATGGCCTGATAGTCCATTTTCACGTCGCGGAAGAAGTGCTTCGGAAGATTGCTGCAGTGGAAGCAGACGGCCTTGTTCGGGTCCGTGCCGTAGTTGTTGTTCCAGTCCAGCAACGCGCTGGGAGTTTCCGAAGCGAGTTGCAGCGCGTGCATGCCGAGCACGCCGCAGACGTCCACTTCGCAGGCGCTGGAAAGAAGCGAGTCGCTCATCATGCTCATGATCGTGCACGGCACCACGCCGAGATTCTCTTCCAGCGAAGTCCAGCACTGCACCGCGCTGATCTGAACGTCGGTGGCTTTCATCCATTCGTCGACAACGGCGCCGAGCTTCGCCATTTTGAGCAGTGCGGCCTGCGGAATACCGGTGGTCGTGACGTATTTCTGGATGGATTGCAGCTTCTGTATCGCCGCATCGTCGGTATCCTTCATGCGGCTGATGCGGCCGAGGACTTCGGAAAGATCGAGGGTTTCGACGGAGATGCCGCTGGCTTCCAGCAGTTTCTCGCTGTAGCGCACGGTGTTGAACGCGGTGGGGCGCGCGCCGAGAGCGCCGATGCGCAGATTGCGCAGTCCTTTCACGACGCGGCAGACGGCGGCGAACCATTCCAGGTCGTTCACGAATTCCGGCGAATCCGGCGTTTCCGTGTGCAGCGTGGTGAGGGAATACGGAATGCCGTACTGCTTCAGATTGTTGCAGGCGGACATTTTGCCGCAAAAGCTGTCGCGGCGATGGGTGATGCCCATTTTCCCGGGCGTGTCCGGAGTGGCTTGGATGAGAACCGGGACTCCCAAACGAGCGAGCCGAAGAGTGTCGGCAATGGCGCGTTCATCGCCAAAGTTCGGAAGCGCCACGACCACGCCGTCAATCGCGTCGGCCTTTGAGCGAAACAGCTCGGCGCAGCGCTTGGCTTCGTCGTGAGTTTCCACCGCACCGTGCTTGCTCTGTTCCGGCGTCAGCGCAACCACGTCGTAACCCGCTTTTTGCAATGCCTGGAGCATCTCTTCGCGGCCCGTCTTGGCCAGGTGATCCGGGAAGAACCCCCGGTTCCCCACGATCAACCCCATCGTCATTTTTCTCTTGCTTGCCATGATGAGCTCCGCGATCCCAATCAATCCTTCAGCTACGGCCTTTGCCCGGCGCGAAGTAAAAGCAATAGCCGGCCCCGATCACTGCCAGAACAGCGCCCCACCACACGCCCGCGTGAAGGTGGAACAGAACCACCTCCTTCTGCGGCGGATAGAACAGTTCGTAGATCCCCGCTCCAAAGATGAGCAGACCATTCACCAAAAGCGAAATGCCGATGAAAAACCAGATAGAAATCGATCCGCCGCGTTTCATAGCGCCTCACCAGAAAATAATATTCAAAGCCACAAAAATGACTCCAACTACGCATGCCCAGAACCACGGCCGGTGCAGCGTAGAGACATAACTCTCCGAAGGAATATCGGTGACGCCGTAAACCAGGCCCTTCAGTTCCGCATCAGACTTAGGCTTGGTGACCAGACTGACGACGACTGTAACGAAGGCACAAATGAGGCAGGACCACAGCGCACGGTACATGTTTTCCGCCATGTCTCGGGCATACGGCGAGAGAGCCACGTAGCGAATCGCCGTGGGATCCATCTTTACCCACGCCCACATCCCGACCGAGGAACCGATTCCGGCCAACAGTCCCCAGAATCCACCCGCAGGCGAGGCGCGCTTCCAGAGCATTCCGAGAAGTACGGTGCCGAAGAGTGGAGCGATGAAAAAGCTGAATAACGCTTGGACATAGTCCATTATGCTTTTGAAGTCCATCACTAGGTAGGCTGTGCCGATGGAAATGGCCACGCCAATTACCGTGGACCAGCGACCCATGCTGACGTAGTGCGAGTCCGAAGCGTCTTTCTTGATGAAGGCGCGATAGATGTCATACGTCCAGACGGTGGTGAAGGCGCTGACGTTTCCGGCCATGCCGGACATGAAGCCGGCGATGAGCGCGGTGATGCCAAGGCCGAGCAAGCCGGGACCGCAGTAACGCGCGAGCATGAGCGGCAAAACTTCGTTGTAGCTGTGCCCGCCGGTGGCGATGGCTTGCGCTTCCGGCATGAGCTTCATCGGGAGAAGCGCGAGTCCGAGAAGCCCGGGAAGAATGACGATGAAGGGTACAAACATCTTGAAGCCGGCGCCAATGACCGGAGCCATTTTCGCGGCGCGCAGGTCTTTGGCCGCGAGCACGCGCTGCACCACAAGAAAGTCCGTGGTCCAGTAGCCCATGGAGATGATGGCGCCGAGGCCGAACACGATGCCGGTCCAATGGATGCCCATCGGGTTATCGTTGAACTTGCCGAGCGTGCTCCAGAGGTGGGTGTATTCGGCGGAAGCGTTCGTGGCAATGCGCGCTTTCAGGCCGCTCCAGCCTCCAGCTTCGATCAGGCCGAGAATCGGAATCAACAGCGCACCGGCCCAGATAAGGATGAACTGGAGCACCTCGTTGAAGATGGCGGAGCGCAAACCGCCGAGCGCCACATAGATGGCGACAGTGATAGAAGAGATCAAGATGCTGAAATTGATGTCCCAGCCGAGGACGATCTTCAACACCAGCGCCATCGAATACATATTGATTCCGCTCATCAGAACGGTCATGAACGCAAAACTGACGGAGGAAAGCGCGCGGCTGGATTCACCAAAACGCAGTTTAAGATAGCCAGGAACGGAATGTGTTTTGCTGATGTAGTAGAACGGCATCATCACCAGCGCGAGAAAGAGCATCGCCGGAATCGCGCCGATCCAATACCAGTGCGCGGCAAGGATGCCGTATTGGTAGGAAGCGCCCGCCCAGCCCATCAATTCGAGGGAGCCAAGATTTGCCGAGAGGAAGCTCAACCCCGCGATCCACGCGGTCATTTCCCGGCCGGCCATGAAGAAGTCTTCACCGGTGTTGGCCTGCTCCTTCAGATAAAAACCGATGGTCAGGACCAGCACGAAATAAAAAACGATGATCACCAAATCAACGGTGGATAGATAAACCAGCCTGGGAGCGCTTGCCAGAGCCAAAAGCAAAGTCATTCCTTTATCCTCACTTGGCCGTAATAGGCTTGCTTGCCGTGCTTCCTAAGGAAATGACGATCATGGAGCGTCTTGCCAATATCCTTGGCATGCGGGTTGATACCAACCGTAAAGTACGCGATGCGAGCGGCAGCCTCGAGCATCCAGGCATTTTCAGAGGCCTGGCGCGCGTCGAAGCCCCAAGAGAAAGGTCCGTGGTTCGCCACCAGGACGGCAGGAATCGACATTGGGTCCAGTTTTTCAAACGTGCGGATGATTGCAACACCGGTATTCGCCTCATATTCACCGTTGATTTCGTCATCGCTCATGGGTTCCGTCAGCGGAACAGGGCCATGAAAATAATCGGCATGCGTAGTCCCGAAGCAGGGAATCGGTTTGCGGGCCTGCGCCCAGGCTGTGGCGTACTCCGAATGCGTGTGAGCAATTCCACCGATGGAGGGGAAAGCCCGGTACAGAGCAGCATGCGTAGGAAGATCCGAGGACGGGCGCAAGGCGCCTTCGATGACCTTGCCCTGCAGGTCCGTCACAACGAGGTGCTCTGGTTTCATCTCGTCATAGGGAACACCGCTTGGCTTTATGACGATCAGGCCTTCGTCGCGGGCAACTCCGCTGGCGTTGCCAAAGGTGGATAGCACCAGCCCCCTCCGGACCAGGTCCAGATTGGCTTCGAGGACTTGTTGACGTAGAGCTGATAACAGCATTGATGCTCGACTGTGCACGGCCTTTCGATTTTGTGAGCGCTTTTTTGGCATCGGCCATCTCTCAGCGCAAAGCGTCCTTTTGTCTGCTGCTAACCATACTTCGCAGAGTCAGCCAATGACGATTGCCGCTCACCTTCGGTACAACCTAGTCCCGAGTCGTAAATTGACCTCCCGCGATTCTATTACCATATCGCGCGGTGGTAGCGCCAAAGTACGATTTAGCCGGCTCCTGACCATCCAGCCGGTCATACCCGAGAACAATATCGCCACTCTTGCCATTGGGAGCGGGATCTTCGGGGATATCACGGCAGCAGCATAGGGAATCACCGCGGCCTGTAGTTCCTTTCTTGGGAAGTACGTAGCGGGACCGGAAACGGCCCCGCGATTCCTGGGAACGCACCTCCGCACCCTCCTGGCAAGTTGAGTAAACGTTTACCATGCTGTCTCTGGTATTGCAAGGGGGCTCTGCACCACACTTCCGGCTTTTTCCCCGTGCCGCAATATTCTTTTCCATGCTGTATCCCATGGGGAGTTCTTGCCCTGCGGTCGTTGCGTTGGAGAGAACTTGGGATAGCGTATACTCTGACTGAGAATATTTTCTGCTACAGAAGAGGGCTCGTGGATATTCGCGACGTCGCCAGGCGGGCTAAAGTCTCGACTGCAACTGTGTCCCGCACGGTCAACCAAGTGACGACCGTGGACGCCCAATTGGCGAAACGCGTATGGAAGGCGATCGAGGAACTCGGATACTACCCCAATCGGCAAGCACGCGCCTTAGTATCCGGACGAAGCCATGTTTTTGGATTGATCGTGTCCGAAATCACAAATCCCTTTTTCCCCGAAATCGTCCAGACGTTTGAAACCCTGGCCGTCGAACAACATTACGAAATTCTTCTGACCTCCACGATTCACGACCCTAAGCGCATGGAACTGGCCGTTCGCCGGATGATCGAAAGCCGGGTGGACGGAGTCGCGATTCTCACCTTCGGGATGGAAGACAACTTGTTGGAGCATCTCCGTTTCCGGAACCTGCCCTTAGTGTTCATTGACGTGGGTCCCAAAGCGCCGCGCGTAAGTAACATTCGCGTCGACTATGCGCACGGGATTCGCCAAGCGGTGCAACACCTTGCGGCTATGCGGCATGAACAGATCGGGTTCGTAAGCGGACCGCTCACGCTGAGATCCGCGATGGCAAGAAAAGCTGCGTTTGAAGCGTCCATGCGTGAAATCGGCCTGGCAGTGAAACCGGAGTTTATCGTCCAGGGAGACCATAGTTTGCAGGGTGGAAAGCTAGCGCTGCAAAATCTTTGCAAGCTTCGCGAGCAGCCCACGGCGCTGCTTTGCTCCAATGATATGACGGCAATTGGAGTGATGAGACAGGCGTTCGAATTGGGTATCGCGGTTCCGCGGCAATTGTCCGTGGTCGGATTTGACGACACGCGATTGGCGGACTTCATGATCCCTCCGCTGACGACAGTTCAAATGTCTCAAACCGAATTGGCAAGACTTGCGATTGGAGCTCTATTCGAAGAAGTGAAGAGAGAAACCCCTGCGCCCCACGGAACAGAATATAATCTCAAAACGCATCTGATTCTACGGAGTTCGACAGCTTTTCCCCCAACTCGCAGTCCTGCAAAGTCGCCGGCCGCCTCGAGACCTGCCAGACGGCACGGGGTGGCAATCAAAAAATGAACTCCGCTAGTCCTTACTGAGTTTCCGCCCGCCGTTTCGAAGCTGTTCCTCTGCCCGATTCTCACTCTACGCGGACACGGTGGGCGTCAAGCGTATGAGTGCGCGCAAATTTTGATGCCTTGAAAATGGGCCGCCGCCAATGCATGCAGTAGAGTCAGCTCCATGCAGTTCCATCTTTACATTGAGTAAGCGTTTACTGATAATCTACCTCAGGGGCGCTGCCGGCGCGCTTGCATTTAGCCCCGGGAGGATGTCCATGAACTCGCCAAAATCTTGGATCACGAGATTTGTTCTTCTTCCCTTGCTCTGCGCAGTAACGGCGTGGCCTTCGTTGGCGCAAACCCGTCCATTCAGTCCAGACAAGATGGAAACGATCTTGTATGGGGCCGCCTACTACCCCGAGTACATGCCGTCCGACCGGCTCGATAAAGATGTGGAGCTAATGCAAAAGGCGGGCATCACGGTTGTCCGCATCGGCGAGTCAACCTGGAGCAGTTGGGAGCCGCGTGACGGCGATTTTCAATTCGCCTGGATGGAGCGCGTATTGGATCGCTTGCATCAGGCCGGCATCAAAGTGATCCTGGGTACGCCCACCTATTCGATCCCGACTTGGCTGTACAAAGAGCACCCGGAGATCCTGGTGACGCACAACTCGACGGTGCCACATCTGTCCGATGCGTACGATCCCGCATATCCCGGATCGGCAACCCCGGGGTTCTATGGCCTTCGTCAAAACTATGACTTCCTTAACCCTTATTTCCGCCAACACGCCGAAAGAGTGATCCGTGAGATCGTCAGCCATTTCAAGGATCATCCGGCCGTCATCGGCTATCAGATCGACAACGAAACATTTCCAAACGGGGTGCCGACGCAATATAGCAACGCCGCGTTTCTCGAGCGCTTGAAGAAAAAATTCCAGACCCCCGATGCAATGAATAAAGCGTGGGGTTTGGTTTATTGGGGACAACTGGTCGACAAGTGGGACGATTTGCCGCCCCGTAACGGCATTCTGAATCCCGGCTACAAACTAGAATGGGAAAACTTCCAACACGACATCGTCACGGATTACCTGGCCTGGCAAGCGAAGATCGTGAATGAGTATAAACGGCCAGGCCAGTTCGTCACGCAGGACTTTAGCGGCGGCGTACACACGAATTTGGATCAGTGGGCGATTTCCGGCAATCTTGACGTCGTCGCGGAGAATCCATATTTCGAGACGCAGAAACGCCTCAGCGGGCGTTCTATTTGGCTGTCAGGCGATCTCGGCCGTTCCCTGAAACATACAAATTATCTGGTGACAGAAACAAACGCGCAGACGATCGGATGGGATTCGCGCACGCAATACCCGCAGTATCCCGGCCAGCTTCGGCTTGTTGTTTACACGCATCTGGCGGCCGGCGCCAACATGGTCGAATATTGGCACTGGCACTCGCTCCACTACGGCCAGGAGACCTACTGGAAGGGTGTCCTATCGCATGATCTGCAACCCAACCGCACTTATGAGGAAGTGACCCAGGTAGCGCACGAATTAAGAAAAATCGGCCCGCAACTCGTCAATCTCAGCAAAGACAATAAGGTCGCCATCCTGGTCAGCACGGATTCCGCGAATGCCCTGAGCTATATGCCGGTCAGCGACAGCGTGAATTACATGACGGTCCTGCAGCAGTTTTACAACGCACTCTATGACCTGAATGTCGAGCCTGACTTCGTGCAGAGCGGTGATTCGAGTCTCTCACGCTACAAAATACTTCTCGTACCCCCTCTGTACAGTGCTTCCGACCACGAATTGCAAATGCTGACCGATTACGTCAAGAATGGCGGCCATGTGGTGATGGCCTTCAAAAGCGGTTTCACTAATGAGTACTCAACCGTTCGTGACGTCATGGCGCCCGGACCATTGCACGAAGCAACCGGATTTCATTACCAGGAGTTCACCAATCTCGCAGAGCCGGAGCGGCTCACGCCTGACCCTTACAATGTCGGAGACCAAAATCAGGGCTCCGTTTGGCAGGAATTCCTCGTACCCGACACCGCCGAAGTCCTGGCATCGTTTGATGATCCCTATTGGCACTTCCCGGCCATCACGCGGAACAAGTATGGAAGCGGGACGCTCACCTACGAGGCTACTTTCGTCACCGATACTTTGCAGCGCGAAATCATTAGAGATCTCCTGAAACGCGCCGGCCTCAACGGTCCCGATCAGAGTCTGCCTCCGGCGGTGAAAGTCCGGCATGGGCGCAATTCCCAGGGGAAAACACTGCACTACTATCTGAACTTTTCTGGAACGATGCAGTCCTTCGCTTACCCATACTCAAACGGTGCGGATCTCTTGACGAATAACTCCATAACCAAGGGGCAAACAATCAAGCTCAGTCCGTGGGACTTGACCATTATCTGCGAGCATTAATCCCCTCCTGTGGCTGGAATGTCTCCCGGGCGCCTTCGCCAACTTTATCCACGCCGCATTGACCAGAGGGGGAGGGCCGACAAGGATCCCCCGTCGATCCGCATCGGATCGCTTGGGATCACAAGGTTTTCTTAACTTGAAGAATGAACAAATGGCAGATTGTGAGAAACTCGCCTAGAAGTGGAACACAACCCCGGCGACGCCTTGGTAGTTATTCTGCGTGTGGTTGAAATACGTCGTGTACATCCAATCCCCTTCCAGTCGCAGCGACAGCCGCGAGTGCACCCGATAATCCACTCCCCCGCCCGCTTGCGCCATCAGCGCATGCCGGCTCCCGTCCGCCGTCTGCGGTTGCAGGTGGTTGCCTCCCACCAGCGCGTGTCCCCACGGCTCCCAACGCGCCCGCCGTCCCCCGATCCGAATCCCTCCCGAGCCTCCCACCATCTTCACCAGGTGGCCGTAGACCTCCGGCGCGAACCCCGTCAACACGTCCCCTTCAAACGCAAACCAACTGTTCGTGAAATACGTCACCGTGGTATTCAATCCCACCAGGCTCGCGTTGAACACATTCGATTCAAACCGGAAGAACTCCACGCCCACTCCCAACTGCCACCGGTAATCGTCCCGGTCTCCAAAAAAAACGTATTTGGGCTTTGCCGCCGGGGTTGCCGGTGGCGGCGTTGGGGTTGGCACCCCGCTCGCCTCTCCCACCGCACTGGCCGGCGCGAAACTCCCCGCCTCGCTCGCCGGAAACAACGTCACCTGCGACGCCGAACTCTCGCTGAAGCTCGCTCCCGCATTCGCCGGGCGCCTGCGCCGTTGCCTGTTCCTGCGCGCAAACCCCACACCCCGCCGCCAGCAGCAGCATCACTCCCACCAATGCCTTCTTCATACCCTTCCCCTCTGACTCTCCAGCCAGCGCACGTGCAGCTTTCCGGCTTGTCATTCCTAAGGTAACGAATCTTAACCCGTCTGCAGGAATTTTTTTCCTGCATTAGTGCCGCGGCGGGCAACGGCTCAGACAGGGTAGCCCTACTATATCGCACTGCCGCCATTCTGAGAGAGGGTATCTGAAGTATAGTAAGATTCTACGGCACTGGAACTCTACACGGTCGCCGTTCACTCGAGGAAAAATCATGAAAATTTGGAAGAGTTGTGCGTCCGCAGTTTTATTCGTCACTTTCGCGTTCGCCCTGATCCTCCACGGCAAAGCGGCCACCGCCGGCCCGTCTGGATATCAGGTCGTCAAAACTGTCCCCGTTGCCGAGGACGGCTTTTGGGATTACGTCACCGTGGACAGCGAAGCCCGCCGCATCTACATCTCCCACGGCACCAAGGTCGTCGTTCTCGATGCCGATTCCTTCGCCGTCGCGGGTGAAATTCCCGATACCCAGGGAGTCCACGGAATCGCTCTTGCTCCCGATTTTGGCCGCGGCTTCACCAGCAATGGCCGCGCCGCCACTGCAACCATCTTTGATCTGAAATCCCTCAAAACTCTGGGAACCGTCAACACCGGCAAAAATCCCGATGCCATCGTTTACGACGCGGTCACCAAGCGCGTTTTCACCTTCAACGGGGCCAGCAAAGATGCCACGGCTTTCGCCGCGGCCGATGGCGCCGTTGCCGGCACCTTGCCCTTGGGGGGCAAGCCGGAGTTCGCCGCTGCCGACGGCAAGGGCAACATCTTCGTCAATATCGAAGACACTTCGGAACTCGCGGAGATAGATGCTCAGGCACTGAAGATTCTTCATCGCTGGCCCTTGGCACCCTGCGAATCTCCCTCCGGCCTCTCCATGGATCGCAAGAATCGCCGCCTGTTCCTTGGTTGTGAAAATAAGATGATGGCCGTCGTGGATGCCGATACCGGCAAGGTCATCGCCACTCCCGCTATCGGGCAGGGCGTGGACGCCACGGCCTTCGATCCCGGCACCGGCTTTGCCCTTTCCTCTAACGGCGAAGGCACGCTCACCGTCGTCAAGCAGGAGGGCCAGGACAAATATTCCGTCCTGGAAAATGTCCCGACACAAAAGAGCGCCCGCACCATGGGTCTGGACCTGAAAACCCACAACGTCGTTCTGCCCGCGGCGGAGTTCCTTCCTCCAAAAGAGGGCGAGCGCCGGGGCGCCATGAAGCCCGGCAGTTTTGTGCTCTTGGTTGTGGCTCGATAACCCGGCAAAGCGGGTGTGGTCTTGCGTCTTAGTTCACCACGCGGTAGTTGTGGATCCCCGCGCCCAGCGAAACGCACATCGGGTGCGCAAGAACTGCTATAATCCAGCGCGATAGCTGTCTGCTTGTCATCCAGAGGCAAAATGCCCGCTTCTGATTCTTCGGCGAAACGTGCACGGAAGCCGCAACCCGGCTCTGCAACCACCTCGCTTTATTGTCATTGAAGGTCCCTTGCGCGTCGGCAAGACCACCCTCGCCCGCATCCTCGCTGAACGCCTTCATGCGCGCCGCATCTACGACTGCGAAGACAATCCCTTCCTCGCCGACTTCTATGCCGGAAAACACGGCGCGGCTTTCCACGCGCAGCTCTACTTCCTCATGGAGCGTCAGAAGCGCATTCGCGAAGCCCATTCCGGCGACGCACCTGGCCCCGTCCTTTCCGATTTCCTGATGGAGAAAGACCGCATATTCGCAAACCTCAATCTCGATGACGCCGAACTCAAACTCTACGAACGCTACTACGAAGCCCTCACGCGCGAACTTCCTGCAGCCCGATCTCGTCATTTATCTTCAGGCCAAGCCTGAGGTTCTCCGCGCGCGTCTGGCCAAAAAGAAGGCCCGGGAGGAAAAACAGATTTCCCTGGAGTACATCGAAGAAGTCTCCCGCGCGTACGAACATTTCTTCTTCCGCTATGAAGGCGCCGACCTCCTCGTCATCGACACTTCCGAAATCGATTTCGTCGAACGCAGCGATGACCTTCAGCAACTTCTCCGCCGCCTCCAGGAACCCGTCAAAGGCACCCAGTATTTCCTCCCCCTCGGCGCCTCCGACTAATCTCTCCCATTCTCTCTTGTAGGGTTCGCCTTCTGAGGCGGACTGCCAACTCGACCGTATCCTAAACTCAATCCTTCATGACCCACGTCCGCCGGTCCGGATTCATTTCCTTTCCTTTCAAATCTGGACTAAAGTGCCACACGGAATATCCATACCAATTCAGGAGGCCTTTCATGGACCGTTGGACTCGGCGAAAATTTTTCGCCACGACTCTGGCTGGCAGCGCTCTCGCCGGCACTGCAAACCTCTTCGGCGAATGCCCTGCCCGTCAACACCTCGCTTCACGCCGAAGGCGATCCTGCTCCTTCCCCCTCCACAAAACGCCCCGTGATGATCTCTTCCGCCAACGGCGTGAACGCACTCGGCAAAGGCATGGACGTTCTAAAATCCGGCGGAGACACCCTCGACGCCGTCGTTGCTGCTGTCACCATTGTCGAGGACGATCCCAACGACGATTCCGTGGGCTACGGCGGCCTCCCCAACGAAGAAGGCGTGGTCGAGCTCGATGCCAGCGTCATGCACGGCCCCACCCGCCGCGCCGGCAGCGTCGCCTCCGTCCAACGCATCAAGAATGTCGCTCGACTCGCGAAAACCGTCATGGAGCGCACCAATCACCTCATGATCGTGGGCGACGGCGCACGGCGCTTCGCGGTTGACGAAGGTTTCGAGGAGATGAATCTTCTCACCGAGCATTCCCGCAAAATCTGGCTCGCCTGGAAAGCTCGCACCAGCTTCAATTGGCGCCCCGGCATCGACAGCCCGGAATGGAAGGAACACCTCTCCCAGCTCTTCGATCACGATCCCGAAAAAATCGCCTACGCCCAGCGCGTCATCGCGCATCCACCCACGGGCACCATCAACTGCCTCGCCATCAGCGACAAGGGTGAAATCAGCGGCACCACCACCACTTCCGGCCTCGCCTGGAAAATTCCCGGCCGCGTTGGAGACTCTCCCATCATTGGCGCGGGTCTCTTCGTCGATGGCGACGTCGGCGGCGCAGGTTCCACCGGCAAGGGAGAGGAGAACATCAAAATCTCCGGCGGCCACACCATTGTCGAAATGATGCGCAAAGGCATGAAGCCCGCCGACGCTTGCCTCGAAGCTCTCGCCCGCGTCGCCCGCAATTACAGCAACGACAAAAAGAAGTTGGGAACCTTCCAGATCTCCTTCTACGCCCTGAATAAGGACGGAGAATACGGCAGCGCCTCTCTCTGGAAGCATAGCCACGACCCTTCCAGAGCCAGCCATTTCGCCGTGCACGACGGCACCGAGGCCCGCCTCGAACTCTGCAAGAACTTTTTCGATGAAGTCGGCCACGAAGAGGATTAATTTCACGGTAATCTTTGTCGTATCCTATTAGAGTCATGGACCAGGTCAACGTTTTGATTATCGGCGGCGGCGTTGTCGGCTGTGCCGTTGCCGAATCTCTCTCTCGCCGTTGGCAAGACATCTTTCTCGTCGAGCAATATCCGAAGTTCGGCATGTCCACCAGCACGCGCAACAGCGGCGTTATCCACTCCGGCATCTACTACCCGAAAAATTCCTGGAAAGCGCTCCACTGTGTCGAAGGCAACCGCCTGACCAAGGAGTTTTGCGAGAAGCACAACGTCCCGCACCGCACCACGGGCAAGCTCGTCGTCGCAAAATCGAAGGAAGAGGAACCCCAACTCCTCGCCCTCCTGAAAAAAGGCCAGGAGAACGCCGTCGAGGGCTTGCAGATTCTGGACGCCGCGCAAATCCGCGCCAAAGAACCTCACGTCCACGGGTATTCCGCCCTGCATGTGCCTTCCACGGGCATCTGCTCCGCCGAGGATCTCGTCCACGCCTACGCCCGGCTCGCTGAACAACACGGGGCGAACCTTCTCACGCACGCAAAAGTCGAATCCCTCGAACCGCACGAAGATCTCGTCCGCGTCTCGCTTCGCATCGGTGACGAGGAGCAGTCCCAGTCCGAATCGGTCGAGGCGCGCTGCGTCATCAATGCCGCCGGCCTTTACGCCGATGAGGTCGCACGGCTCCTTGGTCCTCGTCCTTGGACCATCTATCCCGTCCGCGGCGAATACTGCGAAATTCGCGGCCCGCATGCCGAGCTCGTCTGCAATCTCGTCTATCCTTTGCCCCACGCGGATGGACTATCCCTGGGCCTGCACTTCACCAAAACCTTATGGAACACGCTTCTTCTCGGCCCCACCGCCAAATATGTCGATAGCAAGGAAAACTACGAGCGCGACCGCATGACCATTCCCGAATTTGCCGCCGACGTCAAACATATGGTCCCCGAAATCGACGAGCATGACCTGCAGCTCGCCTACACTGGCCTGCGTCCCAAAGTTAGTCCCGCCCAACGGCAAAGGCATCGCCGACTTCGTCATTGAACCCGACCGCGAATTTCCTCAGGTCATCCAACTGGTAGGCATCGAATCCCCCGGCCTCACCGCCGCTCCCGCCATCGCCCGTCATGTTATCCACTGGTTGGAGAAGTGCTGAATTGAAGGGAAAATGTTTGGAGGATAAGCGAGCACGAGAATTAACCGTCATCCGAGCGAACCGAGGAACTCCTTCTTGCCCAAGACGAACGAGAGAATTTCTTTTTTCCGCGCACTCAAATGCCGCAGTCCAGATTTTGGCCGTCGGGTCATTTATAAGATCTCCCGTCAATTTCAACAGCGCCTTGCTTTATGAGGCGTTCCGCTTCTGTTGTTGAGGAGACTCGACTTAAGCTGAACTAGAAGCTCAGACCATTTTTCGAGGCCACTTCGGGGCCGCATTCAAAGCAGCCACGGACCAGTTCAACGATATCTCCACGTTTCAAAGTCTTCGCGACACAGCCCTCCGGCCTTTCGGTCCCACTGCACGTGGATGTCAATTCATTTCCTCCGGCGCCTGCCTATCGCGGAACACCCGCTGAAAATTCTCCGCTGCCTTTTTCCCCGCCTCGTTCCCCTGAAACCCGCTCACCACCTCTTCCGCCAGCCGCATCTTCGCGTCCATTGGGTGCAGCTTCCCGCTCGCTACTTCTTTCTTGAGGTTTTCAATTTCCACCGGCGTGCGGTCCGTCACCAGCTCGTAGTACGTCCACATCAACTCGTCCGGCATCGACATCATCTTCCCGAACATCTCCCCCGGCGCCTCCGTAATCCCCACGTAATTTCCCAGGCTCTTGGACATCTTTCGCTGCCCGTCTAGCCCGACAAGGATGGGCATCGTTACAACCACCTGCGGCGACAGCCCATACTCGCGCTGGATTTCGCGGTGCACCAGGATGTTGAACTTTTGTTCCGTCGCGCCCAATTCGACATCCGATTGCAGCATCACCGCGTCGTACGCCGTCAGCAGCGGATACAGAAGCTCATGAACGGCAATCGGCAGGTTCTTCTCCAGCCGCGAACGAAAATCCTCTCGTTCCAGCATGCGCGCAAGCCGGTAATGAGCGCAGAGCCGCACCACCTCATAGCTGGACATTTTCCCCAGCCATTCGCTGTTGTAGCGAACCTCGGTCTTTTCCGGGTCCAGAATTTTGTAAACCTGCGCCAGGTACGTCTTTGCGTTGACATCCACCTGATCGCGGCTGAGCGGAGGGCGAGTTTCCGATTGGCCGGTGGGATCGCCGATCATCGCGGAAAAATCGCCAATGAGGAAAATGGCCGTGTGGCCCATGTCCTGAAAATGTTTCAGCTTGCGCAGGACCACCGTGTGCCCAAGATGAATGTCCGGCGCCGTGGGGTCCACGCCCAGGTACACACGCAGCGGCTTTTCGGTTTTTGCGGAATTCGCGAGCTTTTGTTTCAGCTCCTCTTCGGGAATGACTTCCGTCACGCCCTTCTTCAGATACGCGAGCTGTTCTTCCACGCTTTTGAATTTTGTCATTGCGCCCTATGCGTCCGTCCGCAGAACTCGCCGCCCCGCAATCCGCCATTTTCCTTCCAGAATAATCTTCACCGCTTCGCTGTAAATCCGGTGCTCTTCCTTCAAAATCCGTTCCGACAGCGCGTGTTCGTCGTCGCCATCCAGCACCGGCACCACCGCCTGCAGAATAATCGGCCCCGCGTCCAGATTCTCATCCACAAAATGCACCGTGCAGCCTGCGAACTTCACCCCGTGCTCCAGCGCCTGCTTCTGCGCTTCCAGCCCGGGAAACGCCGGCAGCAGCGACGGATGAATATTCAGAATCCTTTGCGGAAATGCCGCCACAAAATACGGCGACAGCAATCTCATATATCCCGCCAGGCAGATCAGCTCCACCTTATATTCCTGTAGCACCGCGGCCACCAGCCGGTCATACACCTCCCGCTGCAGCCCTTTTGACGGAATCATCCGCGCCGCAATCCCCCGCGCCTCCGCCCTTTTCAATCCAAGGGCATCCGGCTGATTGCTCACGACTATCGCAATCTCCGCCTCGGGAATTCTTCCCGCGGACACGCTTTCCGCTAGCGCCTCAAAATTCGAGCCGCGCCCGCTTAACAGAACCCCAATTTTCTTTCCCATAAACGAAAAACGTTAACACACCTGCCCACCCCATCCAAATTATTGAACCGGCCCGGAGGAGAAACGTCCCGCAATTCGACCGCACCGTCATTCCTAGCGGCGCTTCAATGCCTCGAGTTCCTCGAGCGTGCGCGGCCAGTCCGCATTCAATAGCCGGGACAAGCTGCGGTCCGCAAGCACTCTCCCGCCCGTTTGACATCGAGCACAATAGTTCGTTTCGTTGTCCGCGTAGCGAATTCGCTGGATCTCCTCTCCACACCTCGGGCAAGGCTTTCGATAACGTCCGTGAACGGCCATATCTTTGCGAAACGCGGTCACCTTTTCCGGGAAGCCGGCCTCCGCCTCCGCGCGGAGCCGGTCTATCCAAAGCTTGAGCGTATCGCGCGTTGCAGCGAAGAGCCTTTCCCACTCGCGAGGTTCAAGCTTGTGGGTGAGCGCGATCGGCGATAGCTGGGCGGCGTGCAAGATCTCATCTGAATACGCGTTGCCAATGCCACTTACAATGCGTGGATCGGTGAGAGCCCTCTTGAGCGTGCGGTTTTCGGTAGTGAGCGCACTTCGGAACGAATCGAGATCGCTCGAAAAGATTTCGATTCCTCCCGGGTCGACGGAACGCAGACCCTCCTCGTCAACGAGAAGATGCAACGATGCGCGGTGCTTTGTGCCGGCTTCGGTAAGTACGAGAGAGCCGTTGGGAAAATCGAAAGCTGCCAGACTGTGACGGCCCGCCAGCTTTGCTCCCGGCGGCCGCCAGTGCAACCGTCCGGCGATCATTAGGTGCAGCACCAGCCAGAGATCGCCTTCCACTCCGATCGCGATGCGCTTGCCGACTCGTCGCAGTTCGCGCACAAGGCGGCCGTTCACACTCGTAAGGGGCGGTTGTGCCGTTCGGAGCAGGAACGGACCCGCCAGCCGCACTCGCTCAATCGGTTTCGCGACAATGCGTGGTTCAAGCGCGCTGATGTATGCGAAGATATCCGGCAGTTCGGGCATTAGCATGAGCCTGGAACGACGCTCTCCCCGAAAGTACCCCTGCGACAAAGGAATAGTCAATTTGCCGGACAGCCATCGGCCGGTGGATGGAGTAAGCAACTAAATCTTCTTGAACAAATCAATTCGGCTGCGCTAGAATGTTATTAGTTTGGCGAACAAAAAGCGAATAAAAAGGACACTCCTATGAATCCGCAACGCGAACTCCGCGATCTCGTCTCCATCGGGCCCGCCATGCTCCGCGATTTCGATCGGCTGCGCATCCATTCCGTTTCCCAACTCGCCAAACAAGACCCCAAGAAAATGTACGCACGCCTCGAGCGCCTCACCGGCCAACACCAAGACCCCTGCGTCCTGGACACATTCCACGCCGCCGTCGCCCAGGCGCGCAACCCGCATCTTCCCGCTCATAAATGCCAGTGGTGGTATTGGAGCCGCAAAAGAAAAGCCAAACCCAATTCGTAGGGGTCCAGCATCGCTGGGCCCCATGTCCGCAGGATCGATCCGTCCCGCGAATCTGTTTGTTTTTTCCAGCGTCTACAAATTCAGCGCGCCGGAATACACCAGCCGCGCCTTTCCCGTATCTCCGCGCTCGATTCGCCCAATCCGGAAAAATTTCTCCCTGCGCCGCTTCAAATCCGCTTCCGCATTCTTCACGTGCTCCGCGGGCACAATCACGATCATCCCCACGCCCATGTTGAACGACTGCAGCAAGTCATCCGTCTCAATTTCCCCAAGCTTCGCCAGGTATTTGAAAATCGGCGGTATCGGCCATGCATCCAGATCGATAATCGCTTTCACGCCGCTCGGCAGCACTCGCGGCAAGTTCCCCGGAATTCCTCCGCCGGTAATATGCGCCATGGCCGAAACCCATCCTCGCGCCACAAGAGTCTTCACCGCCGGCGCGTAGCACACGTGCGGCTTCAGCAATTCCGCCCCAATCTTGTTTCCCACTTCCGCCACATACGTATCCGGCTTCAGCTTCGCCACGTCAAACACCAGCTTCCGCGCCAGCGAATATCCGTTTGTGTGCAGCCCCGCCGACGGCAGCCCCAGCATCGTATCCCCCGGTTTCACCGCCTTGCCCGTCAGAACTTTCCTCCGCTCCACCGCGCCCACGATAAATCCCGCCACGTCATATTCCCCCGCCGGATAGAATCCAGGCATCTCCGCCGTCTCTCCGCCAATCAGCGCGCATCCCGCTTTCCGGCACGCCCGGCTCATTCCATCCACGAGCTGCTCGACGACGTTGGCCTCCAGCTTCCCCATCGCCAGGTAATCCAGGAAAAACAGCGGCTCCGCTCCCTGCACCAGAATGTCGTTCACGCAATGGTTCACCAGGTCGCCGCCCACCGTCGAATGCACGCCCATCGCCGTCGCGATTTTCAGCTTCGTACCCACACCGTCCGTGCTCGATACCAGCACCGGCTCCTTCCATCGTTTCCCATCCAACGCAAACAGCGCCCCGAACCCTCCGATTCCTCCCAGCACCGCGGGCGAAAACGTTCGGCTGGCAAGATGCCGGATGCGCTGCTTCGCATCATCGGCGACAGCGATGTTCACTCCGGCATCGGCGTATTTCATCGTTGGCCGCCTTCTAGGTCTGTTTTTTCGCGCTACAACGAGTGTGCAGCTTGCCCGCTCACTGTCTCTCTGGGACCGGGCGCGGAGACGAGGGAAGAGTTGCTCGTCACAAGTTACACGGCGGACGGTAGACTCGCTCTTCAAACCGCAGTCCCGTCTGTGGGCGTGGCGGGACCGCCTACAGCTTAAAACACATGGAACAGTCTGCGCCACCGTACAGTTCCCGGATGAATCACCGCGTTCGCGTACGCCTTAAATCGTTCTAGGATATCCCCATTCCAGGCATCTTTCGGCGCATCCAGCGACATATAAATGATCACCGGCGTTCCCAGGATATCCTGCCGTGGCACGCAGCCCCAGAACCGGCTGTCATAGGAATTCCCGCGATTGTCTCCCATCGCGAAATAACAGTTCTCCGGGACGCGGTATGGGAATTTTGTTACCTCGGAGCCCATCGGTCCGCTTCCCGGCGGCGCCGGTTCGCTCGGGCCGATGGTGTAATTCTCCTGCAGTCTCTGCTCATTGACCCACACCGCTCCACCGTGAAGATCCACCAGGTCACCGGGCAATCCGATCACGCGCTTCACGTAGTCGGGCTGCGCCAGATCGAATGGCGGCTTGAAAATAATGATCTGTTGGCGCTTCGGGCTCCGCCACAACGGCACGTGCAAATTTGTGAATGGAATGCCAGCGTCGTAGCCAACCCGGCTCATGATCAGGTGATCCCCAATTAGCAGCGTGTCTTCCATCGACCCCGACGGAATCACCCGCGCCTGTCCCAGCGTCCCGTTGATCAGCAGGAACGCCAGGATCACCCAGAACCACGCGATGACTTCGCTCTTCACACGCGTGCTCATCGGCACGGCCGCTTCTTTCGCTTCCTCTTTTTTCGTTTTCATTTTTCCCGCGTCAGCTTTCACGATTCACCTTGACCAGCCATCCAACGGCGGCGCCCCATGCGGTTCTGTGCTCGTCGGCAGGTGCTAAAACGTTTCGAATATTCTCTTCCAGCGCACCTTGCTCGGATGTAGCAAAGCGTCTCCGTAGGCGATAAATCGCCCGCCAATATTGCCGCTCCACGCGTCGCCGTCCTCATCCACGGACATGTAGATCACCAGCGGCGTGCCAAGAATATCGCTCCGCGGAACGCAACCCCAGTAGCGGCTGTCATAGGAGTTCCCCCGGTTGTCCCCCATCACGAAATACTGATTCTGCGGCACCGTGAATGGCACCCCGGGAAACCGCGCGAGCATTTCCCAACGATCGGGCATTTCCGTCGGCCCGGTTGTGTATTTCTCGTCCAACCTCTTGCCGTTGATCCACACGGATCCATCGTGGATATCGATCGTCTCCCCCGGCAATCCAATGACGCGCTTGATCAAATCCGTTTTGCCGGGATCGTAGGGTGGGCGAAGAATCACAATCTGCTGGCGATGAGGATTCCGCCACAACGATACATGCCAGTTCGTGAACGGCACGCCAGCGTCGTAACCCAGCCGGCTCATGATCAAGTGATCTCCCACCAGCAGCGTCTTCTCCATCGATCCTGACGGAATGACGCGCGCCTGCCCCAATGTACCGTTCACCAGCAAGAACACCCCTATTACCCAGGCCCACGCAATCATTTCCATCTTTACGCGCGTGCCTAATGGATATTTAGCTTCCACGCCGGCGTTCTTGTTCTTTGATTTGTTCGCGTCAGCTTTCACGTTCCACCGTCACTTCTTCCTTGAATTTCGGCGTGCCATTTCCTTCTTTCACTTCCAGTTGCACCAGGTCCGTCGGGTACACGCCCGTGTAACACGAGGTGCAGAATTTCCCTTCCGTGTCGTTCACCGCCTGACGCAATCCCCCGAGCGACAAATACCCCAAAGAGTCCGCGCCCAGGTACTTGCAGATCTGTTCCGGCGTGTTCGACGAGGCGATCAACTCTTCCTTCGTCGGCGTATCCACACCGTAATAACACGGCGAAATCGTCGGCGGGCAGCTGATCCGCATGTGCACTTCCTTCGCGCCCACCTCGCGCATCAGCCGCACCAGCTTCCGGCTCGTGGTTCCCCGCACGATCGAATCGTCTACCAGTACAACGCGTTTCCCCGCCACTAAGTTCCGTACCGGATTCAGTTTCAGCTTCACCCCGAAATTCCGGATCGCCTGCGACGGCTCAATGAACGTCCTTCCGATGTAGTGATTCCGGATGAGCCCCATGCGGAACGGGATCTTCGATTCTAGCGAAAAGCCGATTGCAGCCGGCACGCCGGAGTCCGGAATCGGCACAATCATGTCCGCTTCCACGGGATGCTCCCGCGCCAGCAACCGCCCCAGCATCTCCCGCGATTCGTTCACCGAGCGCCCGAACACCGTGCTGTCCGGCCGTGAAAAATAGACATGCTCGAAAATGCAGTATTGATGCGGCTTCGGCGGGCTGAAGTGAATCGACTCGATCCCAGAACGCGAAATCCGCACCATTTCGCCAGGCTCGATGTCGCGCACGTACTCCGCATTCATCAGGTCGAACGCGCACGTCTCCGATGCCACGGCCCAAGCTTCGCTGCCGTCGAGCGTCGCGATCTTGCCCAGTGCCAGCGGCCGGAATCCCCGCGGATCCCTCACCGCGTACAATTCGTCTTGCGTCAGCACCAGCAGCGAATACGCACCCTCCACCTGGTTCAGCGCGTCGCCCAGCGCCCCCGAAAAATTCCGTGCCTGCGACCGCGCGATCAGGTGCACGATCACTTCCGTGTCGCTGTTCGATTGAAAGATCGATCCGCGGTGCTCCAAGCGCCGCCGGTGCTCCAGCGCGTTCGTCAAGTTGCCGTTGTGCGCCACGGCGATCTTGCCCTTGTTGCAGTCGATCATGATCGGCTGCGCGTTCAGCAGCGCCTTGTCACCTGCAGTGGAATACCGCGTGTGGCCGATCGCGCTCGATCCCGGCAATTTCGCCAGCACGCTTGGCTGAAAAATCTCTTCCACTTCGCCCATCGCCCGGTGCAAGTTCAAGTCACTGCCGGTGCTCGCCACAATCCCCGCCGACTCCTGCCCGCGATGCTGCAATGCATACAGACCCAAATACGTCAGATTCGCCGCCTCCGGGTGCCCGAACACGCCGAACACGCCGCATTCGTCGTGAAACCGGTCGTCCGCGTATGCGAGTTTTCCTGTCATTGAACCTTTAAGTTGCGTTCGAGCGAATGCGACCAAGTGTCCTGCAGCGCGGGGACCGTCGCCGACAGCACCGCCTGCCCCTTATATTCGATGCGCAGCGCATTGTCACCGGCCACCTTGCCGATTTCATGCGCGCCCACACCATATTGTCTCGCAGTATTCCGAACAGCGGCAAGTTTTTCAGGCGCAATGGACACAACCACGCGCGCCCCGCGCTCGCCGAACAGCGCGTACTCCGCAGCCACGTCTTCCGGCAACGTCACACTCGCTCCGAGCCCTTGCGCCGCGAAGCACGATTCCGCCAGGGTCACCGCCACGCCGCCGTC
>CAVTFW010000002.1:0-144307 GCA_963734105.1 Candidatus Acidiferrales bacterium | reverse complement strand
TGAACTCCTCGACCGCTTGAAAAATTCGGACACATTTCACCTCATCCGATTCGTCAACAACGATCGCGACTTGAACGACGCCATCATCTCCGGCAAGTGTCGCGTCGGGATCAAAATTCCCGTCGACTATTCCGATAAGCTTCTTCATCAGATGAGCGCCCAGGTCCTCGTTCTCATCGATGGCTCGGATTCCTCCGTCGCCGGCCAAGCGATCAACGTCACCACCGCGATTGGTCTCGATGAATCCCTGCACCGCGTTCTGGCCAGCAATGCCGCCTTCGCCGTGGACATGCGACCCAAAATTCTCTTCAATCCGGATTCCCGTTCCCCCAATTTTTCCTGCCCGGGCTGACCGCGGTCCTCCTTCTCAACGTCACCACCTTCCTCACCGCGTTTTCCATCGTGCGCGAGAAAGAGCGCGGAACCCTCGAACAGCTTTTCGTCACGCCGGTTCGCCCCATGGGCCTGCTCCTCGGCAAGCTGCTTCCTTATCTGGTCATTGGCTTCTTCGAACTCTGCATGATCGTCACCGCCATGCGCTTCATCTTCAGCGTCCCCATCCACGGCAGCGTCGTGCTGCTGGCTTTCCTTTCCTTGCCCTATATCTTCGTTTCTCTCTCTCTCGGGATCCTCATCTCCAGCAAGGCCACCTCTCAGGCCCACGCCATGCAACTCGCCTTTCTGACCATTCTTCCCACGATCTTTTTTTCCGGCTACATTTTCCCCCGCGAGACCATGCCCAAATTCTTCTACGTCCTCAGCTACTTCGTTCCCGCCAGCTACTTTATCAACATCACTCGCGGCATCATTCTGCGCGGCGCCGGATGGAGCCATCTCTGGATCGACGCGCTCGCCCTTTTCCTCATGGGCTCCTTTCTCCTCGTCATCGCGGCCCGCCGCTTCCACAACAAAGTCATCATGGCGTAATGTCCCAGCTACGCCTTTGTGGCACAGCCATTCCTGACTGTGCTCTTGGGTTTGTTCTTTCATGGGTTACGTAGGGGTCGTGCTTTAGCCCGGCCACGACGCCCATGAGCTCAACCGCGAAGAATCGCGTATCATTATTGCGTAGTGCATCGAAAGGAGTCCGAACCCCGATGCAGCCGCCTTCGCGCAGATCTTTTCTACAATCGGCTTCCCTTTCGTTGGCGTGGGCCTCAGCCCATCCTCTCCTGCGCTCTTCTTCGTTTCCAGATCTCTCCGGCAACCCGTTCCTCGATGAATTTGGCTATGCGGACGTAACTCTCTCAAGCAGCCTCCAAGAAGACCAGCTGAACAACACCCACTCCGTGCTCATGAACCTCAGCGAAGACAGCATGCTGAAGCCGCTGCGCCAGATGGCCGGACAGCCCGCGCCGGGCGAAGACTTGGGCGGCTGGTATCTCTACGATCCGGACTTCGACTACCGCAAGGGCGACACGGGATTTGCGCCCGCTTGCACGTTTGGGCAGTGGGTCTCGGCGCTAGCCCGCTCCTACGCCATCCGCCCCGACCCTACCCTCCGCGAAAAAGTTCTTCGCCTCAATCGCCTGTACGCTCAAACCATCTCCGGCGATTTCTACGAGAAGAGTCATTTCCCCGCCTATTGCTACGACAAATTCGTGCTCGGCCTGATCGATTCGCACAAGTTTGTGGGCGATCCCGACGCGCTCGCCATTCTGGAGCACACCACGGACGTTGCGTTGCCGCACTTGCCGAAGACGGCGATTGAACACGGGGTTAGCTGGCGGCCGGGGAAGGACGAAGCTTGGACTTGGGATGAGTCCTACACCATTTCCGAAAACCTTTTCCTCGCGTTTCAGCGAGGTGCCGGCGCGCGCTATAAAGAGCTGGCCATTCAATATCTGGATGACATCTATTACGCACCGCTCTCCGAGGGCCGCGACAATCTTGCCGGGCGCCACGCCTACAGCCACGTCAATTCCCTGTGTTCGGCGATGCAGGCATACATGACCGCCGACAGCACGAAACACCTGCGCGCCGCGAAAAACGGCTTTGAAATGCTTCTCGCTCAGAGCTACGCCACCGGCGGCTGGGGACCAGACGAGACCCTGCGCGCGCCAGACAGCGATGACCTCGCCGCCAGTCTCGAAAATACGCATAGCAGCTTCGAGACCCCCTGCGGCAGCTACGCGCATTTCAAGCTCACGCGCTACCTGCTGCGCGTGACTCGCGATTCGCGCTATGGCGACAGCATGGAGCGCGTCATGTACAACACCATCCTCGGCGCCAAGCCTCTCCAACCGGACGGAAGAACTTTCTACTATGCCGATTACAACTTCGACGGCAAAAAGTTTTACAAGCCCGGCCGCTGGCCCTGCTGCTCCGGCACCATGCCGCAAGTCGCCGCGGACTACCGCATCAATACCTATTTCCGCGATGCGAGTGGCGTTTACGTGAATCTATACATCCCCTCGACCTTGCAGTGGACCCAGGATGGCGCGCGTTTCTCTCTAAAGCAGGCTTCGGCTTATCCGCTCGATTCCGCGCTGCAGTTTCAGATTCATTCCGGGCAATCGAAGAATTTTGCGCTCCACTTCCGCATTCCGGCTTGGGCCGATTCCCCCACGTTGCTCGTGAATGGCAAGCGGGCCAACAACAATCCCATTCTTCCCGGAAGTTTCGCCTCTATCTCGCGAGTCTGGAAAAGCGGGGACCGCGTCGAACTCGATTTGCCGATGAAAACCCGCCTCGAACCCATCGACAAGCGGCATCACGACACAGTCGCTCTGCTCTGCGGTCCACTTGTCCTGTTCGGCATCGATGGGGCCAACCGCGCGCCAACACGTAACCAATTGCTCGCCGCAAAAAAGACCGCACCCAGCCGCTGGCAAGTCGACACCACCAATGGCCCGATGACCTTTCTGCCATTCATTTTCATCGCCGACGAATCCTACTCCACTTACTTCAAGCTCATCGCATAGCGGACTCCGTTTGGCCCTGTAGCAATTCCTGGCTGATGGCGCCCGCCTCCCAACCCAGGCTCATCTGCGCCCGCGGCATGCTTGCCCGCATTCCTTCCCAGGGACGCGACGCAAATCCAAATTTCTCGCGAATCTGCCGCACGCGTTCCGACACCGTCTTCCGGTACTCTTCCGGCGCGTACCCATTTTTCGTGTACCACCGCTCATACTGCTCCGCCAGTTTCGGGAACTTCTTCCGTATAAACGGCAAAAACTGCCTCGCTGACGCAGGCATCAAGAACAACACGCCGGAAAAAAACCATTGCGCCCCGGCCTCCTTCGCCGCAGCCGCAACCGCCTCCAATTCCCCATCGTTAATCCCCGGCAAAAGCGGCGAAGCGGACACACCGACGCATAATCCCGCTTCGCGCAGCTCCTTCACCGCCGCCAGCCGAAGATCGGGCCGCGGCGCCCGCGGCTCCAACAAGCGCGCCAGCCTCGGCCGCAGCGTGGTCACGGTGATGTTCACGCTCAGCGCCGATCTCCCCGCAATCGCTTTCAGCACGTCCATGTCTCGCACAATCTGGTTCGATTTCGTAATGATCGAAACGCTCAAGCCCTCGCGCTTCGCCAATTCCTCCAGGCACGCCCGCGTCACGCCATATTCCCGTTCCGCCGGCTGGTACGGATCCGTCGCCGTTCCAATGGCAATGTGTTCCGCCTGCGTGTATCCCGAAGCCTTCGACTCATACGAATATTTCCGCGAAATGTCCTTCGCCAGCAGCACCCCCGCGTCCTGCTTCACAAAAATCTTCCGCTCGAACTCTCCGCCGTCAATTTCCATGTACTCGTGCGTGTACCGCGCATAGCAATACTTGCACCCAAACTCGCATCCGCGGTAAGGATTGATCGTCCACTCAAACGGCACGCGCACCGAATCGCACCGATTCAAGATCGATTTCACCGGCAACAAGAAATACTCCGGCTTTTCAGCCGACTTCCTTTGGCTCTCCGCCGCCGGAGAATTTGCAGCGAGGCGTGCTATGCCCACCAGTGGCGCATGGGAAGTCCGGATTTGTGGCGGGGGGCAATCCGCCGAGGGGTCTTCCGGACTTCCCTTGCACCAGCCGGCAGCACCCGGGGCACGGGGGCCGGCCTCTGGCTTTGGGTCAGTCGTTTCAGGGCAAAAAGGTAGGAATCGAACAACGGGGAGACGAACGGGGCGCCGCCGAATCGTGGGACGCAGCGACGTAAGGGGAAGAACTGGGGACATAGCTCACCTCGAGCCCGGCCAGTATTTCGCTTTTTCTTCGCCATGTCAAGTGTTTTCTCTTTTTCTTCGCCCTAGCTCTTCCCCTTGCGCTCCATGTCTGCCCTCTGTTCTAATCTCCCCTGCGCGAACTCCAGCCGAACCTTGCTCTTCAGGCAGCTTTTCCTCGGCCCTTTCGCGTCTCACCCTCGGGAGCACAAAGGGATCTCGTGCGTCTCCAACTCATCACTGTTGGCATCCTCTCCTCCCTCACCGCCGCAGCCGCACTGAATTCGCAGGCCCCAGCCCCAAAGCCTGCGCCCAATACTCCGCAAAACACTCCCGCCCCTTCGCCCACCGTTCCTTCTCCGGTTTCCAAGCACTACCCAATTCTCATCATCGCCCAAGGCAATGAACCGTCTTGGAGTCTTCGCCTCGGCATGAAGGGTCCGGAGCGCCTGGACCGCGCGAACTACCCGCCGCTCGTCCTCGATCCCGTGGATGTGGCGCGCGACGATACCGGCACTTCTTGGACCTATAACGCAAAAGACGACGCAACCGGAGCGAACGTCTCCGTCAAGCTCACGCGCGAGTCGTGTTCGGACGCTGCGTCAGACGCGAAGTTCACCTTCCGCGTGGAAATCACTCATGCGCAAGTTGGCGTTCTGAATGGTTGCGGGCAAAGTTCCCCGGAAAAATTTCCGGAGTTCCGGAAGAAAAATCAACTAGACATGCCGGACGACGCCAGCGCCACGGACAAGGACGCCAAAGACAAGGACAAAGACAAAGATAAAGATAAGGATAAAGACAAGAAAACCGTCCTCGATCCCATCACCAATTTTCGTCCGCCGGTAGCCGTCGCGTATCTCGATGCGTCCGGCCGCGTGATTGTTAGCCGCAGTGGCGTCAGCAAGGTCGCTGCGCCGGCCGGCTCCGAACTCGCCCTCTCACACGACGGCAAATCCTTGCTTTACACGCGCTCCGATTCCAAGACCGGCCCCGAGCGCTCGATCCTCCTCTACGAAGTCGCCACCGGCCGCTCGCGCGAAATCGCGCTCAACAACGCCCGCCAGCCCTTCTGGTCCCCCGACGATTCGCGCATCGCCTATTTGAAATTTGACGGCAAGCTTTGGCAAGTCTGGACCGCTCCCTCAAACGCCCCGGAAACAGCTGCGCTCTTCTCTCCGCAGGACGTGGACGCGTTGCACGGCTGGGCCAACGCAACCACGCTCCTCGCCACGGACATGCAAAACGCCTATTGGCTCAGCGAAGACAAGCCCGCGCAAATCGTCCCGCTCAAAGAAATCTACGGCGATCTGTTCGAGATCATGAGCAGCGACACCATCCGCGTCTGCCCCATAAATCCCGATCTTCTCCTGGTCTCAGCCTACTACGCCAAAACGCCCGCTGGCGCCCCCGCCGACGCCATGGGCCTCAACCAATCTTTCTTCCTCTACGAACTCCGTTCCAAGCGCCGCGTTGTCCTCGGCCCACCCGACGCCTTCGCGCGCAACGCCGAATGGTCCCGCGACGCCCTCCAAATCCTCTTCACCCGCGGCATCCCCGGCAGAGCCCCCCTCATCACCGACCGCCTCTTCTGGGACGGCACCAACGATAAGCGCTACTCCAGCGGCAACTCCCTCGTCGTCGGCAAATAATCTGGGCGTGCGCCCTTCTCGGGTTATCAATGTAGGTGCCAGGCTTTAGCCTGGCACCTATGCCAAAAACCCCTCAACTAAGGAGGTGGACCTTCAGGTCCGACCCCCGGAATCTTCTCGTCATGTGCTTTCGCGATTCGTGCGTCCGCCGTTTACTGACGGAAACCTCAAGGCAGGCGGGCGCGATACAGAGCGGGCAGGCCAGCGCCGCGGCCGCAGTCGCTGGCGAAGAGAATGGCTTGGGAATCCAATTCCCAGGCGGGAGAAGAGTTATTGCAATTCCCACCGGTCAATTGCGCCTCCTTGCCGGTGGAGAGATTGCGGAGCCAAATTTGCGAGGGGCCATTTTGCGCAGACTCAAACGCCAGCCATTTTCCGTCTGGGGAGACGACGGGGGTGGCGGAATCCGGAGGAAGCGGCATGGCACGCGGCACAGCTTGTCCGGTGGAGGGGTCAAACTGCATCATGTTCGAACGGCGATTGGACACCAGTTCGAAAAAAATGGATTGGCCGTCGGGCGCGAGCCTGGGGTGAAGAGCCTGTCCGTCGAATGAAAACGATTCGTTGCGATTGTCGTGCAACCATCGGAGCACATAGCGGTCCTGTCCCATCGATTGGTAAAACAGCCCGGCGGGCAAAACCACCGGGAACGAAGAAAATAGTGAGAGTGCCGTCCCCTGTCGCAGGGCGACGCGCTCAAAATGCTGTGCCGGCTCGGCGGCGAAGCTGCGCATATGGCGTTCGGCATCGACGAGGGCAAACAAGGCGGCAAAGATCAGCGCGGCAAGAGCGAACCGGCGCGGCAATTGCCGCCAGCTCGGGTATCCCACGGCAACAAAAAGGGCGCACAGCAGCCACAGCTTCGGGAACAGCCAGCGGGGATGCAAGGGCAGCGTCAAGAGAACATACGAAACTACCAGGAAAATACTTTGCCGCGGGCCGGATTCCTCCAGGAGCAGGACCACAGGAAGCAGAAGCACGATAAATGTGTAGGAAGCCGTGCTGGTAGAGAGCAGGACCGCAGCGATGACAAACCAGGCGAAGTCATGGCGGTCCGAGGTCCGGTTCCTGCTGGTGCCAAGGAAAAGAAAGACAACAATTCCCAAGGCGACGAAACTGCGCAGGAAGAAATAAAGAAATGGGGCATGCCAAAGCGGATGAGGATTCAGTTCCGGTTCCGCTACGAAAGAGCGCCGCAAGAAGTTGGAAATCGTCGGGGTACCGGGATCGTAGGGATCGATGGAGCCGCCTTCAAGGGAGCGTGGAAGAACTTGGGTGGCGTAAAAATGGACGTCAGCCGGCCCGAACAAGAAAATCGCAACTCCAAGCAGGAAAACAGCGATGGCAATCATGGCGAGGAAGGCCTTCCATTGGCGCTTGGCGGCAAAGTAAAGAAAGAATGGGCCGCCATAGAGCTTCAGTGCGAAAGCAATTCCGGTGAGGAAGCCGCCGAGGAGTTGGTTTTTGCGGTGGAGGAAATAGAACGCCAAGGTAAGGAGGAACAGCAAAAAGAGGTAGTACTGCCCATAGAGAAAGTTTGTGCGTAGCGAAAAATAACCGGAAATGGCAAGAAGCCAGATGGATTCGGGGCTGAAGCGCGTGACGCGAGAAAGCAACCAGACGGTCAGCCCCAGGAAAAGTAAGTTAAAGAGGAGCCAGATTTGCTTCGCGCGCTGAGGTGGAAATTTCGCGAGAGCGACGATGGGAAGCATGGTCAGGGGAGTCTGAGCGGTGTAGGCGCCGAGCTGCATGCCGTTGCCGGAATAGTTCATTTGGCGCGCAAACCAGGTCCAATCGTAATAGTTGCGCAGGGGCTGGTGTTCGCGTAGCAGCACCGCAGCCGTGTAGTAATTCGGAAAGTCGGTCTCGGCACGCGTCCAGCCGGCTTGAAAGGCGGTGGCCAGGAGGAACAGGAATGTCAGCAGGGCGGCCAGGCGCATTACCAGTTTGGAGGGCCCGGCGCGAAAGAGAAAAGGGGAGATGAAGGAGGGTGTCGCCGGCTTAGAGATGGATTCTGGATTCACGGCGGGAGGATATCAGTTTAGGAAGGGAGCGGGGAGTGCGAAAAAATTGGGAGGGAGCGGACCGAACTACAGTGTGCGGAACGGGGTGAACAACAGGAATGGGCGAAAAGCGCCCCCGCTTTTGCACAGGCGTGCACAGGTTTCCACAGGAAATCGGCGGGGGACCTCTTGCCAAGGCAGGAGGGAAGGTCTACGCTGACGCCAGATTGAGCCGGGAAGCCTTAAAAACTTTGCGGCACAATTGAAAGAGGGCGCAAAAGCCGCAAGGCATTTGCGCCCTTGATTTTTTTGGGGGGCCTTGCCGCCTCGCCAAATTGCGGCCAGCGGCTGATTTTGGAACGAAGAAAGCTTCGATTGCCCTTGACAGGCACAGACTGGAAGAACAGTATCGATTCACGGTCTCGCTGTTTGAGGCGAGACTCCCGCTTCTAAGTCCGAAGGCAGTTTCTTTTGAAGGCCAAGCACCGCATCGAGCGCTAAGAAGACAAAACCTACGGGGTTCCTTTTTAATTCTTGGTGCGGGGCGCGACCCCTGTCCGACGCACAGGATTGCCCACCCAAGACGCCAGCGGTCCCAGCCCAACCCGCTCAAGCCCGACTCGCGCACTGCGAGGAGGAAAAACGAATTTCATAAAAAGGAGATCTACCATGTCCGATGTAAACAAGAAGGCAGTCCGCCGTTTGATCGAGGAAGTTTGGAATAAGGGCAATCTGCAGGTGACGGAGGAGCTGTTTGCCCCGAACTACACACACCACGATCCGTCAACGCCCGATGCTGGGCGCGGACCCGAGGGTGAAAAGAAGAGAGCGACGCTGTACCGCACGGCATTCCAGGATTTCAGGTTGACGATCGAGGACCTCATTGCCGAAGGCGAAACCGTGATGGCGCGTTGGACCTGCCGAGGCAGCCATAGGGGTGTGCTCAACAGCATCGCGCCAACGGGAAAGCAATTTGCGATTACCGGGATAAGCGTAGCCCGATTCGCCGACGGGAAGATGGTGGAGGGCTGGATCAACTGGGACGCTTTGGGGTTGATGCAGCAGCTCGGGGTCGTCGCTGAGAATGAGAAGGCCGCAGCCGCCGCAAACTAGCCCTCCCGAGGTGCCAAGAACAGCGAAAGGCCCGACGATGTGTCGGGTCTTTTGCATTGCACAGGGCACTGAGGACACGCTGAGGGACAGTTTAAGGGTTCAGGAGTTCCGGAATTCAATGGTTAAAGATTGCGTGGGAAGGGGTAAAGAAGCGGCGCGGCTCGCGTGGGAGAAGGGCAACGCGGGGGAACTACTTGTCGGTGAGAGTGGATTGGCGAGCGACGCAGAGCCAAGCGCCCTTGAGCTGGATCCAGGTATGGGTGAAGCGGCCGCGCTCCGCAGAGTGTTTTCCAGCGGCGGTTCCTTTTCTGCGGTATATGCCCGTGACCACGACGGTATTTGCATAGGTGTGAGCGACTAACGACTCGTTCTTAATCTCGATGGGATGATCCGGGCTGGTTTTCAAATATCCCAGGAATTCTTCTTGCGTCCGAATGGTACCTTCGCTGTCGATACTGAAAAACGTGTCGGGGATGAGCTGCGTGAGCGCAGAGGCGTCTCGAGACACCTCCGCCTGATTCCAGAGCGTCTCCAAGGCCATCACGCGAGAGGCGTCGACGGCGGTTTCTGGGTTGTCCTGAGCCGTTAGGGATGCAGTCCATCGGAATGGTGCGGGCCCAGGGGAAGCATCCGAAACCACACCGAACAACACAGCGAGGGAAACGACGGGTAACCAGCGCAGTCCCAATTCACACCTCCAAAAACGGCACAGCTTTGGTAACGGAGCTTGAATCCAAGCTGCGAGGATAGCATTGAAGAAAGTGAGCGGGGAATGAGAAACGGTAGGGCTGTGGTGCACTACAATGGGGTTAAACGAGGTGAATGAGATGAATGGGCTGGCGATGCGATGTGGGATTGTGGTTGTGGTGCTGGGTTTTTTGTTGGTGGGAGCGGGGATGGGGCAGGAGGCGCCGGCGGCACCGGCACAGCCGCACAACAACGTGCGGCCGGCAATCAGATGGAAGCAAAGCGATTATACGTGCGAGGGCGGAGCGAAAGTGACGGTGTACTTGGGTAGTCAGATGGCGAAGGTGCGCTTCGGGGAGAAAGTGTACGTGATGAAGCAGACGCGGTCGGCGGACGGAAACCGGTACTCAGATGGGAAAGTGGTGTGGTGGGGGAAGGGGAACGGAGGATTCCTGCAGGAAGATGCGCCGGATGGGGACGGGAAGATGATTTTGAAGGGTTGCAAGCAGGTGAAACCATGAGAGGGGTGACCCGGCCGTTGGGACAGTTGGCGCTTAGGGCGCTTTTTACGCGTGCCGGAGGTCCTTGCCAAGTGCGGGGCATAGACTTTATACATGGCGAACCCTCCCACGGCGGAAGTGCGGCAAGTCGGTCTGCTGGTACTGGAAGATGATGCGGGAAGTGCAGCGGCGTTGAAGCAGATTCTGGATAGCGAGGGATGGCGCGTGCGCATCGTCGAGGACCTGCGGATGCTGCACATGGAATTGAAGACCGCGGAATATTCGTTGGTGATTGCGAATATCGCGGTGGTGGGGCTGGAGACGCCGACGTTTCACGTGTTGCGGGAACTGGCGTCGGTGGCGCCGGAAGAGGGCGGGCGGATCCGCGTGCTGTTCGTGGTGCCGGAGATGACGGGGAGCCAGTACGTGGCGGCGCTGGAGGCGGAGAAGGTGCCGTACGCGGTGCGGCCGTTCCACCTGCACGATTTCCTGGAAAAAGTGAGCGACCTGCTGGTCGAAGTGAAGGCCATCGAAGCGCCGCTGCGCATGACGCGGTACGAATTTGGCGAAGCGCGGAAGAAGAAAAAGCAGGCCACGCGGTCGACGTCGATGTTTGCGTCGCGGGATTCGTACTCCTACAGCGAGGAGGAGATTGCGGAGTACGAGAAGCAGGAAGCGGAGTCCTCGAAGACTCGTAAGTTGCGGCCGCGGACCGACCTGGGGAACCCACGAGGGTGAAAAGCAAGTAAGGGAACCAACCTTAGGCCTTCGCGGCTCCCGTTATTGTCCCTGCAAGAAATTCCCACCTGATCGTTCCAACTCCCAGGCGTGCTCTGGATGCGCGCAGAGGAGGATGGCATGGAACGTTTCCTATACACGATATTTGGCAGCTCCGTTCTTGGTGTGGCGACACTGGGATTCCTTTGGGCGGCTCCCGGGGGTCCGACCCCGCCGGGGAAGGCGGAGAGGGAATGGCGGCTGCTGGAGCCGATCACGTACGAAAATCTGACGGTGTTCCCGGTGACGGCGTCTTCGGGGTACGACACCGGAGAGTTTTTGACGCTGGAGGAGGGCCTTTCGCGCGGGGAGGTGATCGTGCGGGAACAGGGCGCGGAGACATTGGTGCGGGACCGCGACGGAAGGCGGCCGGTGGCGCAGAACTATGGCGGGCCATCAGTGAACCAACTGGTGCTGGTAAACCGGAGCAAGCGGCCGCTGCTTTTGCTGGCCGGCGAACTGGTGAGTGGAGGGAAACAGGACCGCGTAATTGGGAAGGATCGAATCGTGCCGGTGGGGGCAGAGCCGCTAGCACTGGACGTGTTTTGCGTGGAGCACGGGCGGTGGTCGGTAGGATCGCAATTCACGGCGGCGAAAACCATCGTGCATCCGAGCGTGCGGGAACAGGCGGCGATGAGTCAGAAGCAGGCGGATGTGTGGGCTTCGGTGACGGCGGGGACAACCGCGCCGACAGGGTCGGCCGGAGTCGCGGCAGCCGCGCCGATGGTGTCCGCGGGCGCGATTGCCGAAACGGTGACGGTAGAAGCCCCGACACAGTCGTACTCCAAGATTTACGAATCGCGGAGGGTGGCGACTTCAGTGGATGCGCTGGTGGAGGAGGTACAGCGGCGGTTCCGGAAGGAGACTGCGAGACTGAAAGGCGAGCAAGTGGTGGGCGTGGTAATTGCGTATGGAGGCGAGGTGGCGTGGAGCGATATTTTTGCTTCGGGGGAGCTGTTCGAGAGCTACTGGAGCAAATTGCTGCGGAGTTACGCGGTGGAAGCGGTGGCGCGGCCGATGTTGCGGGAGAAGGCTTCCACGGAAGAGGCGCGGGAATTTCTGCAGCGGCTGAAGGGGCGTGAAGAGACGGAATCCGAACCGGGGGTGTACCTATGGAGAGAAATCAACGAGGGGAAGCTGTCTCAAATTGAGTTGGATGCGTTGCAGCCGAAGGTGATGACGTTGCACCGGCTGGTGGTGCGGCGGACAAGTTAAGCGATTCAGTGATTCCTTTTCCCATCGGCCCGGCGCGGTGTGCCGGGCCGATGGATTTTAGGGGACAAATTTTCGGACGGCGCTGTGGTCGGGGGAGCGGGCTAGAAGTTCGGCGGCGGTGGCGGGCCAGGAGGGATGGCGGAGCGCGGGGGCAATTTCGGCGAGAGGGGCGAGGACGAAGTTTCGGAGAAGCATGCGGGGGTGAGGGATTTGGAGATCGGGAGTGGCGATGGTGTCGTTGCCGTAGAGGAGGATGTCCAGGTCGATGAGGCGAGGCCCTTTGGCGAAGGCCTTTTTGCTGCCCATTTGGGATTCGATGTTGCGGAGAGTGGCAAGGAGTTGCGTGGCGGGGAGATCGGTTCGCGCTTCGAGGACGGCGTTGAGGAACCACGCCTGGTCGAGATAATCGACGGGCTCGGTTTCGTAGATGCCGGAGAGTCTTGCGATGCGGATTCCGGATTCGCCGATGAGCCGGATGGCTTCGCGCAAGTTTTTCTCGCGGTCGCCGACGTTGGATCCGAGCGCCAGGTAGATGGTGATCATGTTATGCGGTTATTTTATGCCAACGCGGCGGCCGAGCATGCCTAGCATGGAGTGGGCTTCGGGCAATTTTAGAGCGAGACTAACGGCGAAGAAGACGACGCCGTATAGGCCGAGGACGAGGACCGCGAGGAAGATGTGGCCGCGCGCGCCGAGAACGAGGAGCGAGCCGCGGGCGGCGGCGGCGGCGAGGAGCGCGGCGATCCAGACTTGCACGAGGAATGAAATAGGAAGGCCGACGTGGCCGGTGCGGAGGCGGATGGCGCGCTGGAGGAGCGTGAACTCGACCCAGGAAGCGATGCCGGCGGAGATGGTGAGACCGGCCACGCCCCACCGGGGCTCGATGCCGAGGAGCCGGGGAAGAGGAAGAGCGGCGAGATAGCCGAGGGCGGTGGTGAGAACGACGCGGACGATGGCGAAGCGAAGAGGAGTACGCGTGTCGCGCAGGGCGTAGAAGCCGGAAGAGTAGAGGCGACCGAGAGTGGAAGCGAGGAGGCCGACGGTGGAGCCGGCCAGAATTCCCCAGACGTAGATGGCGTCGGAGTGTTTGAACTGGCCGGACTGATAGATACCGGCGACGATGACGTCCCCGAGAGCGAGAAAGCCGGCGACGGAAGGGACGACGAGGAAGGCGATTTGGCGAAGGCCGCTGTTGATGCGGGTGCGGAGAAGGCCGGCGATTTCGTCGGCGCCGCCGACAGCGCCGCTCATCACAGGTAATTCGGCGGCGGAGACGGACATGCCGAAGAGGCTGACGGGGAGAGTGTAGAGCGTTTGCGCGTAGGCAAGAGCGGAAACGGCGCCGGTGGGAAGCCAACTGGCGAGGAACGCGTCGATATAGGCGCTGATCTGAACGACGCCGCGGCTGATGAACACGGGGAAGAAATTGCGGATGACGGTGCGAACATTTTCGGCTTCGTGGGCGAGGGAGAGTTTCAGGCCGCCGAGAAGCTTGAGGACCATGGGCAGTTGCACGGCGACCTGGAGGGCGCTACCAACAACAGAGGCCCAGGCCGTGATGACGACGAGGGAGTTTTGCGCGCGGCCCGCCCCGAAGGCGATCATGCCGGCGATCATGGCGACGTTCCAGAGCACGGGCGCGGTGTACGAGATGAAAAATTTGCGATGGCTGTTGAGGACACCGAGGCACCAGGCGGAAGCGACGAGCAGGCCTGCGCCGGGAAAGAGGATGCGGACGAGGAGAATGGTGAGCTCGCGCTTCTCGCCGTGGAAGCCGGGGGCGATGGCGTCGATGAGCCAGGGGGCAGCGAGAACACCGAGGAGAACGAGGAGCGAAGTGCTGATGGTGAGGAGAGCCGCAACGGCACCGGCGGTTTTGCGGGCTTCTTCTTTGTCTTCGCGGGCGAGCAGGTTGGCGTAAACGGGAATGAAAGAGGCGGAGAGGACGCCTTCGCCGAAAAGGTTTTGGAGGAAGTTGGGGATGCGGAAGGCGGCTTTGAAAACGTCGGCCGCATCCGAGTTGCCGAAATAGTGAGCGAACACGCGATCGCGGAAGAGTCCGGCAAGGCGGCTGAAGAAGATGCCAGAGGCGACGAGAAAGGCGAAGCGTTTGGAACTGGCGGGCGGAGATTTGGGAGTGGAGGATTCGGTCACAAGAGCTTCCAAGCGAGCCGGAATGGAAAGCTTGGCGCGGCTGCGTAGATTGAAGATACCCTACTAACGGAGCGGGATTATCAGCGAATCGGCGGGATGTGCCGTGAAGTTACTTTGCGGATTGGGATGGTAGAATGCTGGGCGAATCGGCAGGAGGAGGAATCATGGGCAAGAGAACTTCTAGTTCTCGTGGAGTCGGATTGTTCGCGGTGGTCTGCTTGGCGGCGCTGATGATGGGCGGAGTGGGGTGGGGGCAGGGGCAGACCGACTACTCGAAGGTGCAGATAAAGGTGACGAAGGTCTCCGGGAATATTTATATGTTGGAAGGCGAGGGCGGAAACATTGCGGCGTCGGTGGGCGAAGACGGGATTGTGATTGTGGACGATCAGTATGCGCCGTTGGCGGAGAAGATTCAGGCGGCGCTGAAGAATCTTGGGATCACGGACAAGCCGGTGCGGTTCGTGATCAATACGCATTATCACGGGGACCATACCGGCGGGAACGCGCCGTTTGCGAACGCGGGGTCGACGGTGATTGCGCAGGACAACGTGCGGAAGAGGATGGAAACGGGAGGGTCGGCGGGAAATGGAGGATCCATTAAAATGGAAGTGCCGCCCGCGCCGAAAGCGGCCTTGCCGATAATTACATTTGAATACGACGTGACCGTGCACCTGAACGGGGAGGACATCCGGGCGCTGCACTTCCCCGCCGGACACACGGACGGCGACGCAGTGATTTTCTTTCCGAAGAACAACGTGGTGCACATGGGCGACGATTTTGTGCGTTATGGATTTCCGTTCATCGACGTGGCCAGCGGCGGAAGCGTGCAGGGGATGATTGCTGCGATGGAGAAGGCGTCGGCGCAATTGCCGGCAGATGTGAAGGTGATTCCGGGACACGGGGCGCTCTCGAATCTGGACGATGTGCGGGAGTTCGTGAAGATGCTGAGGGTGACGTCGGCGGCGGTGCAGAAAGCGCTGGACGAGCACAAGACGCTGGAGCAGATGAAGCAGGAAAAGATCCTGGAGCCGTGGAAGAAATGGTCGGGGGAGTTCATCGATTCGGACAAGTTTATTGAGACGCTGTACAACTCGCTGACGGGGAAGAAGGGCGAGTTTGTGAAACACAATTAGAGAAAGAATAGGGCTTAGGGGAGAGAACGCGAAGGAAAAATGGTTGCCCATAATGTGGGAAACCCTTATTATGGGTATATGAATATCACACTTTCCCTGGACGAGAGAATTGTCAAGGAAGTACGCAAGATTGCGGTCGAACGGGATACGACGCTCACGGGATTGGTGCGCGAGTACCTAGAGAAACTGGCAGCGGAAAGTGCGGCAACGGGGCGGAAGAAGCGGGAACTGGAGGCGCTAGAACGTACCTTCCAGAAATTCCACTTCAAGATGGGAAAGAAGACGTGGAAGCGCGCGGACCTCTATGAGCGCACCTGACTTCCTAGATACGAATGTACTGGTCTACGCATACGACGATGAAGAACCGCTGAAACAGGGCATAGGACGGGACTATATGCGAAGAGCAATGAAGGGCGAGTTTATGGTATCCGTCCAGGTGCTGATGGAATTAGCGACGACGCTTTTGCATAAGTTTTCAACCCCGGTTTCACACGAACAGATGACGATAATCCTGGACGCGCTGGATCCGGTTCAAGTTGTGCGGCCGGACAGGAACATGGTACGGCGTGCGGTGGAGGCGCGTGCGCAGTATGGCCTGCATTTTTACGACGGGATGATCGTGGCGGCTGCGGAGCGGGCAGGGTGCAAGAAAGTTTGGTCAGAAGATTTGAACGCGGGACAAAGCTACTTTGGTGTTGCGGTCGAAAATCCTTTCGCGTAGTACAATCCTCAGAAAATCTAGAACAGGCGGGGCTGGCGCTTGGGGAGTTCGCGGCCGAAGTATTGGTAGGCGCGGGCGGTGGCGACGCGGCCGCGGGGGGTGCGGTCGAGCATGCCGATTTGCATGAGATAAGGCTCGTACATTTCCTCGATGGCGTCTTCCTCCTCGCTGAGAGCGGCGGCGAGAGTGCCGAGGCCGACCGGTCCACCGGCATATTTATCGAGCAGGGCGATCATGAGGTTGCGGTCGACTTCGTCGAGGCCGTGCTCGTCGACACCAAGCATGTGCAAGGCTTCGCGGGCGACTTCACGGGTGATGCGGCCGGCGGCGCGGACTTCGGCGAAATCGCGCGCACGGCGGAGAAGGCGGTTGGCGACGCGCGGCGTGCCACGACAGCGGCCGGAGATTTCCTCGGCTCCGGCATCGTCCATCTGGATATTCAGAATTTTGGCGGAGCGGTGGAGGATGGTGAGTAGATCCTCGGGCTCGTAGAAATCGAGGCGGTGAACGATGCCGAAGCGAGATCGGAGAGGAGCGGTGATGAGCCCGGCGCGAGTGGTGGCTCCGATAAGCGTGAAATGATTCAGGTGGAACGGGTGGATGCGCGCGCCGGGGCCCTGGCCGATGACGAGATCGACGCGAAAATCTTCCATGGCGGGATAGAGAACTTCTTCGACGGCGGGCTGAAGGCGATGGATTTCGTCGAGGAAGAAGACTTCCTTGAGCTCGAGCGAAGTGAGGATGGCGGTGAGGTCGCCTTTGCGTTCGAGCAGCGGGCCGGCGCTGGTTTTGATGGGGACATTGAGTTCGTTGGCAATGATTTGGGCGAGCGTGGTTTTGCCAAGGCCTGGCGGGCCATAGAGAAGGACATGGTCGAGGGCTTCGTCGCGGTTGCGGGCGGCTTCGAGGGCGATGGAGATGTTTTCCTTTACGCGTTTCTGGCCGATGTACTCGGCGAGGGTTTTGGGGCGGACGCTGGCGTCGAGGCGGGCGTCGTCATCCCATGCGGCGCCGGAGACGATGCGGGAGGGGCGGTTGGGATCGGCTGGGGCTTTTTTGGGAGCGAAATTGGTCATTTTATTTGTCGATGCTCATTCATTTCTCGCCTAAAAACCCCGGCCTCAGAACATGGCCGCTACAAAAGCTTATCGCATCAGCGGTTCTGCGGGGCGCTTAGAGTGGTGAGCGTCACGCGCAGCAATTTCTCGAAACTGGCGGTGCCAGCTTCGCGCTTGGCTTCGGCGACGGCGGAATCCGCAGTGCGTTCATCGTAACCGAGATTGATGAGGGCGGATTTGACGTCGGATTCGACACCCGCGGGGGAAGCCGCGGCGGATTTTTCGGCTTCGACAGCCACGGATTCGAGTTTGTCCTTTAGTTCGACGACCATGCGCTCGGCGGTTTTGCGGCCGACGCCGGGAATTTTTGTGAGGCGGGCAAGATCGCCGGTGCGGATAGCCGGGACGAGTTCTTCGACGTTCATGCCGGAGAGGATTTTAAGCGCAAGGCTGGGCCCGACGCCGGAAGCGCCGAGAAGAAGCTCGAAGAGATGCTTTTCGCGTTGGGAGAGAAAGCCGTAGAGAGAGAGGGCGTCTTCGCGGACGTGGGTGTGGATCAGAAGAGTGACTTCGGCGTGGAGTTCGCCGAGAGCGGCGAAGGTCGAGAGTGGGATGGCAATGAGGTAGCCGACACCGCCAACATCGAGGATGACTTGGTTGGGACGTTTTTCGAGGAGGCGGCCGCGGAGGAGTCCGATCATCGGATGCCAGTATTGCCGCCTTACGTTCGCCTGTCAACGCGGCGAGGTGATAAGGGGCGAAGGGTCTTGAAATTACGCCTTTCCCGCTATTTTTGGCGATTGCTTGATCCCTCTGCGATCAAAACCAATCGGGGAAAATCAGCTCGACGAGGCCGGGGACCCAATAGGAATAAAACCGGTCGTCGCAGATTTTGTACTTGCCGTACTTTTTCCTGGCATGGTTGCCCCAGTGCGGCCGGGTGCCGTCAAGGTCGGTAAAGCCATACTCGCGGGCGAGCGCCCAGGAACTGAAGACGCGCCCGCTCTTCTCTTTCACGTTCGGATCCGCGGCCAGCGCGACAACCGCCCGGCCGATGTACCTGGGCGATTCTGACACCAGGAAATCTTCGGGAGCGTCGTTCTGATCCTTGGAGTTGACTTTCGCGCCCTTGTTCTTGCCGGCTTCCTTCCAATTGGCTTCGGTGACTCCAAAATGGTCGAGCACCGCTTCCGAACGCAAAAAGCCGGGAGTCAAGGCCACGGAAACAATGTTTCGTTTGCGCAGCTCGCGGGCCATGGCGAAAGCCAAGCGTATGACGGAAATCTTCACGAGGTCATAGAAAAGATTGCCACGATAGTAAAAAGCATCCCCATCCGTAATTTCGAAAATGATGCCTCTACTTTTTCTTTTTTTGTTGCCAAGCATCAAGGGAACGGCGTAGTGCGAAGTGATGATGTGCGAATGAATGGCTTGCTTCAGCATGCCCAGGCCGTTCTCGAGGCTGACAGTCCAGAAGGGCTTGCCGAATTCCGTGAGCGCGTCGCCACCCCACACATCATTGACCAAAATGTCCAGTCCCTTGTGCCTACGTTTGATACCGGCGACCAGCTTTTTTACATTCGTAGGCTTGGTGTGATCCACTCTTACGGCAATGCCGCGCCCACCGGCGGCCGTGACCAGTTCCGCGGTTTCTTCGATCGTTTCCGGCCGGCCAGGTGTGGGGGCTCGTCCCGGCGATCGCTTTCGTGAACTGCGGCCCGTGCAGTAAACCGTCGCACCCGCCTCGCCCAGTGCGATGGCAATTCCTCGGCCGGCCCCGCGGGTCGCGCCAGCAACCAGCGCGATTTTGCCTTTCAATACTTTCTTCGGCACTTTCATGGGTACTTCGGCCATTCCCATTCCCATTCCCCTCCGTGCAAGAACTGCAGAGCGGCTCATGCCGCCCCAGCGCCGGACAGCAGCCCCGCGACCAGTGCCGCCCACTCGGCGTCGAGCGTAGCCCGGTGAAAGCTGCGCCCAGCACGCTGGTACCAATAATCGGCGTTGGAGGCCGAGCCCTCCTTACGGTGCAGGTAAGCGTGGACGGCCATGCCATCCACGGTTTCCAGTTCGTCCACCAGTGCGTGGGCGCCGGCCCAATCCCCTTTTGCATCCCACCAGAGGGCCGCAAGCGGGGCGGTGAGCGTTATGCGCGGGGCCGGATCTGCAATCGATGCTCTGAATTCGTCGGGGCTCATCTTCTCCTCCCGTTTCTTCGCAGCCGGGGTGGCACAAAGGGTTCGAACTCCTGCGGCACCTCGCGGCGAACCAGGGTCTCAATAATAAACGCTCATTCAGTAATGTCAAGTGGAAAATAAACGGCCGTTCAGTTATTCTAGCCTTGTGCCGCTTCGTAACGCGGCCCCATTCAAAATGTCGCCCCGTCCCCGCGAAACTTCCGACGCAGAAATCCTCGCCGCCGCCGCCCGCGTCATGCAGCGCCGCAGCCCGGTGGAACTCACGCTCGCCGACGTTGCCAAAGAGGCCGGTGTCGTTCCCGCCACGCTCATCCAGCGCTTCGGCAGCAAGCGTGAGCTGCTCCTGGCCAACTGCAAGGCGTGGACGGCGGATGTCGCCGGACAATTCGCTGCGGCCCGCGCGAAACACCAATCGCCGCTGAAAACACTCATTGAGCTAATGGTGGAGTTCAGCGGTTTCGCCGCCACTCCCGAGTCCATGGCCAACTGTCTTGCTTACCTTCAAATCGATCTTACCGACCCGGAATTCCACGCGGTCCTCTTGGTCCAGTTCGAGACCATGCGCGGCGAAACCAGGAAGCTGCTGGATAACGCCGTTGCCGTCCGCGAACTGAAGCCCTGCGACACCGCCGAACTTGCCCGCCTGGTTCAGCAGGTTAACGGAGGCGCCATGCTCGACTGGGCCGTCTATCGCAAAGGCCCGCTTGGCGCCTGGATTCGCCGCGCCCTCGAAGCCCTGCTCGCCCCCTATCGGTCAGGAAAATCGCGCAAATCGCCGCCCTCCGTTCGGCGCGCGTGAAGTTGAGCTACTTCTTGAACGACGAGGGAGGAGATTGGTAGGCTGCGTGCAACTTCGGGCGCGTAGAGGGATTCAGAGACGGTAGGAGGGTGCCATGTCTAAATGTCAATTTTTATGTTGGAAAACCCTGCTGGTTGAAGCGGTGGTGTGCACCGCATGCGTCGTGGCGGTAAATGCTGAGGTGCCGCGAGGATGGCTGCTTTCTGGGACGAAACCCGCGGAGTATGAGGTGGGTGTGGATTCGGATCAAAGCTATCAGAAGCATGCGAGCGCATTTCTGAAGAGCAGGCAAGCGAGCGTTGAGGGATTCGGCACGCTAATGCAACAGTTCGCCGCAGAGCAGTACTTGGGCAAGAGGCTAAGAATCAGTGGGGCGATAAAGTCCGATGAAGTCAAGGGACGGGCGGGACTCTGGATGCGCGTGGATAAAGGGAAGGAGGTGGTTGCGTTCGACAATATGCAAGACCGTCCAATCAAGGGCACAACGGACTGGCAACGCTACGAGGTGGTTCTGGAGGTACCCACGGACGCAACTGGAATATCGTTTGGGATTCTCCTCGACGGTGCGCGGGAAGTTTGGCTCAGGAGTACGAAGTTCGAAATCGTGGGGCTGGACGTGCCAACGACAAGCTTGGGAGAGAAGAAGCTCCCGGACAAGCCGGTGAATTTGGATTTTGCGGAGTAGAGGCATCGCGACGAGCGTGCGGGACGGCAGCGATCACTATCCGGCTGCAGCCGTCGAAGCCTTCCTGAGAAAATCGGCGACGTCGGGGTGGTTGCGTTCGGTGGCAAGGGTGAGAGCGGATTTGCCGTCGCTGGATGTGGCGTGGAGATCTGCGGCGCGAGCGAGGAGAAGTTTGAGGATTTCGAGGCGGCCATCGGCGGCGGCTGTGAGTAGCGGAGTGAAGCCTGGGCCGTAGCGGTAGTTGGGGTTGGCGCCGTTTTCGAGGAGCCAGAGAACAATCTGAGTGTGGCCGCTGGCCACGGCGCCGGTCAGGGCGTTGTAGCCGGAACCGTTGCTGGCGGGAGCGTTGATATCGGCACCTTTTTCGGCGAGGTAGCGCGTGACCTCGAGATGGCCGAATACGGCGGCGAGAGCGACGACGGGGAAGCCATCCGGCGAGAAGGATCGGGAGAGCGTGGGATTTTCATCGACGAGCTGTTTGACGCGAGGGAGGACGCCGGCAGCGGCCGCGTCGTGGAGATCGAGCGTGGTGCCGCGGGCGAGAAGGAGATCGCGGATTTCGCGACGGCCGGTATAGATGGACATGAGAACGGCGGAGACCCCGGAGTCATTCTTGGCGGAGGCGAGCGAGGGGTCGGAGTCGAGAAGAGATTGGACGGCGGCGAGATCTCCGGTGCGGATGGCTTCGAAGAGGTTGTTGGTCGACATGGGGCACCTCGCGCAAAAAGCAATTCACAGGAACCGGGCCGATCTGGAGATCAATAGTTTCAGAACCCAAGAGCCCAGGTGCAACAGCGCCCCTGGGCACCCGAAGAAAAACAAACCAACTCAAGAAGGCCACCTGAAAGTGGCCGCTACAAAAATTGCTAGCGGCGGGCGCGGTCTTTGCGGACGGCTTCGTCGACGAGGGCGTCCAGATCGGAGCGGGAGAGAGTGATTTCGGCAGTGGGGCTTTCGCGGCCGTCGCAGGTTTCGGGAAGCTCGGCGCCGCCGCCGGGAGGAGGCGTGACATGGTAGCGGGCGCGAGCGGCCATGAGCTTTGCGACCTCACGGGTCGAGAGGAGCTGCGGCTCGCCGGCGAGGCGGGCAGCGAGCGTGATTTTGGCGAAGTGCTCAACGATCTCCATGCGGTAAAAAGCGGTGAGGAGATCGGGGCCACAAGTGACCGCACCGTGATTGGCGAGGAGAAGTGCGTCGTAGTGGGGGACGTAAGGTTCGAGAACGGCGCTGAGATCGGGGGTGCCTGGAGTGGCATAACGCACAAGCGGAACTTTGCCGAGGCAGACGACGACTTCGGGAAGGAGGGCCTGATCGAGCCCCTGGCCAGCAGCCGCGAATCCGGTTGCGGTGGGAGGGTGCGCGTGGCAAACGGCTTGGACATCCGGACGCATTTGATAAAAGAGGAGGTGCATGCCCGCTTCCGAGGAAATACTGCGATCGCCACGAAGGTGACGGCCCTCCATATCCATGAGGACGAGGTCGTCGGGGGACATCATTCCTTTGTTGAGGCAAGTGGGAGTGGTGAGGATGCGATCGGCATCGAGGCGGAGGGAGAGATTCCCTTCGCCGGCGACGATGTGGCCGCGTTCGTATAACCAGCGTCCCACAAGGCAGATGTCGCGGCGATGCTGCTCCTCCGAGCGAGGGGTTAGATCAGGCGATGAGTCCGAAGGCACGGTGCGGACTCCTTCCTGGGACCTCTGGCGGTCCCCTCCGGGACAGAAAAAGATGAGACTGTAAAGCTGGGAGAAAGAGTACGCTTCACCGCCAAGAAAGCCAAGAAAAAATCAAGCGTAGATGCCGCGGAGCTTTAGAGCGGTGGCGACGCGGTCGATCGCCAGCATGTAAGCGGCGATACGGTTGTTGACCTTGTGGGTTTCGGCGTAGCGGACCACGTCATCGAACGAGCGGTCCATGATGTCGAACAGGCGTTCGTTGACTTCACTTTCGCGCCAGAAGAATCCTTGCCGGTCCTGAACCCATTCAAAGTAGCTGACGGTGACGCCCCCTGCATTGCCGAGAATATCCGGCACGGTGAAGATGCCCTTGGAGTCGATCACGGCGTCGGCTTGCCAGGTGGTAGGGCCGTTGGCGCCTTCGCAAAGAATCTTGGCCTGGACCCGATGAGCGTTTTGCTCCGTGATCTGGTTTTCGATGGCAGCAGGGATAACCACGTCGCAGGGCTGGAAGAGAACATCGCGGGCGCTCATCTTGGCGCCGCCGCCCGGGAACTCCTGCAGGGGCTTCTTCTGCGTATAGACCCATTCGATGACCTTGGGAACATCGAAGCCGTTTTCGTTGTAGAGGCCGCCACCAATATCGGCGAGTCCGACGATCTTGTAGCCGGATTTCTGCATGAGCTCCGCGGCGAGAGAGCCGACGTTGCCGAAACCTTGAACGGCGACCCGAGTGTTCTGCTTGCGCATGCCGAGCTTGGCGATGGCCTTATCAACGCAGATCATCACGCCGCGGCCGGTGGCTTCGCGACGGCCGCGGGACCCTCCTAGCTCGATGGGCTTGCCGGTAACGACTGCGTTGGTGGCCTGGCGGGCGTGCATGGCGTAGGTGTCCATTACCCAAGCCATGGTTTGTTCGTTCGTGCCGACATCCGGAGCGGGAATGTCGCGCTCGGGGCCCAGCCAATCGGAGAGCTCGGCGGTGTAACGGCGGGTGAGGCGCTCGAGTTCGCCGCGGGACATCTTGCGGGGATCGCAGATGATGCCGCCCTTTGCGCCACCGAAGGGAATGTCCACGACGGCGCATTTCCAGGTCATCCAGGCGGAGAGCGCGCGGATTTCATCGATGGAGACGTCGGGGGCAAAGCGGATGCCGCCCTTGCCGGGGCCGCGTACGGTGGAATGGAGCACGCGATAGCCGGTGAAAACCTCAAGCTGGCCGTTGTCCATGCCAACAGGAATGTAGAGAGTGATTTCCTTGTCCGGATATTTGAGATAGCGATAGATACCCTGCTCGAGACCAAGTTTGTTGGCGGCAACTTCAAAACGCGCTTCGGCGTTCTGATAGACATTCATTTCTTCCGGGACAGGCGTGTGGGGCATGCAAAAGTCTCCTTAGCGCGAACCGCCCGAGGAGCGGATGGATGCGCAACAAACTTCGGCCTGTGAGAGACGAGCAGGCGCGAAAAAGAGCCAAGAGGAGAGATATTCAGCGGGCTACCCACCCACCAGACCCGCCACTTGGCCGGGTGGCCAGTATATTAAGGGGAGTGGCAGAGAGCAAGTTTGTGGCGCACAGAAATCGGCAGGGGAGTTGATGGGAAGGGGTGGAGGAGTCAGATCGGAGTATCACCTGAGGGGTGCTGGCTGTAAACTACAGGGCGGAGCCCGCAGGCAAATTCAAGGGGAAAAGCTGTAAACACAAGCAATGGAATCCAAGCTCAGCTTGTCGATCGTGGTGCCGGTATACAACGAGCAGTACCTTCTGGAAGCGAGCCTGAGGAGGCTGGAGGTTTTGGCGGAATCCGCCTGGTTGGAGAGGGTGCGGGTTGTTGTGGTGAATGATGCGTCCACGGACCAGACGGGAGAGGCGATCAGAAGATTTCGGGAGGAATTAGGGCAGACCGGGCTTTCGCGGTTCGAATGGATTTTTGTGGAGCATGAAAAGAACCAAGGGAAGGGCGCGGCAATTCGCACGGGGCTGCAGCACGTGGATACGGACCTGGCGGTCATGCACGACGCGGACCTGGAATACCACCCGGAAGATTTGTTGAAGATGATTCCGCTGTTCGTGACCGAAGACGCGGACGCGGTGTACGGATCGCGGTTCCTGGCGAGCGATTACAGACGGGTGCTGTTTTTCCGGCACAGCGTGGGAAACAGGTTGTTGACGCTGCTGACTAATATCGTGACGGACCTGAACCTGACGGACATGGAGACGTGCTACAAGATGGTGCGGGCGGACTTGCTGAAAAGTATACCGCTGGAGAGCGCCCGCTTTGGGTTCGAGCCGGAAATCACCGTCAAGCTGGCGAAACGGAACGCAAGAATTTTCGAGATGCCGATCCGGTATTCCGGGCGGACGTATGCCGAAGGAAAGAAAATTACATGGAAAGACGGTGTGCAGGCGCTGGGCGCGTTGTTGAAGTATGGAATTTCGGACCGGATTTACGTAGCCGATGAGCATGGTAGCGAAATCCTGGCGCGACTGAACCGCGCGCCGCGGTTCACGAAATGGATGGCGGATACGATCCGGCCGTACCTGGGTGACCGGGTTCTGGAGATCGGAGCAGGCATCGGGAACTTGACGTCCAACCTGGTGCCGCGAACGGTGTATTGGGCGAGCGACATCAACCCGCACTATCTGGACCGGCTGAAGAAGTTGAAAAATTCGCGGCCGTACCTGCAAGTGCAGTACACGGATGCGAGCGCGGGAGAGACGTACCCGCCGCAGCAGTTCGACACGGTGATCTGCCTGAACGTTGTGGAACATCTGGAGGACGACGTGCGGGCATTAAGCAACATAAGGGGAGCGCTGGAGAAGAATGGAAGGGCGATTATTCTGGTGCCGAACGGACCGGGCCTATATGGCACGCTGGATCTCGTGCTGGGGCACCACCGAAGATACACGCGGGAGCGACTGGTGGAGGCTTGCGAGAGAGCCGGGTTCCGCGTGGAAGAGGTGTTGAAGTTCAACCGGATCGGAGCGCCGGGTTGGTGGTGGAACGGGAAGGTCTTGAAGAGGAAGACATTTGGATTCTGGCAGATCAAGTTGCTGAACACGGTGTTGCCGCTGGTACGGCCCATTGACCGGTTTCTACCCTTCCCACACTTGTCGTGGATCGTGATCCTGCGACTGGACGAACAGAGGCAGGAGAGCGCGGCGGGGGCGGTGCAGCAGGCGATGCTGGCGACACCGCGGGAGTCTGCTTAGGAACAGTAGGACAAACGATGAGAATGAACGGTGATGGGGAAGAGGATATCAGATAGCAGATATCGGATATCAAATGGCAGGACTCGGTCGGGAGCAAGCGGGAATGTTGTGGCGAGAGGGTGGGTTGAGATCTTCCGGCCCCAAAAGCCGGGCCTCAGGATGACAAGCCGGAGAGTGGATTGAGACCGTAAGAACGGCGGCAAGCTGCGCACTCCCCAAAAAAAGCAAAATCAACATCGCTGACGCCACAGCGTGGGGTCAGCGCTACAGGGAAGACGAGGAAATCGTGCGGCATTCCGGCTTGGCCGGGGCCATCGCGTTGGTTCGGCCGAGGAGCTAGACGCGGACTACTGGGAGTGGAATTGGACGGTTACGGTGAGGTGCATGGGCGTTGGCTGTCCATCGAGAAGTGCAGGCGAATATTTCCACTGCTTCACGGCATCGACGGCCGCGGGATAGAGAACCGGCGGACCGGAGATAACCTTCACCGAGGAGACATTGCCTGATGCATCGATGAGAGCGTCCATCAGAACGTTGCCGAAAATATGCTGTGTCTTCGCGATTTGCGGGTAAACCGGCGCTACGGACTTGATGAGCTGTGCGGCCTTCACATCCCCGCCGACCGGGACAGGGGCGGCAGGCCCTTTGGAGTGAGCGGCAACGGCGAGAGGATCTGCACCTGCAGAAGAAGCATTGGTGTCGATAGAGGGCACGGCATCGCCAACTTGCTGGGAATCCGCGGCATGGCTGACGACCGGCGTGGCGAGATGCACATCGCCGAGAATGGGTTTATTCGGTAGCTCTACCGGGGCCGTGTCTGGAACAGGTTTGGAAATTTTGAGTTCAGGAGCTGCGGCAGAGGCTGGCTGGGCTGGAACAGGTGTTAAGGGCTTCGAGGGCAGAGCGGAAGCTGGGGAAACAGCGGCCGGAAGCGGATTGACAGTTCTGGCGGCGGGAGCCTGCGAGACGGGCGCCGAGGCAACGGGCGAGAGAGCACCCGTATGCGTGAAGGCTGCAAGAGGAGAAGCTCCGCCGTAATTTTGCTGGTAGTACCAGGAAGCGCCAGCGAGGAGAACGACCGCAGCAGCGGCTAGGCCAAGGAAAATGCCTTTTCTCGAGCCAGTCGAGGAAGATTTCTCTGTCTGAGCGAAGGACTCGCCAAGGAGTTGTCCACCAAAGACCGCTGTTTGCGGGCGATGAGAACCATCGAATACAGCGGCTCCAGAGGAGTCCTCAGAGTTCAGCGACAGACCGGAATCGGAAGAGTCATCGCTGGAGGCAGCGTGGTCCGCGGCAGAGGAGTCCGGATCTTGAGCGACGGGCGCGAGCCAAGCAGGAATCTTGACTTCTTCTTCATCGGCGGTGAGAGGGGCCGGAGTATGTTTCCGAGACGGTGGAAAGGGGATGGGTTCGTTCTTTACGATCGATTTGGGTTCTTCCGCAACGACTTCGAGAACGCGCTTCGCAAGTTCCGAAGCCGGGGGATCCGTCCTCGGGGCGGTCGGAGAAGTGGAGAAAACGGGCGGTGCCGCAGGAATTTTCGTGAAGAGCAGCGAACCGAGCTTCGCTTGCAGACCGGCGGCCTGAAGCTTCAAATCCTCGGACGACGGGGCCGGCGGATCCGGGACAGCAGCCTCTGATGGCGGATGGGAAGCTGGCGTGGCTGGTGACGCCATGAGGTCGTTAATCAACTTGGAATAATCGCAAGGCGGGAGTGGGGAGACCGGAGCGTGATTCGTTGGCGCGACGGATTGCGGAGCTGGGGGCTCTGAAATTGCAACTGGCGGCGGGGGCATCACCACAGGCTTTGCGGGTGGAGTGAAGGTGGCGGCAGGCGCGGGGGGCTGAGGCGGAATGGGGAGGGCCGAAAGTGGAGGAGCGGGCGGTATCGCCTTTGAGGCCGCGGGTGCAGCGGGCATCGCTGGGGGAGGAACAGCCGGTGAGGCGGAAACAGCCGGAGCAAGCAAACCCCAAAAGCCGGCGGCTGGTTCCGTGAACTTAAGTTCGACGTAGGCGCTGGCGGCACCAGCAGTCTTCGATTTCACGACCTGACACACGACTTCTTTTTTTGAATTTTCGTTGGTGAGAAAAATGAGCTGGCCAGCAACGAGGGGCGTGGAAATCCGGATGACTGCACCTTGAGGGAAAACCAGAACGGTGACGGTAGATTCCGAAAAGGGTTCGCGTTTGTCCGAGCCATCGACGGTGCGAGCGCCATTCACGGTGATAGGAATTTCGAGCGCGACGGGTTGTGGGCGAGTGGGCGCTTCGGTGAGGGATTTGGCGGGCGGGGCTGCGGGCGCAGAGGGAGTTGTGGCCGCGACGAGGGTTTCAGAGTCGTTCAAAATTGGCGCCATAGAGTACCTACGCTTAGAGGGATAGAGAGGATAGCCCTGTTTAGACAGGACTTTCCTTCCGTACCCTACATAGTGGGATGGGTGGGAAGGGCGAGCTATAGTACGGTGGTACTACGATGGAAACAGGGGCGGGGGGAGGCTACTTTTGGAAATTGAGAGGAGGCTGGAAGCGTGAGTCGATGGGGACCTGGTAGCCGGTGACGAGTTTGTTGGTTTCGTTGGCCATGCCGATGACGGCCTGGAGTTCCTTGAACATTTCGGGAGTCATGCCCTTGGAGAAAGCGGAGGCGGTGTGGGAGGCAATGCAGTAGTGGCAGTTGTTGGTGACGCTGACCGCGATATAAACGAGTTCCTTGGTGAGGGGATCAAGGGCGCCCGGGGACATGATGGATTTTAGATCTTCCCAGGTGCGCTTCAGGAGAACCGGGTCGTGGGCGATGGCTTTCCAGAAATTGTTGATGTAGTCGGTTTTGCGCGTGGCGAGGATGTCGTCGTAAACGGTTTTGACGGCGGGGATGGCGTCTTTGTACTCGATCAGGCCGAAAGTGGACATAAGGCGATCTCCATTGCGGGAAATGAGTGTGGGAGAAATGTTAGTCGGAAGCGGGGTTTCGCGCAAAGGATGGAGAAAGTCGTTTCGAGGTGGGCGCTGGAATCTTACATTGGGATTTTTCAACACATCCTCATCGGACGGGCTCAGGATTAGAAGCTTTCGCTGCTCGTAGCTTGAGTTGAGGGCCTTTTCGCTCACGGATGTGATCGTGTCTAGTATCTGTTTATATTGAATTAAATCGATATAATATGACGGTTAAATGGAGGATGACATGTACTTCTCCGCCCTGCGAATTGTTCGGGTGGCCAATTTCTTTTTGAGTTGCGTGATTGCGTGCGGCGTTGCTCCGGCAATGGCACAAACGGTGCGGGTGGAAGTGAGCGCGGGAAAGGGTATCGCGTTTGACCCGGACAAGGCGATGGGGACGTCGATGGATATTCTTTCGGCGAAGGAGTTCGAGACGGTGTACTCCGAGGCAATCGTGAAGGCGGGGCTGTCGGCGGGGTGGGGACCGATTTCGTACCGGCAGAACACGGAGCTGACGTATGACGCATGGCACTGGAACCCGAATGGAACGTGGAGCGACGAGAAGCACAAGAGCGGATATTTCTTGGGGAGCGCGGAGCCGAAGGATTTTCTGCGCGAGTCGTTCGGATACGGGCTGACGCACCGGGGCACGACGCGCAGCGACTCTGGACAGAATGAATATTCGCGAATGACGGACGGCGATCCGGAGAGCTACTGGAAGAGCAATCCGTATCTGAGCGGGAGATTCACGGGCGAGGCGGACTTTGCGAACCCGCAGTGGGTGGTGATCGATTTTGCGCTGCCGCAGGAGATCGATGCGATTCAGGTTGCGTGGGCGAATCCCTATGCGACGAAGTACGTGGTGGAGTATTGGACGGGAAAGGAAAATGCGCTGGAGAAACAGGCAGCGGGCGCATGGGTGAAGTTTCCACAAGGTGAGGTGATTGGGGGCGCGGGCGGAAGCAAGGTGCAGCGGCTGGCGGATCGTCCGGTAACGGCGCGCTTCCTGCGGATCTGGATGACGGAATCCTCGAACACCTGCGACACGCATGGAAGCGAAGACGCGCGGAATTGCGTGGGGTATGCGATTTCGGAGATCTCCGCGGGGAATTTCAATTCGCTGGGGGAGTTTGTGGACCTGGTGAAACACACGCCGGGACAGGCGCAGACGGTGACACAGGCTTCGTCGGTCGATCCGTGGCATACGGCGGAGGACATTGTCTCCACGCGAATCCAGACGGGGTTCGACCTGTTTTTCACGAGCGGGTACACGAATCATCTGCCGGCGATGATTCCGATTGCGATGATCTACGCGACGCCGGAGGACAGCGCGGCGGAACTCGCATACATCGAGAAGCGCGGCTATGCGGTTTCCTACGTGGAGATGGGCGAGGAACCGGACGGGGCGTTCATGTTGCCGGAGGATTACGCGGCGCTGTATGTGCAATGGGCGAGGGCGCTTCACAAGGTGGATCCGAAGCTGAAGCTGGGCGGGCCGATTTTTACGGGGGAGAATGAAGACATCAAGGTGTGGCCGGACGCGCAAGGGAGAACTTCGTGGCTGGGACGTTTCCTTGATTATTTGAAGGCACACGGGCGGATGGGGGATTTGGCATTTGTTTCGTTCGAGCACTACCCGCTGAACCCGTGCGAGATCAACTGGTCCGATTTGTACCGCGAGCCGCAATTGGTGGAAGGGATTTTGAAGGTTTGGCGGGACGACGGCGTGCCGGCGGATGTGCCGCTGATGAACACGGAGAGCAACGTGTCCTGGTCGCTGACGGACCCGATGCAAGATTTGTTCGCGGGATTGTGGCTGGCGGACAGCATGGGAGCGTTTCTGACGCATGCAGGACCGGGAGCAGCGTATTATCACTCGCCGATCCAGCCGGAGCCGTTGCATTCGGGATGCCACGCGTGGAGCACTTATGGAAATTTTGTGGCCAGCGAAAAGCTGGAAATCAAACAGTACACGGCGCAATATTTCGCGAGCCAGATGTTGAACCTGGATTGGGTGAAGCACGGTGGGGGAACGCATCAACTGTATCCGGCAGCGGGGGATTTGCAGGACGAGGCGAAGCACGATTTGATTACGGCGTACGCGGTGAAGAGGCCGGATGGGGAGTGGTCGCTGCTGATTATTAATAAGGACCCGAGCAATGCGCATGAGGCGAGGATCGCGTTCGAAGACGAAGGGAAAGAGACGGCGGCGCGGTTTGCGGGGGCGGTGAAGATGGTGACGTTCGGTGCGGCGGAGTATGTTTGGCACCCGTCGGGGGCAGCGAGTCACGCCGATCCGGACGGCCCGGCAAAGAGGAGCACGGTGGAGTGGAAAGATGGGCAGAAGGTGATGTTGCCGAAGGCGTCGCTAACGGTGTTGACGGGGAAGGTCAGCGGCGAATGAGGAAAGCTTCAGCCCAAGGAAACAGCGGTGCATTGGAAGCAACCGTGATAGCGGCGGAAAGGTGGAGATTCTCTAGGGCGCAAACGAAGAGACCCTCAGGATGACAGGCGTTTTTGATTTGCGCCGATACGCTAAGTTGCCAAGGCGTAGAAATCCCAGTCAGCGGCGGCGGGCGGGGAGGAGAAATTTCTCGACGAGGAGGCGGGCGAGGAGTGTGGAGTTGTGGCGGATGACGCCGTGTTCATCAAGGAGATTGCCGGCGATGAGACGGACTTTGGTTTTGAGGATGTTGCCGCGATCGAGGAGAACCGGTTCGGCGCCTTCGGCACGGTAACGGCGGGCAACCTCCGGGGAGACGGATTTGCGATTGGCGACGACAGCATCGAGGATGTGGCCACGGGCGTGATTTTGGATGGCACGAAGATGGTGGCTGAGAGCGTAGTGGGTGGTTTCGCCGGGTTGGGTCATGAGGTTGGCGATGTAAACGCGCGGAGCTCTGGAACGGACGATCGCGTGGGCGATTTCGGGGATAAGCAGATTTGGAATGACGCTGGTATAGAGCGAACCGGGGCCCATGAGGATGAGGTCAGCTTGCTGGATGGCTTCAATCACCGCCGGGAAAGGGCGGACGCGGCGCGGGTTTAATTCAACGTTGCGAATGGGAACAAGACTGCGAGAGATGCGAGTTTCGCCTTGCACGCGCTTGCCATTGACGAGGGTGGCGACGAGGTGGACGTTGGAAAGAGTGGAAGGAAAGATGCGGCCGCGGACCGCGAGGACTTTGCTGGAGACGCGAACGGCTTCGGCAAAATCGCCGGTCACATGCGTGAGCGCCGCAAGGAAAAGATTACCGAAGTTGTGCCCGCGAAGGCCCCGGCCGGCATGGAAACGATATTGGAAGAGGCGCGTGAGTAGAGTTTCGTCATTAGATAGCGCGACCATGCAGTTGCGGATATCGCCGGGAGGGAGTATGTAATTTTCGCGGCGGAGGCGGCCGGAACTGCCGCCGTCATCGGTGACGGTGACGATAGCGGCGAGGTCAGTGATGGGGCGCTCGGAGGTGGGATGCGGATCGCTGCGGCGAACCACGTGTTCCTTCAAGCCGCGGAGCAACGCGGAGAGACCGGTGCCGCCGCCGAGAGCGACGACACGGAGGCCAATGGTGGCACCCTTCTTCCCGCGAGAATTTTTCATGAAAGACTCAAGTCCGAAACTCCGAGACGGCATGGCGAGTGGCATCTCGCTTGAAACACCCGCTGGCATGGGCAGCAGTGAGCTACCCGCAAAAACTATTGGCCGGGTGAAGAATCTCTGAAAACAATTTAGGACGAGCCGGAAATCGCTAGCCCGAGTAGCCTTCCTTTTCAGGATACAGCAATTCGGTGAAGCGCGGGTCTTCCTGGAGGAAATTGAAGTCCTCGTCGTTACGGGCGTGATAACGGTTGGCGGGGCGGATATCGATGGCAATTTTGAGATTGGCTAAAGCGGAATCGGCTTCGCCGGTGAGGCAATCGAGTGCGGCGAGGGCGTAATGAACATGATCCGCCTTGGGAGCGAGCTTGCGGGCTCGTTCGAGACTCTCGCGCGCTTCGTCCCAGCGGCCGAGGTTCATCATGGCGACGCCGCGCTGATAATGGTCCTCTGGAGTTTTGGGATTCTGATCGGCGGTGGGCTTCATGCGCTGTTCGGTGATGCGCAGGTGGGTGCGCGCCCGGTCGGCAAGTTCCTTGCTGGGGCCGGCAATGACGCGTTCGAGCTCCTGTTTGGCTCGCTGAAACTTCTGCTGGTGGAAGAGCGCCATGGCTTCTTCGTAGAGTTTCATCTGTGCCTGGACGAGTGGGTCCACCATTTCGACACCGCCACGCTGGGGAGGATGTGTAGGTAAGCTGTTCTTTTTCTTAGACTTAGCTTTAAGCTGAGCCGGGGATTTGGCGCGTCTGGAAGCAGACTTCTGGACTTTGGCCATGGCGCGCATGCTAACAAAGGCCAATGCATCCGTCAATTGCGCGGGAAGGGGCTGTGGAAAGTGCTGAGTTTGATAGCCTTTACCGTCCGGGAGCATGCGCGAAAATAAGCTACCTGGAAAGGGGTCTTCTCCGGGAAACTAGAGGCGTACATTGCGACGGAAGACACGCATCGGGAACATTGGCCAGCCCCGAGTGCGTGTGTTATAAGTTCAAGGCTGGACTCAGGTTGAAGACTCGTGCCTTTCATCAATTTTCCTGCGCGTGAAATAAATTGCAAGCTGGTGTACTACGGTCCGGGTCTCGGTGGAAAGACCGCGAACCTGCAGTGGATCTATGACAACACCGGACAGAATCAGAAGGGCAAGATGGTGTCGTTGGCAACGGAGACCGACCGCACGCTGTTTTTCGATTTTCTGCCGTTGGATTTGGGGACGGTGCGGGGATTCAAAACGCGCTTTCATTTATATACCGTGCCCGGGCAGGTGTTCTATGAGGCCAGCCGGAAATTGATTTTGAAGGGCGCGGATGGCGTGGTGTTCGTGGCGGATTCGCAGGAAGAACGGCTGGATGCGAACTTCGAGACGCAGGAAAACCTGCAGGAACACTTGAAGGAACACAATCTGAATTTTACGACGATTCCGTACGTGCTGCAGTTGAACAAGCGCGACCTGCCGAACGCGTTGCCGGTGGAAGAGTTGACGCGCCAACTGCAGAAGAAGGGCGAGCCGGTGATCGAGGGCGTGGCGATCCAGGGGAAAGGCGTGTTTGAGACGCTCAAAGAGCTGGCGAAGATGGTGCTGGCGGAGTTGAAGAAGAGCGGCTGAGGCAGAGGTGCCAGGCATAGAAGGGCTGATTGTACCTCGCGGAAGATTATGGCAAGCTGGTCGGGTGATGACGAAGGCCGAGCTACTCCAGAGAATTACTATCGAACCGGGCAAATGCGGTGGAAAACCCTGTGTACGCGGGCTGCGGATCCGAGTCGTTGATATCCTGCAATTACTGAGCTCAGGAGCATCCTTCGAGGAAATCCTGACGGACTATCCTTTCCTGGTACGGGAGGACATTCTGGCGGCGATTGAGTACGCAGCATTACAAACCGACCACATCGTTCTGCAATCCAAGTGAAATTCCTGGTGGACAACCAGCTTCCTTCCGCGTTAGCAAAATGGCTGAGTGCGAAGGGATAAGAAGCCTTACATGTTCTTGATGTCGGACTGGCCGAAGCAAAAGATGAAGTGGTCTTGAAATACGCCAAAGCGAATTCGCTGGTATTAATCACAAAGGACGAGGGTTTTTCCCGACACGCATCGGATCCCAAGGAAAGCGTGGCGGTAGTGTGGGTGCGTTTGGGCAATTGCCGGACGGCCGCACTATTGTCGGCGTTCGACTCGGTTTTGCCGGAGATGCTGTCAGCCTTGGAGGGGGGCGCTCGCTTGCTAGAAATTAGGTAGACGCGAAGTTCCGTTTTGTCCGCCGTTGCAATTGGTTTGGGTCGTGACGCCGCCACAATTTAAGGCCAGGCCTGTTTGAGACGCTAAAAGAACTGACGAAGATGGAGTTGGCGGAGTTGAAGAAGAGCGGCTAGCTCCCTCCACTTAAACGAAAGCTAATTTGGAATGGAACGATTGTGGGAACTGGCTTCGCGTCCTTTGTACCAGGCTTGCACCTCCACTTTTTGAGTGTTTTCAGCACGGAGTCATCCAGCCCCATCCCGGGCGATTTCAGGATCCGAGGGTTCATGATTCTGCCGTCCACCGTAACCAAGCCTTCCGCAAGGACATTTCCCTGAAACTTCGCAGCCCTGGCTTCCGCCGTGTAAGGAGGGCTCGGGGAGTAGAAGCAAGATGGCAATGACACTCCATCTTGCCCAGGGTAATAAACTTTCTCGCTGCTTTTGGCGGAATCGTCCGAGGGAGAATTGGGGGACTTGGCCGGAGACTGGGCAGGTGAGGGGGAGGCGAAACATATGGCCAATAACGTTAGGACACAGAGTGTCTGCCTTCGCGATACGACTCGCATGCCCGCGATTCTAGCATAGAGCCGAATTGCGGCCATGCCCGCTAGGAGCGTCTCAGATCGTCAAACAGATTGACGGCGCTGCGAGCGAACGTGATCAGAAGCCAGCGGCCGCGCCCTGTTCGGAGTCGAAGGTGGGAATGGCTTCGATGAGGCGGGTGACGGTGAGGGAATCGCGGACGCGGCCGGGGCCGCAGACGAGGTGCAGCCCGCCGCCCTGGCGTGCGAGAGAGATGGAGAGTTTCACGATGGCGGAGATGCCAGAGCTATCAATTTGGGGAATGTCGTTGAGATTGACGACCAGCTTGCGGGCGCCCTGCTGAACGAGATTCTGGGTGAATTCATTGAGATGCTCGCTGGGCTCACCGATGGTGAGCCGGCCGTGGACCTGAAGGTAATGGATGCCGGCGGTTTCGCGCGCAGAGACTTCCAACGGTGGATGAAGCGTCATGAGTTTCCCCTCAGACCGAGTTCGACGGCTGCCACTCCCCAGGGATGCAGAAGCAGAGAAGGCCCCTGCATTATACGATGAAGGGTATGGAGAACAAGTCAATGAAAGGGCGGGGGCACAGTTGGAAGGTGTCGACGGAGGAAGCGCGGGAGATCCAGGAAAAGATGCGGGGGAAGTGGGAAGGGGCGGACCGGCTGGGAAGGATTCGGACGGTGGCGGGGCTGGACGCAGCGTTTGTGCTGACGGGATCGCAGGCGCTGAAGAAGAGAGCGAGCCGTTGGGAGCAGCTGCGGGAGGCAAATCAGGCAATAGGGTGCGTGGTGGTGTACCGGTTTCCGGAGATGGAAGAGGTCGCGCGGGCGTTTGCGATTGTGGCGCTGGAATTCCCGTATATTCCCGGGCTGCTGAGTTTTCGCGAAGCGCCTGCACTGCTGGCCGCGCTGAAGAAATTACCGGAGCTGCCGGATGTGTTGTTCTGCGACGGGCAGGGTTACGCGCATCCGCGGCGGTTCGGGCTGGCGTGCCACCTCGGGGTGCTGGTGGACCGCGCGGCGATTGGTTGCGCGAAGAGTATATTGATGGGGAAGCACGGTGCTCTGAAGGAAAAGGCGGGCAACTGGGCATGGCTGGTAGATGAGGCGGCCGGCGGAGAGCGGATCGGGGCGGCGGTGCGGACGCGAAGGGGAGTGCGGCCGGTGTATGTGTCGCAAGGAAACCGGGTAAGCCTGGAAACGGCGATTCGGTTGACCCTGGCCGTGAGCGATGGGTTACGAATCCCGCGCCCGACGCGCGACGCGGATCACTTTGCCAGCGAAATCAAAAGAAAGCTGTTGCGGGAACAACTATCCGAAAAATGAATTGAAGGCAGCGAAAATTCAAGCTGCGTGGAAAAGGGAGCGGTGCGTATAATCGGGCCGACACGGTGGTAGGTCCCCATCTGAAAACGCGAATGTGAAGAACAGAACCGGCTGGCATCCATTCGCACCGGAGAATTTCGATGAAGCGCATGGGCATCGTCTGTTGTAGCGTTTTGACTCTGGTGCTGCTTGCCGTCCCCTTGCTGGCGCAACAAGCGCCGGCAGCCGCCGCCCCGGCCGCTCCTTCCGCCAGCGCTTCCTCTCCTGGAGTACCGCCCACCGCCACGGAAAGACTGAACCAGTTGGAGCAGAAGGTGACCGCGGCGCAATCTTCGGCGGACAACGCGTGGATGCTGACGAGCGCGGCGCTGGTGCTGCTCATGACCGGACCGGGATTGGCGCTATTTTATGGCGGGCTAGTGCGGCAGAAAAACGTGCTGGCGATCATGATGCAAAGCTTTCTGCTGATGGCGTTGATCACTGTGCTGTGGGCGTTGGTGGGTTACAGCCTGTGTTTTGGCGGCAACGGCCCGGTGATTGGAAATTTTCAGATGGCGATGCTGCGCGGCGTCGGTGCGCTTCCTAACCCCGATTACTCCGGGACGATACCGCAGACGACGTTCATGATTTACCAATTAATGTTCGCGGTGATTACGCCGGCGCTGATCACGGGGGCGACCGCCGAGCGCATGAAATTTTCCGGGACCGTGCTGTTCATGACGCTGTGGTTCCTGGTGGTATACGCCCCGATGGCGCACATGGTGTGGGGAAAGGGCGGGATGCTGAACGCTTCGCTGGGCGGGCGGTTCCCTACGCTGGATTTCGCGGGCGGAACCGTGGTGCACATTACTTCCGGAGTGTCGGCGCTGGTGTGCGCGCTGTACTTGGGCAAACGCACCGGTTATCCCAAGCAGCCGATGCCGCCGCACAGCCTGGTGCTTAGTTTCACGGGAGCGTGCCTGCTGTGGGTGGGCTGGTTCGGATTTAATGCGGGCAGCGCGCTGGCTTCGAATGGATTGGCATCGAGCGCGTTCGTGGCGACACATTTTGGGGCGGCCGCGGCAGCGATGAGCTGGAGCCTGGCGGAGTGGATCAAGAACGGGCGAGCGAGCGCGCTGGGCGCGATATCGGGAGCGGTTGCGGGCCTGGTGGCGATCACACCGGCGGCGGGATTTGTGGGGCCGAGGTCGGCGCTGGGGATCGGATTCATCGCGGGGATTGTCTGCTACTGGATGGTGACGAAGTTTAAAGCGATATTCGGCTACGATGACGCGCTGGACGCGTTCGGCGTGCATGGCGCGGGCGGGACGATCGGGGCGCTCTTGACCGGTGTGTGCGCGCGGGTGTCGATCAACCCAATATTTGGCGAAGGCAAGGCGGTCGGCGGATTGGATGGGCATTGGGGGCAAGTCGGAAACCAATTGGTGGGCATTCTGTTCGCATGGGCATTCGCGCTGGTGGGCACCCTCGTGATACTGAAAGTGGTGGATGTGACGACAGGGCTGCGCGTTTCCGAGGAGCAGGAAGTCGAGGGCCTGGACATTACGCTGCACGGTGAAGAAGGATATAACTTGGAAGCCTGAGGCCGGGGCAAAGCGGTGCACAACTCGAGGCGGGGGCACAGATTCGTATGATGAAAATTGAAGCGATCATTCAGCCGTCGAGGTTCGAATCCGTCAAAGATGCCTTGTTGGAGATGGGGATCGAGGGGATGACAGTAACGGAAGTGCGCGGGCACGGACGGCAGAAAGGGCACACGGAGGTATACCGCGGACGCGAGTACACCGTGGACCTGCTGCCGAAGGTGAAACTGGAGTTGGTGCTGCCTGACGTGTTGGTCAACCGCGCGGTGGATGCGATATTAAAGAGCGCGAAAACTGGTAAAATTGGAGACGGTAAAATATTCTTGTGCCGGGTCGAGGAAGCGATCCGGATACGGAATGAGGAACGGGGCGAGAGCGCGCTCTGAAATCGATTATGTCTTCGCCCCGGCCAGGTCTCGTTCCCGGAATTCGCCCGACTGACAAAATGGAAGAATCGGTAACACCGCTTTCGGTGTTGGGGCCACAGTGCGACGCCCAGCGAGAGCGGATACGCAAGCTGTTCGAAAGCGGTGCGAGCGCGCAGGAAACGCTGCGGCAGTTGTGTGAACTGGCCGACGGGACGATCCGCAAGGTATTCGGCGAACTGCAAAACGTGAGGGGCGGGGAGAATCCGGGGCTTTGCCTGGTGGCGCTGGGCGGCTACGGCCGCGAAGTGCTTTTCCCCTATTCTGACCTCGACCTGCTGTTCCTCTCCGCAAACGAAAAGATCGAGGAAGAATCGCGCCCGCTGATTGCGGAATTCTCGCGAACGCTTTGGGACCTGGGCTTCCGGGTGAGTTCGGCGGGGCGCACGACGGACGAGTGCAAGCGAATCGAGCAGGACAATGCGGAATTCCACCTAGCGATGCTGGACCGCCGGTACCTGGACGGCGACAAAGCGCTGTTTGAAAAACTGGACGGAAAGATTCTGTCGGTCGCCGAGAAACAGGCCAGGCCGTTTTTGCTGGTGGAGCTGCAACGGCTGACGCGGGATCGCCTGGGGCGCTACGGCAATACCATTTTCCACCTGGAGCCAAACGTGAAGGACGCGCCGGGAGGGCTGCGCGATTTTCATTCGACGCTGTGGATGCGGCAACTGGCGGGAGACCGGCGTAACCCGCGGTTCAGCCCGGTGAACGAGGATGAGCTGACGCGGAATGCCGTGGAATTCCTAAGCGCGATCCGCTGCTTTCTGCACTACAACAACGGAAGAAACGACAACACCCTGACCTATGAATTGCAGGCGCAGGCGGCCGAACGATCGCTGGGAACGGACGATAATTTGCGGCGCAACGCGGCGGAATGGATGCGGCTTTATTTTCGTCACGCGCGGACGCTGAACCGGCAACTGCTGCGTTACGTGGAACAACGCGCGCCGGTGACGCTCAGCTTACGGCAGCGATTGATGAACGCGGCAATGGGAGCGGCGAAAACGGAAGCGCAGAGCGGAAGGGCCTTCGCAGTTCGGGATGGATTGCTGGAAATCACGAATGAGCAGGCCTTCGCGGACCGGAATGTCACGTATGCCCTGCTGGCGGAGGCGGCACGGACCGGCATGCCCCTGAGCCGGGAAGCGGAACGGACCACCGCTTACATCATGTCGCATCCGGAGTTGCCGCAGAGAAATTCGCGGATCAGCTGGCCGGTGTTGACGGAGATTCTGGGCGGAGACTATCCGGGCGTGGCGTTGCGGCCCATGCACCGGCTGGGGCTGCTGGTGGAGGCGCTGCCGGAGTTTCGTGCGATCGATTCGCTGGTGGTGCGAGATTTTTATCACCGCTACACGGTGGATGAGCACTCGCTGCGCACGATTGAGCACCTGCAGGAACTCGGCGATCCCCAGGAACCGCTCGGAAAACATTTCGCGCCGCTCTGGCGCACCGTGGAACGGCGCGATTTGCTGATCCTGGCGCTGCTGCTACACGACGTGGGCAAAGGCATGCCGGTGGAAAATCACGTGACCGGCAGCCTGCAGGCGCTGGAGGTTGCCGGCGACCGGCTGAAGCTCACCGCGGAGGAAAAGGCCGAGGTTCATTTTCTGATCGAGCATCATCTGGACATGTCCGCGACGGTGCAGCGGCGTGACATCTTCGATCCCGTGACGGTCTCCGGCTTCGCCGCGATGGTCAACACGCACGAACGGCTGCAGCGGCTTTGCCTGCTGACGTATGCGGACATTCACGCGGTGAACCCGGAGGCGCTAACCCCCTGGAAAGCCGAGATGTTGTGGCAACTGTTTGTGTCCACGTCCAACTATTTCAGCCGGACATTGGATCGCGACCGGCTGCACGCCTCCGATGAAGCGGTTTTGCTGGATCAGGTGAGCTCACAGACAGGTGGAGCGGAACGAGCGGAGGTCGAACGGTTCCTTGACGGTTTCCCGCGGCGCTACCTGGCGGTGCATTCGCCCGCGGAGATCGCGGCGCATTTTGCGCTGTACCGTAAGCTTGGCGCGGAACCGGTGCAGACGGAGATCAAGAAGACGCACCACGCATACACGCTAACGCTGCTCTCGGCGGACCGGCCGGCGCTGTTTGCCACGATTGCTGGGGCACTGGCGGCGTGGGGCATGAATATCGTGAAAGCGGATGCGTTTGCGAATAGCGCCGGGGTGGTGCTGGATACATTTCATTTCGCCGATCTGCACCGGACGCTGGAGTTAAACCCCGGGGAGATAACGCGGTTCCAGCAGAGCATTGCCGACGTATTGAACGGCAAGCAGGCTCTTGAGCCCTTGATGAAGGGCCGCCTGGCGGCAGCGGTGGCGCGGCCGCCGAAGGTGGTGGTGCCCACGGCTATCAATTTTGACGAAGGCTCTTCCGATCATTGCACGCTGATCGAGGTTGTCACGCAGGATCGCCCGGGGCTATTGTATGGAATCGGCTCGGCGCTGGCGCGGCTGGCGTGCAACATCGATGTGGCGCTGATCGATACCGAAGGGCAGAAGGCCATCGATGTGTTCTACCTCACGGCGGAGGGAAAGAAGCTGACGGCGCAGAAGCAGGAGCTGCTCCGCGAAGTTCTGCAAGCGACGCTTGCCTGAAGGTTGTTTCCCCCGCCGAAATCGCGCGGCTCCTATGATCCGCCGCAGCACAGGCGTTCCTGGCAGGTTTCGGCACAAGGGAAGCGTCGGTAGTTTGCGAAGCGAAGCAAATGCTTTAGACTTGGAAGTAGTTGCAAGCGTGGGCGTGTAGCTCAGCTGGGAGAGCACCTGCTTTGCAAGCAGGGGGTCGCAGGTTCGAACCCTGTCACGTCCACCAGAATCTTATCCAAATTATTTTTGCGCACATTGCGGCGGGGCTTCGGTCTGCGATTCATGACGGCTTTTCGGGGCGCATTTGGCGTTCGCTTGTCGACTGCGAATGCTGGCAGAGCAGGTTGGCTCGAATCTTCAGGGTGCTGCTGCGAGTACGTATTTGTCTGGCTTCTGGTCGAATTTCTGTTTGCAGCCAGCGCAGCAAAAGTAAAAGGAATTGCCGCGAAATTCGGATTTGTACTTTGCGGCGCTCACGTCGACCGTCATGCCGCAAATCGGGTCTTTGGCCTCCTGCTCCGGCGCAAGCATCTGCGCCTCGACCTTCGGCGGAGCAGCCTTGGCCCCATGCACCTGGATAATTTCGGCGAGAATGCTGACAGCGATTTCCTCTGGCGAGGCGGCCCGAATGTCCAGCCCGGCGGGAGCCCGGACCTGGCTTAGCCTGTCGGCGGAGATGCCTCGTTCCTTCAGGCAGTCCAAAACCTTGCGCGCCTTCACTTTGCTGGCGACAAACGCCACGTAGGCAGCGTTGGTGAGGAGTGCATTTTCCAGCGCCTCCTCGTCGCCCTCCCCTTGCGTGGACACGACGATGAAACTACGCGGCGAGATTCTGAGTTGGCTCGCGTCCAGATCCGTTTGCACCAAGTCGGCATCCGGAAAATTCTCGCGGTCTGCTCCCGGAGCGGCGATGGAAACCGCATAGTTGATGGCCTTGCCGAGCCGCGCCAACGCCACGGCTACGGGCGAGCGGCCAAGAATCAGGATGTGAGGTTTGGGCAGAACCGGCTCAATGTAGATGTCCAATGTGCCTCCACTGTGGCAGGTCATGGTGTAATCCACCATGCCTTTTTCCGGGGATGACGAAGGGCTGATGCGAATCAGCCGGGGCTGACCATCTGCCAGCGCTTTTAAAGCTTCCTTGACGACCACCGGTTGCGCGCAACCGCCGCCAATCCAGCCCCAAATTTTGCCATCGGGAAAGATGATCGCCTTGTTGCCGGGTTTGCCGGAGATGGGCGCCTGATAGCGCACCACGACGGCGATCGCAAAGGATTGGCCGCCGGTGAGCAGCTCATCCGCTTTATTCAGGAATTGATCGAACATCCGGAATCACCTTCTTGCGCGGCTAAAGCACTTTTTCCAAAGCCAGCAAGCTCTCTAAATTATGCGCTGCGGCAAAGACATCCACAAAAGGAAGCGCAGCGCTCATCCCGCGCGTCACCGGCGCATATTCTTCCAGTCCCAGGAGCGGATTCAGCCAGATGAGCTTCTTGACGCGACGCCTGGTGGAGCGGAGTTCGGCGGCCAGCATTTCGGGTTCACCGGTGTCCCAACCATCGCTGAGAATTATGAACACGGTGTTGGGTGAAAGCAATTTGCCGGCGTGCCGGCGATTGAAATCCCGGAGCGACTCGCCGATCTTTGTGCCGCCCGCCCAGCCGGCGGCTTTTTGCGAGAGCCCGCGCAGGGCTTCCGGGAGATCCCGCGAACGGAGCACATCGGTGATCTCGACAAGGCTTGTGCTGAAGAGAAAGGTGTTCACGCTCTTGAAATATTTTTGCAGGGCATAGGCGAAGCGGACCAGAAACAGGCTGTAGGAATTCATGGAGCCGCTGATATCCAGGAAAATTACGAGCTTATGCTTTCGCGGTCTTCTTCCGTGGAAGGCCAAAACGATGGGGTCGCCACCGCGGGGGATGCTGCGGCGGATGGTCCTGCGTAGGTCCACGCGATCGGGGAGGTTCCCGATTTTGTGTCTTCGCGAGAGCCGCAGGCTCATCTTGCGGAACAAGCGCAGCGAAATTTGCTCGAGCGCGAGCAGGTCCTCGCGCGGCACATCCGACAAGTCCACCTTTTGCAGGCACTGCTGGGCGCTTGCACCAGAAACCGCTTTGCCCTCGCGTTCTGGCTGGGAATCCTCACGGCCGGACAGGCTCATCAGCGCCTGGGAGCTGGCTTGCTGTCTGTGTGTGCTGAATCTGGCTTCCTTGCCTTCTTTTTCAGCGAGCCCTGATTCGCGCTGCGAAGCGCCCCAGAATAGATCGAAGAGCCGATTAAACAGATCCCATTCGTCTTTTGAAGAGCTCAAGACGGTCCGCAAGGCCAAGGCGAATATTTGCCGGTCGGCGAATCCTATGGTTTTGGCAACTTCGAGGGCTGCCAGAGTCTGCTGCACACCGTTTGAAAGACCATTCTCTCTGGCGAACTGGCAGAACTGGATGATAGATGCCGCGGAGCGATTGGGTTCTGCTTGATGCACTTTATCTTTCCCTCGCGGCTATTATTCCGCTATCCCGAACGACGGAAGAAAAAACCAACAAGAACGCGGTTTACGAAAGCATTTTTTCGATTCCGGCGGCTCTCAGCTTGGCGCCGTCTTCCATCGATTTGGCCACGCAGCCCAGGGTTTCCTCGACACCCTGGACATCCAGCCGATGTTTGCCCAACGACATCGCGGACTGGGCGCAATCCAGGGTTTCCGTCACGCCGGGAGGCTTTGTGAGATCCAACTGACGCACGGCCTGAACGAAGCGGACCACTTGCCTGCCGAGTTCCTCTTCGATGCCGGGCAGCCTGGCGCGAACGATCCTCATCTCTTTTTCAAAACTGGGATAGTCGATCCAGTGGTAAAAGCAGCGGCGTTTCAAGGCGTCGCCCAGTTCCCGGGTGCGATTGGACGTGAGAATAACATGAGGCACGTGCTTGGCCTTGATGGTGCCCATCTCCGGAACGGTGATCTGAAAATCGGACAGCAGTTCGAGGAGAAAAGCCTCGAACGCCTCATCCGCGCGATCGATTTCGTCAATGAGCAGGACGGGCGAAGCGTCTTCACCGAGGATGGACTGAAGCAGCGGGCGCTCGAGAAGGAACTCCTTGCTGAAAATGTGTTTTTCCTTTTCCTCGACGGTTTGGCCGGTTTTTTCCTCGATTTTGATGGCCAGCAACTGCTTCTGATAGTTCCATTCGTATACGGCGGAATTGACGTCCAAGCCTTCATAGCACTGCAGACGGATGAGACGGGTTCCCAGCATCGCGGCAAGCACCTTGGCGACTTCGGTCTTGCCCAGCCCGGCGTGTCCTTCGATGAGCAGCGGCTTGCGAAGCTTGAGGAGCAGGTAAACGGCGGTGGCCAAAGCGCGGTCGGTGACGTAACCGAGCCGCTCAAAGCGCTGGACCAGGTCATCCACGTTTTTGACTTGATTGTCTTCGGGAGGCGTTGGAAAGGTCGGCATGATTGGTCCGCTTCAAATGACAGGATAAGCCAAGATTCAGGAGTCGCGGCGAAAGACTCCCTTTGCCGCCTGCCACGCCAAGGAAGTAGCGCTCATGGGTTTAGCCGCTGCGTCCGCCGCGGGGGCGGCGGCATCGCCGGGCTGCTCCAGAAGAGCCTGAAAATTCTTGGTGAACTCGGTAAACATGATGTTGGAGACTTCGCTGATGACCCGCGAACCCATTTGCGCGAGGATGCCGACCACGTTCAACTCGGAGATGCTGGTGACCTCGGTGCCGCCAGCGTCAAGCGCTCGGAGCTTCCCGGTCATCTTCATGGAGGCGCTGCCGCGACCCCGGACGTCCTGGCCTTTGCCGAGGATTTCGATTTCATGGTTCTGAGGATCCAGGCGGACAATGGACACCTCGCCCTTATAATCGGTCACGCTCGGGCCTACTCTTACGCTGATCGCGCCTTTATAAGTCTTCTCATCCACCTGCTCGGTGATTTGAGCGCCGGGCACGCAGACCGCTACCTTCCTCGGATCGCTCAGGACGCTCCAAACTTTCTCGACCGGTTCTTTCACCTGGAAAGTTTTTTCGATTTGCAGCGCCACGGTGCTAATTCACCACGCCTTTCTCTTTTAGAACATTCCAAACTTTCCACGGGGTGATCGGCATGTCGATGTGCTTGACGCCCAGATGGGAAAGCGCGTCTACAACCGCGTTCACGAAGGCGGCAGGGGATCCGACGTTGGGAGATTCTCCCACGCCCTTCGCGCCAAAAGGATGGTGAGGAGACGGCGTGCAAGTGCTGCCCGTTTCCCAGTGCGGGGTTTCCACCGCCGTCGGAATCAGGTAGTCCATGAAGGTGCCACCCTGAACGTTTCCGTTTTCGTCGTAGTCGATGAGCTGCATGAAGGCGATGGCGAGGCCTTCGGTCAAGCCGCCGTGAATTTGGCCTTCCACAATCATGGGGTTGATGACGTTTCCGCAATCGTCAACGGCCACGAAGCGGCGAACTTTCACTTCCCCCGTGCCTTTGTCGATGTCCACGACGCAGATGTAGGTTCCGAAGGGGAAGGTGAGATTGGGGGGATCGTAATAGTCGACGGCCTCGAGACCGGCTTCGAGGCCCGCGGGAATGTTGGTGTAGGCGGCAAAGGCGATCTCCTGAATGGTCTTGGATTTGCTGGGCGCACCCTTGACGAAGAACTTGCCGGTTTCCCATTCGAGATCGGCCTCGCTGCACTCGAGGAGATGGGCGGCAATTTTTTTGGCTTTGTCGCGGATTTTGCGGGCGGCCATGGCGGTGGCGGCGCCGGAAGTGGGAGTGCTGCGGCTGGCGTAAGTGCCAAGGCCGTAAGGAGCGGTGTCGGTGTCGCCCTCCTCGATGATGACGTCGGAGGCGGGAATGCCCAGCTCCTGTGCGACGATCTGAGCATAGGTGGTCTCATGCCCTTGCCCCTGGCTCTTGGTGCCCATGCGGCAAATTGCTTTTCCAGTGGGGTGAACGCGGATCTCGGCACTGTCAAACATCTTGATCCCGGCAATGTCGAAAGCGTGAGCGGGACCGGCGCCGACGGCCTCCGTGAAGCTGGAGATCCCGATGCCCATCAGCTCGCCTTTCTTGCGCTTCTCTTCCTGCTCTTTGCGGAGTTCTTTGTAGCCGATCATGTCCAGCGCTTTGTTCAGTGCGCCTTCGTAGTTCCCGCTGTCGTAAGTCCAGCCCAGAGCAGTCTTGTAGGGAAACTGGCCGGGCTGAATGAAATTTTTGCGGCGGAATTCGGCGGGATCGATTTTCAGTTGGCTGGCAAGAACATCGACGGCGCGCTCGATCAGGTAGGCGGCTTCCGTGATTCGAAACGAGCAGCGGTAGGCAATTCCGCCCGGGGCTTTGTTGGTGTACACGCCGTCCACTTCGCAGAAGGAGGCGGGAAAGTCGTAGGAGCCGGTGCAAACACTGAACAGCCCGGCGGGAAACTTGGTGGGCTGCGCCGCGGCGTTGAAGGCGCCGTGGTCGGCGAGCGTTTTTACCCGCAGGGCTTTGACTTTGCCGGTCTGGTCCGCGGCGATCTCGGCGGTCATGTGGTAGTCGCGAGCAAAGCCGGTGGACTGGAGGTTCTCGGAGCGGGTCTCAATCCATTTCACGGGTACGCCGAGCGTCAGTGAAGCGACCACGGCGCAAACGTATCCGGGATAGATGGGAACTTTATTCCCGAAGCCACCGCCAATGTCCGGGGAAACGACGCGGATATTCTGCTCCGGAATTCCGCCGACGATGGAGAAAAGCGTGCGGTGAGCATGCGGCGCTTGAGAAGTGAGGTAGATGGTGAGCTTGTCCGTGGCCTTGTTGAAATCGGCCACACAACCACAGGTCTCCAGCGGGGCGGGATGGCAGCGCTGAGAGATGGCGTGCACGCTGGCCTTGACCGGAGCATCTCGAAAGGCTTTGTCGGTGGCCGATTTGTCGCCGACTTCCCAATGAAAAATGTGGTTGGACTTTTCTTCGCGGTCCTCGCGGAGGATGGGCGCACCCGGTTCGGTGGCCTTGTGAGGATCCACCAGGACGGGAAGTTCTTCGTATTCCACTTCCACGAGTTCGGCTGCGTCCGCGGCGGTGTACTGATCTTCGGCGACGACGAAGGCGACTTCCTGCGACTGAAACAAGACTTTGCCCGTTGCCAGCACCATTTGCTTGTCGAAGAAAAGCGTCGGCATCCACGCAAGGTTGGCCTTCGCCAGGTCTTCACCGGTGATGATAGCCAGCACGCCGGGTAGCTTCTTGGCCTCTTCTGTGTTGATGCCTTTGAGGCGCGCGTGGGCATAAGGGCTGCGCACCATGTGTCCAAAGACCATGCCGGGAAGGCGCACGTCGTCCACATAATTGCCCTTGCCTTGAATAAATCTGGAATCTTCCTTGCGCTTGATGGGATGGCCCATGCCACCCACTTCAGGAGATGTTTTCAGGATCACTTCGCTCCTCCTTGCGCCATCTTGCCGGCCGCGTACTGAACGGCCTTGACGATATTTTGATAACCGGTGCAGCGGCAGAGGTTGCCGGAAATGCCCCAGCGGATATCTTCCTCAGTGGGCTTCGAGTTCTTGCCCAATAGGGCGTAGGAAGACATCAGCATGCCGGGGGTGCAGTAGCCGCATTGCAACCCGTGCTCTTGTTTGAACCCTTCCTGCAACGGGTGAAGCTTGCCGTCGTGGATGAGACCTTCCACCGTGAGAAGCTCCGCGCCGTCCGCCTGCACGGCAAACATGGTGCAAGACTTGACGGTCTTTCCGTCAAGGATGACGGTGCATGCGCCGCAATTGCTGGTGTCGCAGCCTACGTGCGTGCCGGTGAGTCCCAGCGAATCCCGGATGAAATGAACCAGAAGAAGTCTGGGTTCCACATCGGCTTCTCGCTGGCGGCCATTGATTTTGACGCGAACCGTTTGCTTTTTTGCCATGGCGTCTCCTCCGAGCGCTGCAGACTGCTACTTGCCGGCGCGCTCCGCCGCGCGCAATAGCGCCCGCTTGGCGAGCTCTTTTACAAGGGCCTTTTTGTATTCGACCGGGCCGCGCAAATCCGCGCTCGGCTCCGATTCGTCGGCGGCAAGCTGCGCCGCTTGCGCGACGTTGGCTTCGTCCAGTTTCTTGCCGCGCAGGAACTCTTCCGCTTTCCTGGCCTTCACCGGCGTTGGGCCTACATTGGTCAGACCGATGCCCACTTTTTGACAAACGCCTTTATCGTCGAGAGTGAGCTGGACAGCCACGGCGGCGGTGGCGAAGTCCCCGACTTTGCGCTCCAGTTTAAAGTAGGCGCCTCCGCTTCGGGGCGGGGGAACCGGCACGCGGATTTCCGTGAGGATTTCCTCGTGCTGGAGCGCCGTCGTGAATAAGGTTAGGAAGAAATTTTCAATCGGGATGACCCTCTCGCCCTTCGGGCCGGTCGCGACAACCTGGGCACCGAGAGCCACCATGGTGGCAGGATGATCGTTGGCAGGATCGCCGTGAGCGAGATTGCCGCCAACGGTGGCAAGGTTTCGCACCTGGGGATCGGCGATGACATGGGCGGTATCGAGGAGGATCGGGTACCTGGAGCGGACAACGGGCGATCCCTCAAGCTCGGCTTCCCTGGTGAGCCCGCCGATTTTCAAAAAACCACCGTCTTCCTTTACATAGGAAAGACCCGAAATACGATTGATGTCGATGAGATAGCCGGGCCTTGCCAGCCGGAGCTTCATCATGGGAATGAGGCTTTGTCCGCCGCTTAGAATTTTCGCTTCGTCACCGTGCTGTTGGAGCAATGCGACGGCTTCTGGAATTGTCTTGGGCCGGAGGTATTCAAAGGATGGTGGAATCATTTTTGCTTTTCACCTCGAGAAGGCGTGTGGCCGAATTTTGCCGGGGAGTATTGTGAGGTTGCCTGAGGGCAGTCCTGAGAACGAGAGAGGCGAGATTCCCTCCCAAGCGGATATCGTGGCGGAAAGAGCTACCGGTCTGCACTTTGATCCTATGAGATCAATCAGACTGAGTCTCCAGGTCCCTTGCGCGGAGCCGATATTATCCCATACGAGGCGATATGGGTACAGGCGGGCCGGTTTCGTTTTCGGCGTGCTGCGTCCGGCGCCAATCGTCGATGGCCTTCCGGATGGCCTCTGGAGCAAGATTGCTGCACAGCATCTTGTACTCTGGGATGCCGCCCAGTGCTTCCACGACATTCTGCTTCGTGATTTCGTAGGCCTGATCCACGTGTTTGCCCAGGACCATTTCCGTAGCCACGGACCAGCAGGCAATGGCCACGGCGCATCCCATGCATTTGAACCGGGCATCCTGGATCACGTTGTTCACGATTTGCAGGGTGATCAGGACGGTATCGCTGTCCACCGGACTTCGGACGATAGCCTTGGCGGAAGGGTTTGGGATAGTCCCCACGTTTCGTGGGTTGGCATAATGCTCGCGAATTTGATCGCTGTACAACGCCGGCCCCCAGCCCGCCTCGCAAAACAAGGTATTATGATACCGGATTGCAGATGGCCGACGAATTTTACTCCAAAGCCGCCGAACTCGCCCGACAGGGGAAACCCTTTGCCACGGCTACGATCGTGCGCGTGGAGGGATCTTCTTCCGCGAAGCGAGGTTCCAGAGCCATCATCGACGCGCAAGGCAAGATCGTATTGGGATGGGTGGGCGGCGGCTGCGCCGAGAGCACGGTGAGACACGAAGCGCTGAAGTGCATCGAATTGGAAAGGCCGGAGCTGATCAAACTGGACATGACGGATGAGCTGCTGGGTGTGGGAATGCCCTGTGGCGGGAAAATGGATGTGTATATCGAACCCGTATTACCGCAGCCGGAGTTGCTGATCGTGGGCCATGGACGGATTGCGGAGGTGCTGGCCACAATCGCGCAACTGCTGAATTTTTCCGTTACGGTGAATGATCCGGCGGCCGACCGCGCTTCGTTTCCGCATGCAACGCGCCTGGTGACCGAGGATTTCGACCTGATGGAGACGCCGATCGGTTCCCGGACTTGTGTGGTGATCGCGACGCTGCACAAGCAAGACCACTTGTGGCTGCAGAAGGCGGTGGAAGGCAATGCGGCCTACGTTGCTCTCATCGCCAGCCGGCATCGCGCCAAACTTGTGCTGGACTATCTTGTTGCGACCGGGATGCCGGCGGAGAAGCTCGAGAGGGTCTGGGCGCCGGCAGGTCTCGACCTTGGCGCTGCGACGCCTGAGGAGATCGCGCTGAGCATTGTGAGTCAAATGGTAGCGTTGCGGAGGGGCGGGAACGTCAAAGCCCTGAAAGATTCCAGTCAGGCTGTGGAGAGCACCGTTGCCGATAAGGTGATTCACCAGTGCGAGACGGATGGGGCTGGTTGATCGCTCGGCCCGTTCAGCCGATTTCGCGTTTCGAGGAGCTGGCGGGTGATTTACCTCCAGCTCTAACTCGGTTTTCAGAGACGATCTCGGCCATGATGCTCAGTGCGATCTCTTCCGGAGTTTCCGCGCCTATGTTGAGTCCCGCGGGGGCATGGACCTTCGCCAGATTTTCCGCAGGCTCACCCCGCAACTCCAAGCTGCTGTGAATTTCTTGCGCGCGTTTTTTGTTTGCGACCAAGGCTACGTAGGCGCAGTTCGCGTGCAAGGCTTGCTCGATGGCCTCCTCGTCGAATTTTCCCCCGCTGGCCACGACCACATAGCGGGCGGCGGCCGGCGGCAAACGCGAAAAATCAAGCGAATTGAGCACCCTGTCCACATCAGGCAAATCGGAAATTTTCAGCAGAGGGTCCACCACCGTTACGCTGAAGCGCAGCAACTTCCCCAATTTTGCAAGCGCGATGGCCACCGGCTCCCTGCCGATGATGATGAGTTCCTGAGCCGGAGCGGGATGTGTCGCGCCGAAAATTTCTCTGCCTTCCAGATTCGCTGCCTGGATCATGGCGCTTTCATCCGCTGTGGCTTGGCGGAAATGTTGCAGGCGCTCAAAGTCGTTTTTGCTATCCAGATCTAAAAGAATTCCAATATCCTCAACCGGGACCTTGACGATCCCCTCGAGGTGGTTCCCGAAGATGGCGCGGCAGCCAATGTCTCCGGTGAGAGCCATGACCTCCGGAAAGACGGAGCGATCCAAGAGAATGGGATTGCCACGAAAACCCTTGAAGATTGGGATCACAATTTGGGCGCCGGACTGCTCGTACTGATCGATCAGCCGGTCGAGGGTGGCGGGACGAATGAACGGCTGGTCCGCCAAAACGATGAGAGCTGCGTCAACTTCGGGAGGCAGGGCGGCGAGCCCCGTCCGCAGCGAACCTCCCATCCCCTGGCGATAGGCCTCGTTGATCACCACCGTAAGATTCTGGATGGCGATGCTCTCCTTAATTGTTTCCGCGGCGTGACCGAGGACGAGAACGATTTCGTCCACACGGGAGCCGCGGACGATTTCCACGACTTGGCCAAGCAGAGTGTTCTCCCCCAGGCGAAGCAGTTGCTTTGCTTCTCCCATTCGCGAGGACATTCCCGCCGCCAAAATCACGGCACCTATCCGCGAATTGTTCATTCCTTGCATTGCCGGCCGATAGCCTCAGTTATCGCTTGACTCCCGCCATTTGCGCAAGCACGTCGAAGACAACGGCAAAGTCTTCTTCGACCAAGCCCATGCCGCGCGCAGCGGTCAGAAATTCGTTGGTCACGGCGGTTGAGGGCAAGGGCACGTCCAGCTTGCGGCCAAGTTCGAGCGCGAGCAGCATGTCCTTCTGCATTAAGTTGACGTTGAACCAGGCCTCTGCCGGCAAATCCAGCACGAATGGACCGCGATACTTGATCATGGGCGAAGCAATCGCGCTGTTGGTCAAGACTTCCACGGCGACGGGACGCGAAATTCCGCTCTTCTCCGCCAGGAGCACACCCTCGGAGAACGCGAGCATCTGCACCGCAAGGCTGAGGTTGATTGCGATCTTCATCGCCAGGGCCAGGCCGTTGTCTCCAACGTGAGTTACTTTCGGGCCGATATCGAGGAGCAACGGCTTGAGCTTTTCAAAAGTTTCCTTTTTCCCGCCCACCATGACGGACAACTTGCCTTCCTGGAGAGTGATTACGCTGCCGGACACCGGTGAATCGACCATGTCCGCGCCTTTTTCTCTAACCTTGCGCGCGACCGCGCGACTGACTTCCGGGCTGACCGTGCTGATATCCGCGAAGAGCTTTCCGGGTGCCAATCCGGCCAGGATGCCTTCGGGCCCTTCGACAATCGCCTGAAGCGCGGCCGAATTGGTCACCATCGAAAAAATGACGTCGGAAGCGGCAGCCACTTCGCGGGGAGAGCCGGCCCACTTCATCCCCTTTTTGATGAGCCAATCCGCTTTTTGCCGCGTGCGGTTGTAGCCCGTGACGGAATGGCCCTTGCCGAGCAGGCGATTCACCAGCTCGCCGCCCATCACGCCCAAACCTACAAAACCAAGCTTTGCCATTTCGTTTGTTCCTCCCAACGCGAAATGCGTTTTTTTTCGTTTTCGCCGGCGCGTGCTCGGAATCCTACCGCAACTGGCGTAGACGCGCACGCATGCCTCCCCACGCGCCAGAGGGACCCCGATTTGCGACGGCTTCCGGGCTGCGCACTTGAGGTAAGCTTCTATTGGAGGTGCCGAGATGGCTACCAAGTACGCCCTCCTGATCAATGGGCAGTCGTTTTCTGTCGAAGCGGATCCTGACGCCAGGCTTCTAGAAGTTCTTCGGGAACAGTTGGATTTGACCGGCACGAAGTACGGTTGTGGCGAAGGCCAGTGTGGCGCGTGCACGGTGCTCCTGGATGGGCGCGCGCTCCGCTCTTGCATGACGCCGGTCTCGACCGCCTCCGGCAAAGCCATCACCACCATTGAAGGCCTGGCGAAAGAGGATCGCCTGCATCCGGTGCAGCAGGCTTTTCTGGAGGAAGGCGCGATGCAGTGCGCATATTGCACTTCCGGAATGATCATGTCCGCAGTCTCCCTGCTGAATAGCAAACAGAATCCATCGGATGCGGAAATCCTGCAGTTCATGCAGGGCAACATCTGCCGTTGTGGGACGTATCCCCGGATCGTGGCAGCCATACGAAAAGCCAGCGCCGCGTGGAAGGAGTCCCGCCCATGACGCGCAAAATGCATCTTGCGGCGGGCTTGGAACCGGAGCGTTACGAGCTGCACTCGCCCTCGTCGATTATTTTTGAGACCGATCGGCGCGAATTCTTCAAATTTCTGGGCGCCGGCATTTTCGTTGTTTGCGCGGCCTCCAAAGCAGAGGCTTTTCAAGAATCGGGAGGAGGCCGGCGCAACAGCGAGGACAATTTTCCGAAGGAGATCGATGCGTGGCTGCACATCGGGGAAAGGGGCGAGATTACGGCGTTCACCGGAAAGGTCGAGGTAGGCCAGAATATCCGGACGTCACTCTCGCAGGCAATCGCCGAAGAGTTGCGGGTGCCGCTCAACTCCATCGCGCTGGTCATGGGAGACACGCAGCTCGTGCCTTTCGACATGGGCACGTTCGGCAGCCGTACGACGCCGGTCATGAATTTGCAGTTGCGCCGAGTGTCCGCCGCCGCTCGTGACGCACTGATTGCTCTCGCGGCGAAACAGTGGAGCATGGATGCGGCGCAGCTAACCGCAGTGGACGGCAAAATCCTCGACGCTGGTTCCCATCGCTCGGTCACTTACACCGAACTCGTCAGGGGCCAGCAGATCACGCAACTTCTTCCCGCCGAGGATCCCCTGATTCCGGCGGCGCAATGGAAAGTTGCCGGGCAGCCGGTTCCGAAGGTCGATGGGCGCGATTTTGTTACCGGCAAGCATCGTTACCCTTGCGACCAGAAATTGCCCGACATGCTGTACGGCAAGGTCGTGCGGCCGCCCTCGTTTGGCGCGACGCTGGTTTCCGCGGACACGCAGGAAGCGGAGCAGATGACGGGGGTTACAGTCGTGCGCGACGGCAATTTCCTCGCCGTCGCGGCTCCCACGTCCGCTCTGGCGGCGAAAGCGGCTGCTTCCATCCGTGCCGAATGGAAATCGGAGCCACAGCCATCGAGCAAGGAGCTTTTCGACTACCTCAAGAAAAACCAGCTTCCTCGCGAAGAGCAGAATGAAAAGGAGCGGCACATAACCGGAAACGTGGAACACGTTTTTGCTTCGTGCGAGCACCGGCTCAATTCCAATTACAACATTCATTACATCGCGCACGCTCCGCTGGAGCCACGCGCGGCCCTGGCGCAATGGAATGGCGATCGGCTAACGGTTTGGACCGGCACGCAGCGGCCCTTCGGGGTGCGCGGCGAACTGGCCAGCGCGTTTCACCTTCCGGAGGAAAAAGTCCGCGTGCTGATGCCGGATACGGGATCGGGCTACGGCGGAAAACATACCGGCGACGCCGCACTTGAAGCAGCACGGCTGGCGCGCGCGGCCAAACGTCCCGTCGAGGTGGTGTGGACGCGCGAGGAAGAGTTTAGCTGGGCCTATTTTCGCCCCGCGGGAGTCATCGAGATCAGCAGCGCCGTCGATCCCAACGGAAAAATCACGGCGTGGGAATTTCATAACTACAATTCCGGGACCGCCGGGTCCCGGACGTACTACGACATTCCGAATCAGCGAATTGAGTTTCATGCCGTGAACTCTCCTCTGCGGCAGGGCTCGTACCGCGGGCTGGCGGCGACCGCGAATCACTTTGCGCGCGAAGTGCACATGGACGAGATCGCGGCGTCCGTCAAGATGGACCCGTTGGAGTTCCGGCTGAAGAACCTGAAGGACGAGCGGCTGCGTGCGGTGTTTGAGGAGGGCGGCAAGCAGTTCGGGTGGAGCAAGCCGCGCGCGGCGAATCATGGATTTGGCGTGGGCGGCGGATACGAAAAGCTCGGTTACGTGGCCACGTTTGTCGAGGTCGCGGTCACGCCTGCAACGCGCGAAATCAAGATTGTGCGCGTGTTGACCGCGTTTGACTGCGGCGCGGTTGTCAATCCAGACGGACTGCGCAATCAGCTCATCGGCGCCAACATCATGGGGCTAGGCGGGGCGATTTTTGAAGCGATCGAGTTTGAGAACGGCCGCATTGTGAATGATCGTTTCTCGAATTACCGCGTGCCGCGTTTCCGCGACGTGCCTCCGATGGAGGCGCTCCTGCTGGATCGCAAGGATTTGCCGTCGGTTGGCGCGGGCGAGGCTCCGATCGTCGGCATCGCGCCGGCAATTGCGAATGCCATCTTCGAGGTTACGCAAATTCGGCTGCGCGCGCTGCCGATGGCGCCGCTGCTAGTTTCGCAGGGTTACCAGCTTTCTTGACCTCGAGAAAGGGTCGGAGCAATTCCCGCGACTCTTTTCTACTGTTCGGACGTTTGAGGTCGCGTCAGAAGACGCTGCCGGTGCGGGGAGTGACGGGTTCTTTCTTGGCGGATTCTTCGACGCGTTGCAGGATTTTCTGGAGATCGGCTTTCGAGAAGTATGTTCCGTTAAGAATGACGCCGGTGACTTTTTGGGTGTTGCGAATGTCCTTGAGGGGATTGGCGTCAAGGAAAACCAAGTCCGCGAGTTTTCCTTTTTCGATCGTGCCGAGCTGATCTTCCATTCTGAAAAAGCGCGCGGGATTCAGCGTGGCGGTCTGCAATGCTTCTAGCGGCGTGAAACCGGCGGCCACGAAGCGCTGTAATTCCTCGTGCAGGCTGAATCCCGGAAAAATGTAGACACCGGGCGGGCGTGTCCGTGCCTGCGAGGAACGGCACTCCCGCTTTGTGGAGGAGCTGGACGACTTCCAGTTCTTTTTCGATGAATTTTTTGCGGGTTTCCAGGTCGTCGGTATTGAACTCCTGTCTTCACCTGCTCCGTGAAGACTTCTTCCAGGTGTGCTCCTTCCAATACGCGGGAACGTATTTTGCCCGGAGCGTCCTTGCTGAAGTCCGTCACGTCGATCAGGTTGCCGCCGCGCTCCCAGACAAGCGTGGGGCATTGCCAGGTTTGATTTTTGGCAAGAAGCGAGGCGAGAGCGGCGGCGCGTTCCGGGTCGTAGCTCGCAAGAAATTTCGTTTCGCTCTTTTCGCCCTTGAGGAATTCGTCCTCGAGGGGCGAGCTTCCTTCAAAAATGCCGATGAGATGCTCGAAGCTGTGCATGCCTGCGTTGGACATTTCGCTGGCGCGGACGGAATCCGGAACATGTCCTTCAAAGGGAATCTCCTGCTTTACGGGCTTCGTCGGCGATAGCGAAGACGGCGTCGCGAGGAATCAGGGATTGCAGCTTGATGAAGTCCGCGCCGCCTTGTTTCAAGCGTGTCGACAGCGCGGCGACCATCTTCCGGAGTGGCAACTGGCGAGGGAACTGGGAAAGCGCGGCTTGGGACCATCCAGCATGGGGCCGGAGGTCATGATGCGCGGGCCGAGCAGTCGGCCGCTTTCAATTTCATTGCGCCAGGCCTGAACGGTTTGCAGTTCGCTGCCCATGTCACGCACGCCGGTGATGCCGTTTGCGACGAAGAGCGGAAGCGAAATTTCGCTGCGCGAAAGGAAACCAGTCGCCAAACACAAGATGGACGTGCATGTCCCAGAGGCCGGGGATGAGGAAGGAGCCTCGGCCGTTTAGGATGATGGGAGCGTTGCGCGGATAGCGCATTTCCTTGCGCGAGCCAACCGCGACGATGCGGTTCCCTTCGAGGATTACGACCTGGTCGGCGCGCACTTCGCCGGTGCGGACGTCAACGACGTTGACGTCGGTGATGACTGTGGTGTCCTGGAGCGACCAGTTTTGGGCTGCGAGCGGCCGCGAAAGAAGAAAAAAGAGGCTAACGGCCGCGAGCGCAAGGAAAAGCCGGGGCGTGGGTTTCATGGGATGGATTGTATCGAGGAACGACCGGAGAAACGCCGGGGGATCGCCCGCGCGTGTGCATAATTCCAGCGGACACAGTGGCGCGGGCAAAGCTTTATGGGGCTGCGGCATGAAGAGCAAGAAACGTGGAATTATTTCAACGCGTCGGCGCCGGCTTTCGCGCACTGGCTGTCATGTTCGCTCGCGTCGCCGGAGACGCCGATGGCGCCGACGATCTTGCCGTCCATGACGATGGGAATGCCGCCCTCGACCGGAACCGCGCCTTCCACTTTAAGCACTCGCAAGCCCACGCCAGCCGCGGCGAGCGCATCCTGAAACGCCTTCGTAGGCCGCTTGAAGTGGGCCGCCGAGCGGGCCTTGGCGATGGAGAATTGCGCGCTGCCGAGTTGCGTGTTGTCCATCTTCTCGTAGTAAACCAGGTTGCCGCTGGGATCGACTATGGCGACAGCCATCGACCAATTGTTCTTGCGGGCTTCGGCAAGCGCGGGTGCGGCCGCTTTTTTGGCATCTTCCAAGCTGATGGGAGCGCCGTACGGATTGGGCATCTGTGCGGAGGCGGAGAACGCGCAAAGGAAAAACAACAAAGAAACAACGGATTTTCTGGCGAACGTGGTCATGAATACATCTCCTTCGATTGATGGGCCACCGATGCGGGGCAAATAGCACGGGCGTTTGAAACGGCATCTTCCTACCGCAGAACGGGAAGCATCATACACCCGGAGCGAGCAGTTGCACGAAATGCCTGTGGCAACCTTGGATCAAATCCTGCCCCAGGCGCCAGAGCGGCGCCCGGGGCATGCGAATGCAACGATAAATTACTTTTGGCGCGTTTGTTTGCCTTCCATGATGAGGGCGAGCGGATCCGAGCCAGCTCCCACTTCAAATTTGTAGGAGGAAACATCGTCGGAGAGGCGCTTCAGCGTGAAACGGGAATGAATGGTCTTGCCATTCATTTTGTTCTCGCCCGTCCAGGTCCAGGTATCGCCGACCACGGCGCCATGGGAAACGGTGTTCTCCCCCATGCTGTTGGTCTCAAAGTAGACATAATTGCTCTCGCCCACGTCATAACTCATGATGCTGTGGCCCTTGATGGTGGCGCCGAGCATCTGCCCCTCTGAGTTGCATACAACGGCGAAGTTGCCGGAATACCATTCGCAGGTTTCCGTGAATGTGAATTTGCCGCCGGGACCGTAAGGACTCGGCTTCATGTCGCCCTCGGAAACCCATTTGCCGACGAAGTAGGCGAGCTTCGCGTGCTCCGGGCCGGGCTTTGGCGGGGCGCCAGCGTCCTGCGCGCCGGTGGTGGCAGCTCCCAATGAAAACAACAAGACGGCAAGCGATAGTGCCGCGAACCTTTTCATGTGATCCTCCAATGGAAATTTGGCAAGGAAACCGGGAAGGAGTACGGGAACGGAATCCTAGCACGGGAATCCCTGGAAAACCACAGCGAAAAAGGACGGCAAGGGAAGGAAAACGCTTATGCGGGATTGCTGCCCAGTTCGCGCTGGAGGGCTTTGCCCTTGCGGAACCACGGGCGTTCGATGCGTTGCATGTATCCCGGCAAGGTACGTTTCTTGGCCAGCAGCTTTTGCGTCCATTCGCGCGCTTCCTGGGTGTTGCCCTGCAGCTTCAGGAAGTTGGCGTAGTTATAGAGCGTTTCGGGAGTACTGGAGAACTGGGTGACCTCGGCAAACATGGCGGCGGCTCTCTCGAGGTCGCCAGTGCGCGCGTACGCATCGCCAAGCAAACCCGCGGCGCGGTAGTAGTCGAACTTGCGGTCGCCGGCCACGACGCGTTCGAGGTCTGGAATCGCCGCGGGAAAGTCGTTCATGCCCAGAGCGCTTTGCGCGCGAAAATAAAAGGTGTGCGGTGAATCGCTGCGCGCCGTAATTGCTTTCGTGAACGCCTCGCGAGCTTTTGCGTAATTTTTCTCTTCGAGGCACAGTTCGCCGAGTTCCTCATAGTTTCCCGCGGATGGGTTGTCGAGGATTTGCATTTCCAGAGTTTGAATGCGCGATCGCCTCCCGAATCCCTGAAAGACGCCGCGCAAGAGGTTTGCATCGGGAATGATCTCGACGAGGACGTAGGCCGAGGCGCCGATGACGCCGCCGAAAAGAATAATGAAGAACCAGTAGTTCTCCGGCCGGCGCCGGACGAAGTGCACCAGGGCGATGATCTGGACGATGATGCCCCAGGGATAGAAAAGATGGCTGAGCGCGAACATGGATGACCGTCCAACGACAAGAATGACGGCGGAGGGAAAAAGAATCAAATAAAAGGTTTAGACGGAAGAGAAGCGTCAAGAGGCGGCTGCGGCCCGCCATAGGAAGCAGGTGCGCGTAGGAAGTGTCCGCCGCCGTTTGGGAGTCAATCCGAATTTTCCACCAGACGCGATTTATTCGTCACTCAAAAATACCAGCGAATTGTCATCCTGAGAGGCGCGCCGTTTGCGCCCCGAAGGATCTCAACCAACACCGTGCGCGACTCCGAAGTTGAGATCCTTCGGCCCCGCAAAAAGCGCGGGGCCTCAGGATGACAATATTTTGTTGAACTCCAACAACTGGCAAATTTCAGCTCGCAAGAAAAGCCCGGTCAAAACTCCGCGAAAGTCCAAAAGGATGGTTAAATAAAACGGAACTTGACAAGTAGGTTACCATACTCCTAGGCTGAAAAGTGATGGAGCCAGAAGCTTCCCTCTCATGGCTGGCGCTGACCTTGACGCCGGGAATAGCTGCCCGGCTGTCCTCCCGATTGCTGCGCGAATTTGGGACCCCCGAGGGCGTGTTCCGGGCCAGCCTGACCGCGCTGGAGGCGTGCAACCTGCCTGCGCCGGCGGCGCAGGCCATCTTCAGAAAGCAGACTTTTTGGCGCGCTGAAAAAGAGGTGGACGCGATCCGGCGAATCGGCTGTCGCATCCTGAACTGCACGGAGCCAGACTATCCCCAATCCCTGCTGCAGATTTACGATCCGCCGGTGCTGCTCTATGTGCGCGGCGACGCCAGCATCCTGAATACGCCGAGCCTGAGCATCGTAGGGACGCGGCGGCCAACGGTCTATGGCTCACAGATGGCGGAACGCATGGGGAGAGACTTGGCGAAACGCGGGCTGGCTATCGTCAGCGGATTGGCGCGCGGGGTGGACGCCATTGCGCATATGGGCGCGACTTCGGTCGGAGGGCGAGCGATTGGCGTGCTGGGGACGGGGATTGATGTGTGCTACCCCAAGGAGAACAAGAAACTGTTCGAGAAGGTGCTGGAGCGGGGGGCGATCATCAGCGAGCTGCCGACCGGCTCTCATCCCGCGCCGGAAAACTTTCCGGTGCGCAACCGGATTATCGCCGGGATGCCGCTGGGAGTGGTGATCGTGGAGGGCAAGCAGTACAGCGGGTCCTTGATTACGGCGCGGCTGGCGATGGAGTTTGGGCGTGAGGTTTTTGGCGTTCCTGGAAATGTTACCCAAGAGATGAGTTTTGCGCCGAACCAGCTCATCAAGCAGGGTGCGAAACTGGTGACCAACGCGGAAGACGTGATTGAGGAGCTGCCCACGCCCATCCGGGCGGTTTTGGTGCAGGCGGAGGCACTGGAATCGGAGCAACGGAACCTGCTCGCGGCGGACGGCCTAAGTCCAATAGAGAAAAGGATTTACGAGCTATTGAGCGCGGAAGAAGCCAGGCCCATCGACGACCTGGTGGGGACCACCGGGTTGAATTCCAGCGAAGTTCTGGCTACCCTCTTTGACTTGGAGATGAAAGGCATCATCCGGCAACTGCCTGGGAAACAGTTCAGTAAGGTCTTGTTGTAAAAGGGAAAGGCGTTCCTCCACAATTGCCGTATGCATCGGAAGTGGCCCGGTGCGCATCAAGAAGTTGTGCGTTTGGTGCACGACTGTGCACTTATAAAGGTAGCGAGAAGGACACACACCCGCCCGGGCGCCCTTCCAGCGGAAGAAACAAAGGTTACAAAGGAACACATGGCACGATCATTGGTAATCGTCGAGTCGCCAGCAAAGGCGAAGACGATCAATAAATATCTGGGCAAAAACTACATGGTCAAAGCGTCCATTGGCCACGTCATGGATTTGCCGACAAAGACGATCGGAATCCGCCTACCCGTTGACGAAGACGAGATCAAGAAGAAAAAGAAGAAAAAGAGCAAGAAGGGCGGGAAGGCCGCCGTTGCGAAACCGCCGCTGAAGCCCATTTCCCTGGATGACCCCAAGATTTTTGAGCCGACACTGCAGATCATCCCTGGCAAGGGAAAGGTCATCAACGATCTGAGGAAGGCGGCGAACACAGCGGAGGCCGTGTACCTGGCGGGCGACCCGGACCGCGAAGGCGAGGCCATCTCCGCGCACCTGGCCATGGTGTTGTCGAAGCCGGCGAAGTACCTGATTCCGGAGGATGAAGAGGAAGGAAAGAACGGGAAGAAAGACGGGGCCGCCGAGGAAAAAGCCGCGGAGCCCGAGGGCAAGAAGGGCGCCAAGGGCAAGTTTGCGAAAAAGGCGGCGGAAAAGGATCGCATCGAGATCGAACCGATCGATCCAAAGAAGATCTTTCGCGTGACTTTTAACGAAATTACTCCCAAAGCGATTCGCGCGGCGTTTGAGAAACCGCGCCAGGTGGATTCCCAGCTGGTGGATGCGCAGCAGGCGCGCCGCGTCCTGGATCGCATCGTGGGCTACAAGATTTCGCCGCTGCTCTGGGACAAGGTGCGCCGCGGATTGAGCGCCGGGCGCGTGCAGACGGTTGCACTGCGGCTAATCGTGGAGCGGGAGCAGGAGATCCGCGCGTTCGTGCCGCAGGAATACTGGAGCATTCACGCGATGCTGGACGCCGGCGAACCGCCGATTTTCGAGGCCCGGCTCTCGAAGAAAAAGGGCGAAGACATCGAGGTGAACAACCAGGCCGCGGCGGACGAGATTGTGGCGGCGGTGAGCAAGGCGAAGTGGCAGGTGGCGGGAGTGACGCTGAAGGAAAAGCGCCGCAACCCTCCGCCGCCGTTCACGACGTCGAAGCTGCAGCAAGCCGCGTACAACCGGCTGCGCTACACCGCGAAGCGCACCATGGCGCTGGCGCAGCGGCTGTATGAAGGCGTGGAGCTGGGCTCGGAAGGTTCCGTGGCGCTGATCACCTACATGCGCACGGATTCCGTGCAGGTTTCGAACGATGCGCTGGAACAGGTGCGCGAATTGATCCCCGCGCGCTTCGGGAGCGATTACCTGCCGGAGAAGCCGAATTTCTACAAATCGAAGAAGGACGCGCAAGGCGCTCACGAGGCGATCCGGCCGACCGAAGTGGCCCGGGCGCCGGAGGACGTGCGGAAATACCTGGAAGACGATGTGTTCAAGCTGTACCAGTTGATCTGGCAGCGATTTGTCGCTTCGCAGATGCTGCCCGCGGTGTACGACCAGACGACCATCGACATTTCAGCGGGGGATTACACTTTCCGCGCGACCGGTTCGATCATGAAGTTTGACGGATATTTGAAGGTCTATCAGATTCCCGCGGTGAATGCGGACCGTGAAGACGATGAAAAGGATGACGAGGGCGAAGGTAAGGCGCTGCCGCGCGTGACCGAAGGGCAAATCTTGCGACTGGATTCGATCCGTCCGGACCAGCACTTCACCGAACCGCCGCCGCGCTACACGGAAGCGACGTTGGTGAAAGAGTTGGAAGAGGATGGCATCGGCCGGCCTTCCACCTACGCGTCGATCATTTCGACGATTGTCGAGCGCGAATACGTGAAGAAAGATCAGGGGCGCTTTACGCCGACGATGCTGGGCGAGCGCGTCTGTGTGCTGCTGATCAAGAGTTTTGAAGACGTGTTCGACGTGAAATTCACCGCGCGACTGGAAGAAGAGCTGGACGAAATCGAAGAAGGCAAGATGCCTTGGCGGGAATCGGTCAAGGAATTCTGGGAGAAGTTCGTCGTGGACCTGGAAAAGGCCGGCGACGAGATGGTCTCCTACAAGGCCGGAATTCCGACGGGGAAAAAGTGCGAGAAGTGCGGCCAGGGCGAGCTGCTGGAGCGCATCAGCCGGCACGGATTCTTCCTGGGCTGCTCGCGCTACCCGGAATGCGATTTTATCCAGGACCTCTCCGAGGAGATTCCGGAAGACGCGGAGAACAAGGTCGAGTACTGCGAAAATTGCGGCAAAGAGATGGCCCTGAAGCGGGGGCGGTTTGGGGCCTTCCTGGCGTGCACCGGTTATCCCGATTGCAAGACCACGCGGCGATTGGTGGCCGGAACGCGCATCGCGCACCAGCCGGATGAACCCTTGGACGAGAAATGCCCGCTGGACGGGAACGGACTGGTGAAAAAGCACGGGCGCTTCGGTCAATTTATCGGCTGCATGGGATATCCGAAGTGCAAGTACACGCGGCCGATCACCATGGGAATCAAATGCCCGAAGTGCAACGAAGGCGAATTTGTGAAACGCGGCAGCATGGGCAAGGGCGGCCGGGGAAGATTCCGCACGTTCTACGGCTGCTCGCGATATCCGGATTGCGATTTCACGACGCCGAATATGCCGATCGCCGAGCCATGCCCGAAGTGTGGCGCGCCCTTCATCGTGGAAAAGAAGACCAAGATCGGCACGGTTCACGCGTGTATCAAAGAAGGATGCGACTGGGAGAAGCTGGCGCCGGAAGAGAAGCCCGTGAGCGTCGCGCAACCGGAAGAGACGCCGGTGACGGTCAAGCTGTAAGAGAGCGCGCCGGCGGGCGCAGCAGGCATCCAACGCGCAACAGGCAATTCCGAAGTGCACACCCTGGCTGGAAGTGCGCCTATAATCAGGGTGTGAGGCTGGATGAAAGCGTCCATCGGCAAATTCCTCGAGTATCTCCGGTCCGTGCGCAACGCTTCGCCGCACACCATTTCGAATTATGGGAAGGACTCTGGAGCAATTCCAGATCTACCTGACTCCGCCGGACGCGGAGACGCCCACACTCGGGAAGATCGATCACCACCTGATTCGCGAATTTGTCGGCCACTTGCATGAGGCCGGGCTGGAAAAGAGTTCGATTGCCCGGAAGCTCGCGGCGTTGCGCTCTTTTTTCAAGTACTGCGTGCGGGAAGGCTTGCTGAAGGAAAATCCGGCTCGGCTGGTGCCGACTCCAAAACTGCCGAAACGCATTCCGGCGGTGCTGTCCGCCGAGGAGATGAGCGGGTTCCTGGATCAATTGGCAGTGATGCAGAATCCAGGGGCTGGGCGAGTTGGCAACAAAAGAGGGCGGGCCATTGCGGCGGCAATGCCGTCGAACGCGACGCTCAAACTGGAGGATAGCCTGTTCCTGCGGAGGGACCGCGCCATCCTGGAGCTGCTGTACGCCGCCGGACTGCGCGTGAGCGAGTTGACCGGGCTGAACATCGCGGATGTGGATCAGAAGGATCAGATGGTGCGCGTGATCGGCAAAGGAAGAAAAGAGCGCATCGTGCCGTATGGCGCCAAGGCCGCGGAAGCGCTGAAAGTCTACTGGACGGAGCGGGAGAAATTGCTGCGAAATGATCTCCGCCACCAGGGCGAGCACCAATCCCGAAGCCGTTTTTTTGAATTACATGGGAAGGCGGCTGACGCAGCGGAGCGTGGGCCGCATCGTGAAGAAGTACGTGCGGCTGGTGAATATCAACTGGGACATGCACCCGCACTCCCTGCGGCACGCCTTCGCCACGCATCTGCTGGCCGACGGTGCGGATCTTGCGCGCGATTCAGGAATTGCTGGGACACCAGTCGCTCTCGACGACGCAAAAGTATACGCATGTGTCCATCCGGCAGTTGATGGACATATACGATAAGTCGCACCCGCACGCATGAGCGTGCATGAGCGCCTGGTGCGGAAAATCCTGTGCATCGAACCGAGAAGATGATCCCGGGCTACCGATTCGCAATGAGCAGTCTATTCCATGAATGCGCGGTGAAGGAACGGCAAGGAGGAAGGACATTGGGACAGTACCGGCGACAGCGTACTGGAACAATACTTTGGCGGTATATCATAATGTTCCTGGCGCCACTCAATGGCTCGAAAAAACATCCTTCCTCTGCCGGAGGGAGGCGATCGACGGAGCATCGGCCGCTCTGACCAAGTGGCGGCAATTGTGTCCGCGAATCCGCGGCTGTTTCCCGAGCTGATCGCAGGCTTGTGGTCCGAGAATCCCCTCGTACGGATGCGGGCCGCTGACGCGGCCGAGAAGGTCACGCGGAAGCACCGTGAACTTCTCCAGCCGTACAAGATGGAGCTACTAGGCTTGATGACGGAGGCCCAGGAACAAGAATTGCGTTGGCATCTAGCGGTCATGGTGCCAAGGCTGCCGCTGAACGCCAAGGAACGGCAAACCACGATCGCCGCACTGAACAATTATCTGGAAGACCGCAGTTCCATCGTCAAGACGTTCGCCCTCCAAGGACTGGCTGACTTGGCGCAGCATGAGCCGAATATTCGCCCCAGAGTGATAGAGATTCTACGCGAGGCGATTCGGAAGGGTACGGCTGCGATGAAAGCGCGCAGCCGCAAATTGCTGGTTCAGCTGGAGCGCCTTTAGTCGGCTTCCGATGTTAATTCTTTGTGTACCCCCCCTCCCCCATTTTTCAGATCTGTTGATTCTAAAGGAGATTAAGCGGGATTATATACCTCACGCAAAGGGGTGGTATAATGCCCCTCAATGCCGCGCAAACTCCGCATATTGCTGGCCGAAGTAGTCGGACTAGGTCTTCTAATCGGCTGGCTTATGTGGAAATATCCTGAACTCGTTGACGATATCGTTCCCTGGATTGCTCTTTTGGTTTTGTGGCACTTCACATGGGAATTGCTTCTTGATACGAAATTCGTTAGGCGATGGGCTGTAGGTTTACACAAGGCGGTTCGACCAATGATTGCATGGTCTTTGGTATTTCTTGCAGGTGGTGTGATTTCTCTGCTTTATTGGTGGGGAATCAATAAATCGATGATGCGACTTGCCACAATAGCTGCGGCGCGTACTGCAAAAATAAAGGCCCTAAACCCGCAGCCTAACCATGAGGAACCCGGAGCGAAAATAAATCCTCACCTGAACCCTCAGAGCCAGAGATTAAGCCGATACCGCCAGCGAAGCAAGTGGAGGAACGCCCGCCTATTCGACTTGGTCCGAATCCATCATCAAAAGTTGCGCCGCCATCAAAAGGAACGGTTCCGCCGAAGCCATTTCCGTCTTTCCAAGGATTCCATGAGAAGCTCGATAAGATTTCTGTTTCATTCGGGGATAGTGGGATTAAGGTGAGTTTTTCAGTCGATTCCTTGAGGGAAAAGCCCGGCAGTCTGACACTTGTAAGCACTCCCGCTGGTAACTATGGTGCTGTGACTCTCAAGATCAATGAGAAAAACGATCTGTTACTCTCGTTTTCGGTCTGGGGGGGACCCTACCAACAAGAGCCTGTCAAGGTTGTGGATAACGAGTTCGAGGTGAATGGATTTGGTTTGGACCGGAACTTTAGCCCGGATGCGTTTGAAGTGATCAACAAAGACGGAACTGTGGTATTTCAGATGACAAGAAAAACACCAAGCCAGTTAGTGTTCAGGGGCATTTTCCCGACGCCTATGGGCCTATGCTACGTAAGTGATTCAGTCGTTTGTAATCCACCATCACCGCCTGCTAACTTTCTGTTACGACCGATTTTTAAGTATCCTTCCCATGAATTCCCAGGGAAATATGCGGACGGATCAAATTAAGCCGCTGGCTCGGCTTGTTGTGCTGTGAGTGCTTTGTATTCGAGATTGGGGGACAGAATCAGCTTGATGAGAGTATCGCGGAAAAGGAACTGATTTTTACGGTTATTGAAGCGGAAGACCATTTCGTCTAGGTAAGCTGGAAGATGCTTCGCAGAGACTTTATGCCATGTGCCCACAATGCCGCGCTTGAGCAGAGAGAAAGCCGATTCCACTGTGTTTGTGTGAACATCTCCATGAGCATAGGAGTATGTGTGGTTAATAGTCTTATGGAGGTTCTTCTGCATGTTGTCGAGCGCCCAAGGATAAATAGCCGATTCGTCCGTCATAATGACTTCAACATGGCCACCGATGTTCGCGTTGATAATCTCACGCACGGTTGCGGACTTGGCATCCTTGGCGCGAATCAGACGAAGATCGCCGTTGCGCTGGCGAATCCCGATAACAACCTGTGCGTCGTTCTTTGCACGCCAACGGCGCTTTTTCCCGGCAACGTAGGTTTCATCAATCTCAACGGTGCCCCCGAGCTTTTCGGGCGCTACTTCGAGCATTGCAGCGCGGATTCTGTGGCAAAGATACCAAGACGTTTTATACGTCACCTTGAGCATGCGGCTAAGTTGATTGGCAGACATTCCCTTGCGCGATTCGGTAAGCAAGTAGGTCGCAAGGAACCACTTCCAGAGGGACAGATGGGAATCATGGAAGATTGTTCCAGCGGTCACGCTAAACTGGTAATGGCATGAATCACAGTCATATTGGAAGCGATTTGCAATCTTGGTGGCCTTGGACTCGCAGCGAGGGCAGATCGGGCCTTTGGGCCAGCGCAATTGCTCTAGGACGGTACGGCAGCGGTCATCCGAGCCGAACTCTTCGGTCAGTTCTACCAGATTCACGCATTCAGAGAGAGGAGCTTTCATAGCGTCACCATGCCAAAAAAGAAGAAAGTGAAGCATCCCAAGAACATGACCAGCGACGAATTACTCAACCACCTATTCCATCCCAAAGTGGCTGAACACGTTAAGAAGGTCGTTGGCAAGTCCGAGAAGAGCATAAAGGAAAAGTAGCATGGAACGGATTTTGTGTCAAGTATATAATCACGGATTAAGTTGTTTGTTTTGTATCAGATTACAAGTGTTGATTCTAAAGAGGGTTAGGGAAGGACAATAAGCGGGAGAATGGTGAGGGGCTCGGGCGGTCACACTCACGCACGTAGGTAGAATATCTCTATAGTTAGTCTATTGTCAAGTAAAAAAAGCAACCGGTCGGTGAGGGCCGAGAAACCCAAGACCCACCCTCTCCGACCCCGAGGGTGGGGCACCCGGCTGCGATGAAAGCGTGCAGCCGCAAATTGCTGGCTCAGCTGGAGCAGCTTTGATCGGCTTTGGCTGTTAATTCTTTGTGTACTCCCCCCTCCCCCTTTTTTTTACATCTGTTGATTCTAAAGGGGATTAAGTTGTTTGTTTTGTATCAGATTGCAAGTGTTGATTCTAAAGAGGTTAGGGAGGAAGGGGGCGTAATGCGGGAGGCCACACCTATTCAGACAACTTATATACCTTAATGGTTATCTATATGTCAAGTAAAAAATAGAAATCCGGCTGACGAGAGAGGGGTCTTAGAGAGCCCAAAGACCCACCCTCCGACCCCGAGGGTGGGGCACTCTGCATCTGATATACTCTCCCCCTGCTGTTCGGAAAGACAAGATGACAGTATGTGCTGCTGCGATATGCGACCAAGGGCTTGCCATCGTGCTTGCTGCCGATAAAATGGTCGGGAAAATCTTCATCGAAGGCGAATTAGCAACTAAGCTGCAACTCATTCATCCGCACTGGTTTATGATGCTCTCTGGAGATGATATTTCTCCATTGTTTGAGCTTGCCGACAGAGCCAGGGACGAACTCCTGCCATCAAAGCCCGCGTCTTTGGAAGTGGTTGAAGAGGTGATGCAACGAAACTATGAGTTAATTCGGGCCAAACGAGGTGAGGCTGAATACTTAAAGCCTATAGGTTGGACCTTGGAAAGATTCAGCAAAGAAGGCTCTGCACTATTACCGAATTTTTTGGAGCTGCAAGATCGGCTTGCAGATTACGAGCTTCCCGTGGAAATACTTGTTGCGGGATTCGACCGCAACCTTACTCCGCCAGCCAAGATTTTCACAATGTCTCCCGGAAATAGGGGGATTCCAATTCGCTGTGATACTCCTGGTTTTGCGGCTATCGGCAGTGGCGGAATTGCTGCCGAATATATGATGTTCTTCAGAGATGTCAGCCAAAAACTGCCAATCCGCGCCGCAGTCTACTATGTCCTAGAGGCCAAGTACTTCAGCGAACATGCTTCCGGTATCGGACCTGCGACCGATATGTTTATGCTCCGCTTTGACGGGAATCTCATGGTCTGGAAGCAAATTAACGATGAGAAAACGATCGAGCGGAAACTAATCCCCATTTGCGCGGATTTAGAGCCTCCTGACCCAACGGCAGATCATATTAATACTCTGAACACCCTCAAAGAACTAGAGGGACTTCCCAAATTGCCGATGCCGAGAAAGAAAAAGAGGACCAAAAAGTGATCTTAGCTTTGGTTCTTCCATCATCTCGATTGGGAAGCGAGTTTGGCAATCTCAGAGCAAGCTCTGGTGCCAGCTTGGTTGCACGCGAGACTCCTACTTTAGGCCCTCTATTAGGCCCCAAAGCGACCCCTTAGGGGTTCTTTCTTGCTTTCTTGGGCTCAGGATGCAATTTGCCGCCTGTAGCTGCCTCAAGGACCACGAGCGCGTTTTGGATGGAATCTGACATTCTTGAACGCGCTTAGGCGTGAGCCAAGATTCGCGCACGCGGGGAGCCAAATCAACGGGACTAAAATTCGAACTGACCCACTACCCGGCGAAGTGCTGCGTTGACGATGCTGCTGGGCGACCCGTATAATAGTGGTTTGTCTATAGGGTTTGGAGGGGCGATGTACGCTGTTATACAGACCGGGGGAAAGCAGTATCGTGTCGCACCGGGCGACACTATCCGCATCGAGCGGGTGAAGGGCGACGTGGGCGAACAGGTGAAGTTTGGGACCGTGCTTGCGGTGCACACCGAAGACAAGAAGATTCTGGCGGGCGTCGGACGCGTCCGAAGGCTTCGGTTACGGGCAAGATCGTCGAACAGGGCCGGGCGAAGAAGCTCACCGTGCTGAAGTTCAAGAAGACCAACCAGTACAAGATTCAGCGGGGCCACCGGCAGAATTACACGGCCGTGCAGGTCAGCGATATTAAGCTTTAATTGGTTGGCGAAAAGGACCGGAAAGAGTTTCTTCAGGGGCTAAAGCCCATTCGTTTTAGAGGCTTTGCGCCGGGGCTGAAGCCCCGGCCTCCTAAAGAAAAGGATTTGGGGCTGGCCGGGCTTCCGCCAGATAGCGGCGGACGCGAAAGACGCATAAGTCCGGTGGCTGCAAGGGGCGGAATTCAGGGCTGGCCGGTCTAAAGTCCGGCCACTACACGGAGGAATTTAGCGATGGCACATAAGAAGGGCGGCGGGTCGTCCACAAACGGGCGCGATTCACACGGACAGAGGCTGGGCGTGAAGCGGTTCGGCGGGGAGCTCGTGAATGCCGGGACGATCATCGTGCGGCAGCGCGGCACCAGGCACCGCGCCGGCAACAATGTGGCGCAGGGCAAGGACGACACCTTGTTCGCGCTGGTGACCGGCTACGTGGAGTTTAAGGACCGGGGCAGGAGCGGCCGGGTGGTGAACGTCCGGCCGGCGGAAACAGCAAAGGCCGCCAGTTAATCCAGAGAGTTTCCAGCGGCCCCGGTCCATCCGCCGGGGCCGTTTTTGTTTTTGGGAAAGAAAACTGGAATAAGATTTAACGCAGAGCCCACAGAGGCCGCGCGCAGAGTTCGCAGAGAAGAGATCCGATGTTTGTTGACGAAGCGAAGATCATGGTGAAGGCCGGGGACGGTGGGAACGGCTGCGTGGCGTTCCGCAGGGAGAAGTACGTTCCGCGCGGAGGACCATCCGGCGGCGACGGGGGCCACGGCGGAAGCGTTTACCTGGAAGCGAATCCGAACGACAACACGCTGCTGCGCTACCGCTACAACCGCGAATTCAAGGCCGATCGCGGACGGCACGGCGAGGGATCGAACTGCACCGGGCGTGTCCGGCGACGACATGATCCTGAAAGTGCCGGTGGGCACGCTGGTGTTCGACCAGCGAGGGCGCGGAACTGCTTGCGGATTTGAAGAAGCCGGGGCAGCGGGTTCTGGTGGCGCAGGGCGGAAAAGGCGGGCGCGGGAATCAGCATTTTGCGAAGCCGTGGCATCAGGCGCCGCGGGAAAAAGAAGAAGGCGAACCGGGCGAGGAGCGGCATCTGCGGCTGGAATTGAAGCTGCTGGCGGACGTGGGACTGGTGGGATTTCCGAACGCCGGCAAATCGACGCTGATTTCCGTGATCAGCGCGGCGCGGCCGAAAATTGCGAACTATCCGTTTACGACGTTGGAGCCGAACCTTGGCGTGGTGAACGCCGATGGCGGAACCGGCGGGCACGGCACGGAGCTTGGGACGGACGTTTGTGGTGGCGGATTTGCCGGGATTGATTGAAGGCGCGAGCCACGGAGCGGGGCTGGGGATTCGCTTTCTGCGGCACGTGGAGCGGACGCGGCTGCTGGTGCACTTGATCGACACCAGCGACACGGCGGAGATGGACCCGGTGAAAGCGTTTCGAGATTATCGAAGGCGAGCTGGCGGCGTTCAGCGAAACGCTTGACGCGAAAGCCGATGATCGTGGTGGCAACAAAGTTGGATGCCACGACCGACCGCACGAAGCTGGAAGAGTTGCGGGAGTTCTGCCAGGAGAAAGGGATTGGAGTTCCACGCGATTTCCGCTCCGACGGGAGAAGGCGTAAAGGAGTTGGTCCGCGGGATGGCCGACGCGCTGGACAAGATTCCGAAGGAGGAGCTCGAGGAGGAGACGGAAGGTCGAGGAAGTAAATGAGGTTGAGGAAGTGGAGGATTCGGAAGGCGAGGGATGAAGCGGAATGACGACGGCGGACGGGATTTCGTGAGAGAATCGGATTGGGGAACATCCGGGAGGCGGATTGACGACAGCGCAAGCTCACCGCACGGCGGCGAAACATCATCCCAGGCGAATTGCACTTTTTGGTGGCTCGTTTGATCCCATCCATTCCGGACATCTTGCCGTGGCACGGGCCGCGGACCGGCGCTTCAATTTCGACGAGATTCATTTCATTCCCGCCAGCCGGCCGCCGCACAAATTGAAACAGCACCTGGCGCCGTTTCCGCACCGGTTTGCGATGGTGGCGCTGGCATGCGCGGAGCATCCGCATTTTGTGCCGTCGCTGGCGGAAGCCGGAGAGGATTTCAGCGGGACGCAATTGCACTATTCGATCGATACCGTGCGCTACTTCCGTCACGCCTACAACGGAACCGGGAGACCGGGTATTTTTCATGGTTGGCGCGGACGCGTTCCTGGATATTCCGATGTGGAAGGAGTACGAAACGCTGCTGGGGCTGTGCGATTTCGTGATTGCCAACCGGCCGGGAATCCGGCTGGAGGCGCTGCGCCTGGTGATTCCGCCGGATTTGCACGCGGCTGCCGGACGGCAAAGCGCGACAAGAGGGAAGAAGATGCCGTGGCGCACGGTTCGCCGGTGGTGGCGCGGCTGCAGCGAACCACCGTGTACCTGCTGGAAAACGTAGCCAGTGAGGCGAGCGCGACAGATATTCGACAGCAAGGCCAATCGCGGGCAATCGATTCACGGGCTTGTCTCCGGCACGCGTGGAGGAATACATTTTGAAACAAGGCTTGTACCGGTGAAATTGGAATCGCTACCTCAAGGCGTGCGGCTGGCCGTGGAGGCCGCGCAAAGCAAGAAAGGCCGGTGGGATCACCGTGCTCGATCTGAACGGCCTGGCGGCTTTTACGGACTATTTCGTGATTTGCACGGGCTACAGCACGCCGCAATTGCAGGCCATCTGCAACGAAATCGAAGAAGTGCTGCACCGGGAAATGAAGCGCGCGCCGGAGCACCGCGAGGGGCAGCGCTCGGCGGACTGGGCACTGCTGGATTTCGGCGGCTTTATCGTGCATGTATTTGGAGAGCAGGCGCGCCGCTACTATGATTTGGAGCGGCTGTGGCGCGCGGCTCCGTCGCTGGTCATTCCGGATGAGCCGGAGATTTCGCAAGGCCGCGCAGGGCAGAGAGAAAGCCGTCCGCAGGTCTGACGCCTGCTGTGAGACCTGGCTTTTGGCGGGCTCCAATTCCGTTGGCCATTCAACCGCAACCGCGCGTTGTCGTCCTGAGGCGATCCGACGAGGTTCGCCGAAGGATCTCAGCCTAAACACCTTGCAAAATTTCGACGTTGAGATGCTTCGGCGCGGAAACGGCCCGCGCCTCAGCATGACAAGTTTTAGTTTATGAGCGAAAGTATTGTTCGTTGCGGGAAAGGGCGCGATAGACTCGCGGCATGAAGATTCGCCTGCTGATGCTGGGAAAGACGCGGCGGCCGGAGATGAACGCCGTGCTTGCCGATTACGTGAAGCGCATCGGCCGCTCCTGCCCCATCGAGATTACGGAAGTGCGCGACGGAGAAGCCGCGCTGAAAAAATTGGACGTCGACCGCGCGGCAACCATGCTCCTGCTCGATGCCGGCGGCAAGGTTTACGATTCCGCCGCGCTTTGCCAAATGGCTGGGGGAACAGCGCGACCGCGGCACGCGCGAGATTATTTTTGTGTGTGGCGACGCAGACGGCTTCCCCGAAGCGCTGCGCGACGCGTGAAGCAGAAAATTTCTTTGAGCGCGATGACCTATTCCCACGAACTCGCGCGCGTGATGCTGGCGGAACAAATCTATCGCGCCTTCGCCATCCTCTCCGGCAGCCCCTATCCAAAGTAAAGCCCACTTTGCGTCGACGGCTTCACCTCGTCCGAAGCGGTGCGTCTTTTCTGTGTTGCGTGAACGCTTCAATGAGCGGCGGGAAACTTTATGTCCATGCGCATTGCCCCGGACAAGAATCAGCCATCCGTGGCGATTGAGATTCCGCTGGACGAAACCATTGCCGGATTACGATCTGGAGCAGGTGGAACAACCCACGCCGCGAGACATCGATGGCATTCTGGTGTCAGCCAGGGATTTCGCGACCTGGTGGACGATGCGCGCGGGATTTTGACCGATCTGCTGGCCCACCCTCCGACGCTGCCCGACGGATCGCATTTTGTGGACCTGGACTTGACGGGCGTTCCTCATCTTGAGATTGCGCAGTTGACGGGCGCGATCTGTCCGGGCGACGAGGAAGTGTACCGCCCGGGACTCTGGATCGTGCTGAAAGACACGAAAGCAGCGCCGAATGCAACCTTTGAGCGAAGTGGCGCTGGAGCATGTGCGCCTGATCGCAGATGCGTTCGTGAAAAGGTTGGGCCTATAGGTCGTCAGGAATTTCGCGACGTGCTCGTTCAGAATGATCGGTGACATTCTGTGCAGAGTCCGGATGAGAACGGGCAGAGTCCCGGATTCGGCGTAAGCTTGACCTTTCTATGGCAACTCCGCACACTGGATTTTTTCACCGCGTTTGCGATCACCTCACTAAGGGTTGGAAACCATGCCGGAAGGAAAAGGCTTGCTGATCGTTTACACCGGACCCGGCAAGGGGAAGACGACTTGCGCGCTGGGCACGGCGTTTCGCGCGGTGGGGCAGGGTTTGCGCGTGCTGATGGTGCAGTTCATCAAAGGCTCGTGGCACTACGGCGAGCTGGATGCCGCGAAAATGCTGGGCGACGATAAGTTCGAGATTCGGCCCATGGGGCGAGGCTTTGTGAAGATCGGCGGCGCGGAAACCGATCCCGAGGACATCCGCCTGGCCGAAGAGTGCTGGGAAACGGGGCGCGCGGCGATTTACAGCGGGAAATACGACCTGGTGATTCTGGACGAGATCAATTACACCATCAGCTACAAGATGCTGGACGCGCAAAAGGTGGCGGAAGCGCTAAAAGGCAGGCCGGAGCAAGTGCACGTGATCTGCACGGGGCGAAACGCGCATCCGCTGCTGGTGGAACAGGCCGACCTGGTGACGGAAATGAAAGAAGTGAAACACCCGTACACGAAGGGTATACTGGCGCAGCGGGGAATCGATTATTGAGGTTAAGTCAGTGAGTTCTAAGTCGGTAGTCGGTGAGTACGGTAGTTTGTAGCGCAAACTGCCGTTTGACTTAGAACTGATAACTTAGGACTGATGACACTTTTCCCATGGCTTGGTTTAAGAGAGACAAAAAATCGATCGATCAGCCCACACCGCCGGAGGAACGCCGCGTGCGCACCGAAGGCTTGTGGATGAAGTGCGAATCCTGCCGCGCGATCGTCTTCCGCAAGGATCTGGAAGAAAACCTGCTTGTTTGCCCGAAATGCCAGTTCCACTTCCGGATGGATGCGAAGCAGCGCCTGGAAATGCTCCTGGACGGCAAGTGGACGGAGCACGACGCAGGGATGGTCTCCACCGATCCGCTGAAATTCGTGGACACGAAGCCGTACTCGAAGCGCATCAAGGACGCGCAGAAGAAATTGGGGATGAACGACGCGATCATCACCGCGGAAGGCCAACTGAACGGCAAGCCGGTGATCTGCTGCGCGATGGAATTCGGATTTATCGGCGGCTCGATGGGCGCGGTGGTCGGCGAAAAAGTGACGCGCGCGATTGAGATGTCGATCGAGACGCGGCAACCGCTCATGATCGTGTCCTGCTCCGGCGGTGCGCGCATGATGGAAGGAACCATCAGCCTGATGCAACTGGCGAAAGTGGCCGCGGCGCTGGCCCGGCTGGACGACGAAAAGCTTCCGTACATTTCCGTGCTGACCGATCCGACGACCGGCGGGGTGACCGCAAGTTTTGCGATGCTGGGCGATCTGAACATCGCCGAACCCGGCGCGCTGATCGGCTTTGCTGGACCGCGCGTGATCGAGCAGACCATCCGGCAGAAACTCCCCGAAGGCTTCCAGCGTTCCGAATTCCTTCTGGAGCACGGGTTCCTGGACGCCGTGGTGCATCGCAAGGACATGAAGGGTTTTATCGCCAACACTCTCGATCTGCTGATGTCCTGAGATGGATTACGCGAGCGCGGTCCGGTATCTCCTGTCTCTTGGCCGCGAATTGGCCGCGCCCACGCAAGCAGCCGCGGCGAAATTCGACCTGGAAAATACAACCGTATTGCTCGAGCGGCTGGGCCGGCCCGATCGCGCTTATCCCACCGTCCACATCGCCGGAACGAACGGCAAAGGCTCGACCGCGGCGTTCGTCGAGTCCATTTTGCGCGATGCTGGTTTTCGCACCGGGCTGAATACTTCTCCGCACCTCGAGCGCATCAACGAGCGTTTTCGCATTAACGGCGAAGGAAATCAGCGACGAGAAGTTCGCGGAAACCTTTACGCGGATTCATTCGGTGATCGAGGAGCTCCTCGCCGAGGGCCAGCTGCGTGCTCATCCCACATATTTCGAATGCGTCACCGCGCTGGCGTTTGAAGCGTTTGCGCGCGAACGCGTGGAATTTGGCGTGATCGAAGTGGGCCTGGGCGGCCGACTGGATGCGACGAACATCATCACGCCGGTGGTGAGCGTGATCACGCGAATCGATTTCGACCACGAGAATTTCCTGGGTCACTCGCTGCGGGAAATCGCCGGCGAAAAAGCGGGCATTCTAAAATCATGGCGTGCCGGTCGTCAGCGCTCCGCAACTACCGGAAGCGCGTGAAGTTCTGCGGGCGCGTGCGACGGAATTGCATTGCCCGCTGGTGGAAACAGACGGAGGCATTTCGCATCGAGGAAGAGAGCATGGAGGGCGGTTGCGTTCGCGCGCGACCGTGACAGGAGGTCTGCCACGGGCACGCATCGTTTGAGCTTGCGCCGCAACTTGCCCGGGCGTTTCCAGTTGCAAAATGCGCTGAACGCCATGGCGGCCGCGCGACTGCTACAAGCAAGAAATTTCCGCATTTCCAACGAAAATATCGAGCGCGGAATTGCGAGACGCGAGTGGCCGGGGCGGCTCGAAAAACTCCAATCGCAGCCGGACATCTATCTCGACGGCGCGCACAATCCCGGCGCCGCGCGCGAACTCGCGCTCTTTCCTGGAAGAAAATTTTGCCGGACGCCGGTCTATTTTATTTATCGGCGCGATGCGAGACAAAGCCGTCGATGAAGTCACCGGCCTGCTCTTCCCTCTCGCCACCGAAGTCATCTTTACGCAACCCAACAATCCCCGCGCCGTCAGCGCCGCGCAACTGGCGCACATGGCCGGGCACCACGCGGCACACTTCTCGGTCATCAGCGACGCCGAAGCCGCTCTCGATGCCGCGCTCGCGAAGGCGCGCCCCGAAGACGCCATCTTCATCACCGGCTCGCTCTACCTTGTCGGCCAGTTGCGTCACGCGTGGAAGCAGCGGAGAGAAGTCGCATCGAGTGGGAAAAGGCCGTAGAATGAATGTCCGTTGCGAGGTTAAGCCGGCCACTTGGCCGGCGTTCTGTTTTCTGAGAGATCTGGTAAGGATGAATTTCGCGACATCATGACAAATAGCGCGCAAACCGCACTCCCGCCGCAAAACCGCTTGTCGGCATCATCATGGGTTCGACGTCCGACTGGGAGACCATGGAGCACGCCGCCAAAACCCTGGAACAACTCGGCGTACCCATGAAACCCGCGTGGTTTCCGCGCACCGCACGCCGGACTTGCTGTTCGAATACGCCTCCGGCCGAACAGCGCGGGATCGAAGTGATCATCGCGGGTGCTGGCGGCGCGGCGCATCTGCCCGGAATGACCGCGTCGAAAACGGTTTTGCCAGTGCTCGGCGTGCCTGTCGAATCGAAGGCGCTCAAGGGTCTTGATTCCCTTCTCTCCATCGCACAAATGCCGGGCGGAATCCCCGTCGGGACGCTGGCCATCGGAAAAGCCGGAGCCATCAACGCGGCGCTGCTGGCGGCCGCGATGCTCGGCAACAAATATCCGGAGATTCGAGAAGCGTTGCGCAAGTTTCGGCCAGTCGCAAACCGCCAAGGTTCTGGCCACGCCTGATCCCGCCGCGGCTTCGCTGAGCGCCGTCATCGGCGCCCGCGACAAAAGCGGAAGAGGAAAAAACGCGCATGACCATCGGGATCCTGGGCGGCGGGCAACTCGGCTACATGCTGGCGCTGGCCGGTTACCCGCTGGGCCTGCATTTCCGATTTCTCGATCCTTCGCCCGAAGCGCCGGTAGGACGCATCGCGCACCGCGTGACGGCGGAATTCACGCGACGAGCAGGCCCTGGAAAAATTCGCGCACGGCCTGGAAGTGGTCACCTACGAATTTGAAAATGTGCCGGTGCAAGCCGCGCGATTCCTCGCCGAACGCGTGCCGGTCTATCCCGCGCCGGCCGCGCTGGAAGAAGCCCAGGACCGCCGGCGCGAAAAGTGCCTGTTCCAGCGCCTGGAATTCGCACCACGGAATTCGTCGGAGATTGCGAAACACGACGATTTCGACGCCGCGATCAAGCAAGTGGGCCTTCCCGGCTGTACTGAAAACCTGCCGGTTGGGCTATGACGGCAAGGGGCAGTGGCTGCTGCGCACGCCCGAAGACGTGGAGAGGGCGCGGCCGGAATTTCCCCGCGTGCCGATGATTCTGGAAAAATTCGTGCCCTTCACGCGTGAGCTTTCCATTCTCGGAGTGCGCAGCCGCACCGGCGAGACGGCTTTCTATCCCCTGGTGGAGAATCACCATCGCGGCGGAATTCTGCGGCTCTCGCTGGCCCCGGCGCCGGGCCTTTCCTCCGGGCCTGCAGCAAACCGCCGAGGAAGCAGCGCGCAAAGTGCTGGAGGCGCTGGATTATGCAGGGGTGATCTGCCTCGAACTGTTTGAGGTGGATGGAAAGCTTCTGGCGAATGAAATCGCGCCGCGCGTCCACAATTCCGGGCACTGGACCATCGAAGGCGCGGTCACCAGCCAATTTGAAAATCACCTGCGCGCGATTCTCGGCATGCCGCTGGGCTCGACGGCCACCGTTGGGCTATTCCGCCATGGTGAACTTGATCGGCGAGCTGCCCGACGCGCCAGCAGGTCCTGCGCAGTCGCAAACACGCACCTGCATCTGTACGGCAAATCGCCTCGACCCGGGCGAAAGCTGGGCCACGTCACCGTGCGCGCCGACAAGTTCGAAAAATTGCAGCAACGGCTGAACGAGTTGCCCGCATTCTTTCACCGCCCCGAATTTTGCCTGCCAGAAGCGCTACCGGACACTCTCGTGAGGCGCGCGTAAGCTCGGCAGCGCGCATTCCAGCTGGCAAACTGGGAGCCATGCACCACAATCCGCCGGAGGACTGATCGCCTTTTAGCAGGGGCTGGGGCTACGCTGAAACCGATACCATTTGGGCTGGCGCGGCTGTAAAATGAGCGCACAAGTCAGGCTCCTTGCGGGGTGGATGAACGTGGCTAGACGGGCGGGTCTTGTGAAGTGTTCCCAGGTTTCTGCGGTCGTTGTGTGTGGCTTGCTGTTGTCCGCCGAGGTGCTTGTGGGGCGGCAAGCTCCCCCTAGGCCGACGGGCGACCTGAGTAATCCCACGGGAAACCTCTACTTTTACGCATCGGTGGAAGTCGAGGTGAAAGGGCCTGACGGGGCGCCGGTTGAGGGGCCCGTTGTGGTGTCCCTGCTGAGGATCAACGGCCAAGTTATCCTCACGGAAATGGCAAAAGGAGGGAAGGCCAGGTTCAACAACGTGCCAAAGAGTGAACTGACGGCGGAGGTGGTAGCCCCGGGATATCAGACGACCAAAAAAGCATTTGAAATGCTGGACCGCACAGAAGTCAAGGTCAGGGTTGACCTTCAGCCGATGTCGGACAAGGAAGAAGCTGCGTCCGGCAGGGGAATCGCCGCCCTTACTCCCAAGGTTCAGAAGGACGTGGGAAAAGCATTGGAAGCACTACGCGCCAACAAACCGGGCGATGCGCGGAGCCATCTCGAAGCGGCACAGCGAGCGGCGCCCGACAGCGCGGAGGTCGAGTATCTCTTCGGCATGTATTGGTCAAAGTCGAACAACCCCGCCCAGGCCCGGGTCTGCTGGATGAAGACCCTCGAACTCAATCCCAAACACTTGAGTGCGCTGATCGCTGTCAGCCAAGGCCTGCTGCAGGAGCACAAAGCCGCCGAAGCCATGCCCTATCTGAACAGGGCGTTAGATGCAGAACCTTCGTCCTGGCGCGCACACACGCTCCTCGCGCAAGCGTACTTGCTCCAGGGCATGCGCGAGGACGCCATCAAACACGCAGAGCGCGCGATAGAACTGGGCCATGAGCAAGCGGCGTCTGCGCAACCGCTTCTGGCACGCGCGTTGGCGGAAGGTGGGGATAAGGAGCGCGCGATCCAGATTTTGCAAGGCTATCTCCATTCAAATCCGGCGGATGCTATCGCGGCAAAACAACTCGAGAGATTGGAGAAGCCTGCGGCCCCGGAGACGTCAAAGGACGCAGCGGCAGGCGAGATGGCGGAAGTCACGGCAGGGGACGCGTATTTGCCGGTTCCCTCGAACTGGCTGCCGCCGGACGTGGACGAGAAAATGCCGCCAGTGGAACATGGCGCGGCGTGCTCTTTGGACGAAGTCTTACAGAAAGCAGGGAATCAGCTCGTCGAATTCGTCCACGACGTCGATCGGTATGCCGCAACAGAATCGCTCATGCACGAATCGATCAACCGATATGGATTGGCTTCCTATCCGGAAAAACGCAAGTTCGATTACATGGTTTCTATTCAGGAAGTGCGGCAGGGCTTCCTGAGCGTTACAGAATACCGGAACGGCGGAGGAAGCCAGTCTGAGTTTCCCGACGGAATCGTCACGAATGGACTGCCGGCGCTGACGCTGGTTTTTCATCCCTTCTACTCGCCGAATTATGAGATGACGTGCGAAGGATTGACGCGGTGGAACGGCGGGCTGGCCTGGCAAGTCCATTTTCGTCAACGGCCCGGCATGCCGAACGCAATTCAGAGCTACCAGCTTGGCCTCAACGGCCCTTCGTATTCCGTGGCGTTGAAGGGGCGCGCCTGGATTTCAGCCGACAACTATCAGATCGTCAGGATGGAAACGGATATGGTCGCACCGATGCCGCAAATTCGCTTGATTGCCGAGCATACTGCGATCGAGTACGGTCCCGTGAAATTCCACAAAGGCAACGTGAATATGTGGCTGCCACAAAGTGCCGAGGTATACTTCGCGTGGAAAGGGCGGCAGGTTCATCGCAGGCATAGCTTTAGCAATTACTTGCTGTTCGCGGTCGAGGACAGGCAGCGGATCACCGTGCCAAAAATCGTGGAACCCCCGCCCGATGCCGCTCCGGGGGACGCGGCCAAACCAGCAATGTAAAGAGCCATATCCGCGGGAGGTGAGGCGCCAAACGATTCGTGCTATCTGAAACTGCGCCGACACCCTCCCAGGCCCCCGGTTGCTGCGCTTCCCGCCGAAGTGTTACGATTCTGGGTTCCATGACTCCCAACGGCCCCAACCGACCGAGGATTGGCATCCCCTGGCGGACATCGCAGGAGGAGGCCGAGGGGAACCTGCCCAAAATCCGCAATTATGTTGAGGCTGTGGAGGAAGCCGGCGGCGAGCCGGTTTTGCTCTCGCTGGCTCATCCGGAGGCGCTCAAGGGGCAATTGCCGGGGCTTGATGGTTTTGTTCTGCCCGGGAGCCCTGCCGACGTCGATCCGGCGGAATACGGCAGTGTGAATCACGGCAAATCCGAGCCAGCCGACCAGCCGCGGGAACGCACCGATCGCGCCATCCTCAGCTATGCATTTGAGGCCCAAAAGCCGGTCCTGGCCATCTGCTACGGATGCCAGCTCTTGAATGTGTACCTTGGCGGAACGCTGATCCAAGACCTGCGCAGCGAGACCGGTACCGGCATCGCACACCGCAGAAAAGACGTGCAGCCGGAGTTGCCAGACGACCCACGGCACGACGTGCGCCTTACCGCGGAGAGCCAGTTGGCCAAGTTGGCGAGCTCGGCCCAGGCGGTGGTAAACAGCTCGCACCACCAATCGATTGCCAGGCCTGGCCGTCAGTTGCGCGTTACCGCCCAAGCCAGCGATGGCATCGTGGAATGCGTGGAATGGGCGGGCGATGCCAACTGGGTCATCGGTGTGCAGTGGCATCCGGAACGCATGCGCGGCGACGCTCTGGCCGCGCGGTTGTTTTCGGGGCTGGTGGAAGCCGCGCGGGGAACCCACAAGCTCCCGGCGATGAAATCGTAAATTCAGGTCCAACCAACCGCGGGGCGATTTTACGAATCAGAACATGGGGGAGACATGATCTCACTGGCAGGAAAAGCGGCACTCATTACCGGAGGTTCCCGAGGCATCGGCGCGGCAGCGGTCAAAATGTTCGCTCAGGCCGGCGCGGACGTTATTTTCAGCTACAACTCCGCAAAGGACGCCGCCAAGCAAATCGAGCAGGAGGCCGCCAAACACGGCACGCGTGTGGAAGCGTTCAGAGCCGACGTGGGTAAGCACGAAGACAATCGCAAGCTCGTGGAGCACGGCATCAAGCGCCTTGGCCGCTTAGATATCCTGGTGCCCAACGCCGGCGTGTGGAACCGGGAGGACCTGCCCATCGAGAAAATGGCAGAGAAGCAATGGGAGGATATGATCCGCATCAACCTGACGAGCGTGTATTCGATCATTCACTTCGCGGTGCCGCAGATGATCAAGCAGAAGTCCGGCAAAATTATCCCCATTAGTTCGACCGCGGGCCAGCGCGGTGAATCGTTCCACACCCACTATGGCGCATCAAAGGGGGGAATCATCAGCCTGGTGAAGGGATTGTCCACCGAACTGGCGCGGCACGGGATTTTCGTGAACAGCGTCGCGCCGGGATGGGTGGCGACGGATATGTCGAACGACGTGCTGGCCACCAAGGCTGGGAAGAAAATGGCCTCCACTATGATTCCGCTGGGGCGCGCCGCCACGGCAGAGGAAATTGCCGGCCCCATTCTGTTTCTTGCCTCGGACCTTTCGAATTTCATGACCGGCGAAATCTTGAACGTGAACGGGGGCTCAATTTTGTGCGGGTAAGTCTTCAACATTGTTGCGTGCGAGCGGCGCTCAGCTTACTGCTGGTGCTGCCCCCCGCTGTCGCGCAGAATCCGGAAACCATGGATCCGGAGCGGAGCAGCGCCAAGGCCAAACAGTTAGTGGAACAGGCGATTGAAGCGTTGGGCGGTTTCGCCTATCGGAACAATGAGGAAAGCGATTGCGATGGGCGCGTGGCACAGTTCGATCGAGGCGGCGGCATGCTGGGCTTCAGCTTCATTCACAACTACTGGCACTACCCGGACAAAAACCGCACCGAATACGAGGTAAAAACCACCAAGGCAGGCCCCTTTGCCTTGCTGATCGGGAGGCTGCCGGTCAAAGGCGGCTCTTTCATCCAGTTGTTCAACGGCGACAAGGGCTGGACGATGGACAAGGGCGGGGTCAGTGAGGCGGATGCCACGGTGGTGGCGGAATTTCAAGACACGTTGAAGCGTCAAATCCACAACCTGCTCCTGACTCGAGTGAACGAAGAAGGTGTTTACCTGCGGTACGCGGGCCTTGGGATCGCGGACTTGCGACAGGTGGAGTGGGTGGACAATCACCGATGCGGATGGCCGAAGATTCGCCTGGCGCTCGAGCGTGGGTCGCACCTGCCGTGCGCACGGTGGTCTGACACCCAACGAGGAGACGCAGGACATGGACGAGGACGTAACCATTTATACCAACTACAAGGAACACGACGGCGTGCAGACTGCCATGCAGGTCAGCCGGGAGCACAACGGCCGGCGCACCCACCAGATCTTTTACACCTCCTGCAGTAACAATCCGAATCTTCCCGGCGATTTTTTCACGGAACAGTCGCTTGCGCGAGCAATTTGCCAAGGACACCGGCGGGAAGGTCAACGCCGCAGAAGTAGATCCGCCGCACCGGGATGCTGCTTCTCGATCAAAACGTGAATATTACCCGCAGAGATAACACCTATCCTAACTCCCGAAAGCCTGATAGTTTATAGGTCTCAGTCCAGCCAGGCCGGTCTAATCCCGTCCCGGGGCGGCCACGGTCATATTTGTTGCATGAGAGAGGAAAGGTCTCGAATTGCCACCGTCAGCGAAGCGGCGGGCGGGCTTCAGCCTCACGGAACTCGTCGTCGCGCTCGCGGTGGCCATGATCCTGCTGGCTGTTGGCTTGCCTGCTTTCCTGCGTGCCTATCACGCTTACGAATTGAGCAACGCGGCAACGGAGGTGGCGGACATATTGCGGCTGGCGCGCTATGAGGCGATTCGGCTGAACACGCCCGTGCAATGCATGATCAAGACCTCGGGCGCAGCGGGATACACCAACGTCTGGGTGGATTCGAACGGGAACAACGCGCTGGATCCGCCGGAGAAAATGTTTTTGCTGGGGCCCTCGGGAAATCTTGTCGATGGAGGAAGCGTGCCAGGCACTTCCGCCCTGATCGCGGCAGCGGTCAACTCCATCGTCCCCACCGCGCCTTCGCCGACCGCGTCCGGCAGTGTGGTTCGACGCGCGGGGAGCAGTGCTGCCGCCGTCCAGCGTGAACGTGTTTTATCTGGGCAGCGCGCTCGCGCCGGAGGCGGGCTACCGGGCGGTCTTCCTCATGCCCGTGGGCTCGATCCAGATCTGGACGGCGGACGCTGCGGGGAACTGGCAACAACTGCGGTAAGGGGAACGGGAAGAAGTGAACGCACGCGAACAAAATCGCAAGCAGACGCGACGGGCCAGCGGGGCTTCACGCTGGTGGAAATGTTGATCGCCACGCGATCGTGATCGTGGGCCTGGTCGCGGTGGCGCAGCTCGTGCCTACTTCCGTGCATGCTGAACTCCAACAATCGCAATGACGGAACCGCGCTGGTTTTTGCGCAGCGCGAAATGGAAGCGTTGCGCGAGCAGCCGCTCACCGCGTTCACGTTTATCGACCCCGTGGGCGTGACCTGCCCGATCGCAACTACCTGCAACTTGGGCAATCCGGCGCTGCTTAGGCAACCCGTCGGCAGCCCGCTGGTGGTTAATCCTAATTCTGGCGCTCTGATGATCGACTTTTCAGCAGCCAAAGTTCCCGGTTACAGCTTCACGTACACGGACCCAAATGATCCTTACAAGTCTCCGTATGATGTGCGGTGGGCGGTGTTCACGGTAACCAACGGCCCACTGATCACAGGAAAAAGGATTATTGTTGGCGTCTTCCGGCCGGGCATGCAGACGCTCACTTTGCCGATCACGCTGGACACCATGGTGGAGAAGTAAGCATGGAACGGAGACATTCGGCCGGGCAAGGTTTCACGATCCTGGAGATGCTGGTGGCCATGGCCATCTTCCTGATCATTTGCGGCGCCATGTTTGAACTGCTCAACCTTTCCCAGAAAAAATACAGCGGCGAAACGCAATTGACGGCGGCCTATCAGGATGCGCGCCTGGCCATGGACCAGATCGTGCGCGACTTCAACGTTTCCGGCTATCCTCCGGCCGACATGTTTTCGGTATTGCCATCGACCGCGCTTTATGCGACCAATCCGGTGGCGTGGAGCCCGAACTATAATCCGCCGGCACCCTGCCAGATCGGCACCGGCGGCGGCGGGAGCTGCGCGACTCCCGGTGATTACGACCTCATCGTGGAAACCCGCTTGAGCACGGATACGTTTGTCAGCTGGATCTGGTATCACCTCGACACCACAACGAATACGCTGGATCGTGTGGTCGTGTCACCGAAGACGACAGGGGATCCGCTCTCGACGGTTCAATCGTCGGGGCAAAGGGTCCCGTTCTTGGCCAATGTGATGAATAACCCCGGCGCCGCTTCACCGGTGCAACTCGCGCAGATCACCGCGGAATACCCATCCATGTTTCCCGGCGGGCGGCCCCAGCCCATTTTCCAATACACTTGCGACACACCGACAGGGGCCCTGCCCTGTCCGTCGGCAGGCGCCTATAATTCACCCAAGAACATCCGCGACGTCGAAGTCAACCTGATTGTGATGACGCCGCAGCGGGATATGCAGACGCTGAACCTGAAGCTCGTGGAATTAAATGGCAGCGGTCACCGCGTGAACCCGGTAAACTAGGTAGTCTGGAGCGAGAGTTTGACCATGAGAGCGTGTCGCCAATCCGGAACGAGTCCCCGTGAAGCAGGCTCGGCCTTGCTGATCGCCATTTTCGCGTTGCTCTTGATCAGCGTGGTCGGCATCGCCCTCCTTGTCTCCAGCGGGACAGACACTGCCCTCGCGGGAAATTATCGCACCTCCACGGCCGCCTACTACGCGGCTGTCGCCGGACTGGAAGAGGCCCGGGGAAGATTGCTGACGCGGAATCCGGACTTCCTTAACAAGAGCAACACTTATCCCACTCTCTTTAACGGTTCGGGAACGTCCTTTGGCTTGACGGATGTAGTGTACATTCTCAATCCGGCGAATGGCGAAACCGTGGACCCTACGAATCCCGCCAGCCCGTATGCGGACAAGGAATACGGCACGGAATTTACCTGGCAACTCAGCGGCGCCAACGTCCACGCGCCGGCCACTTCCGTCTCGCCGATGGCCGGACTGCCCGGGCCCGTTTTTAAGTGGGTACGCGTCAACGCCATCACCGAGAAAGCGATTTCCGTGGACGTGAATTCGGACGGCACGTATGACTCGACGACTCCGCTCTTCTATAACGGCGCGGGGCTGAGCCTGATCTCTTCCCAGAACGTTCAGGCGCTGGAGGTCACCGCTTTTGCCTATATGCCGGACAAGAGCACAAAGTACCTGCAATACGTCGTCGCTCCATACACATTGCAGTCCCTTATGGCTCCGAGTTCCCTCACCCAAGGTTTTCCCGCTGCATTGATTCTCGCCGGCAACGGTGTGAGTTACACCGGCCCGAACTCCAGCGCCTTCTATGTCGACGGGAAGGATCCGACCACGGGGAGATCCTGCGCGGTTCCCCCCGTAGCTCCAGTGCCCGCGATCGGCGTCACAAATCCGGCCGACCAGGCCAATGTCGTCGCTGGCACCAGTCCGCACCAAGCCAATTACACGGGTTTCACACCTCCGCCGCCGGCTTCCGCAACACCAAGCGTGGGCCAGGTGACCCTTCCCCCGACTCTTCAGACACCAACTCAGTTGGACGGGCTGGTCCAGACCATCACCCAAAATGCCGACGACGTGATCACGGGCCCGGCGAACCGCAGCAACATGCCCACGACCATGACTCCCACCAACCCCATGACGGTGGTCGTCAACGGCGACCTCGATCTCACGTCGTGGCACAACACCGGTTACGGGATTCTTCTGGTGACCGGAAATCTGAATTACGACCCCGATGCCTCGTGGAACGGGATTGTTCTCGTGATCGGGCAAGGCACCTTCACGGGGTCGAGAATGGGGAATGGCCAGTTCAATGGCGCCATAATTGTTGCCAAGACGCGCGATGCCGCGGGCAATTTGTTGCCCGGTCCCAACCTCGGCGCCTCTTCCGTCACCTTCAACAGCGCCACGGGCGGCGCCGGCATTTACTACAACTCCTGTTTTCTTATCCAGGCCCTGGCGCCGATCAACTATCAAATTCTCTCCTTCCGCGAGGTCACGCAGTAACCCTCTCAGCTCCCTCCTCCTTCCTCCTCTCCATGACCGGAATCGGCCATCGCGGTATACTTGGGGGATGCGAAATTCAGCCGGTGAGCCACAGAGGCACGGGACGACGGTACTGTGCGTGCGCAAAGACAACAAAGTGGTGCTTATTGCCGATGGCCAGGTCACCATGGGCGATCACGTCCTGAAACACACCGCCCGGAAAACGCGCCGGCTCTACAATGACAAGGTGGTTGCCGGTTTTGCGGGTTCGACGGCAGACGCCCTCTCGCTGTTCGAGCGCTTCGAAGGCAAGCTTCAGGAGCACTCCGGGAACCTGCAGAAGGCTTCCGTGGAACTGGCGAAGGAGTGGCGCAAGGACCGCGCGCTGCGCCACCTGGAAGCGCTGCTGATCGTTGCCGATGCCAAGGGCACTTTCGTTCTTTCCGGCAACGGCGACGTGATCGAGCCGGATGACGGCTTGTGCGCCATCGGCTCCGGCGGGATGTACGCGCTCTCCGCCGCTCGCGCGCTGCTGAAGCATTCGAAGCTGGCCATGAAAGAGCTCGGCGCTCGAGGCCATGCACATCGCCAGCGAAATTTGCATTTACACCAACGAGAATTTTACCGTCGAGGAAATCTAGCGGGAAGCGCGGGCACAAATCCCACGGCGGATACGAGGAATCGAACCTAAATGAACAGCAAGTCCGAGAAAGAGACCACGCTTCTCCCGCCGATAAACGGCGATGGCCGTCCCGAAGAGGAGGAACTGCTCCCCGCGCTGGACGACATGACCCCGCGCGAAATCGTGAAGGAGCTCGACAAGTACATCGTCGGGCAGGCCGCCGCCAAGCGCGCCGTGGCCGTGGCGCTGCGAAATCGAGTGCGGCGACAGAAGCTGCCGCCGGAAATTGCGGAAGACGTGCTGCCGAAAAATATTCTGATGATCGGGCCCACCGGCGTCGGCAAGACGGAGATCGCCCGCCGCCTGGCACGCCTGGCCGGCTGCCCGTTCGTGAAGGTGGAAGCCTCGAAGTACACCGAAGTCGGCTACGTCGGGCGCGACGTCGAGTCCATGGTGCGCGACCTGGTGGAAACCTCCATCGACATGGTGCGCGAAGAAAAGCTCGACGAAGTCGCCGACCGCGCCGAAGAGTCCGCCGAAGAGCGCATCCTCGATCTGCTGCTCCCGCCCCCGCCCCTGACGGTTGACGGCACGCCGGAAAGCGAATTGGCCGCGCAGCGCGAGCAGACCAAGCGCACGCGCGAGAAACTCCGCGCGCAATTGCGCGAAGGCAAACTCGACCAGCGCATGGTGGACCTGGAAGTCCGCGAACGCGCCATGCCCTCGTTTGAGATCATTTCCAATCAGGGCATCGAGGATATGGATGTCAACATCAAGGACATGCTGAGCGGCTTCTTCGGGCAGCAGAAAAAGAAGCGCAAGATGACCGTCTCCGATGCCTTCGAATACCTGATTCAGGAGGAAGAGAACAAGCTCCTGGACATGGACCAGGTCACGCGCGTGGCCGTCGAGCGCGCCGAGCAGATGGGCATCATCTTCGTGGATGAAATCGACAAGGTAGCGGGGCGCGAATCCGGCCACGGCCCGGACGTCTCCCGCGAGGGCGTGCAGCGCGACATCCTGCCGATTATCGAGGGCACCACCGTCAACACGCGCTACGGCATGATCCGCACCGATCACATCCTGTTCATCGCCGCCGGCGCGTTCCACGTCACCAAGCCTTCCGACCTGATTCCCGAACTTCAGGGCCGCCTTCCCATCCGCGTGGAAATGCAGTCCCTGAAGGAAGAGGATTTTGTCCGCATTCTCACGGAACCGAAAAACGCCCTCATCAAGCAATACATCGCGCTGCTGGATACCGAAGGCGTGAAGATGAGCTTTACCGAGGACGCCGTGCAGGCTATCGCGCGCTTTGCCACCAGCGTCAACGAGCAGACCGAAAATATCGGCGCGCGCCGTTTGCACACCATCCTGGAAAAGGTTCTGGACGAACTCTCGTTTGAGGCTCCCGATCTGAAGAAAAAGACCGTCAAGATCGATGCGGCCTACGTCAACAAGCAGCTTGCCGAGATCGTGAAGAACCAGGATCTGAGCCGTTACATCCTCTAAAATCCGAAACTCGAAAATGGAACTTCGAAACTCGTGCAGGGCGAGGCAGCGCGCAAGCAGGTGGAGCGATTTCTGGACCGCCGATTTTCGCGTTTCGATTTTCCTACTTATTTTCGCTGCGGGATGCGGCGCGCCCGGGCGAACCGCTACCCCCTTCCCCGCCGATTCCCGTGGCGATTACCGACCTCACGGCTCACCAGCTCGGCGACGGTGTGCTTCTGACCTTTACCCTGCCATCGAAGAGCACGCTGGGCGCAGCGGCTCACGGAGGTTCCAACCGTGGAAGTGCTGCGCGGGTCGTTTGCGGCCGGACGGCACGCCGGACGCAAAATCTTTTCACCTCGCCGACACCGTGCCCGGTTCGATTCTGAGCGGCGTACGTGCAGCAAGGCAAGGTTCGTTTCCCGACCCCGTGCAGCCGGAGGAGACTGCGCGCGCATCCCGGCCAAATTGTGCTTTACCGCGTGCGCACCAGAGTCAGCGACGAAGAAGGCTTCTCCGGATTCCAACGGGTTTCCGTGAGCTTGTATCCGGTTCCGGAGCGCATTGGCTCGGTGGATGCACTCGTGACCGAAAGCAGCATTCAACTGAAATGGGCCGCGCCGAAGCAGCACGGCTGCCGGAGACCCGCTTCCCGCCAACCCGGAGTTTCACGTCTATCGCGGAGAACTCGATCTCGCCTCCGCCGGCCGCCGCGGAGAAGGACTTGCACGCCGCGGTCTGGAAACTGCCTCTCCTGCAGATTGCCGTCACAACTATGCCGGAGTATCAGGATACCGGGTTCGACTTCGGGAGGACCTACGCCTATGTTGTGCGCAGCGTGATCAGCCAGAACGGCGCACGCTCTGGAATCGGGCGATTCCCGCCCGGCGATTCTGACGCCGAAGGATACATTCCCTCCGGCTGCTCCACAGGATGTCGTCGCCGCACTTCTTCCCGGCGCTACGTCCGGCACTTTCGTGGTGGATCTCTCCTGGGCGATAAATGTTGAAACCGACATGGCCGGTTATCGCGTCTATCGTAGTGAGAGTGAAAACGCGCACGGGCAGTTGCTCACCCCGGATCTATTACCCTCACCCGTCCTTACGTGATTCTGCCGTATCCACTGGCCGACGGTATTGGTACACCGTCACGGCAGTGGATCGTGCCGGTAATGAGAGCGTGCCCAGCGCGCCCGCGCTTGCTGAGGTTCCGTAACTTTCGCCCGCGCACTGGGTTAAGTAAAAGGAGGTAAACCTCGTGGGAAGTTCAGCGCCCAGCCGGTCACTGGCAAATTCTCCGGCGACCATTCGCCCGGTTTCCTGGAGGATGTTGCCGTGCGCACGGGCAGTCTATGACTGGCCTCGCTCTCGGCCTCGTTTTCACGGCCTGGTTCCTGATCGCCAATCGCGTGCTGCTCCTCGAACATTTCGTCATGGAACTCAATTTCGCGGCCACGGCATTGGTCATCCTCTTCGCCTGCATCCCGCTGATGCGCTTCTACCGTTCTCCGGCGGAACTCCTTATCTCCGGCCTGCTCGCGTGGGCAATACTGGCGCTGACCTACCGGATCCTCGGCTTCGTGTACGTTTTGCTCGAGGAATATTACAGCGCGCTCCAAGTCTTCGTTCTCGGGGCGGTCATCTATTTGATCTTTGCGACGCTCTCCTGGATTGGTACGATCATCTGGAGAGTCCGCGCAATGGACAGCTCTCATGCCCGTAACTGAGCGAGCCACCATCGAATGAAATTCTGCCGGTTTTTACCACTCTCGACCGCCCGCCGGACGCACGCTTTCCTCTTCCTACGGCCTGTTGGATTTCGAACAGGGCGCCGTCCGCGAAATCGCCGGACTTCCCTGGGACGACTGGGTCGAAGGGCATACAATCTGGGATTTGAAAAACGTTCGCCTGCTGGCTCCTTGCGAGCCGAGCAAGATCGTCTGCGTGGGCCGCAACTACGCCGCTCACGCCGCCGAGCTCGGCAACGAAATGCCCAAGGAACCTCTCATTTTTCTCAAGCCGCCTTCCTCCCTCATTGGCCCTGAAGAGCCGATTGTCCTGCCAAAATACTCGAACCGCGTCGAACACGAAGGCGAATTGGGAGTGGTGATCGGAAAGAAGTGCGCCCACCTGACCGACGACGCGGACCCGCTGTCCTACGTTCTCGGCTACACCTGCCTGAACGACGTCACAGCCCGCGATCTTCAGAAGGCGGACGTGCAGTTTACCCGCGCAAAAGGTTTTGACACTTTCTGCCCCGTCGGCCCGCACATCGAAACGCAGCTCGATCCGCACGATGTCCTTGTCGAATGCCGCGTGAACGGCAAGACCCGCCAATCCGGCAGCACTTCTCTGATGGCTTATCCCGCCGCCTTTCTCGTTCGTTGGATTTCGCGGATGATGACTCTTTTCCCCGGCGATCTGATCGCCACGGGCACGCCCGCCGGCGTCGGCCCTATCGTGGCTGGAGATACGGTCGAAGTCTCCGTGGCCGGCATCGGCGTGTTGCGTAATCCAGTGCATCCCCTTGCCGCGGCCATCGCACACCCAGGCGGCTTCCGGTAAACTAGCCCTTCGTGGGGGAACGGGGGCGCTGCTCCGCCGGGAAATCAGCGGCGGTAGCAGAGTCCGTTCCAATTCCAAAGTCAATCCACGTTTGTTTTTGCAAGGGGTAGAGCGTTGAAAGAACTGCTCGCCGATTGGAAGCTAGTCCTTGCCCTGGGTGCCGGAAGCATCCTGGCGATTGCCCTGCTCGTGTATGCCTTTCGGCGTCCGCATGTAGATCCCCAAGATGCCGAGCGCAAGCGCAGGCTGCACCTCAATCAAATCGGCCGAATCGCCGAGGGCCAGGTCGTTGAACTGAATGAGCAACCAGCTGCGCCCGTCGAACAGCCTCGCGGCCTCCTCGGTTCGCGTGCGCGCCCACTACCTGACACGCGGCCGCGCCACATGGTTTCCTACAGCTATTCCATTTCCGGCGTGACCTATCACACCGCGCAGGACATTACCGGTCTGGAAAGCCAGGTGCGCTTTGATCGCTTGGTGGCCGGGCAACAGGCCAGCGTGAAGTACGACCCATCGAATCCCAGCGATTCCATCCTGGTTGCGGACGACTGGTCCGGCTTGCGATAGAATCCGTCTGCTCCAGCCCGCGTTGCTTGTGTTGCATATCGAATTCACCGCGATTGCGTTATCCTTTGGCTGCGGACCGTTTGTCCGCGGACCCTCGCAAATGAGACACGTTCTCCTGTCCATTCTGACGGCTCTTCTGATTGTGGCCATGACCCTGAGCGCCATGGTCATTCTGGTTCGCGCCACGCTAACAGTCACCGCCATCGAATCGCCCCTGCCCCGCGCCGGGGCCATGGCCGCGGAGCTCCTTCTCGGCGTGGTTCTGTTGCTCGGCACGGTCTGGCTGGCCACGCATCTTGCCGTGCTTATCTTCGCCCCGAAACCCACTTCCTCCGACGGAGGCCCTCTTGGCCGATAAAAATCACGTGACTTGGGATTCGCCGGTAAACGCCGGCCGCATGGACCAATTGCGCCGCATGTCCAAGGAAGCCGAAGAAGGCGGCGGCGCCGAACGCCGCGCACGCGAACACAAGGCCGGCAAACTTTCCGCCCGCGAACGCATCGACCTGCTTCTCGACGAGGGCACGTTCGAGGAACTCGACAAGTTTGTCCGCCATCGCTGCGTCGATTTCGGCGCCGAGGAAAATCGCCCCACCGGCGATGGCTTCGTCACCGGCTTCGGCCGTATCGATGGGCGCCTCGTTTACGTGTTTGCTCAGGACTTCACCGTTTTTGGGGGCTCCCTCTCCGAAACCAACGCGCTCAAAATTTGCAAGATCATGGATCTCGCCATGCGCAATGGCTCTCCCGTGATCGGGCTGAACGATTCCGGCGGCGCGCGCATTCAGGAAGGCGTGGCTTCCCTCGCCGGCTATGCGGACATTTTTCTTCGCAACACTCTCGCCAGCGGTGTGATCCCCCAGATCAGCGCCATCCTCGGGCCCTGTGCTGGCGGCGCCGTCTACTCCCCGGCCATCACCGATTTCATCCTGATGACCCGGGACACTTCCTACATGTTCGTCACCGGGCCCGACGTCATCAAGAACGTCACCCACGAGGAAGTCACCAAGCAGGAACTCGGCGGCGCCATGACTCACAATTCCACCAGCGGCGTCGCTCACTTCGTTTCCCGCGATGACGCCGATTGCTGCGCCATGATTCGCGAGCTCATGAGCTTTCTCCCCTCCAATAATCTCGAGGATCCTCCGCGCCGCGCTTCGAATGACCCCATCGATCGCCGGGAGGAATCGCTTAACGGCATGGTCCCCGAAGATCCTCAGAAGCCGTACGACATCAAGGACGTGATTCACGCCGTTGTAGATGATGGCTATTTCTTCGAAGTCCACGAACACTACGCCAAGAACATCGTTGTGGGATTTGCGCGGTTCGATGGCCGCCCCGTCGGCATCGTCGCCAATCAGCCCGCGTTTCTTGCCGGAACGCTGGACATCAACGCATCGGTGAAAGGCGCGCGCTTCGTGCGTTTCTGCGACGCCTTCAACATCCCGCTGATTACTTTTGAAGATGTCCCTGGGTTTTTGCCTGGCACGCAACAGGAGTATGGCGGAATCATCAAGCACGGCGCGAAACTGCTCTTCGCGTTTGCGGAGGCCACGGTTCCGAAAATCACCGTGATCACCCGCAAGGCCTACGGCGGGGCCTATTGCGTCATGGCCTCCAAGCACATCCGCACGGACGCCAATTTCGCCTGGCCGAGCGCGGAAATCGCCGTCATGGGGCCAGAGGGCGCGGTGGACATCGTCTACAAGCGCGAACTCAGCAGCGCCCCAGAGAGCGAACGCGCTCGCCTCCGCCAGGAAAAAATCGCCGAATTTCGCAATCGCTTCGCCAATCCCTTCGTCGCCGCCGAGCGGGGCTATCTCGACGGCGTCATCGAGCCCGCCGAAACCCGCAAGCACATCATCACTTCCCTGCGCGCCCTCGAAAACAAGCGCGACGTGAACCCGAAGAAAAAACACGGCAACATTCCCCTGTGACCACGCTCGGAGGTATCCCTTGGGCCAGCCACTCGATAAACAAAAAGCTTCCTTCTACGGCCAGTTCGTTCAAGCCGCTTACACCATGTTCAAGAATCCGCAGGGCCCGGACCCGCTCAGGCCCGAGCCTGCCGGCATTCCCGCCACGTACGAACTCGGGGCATGGATTCACATGTCCGACTTCATCCTCGACGCCAAGGAACCAAAGTTCTACGGCATCGTTGTCCATGGCGTGCAAGACCCGAACTCGCGCATCATCGCCATCCGTGGCACCGAAGGCGCGATCGAGTGGATCGATGATGCAGCCGCCATTCCCGTTCCCTTCCGCCAAGTCCCTTCCGCTGGGCGCGTGGCGTGCGGATTCGACAAGATCTACAGCACTTTGAAGGTGGTGAAGCGCACTCTGCCCGGGGCGCCCGCCCGCGCGTTGGTCGCCGCGCCGGAGACCTTCGGCGGGTCCTTCGCTGAGCAACTCGAGCAGCTGGCTATCAGCCGCGAAGCCGAGCGCGGGTTAACGGCACCTTATGCCGAAGGACGCGTGCGCCCGAAGCGGCCAACCATAGTGACGGGGCACAGCCTTGGCGCGGCGCTTGCCACTCTGTTCGTGATGGAGAATGACGCGAAGGGAAAATTCGATATCTCCACCCTCTGCACGTTTGCATCACCGCGCGTCGGCAACATGGAGTTCGTGCATTTATTCAATCAACTGCGGATTGATTCCTGGAGGATCGTCAATACACGCGACGTCGTTCCGAAACTCCCGCCTCATATTCCCATCGTGCTTGACTATGGTCACGTCGACGATGAGTACCCGTTCAATTCTTCTGACTTCGCCAAGAATAGTCTGCTGTGTTGGCACACCATGGAAACCTACCTGCACTGGCTGGATTCGACTTCTCCGCTCCTGGCCGAGTGTGTTCCCTAGCCTTGGGCGGGATCGAGTGATGAGAGCTTGGGACCGTCCCCGAGAGCCCTTTCTGGTTCTGCCGCAAAACTACTTCTTGGCCGCCACTTCCCGCACTTCCCCAAATTGCGGCTCTTTCCAGAGTTCGCCGCCATACTCCAGGAAGTCGGCTGTGTTCTGCGCGTTCTCGCGGCCGTAATAACGCTCTACGACGTGCAAAGCCAGGTCGATGCCGGAGGTCAGCCCGCCCGCCGTGGCGATCTTTTCGTTCTCGACGTACCTTGTGCCGCTCACAAATTTCACTGCGGGGTACTGCGCCTGAAGCCTCTTCAGCGACATGTGGTGCGTCGTGGCTTTTTGATTGTCCAGCAAGCCGTACGCGGCCAACATCGATGCTCCCGTGCATACAGACATGGTGACATCCGCTGTCTTCGAGTTCGCCAGCAGCCACGCTTTTTGCGCCGCACTTCGCCCGCCCTGCGCAGGAACGACAATTATTTGCGGTTTCGGAGCGGTTTCGAACGTATAGCTGGGAATCAGGATCAGACCATTCGCCGACAATGGCTCAAGCGAATCGGAAACCGTGTAGAGATTAAACGGCATGACCATTTCGCCTTCCCCGTGCCACGGCCCGCCCTTCGGCGTGAACATGACGTCCTGAAACACCTCCCACGGGCCGGCCAGATCGATGGCCTCCGTATCCTGCGAAATAATAAACGCCACGTTGATCGTGCCGTTAGCGGGCGGCTTGAGCGGGCGGACCGGCGAGGCCGCCTGCGTGGTTTGGGCCGGGGCGTGTACAAAGTGGCCAGCGGAAGCAAACTCTCCGCAAAGAGCGATAAAGAAGATGACTGCGAGCAATCGGTCGGTCATAAGAATTTCTCCTGAGAAAAGCATTGCGAACAGGATCAGTGTAGCGATAAAGTGAGATGTCCGAAATGACAAGTATCCGGCATTTTCGGACATACTCGAGAAGGTCGGATCCGCCAAGCGACGCCAGGTGCGTCCAAAATGCCCATGACACCAAAACATATCGTACTTGTCGGATATGAAGGCATGATGGGCATCGACTTGGTCGGGCCGCTCGAGGCTTTTGGCAGCGCCTGCGTGCGCTCGTCCCGGGGCGCTTGGGAGCCCTGCTATCGGATCACCGTCGCGGCCATCGGTGAAAAGACGTTTCGTTCCGAGTTCGGCTTAACGCTCACCGCCGACCGCCATCTTTCCACGATCCGCGAGGTGGACACGCTGCTCGTCCCCGGTGGCAAGGGATTGCGGGAACCCGGGGCGAATCGCAAGCTCGTGGAATGGCTTCGGAAATATGCGGGTTCCGTGCGCCGCATAGCTTCCGTGTGCACGGGAATCTACGGCTTGGCGCCGACAGGTCTATTGAATGGCCGGAACGTGGCCACGCACTGGAAGTTCACTGCGGACGTGGCCAGGCGCTTCCCGAAACTCAAGGTGGACACTAAATCACTCTACGTCCGCGACGGAAAATTCTGGACCTCCGCCGGCGTGACCGCGGGAATCGATCTTTCGCTCGCGCTGATCGAGGAAGATTACGGCCCCGAGGTGGCTCTCTCGGTCGCGCGCGAACTGGTTGTTTATGTGAAACGCCCCGGCGGTCAGGAGCAGTATTCGGAGCCGCTGCAGTTCCAATTGCAATCGCGGAGCCGGTTTGCGGATTTGCTGCCGTGGATGCTGGCCCATCTCGACCAAGATCTTTCCGTTGACGTACTTGCGGAGAGACTTTGTCTTTGTCCGCGGCAATTCGCGCGCCGCTTCCGGCAAGAATTCCACACCAGTCCCGCCAGTTTTGTCCGGAGGATGCGTCTGGACGAAGCGCGCACACGGCTTTCCGCTCCGGATTGCACCGTGGAAAGCGTGGCGCAGTCCGTGGGGTTTAGTCACGCCGACAATTTCCGCCGCGCGTTCGAGCGCTGTTTCGGCGTCGCCCCCAGCGAATACCGCAGCAAATTCCCCGCGCAGGCTCGGAAGTATTAGAATCGAGGGATATCTCGGCTTGGGGAGTGCTCATGGCAAACAGTTACGACTGCAACAGTTCGCGTGATCACCCGACGTGTCTTCGTACCCTCGCACGCGTCAAATGTATTCATTCTTTCCGCGGTTTGATAAACTGTGCTGCATGAAGCACGAATTCACCTCCGTCATTGAAAAGCGCGGCAAGTGGTACGTCGCCTACGTGGAGGAAATTCCCGGCGTGAATACACAAGGCCGCACTCTTGCGGAAGCGCGCCGCAACCTCAAAGAGGCGCTTACCCTGGTGCTCGAAGCGAATCGCGCTCTCTCCGCAAAAGATCGCTCACCGGATGCAAAACGGGAGCCAATCACTGTGACAGTGTGAGCTCTGGCCGTGAAACGACGTAATCTCCTACTTCATCTTGCAACACACGGGTGTGAACTTCTTCGGGAAGGTGGACGGCACTCTATTTACTACAATACGAAAACGGGTGCGACTTCGAGCGTGGCAAGGCACAGTGAGATCAACGATTTCCTCGCGCGCAAGATTTGCCGGGACCTAGGAATTTCCACGCCATAGCCGATCCCTGGATCATTTCAGAAGGTACTCCTGCAAGAACTCGATCGTGGCGTAAAACTGGTAATCCTGATTGGGCTTTTTCTGAAATCCATGGCCCTCATCCTTGGCCATGACGTACCAGACGGGAGTGCCTTGTCTCTTAAGCGCCGCCACGATCTGATCACTCTCGCTGACCGGTACACGCGGGTCGTTCTTCCCCGCTACGACCATCATGGGCTTCTTAATTTTCTCGATGTTGTTCATGGGAGCGATCCGTTCCAGGAACTCCCGCATCTTCGGGTCGCGTTCGTCACCGTACTCGACTCGCCGCAAGTCTCGCCGGTAGCCTTCCGTGTGTTCGAGGAAGGTCACGAGATTGGACATGCCCACGATATCCACCGAACAGCGGATACGGCCGCTATAGAACGTGGAAACGGCCAAGGTCATGTGGCCACCATAGCTGCCGCCCGTGACGGCGATGCGGCTGGCGTCCAGTTGTGGCTGTGCGGAAATCCAGTCGAAAAGAGCGTTGATATCCTTGTAGGTGTCTTCCCGGAGAAAACCATTGTCCAGCTTTGTGAACGTTTTACCGTAGCCCGTGGAGCCGCGCACATTTGGCTCGATGACGGCTATCCCCATCTCATTCAGAAAATAATTATTGCGACCCAGGAACTCCGGCCGCGATTGCCCTTCCGGACCGCCGTGAATTTCAATCAGAACCGGCCGCTTGCCCATAAATTTGGCCGGTGGCGCGTACAAGAAGCCGGAGATTGTCTTGCCGTCGAAGCTCTTCCAGCGAACTAGTTCCGGTTCCCGGAATGCGTCGGTCTTCACGGCGGATTCACTCATCGTCCAGCGGTCCAACTTCCCGCTGGTAACATCCAGCGAGTAACAATCTCCTGGAGAGGTGGCCGAACTGAGGCTGAAGGCCAAATCTTTATTGTTACGGTGCCAAATCAGGCCGCTCAACTGGCCAAAAGGCATCTTGGGCACCGCCAGTTCCTTTCCGGTGCCGGCGTCCATCAAGTGCAGCACGCTGAGCCCCTCCTCGTTGGTGAGAAACGCGATGCTCTTGCCGTCCCAGGAGAGAGCGAATTCATCCAAGTCCCAGGGGGTGTTGCTGGTCAGCACTTTCGACTGCTTTGTGGAGAGGTCCAGATATCGCAATTGCTGAAATTCCGAATTGTTGTCGGAAGTAAAGTAGATCCCTTTGCCGTCCCGGCTGAATCGAGGATTGGAATAGGCCACTTTTTCGGATGCGCTTCGAGGCGTCAATTCCGTCCTCTCCCCACTGGCGACATCGAAGAGCCACAAATAGGTCTCGTTGACGGAAATGCCTTCGTTGACGAGGATTTTCGTATCATCGGGCGACCAGTCGGCGGGTTCCCACCCTCCGCCCTTCAACTGGGTTACAAGCCGGTCCGTCTTCGGATCCGAAGGATCGATGACCCAGAGATCGGTGTCCTGTCCGGTACGTCGCGTCGAGGTGTAGGCAATCCGATCCCCCTTGGTCGACCATGGGCCCTGAATGTTCCGCGACTTTCCATCGGTCAACAGCGTACTGTTCCCACTTGCCGTATCGTAGCGGTACATCTGATACCACTCACCTCCCCCGATGTCTTTCTGAAACACCATGTACTCGCCGGCCGTCGGCTGAAACCTTCCGCCATAGACGGGCTCTGAGAAAAAAGTAAGCTGCTGGCGTGCACCGCCGGGCATTTTCAGCAGGTGTGTCTGATAGGTATTCCCGAAACGCGTGCCGATGATCATCTCGCGGCGTTGCGGATGCCAATCGGTCACGAATGCAGCGCGATTTTCGCTATAGCGGCCAGCCGTGTCCACGAGCGTGACAGCTATTTTCGGAACTCCCTCGGTGACAATTCCTTCCGGAGGAGCAATCGTTGCGTCCTGGCAAAGGATCGTGCCACCCCCAACGAGAACAAACGCAATAAACAGAGAGGCAAATTTCTTCATGGACTCCTCCGTACTCATACTCCAGGCCAGTGTCATACACCGGAAACGTTACGACACGCAAGTGACGCGTACCATTTGGAGGCCCTTCCTCGCATGATAGAATCCGGCTGAAAACTCATCATCTATGTTCCGGAAAATCCTAATCGCCAATCGCGGTGAAATCGCCGTGCGCATCCTGCGCGCCTGCCGCGAATTGAACATTCCCGCGGTTTGCGTTTACAGCGAAGTGGACCGCACCGCGCTGCACGTCCGGCTTGCCGATGAGGCTTACCTTATCGGCCCCGCTCCTTCCCGCGAAAGCTATCTTCGCATCGATAAGTTGATCGACGTCGCACGCCGTTCCGGTTGCGACGCCATTCATCCCGGCTACGGCTTCCTTGCGGAAAATCCCGCCCTGCCGCGCGCCTGCACCGATGCCGGTATCACTTTCATCGGCCCTTCCGCGGAAGCCATGGAGACGATGGGCTCGAAGACCGCCGGCAAACAGCTTGCCCGCCGCGCTGATGTCCCCACCGTCCCCGGCACCGACGAACCCATCGAAAATCCGGAAGAGGCCCAGGCGATTGCCCGTGACATGGGTTATCCCAGTGCTCCTGAAGGCCGTCGCCGGCGGCGGCGGCAAAGGCATGCGCGTCGTCCCGAACGACCAGGCTTTTGCTTCCTGCTGGCGCGATGCCTCCTCCGAAGCGCTCAACGCTTTCGGCGATGGCCGAGTGTTCCTCGAAAAATATCTCGATTCGCCGCGCCACATCGAGATCCAGATTCTCGCCGATTCTCACGGCCGCGTCGTCTCTCTCGGCGAACGCGAATGTTCCATCCAGCGCCGGCATCAGAAAGTGATCGAGGAAGCTCCCTCCTCCGTGATTACTCCCGATCTCCGCCGCAAGATGGGAGACGCCGCCGTGCGCCTGGCGCGTGCCGGAGGATACGTGAATGCCGGAACCGTCGAGTTCCTGGTCGACGCCAACCTTAATTTCTATTTCCTCGAGGTGAATACCCGTCTTCAGGTCGAACATCCCGTCACCGAGCAGGTCACCGGCCTCGATCTCGTCAAACTTGCAAATCGCCATCGCCGCCGGCCATCGCCTTCCCTTCGCCTGGGAAAGCATCACGCCCCGCGGCCACGCCATGGAAGTTCGCATCTACGCCGAGGACCCCGACAACAATTTTTTCCCCTGCCCGGGCAAGATTGTCGCGCGCCGCATCGCCACTGGTCCCGGCATCCGGCTGGACGAGGGCGTTTATCGCGGCTGGACCGTGCCAATGGAATACGACCCGCTGCTTAGCAAACTCATCGCCTGGGGCAACAGCCGCGAAGAAACTATCGCGCGTCTCCGCCGCGCCCTCGACGAATACACCATCACCGGCATTCGCACCAACGTCAGCCTCTTCCGCCGCATTCTCACGGAACCGGAATTCCTCAGCGGCGAAATTCACACCAAGTGGCTGGACCAGTTGCTCGCTCGCCCGCGTCCGCCCGCCGTTCCGCCGCGTCCCGGGCACGGAACCAGCCGCCGCGATCGCCGCCGCCTACTGGGAAAGCCTGCAACCGGGCAGTTCTTCCACCGGCGGCCAATCCGCGCAGCCCGCTTCGTCGCGTTGGAAACACGAGGGACGCCGCGAGCAACTAGATCGCCAGCCATGAAATTCGAAGTCCATCTCGATTCCGTTGCGGGAAAGACCAAGCACGTCGTTGAACTTCAGAAGGACGGCGCCTCCTACAAAGTTTCCCTCGATGGAGTGCTTGTGGATGCCGATGTCATCCTGGCCGCGCCCCATGCCGTCTCCGTCATCTTGAACGGCGCCGCTTTCGAAATCCAGATCGCGCCGTCACTCGATGGCGCCTACAAACTTCAGACCGGCCCGCACGAATTTCAGGCGGAGGTCCGCGACCTTCGCGCATGGCATGGAAGGAAACACGGCGCGCTCGAAGTGGAAGGCCGCCAGCAGATCCTCGCCCCCATGCCCGGCAAAGTGATTCGCCTGCTTGTGAAAGTGGGCGACGAGGTCGAGGCCGGCCAGGGACTCGTGGTTGTCGAAGCCATGAAGATGCAGAACGAAATTCGCTCGCCCAAAAAAGGTAAAGTCGAGCGCCTGCAGGCCAAGGAAGGCCAACCCGTCAACGCCGGCGACGTCCTCGCCTGGGTCGAATAATCCGCGGGCTTCCACGTGCCCCATTCAGCACACAAAGTTGTCATCCTGAGGTGCGCGCAGTTTTTGCTCCGAAGGATCTCAACGAAAACACTGCACAACATTTCAAAGTTGAGATGCGTCAGCGCGGAAACACCACCGCGGCTCAGCATGACTAGCCGGAGCGAGTTTCGTACGGTTGTAGGGGAACGTCGGCTGAAAATCTGTTCTTGGGATCTTACTGCGTATTCACTGGTTGCGAAATTGCCGGCGCCGTCGGCGAGGGCGCCGGGAGCGTGGACTTCGCCGCATCCGGTAGCTTCCCCGAGGATTCGATCACCTGCAGCGCCAGGTAATTATTCACATGCGCTTCATCGCGCGCTACCGCCAGGTAAGCGTTGCGCAGCAGCTGTTCCTTGCGGTTCCGCAGCGTGTCGCGCACCATCTGCTGCACCTGCGGATCGTTCACGCCGCGCTGTCCGGCCGCTTCCCGCGCCACCAGTTTCAAGATGCGGATGCTGTCCTTCAACTGAATCGGCGGGCTCACCTGGCCCGGCTTCAAACTCAAAACCACTTTCTTCAGCACCGGACTCCGTCTGCGACGCGTTCAACGACGATTCCGGAATGTATCCCAGATCGCCGCCCGCCGCCGCCGTATTTGGATCTTCGGAATAGTCCATCGCCAGTTGCGCAAAATCGGCGCCGCTGTTCAATTTGTCCATGAGCATTTTGGATTTGCGCTGCGCTTCCGCGTCGTTGGTGGCGTCGTCGTTCTTGCGGTTGCGCACCAGCGGATCCTTGCGCGGGGTGATGACGATCTGCGAAATCCGGTATTGCGCCTCCGCGACATTGAACTGGTTGCGGTTGGTATTGTAGAAATCCAGGACGTCCTGATCCGTGATCGTGACCTTTGCCGCCACTTCCCGGTTCAGCAGTTTTTGAATCGAAAGTTGCCGCCGCAGGTCGCGCTTCAGGTCGTCCACGGTCATGCCGCCGTCTTTCAGCTTCTTCTGGAATTCCTCTTCGGTGTAGCCGCTCTTCAGCTCCGTGAACTTGTCTTCCACTTCCCCGTCGCTGGCTTCCAGGTTCAGCTTCTTGGCGCGCTCCAGCAGAATTTCATTGTTGATCAGTTGCTCCACCACGTTGAGCTTGCCGGAGAGGACTTCCTCGGGAGAGGTCTCCTGAGCCTCGGGATTAATCCGCGACTTGTAGTACTTCTCGACTTCATCCCGCTTGATTTCCGTTCCGTTCACCGACGCCCACACGTCCGGCGCATGGTGCTCCTGCGACTTGCATCCCGACACGAATGAAAAAAGCAGCAGCTGCCGCGGGCAAAAGCGCCGCGCCGCGATGAACGCCACTGTTTCTCTGCAATCGGATTGCGGGATGCAGGGGAAGGTTCAAGGTTTTTTGCTCAAGCGGCTTTTTTCACTCGGCCCAGGCGAATGCAGGCCGTGCACACGCGCAGCTGTCTACGCGCGCCGTTGACAACCGCGCGCACCCGCTTCAAGTTCGGATTCCAGCGGCGCCGCCGGGTGTTATTGGCGTGGCTGACCACGTTGCCGAAATGCGGCCCTTTGCCGCAGAGTTCACACTTCAATGCCATGTTAGTCCACTTCCTACGCTTCAAAGGATAGAAAACAAGAGCCTTAATTCTACCAGATGCGCCACAAAACGCAAAACACACCCCCGCTCCACGTGACGGCCCAATTTCCGATTAGCGCCCTTTCACCATGTTTGAACTGATTGAATCTTTCTCACTTCTTGCCCGAAGCCCGCGTTTCCAGGGCGTTTGTTATACTGAATGGGTCATTTTCGGGATCAAAATAACGTGAATCCGCTCCGCATCTCCATCGTGCAGTACCTGAACACCGCGCCCCTGGTGCGTGGCTTCACGCACGGCCCGCTTCGCGGCAAGTATCAGCTTTCCTTCACCGTACCTTCGCAGTGTGCCGAGCAGCTTCGCTCCGGTGCCGTGGACATCGCCATCATTCCGGCCATCGAGCTTCAGCGAATCGACGGCCTTGTGGTCCTTCCCAATCTCTCCATCGCCTCTAAGAAAAGCGTGCGCAGCCTTCTGCTCGTCTCCAAAAAGCCCATGAACGAAGTTCGCCGCATCGCCCTCGATCGCAGCTCTCGCAGCACGCAGGCGCTGGTTCGCATTCTTTGCGCGAAGCGCTGGCACATCGCTCCCGAATTTTTCGAAGCAGACCCTGACTTGCGCACCATGCTCGAACAGGCCGATGCTGCGCTGCTCATTGGCGATCCCGCGTTGCGGCTGGCGCTGGAGTCCGAGGCCGGCGCAAAGCGCGATGCCGCGGGCGACCTCTGCTGTTCCCCTGAAATTGCGGGCCTGCCGCACCGCTCTTCCCTTTTCCTCTATGACGTGGTCGAAAAGTGGCGCTCCCTCACCAGCCTTCCCGCCGTTCTCGCGGTCTGGGCCGCCAGACCTGCTGCGGTCAACCCCGAAGTCATCCGCGACTTTCAACACTCGCTGGCTTTCGGCATGCGAACCTCCCAGAAATCTGCGCCGAAGCCTCCCGCGATCTGAATCTGCCCGCCGAAAAACTTCGCCGCTATCTCGACCGAAAACATCGATTACACTCTGGACGAAGAGAATTTGCGCGGCCTGCAGCGTTACTATGATCTGGCCGCCGAATTGGGTTTGATCCCGGAAGCGAAGCCAGTGCAAATCGCGAGTGTCGAATCATCGCCCGAACTTGCGAGCCGCGCGCCGCATGTAGGCCGTTCTCAAGACAAGGAAAGGACCCAGCCGTGGGAATCACCAAACAGCAAGCGCTCGACATGCTCCAGTCCGACGATCTCGTCGGCATCGGCATGGCCGCGCACCAGTTGCGCCTGCAGAAAAACGATCCGCGCATCGTCACCTACCAGATCGACCGCAACATCAATTACACGAATTTTTGCACCGAGTACTGCTCCTTCTGCGCGTTCTATCGCCCGCTCGGCGCCAAGGACGGCTACATTCTTTCCTTCGAGGAAATCTACGCCAAGATCGACGAAATGCTCGAGCTCGGCGGCACCGGCGTCCTCCTCCAGGGCGGCCTTCATCCCGATCTGCAGATCGGCTACTACGAAAACCTGCTCCGCTCCCTCAAAACGCGCTATCCCCAGGTTCATCTCCACTGTTTTTCCGCGCCGGAAATTCTCTGCATCGCCGAAGTCAGCGAACTCAGCATTCGTGAAACCATTCAGCGCCTGATGGATGCCGGCTTGCAGTCTATCCCCGGCGGCGGCGCGGAAATTCTCGACGATGAAGTCCGCGCCAAGATCGCGCGCCTCAAGTGCACCAGCGAAGACTGGATTGAAATGCATCGCACCGCGCACTCCCTCGGCCTGCGCACCACCGCCACCATGATGTTCGGCTGCGGCGAGGAGCTCCGCCATCGCGTCAATCATCTCGAGCGCATTCGCCAGCTTCAGGAAGAGACCGGCGGATTCACCGCTTTCATTCCCTGGATCTTCGCCGCGGAAAATACCGCGCTGGGCAAACGAGTCCAGGAAACCACCGCCGTCGATTATCTGAAAACCCTCGCCGTCAGCCGCCTGTACCTCGACAACATCGACCACATTCAGTCGAGTTGGCTCACGCCCGGCATCAAAGTCTGTCAGGTTGGTTTGCAGTTCGGCGCCGACGACGTCGGCAGCATTCTGATCGAGGAAAATGTGGTGTTCGCCGCAGGCGTGAGACACCGCACCAATGAAGAGGAACTCCGCCGCATCATCTACGACGCCGGTTTCCTGCCGGCCCAACGCGACACTCTCTACCGCTCCTACGTCCTGAAATCGCCCTACCCGCCCAAAGTCAGGCCAACGCCGCCTGACGAGCTGGCCAGTCGTACTCCCTGTAGGGCCCGCGTTCCGAGGTGAGTCGCCAACTAAGCCACACCTCACTACCGGGTTTCGCCGCCTATTTCCGCACTCGCAGCAAAATCTCCACCTCGGTCCCGTCCGGCAAATTCAGCGGCTCCTCCGGGTGCAATAGTCCATCCTTGCATCGCGCGATAATCCGCACGGAATTTTCCCTGGCCGGCGGCTTCTCCGCCGCCGTCGATCCGCGGCCGCGAAGTCTCATCCAGCGCCTGATTCACCAGCGCATCCGCCTCGCGATTCTGCTCCCGCCGCACATGCTCAATTCGAAAATCTCCAGCCCCTGCGACATTTTCTTCGCGCGCTCGAACAACGGCCGCAGATCCTCGTTCTTCACCTTGTACTGCCCGCGCATCTGCTTCACCACAAGCTCGGAATCGCACTCGACTCGTAGCGCGCGGATTCCGTGCGTCTGCGCGTAGTCCAGCGCCGCAATCAATGCGAAATATTCCGCCACGTTGTTGGTGTTATTGCCGATGTATTTCTTCAGCCGCGCGACAATTTCGCCATGGCCATCCCGCACCACCACGCCGTACGCCGCCGGCCCGGGGTTTCCCCGCGATCCCCCGTCAATATTCGCCTGGTGCGCGGCAATGGCCTTCGCCTCCGGCGGCGCATCGCCGAACAAGCCTCCACCTCGCGGCATGGGCGCGCGCTTGGGCATCATGATTTCGCCGCCCCGTTCGCGGTCTCCTTGGGCGCGGCATGGGGAATCGGCTCCAGGCTGATACAGGATTCGGCCGCACATCTCGCAGCGGAGGACCTCTTCGTCCGTATCGCTGAGCAGTAACTGCAGCACGTGGGGCAACACGCGCATCCCGCAACCGCGGCACTGGTCGCCGCGCGCTTCCGCCATCGCCGAACCCGGATGCCGCTTGGCGATTCGCGTGTACAGCTCCAGCACGTCGTCGGGAACTTTCCCGGCAATCCCTTCGCGTTCGGCTGTGGCTGCCTTCGAGTTTCTTGTTCTTCTCGCCGTACTGCGCTTGCATCTGTTTCTTTTCTGCAGCGATGGCCTGCTCGGCTTCTTTCAGATCCGCTTCCGCCCGTTTCATCCGCCGGTCCACTTCTTCCAGGGCCATCATCTCGTCCAGCACCTGGTCTTCCGCCTTGGCCACTTCCGCTTCGGCATTCGCGACTTCGTGCAGCAGCGCCTTGTACGCTTCGTTGGTTTTCACCGCAGCGGTCTGCTCGCGGTACTTCTTCGCCCGCCCTTTCCACTGCTCCGCGTCCAGCTCCAGTTTCTTGCGCTGAGTCAGCCCGTGGGTGTGCGCCTCTTTCGCCGCTGTCACCGCCGCGCGGGCTCCGTTCAGCTTCGCATCGGCCTCGCGCAACTGCTTCGGCAGTCCGTCCAGCTCCGCGCGCAGCGTCGCGATGATCTGGTCCAACCGTTGCAGTTCCAATAATTGCGGAATGGCAGGGTGCATGGGGCACCGATTTTAGCACACGCCAACGGATTGCCTTCGCCGCTGCTGTAGCGCAGGGCGAGTCTCCGAGCCCTGCGGCTTTTCCCTTGGGTTTGTTTTTGGTCTTGAGGAGGCCAGGCTTTGGCCCCTGAAATGAGGTCTCCCCGCTGGGCTGTCGCAGCCCACTCGGACACCACAGCTGCTTCGGGCCCTGCTTCAGAGATGTCGGGAGGATAACCTCGAGGCGCTACTAGAAGTCTTGCAGGCGCAACGTCTCCGCCGCGAACCAGGCGGAAACGGGTCTGCCCCACCTCGGCGGGAATCGCGATTCCGCGTTCCCAAAAGGGTCAATCACCGCTTCCGCTCAGCCCGCCCTGCAAGCTTCAGGTGGCTTTCAGGTCCCTATGAATCAGCGCCGCATCCAGGAAGTAGCCGATTCCCACCGCCAGCGGCAAAATCCCTACTGCCGCCGCCACCAGTGTGCGCGGCTCCTCCACCAGCCGTGCAATCACCGCGAACATGATCATGAATCCCAGCCCGCCGCTCACCAGCAAAATTCCCGCGCGCCGCGACCGGGCAAACTGCGACAGCTCCGGCTCCATGGGAATTTCCGCCCCTCGCGCCAGCGCCGCCAGTCTCTCCTCCGAACGCAACTTCTTCACCCTATAATAGGTGTATAGCGCCGCCCCCGGCAATCCAAACGACATTATCACCGCAACCAGTCCGATCACATTTTCATCCATAGACCACCCCTTCCGCGGCTGTTCGAGCCCGACCGCCTTCTACAGTCCCATGAAGAGGTACGCACGCGCCGAAGCGAAAGTTCCCGGAGAGTTTGCCCGAAAATGGCGGAAAAAGGAGGGCCTACTGGATTTCCTGGACCTGCATGGTCCCATCGATCGCCAATTTGGGGTAGCGAATCCCGGCCGCTGGCGCGGCCGCAGGATGCTCCGCGATCACCTGAAAATCGGACCCCGCGCAACTCACTGCATACGTGTAACCATCCCGCTCTTTCCGGTTCATCGTCAGCGCGCCGGACGAGATCAGGTCATCCAGCGAAACGCACTTGCTGTCCAGGGCGATGCTCCCCCGCTCGGCCTGCGCAATTTGCAGCAGGTCACTTCGCACGCCGGTCAGGCTGATGGCCTGCGTCGGCGCAGTTCCCTGGTCGGTGGAAGGCATCTTCTTTAGGGAAAGTTCATACACCCCGAAACCGACGATGGCAGCAACAAGGACTGCGGCAAGCGCTCGCATAACCCGATTGTGCCGCCGGTCCATCCCGTACACAAGCGCTTCCCGGCCCATGGTGCGGTTGGCAACAACACCCCCCGTTTTCTCCCTCTCCCCTCCCTCGTCTGTTATGCTTTTTCTGACGCCGTCTCCCTCCCGGTGTACTTTTCCCCTCCGGACATTGCCATGGTTACCGCTACGCCTCTGAACGATCTTCTTGCCATAGAAAAACTGCGCGAGCAGGAGCTTGAGGAAGCCCGCGTCATTCAGGGCGCCATGCTGCCCTCGAAACATCTTCACATCGACAACGTCATCATCTCTCACGAGTTTCAGCCTGTCACCGAAGTCGGCGGCGACTACCTGGACTATTTCGCGCTCTCCGACAACACCATCGGCCTCTACGTCGGCGATGTTTCCGGCAAGGGACTTCCCGCCTGCCTCTACGCCGCTCTCGCCGTCGGCACCCTCCGCGGAGTTCACAAGACCGGCTGCTCTCCCGCGCATGTTCTTGGCCTTCTCAATAAAAGACTTCATCTCCGCGGCATCCCCGGCCGTCACTCGGCCATCCAGTATGCGGTCTTCTATCCGGACACCGCTAAAATGGTCATTTCCAGTGCTGGAATGCCCGGCCCGCTACTTTTCCGCGGACAGGATTGCCGCGCCCTTAAGATCGCGGGCATCCCTCCCGGTCTTTTCCCCAGCGTCGAGTACGACGAATTCTCCCTGCAACTTCAGCCCGGCGATTCCCTGCTCTTCTGCTCCGATGGCCTGACGGACGCACGCAATATCCACGATGAGGAGTTTGGCCTCGAGGGACTTCAGGACCTTTGCGTGCGCCACTTAGGCGAGACTCCTCTCGATCTTCTTGGCCACGTTTTCTCCTCCCTCGAGGAATTCACCCGCGATTGCCGCCAATGGGATGACATGACGGCTACTGTCTTCCATTACGCTTCTCGCTGACCCATCTGCCCGGTTCCCGTGGCTAGGCGGGCAACTCCTCGTTTGTTTTCATTTGACCCCTCCGCACTTCTCACGTAACAAAGAATGTAATCATTGTGAGTCTTTTAGGAGTCCTCGATGAACATGAAGTCCCCGGCTATTCTGGCGCTGGCCTGCGTTCTGGCCTTCTCGATTGTCATACCTTTCGACGTGCTCGCCGAACCGCAAACCACCGGCCAGCGCGCCGGTGAAGTTTCCCGCGTCATCCCGGCCGTGAATATCGCTCGCGGCTCCAAGTCCATTAACGCCTCCGCCAAGACCGTTGTCGATTGGCAGGACGTGGTGAACACCCTGGCCAACGCCCGCGCTCGCCTCTCCCTGGATGACGGTTCGGTCCTGAACGTTGGCTCGGACTCGGCCCTGCACATCGTGAAACACGACGCCGGCGCGCAGCAGACGGACCTGGAACTCAGCCTCGGCAAAATGCGTTCTCAGGCGCAGAAAATCACTCAGCCTAACGGAAAATTCGAAGTGCACACTCCCGCCGGCGTTGCCGGCGTGGTCGGCACGGACTTCTACACCGCTTACGAAAACAACATGATGACCGTGATCGTCTTCGATGGTCTCGTGCGCGTCTGCAACCCGGCGGGCGTCTGCGTGGTCTTGAAGCCCGGTCAGATGACCACCATCCGCAACGGCGATTCGGCTTCCCCTGTCGTCGTCCAGGCCGCGCTTTCCGTCCTCACCGATGCGGTCGGCAACACGAATCTGGAAGGCCCGAGCGGGCTCCAGCAGGTCAGCCACATCGGCAAAGGCACGGCCATCGCCCTCGGCATTATTGCGGTGATCCCGATCATCGTCATTCCCATCGTCACCACCCGCGGCTCAACGCAACCCAAGGGTGCTGCTCCCACTGGGTGCCCCGTGACAGCCGTAACGGCGGGATGTCCTGCTCCCTAGCCAAGCCCGCGCTTCTACTTTGCCACAGCACAAGACCCGGCGCCGCCCAGCCGCCGGGTTTTTTGTCCCGGCAGCATAGCCTTCAGGCTGTGCTCTTGGGTCTCCCCGTTCTTAAACTCTTCCGTGCTTCCGCTCTTCCGCCCCCCCACCTTCGGCGAACCTCTCACCCCGACCGCCTCCCCAATTCCACGAACTAGCAGAAAACCATTACGCTCCCACTTGCAACGCCGTCCTCCCTCATCCCATCTAACTCTCCGTGATACCTTTCCCGCCACTTCCGCCGCGCACCTCTCTTTGTCTGATCGTTGCCGGTGGCGTACACTGGACGCTTGGCACTTGCGTCTAATTCCGAGTGAGGCACCCTTGAATCATCTATCCCGCGCCACCCGGCGCCGCCGTCGTTCTCTTTCGTTGCTTTTTGCGATCTTGATTGCTGGCTTGGTTTTCACCGCCTTGCCGAGCCTGTCCGCCGCGGCGCCCGACAACGCCCCCAAACCTTCCCCGCTCCTCGGCGCAATGAAGGCCGAACTCGACCGCTCCATGACCACTCTCGGCGGTTTGGATCCCGCGGCCTATTTCATCGGTTACACGCTCACCGAGTCCCAGCGCGCCACCGTCTCCGGCTCCAACGGCGCCCTCCTCCAGAGTGACGAGAACCGCAACCGCTGGCTGGAAGTTTCCGTCCGCACCGGCAGCTATGATCTCGACAACACTCACAAGGTCGATGGCCGCCAGCCTCCCACCGGCGGGCCCGGCACCAACGCTCCCCTCGATGACGATTCCGATGTGCTTCGCCGCGCCATCTGGCTCGAAACCGACAAACAATACCGCGCCTCCGCCGAAGCTCTCATAAAGATCAAGACCGGCAAGGAAGTGAAGGTCCAGACCGCCGAAGGCAACGCCCCCGACTTCTCTCGCGAAAAGCCGCAGGTTTCCACCGGGCCATGGGTCTCTTTCTCTCTCGATCGCAAGCCCTGGGAACAAAAAGTCCGCGATTACACCGCCTACTTCCGACAGTCCTCCGCCGTCATCAATTCCATCGTCACTTTCACCGCGCTGGCGCAGAACACAGTCCAGCTCACTTCCGAAGGCACGCAACTCCAGTTCGGCCAGGTCCGTTACCGCCTGGAACTTTTCATACAGGGCAAGGCCGGCGACGGCATGGACATCGACCGCTACTACAATTTCGATTGGGTGAATGCCGCGGACGCTCCGGACGAAAAAGCCGTTTACGCCGCCTCCGCACAGCTTCGCAAAGAAATGGAAGGCCTGGTGGCCTCTCCGCTCAACGATCCCACCGTCGGCCCCGCGCTGCTCACCGGCCGCGCTGCCGCCGTCTTTTTCCATGAAGTCTTCGGCCACCGCGCCGAAGGCCATCGCCAGAAGGACGTGACGGAAGGCCAAACCTTTGCCAAGAAAGTCGGCGAACCCATCCTTCCGGACTTTCTCAGCATCGTCGATGACCCTACGCTGAAAAAGCTCGGCAATCAGGATCTGCTTGGTTATTACCAGTACGACGATGAGGGTGTGATCGCCCAGCGCGTCTCCCTGGTCGATCACGGCGTGCTCCAGAATTTCGAAATGTCGCGCTCGCCCCTGGTTGGCTTCCCGCATTCGAACGGCCACGGCCGCCGCCAGATCGGCGCGGCGCCCGTTTCTCGTCAGGGAAACCTAATCGTCGAGAGCAACAAGACCGTCACCTTTGCCCAATTGCGCGCGAAACTTATCGAACTCGTCAAGGAGCAAAACAAGCCCTACGGCCTGCTCTTCGACGACATCGCCGGCGGTTTCACCATCACCGGGCGCGGCCAGCCGCAATCTTTCAAGGTCGAACCTCTCGTCGTTTACAAGGTTTTCCCCGACGGCCGCCCCGATGAGCTCGTCCGTGGAGTGGACATCATCGGCACGCCACTTGCCGCTCTGACGAAAATCGTCGCCACGGGCGACACCACCGAAGTTTTCAACGGCTACTGCGGCGCGGAATCCGGCTTCGTCCCCGTTTCCGCGGCCTCTCCGGCGATTCTCACTTCGGAATTGGAAGTTCAGAAAAAGGAGTCAGCCACGGACCGGCCGCCCATCTTGCCGCCCCCGGCGCACGACACCGTGAAATCGGGAGGCCTTCAGTAATGCGTTCCATTCGTCTCACAGCATTTCTTCTCGCTCTTACGATGGCCCCTGCCGCTTTCGCACAGGCATCACCGGACAAGGACCACACGCTGCAGTCCATGCGCGATGAAATGGCGCGCTCCAAATCGCGTCTCGAACTCGCGATTCCGCCCTCCAATCAGCCCGTGCGTCCCTACTACATCGAATACCGTCTTCTGGACATGGACATCCGCGAAGTCGTCGCGGAATTCGGCACTCTCATGAGTTCCACCCACAACCGCAGCCGCGTCATGAACGTCGGTGCACGCGTCGGCGACTACAAGCTCGACAGCTCCAACTTCATCGCCGATGACGGCTTCCGCGGCTTTATCGGTCCCACCGGCACCGTCGGCATCGACCGCGACTACGACTCCCTTCGCCAGGATCTTTGGATCGCCACCGACCAGGCATTCAAGGAGGCCGTCGAAACATATTCCCGCAAGCAGGCCTATCTCAGCAGCCTCGCGCGCCCCTCCGACATCGACGATTTCTCCCGCGTCCAGGTCGTCCAGCGCGTCGATCCGCTCGAAAATTCGGATTGGTCCAGTCGCAACTGGGAGCAGGAAGCCCGCGAAACCTCCGCTGCTCTTCGCGCCTTCCCCCCGATTTACGAATCCCGCGTCACCTATTACCTCGTCTATCTCACCGAATATCTCCTCACCAGTGAGGGCACCGAGGTCCGCACCAACCATTCTTATGCGGCTATCGAGGCCGGACTGAACACCCTCGCCAACGATGGCATGGAAGTGAATCATCTCTACTCCACGTACGCTCCGCGTCCCGCCGATCTTCCGTCCGTGGATGCCGTCCGCAAGGACCTAAACGTCGCCGGCAGCGAACTCATGGCCATGCGTTCCGCTATGCCTGCTTCCGATTACACCGGTCCGGTTCTCTTCGAATCCCGCGCCGCCGCCGCGCTCCTCGCCGAGGTTCTCGGCCCTTCGCTGGATGGCGCTCGTCCCCCGGTCGCGTTTCAACCGGTCGTGGATCAGTTGATGAGCAGTCTCGGCGCCCGCAGCGAATGGAGCGGGAAGGTGGACGTTCGCGTCCTTCCACCCACGGTCACCCTCATCGACGATCCGTCCGCGAAGGACTACAAGGGCACGCCCCTGATCGGCGGCTACGCCATCGACGAGGAAGGTGTCCCCGCCGAAAAAGTCACCCTCGTCGAAAACGGCAAGCTCAAGAATCTCCTTATGTCCCGCCGGCCGGGCACCGATTTTGAAAAGTCCAATGGCCACGGCCGGGCCTCTTTTCTGGCCGATTCAAAACCAACCATGAGCAATCTCTTCTTTTCTTCTTCGGAAACCGTTTCCAAGGACGACCTGAAGAAAAAATTCATCGATGCCTGCCGGGCCGAAAAACTCGACTACTGCATCGTCGTCCGCGAAATGGACAACCCCACTCTCAGCATCATGAATCAAGAGGATTTTACCGAGCTCCTCGCCAGTTTCGGTGGCAATGCCGCCACCGATCGCCTGCCGCTTGTCGTTTACAAGTTCTTTCCGGCCAGCGGCAAAGAAGAACTGATCCGCGGCGCCCGCATCACCGGCTTTAACGCGCGCTCTCTGCGCAATATCGCCGCCATCGGCAACGACGATTTCGTTTATAACTACATGCAAAACGAGACTACCGGTGTCGCCGGCACGGCTCTCGGCGCCTTTGGCAGCGCGCAAAACGGATTGCCAGCGGCCGTCGTCGCTCCCTCTCTCCTGTTCGAAGAAGTCGAAGTCCGCGGCGCCCGTGGCGAGCCCAAGCGCCTCCCCATCCTCCCCGAGCCTCCTATGTCTCCCACATCCGCCAAGTAGCGCACCTCACTGAGTAGCATAGCCTTCCGGCTGTGCTCTCGGGTTTCACTCTTTCACTTCTTCCCTCTCTGCCTCGCAAACCATTCCGCTACTGCTTCACGTCCGCAAGGACATCCTCATTTTCATTAATCGACAACTTATCCACCTTCCCCGCAAGCACAAAGTTCAACGGCTCTGTCGAATGCGTCGCGCCAAGCGTCCCCAGCCGTATTACTTTGTCTCCCACGTGCGCATACAGGGGCACAACGTCCTTCCACGGTTCCGGCACTCCCGTTCGTTCGAGCGACCCCGCCACGGTCGTCTTTCCATCCGCCGTCGGCGTCAGTGTCGCATGGAAGGAATACTGCGGAATCCCGATCCCGTACACATACTCATTAAAAAACCAATCCATCTTGTGGTTTCCGTCCAGGTCCATTCCCCCCGTCATGTGTTTCTCCACGATCCCCTTGAAATCCTCCGTCGAAGCGGCCTTGTTGTCGAACGTCTTGCAGTAATCCTGCATCATGTCTTTGAACAAATGATCCGGATCCGGGTTATGCGTGTCCATCAGTTGATATTGCAGCATGTGCAGAACGTACGCGCCCTTCGAATAGATCAGGTTCTGATAGGAGCTTCCGTTCGTTTCGGATGACGCAATCCGGCGCCCCATCCAGATGGGTCCGAGCGACTCCACCGTGTGGGATTTTACGTCCTTGCTCTTCAGCAGCTCTTTCTCCTTGCGCCACCGGGTCAGCGCTTCCTTCATGTTTTCACGGTATTGCGTGTAAAGAATTCCGGAAAAATCCGCAAACCCTTCGGAGAGCCACTGATCGTGGTAGCTTTTCCATCCCACCCGGTGTCCCCACCACTGGTGGGAACTCTCATGCGCCCGAAAAAAATCAGTCAACTGCACGCCATCCGGCAATCCAATGGCATGCCGCTGCGTCGCGTCCAGAAAGGACCCAGACCACAGGTAAATCAGTCCGGGCCACCCCTGTCCGTACGAATAACTGATGGGCAGGCTGGTCACCGAAAGGTGTTTGTAAGGATAGGGCCCGAAGTAGGACGAAAACAGCCTCACGGTGTTGGCCATCTCGATCCCCATGATTCTCGCCATCGCTGACGGCGAAAGCGACCCCACCGCACCCTGCACTTGTCCGGATTCGAAAAACCGTTGCACACTGGCCATCACGTCATCCGGCTCGCGGTTCGCATACACATCCACCGCGACCGCGTCCGCTTTTTCGTTATCGACCTTGTAATCCCCGTAAGCGAATCCCGCCACGGCCAGCGGCATTTCGCTTCTCCATGTACTTACGCGTGTCCCTCCATCCAGCGTGTCGCTGACTTTTTCTCCCGTGGCCACCAGGACCTCGTTTTTCGGGCTGTGAAACGTCAGCTCAAAATCCGCTCTGGCGGAAAAACTGTTGGGCCGCTCCGGATACCAGCCCGAGCTTTCGCAAAAGTAATTTCCGTTCCCGGCTTTGCGAATCGCCCGCTTGCCCGCGTAATGGAATTCCAGCGTTTGCGCGGATCCGGTTTTGAGAGGCTCAGCCAAAGTCACCGCCAGATAATCGCCGTAAGACTGGTAGCGGTCCTTGGTTTCGCGCGCCTGGTTGAACCCCAGCCCTTTTCCCTGTCCATCCTTCACGGAATCCACCCGCAGGTTCGAGTCCAGCCCGAAAATTAGCACGCGTTGGCCGTCGATTCGCGGCTCTATCTCCACTTTGGTCGTCGCGCCCAACTCTGCGCCGGAGGTCACGATTGCGTCGATCTTGTAACCACGGATTGTGAAATCTTCCTTCGCTTGCGGGTCCTTCCACGCCTCCGCGCTGCTCTTTCCTTCCGCCGGAAAACTCATCCACGTGTCGAAAATTCTTACTGACCCGACGTCCACCCACCTGCCGATGCTCATCTCCTCCGGCTCCGACGCATCGTAAACAAACTCGACCCAATCCTTACCGCCGAGCTTCAGGTCCGCGAGAAAAAATGCGCTTCGCTTCCGGTCGAAGGCCGTCACCCCTTGTAGCAGCCGCGGTATCGCGGACTGACCCAGATCCTCGCGCGTCCTTTGCCGGCTGGCGTACAAGTCATCGGTCGCCACTCCTTCTGCCTTCCACTTCACCTGCTTGCCCACCTCTTCCATCAGGCCGTCGGTGAAGCTGAACGTCGCGTCCGTAAACGCATAATTGATTTTGTCCTGCTTCGTGAACAGCCGCAGTTGCTGAGCCTCAATGGCGTTCGGCGGATCCACGAATACCCGCCCCCGCCCGTGAAACACCGCCGCGAACACAGTCCCATTCACCGGCTGCCCGAACTGGATGGTCCCGTTCACCAGCGTGATGTGCACGCGGTCCCGCACAATATCCACGTTTTCCGTCATCGCCGTTTTCGATGCATCCATCGCGGGCGAAGACAGCGCGCTCCATGCATTCCCCTGACTCTCGCTCTGCGCACAAATTTCCCCTACGCCCAGCAACGCCACCGCTCCAACGATCCACACTTTGCGCATCTCGCTCCTTCGCCGCACTCGGCAAAGCCTAATTACCTCTGCCCTCTTACGCAAGTGCACACATCTTCCGAGTTGCTCTCACGCGCGAAGCGCCGCACCAACCCGGTCCAGAGCCCGCTCCCGCCTCCGACTTTCCGCCCTCCCTTCCCCCTCTTAAGGTAGTCTTATATCTCATGGTTCTTTCGCGCCGCCTTGATCTCGTTATCCAGGAAAAGAAGCAGGCCGCTGTTCTCAGCATCGGTTCGGCCATGCTTCTCGTCTGCCTGAAGACCTTCCTGGTCTGGCGCACTGGCAGCCTAGGAGTCCTCTCCGAAGCTCTGCATTCCGGCCTCGACCTCGTCGCCGCAGTGATCACTTTTCTCTCCGTCCGCGTCTCGGACCAACCCGCGGACTCGCGCCACCCCTATGGCCACGGCAAATTCGAAAATTTTTCAGCGTTCATTGAGACCGGCCTCCTCGTCCTCACCGCCCTGTACATCATCTACGAAGCCTTTAATCGCCTCTTCTTCCATGCCGTCCACATCGAACCCAGCCTCACCGCCATCCTGGTCCTCTGTGTCGCCTTGGTCATCGACCTCACACGTGCGCGCGCCCTCAACAAAGTCGCCAAGAAACACATCAGCGAAGCTCTCGAAGCCGACGCCCTCCATTTCTCGACGGATGTCTGGAGCACCGTCGTCGTCATTCTGGGCGTTGCCCTCGTCTGGGCCGGCAATGTCTGGAATCTTCCCTGGCTGGCTTACGCGGATGCGCTCGCCGGTCTCGCCGTCGCGGGCGTAATCATCTGGGTGGGCTCACGACTCGGCCGACGCACACTCGATGCGCTTCTCGACGCCGCTCCCGAGGGCCTGCAAAGCGAAATCGCCAGCGCTATCGGCCACACGGAAGGCGTGCTGGGCGTCGAACGCGTTCGTGTCCGCCGCGCCGGCAATCGCTATTTCGTGGACGCCAGCGTCTCCGTCCCGCGCTCCGCCAGCCTCGAACAGGTGCACGCCCTCAGCGACGTCATCGAAGAACGCGTCGGCCAGATCGTTCCCGCCGACGTCGTCGTTCACACCGAGCCGCGCGCCCCCGACAACGAAGATCTCTTCGAATCCATTCGCGCCGTCGCCCAGCGCATGGGCCATCCCATCCATGACATCACCGCTTACCAGCAGTCCGGTAATCTCTTCGTCGAACTTCACCTCGAGGTGGACGAAAATCTTTCTCTCGGCGAAGCCCATCGCCGCGCCACCGAACTCGAAAACGCCATCACTGCCCTTGGCAATAGCAAGCACAAGCTCGACGTCAACATCCACATCGAGCCGCTCGGCCGCCACATCTCCACCCCCGAAATCGCCGCCGGCGAAATGCGCCAGCTCGAACTGGCCGTCGAAAGCTTCCTCAATAACATGCCCCTGAATTACGACGAGCTCATCAGTTGCCACGACGTCCGCGTCCGCCAGGTCGACCATCACATCCTCGTCTCCTGCCACTGCATCATGAAGAGCGATCTCTCCATCACCGCCATCCACGATGTCCTAGCCGCCCTTGAAGACCACGTTAAGGAACACTTCCCCCAGATCTCCCGTGTCACCATCCACCCCGAACCCCCCGAAGCCCTGTAGCACTGGCTTTCCTGCCAGCAGCTTGGATTCCCTAATGCAAAATCTTCGCTAGCCGTGCGCAATGTAATGTCAATGGTTTGATACGGCCTCGCCAAGTTGTCACAGAGTTCAGGAACTTCCGTTGCGCAAGAAACGATAACCGTTTAGCGTCATGAACCATTTCTTGCCTGACGCTTCCGGGCGGAGAGCCTAATAAAATAAGAGCTAACAGAAGCGCATGGAACGGGTGGTTGCGGTTGGCCTCGCCCGCACCTAAGCGCTTCTTTGGGGCTTTCTCAACAAATCTGCACTATTCGCACTAAGGCCATTTTCGGTCGGAGGCCGATTCCGCGTTTAGCGGGTGAGCACAGAATGTTGCAAGCCGGCGGAGCGGATCGAGGAAATTGATGCCGGGCAAAAGATCGGTTCCTCTTACGGACACGCGTGGGTGCGAAGTTAAACTCACACAGGCGGCCCTGCAATGAACGATATCCGCCTTGCTGGTGCCGCGGTTCCAAGTACCCGCCGTGTCGGCGAACCGTCGTTTGCGTCCGCCGCTTTCTGGTGGGCGAACAAGAAAAACCCTTTCGTCAAACCGCTCTTCGATCTGGAACGCATCCACAAAGCCATGCCTTCGCCCTCCGCGAAGGCTTCGCCCACGCAAGCCAAATCCCTCTTTAAGCGGGAGAATTCTTGAGCCACCTGCTGCCAAGGATCGCTCCGCCTCCCTCGCGCAACGTCCTGCATCCCGAACTTGCTGCTGAGACTTTGCGGATTTTCTCCGAAGTCCGTTTCGTTGCCCACGGCACCAGTATGCTTCCCGCCATTTATCCCGGCGATGCCCTGACAGTCAAATCCTTCGGCCCAGCAGCTCGCCATTGCGGAGAGATTGTGCTGTGCCGCCGTGCCGGCGGATTTCGCGTCCACCGAATTGCCAGGATATGGAGAGAAGGACGTGCAACCTTCTACGTCTTGCGTGGCGACGCTTTGACCGAAGATGACCCACTCGTTCCATCCAGCGATCTTCTTGGCCGCGTCACTTCTCTTGTGCGCCAAGGAAAGTCCCTCGAACTCAATTCTGCGCAACCAATCCACCACCGCATTCTGCGTTCGATTGTCTGCCGCTCCAAAATCGCGGCTGCCCCTCTCCTGCGTTGGCACACCCTGCAGGCACGGCATTCCCTTCGCGCTGAGTCGCTCCTGGTAGCCTCCGCCAAACAAGAAACGGAGTGCGCCTGATGCCATCGGCTCTCTTACAACCCAACGATGCGGCGCCCTTCCACTTGTCGCCCGGCGAGGTCACGGTCGAGATTGGCGGCGTTCCCATCCAGCTTCAAACCAGCGATCCCGGTTTCCGTAAACTCATCGAGAAACGCTACGCGGGATTCTTGAATCGTTCCGCTGTGCCGGCTTGCCGTTTTGAAATTCAATTGACCTCAAATGCGCCTTTCGCCGACGACGACGTCAATGTTTTCAAGCGCGGCTCCACATGGTGCCTGCAGCGCGGCGATTTCCGCGCAGAATGGGATCTTCGCCTCCGCCAGGGCTGGATCCGTCAGAGCGCCAATCCGTATTCCATTGACTCCGTCCTGCGCATCACACATTCGCTTCTGCTCGCCATGGAAGGCGGTTTTCAAGTCCACGCATCGAGCGCAATCCGGAGCGGGAGGGCATTTCTTTTCGCCGGTGTCTCCGGCGCCGGAAAAACCACCACCGTCAAGCTTGCCCCGCCGGACGCCGTCGTTCTCACCGATGAAATCTCTTACGTTCGGAGGAGTATCGACAGTGCCTATCGCGCCTACGGAACCCCTTTTGCCGGTGAACTGGCCCGCTCGGGCGCGAACGCCTCGGCGCCTGTCCAGCGCGTCTGCCTTCTTAAGCAAAGCCTGCAAAATCGTCTCCGGCCGGTCAGCCGTTCGGAGGCGATTCGCGCGCTGATGCGCCACGTCCTGTTCTTCGCACAGGATAATGAGACCGTCGAACAGCTTTTGGATTCGGTTGTGCACTTTGTCTCGCACGTCGAGGTGATGGAAATGGAATTCACACCGGACTCCCGCGCATGGGAGCTCGTTCGGTAGTGCACGAATTTTTCTCCCTCACAGTCGTCCCACGACGAGGGTGCTCGGCTCCTCTACCCTCCAGAAACGGTCGGCCATTTCTTCTAGATTTCCGTGACTTCTTGGGGAGCAGAAATCTACTGCAACACAAGAATCGAGAGGCTCTGTGGCGGCAAAGTCAGCTTCAACTGTTGGCCGGCGAGATCGGCCTGCGCGCCTCCGAACAGCGTCGAAATGCCGGCCGCCGCTTCTGCCGGCGTGTTTTGCAACGAAAGGCTCACTGTCCGCGGGCTTGCGCCATTGTGAAAAGCAATCACCAGCTTTTCTTCGTCGGATTCCCGCAGAAAGATGTAGTTGGAATCATCCGAAGCCAGATGCCAGAGCTTTCCTCCCCGGAGCGCATCGTGCTCACGCCGGAGGCGCAGCAGGGCTTGCACATATTCAAAAATCTCCTGCTGCTCGCGGGTTCTTCCTTCGCGAGTGAAGGCGTTGTGCTCATCCTCCGGCCACCCGCCCGGGAAATCACCCCGGTTATCCGGATCGCCTCCGCCAACCATTCCCACTTCGTCGCCATAATAAAGTTCCGGGATTCCCCGGAGCGTCAGCGTCAGTCCAAACGCCAGTTTCGATTTTTCGAGAGTCGCTCCCGTTTCCCCTGCAAACCGCGCAACGTCATGATTTCCAAAAAACGGCACCAGATATTCCGGATGGAGATAGAGCGAGTCTTGTCGCAGAATATTGGTGATGCGCCCCGCCGGTGCGCCGTTCAGCAGCACGTCGCGCAAAGCGAAATAGAGCGGATAATCGAAGACCGTGGTGAGTTGCGTGTCAATTCCATCCCATCCCTTTCGTCCGCCGGCAAAAAAGGACGTGACCGTCGGATCGGGATGAAAGACCTCTCCGATGGTCGACAAGCGCGGGTAAATCCTCCGCAACTCCTGATGCCATTGAGACCAGAAGGCCCGCGGCACGTAGGGAAACGTGTCGATTCGGTATCCATCCAGCCCGGATGTTTCCGCCCACCAGATGCTGTTCTGTATCAGATATTGAACCACCAGCGAATTTTCCGTGTTCATGTCTGGCAATTTGCCGAAAAACCAGCCGTCCGTCAGGTTTTTCCTCATTTGCCGCGGAGTGTGCGGGTCCACAATCGCTTCGAAGGGATCGTTCGTGATCTCCTTCTTTTCCTCCTGTCCATAAAACCCGCCCTTCACCGGCGAAACAGAACTCAGGTGGTGCTCCGCAGTGCCGTGGAACCAATCAGGCATCGGCGGATCCTTCACCCACGGATTCAGAGGTCCCACATGATTCGGCACCACGTCAAAAAACACTTTCATGTGCTGCGCGTGAGCCGCTTCCACCAATTCCTGATAATCCCGCAGTTTGCCCAGGTGCGGATCCACCGCGTAAAGATCCACCGCGCCATAGCCGTGATAATCCGTGGCTGCTCCGTTTTTGACGATGGGCGTAAGCCACAAAGTTGTAACTCCCAAATCCTTCAAGTACGGAAGATGCGCCTTGATCCCGCGCAAGTCGCCGCCATGATACGCTCGCGGCTTCGAGCGGTCGCGGGAGCCTGGAAATTCCGCCAGCTCATCATTGGTGGGATCGCCGTCGGCAAAACGGTCCGGCATGATCAGGTAGATCACGTCGTCCGGCGCAAGCCCCTGATTTCTCCCGAGGATCTGTTTGCGGGCCGCAATTGGAAGCTCAAACGTGGTTTGGCCCTTGGCGGTCGTGATGCGGCAGACAACGGTTCCGCTTTTCAGTTGCGGTGAAAAATTCAGCCATACGAAGAGATAATCTCCGCCGGCCGACGATTGCGTCCGGCTGGCAAGGACCTCCGGCAAATTACAGGAAGCGTGTGTCGCCTGCAAATTCTTGCCGGACAGCAGTACCAGAACATCCTGCGTCAAGCCTACCCACCAATTCGGCGGCTCTACTTTCTTGACCACGGGCGCGTTGGGATCAGCGGGCTCTTGCGCGCCGATTGGTGGGGTCCAGAAGAAATACAGGCAAAACGGCGATCAGGGGCGCCAGAAACGCGCTCAGAATACCTCGGTTGTGACTACCTGGGCTTAAGGTCATGGCAATCAATGCGCGAGCTTAGCAGAACCGGGCCAGCTCACGGCAAAGGAGATTTTCAATCTTACTCTTGAAACACGAGCGTCCCAAATGCCGACGGAACGTGGAAGTTCGGCTTTGGAGAATAAGTGGGACTCCATGCCGAATAGAATCGCAACTCTTTCTCGCCTTCGATGCGAAAGAAATTCGCGCGCCAGCTAACTTTCGGATCGAACTTTGCGGCCAGGTATTTCATCGGTATGGCCATCTCCGCCGTCCACGTTTTCGCCTTGTCATCCAGCACCACGCGGCGGCGCAATCCGCTGTGCAATTCTTCAATCTTCCCGTGAGACACCGCCAGGTCGATCCAGCAGCCGTTCGGGCTCACCTCGAACTCGCGGTAAACCAGCGGGTCGCTGGAATCGGGCTGCAGGAAAGTCTCGGCCACGTCACGGTCCCACAATTCGTATCGCCATCCATCCGCGCGCGCGTCGGGGAAAACCGTGATGTTCTTGTAGTTGCAGTGAAAACGGAGGAACAAAGTCTCCGGCGTCCAGAGCAGCCGGACCTCCGTCGCCCGCAAGGGATCGGAATTCTCTCCCTGCCAGTCGCGATCGTAGTGAAACCCTGCCGCCTTTTGCCACGCCGATTTCTCCGGAAATCCCTCGCCATCGGTTTTTTCCGTCAGCCGCAGGGCCACGGCAGTAGGAGTGCTCTTCGGGTTGTCGACAGGGGCGTCATTCATGGTCCTGATAGTGTAATTCAGCCCGGGCAGGCCGCTCAGCAAAAGCGATGCAGGTACCGATAAAGAAGCAGCAAGCAGCAGCAATTTCCATTTCATGGCCATCATCATAATGGCTCCGGAGTCTTCCCGCCACCCACTCCGCCTCTTCGCCGCACTGGCTTGCGGGCCAGCAGACTCATTGCGCACCACGCCCCGAATGCAGTCTGGCGCCGCATCCGCCGCGTGCTAGCATCGAATTCGAAGTCCGATTTGCGCGCTCAGGAGGGAGAATCCGCCGTGGTAGCCCGTCACAACGTTGAGGTTCGCACCGAACCCACCCGCCGCAGTCCCGAGGAATTCCAATTCATCAAGCATCAAATCGATTCCGGCGTTGCCCGCATGACCCTGAACCGCCCGGAACACAATCTCCTCAACGAAACCATGCTCCGCGAACTCGCCGACGGCATTGCTTTCGCCGGCGAACGCGAGGACGTCAAACTCATCGTGCTCGATTCCGCCTGCAAGGTTTTCTGCGGCGGCATCGACATCGGCGAATACACCTCCGAGCGGGTCTTCCAGATGCTGGATGCGTTCCATTCCGTTTTCACGGGCATTTTGGAAACTTCCAAGCCCGTTCTCTGCGTCGTGAACGGCCCCGCGATCGGCGGCGGCGCGGAACTGGCGGCATTCGGCGATCTCGTCGTGGCCACGCCGAAGGCGCGCTTCGCTCAACCGGAAATCACCATCGGTGTTTTCCCTCCGCTTGCCTCCACGATCCTGCCGTTCCTCGTCGGCCCCAAGGTGGCCCTGGAACTGGTGCTTTTGGGCGACCCCGTGACCGCCGAACGCGCCCTGGAACTTGGCCTCGTCAACCGCCTGGTGCCCGAAGTCCAATTGGAAGCCACGGTGAACGAACTGAGCGCCAGAATCACCGGCCATTCCGGCCCCGTCCTGACCATGGCCAAAAAAGCCATCCTCGGCGGCATGGGGCTTTCTCTCCGCGACGGCCTGAAAAATTCCATGAACATTTTTCTAAACGAACTCTATCACCTGGAAGATTCCCAGGAAGGCCTCCGCGCCCTGATCGAAAAACGCAAACCCAATTGGAAAAATCGCTAAGCTCCTGCTCATTTTTTTCGTCTCATTGACACCCCTGCTCGCGGGCCGTAAACTGAATTTACAATTTGCAGGCTAGGGAAGTGGGGAAGTGCCGTGCAAACCGGCCGCGGTCCCGCCACTGTGATCGGCAAAGTTGCCGTAAGCCAGGCTACCCTTCCAAGCTGCAGTGGCCGCGTGTCCTTCGCGAGAAAGAACACGGTCCGGAATTGCCCCAGTCTCGTATGGGGCTTTTTTATTGGCTCTTTCTCGCGAAACTTTCGTCAGGGAAGATTCGTGCCCGATTCAACGACCAGAATTCTGCCGCGCACGCTGGTTTTTTTCGCCAGCCTCCTCTTTTTTTGCACTGCGGAATTGGCGGCGCAAGCGACCTCGCCGGACTCGCCCCCTCCTGCAGCCATGCGCGAGGTCGTCGATGGATACGGCCGCACGGTCCGTGTGCCGGTAAATCCGACTCGAATCATTTCTCTCGCCCCAAGTCTGACCGAAACCGTGTACGCGCTCGGAGCGGAGGATCGCCTGGTGGGCGACACGGATTATTGCGATTATCCGCCGGAGGCCCAAAAGAAACCGAAAGTGGGCGGCGTAATCAATCCGAACCTCGAGCAGATCGCAGCTCTGCATCCCGATCTCGTTCTGGTGACCAAGGAAGGCAACACGCTGGACACGGTTCGCGCCCTCGACACTCTGGGCATCCCCAGCTATGCCACCGACGCTCGCACGGTCGAAGAAATTATTTCCTCCACGCAAAAACTTGCGGATGTCCTGAACGCCGCGGCTTCCGGCAAAGCTCTCACCGGCGACCTGCAACGGCGCCTGGCGGCGTTGCATTCGAAACTCAGCGCCGTGCCTCCCCGGCGCGTGCTCTTCGTCGTTTGGACGGAGCCGCTCATGTCCGTTGGAAAAGACACGTTCATCGCCGATGCGCTGCGCTTAGCCGGAGCCGAATCCATCGTGGACTCCAGCCAGGATTGGCCGCAAGTCGGTCTGGAGGAAGTAGCCCACCTCCAGCCCGAATTTCTTGTGTTCGCCGCTTCTCATTCGGATTCTCCCGGGCGCGAATTGGACGCATTGGCGAACCGCCCGGGCTGGCGAATTCTTGACGCCGTGCGCAATCGCAACATTGCGGTCATCAGCGATGCCATCGTTCGCCCTGCGCCGCGGATTGTTGGTGTCATTGAGGATCTCGCGCGCCAGTTGCACCCGGGGGTGTTCGCAGATGCGCCTGGAACGGAGAAAGCGACGCCTCCCGCAAGTTCTCCAGCGCCAGTCAATCCTCAAGCGAAACCCGTCGCGTTGCGCTTCGTGGCGTCGGCCTGTTCCTTGGAGTCCCCATGCGCCCGCTGACAATCGGCAGGCTCTTCCTGCGCTGCGGAATTCTTGCCGTCATTCTTTTTGGCGTCGTCGTCATTGCGCTCAAGCTCGGCGCAGTCCAGGTTTCGCTGTATGGCCTCGGCCGCGACCTGATCCGCTTGATGTTGCACCAGACCAGCACGATTTCCACCGACTACGGCATGATCGTGTTGGATATCCGCCTGCCGCGCATCCTGCTCGCCATCGTCGTGGGCGCTTCGTTGTCGGTTGCCGGCACCAGTTTCCAGGCGCTCTTGCGCAATCCCCTCGCGGATCCTTATGTTCTTGGCGTTTCTTCCGGCGCGGCTGTTGGCGCCATCATAGCCTTGATCGCGGAGAGTCATCTTTCGCTTTCGCCTGAACTGGCGGGGCTGCTCACGCCCTTGTGCGCTTTTGTTGGCGCGGGCCTGACTATCGCCGCTGTTTTTCTGCTCGGCCGCCGCGAAGGTCAGATTGACAGCGGCACCCTGTTGCTCGGTGGCATTATCACCGCATCCTTTCTCAACGCGGTCATCATGTTCCTGCTGACAATTCCCGCGGGCGGCAATCTTCGCGGAGCTGTCTACTGGCTCATGGGAGATTTGTCCACCATTCCGGAATTCAGCCTTTTGGGCGCTCTGTCCATCGGCTTTTTGGTTGCTACAGGCGTGATTTACACCACGGCTGCCGACCTGAACTTGCTCCTCGCCGGAGAAAAGGAAGCCATGCATCTCGGAGTCGATGTGCCGCGCGTGCGCATCGTCGTGTACTTGGCCGCTTCCATTCTGACGGGCATCGCCGTCTCCGTGAGCGGCGCCATCGGCTACGTCGGCCTTCTCGTGCCGCATGTCATGCGGATGATTTTTGGCTCGGACCACCGTTTGCTTCTGCCTGCCTCTGCCCTGGGCGGAGCCATTGCCCTGGTGATCGCCGACACTGTGGCGCGCACCATCGTTGCTCCCTCCCAATTGCCGGTGGGCGCGATGACCGCCATGGCCGGCGCACCCCTGTTCATTTATCTGCTTCGCAGGAGGCTTACATGAGCGCGCTCCTTCGAACACTCTCCAAGTCATCGGCGGCGAATTCCTCGGGGGACCAGCCACGAGGCAATGCCGATGTGCGCTTGAGCGTGGAACAGGCCAGCTACGTCTACGCGCCGAACCCTTCGCAGGCTCCGCTGTTCACCCTGGAAGCTCTCAGCTTTCAGGCCAAGCCCGGAGAGATCGTTGCGGTCCTCGGCCCGAATGCGAGCGGCAAATCCACGCTCCTCAAGCTCATTTCTGGCGAGCTCGAACCTCTTTCCGGCCACATCTTCCTGCACGGATTTGCTACGTTCTCTCTTCCGCCGAAGACGCGCGCTCAGCGGATCGCGCTGGTTCAGCAGGAAAGCCGCCTGCTTTTTCCTTCGCGTGTTTGGGAGTTTGTTTTGCAGGGCCGCCACGCCCGCGGCCGCGGGCTACGCTTCGAATCCGAGGACGATGTCACCGTCGCGCAAAATGCCCTGGCCCAAGTGGGCGCCACGCATCTTAGCGATCGCTGGATGGATCAAATCTCCGGGGGCGAAAAGCAGCGCGTGATTCTGGCGCGCGCGCTGGCACAGCAGCCGCTCCTGCTTCTGCTGGATGAGCCGACGCTGCATCTGGACATCGGAGCCCAGGTGGATCTGCTGGACTCTCTGCGGCGGCTCGCGGCGGAAAACCGCTACACCGTCGTGGTGGTCACGCATGAATTGAATCTCACGGGAGAATACGCGGACCAGGTGGTCCTGATGCAAAAGGGGAAATGCCTGCGCGTTGGGCCGCCCGCCAGCGTTTTCCAGCGCGATTTGCTCGAACAGGTTTTTCAGGCGCCGCTGAGCGTGGAGATGACCTCTTCCGGCCGGCCGCGCGTCACGCTTTTTGCCAAGGAGTAGAAGTAGAAGTCTTGTTCGTCAACCCAAACTCGACGGCCACGCGCCGCCGGCATTCGCAACCCACAGCGGGCCTCGCCCCTCGACAATAATCGCAGACTTCGTGCTCGGGAAGACGGTGCAAAACCGTCGCCGCCGCGCGACTGTAAGCCGAACTTTTCGCTTGCGGGCCACTGCAGCGTTCTTTGCTGCGGGAAGGCCGCAAGCCTGCTGCCGGCGAATCCAATTCGTCAGCAGCGAATCGACGCCAAGCCAGGAGACCGGCGAAGCCTGCAGCCCGCACAACACTCTGTTGCGCTGGCCAACCTTTACTCTCCCCGCGTGAGGGAGCGGAGGAACCATGAAAATTTCAAGATTCATTTTCTCGCAATTTGTTTTGCTCGGTTTCGCCTGCGTTTTCTCCGTATTTTCGCAAGCCCATCCGGACGACGCCCATGTCAGCGGGAATATCACCGATGCCAGCGGCCGCAGCGTTGGCGGAGTGCGCATTTCCGCGCAACAGAAAGGCGTGGCCAACGGCCAGCTCTGGAGTGTTGCCTCTACCTCAGACGGAGCTTTCCATATTTCGCTTCCGCCTGGGAGCTACCTCTTTCATTTTTCTGCTGAGTCGTTTGCCGCGCGTGACTTCACTGTGGACCTCGCCCCCGGCGAATCCCGCACCTTGGACTTGCGACTGGAGCTCGAGCCTCTCTCTTCTAGCGTGATTGTGACCGGCCAGGCTCTGCCTGTCAGCGAGCCGCAAACCAACGTGCCGATCGACGTCATTACCCGCCAGGATATTGAGAATCGCCAGGCCGTTGACCTTCCGGACCTTCTTCAATATTCTCCCGGTGTCGTCTTCGGACGCACAGGCGCGTTCGGCGGCACCGCCTCCATTTTTCTCGATGGGGGCAATTCCAACTTCACCAAGGTGCTCGTCGATGGCGCTCCGATCAACCCGCCGGGCGGCGCGGTCGATTTTTCCATCCTCACCACCGACAACATCGACAAGATCGAAATCGTTCATGGCGCGGAATCGGCAATCTACGGCACCGACGCCGTTTCCGGCGTGGTGCAACTCTTTACTCACCGCGGCACCACGCGCGTTCCCGCTGTCAGCGTCTTTTCGGAAGGCGGCAGCTTCTCAAGCGGGCGCGGGGGCGGGCAAATCAGCGGCCTTCTGGGAGCCTTTGACTACTCCGGCGCGGCGTCCTACTTCGAGACGGACGGCCAGGGCCCCAACGACGAATTCCTCAATCGCACTCTGTCCGGCAACTTGGGCTATACATTCAGCGACAACAACCAGATTCATTTCACGCTTCGTAACAACACCAGTGACGCGGGCATCCCGGGCCAGACCGTATTTACTCCGCCCAGCCTCTATCAGCGCTACAACCAACATCTCTTCAGCGCCAATGCCCGATGGGAGTTCGCCTCGGGCGCTCATTGGCACTATCAAATCTCCGGTACGGAGGCCTACACGCGCGAGCACAGTTTTAATCCTCAACAGAGTTTCTACGCCACCGATCCCAACGCCTTCTGCCCCCAAACGAGCCCCGGCGCCGTGGCCACGCCGGAGTTTTGCGACTTCACCTACGATTCTCTCTACAACTACAATCGCGCGGGCTTCACCGCTCAAACAAGCTACGTGCTTCGAAACTTAGCCGTCACGGCGGGCTATCAGTATGAAGTCGAAAATGCCTACATCTATTTTCTCGACCAGGGCCACGTCCGCCGCAACAATCAGGGCGGCTACCTCGACATCCGCTATTCTCCGGTTTCGCGTCTTTCTCTTGATGTTGCCGCGCGGGCCGAAGACAACAATTACTTCGGCACCCGCGTCGTGCCCCGCGTGGGCGGTTCTCTCGCTCTTCGGTATGGTACAGGCTTCTGGGGCGATACCCGCTATCGGGCTTTTTACGGGGAAGGGATCAAAGAGCCTCGGTTTGACCAAAATTACGGCACCGATCCTTGCGATCCCGGCAATCTCTCCCTCAAACCAGAATCCAGCAAGAATTGGAGCACCGGTTTCGATCAGAAGCTTGCCAGGGACCGCATCAAAGTTTCCGCCGACTATTTTTCCAGCCGGTTCTACGACATCGTTAGCTTCACGTTCTGCGCTCCGGGGGAGGTGTGTCCGGGAACCCCGCCCCCGAACTGTCCCTTTGGCTATGGAACTTACTTCAACACGGATTTGGCTCGCGCTCGCGGCACAAACATTTCCGCCGAGGCGCGCGCTGCGAAATGGCTTTTCATCACCGGCAACTACACTTACGACGACAGCCTGATCCTTAAGTCGCCGAATGCCACCGACCCGTCGCTGGTGCCCGGCAACCGGTTGGCGCGGCGTCCTCCCAATTCCGGCTCCATCACGTTTATCGGCACTTTCGGCCGGTTTAACGCAACGTTTGCGGGCTACTTCACCGGCCAGCGCACGGACAGCGACTTCCTGGGCCTTGGTCTCACGCGCGACCCGGGTTATGCCCGATTCGATCTCTCCGGAGGCTACAGCTTCTCTCATCGCATTTCCATCTATGCCCGTGCGACCAATCTCTTCAACAAGAGCTACCAGGACGCCCTGGGCTATCCGGCTCTCGGGCGCAATGCGCAAATCGGCCTCCGTTACCACTTCTCCGGGCGCGACTGAGCCATGAGTGCGCCCGTTGTTTTTTCCTGGAGCGGCGGGAAGGACAGTGCGATGGCCTTGCACGTTCTTCTCCGCGACCCTCAGTTTGAAGTCGTCGCACTCCTTACTACCGTGACTGAGGGTTACGACCGCATCAGCATGCATGGTGTGCGCAGGGAACTTCTTCGCCGGCAAGCGGAATCCATCGGCTTGCCGGTGGAAGAAGTGTGCATACCGCATCAGTGCACGAACCCCGTCTATGAAGCCCGCATGGCAGAGGCGGTTTTGCGCTTTCGCGGGCGCGGAGTGCAGCATTTCGCTTTCGGCGATATTTTTCTGGAGGACTTGCGGGCTTACCGGGAAAAGAAGCTCTTGCAGGCGGATATGACCGCGCTTTTCCCCCTCTGGAAAGTAGATACGCGAGAACTAGCAGCGCGATTTCTCAAGGATGGGTTCCGCGCCATCGCCGTTTGCGTCGATCCCAGGAAACTCGACAAGTCGTTTGCCGGGCGGGAATTGGACGCCGCCTTCTTCCGGGATCTGCCCTCCGGCGTCGATCCCTGCGGCGAGAACGGCGAATTCCACACCTTCGTGTTTGATGGGCCCATTTTCCGCTTTGCGATCCCGGTCCAGGTTGGCCAGGTCGTGGAGCGCGACTCATTCGTCTTCTGCGATCTTCTGCCCGATACGAGAGGAGAACAGTCTTGTTCCGCAAAATGAATTCCGTAAGCTATCTCTCGATCCTCCGCGCTGTCGTCATTCTCTGCTTTCTTCTTTTTGCCGCTGCTGTCCGCATTCTGCCGCATCCGTGGAATTTCACGCCCATCGGTGCCATGGCCCTTTTCAGCGGCGCAAAATTCGGCCGCTCCTGGAAGGCTTTCCTTTTTCCGCTCGCCGCGCTTTTCTGCGGTGATTTGTTCGTCGGATTTCACCGGCTCATGCCCGTTGTCTATTTAAGTTTCTCCCTGAGCGTATTGATTGGAATCGCTTTTCGGAACCGGCAATCTATGAAGCCGCTTTGCTTGGCCACGTTTCTCGGCGCCTTGCAGTTTTTCCTGGTTACAAATTTCGCGGTCTGGGCACTGGAAAATACCTATCCGCACTCCTCTGCGGGCCTTATGACTTGCTACGTCGCGGGAATCCCGCTCTTCGGCAATACGCTCTCCGGCGACGCCTGCTATGCATTTCTGCTCTTCGGAGGATTCGCGTACGTCGAGCGCCTCATCCCTGCGCTGCGCCAAAGCGAGACATCGACTTTGCCCGGTTACGGTGATTGAGCCGGCTGCTGGGGATTTCCCACAAGAGGCAATTCTTTCATCACTCAAACACAACGATCCCCTGTCATCCTGAGGAGCGCGCCTTTTGCGCTCCGAATGATCTCAACGTCCGCGCTATATGACATTCCGAAGTTGAGATCCTTCGGCCCCGCAGAAAGCGCGGGGCCTCAGGATGACAATGGCCCGTTAAGGTCGAACCACGGATAAATCGCAGTTTGTGGGAAATGCCGGACGGGGCAGTGCCTCTGCTATAATTTCTTCTCAGTATTGCGCTAGCGCCATGACCAAATTCGCCACGGAATCCGCTGTGACGCCCGAGCTCCTCGCCAAATACGAGCCTGTCATTGGGCTGGAAGTCCACGCCCAATTGTTGACCGAGACGAAGATTTTCTGCGGCTGTTCAACGCGCTTTGGCGATGCCCCCAACTCGAATGTCTGCCCCGTCTGCCTCGGACTCCCGGGAACATTGCCGGTCCTCAACAAACGGGCCGTGGAAATGGGCATTCTTGCCTCGTTGGCCTTGAACTGCACCGTGCATGAGCACTCCCGCTTCGCCCGCAAAAACTATTTCTATCCCGACCTCCCCAAGGGCTACCAGATTTCGCAATACGAACTTCCCCTGGCCACGGGCGGCTGGATAGGAATCGAGCAGGGCGGCAAGTCCAAGCGCATCGGCATCACCCGGCTGCATCTCGAGGAAGATGCCGGAAAATCGTTGCATGACGGTTTTCCCGATTCCGATGAAAAGACCTACGTCGACTTCAACCGCTGCGGCACGCCGCTCAGTGAAATTGTTTCCGAGCCGGACATGCGCTCGCCCGATGAGGCGTACGCGTATCTCACCACGCTCCGCCAGATTCTCCTCTATACCGGCGTGAGCGACTGCAATATGGAAGAGGGATCCCTGCGCTGCGACGCGAATGTCAGCGTTCGTCTCCGAGGCGCTAAGGAATTCGGCACCAAGGTGGAAGTCAAGAATCTCAACTCTTTCCGTTACCTCGCCAAAGCGCTTGAATACGAAATCGAGCGCCACATCGGCGTCATCGAATCCGGCGGGCAAATCCAGCAGGAGACGCGGCTCTGGAATCAACCGGCCGGCCGCACGGAGCCGATGCGCTCCAAAGAAAAAGCCCACGATTACCGCTATTTCCCGGAGCCGGACCTCCTGCCGGTGCACGTGGGCACGGCTTGGCGCGAAGAGGTCCACGCCTCTCTGCCCGAACTGCCCGCAGCCAAGCGCGCGCGTTTTGTCTCCTCCTTTGGCGTCACACCGTATGACGCGGAAGTTCTGACGGACACGCGGGAGCTGGCGGATTACTTTGAATTGGTTGTGAAAGCCGGCGCGCCCGGCAAAGCGGCCGCCAACTGGCTGCAGACGGAGCTTCTCCGCCGCCTGCATGATTCCGGCAAGGAGATCGGAGCCAGCCCGGTTTCGCCCGCGGCGCTCGCCGAACTTGTCTCCCTGGTGGAATCCGGCAAGATCACCGGCGCAGTTGGAAAAAAGGTTTTCGCCGCCATGTTTGAGACCGGCCGCTCCGCCGCGGACATCGTTTCTGCCGAAGGACTTGGCGCCCAGGTAACGGACGCGGCCATCGAGCAAGCGGCGCGCGATGTCATCGCAAAAAATCCGGACAATGTGGCAAAATTCAAGTCCGGCAACGAAGGCGTGTTCAAATTTTTCGTGGGCCAGGTAATGAAAGCCACCAAGGGCCAGGCCAATCCACAGGTAATTAACGATACGCTTCGCAGGCTCTTATCCTGATTCGGACGAGGACACCATGCTCAAGATCGGCGGCAAAGCGCCTAACTTCACCCTGAAATCCGACGATAGCAAGGAAGTCTCCTTGAACGACTTTGCTGGGAAGCGCGTCCTGATTTTCTTCTTTCCCAAAGCGAACACGTCGGGTTGAGCGATCGAAGCGTCCGAGTTTCGTGACGCAAAAGCGAAGTTTGACAAGCAGGGCGTGGTGATCATCGGCGCCAGCGCGGACCCGATGAAACTGCTGCAGAGTTTCAGAACCAAGCAGAAATTGAATTTTCTGTTGCTCAGCGATCCCACACACAAGATGATCGACTCTTATGGAGCATGGCGCACGAAGAAATTCATGGGCCGAACGTACAAGGGAATTGCGCGCAGCAGCTTCTCATCGATCCCGCGGGTAAAATCGAGGAAGTGTGGGAACAGGTGAAGGCCAAGGGACACGCGGCGGAAGTGCTGGCGCGGTTGGGGGCTGCGGGTGATCGCGGGCGCTTACAATTCGGTTTTCAATTCGTCGCCAAGGGGCTCGATAAGCAAATTGTCGATGAGGCGGGCCTTGCCGAGATGAACGGCCAGGACGCGCGTAGGAGCGGCGAGAGACGCGCACCAGGGGCTCGAAAGTGTCGGCATCGACAATCTCCGCATAGTCAACGCGGGCACGCGGTTCGGCAGCAAGAACCTTGCGCAGGGCGCGTTGCAATTCCAAGGAATCGCGCACACCCGCGTTTAGTTCGCCTTCCGCGGCGCGCAAGGCCCGGGAGAGCACGGTGGCTGCTTTGCGCTCTTCGGCGGACAGGTAAGCGTTCCGCGAACACATGGCCAGTCCGTCGGGTTCGCGCACAATCGGACAGACCACAATCTCCGCATCGAGATTCAGATCGCGAACCATCTGCTGCACGATGCGCACCTGCTGCGCGTCTTTTCGTCCGAAAAAGGCGTAGTGCGGCTGGACAATCTCAAACAGTTTGAGCACAACGGTAGCGACGCCGCGAAAATGTCCAGGGCGGGCCTTGCCTTCCAGGCGTTCGCTGAGCCCATCCACCTGTACATAGGTTGAAAATCCGGGCGGGTAGATGTCCGCGGCCTGGGGCAAGAAAAGCGCATCGACCTTGGCGGCCGTGAGTTTTTCCATATCGGCTTCCAAAGGTCGCGGGTATTTCGATAAATCCTCATTGGCGCCAAATTGTGTGGGGTTCAGGAAAATCGAGGCGTACACCGGCGAACATTCACGCCTGGCTCGTTCGACCAACGCAAGATGACCGGCGTGCAGCGCGCCCATGGTGGGCACCAATCCGATTGCGCGTTGCTCCAGCGCGCTTCCCGCGCTTTTTCTTTCATCCAGGCAATGGTCCGAATTGTCTCCATTCCGCGCCTAGGCTCCCGCAGCCGCAGCGCCGCTCACGGTAGAAGTGCATCAAATCGGTCAAAACCGGTTGCGCGCCGAGCTGCCGCAGCATGGTGGTGACCTGGCCGCGATGATAAGTCCCGTGGTTCACGAGATGTTGCATGGATTGCCACAGCGGATTGCGATACACGCCGTACTTCATGGTTTTGTATTCCATCACGCGATCCAGGTCTTCCTGCGTAAGCCCGCGCACGAACTTCAGCAACGTGGGTTCAAACGCCGCCCAGCTGGCCTGAAGCTTGGCGATATCGGCAAATTCCGAGTCGTCGGGAATGGCGGACGGGGAGCGTCCCTGGAAGCGCTCGAGCCACAACCACTCGACGCCGTAAATGTGCGAGAGGGTGTCGCGCACGGAGGAGAAGCTGGAGCCCAACGGTTTGGTGAACTGCTCTCGCGTGAGAGCGCTGGCCGCTTGCAGTGCGCGGCGGTCTGCCCAAGCGTTGTATTCGTATAGGTGACCATTTCTTCCGGCTTCATGGATTCCCCCTTCCTATGAAATTCGATTTTAAGTGAAAAGGGCGCCCCAATCTGCTTCAGGCGCCCTAAAGAACCTCTCCTCATTTCACTCGCTCATCGGGCGATCGGATGGCTTTGCGCGCCTTCATGCCCGCGGATGCCGGCGAGTGATAAGACTCGGCGTCGGAAGGGAAGCTGCCGCTCTGCACATCCGCGCAATATTCCCGCACGGCCTGGGAGATGACTTCGCCAACGTTGGCATAGCGGCGAGCAAATTTCGGCGGCTCCTGAAACGTCAAGCCGAGGATGTCGTGCAGGACCAGGATTTGGCCATCGCAATCCGGGCCGGCGCCGATGCCGATGGTGGGGATGCGCACGTTGCGGGTGATCTCTGCGGCCACTTCGCGCGGCATGGCTTCCAGAACGATGGCAAACGCTCCCGCTGCCTCCACGGCGCGCGCGTCGCGAAGCACTTGCTCCGCGGTCGCCGCGGTCTTGCCCTGCACACGGTAGCCGCCCAAGGCGTTCACCGACTGCGGAGTGAGTCCCACGTGGCCCATCACGGGAATTTCCGCCTCGGTCAATTGCGCAATGAGCTCCAGTCGACGTTCGCCGCCTTCGACCTTCACGGCCTCCGCGCCCGCCTCCTTCACAAAGCGCATGGCATTGTGTACTGCCTCGCTGATCTCCCCGTGGTAGGAGCCGTAGGGCATATCGCCAACGACGAGGGCGTGCTGCACGCCGCGACGTACCGCCTTGGTGTGATGCAGGGCTTCGTCGAGGGTCACGGGCAACGTGCTGTCGTAGCCCAGCACAACCATTCCCAGCGAGTCGCCCACCAACACGAGGTCCACGCCAGCTTCATCGACGAGACGCGCCGTGGGATAGTCGTATGCCGTCAGGCAAGTGATTTTCTTTTGTGCGGGAGAGCCTGCAGAAGAGATTTTGCGTTGAAGCAATTCGGGGACGGTGATTTTTCCAGTGCCCCCATTTGGCATGACGCTCACGTCGGCCTCCGGTGCCACTCCCTAGGTGCGGGATGCAGCCCTTATCCAGACAAAGTGAGTATAACAAAATGTGATGCAAGTCACCAATAGTTCGTGATGTTCCTAATGAGCATGTTCTCTGGGCCACGCTTTTTGGCGCACACCCGGCCGATCCTTCATGGTTTTGCTGGCGCTTGCGCTCGGCCCTTCCATTGGCCGCCGTGCCCCAGCCAATAGCGCACCGCAGAGAGGCAAGTCGCGTAGGAATAAAACACGGCCACCGCAGGCAAAAGCGGTGCCCACAGCGGCGAAAGTCCATAGAACCGCACCGTCGGCAGATAGGTGATCGTCATCAGCGCCCACGCCGCAAGGCTTAATCGCCAGCCGAGAGGCTGCGTGTGGAACGCCAGCGCCACCGGCACCAGATAAGTCAGCATCATGCCCGCGATCGTGCCGATCAGGAGCGTCGCTGAGTATTCCAACTGGGTGAACGCGGTTCGTGCGATCAAGTCGCGTATCTCCGCGAAGCTGCTATACACACGCAGACTGACGCTCTTCCGGGTCAGCCCCATCCAGATTCTCCCGCCGCTGCGTTTCACTGCGCGGGCCAACGCGCAGTCGTCGATCACCTCTCCTCGAATTGTGGAAATTCCCCCGATGCGCTCCAGGGCACCTTTTCGTAATAGGATGCATCCGCCGGCCGCACCTGCCGTGCGCGATTTTGTGCGCGCAATCCGTTTAGGAGGGTACAGCATCAGGAAAAAATATAGGAACGGAGGAATGAGCAGGCGCTCGGGAAATGTTTTCGCCTGCAAGAGCACCATCAATGAAGCAAGATCGAGCTGCTGGCTCGCGGCCCGTGCAACCAGCCTCCGCGCCGTGTCCGGCGCGTGCACGATGTCCGCGTCCGTGAACCAAAAATAGTCAGGTGAAAAAGACGCCGTCTTGCCGACTCCTTGCTCCAAGGCCCAGAGCTTCCCCGTCCAGCCCGGCGGCAACGGCGCGGCCTGTAGAATGGTCACCCGGTCAGCAGTGCCGCGGGTTTGCGCCGCGCGTTGGGCAAGCGTGCCCGTAGCGTCTTCACTGTTATCGTCCACGATGAATATGTGAAATTCGCCCGCATAATCCTGGGCAACCAGGGATTCCACGGCGCGGGTAATGGTTTCCGCTTCGTCGCGGGCCGGCACAATCGCCACGATTCGCGGCCAGTTCTGGGGAGGTTCGTGCCGCGCGGGATCGTCGTCAAACGCGCTTACTTGCCAGAACGCCCCGCGAAAAAAGGTGAGATAAACCCAAATGAGTAGTGAGAGGCCAGCCAGAATGATTGCCAGGGAGGGCACGCCTTATTTTGTCGCGAATCCGAGCTTCCGGCTAGGCCAGGTCGTCGGGCTTAATCGGCAGCCGCCGCACCGGTTTGCCCGTAGCGGAGAAAATCGCGTTGCAGACAGCTGGCGCAATCGGCGGCGTTACCCGGTTCGCCAATCCCGCCCGGGCCATCGTTGCTTTCCACGATGTGCACCTCGACCGGCGGCGCTTCGTTGATCCGCACCATGTCGTAATCGCTGAAATTCGATTGCTCGACGCGGCCGTTCGCGATGGTGATCTCCCCCTTCAGGGCTGCCGTCAGGCCATAGATGATGCCGCCCTCGATTTGTGCGCGGATGGTCTCCGGATTGACGTGCCGCCCGCAATCCACCGCGGCGACCACTTTGTGCACCTGCACGGTTCCGCCTTTGCGGTCCAGGCTGATCTCCACAACTTCCGCCACGAAACTCCCGAACGATTCAACCATTGCGATGCCACGATAGTGCCCAGCAGTAAGCGGTTTGTTCCAGCCCGCTTTCTCCGCCGCCAGGTTCACAACACCCAGCGGCCGGGGTTCCTTCGCAAGAAGCGTGCGGCGGAATTCCACCGGATCTTTCCCCGCCGCTTTGGCCATTTCATCCACAAAGCATTCCGCGATGTATCCGTTGTGCGAATTCCCCACGGACCGCCAGAATCTACGGGCACTCCCGGGTCCGTCATTAAGTAATCCACAAAAAAATTGGGCACTCCATACTTCAGCGTGGCGATCCCTTCCACGGCTGTTTCATCGATTCCGTTTTTGACCGACCCAGGAAAAAATCTCGACATGATCGACGGCCCGACAATCCGGTTCTTCCACGCGATGGCATTTCCATAACCATCCAGACCCGCCGTCAGCTTCACCAGCACCGCCGGCCGGTAAAAGTCCGACTGTATGTCATCCTCGCGCGACCAGGTCACCTGCACCGGCGCGCCCATCGCTTTCGAAACCTCCACCGCTTCCACGATGAAGTCCTCCTCGGCGCGCCGCCCGAAGCCGCCGCCGAGATACGTGGTGTGAATCCTCACCTGCTCGGGTTTCAACCCGGCTATTTTTGCTGCGGTAAGCTGGTTCACGGTCTGGAATTGCGTCGGCGCGTACACATCGCAGCCGTCGGCGCGCACATCCGCGGTGCAATTCATCGGCTCCATCGTGGCATGCACAAGGAACGGCACTTCGTAAACGGCTTCCACCTTCTTGCCGCACTGGCCAGCGCCGCGTCCGCGTCTCCTTCCTTCCGCGCAATCGCTCCGGCCTGCTCGAGCCGTTCGTGATACAGCTTGCGGATCGCCTCGCTCGAATTTTTCGCATTGGGGCCTTCGTCCCACGTGATCGCCAGCGCCCGCCGGCCTTCCATCGCCGTCCACGTATTGTCCGCGACCACCGCTACGCCGTCCGAGATTTGCACCACATTGATGACACCACGCACCGCCTTCGCTTTACTGCCATCAAAACTCTTCACTTTTCCACCAAACACTGGGCACCGCGCCACCACCGCGTGCAACATCTTCGGCCGGCGCACATCAATGCCAAACTCCGCCCTGCCGTTCACTTTTATCTGCGAATCAATCCGCTTCGTCGGTTTCCCGACGTACTTGTAATCCTTCGCGTCTTTTCGTTTCGGATTCACGGGCACGGGTCACTGCGCCGCTTCCTCCGCAAGGGCGCCATAGCCCACTCGCTTTCCCGAGGCGGTCTTCCCCACGACGGCGCTGTTCTCGGTGTGGCATGCCTCCGCGGCAACGCCCCACCGTTTCGCGGCCGTGGCCACAAGCATTTCGCGTGCGGCTGCTCCCGCCTTTGCCAGCGGCTCCCAGGATCCGCGAATGCTTGTGCTGCCGGTGCCTTGCATCCCGAACACCGGGTTGAAATATTGCGGCGCGGCGGGTGCAAATTCCGTTTTGATCTTCTGCCAATCGAGGTCCAGCTCTTCGGCCAGGATCATCGTCAGCGCCGTGGAAATCCCCTGCCCCATCTCGGATTTGTCGATCTGCAGCGTCACGGAATCGTCGGGAGCGATTTCCACCCACGCGTTAAGCGCCGCGCCCTCTTTTCGGCGGCACGCCCGCGAGCGCCTGGTCTTTTCCGGGCAAGTAAAATCCGATGACCAGCCCCGTGGCTCCCGCGGCACTCTTCTTCAGAAATTCACGGCGATTCACGCTTTCCATCGTCGGCATGTTCTCTCCTATCAGGCTAAATCCTCGGGACGAATCGGCAATCGCCGAATCCGCTTGCGCGTAAGCGCATAAACCGCATTGCAGACCGCCGGCGTCACCACGGGCAAGCCCGGTTCGCCCATACCGGTACGTGTTCCGTGCTTTGCACCACGTAAACTTCCGTCTTGGGAGTCTCCGCCATCCGCGGCATTTCAGTAATCGTTGAAATTCGCCTGCTCAACGCGCCCATCCTTGATGGTAATCGCGTCATGCAGCGCCGCAGAGAGCCCATAGATCGCCGCGCTCTCGACTTTGCGCCCGCACCCGGGATGGATTGATCGGTCGCCCGCAATCTACGGCATAAACAATCCGGTGAACCTTGACTGTCCGTTCTTCGACGCTAACCTCCGCCACGCACGCCGTGTAAGTCTCGAAAGAATAGTAACTGGCGATGCCGCGCCCAACTTCCTGCGGCAAAGGCGAACCCCACGTACTCTTTTCTGCCGCCAACTTCAACACGCCCTTCAACCGCGCAGTGTCTGTAGCGGTTTACCCTCTTTCGGATTGGTGAAATCCGGAATTTTGCGATCGCTCACCAATCTCTTTAGCCGGAAGTCGAACGGTGTTTGCGTCGGCCGCTGCCGCCTGTTCGTCGATAAACGATTCCACCACAAAACCGCTGGAAGATCGAGACCGACCGCCACCAGGCGCGCGGTACGGCCCGACTTGCCAAAGCATATTCCACCCGAAAGTTCGGCGTCTGATAAGGGATGAACGCCGCAGTCGCAAACTCCGATTTCTCCGCCTTCCGCTTCGCCCTTGTCGCCCCACATCGCCGACTCGAATTGATGTGGAAGTCTGAAAGTGTTTCCAGCACGCTACCGTTCCATCCTTCCGAAACGGCGCCATGCAAGTTTGCGACTACGAAGCCGGCCAGGTAAAAATCGTGCTGCATATCGTCTTCGCGCGTCCAAAGCACCATCACCGGCTTGCCGGTCGCCTTGGCCACCTGCGCCGCTTCCATGACGAAGTCTGCCTGATAACGCCGGCCGAACCGCCGCCCATCAAAGTGGTGTGTACCACGACCAACTCCTTCGGCAATCCGGACACACCCGCAATAATGTCCTGAGCCCACTGTGGCGCCTGCGTTGGGAACCCAAGCTTCCGCCCCGTCGGGTCGTATGTGCACGGTACAATTCATCGGCTCCATGGTGGCGTGCGGCGCAAACGGAAATTCGTAAGTCGCCTCGATCTTCTTGGTCGCTCCCGCCAGCGCGGCATCTGCATCACCGTCGTTGCGCACAACTTTTCCAGGCTTCGCGGCATTTTCCAGGAACTGCTTACGCAACGTTTCCGTGGATTCGCTCTTCGCCCCGGCCCCTCGTCCCATTTGATCTTTAGCGCTTTGCGCCCTTGCATGGCTGCCCAGGAATTATCCGCAAGCACCACCACTCCGCCTGCCGGAACCACCTTTCTCCACGGCATTGATCTTGAAGATGTCCCGCACTCCGGCCACACTCTTGGCCTTCGTGCCGTCGAACGACTTCACGGTGCCGCCGAAAACCGGACACCGCGCCACCACGGCAAATTGCATCCCCGGCACGCGAGAATGCATCCCAAATTCGCCGCGCCATCGACCTTATTTCCCTTTGCCCTCGACTCGCCTCGTGTTCCTTGCCGATAATCGTGAAATCGTTCTAGTTCTCGAGCGGGACCTTCTCTAACGTCGGGCACCGGCAATTTCGACGCCTCCGCGGCCAGTTCCCCATAGGTCAAAAAGTTCTTCGCGCCCCATGGAGCACTCCGCCGTCCTGTGCGACGCAGGTGTCCCGATCCGATGTTCCAGCGCGCCGCTGCAGCGGTGATCAACATTTCGCGAGCGGCGGCACCGGCTTGCCGCAAAGGGAGCCAGGAGCCCGCGACGCTTCCGCTTCCGCCCGTTCCGAGGTCATAGACTTTGGCATCCGTTGCTGCCTGCTGATCTTTACGTCTTTCCAATCCAGATAAAGATTCCTCCGCCAGAATCATAGGCAGCGCGGTCATCACGCCCTGGCCCATCTCCGATTTTCCAAGAATCAGCGTCACCCGATTGTCCGGAGTGATGCGCACCCACGCGTTCAGAGGGTTGACGACCGGTTTTTCCTGAGCCTGCGCGGGATCGGTGGCCGCACGCCCATCCAGCCGGAAGCCGATGATCAGGGCAACTCCGGTGGCGGCGCTGGTTTTCAGGAATTCACGGCGATCGAGAGAATAAGTCTGAGCCATGACAAACCTCGCAGATTGCGGAGCGGCTGGCAGGGGAGCGCGCCCGGAAAGGGGTTACTTCGCGGCTTGCAGTGTGGCCGCGCGGTGAATCGCCTTGCGGATGCGCTGGTAAGTGCCGCAGCGGCAGATGTTGCCGCTCATGGCGTCATCAATATCCGCATCCGAAGGATTTGGCTTTTTCGCAAGCAAGGCCACCGCGGACATGATCTGCCCGGACTGGCAATACCCGCACTGCGGCACATCTTCTTCAATCCAGGCTTTCTGGACCGGGTGCGATGCATCCGTGGACAGGCCTTCGATGGTGGTGATTTTCTTCCCGGCAACGCTGGAGATGGGCGTGATGCAGGAGCGCGAGGCTTCGCCGTTGATGTGCACGGTACACGCGCCGCAGAGCGCCATGCCGCAGCCGAATTTGGTACCGGTCATGTTCAGCGTATCGCGAAGCACCCCACAGAAGCGGCATCTGCGGATCGGTTTCGACGGTGGTGGACTTTCCGTTCAGTGTGAATGTAATCGCCATGGTTAACCCCCTCGGCAGGGGAGTATCGTACACCGAACCGGCGCATGGATGGAAATCTGCGAAAAAACATGTGACGGGCAAGTCTGGGAAAGAAGGGCCGCGGTAGCGGGGGGTTGTTTCCGAGTGCGCCGTCAACCGGTGGTAAGTACCGATGAAGCCCGAATTTCCAAGGCAGCACAAGCCTTTTTAGATACTGAGAACAACAGGAGGCCGCCGCGAGTTGCTTGAATCGTCTTATCTATTGGTTTTCGGCACACTGGCTCCCATCGCCCACTCATTTGGGAACCGCATTAACTCTGGTATCTTGAACGTGTTTCGAGGTGCGTTTCCCCAAGATCAACTTCTCGCATTGCTCCACAACCAACTTGTGGACATCATGTCCGGAGCTGTTTTCCTTTTCATCGGGCTGGCCGCCTGTTCCCTCGCTGCCGTTCGCCGTCGGAGCGGAGCACGCCTCTTTGTCTGGCTGGGGATATGGAGTGGGATGTACGGGGCCCAGCTCCTGATCGACTCACCGGCCGTGGCTGCCGCCCTGCCGCACTGGATTCAGATCGGTTTTCCCTTTCTGAAGACCGCCATCAACTATCTGATCGTTCCCGTTGTGTCGCTTGCCTGGCTGGAGTTAAGCACCGGCAAAATGCGGCTCTTTATCCGCATAGTGTTTTTCAGCAGTCTGGCCATTGGTGTCGCCGGAATCGGATTCTTCGTCATAACTGGCTCTGCAGACAAGTTGATTCTCTATCACGACCTCCTCGCTGTCGCTGCCCTCGTCGTCCTGGTAATTACCGTCGTGGTGCCAGGACTCTCCCGCAAGTTCCTGGTCCTTCCCAACCGTGCAGTCATGGTCGTTGGCACGCTCGTTTTTGCCATTGAAGCCATACATTTCAGCATATCGCGCGCCCTTCACTATCAGACTTGGCCCATCACCGGCTCGCTCGGGTTGGCCGCTCTCCTCTTACTCGTAGGGGTACGTCGCCGCGCAAATCACACTGGCGGGCGAACGCCGTTTGCACTCGATTGAAAGCGAACTCGCAGTTGCCCGCGAGATTCAAGCCTCGATTCTTCCTCGCGAAAGCCCGAAATTGAAGAACCTTCGCGTCGCCGCCGCCTATCGTCCGATGACCGCCGTCGCCGGCGATTTCTATGAGTTCATTCCTGTCGATGAGGACCGAATCGGTTTCCTGGTGGCAGACGTCACCGGACACGGTGTCCCCGCCGCGCTTATCGCGTCGATGATCAAGGTGGCAATGCAAGCTGTTGTGCCTTTCGCACACGACCCGGCAAAAGTGTTGTGGGATTAAATCGCCGTCCTTGTCGCGCAACTGCGTCGCAGCTCGTTTCGGCCGCCTATCTGTGGCTGAACAGGAGAATCGCATCGCGCTGCACTCGACCGCCGACATCCGCCGCTCTTGCGCTGCCGCGAAGGCAAGCTGGAGCGCATCGAAAGCAACGGCCTACTGCTCGGAGTGCTCCCGGGCTCCGACTACCCCCTGTGCGACATCCGCAGTCCTCCCAGGTGACCGTTACCTCCTCTATACCGATGGCGTCATTCAGCCGAAAATGCTCTGGCCATTCCTTCGGCGAGCACAAGTTCAAACAGCTCAGTTCATCGCAATCACTCGCGCCGGCTTCTGAGCTATCGATCAACTGCTCTCTGAGATTCACCTCTGGCAACCCGCTTCCGCAAACCCAGCACGATGACATCACAATCATTGCCATCAAGATCAGTTGGGGTAGCTGCCGGTGAACACGATCAAGAGGCTACTGGGATGCGCCCCAACAATCTGTGCGGATGGTCGGCAATCCGGAACTGATATCCACGATTTGCTTTTCAAACTGCCCCGGTATCAAAAAAACACGACATGCTTCCCGCTCATTGCGGAATACCTGCGCAGGATCCAAGCGGCAAGCGGAGACGCAGGAGTCCTGCGGCTTGCTACAGCGTCGCGGGCTCCGGGGTTGGACGTGGCGGCTCGTGCTCCACGCCACGCCATCCGACCGGCCGCCCGCTCACGGCTTCCTTTACGGAGCGGAACAGCACGATGTACATCAACTGGCGGTAATAGAAACGCTGCAGGAGAACGGGAATCAGGAGCGTCC
>CAVTFW010000001.1:0-368677 GCA_963734105.1 Candidatus Acidiferrales bacterium | reverse complement strand
TAGGCATATTCCTCAGGAGAGGCGGCGGTTGACGGCGGGAGCGATGATGCGCAGCTCCGCCATGAGTTGGGAGAATTCGGGGGGCGTGAGGGATTGCGCGCCGTCGGAGAGAGCGTGATCCGGATCGTTGTGGACTTCGATGAGCAGGCCATCGGCGCCGGCGGCAACGGCGGCGCGAGCCATTGGGGGAACTTTATCGCGGCGGCCGGTGCCGTGGGAAGGATCGGCGACGATGGGAAGATGGGAGAGCTTCTTGATGACGGGAATGGCGGCGATGTCCAGTGTGTTGCGGAGATAGGTGTCAAAGGTCCGGATGCCGCGCTCGCAAAGGATCACATTGTAATTTCCGCCGGAGAGGATGTATTCGGCGCTGAGGAGAAGCTCCTCGATAGTGGCGGACATTCCGCGCTTGAGGAGGACGGGCTTCTGGACTTCGCCGAGAGCGCGAAGGAGGAAATAGTTCTGCATGTTGCGTGCGCCGACCTGGAAGATGTCCACGTAGTTGCCCATCATCTGGATTTGCGAGGGGTCCATGACTTCGCTGACGACAAACAGTTTGAATTTGTCGGCGGCTTGGCGAATCAGTTGAAGGCCCTTTTCGCCGAGCCCCTGAAAAGAGTACGGGGAGCTGCGGGGCTTGAATGCGCCGGCACGAAGGATTTTGGCGCCCGCCTTGGAGACACCTTCCGCGATGGCATCGATTTGTTCGGCGGACTCGACAGAACAGGGACCGGCGGCGACGGCGATTTCCGGGCCGCCGATGGTGACGCCACGGCCGAGATCGACGACCGTGCCCTGCGGCTTGAACTGGCGGCTGGCGAGTTTGAAGGGTTGCGTGATGCGGACAACTTCGCGGACGCCTTCGAGGAGCTCAAAATCGCGATGATCGAAATCGCGATGCACGCCGACGGCGCCGAGAACCGTGTGGGAAGCGCCGGTGGAGCGGTGGACATCAAAGCCGCTGGCGACAACGCGGTCGATGACGTGCTGGATCTGCTCGTCGGTGGCGCCTTCTTGCATGACAATGACCATGATTAAGCCTCAATCTCTGAGATTCTTTTGCTGCCAAAAAGCGCCCGCCTCCGAAGGCGGCCGCTACACAAGCTGGAACTCATTTGGTCTCCTCACCGTCGGAAGGTTGTTCGGTGTGCATGGCCAGGCGCTCGGCGGAGCGGGCTTCGTCGATGATGCGCTCGAAGAGGCGGCGAATGGCGGCGTCCGTGAGCGGACCTTGGTTATTTGTTTCGGCGTTGGCCAGGACTTCCTTCTCGCGCGCCGGCTGGTAGAGGGGAAGATTGGATTGCTGCTTGATGTGGCCAATTTCGAGGGCGCACTTGCAACGTTCGTTCAGAAGGTCGACCAGTTTTTTGTCGATTTCGTCCATGCGGCGCCGCCAGTCGGAGATGTTCATCGGGTGGCCTCGCGGCGGGAGAGGCCGCGGCGGGCGGCTTCTTTGAGCTTATGGACGCGGTCGCGGAGCGCGGCGGCGGCGACATCGGGTGAGGCGGCGTTTTCGATCTCGGAGACGAGCGCGGAGCCCACGACGGCTGCGTCGGCGAGGCCGCCGAGAACGCTGACGTGGCCGGGCAACGAAATGCCGAAGCCGACGGCGATGGGTAGCTGCGTGAATTGGCGGGCGCGGCGCAGGAGCGCGGGTAGGTCGTCAGGGAGCGAATCCTTTGCGCCGGTGACGCCCGTGCGGGAGATGAGATAGAGAAAGCCGGAGCTCGCGGCGGAGATTATTTTCAGGCGCGCGTCGTCGGAGGTGGGCGCGGCGAGAAAAATCGTGTCGAGATGGTGCGCGTGGAGGATGCGACGGTAGTCGCCGGCCTCTTCGGGAGTGAGATCGGTAGCGAGGACGCCATCGGCACCGGCTTCGGAGGCGGCGACTGCGAATTTCTCCAGGCCCATTTGAAGGATGGGATTGAAGTAGCTGAAGAGGACGAGCGGGATCTGGCTGGATTGGCGAATGCGGCGAACGAGCGCGAGAACACTGGCGAGCGTGGTGCCGGACTTGAGGGCGCGTTCGGAGGCGCGCTGGATCGTGGGGCCATCGGCGAGGGGATCGCTGAAGGGAACGCCGAGTTCGATGACGTCGGCACCGGCTTCGGCAAGGGCGAGAACGAATTTGTGCGTGGCATCGAGCGAGGGGTCGCCCGCGGTAATGTAGGCGACGATTCCGAGTTCGCCTGCGGCGCTGAGTTCCGCGAAACGTTTGGAGATGCGGGTCGAGTTGTGGGGCGCAGCGATCATGAGGATTTGGCCAGATTAAAGCAGGCGCTTATAGGTGTCCATGTCCTTGTCGCCGCGGCCGGAGAGATTGAGGATGACGAGATCGCTGGGCTTGAATTGGGGCAGGCGCTCGATGAGGCCTGCGACGGCATGGGCGGATTCGAGCGCGGGGATGATGCCTTCGGCGCGCGAGAGGAGTTTGGCGGCATCGAGCGCGGCGGCATCGGAGATGGCGGCGTATTCGGCGCGGCGCTGATCGGCGAGCCAGGCATGCTCGGGGCCGATGGCGGGGTAATCGAGTCCCGCAGAGATGGAATGCGTGGTGGCGATCTGGCCGTCTTCGTTCTGGAGGACGTAAGTGTAGGTGCCTTGCAGGACGCCGGGGCGGGCACCGGTGAAACCTTGATGGGCGGCGAGGCGTGCGGCGTGTTCGCCGAGGCCGTTGCCGCTTCCTCCCGCCTCGATGCCGACCATTTTCACGTCCGCGTCGTTGAGGAACTCATGGAAGAGGCCGATGGCGTTGGAGCCGCCGCCAACGCAGGCGTAGAGATGCGTGGGCAGGCGCTTTTCCGCAGCGAGGATTTGCGCGCGGGCTTCACGGCCGATGACCGACTGGAAATCGCGGACCATGGTGGGATAGGGATGCGCGCCGAGAACGGAGCCGAGGAGATAGTAGGAAGTGCGGACGTTGGTGACCCAGTCGCGCATGGCTTCGTTGATGGCGTCTTTGAGCGTGCGGCTGCCGGATTCGACGCCGATGACTTCGGCGCCGAGCATGCGCATGCGGGCCACGTTGAGGGCCTGGCGGGCCATGTCTTCCGTGCCCATGTAGACGGTGCATTGCAGGCCGAGATGCGCAGCGACGGTGGCGGAGGCGACGCCGTGCTGGCCGGCGCCGGTTTCCGCGATGATGCGCGGCTTGCCCATTTTGACGGCGAGGAGACCCTGGCCGATGGCGTTATTGATTTTGTGCGCGCCGGTGTGCAGCAGGTCTTCGCGCTTAAGGTAGATGCGCGGGCCGCCGAGCTTGGCGGTGAGGCGCGAAGCGAACTGCAGCGGCGTGGGACGGCCGGCGAAATTTCTTAGCAAGTCTTGAAATTCGGCCTGGAAGGCGGGATCGGCTTTGGATTGTTCAAAGGCGCGCTCGAGCTCGAAGAGCGGCACCATCAGCGTTTCCGGGACGTAGCGGCCGCCGTAGGGGCCGAAGCGCCCGGGGACGGAGGCGGGAATGGTGAGTCGGGTCGTCATGATTTGAGCGATCTTCTATTGTACCTTGGGCGCGGCGAGATTCAGCAATGCATCCAGCAAAAAGGAAAGAAGAAGCTGGTTCATCTGGCAGAAACCGCCCTCGAAGTGACATGCATTTGCGATCAATTGGACTGTCTGGGTAACGTCCAGAGCAGTCTCAGGAGATGTCTCGGCTGGCGCGGGTTACTTCGTCGAAGAAGGCGCGGAGTTTGGCGGGATCTTTTTTGCCGGGGCGGAGCTTCGACGCCAGCTGGTTACGTCGACGGCGTAGGGGCGGACGATGCGGATGGCCTCGGCGACGTTTTCGGGAGTGAGACCGCCGGCGAGGATGACGCGCTGGGACTGAGCGGCGGCGCGCGCGAGGTGCCAGTTGCCGGTGGTGCCGCTGCCGCCGTAGTGGCCGGAGAGAGCGGAGTCCAGCAAGAAGGCGGAGGCGCTGCGATAAGCGGGAAAAATTCGGCGCGGTACTTCCCTGCCCCAGGCGCAGGGCCTTGATGACGGGCAAACGGCGGGCGACGCCATCGACGATTTGCTGGGTTTCATCGCCGTGGAGCTGCGCGGCGGAAAGGCCGAGGGCTTTGCAAAGCGCAATGACAGGGGCTTGCGTCCAGTTGACGAAGACGCCGATGGTGGCGATGAACAGCGGCAGGCGGCGGATCAGTTCGGCGGCCGCGAAAGGCGTGATGCAGCGCGGGCTGGCGTCGTAAAAATTCAGGCCGATGGCGTGAGCGCCTAGGTCGGCGGCGAGTTTGGCGTCTTCCAGCTTGGTGATGCCACAGATTTTGATGCGGACCATGGGGGACAGTGTAGCGGAAGAGCGTGGGGGAGGAACAGGCGGAAGAGAGATCCTTCGACTTCGCGACCCGGCGCGCCAAACTACGGCGCGAAAGAAAAAGCCGAGTCGCTTCGCTCAGGATGACAAGTTTGGGTGAAAGGTGGCGTGGTGCGAACCGCCTCGGAAAACTGTCCCTACAGGCTGGGGCACGATATATCGTGCCCCTACGGGGGGCTTAGGAGTTCGAAGAGGGCCGCGGCGGGGTCGGGAGCCAGCATGAGGTGTTCGCCGATGAGGAAGGCGTCGAAGCCTGCGCGGCGAAGTTCTTGAAGATCGGCGTGGGTGCGGAGGCCGGATTCGGCGACGGCGAGGCAGTGATCGGGGATGTGTTCGATCAGCTCGAAAGAAGTTTCCATACGCACGGCGAGGGTTTTCAGGTCACGATTGTTTACGCCGAGGATGCGGGCCTCGGCGGCCAGAGCGCGGTCGAGCTCTGCGCGGGTGTGAACTTCGACGAGGGGCTCCATGGCGAGTTCGCGGCCGAGGGCGAGGAGGTCGCGCAGAAGCGGATCGTCGAGCGCCGCGACGATAAGCAGGAAGCTGTCCGAATCGTTGGCGCGAGTCTCCCAAACTTGCCAGGGATCGAAGATGAAATCCTTGCGCAGGGTGGGGAGAGCGACTCTCTTTGCGTGCGTCGCGGAGATTCTTGAGCGAGCCACGGAAAAATTCGCCTTCGGTGAGGATGGAAAGGGCGGCGGCGCCGGCGACGCCGAGGGATTTGGCGAGGGCGGGCGCGTCGAAGGGATCGCGGATGATGCCGCGAGAAGGTGAAGCGGGCTTCAGTTCCGCGATGATGTTGAGGCCGCCACGGGAGAGCGCGGCGGCGAAATCGCGAACGGGTGAGGCGGCTTTCACGCCATACTTGAGCGCGGTTTCCGGGAGGACGCGCTTGCGGTGATCGACTTCGGCGCGGCGGGCTTCGAGGATGCGGTCGAGGATGGTGCCGGTGTTGGGTTGGGCGTTCATGAGGGTGAACTTGTATGCTAGGGAGGAGGCTCAATGGTGTCAAATGGGAGTAAGCATAGAGATATTCGCAATCAGAGATCAGGAACCGTTCCGGAGCAAGCACTGCCAAATTGATCGTGTGAAAAGGAAGAGGGAATGGGATACACACAAAAGTATGGGGCGCTGTTGGAGGGGATTGCGGAGGAGGCGGATGCCATTGCGATGAGGTATTTCCGGTCGGGGGAGCTGGGCGCGGAGAGGAAGCGCGATGGAACGGTGGTGACGCTGGCGGACAAGAGCGTGGAGGCGATGGCGCTACGAAAGGTGGCGGAGAGCGGATTGGTGATTGACGTGGTGGGCGAGGAGACCAGCAAGGAGGTTCCGAAGGAGCCGGCGCGGGGCGGGCGAGCACGGATGATTATTGACCCGATTGATGGGACCGAAGAGTTTTCGCGGGGGATTCCGACGTTCGGAATGCTAGTGGGGATCGAGGAGGACGGCGAAATCGTGGCGGGGATGGTGAGCGCGCCGGCATTGTCGCAGGGAACGCGATGGTGGGCGTATCGCGGCGAAGGGGCTTACCGGAGCGGGAAGCGGCTGCACGTTTCGGAGAGGAAAAGCTTGGCGGAAGCAATGGTTTTTACCACGGGCACAGGGCTCGCGAAGGACATGCAGGCGCGGGCGACGATGCGGCGGATGGCGGACGCGGCGCGCAACAGCCGCTCGATTGGAGGATTTTGGCAGCATATGCTGGTGGCGGAAGGCGCGATCGAGGCGGCGGTGGACTGGGTGTCCAAGCCCTGGGACTTGGCGCCGCTGGGGATTATCGTGGAAGAGGCCGGAGGAAAATCGACGACGATTGACGGAGAGCGGACGATTTACAAAGGAAGGTTTGTGAGCACGAACGGGATTTTGCATGAAGAGGTGCTGCGGCTGCTGAGGGGGAATGCGCCATGATCCAGACGAAACGAGTGTATGAGAAAGCGGCGAAGGAGGATGGGTTCCGGATCCTGGTGGACCGGCTATGGCCGCGCGGATTGACGAAGCAACGCGCACGCGTAGATTTGTGGATGAAAGAGATCGCTCCGAGCGATGAGCTGCGGAAATGGTTTCACCAAGAGGGGATGAATTGGAGCGAATTCGAAAAGCGATATAGGGCGGAACTTGCAAAGAAGAAGGAGTTATTGAGCGGACTTAAGAAACAGGAGCACGAACACGGAAAGGTGACTTTATTGTTTGGAAGCAAAGATGAGAAGCAAAATCAGGCCGTGGTCCTGGCGAAGATTCTTAAAGGGAAAAAGTGAACGCGGAGAGGGCGCTGCAAATCATTTCGGATGAGGTGTGCGCTTGCCGGAAATGTCCGCGGCTGGTGAAGTACCGGGAAAAGGTGGCGCGGCAAAAGCGGCGGGCGTATCGAGAGTGGGAGTACTGGGGACGCGGAGTGCCGGGGTTCGGGGATCCGGCCGCGGAACTTTTTATACTGGGGTTGGCGCCGGCCGCGCATGGAGGGAATCGGACGGGCCGCGTGTTCACGGGTGATCGCTCCGGAGATTTTCTTTACAAGGCGTTGTACAAAGCCGGATTCGCGAATCAGGCCACTTCCCTGCACCGAAATGATGGACTGAGGTTGCGGAAGGTGTACATCGCCGCGGCCGTGCGCTGCGCGCCGCCTGCGAACAAACCGCTTCCCAGGGAGATTCAGAATTGCCGGGAATATTTGAAACGCGAATTGGAAGCGATGCGGCCGAAGGCGATTCTTGCGTTGGGAAAAATTGCGTGGGACGCGTACCTGGAAATTTTGAAGCAGGACGGAAAAATCCCGTCGCGCGCGGCGTACAAGTTTGCCCATGGAGCGGAGGTGGAGATTGACCGCGAACTGCCGCGGTTGTTTGGCGTTTACCATCCGAGCCAGCAGAATACGCAGACCGGACGACTGACAGAAGAGATGTACGCGGAAGTGCTGAACCGCATCAAGGGCTTTTTGAAGGCGTCGCAAGAGTTCTCGCCAGAAAACCCAAGAGGCTAGCATGAAAGCTAGCGCTACATGGAAGTGGGAAACCCAAGAGCGGTCCGCCTTGGAAGGCGGGCCCTACGCGGAGAGTTGGAGTTGAGCCGACCCCAATCTGGAGATTGGCGTTCCCAGGGTGGTAGTCCTACTCGTACGCAATCTTCTGGAACCAACGCTTTCTGAAGATCAGTGGACTTGTGTGGGATCGTGGGTTTGGTGCTCGTCGATCTGGAAGCGCAGGTATTTGTGAATTGCGGCCAGGGCTCCCGGATCGGAAGTGGCGATCACGACACGTCCGCCGTTGGGGGTTTGCTCGAAGGAGTAGGCGATCTTTTTGTTGAGGCGCCTCATGTCCGGGACTCCGGGGGGCACGGTGTCGTGGACCAGCATGGGGATGTCGAAATCGCCGGTGGCGAATGCGTGGGCAATGTGCGTGAGATGCATGCGGATGGAGTCTCGCGTGGCGGTGTCCTTGGGATCATTGGCTTCCACCTGGATCGCGCCGCCGCCGGTTTTCAAGAGGAAATGATGCGTGGTGGCGGTTTGGGAGAAACCCATGCCCTTCTCGCCGCGTTCGTTCATTTTGGAGTGGGCATCGTGAATGGAGCCAGGATCCTGGGAATTATCCTGGTCAGGTTTGGCGGGTTGCTGGGCCGCGACGATTCCGGGGAGCAGCGTGACCAGCAAAGCGATCACGAGGAAATAACTTTTCATCGGGATGAGTATAGCGTGTGGGCGTGCTGGAGGAAGGGCAACGAGACGCATGGGGCGTGGAACTGCCAGGTCTGGATGACAGTTGTGGGGTGGACGGCAGGCAGGGTACGTTTCATCGTTTTGCGGAATCGATGGTAAGTCCTTTCTTTTTAATGGACGGGCTACGGGAGAGAGGCTGGGTAAGTGGCGAGGCATGTGCATCTTCCTTCCTTTAGTGGAGAGTTCGAATTCCTATGCGTACCTTAGTGAGTAGATTTCGACTGATAGCGCTGACCGCCTTTGTTGGCGGATTTGTGATGCTATGTCCTTCAGACGCGCAGGAACCCGGCGGGGAAGCAGGACGGGAAATGCAGGAGGCGAACCGGGTTTACACCGCACACGCTGCGGATGGGCAGAGGCATGGGTTGCCGGTAGAGGTTTACGCAGTGGCGCCAGGCACGCGGTTCTTGGTGAGCCTGGAGCAGGAGATGAGCAGCAAGGCGGTGCGGCAGAATCAGGAGTTCCGGGTGCGGACGCTGGAGCCACTGGAGGCTGGACAAGGGATATATTTGCCGGCGGGGGCGGAGATTCGGGGACACATCAGCCGCGTAGAGCCGGCAGGGACTACCGGGAAGGCGAAACTCTGGCTAACGTTCGATGAGATTCACGCGGGGTTTGGGAATTTGCCCGATCGTGGCGGAGGTGGCTTCCGTGCCGGGGGATCACAGCATCAAGTCCGGGCCGTTGCAGGAGGGAGTGATTGAGGGGCGAAGCAGTTCGCCGAAAGATGCGGCGCAGGCGGCGGCCGCTGGTGCGGCGATGGGCGCGGAGAAGGGAGTGAAAGACAAGAATAAGAAAGAAGCCGCGGAGAGCGCAGCGATGGGAGCGTTGGAAGCGTATTTGATGGAGGCGGGACGGGGGCAGGAGTTGGATTTACCTAAGGGCGCGAAATTGGAATTGGAGCTGGAGCGGGCGCTGTATTTGGTGAAAGAGTAGCGGCAGGGTTGGCTTGACGAGAATTCTCCAGTGCAATGACACATTCAATGAGGCAAATTTGGCTTCGATTTCAGATGGTCGTGCTGCTCAGTTGGGGTGGAACGTGTCTGATACCGATATCGAGGGCTCAGACCAGCCAGGCTCCTCTCACGAAGGAGCCGCCTCTTTGGTCTGTCGGACCAAGGCAAGTTGGCTACAGCGGGTCACTCACCGATGACTCCTACTTTTTGATCGGCGGGGGTAGGGTAAAAATTCAGTTTCTTGATAACCAGCGGCTTGCATTGGCATGGCTGAGGCCCGACGGAATTGTGAAAACACCTAGCGCTAAGGCGACTACTAACGTTCCCTCACTCCTGCATATTGCAATACTTGACTCCAAGACTGGCCGAGTGGTTTCGCACCACGAAATGTCGTGTACGTCGAGGGGAGTGAACCTTGCATACACCGCATCTGGGCAATGGCTCGTTGCCAACGATCAAACGGTCACTCTTTATTCGACTTTGTTCGAGCAGGTGAGGAACCTGCAACCCGTCATAACTCAGTCTTCTCATACCTTTGTTTCGCCAAGTGGACGCACACTGCTCTCATCCTCTTCCCTTTCCCAAGGTGGTTGGTCCCATCAACTGCTTGACTCGGCGACTTTGCAGGTCGTCGATTCATGGGATGACACTCCGTCTTTCCATGCCAATCTCACCTACTCGGACCGTTTTATCTTGGCCGAGCTTAGCAAACCGGAACGGTTGTTCATCCGAGAGATAGGAGGGAATTGGGGCCCATTTTTGTCGGATGGCAAGGAATACCGGCGGCCAGGATCCCGTACTTATGGATTGTTGAGCGACGAAACCCTTGTCATTCTTCATCGGGATGAAGTGATTGTGAAGACTCTTCAGGGTCAAGAACTATTTAGCAAAACTACCCCTGAAGGGGGCCTATTCTTTTCCGGTTGGTCCTCGTCAGCAACTTCGACGGGAGGCGAAAGATTTGCCTTACTCATAGACCGAATAAGGGGACTGCGTAATGAGCCCCTTGACATGTATCCCTTCCCTGCCAATGACCGCGTTGTTGTCTACAGTGTCACCAAGCGGGGTCCAATTTTTAGTGTAAGGGTGAAAGGGCCGTCTCCTTGGTATCCCCGCGACGTTTGGAACAGGATCGCACTCTCTCCTGACGGTCTGTTGCTAGGGATTGTATCTAACCAGGGGGTGCGAGTTTATCTACTTCCCCCAAGCTAGCTACACAACCTCTGAATAAGGCCACGTGGCTCCCATGAGAAAGTGGCGGGCCCTGTTCCACAACTGTGCGGATGAAAGCAGGCTTGGCAAAGCGGGAAGGGGCTTGTTAGAGTCGTAACACCCACCCGAAGTGCTTCTATTCGTGGTATTTGTTCAGGCGAGGCAAAAGCGCATGCCAGAGGAAAACAAAGCGGTACGCACGGTGGAAACCGGAGAGCGGAAGGACCGGATCCTGATCGTTGAGGACGAGGACAATGCGCGCAAGGGGTACGAGCAGATGTTGCAGCGCTGGGGATACGAGGTGGTGGGCGTGGGCAGCGCGGAGGACGCGCTGGCGCGATTCAATAATTTTCAGCCGGACACCTTGATTGCGGACGTGGAGCTGCCGGGGATGAACGGGCTGGACCTGCTGAAGCAGCTTGGAGAAGAGCTTCACGAAGTGCCGGCGATTATCATCACGGGCAAGGGGAGCGATGAGCGCGCGGTCGCGGCGGTGGAGTCGGGAGCGTACTGGTATATCGAAAAGCCGCTGAAGCCGCCGGTGTTGAGGGCGCTGCTGGATCGGGCCCTGAAGAGCGCGCACGACCGGCAAAACCTGGTGGTGCTGCAGAGGCAATTGCGAGACGCGGGACGGCTGGGAGAATTGGTGGGCGGGTCGAAGGCGATGCAGGAAGTGATGCGGGTGATCGAGATGGCGGCGCCGAGCTCGGCATCCGTGCTAATCACAGGGGAAACCGGATCGGGAAAAGAGATTGTGGCGAGAACGCTCCACAAGCTTTCGCCGCGGGCGAGCGGGCCGTTCGTGGCCATCAATTGTTCTGCGATCCCGGAGACGCTGATGGAAAGCGAAATTTTCGGGCACGAGCGGGGAGCGTTTACGGGAGCAGCGGAACGGCGGATCGGCTGTTTCGAGCTGGCCGACGGTGGAACGCTGCTGCTGGACGAAATTGGCGAGATGCCGGCGCCAACGCAGGCGAAATTGTTGCGCGTGCTGGAAGACCGGAAGGTGAGGCGGCTGGGAAGCAAAACGGAGACGCCCGTGGACGTCCGGGTGCTGGCGGCAACGAACAAGGATCCGGAGCAGTCGGTGGCGAACGGTGGGATGCGACAGGACCTATACTTCCGGTTGAACGTGTTCCACATTCATTTGCCGCCGCTGCGCGAACACAAGGAAGATATTCCCCTGCTTGCCGAACACATCCTGCGAGACATCAATGCGAAGCATTCGAAGAACGTGCGGGGGATCGGCGCGGAGGTGCTGGATATTTTCATGAGCCACACGTGGCCGGGAAATATCCGGGAGCTGCGGAACGTGCTGGAGCGCGCGGCAATCATGAGCGAAAAAGACTTGATCTCCCGCTCGTCGCTCCCGGGAGAGTTCGGGAAGCTGGCGTCAAAGAACCCGAGCGATTTATCGGGGATAAAATTCCCGATCGGGACCACGGTGGACGCGATGGAGCGGGAGCTAATCGTGCAGACGTTGCAGGCGACGGGAAACAACAAGACGCGGGCGTCGGAGCTGCTAGGCGTGAGCCTGAAGACGCTGCACAACAAGCTGAAAGAATACGGCAGCGAGAAGACAGAAACGGAATCGTAGGAACGTATGCAGCTGGGGCTGCGAGCCAAATTGACGATGGTGATGACCGCGTTGGTGCTGCTGACGACGGCGGTGCTGTCGACGGTTTTCCTGGAGCTTCTGCTGCAGCAGGTGCTGCACGACACCGACAAACGGGCGACAGAACTGGCGCAGGAAGTGTTCGAGGGGGCGAAACAGGCGGTAGAAGATGCGAAGGCGCAGGGTATGCGTCCGGCGTCAGACGATCCTCAAGACACGCACGATTATGTATTGCGGGCATTTGAAATCAGCGACCGATTAACGTCGCGTCTGGAATCCGTGACGGACTCGCCATCGGTATACGAAGCATCGATCGTGGATCACGACGGGGTGGTGCTGGCGTCCAGCGATCCGTCGTTAAACGGAAAAACAGTGAAGCGGCGGATGAAGTTTGCGCAACTGGTTCAAAGCTCATTTGTGCGGCAGGTGCGAATTCTGGCGGAGCCAGGAAATGTGTATGAGGTGGATTACCCGTTCGAGTTGCGCGGTACGCCGTTTGGGGAAGTGCGCGTGGCGGTGTCAACGACCTTGCTGCTACAAGACATCAGGCCGCGGTTGCAGCGCTGGACTTCGATCGCCTTCCTAGCACTGGTTCTTTCGACAATTTTGGCGGCAGTGGTGAGCGGGGCGGCGTTGGCGCCCATCCGGGACATCAGCGCGCAATTGGACCGCATCTCGGCCGGGGAATATGACACCGCGTCAGCAACGCCCGTCGAGATGGTCGAGAAAGTGGACGAGTTGGGGCAGGTGCGCAGGAAGATCAAGCAGGTGGGACAGCAGTTGCGCGGGGTGCACGAAATTTTTAGCTCGCTGCGCGAAAACATGAATTCGGTGATGGCGGGGCTGGAGGACGGGCTGATCCTGTTCACGCGGGACGCGCGGGCGGTGATGGTGAGCCCAGCCGCGGAGAAATTCCTGGGAGCGCCGGCATCGCAATTCCTTGGGAGGCGAGTGACGGAGATATTCCCGGCGGGACATCCGCTGTACGAGGCGCTGCGGCTGGAGGGAGAGGAGTTGCGCGAAATTGCGTCGGAGACGGAACTAAAAACGCTGAACGGGTCGATTCGAGTGAGCGTGACAGTACAGCAAATTCAGGGAGCAGGTGAAAGAATGGGAGCGCTAGTGACGCTGCGCGATCTGGACTCGCTGGAGAGCATCAACACGCAGTTGCAGGTGAGCGAACGGCTGGCGGCGGTGGGACGAATCACGGCGGGGGTGGCGCACGAGGTGAAAAACCCGCTGAACTCGATGCGATTGTGGTTGGAGAACCTGAGAGAATCGCTGCCGCCCGAAACGGACGGAGCAGCGATGCAGGCGGTGCACGTGCTGGACGCGGAAATCGACCGGTTGGATGCGGTGGTGAAGCGTTTCCTGGACTTTTCGCGCCCGATGGACGTGAGGCTGGAACCGACGCAACTTGCAAACCTGCTGCGAGAAGTGCTGGAGGTCGCGAGACCACAGTTGGAACTGTCAAAGGTGCACGTGGCGCAACTGCTGCCGATCGGAGTGCCGGAAGTTTTTGTGGATCGCGCGCTGCTGAAGCAAGCGATCCTGAACCTGGTGCTCAACGCCGTGGATGCCATGCCAAACGGCGGACAACTGCAACTGACGCTGAACCGGCGGGGGGAGATGGCGGAAATTACCGTGGGAGATACCGGGAAAGGAATCCCGCTGGAGCACCGGCAAAAGGTTTTCCAGTTATTCTTTACGACGACACCCGGGGGAAGCGGGATTGGATTGGCAAGCACCTTCCGGATCGTGCAACTGCACAACGGGTCGATCGACTTTACGTCCGAGATCGGGCGCGGAACCACGTTCCGGATCGAATTGCCCCTGGCTGCATGAGAATGCCGAATGAGGGGATTCAAAATCGAATGAGCGGTAATGCAGGAATGGCGAGGAAGTGGCTGTTGCTGTTGTGCGCGTGCGCGGCGTGGACCTCGGGATGCTCTACGAGGAGAACGCCATCAAAGCCGATCATCAATGTGATGGGTTTCGCGCATCCCGTAATTCCTCCCGGCGGGGCGGACGCAGAGCTGGAACCGCCGCCGGAACTGCCGTTGGTTGCCCCGCCGCCACCGCAATTGGTAACAAACCACAATACGCCCGCCAGGCCACGGGTCGTGCCTGCTCCGGCACCGGCGGCGGAAAAACCCGCAGAACCAACCATAGCGCCGGAGGTGACGACGGAAGAGATGAGAGCTGCGAGAGCGGAGACGGAGCACAACCTGGATTTGGCGGAGAAGAATCTTGCGTTGGTCGGGGGAAGACAATTGAATGCCACGCAGCAAGACGTTGTTTCCAAAGTGCGGAGCTTTGCCGAAAACACACGGGAGGCGATGCGGGGCGGCGATTGGGAGCGGGCGAGAAACCTCTCGAAGAAAGCGGAAGTGCTTTCCGAGCAGCTTGCGGCGAGCCTCTGATGGAGGAATCTGGCGAGGTTCAGTTTAGTGCGTTCCGCAAGGACAGCAACCCACCTTCATGTTGGCGGAAGTGTCGGTTATGCGCCGAAGAATCTCAAACGGAAAAACTTTACATGATTCCTACGCTGAGATCCTTCGGCGATAGTCGTTGGATCGTAACAAGATGACAACGTCTGTTCGAATTTGAACGACGAATAAGTTAAGGCCTGTGGGAGATGGCGTTTCAGGAAGTGCAACCATCACAGCCGGTTCGAGCGCGTTGGATTAGAATGCAAATATGAAGACTTATGATGCAGTCGTGGCGGGCGGAGGCGTGATCGGGGCGTCGATTGCGTTGGAGCTTGCGGACGCGGGAATGAAAGTAGGTTTGTACGATGCGCAGGAGCCGGGGCGCGAGGCCTCATGGGCGAGCGGGGGGATAATTTCGCCGGCGCCGGAGAATGCAGGAATGATTCCGTTCGTGCCGATGAGCCTCGCAAGCGTGGCGCTGTATCCGGAATTTATTCGAAAGGTGGAAGAACTGTCGGGGATGAATGTGGGGTACCGAAAGGAGGGGGCGCTGGATGCGATTCTGGACGGCGATGCGGAGGAGGAACTGAGCACGATCATCGCGCTGCAGCACGGCGTGGGATTGAGAGCCGAAGCCGTGAGCGCGGAACAAGCGCGACAGATGGAGCCGGCGCTTACCGAAGAGATTGCGGCGGCGATATTCCGGCCGGATGAGGCTTCGCTGGACAACCGGATTTTTACGGATGCGGTGCTGAAAGCGGCGGAGCGCCGAGGCGTGGAGATCTTTGATGGGAATGGAGCGAAGGCGATTTGGAAAGAAGGCGGGCAGTGCAAAGGGTTGCTATTGGAGAAGGGCCAGGTGGAAGCGAAGTGGACGATAATTGCGGCGGGATGCTTTTCGGCACGGATAGAAGGGGCGGCGCCTTACGCTCCCGTATTTCCGGCGAAGGGACAGATGATCGCATTGCGCTGCGAAGCGGTGGAGATCCGGCGGATCTTGTGGCTGGAGCACACGTACCTGGTGCCACGGAATGACGGGAGAATTATCGCGGGATCGACGATTGAGCGGGGCGGGTTCGATCATGACGTGACCGCGGGAGGAATGAAGAAAATTTTGGGCGAGGCGATGAGGCTGGCTCCGGGGCTGGAGAAGGCGCGGATCGAAGAGACCTGGGCGGGATTGCGGCCGGATTCGCCGGATCATTTGCCGATTATCGGACCGACGGACGTGGAGGGGTTGCTGATTGCCACGGGGCATTTCCGCAGCGGGATATTACTGACACCGGTGACGGCGCGGCTGATCCGGGAGTGGGTGAGCAGGGGAAGGGTAAGCGTGGATTGGGAGCGGGTGAGCCCGATGAGGTTTTTGGAGGCGAGACGGAGAAGAGTTGTAAGTTCTCCGTTTTAAGTTTTGAGTTTCCGAAAAAAGCAGGACCGAGCAGCTGCACTGCAAGCCGGCGGCAGGAAGCGCGACCGCCAGGTCCTATCTACTCTGCGCAAGGCAGGCGGGGTAACAAATTCGTGGCGGTGGACAACTGGTCGCTCAATTCGATTGTGGTGGTTGCTGGAAGATGACGGTGTTGGGCTGGTCGACGGTGGAATAGCGAATCTGGTCGGCGTCCAGCGGCAGGTCATGCTCCAAAACCAAATCCATGGAGGAACCGCGGGGGAGTTGCGCTTCGGGGCCGCGAGAGAGTAGAACTGCGGCAAGGCCGACGGCGCCTCCGACACCCGCGCCGATGCCGGCACCCTTCGCACCAGCCGCAATGGCGCCGATGCCCGCGCCAGTGGCGGTTGTGGTGGCGACGGTGGTCGCGTCTTTCGCTTTTCCACCCGGCCCGGTCATTTTGCCTTCCGGATCGGTTTTCACTTGGCCGCCATCGGCGCTGTGCGGCTCGGCGTTCATGTCCACGGTGTAGCCGTTCGGAAAAACCATGGTATTCAGGCGGATGCGCAGTTCGCCCTTGCCCTTGACGCGCCCAGGACGCTTGGATTCGGTGACTTCGCCGCGGAGGTAGGTACCAACCGGGACGACAACTTTGTTATTGATGGTGAGGGGGAAGGAAGTGCGGAAATAGATGGAGTCTCCGTCTTTCGCAGTGGCCGTCGAGATACCGTTTTCGAGGACGACGCCGAGGCGGGTTCCCGTAGGGATGAGAATAGTTTGGCCGTTGCCTGCCGGGCGCGGCGCAGCTGGAGGGGGAGTGGTGGCGGGAGGAGGGGCGTCGCTCTGCGGGCCTTCGGGGGCCTGTGCGGCGCCAACGGCAGCGAGGATCAAAGTCAAGAGCGCGGTCTTGAAAATAAAATGGACCTGGAATGTGGGCTTCACCGGCTGTCTCCTTCTGAGCTTTCGGATGCGGCGGGGGCGCTCATCGGATGCCCGGAATGGCTGGAAGGAAAGTTTACTTCAAAACACGGGCCGGCGCGGAGATTAGTGATGTGCGTTGCAATCAATAAGAATCCGATGATTTGACCCAGTGTGCGCATGCCGATAGGCTGTCGGAGTGATTGGAAGGGAAGGTGCGGAATGGCGAAACTAGCGCTGATCTATGGGATGAGGCTGCTGCCGGTGGATGATCTGGGAGAGGTGAAGGAAGCGACGGTGGTACTGAAGAACGGGCGGACGGCGCGCGTGGCGATGCACCTGATCGAGGGTTCGAAGGAAGAGATTGAGGACACGTTCCGGCAATCGATTGATGCGTTTTTTGAGATGTATCCGGAGATTTAGCGGTGGAACCTTGCTTGAGGTTGAAGGGATATCGGATATCAGTAATCAGATATCAGGAAGCAAGAAACGGCGACCGGCGAGCAGGAAGCGGTTCGCGTGTGAAGAGTGGAAGCCAGGGTTTCCGATATCCGAAATCTGATTACTGATATCTGGTTGTTCATCGATTGCCGAAATTTTCGGGATCCTCGATAGGGTCGCCGAGATTGTCGTTGATGAGGACGGTGGATTGACCGGTGAGTTCGAAGCGCTTGCGGCACTTGTAGCAGGCGACGAGATCGTCCAGGCGAACCATGAAGGAAGAGGCTTTGGCAAATTTGCGGCGGTCTTCCTCGCTGGCGCCGCGGTGCAATTCCTTTTTCTTGCGGCTGACCTTCCAGCGCACGGGGGCTTCGAATTCGCCGCGACAACTCGGGCACACCAGCTTGACCTTGCGTGTTTCTTCCTTCTCCGTATAAAAGCTACGCTCGTCCATTACGCCTCGACCGCCTTCCCTGCCGCTTGGCTGATTGTAACAAATTCCAGGCCGAGGTCGCGCCAGCGGGGTAGCCAAAATTCGAGGGCGGCGAGGGTGCGAGTGCGGTCGCCGTTAGGGCGGGCGTAATCGCCGTCGTGGAGGCAGAGGACGTCGCCGGGGGATGATTGGCGCGGGGAATTCTTTTTCGGTGAGAGGTTTTGCGCGTGGGCGGCGATGGGTTTCATGCGCTCAATGAGCCAGTCCGAAGGTTTTGCGCGCCAGTCGCCGGGGAGCAGGGTCCACATGACCATGCGCATGCGCTGGTGCTGAATGAGAGCGCCGAGCCATGGACTGCGAAAACCGAAGGGGGGACGGAACCAGCGCGGCTCCTCCCAGGTGGCTTGTCCGATGGCCTCGCTGCAGCGCAGCAATTCCGTGCGCGTTTCCTCCGGGCCACAGAAGAAAAGATTGGGATGGGTTTCGGTGTGATTGCCCAGGAGGTGGCCGCGCGCTTGGATTTCCTTGACCAATGCAGGAGATTCGCGGACGAATTTGCCAACGAGAAAAAACGTGGCTTTGGCGTGGTAGCGGTCGAGGAGATCGAGGAGCTTGGGGGTGATGGCGGGATTCGGGCCGTCGTCAAAGGTGAGCGCGAGTTTGCGAGCTTGGTCCGTCTGCAATATGGAATGGCCGAAGAGTTGGGAGCGTGGGGACAGGGCGCCGTAGCCGGTGAGGCCCGCCAAGCCGACGGCTACCGTAGGGGCGGCGATGAGCCAGGGGTGCATGGACTGTATTTTGGCATGAGTGGGGGGCTTGCTGCAGCTTCGAAGGGTGGGGGCGCCACAGTGCCGAACTGGTCAATTCATGATAGAGTTCATGGGTTCCCAGTCTTTGGGACGGAATGGTGCACCCATGAGATGTGACGTCTGTGGTTTGGAATATGGGATGTCGCACAACTGCCCGGGACAGCTGCCGACGACCGCGCAAGAGATGGCGATAGCGGATCTGCGAGTGCCCGCGAATGCCGGGCTGGGTTATTACCTCGGCGAAGCGTTGAAAATCGTGCGGTGGGATGATATCGCGATCCGGAGAAATGCGAAGGACCGAAGAGCGACGATTTACGGGCTGCTGCTTTGGTCTGTCTCGATGTTTCTTGTGCTGCTGGTCACGAGCTTGCCGGCGCTGCTTACGCGCTTGCCGAAGGGGAATCCTATCGCGCAGGCGGTTGGAATCATCTTCGGGCTGACGTTTGGTTTCATTGCGATGGCGGTCCTCACTTTGATTCAACTGGGACTATGCCACCTGATTGCAAAATGGATCTTCGGCGCCACAGGAAGGTTTGTGGAGGTGATGCGGCCTCTTCTCCTCGGCTGGTTTGTGAATGTTTTTATCGTGGTACCGGTCGCGGGGACGTTGTTGGCAGCGATTGGCTGGACGGCGGTACTGATGATGGTGTTCGAAGAAGTAGACGGGATCGAGCGATTGCAAGCTTTTGGTATATCCGCAGGAGTCAACTTCTGTTTTCTTGTCTTGCGATTTTGGATGATGCCGGTGACACACCACCTTTAGCGGGGATTTCGCATTCGCGGCGGGCGACTGCTGCGAGTACCAAAGCCGCCCGGTACAAAAGCGATTGTAACCCAGGAATCGTCCCACGCCTCCTAAAGAAATAGAGTTGTTCAGCAGCCTGCTACATTTAACAGAATCGAAGACAACAAAATTTCAGCCAACTTTCTCCGGCAAGCTGCGACGAGTTTTCAGGTCGGCAAGGAGGCGCTCGACTTCGGAGTCGCGGTCGAGGCGATTGAGTTTTTCGGCGACGTCGTCGTTGACGAGGTCGACTTCGGCGGAGACGGTGGCTTCGGTATGTTGGACGCGCTCCTTGAGGCGGTCGAAGGAGGCGCTTTTGGAGTTGTCGCCGAGAGCGACCTGGGCTTTGGCGGCCTTGTCGAGAGCAATGCTGCGGCGATGGCGGGCAAGGAGGACTTCCCGTTTGGATTTGGCTTCATCGAGTTTCTGTTCGAGCTTGATCAGGGCGTTTTTCAAGGTGTCCACCTGGGCTTTCTGGTCGTCGACCTGTTCCTGGAAACTTTGGGAGAGCCGCTTGGCAGTCTGGAAGCGGTCGAGGGCGGCGCGAGCGAGATCGTCCTGGGTTTTATCGACTGCGATTTCGGCTTTGCGCATCCAGTCCTTTGCAAAGTCTTCCTGCTCGCGCAGTTTTTTCTCCAGCATGTGTTGATCGGCAATGGAGACGGCGACCTGAGTTTTCACCTGGAGATATTGATTTTCCATGTCGAGGATGACCTGTTTGATCATTTTTTCGGGATCCTCGGCGCGGTCGATCATGTCGTTAAGATTGGCGCGGATGAGTGTGCTGACGCGTTCTAAAAGTCCCATGGTGGTGCTCCTTTCTGAATTCGAACTTGACCACTCGCGATGGTGTTCGCTTTTATCAACGGCGGCCCCGGCCGGGTCGGGGCCACTACAAAACCAAGAGAAACCCAAGAGCGGTCCGCCTCGGAAGGCGGACCCTACAAACCCAAGAGAAGATCTTGCCGGGCTCAAGCCCGGCGCCTGCACGGACTAGAACGGCGAGAGGCATTGGGTTAGGGCGCTGGCGATTTGGGCCCAGGCAACGTTCATCAGAACCAGCGCAGTGAGAATGCCCAGTGCCCAGAAGAACGCTTGCTTTCGCTGTTGTGTGACGGCCATGACGATCTCTCCCCCGTTCGAGTGAAGCGCCGGAGCGGGAGTGGATCCCGCTCCGGCGGAAGGCGTTAGGAGTTGGCAGCGGGTGGCAGCGGCTTGTGGGCGTTGTCGCCGATCAGGCGAACTTTGCCGAGGAGCTCCGACATTTGCATGCCGGAGAGAGCTTCGAAGAGGGCGGGAACCTGTGCCGCGATCTTCGTGATATCGCCGGTGAGTTTGTAGGCGCCGGCGGCGTCGCCGTTGCCGGTGGAGACGATGGTGACCTTGTCGACCTTGCTGAGCGGTTCGCTGAGGGCGCGCACGATTTCGGGCAAGCCGGTGATGAGCTTGTCGACGACGGCGGCCTGGTTGTATTCCTGGTAGGCCTCGGCCTTCACGTTCATGGCGCGGGCTTCGGCATCACCCTTTTTGAAGATGATCTCGGCTTCGGCTTCACCTTGCGCGCGAATTGCAGAAGCCTGGCCTTCGGCTTCGCTGATCAGGCGCTGGCGTTCGGCGTTGGCGAGAGTTTCGATGCGCTGGCGTTCGATTTCCGCCTGCTTGAGGACGGTGGCGATAAGCTCGCGTTCGCGGCGCGCGATTTCCGCTTCCTGGACTTTCACCTGCGCTTCGCGTTCGACTTGCTGAATGCGCACCTGCTCGAGCATGACGGTCTGCTGCTGGCGATTGGTTTCGATTTCATAGGCTTTGTCGGCTTGCGCTTGGGCCTTCTTGCTGATTTCGAGGTAGTTGGCCTTCTTGATGTCGAGATCGCGCTCGGCTTCGGCCTGTTTGGTGAGCGAAGCGGTTTCCGCGGCGACGCGCTCCTGGTCCGCCTGCGCTTTGGCGATGGCTGAGGCACGCGAGGCTTCGGCACGCTTGATAGCGATGTCGCGATCGGCTTCGGCGGCGGCCACTTCGGCATCGCGCTTGATGCGGGCGATGTCCGGGCGGCCCATGTTGGTGATGTACTCGTTCTTGTCGCGGACTTCCTTGATGGTGAAGCTGACGACTTCGAGGCCCATTTTACTCATGTCGTCCGCACAGGTGGAACGCATGCGATCGCCGACCATTTCGGGTTCCTTGACGATTTGCTCGACGGTGAGCTGGCCGATGATGCCGCGGAGGTGACCTTCCATCACCAGGCGGATCAGGCCTTCGCGCTGTTCAGGGCGCTTAGTGAGGAACTGCTCCGCGGAGGTGAGGATGGACTCCTTGTCGTTCTTCACCTTGATTTGCGCGACGGCTTCCACCGTCACGGCGACACCTTGCTTGGTGTACAGGTTCTGTTGCGGCGCGACGTCAAAAGACATCAGCTCCAACGACAGGTCGCGACAGGTTTGCACCATCGGAAAGATTACGGTGCCTCTGCCGGTGTAGACGTGGGTTCCGCCCAAGCCGTAAACGATCAGGGCTTCGTGCGGGCCCGCTTTGCGGTACATTCTGGCAATCACCGCCATGATCATGAGGAGCACGAGGACAAGGAGTCCCGCTCCGACAACCACTTGCATTGGCAATCCAAACATAAGAACCTCCCCTTTTCAGACCGCACCCTTGGTTCGTAATTCTTCGATCCGAAACTCTATGAGGCAACGAATTCATCCCAGCGCTTGACGTAAGCGATTCCTTTTTCGTAGCGCTCGATGACTACTTCCGCGCCCTTTTCGATGGGGTTTCCGTCCTCGGTGCGCGCGCCGGAACAACGGCGCACTCCGCCAACCGGGAAAATAATTTCGCCGGTGCCGTTTTCGCGGATGGGCATGCTGACAACTGCCAGCGCACCTTCCACGCGGCGGTCCTCCTGCCGCAGGGGTTCATCCTGCGGACCCATGAGTTTCAGGAGGAATTTGAGCACGAGCCACCCCGCTGCCAGTCCGGCGAACGCGGAGGATCCCAGGATCAGAATCGTCACTGCGCTCGAATACTTGGTCATCAGGTAGCCAGTGCCGCCAAACCAAGCAAGAAAGGCCAGCACGCTCGAAGCGTTGAACCAGGAGATGTGCCCGCCTGCTTTGGCCCCGGCGCTGGCTGCGTGATGCCCGCCATGCACGGGGAAATGCCACTTAAAGGGCAAATGCAAATGGACGGCTCCCGCCAGAAACGACACAACGCTGAGCGAAAAGCCAAGCAGGAAACAGAAGAGATAAAAGTCAGACCAGGACATAGGACACCTCGGGGAGCGACACCCCGCCGCTCGGCAAACACCGGGGACAGAAGCAGGTCTTAGTTGTGAGAGGGTGGCGGAGGATGACCGGAACCCAGAAGCGGTTTCGGTTGCAGGACTTCGCTGAGCCGCTCGGCCAGGCCGGGGGTGCGGAGAATTTCGCCGAGGAGAAGAAGCGCGGCGCGCGAATCTGGAACTTCGGCGATGTTGCGAAGGGCGCAGGCCAGTTCGGCGTCGGCACTGAATTCATCCGTGCCGGAGTAGAGCCAGGAATCTACCGTGGCATCCGCCATGCGGAGTTCCGATTGCAGTTCGCGCGAATAGCCCGGGGGATCGTCCACCAGGAATCCCGGATAAACGCGAAAGAAACGGGCCAGGAGTTCGCGCGAGGTGTTGGTCATGTGCGGGCGCACGCCGTTTTCGATCTGCGAAAGATAGGCCTGGCTAAGGCCGCGGCCGAGTTCTTTTTTCATGGCGTTCACCACCTCGGACTGCGTAAGAGGGCGACCCAAGCCGCGAAGCGCACCTTCGATGGAGCGAAGGGAGCGGAGTTTGTCGCCGAGAGTCATGGAAGGAGCCTCTTTGGATTATCGCAATATGCAAACACTACATAGCAATATGTAATTTGTCAAGCAAAATCAAACGTCCTCTGTATAGTATTCATTTTAAATTACTTACGATGACGACGATTGGGAAGAAGTGGCTCTTAATCGACAGTTCCTACTTAGGAGTCGGCCGGGAGTGGAATGTGGCACGAAGGTCCTTCATCAGCAGCATGAGCTGTTTTGAATCGAGAGGGGACGGCTCAAAGCCAAATTTATTGTAGAAAGCCGCAGCTTCTTCGTCCAGGGCGTGGACCAAAATCGCGCGAGCGCCGATGATTTCGGCGGCTGAAGCAGCACGCAACAAAGCGTCGGCCAGCAATACCTTGCCAATGCCCAACCCTTGGTTCGTACGGTCGACAGCCAGACGCGCGAGCAAGATCACACCGATAGGATGCTTGGCCAATCCTTTCACAATACGCGCGGGCGACTCCTCCGGACGGACAGCACCAGCAGCGAGTGAATAGTAGCCAAACACTCTGCCAGCTTCGTGCAAGACATACGTTCGGGCCGAATCGTTTTGTTGATTGGCCAGGGCGAACCGCAGGAGCCAATCGTCGAGCGAGGCCTTTCCGCAATGGAATGAGGACCTGTCGTGTTCGCGCGTGAGCTTTTCGATGACTCCGGTTTGCCCACCAGGGTCTTCTGGATCGCCGCGCGTCATTGATTGGATTTGCGGCCAGATTGCGACCTGTGGGAAAAGAGCCGGGCCAACTCCGGTTTATTTCGCGCGGGCCGGTCCAGGGCCTGCAGAAAGGCCATCCACTGTTTCGGGGAAGCGACGAACTCACGCTTATCAGCGAGAACGTGCTCGGCCTGCAGACAGGCACTCTTAAGGATGAAGTCCGTGACGCTAACCCCGGTGAATTCGGCGCCCGTGCGAATCAGGCGTTCCTGCCGGTCCGTGGCGCGGAGATTGATGCGCCGGGATCTGAAATTTTTTGCTCGCGTCGTTGCCACGGAGATCCTCCTCCCTTGTACATACATTGTACACCAGGCTGACCGAGCGGGCCACGGCAAATTAGTCCGGTTGGCGGAGGTTATGGAGGTCGATGCCGAGTTGCTGGCACTTTTTGTAGAGGTGGCTGCGTTCGAGGCCGAGGGCACGGGCGACGTTGGTCATGTGGAAATTATGGCGGCGGATTTCGGCGAGGAGGACTTCGCGCTCGAAAGCCTGGGTGCGCTCGTCGAGAGTTCCCTGCCTCGCGTTGGTGGCGACGGTCGATGTTGCATCCATGATCGATTCGTTGTCGGGTAGGACCAGGCGCACATCGTCCGCGCTCACGGCGGTTTCGCTGGAGAGGATGACGAGGCGCTCGACGATGTTGCGGAGTTCGCGGATGTTGCCGGGCCAGGAGTAGCGGCGAAGTTCGGCGATGGCGTCGTCGGAGAAAGGCTTCTCCTTCCAGCCGTTTTGCCGGGCAACCTGGCGAGCAAAGTGGGCGACCAGCACGGGGAAATCTTCCAGGCGATCGCGAAGAGGAGGGAGGACCAGGGGAAAGACGAAGACGCGGTGGAAGAGATCGCGGCGAAATTCGTTTTTCTTGACGAGATCCTCAAGATTGCGGTGGGTGGCGACAATGACGCGGACGTTTACCTTAATCGGCTTGTCTCCGCCAACGCGCTCGACCTCGCCTTCTTCGAGGACGCGGAGGAGTTTCGCCTGCATGGCCAGGGGCATATCGCCGATCTCATCGAGGAAGAGCGTGCCGCCTTCGGCTTGCTCGAATTTACCGGTGTGTCGGGAGGCGGCGCCCGTGAAGGAGCCCTTTTCATGGCCGAAAAGTTCGGACTCGATGAGTTCGGCGGGGACGGCGGCGCAATTCAGAGTGACGAAGGCGTTTTCGTGGCGCGGGGATTTTTCGTGAATAGCGCGTGCGACCAATTCTTTTCCGGTGCCGGTTTCCCCGAGGATGCAGACGCGAGTTTCGCTGGCGGCAACGCAATCGATCTGGGCGAGGAGCTTGGTCATGGCGGGGCCGGAGCCGACGAGTTCGTGTTTGCCGAGGCGGTGGCGCAGCTCGCGGTTTTCGTCTTCGAGGCGCGTGAGCTTGAGGGCGTTTTCGACGGTGAGGAGGAGCTTGTCGGTGGTGAGCGGTTTTTCGAGGAAATCGAGAGCGCCGAGGCGCGTGGCTTTGACGGCCATCTCGATGTTGGCCTGGCCGGAGATGAGAACGATGGGAGTTTGTAGGCCGGACTTTTTTAATTCTTCGAGGAGTTCCATGCCGGTTTTGCCGGGCATAACGACATCGGAGAGGATGAGGTCGAAATGTTCGGTGCGGAGGAGTTCCACGGCACGGACGGCGTTGTCGCAGACGGTGGCTTCGTGGCCGGCGAGGCGGAAGGCGCGGGCGAGAGAGGCGAGTGTGTTGGGGTCGTCGTCGATGAGGAGGAGATGGGCTTTGCGTGGCACGGGAGTCCTTTTGGCCGGTTGAACCGCGAACTGGAAAAGGCGCCCGCCTCGAAAGGCGGCCGCTTCGAACCCGAAAGAAACCCAAGCGTAACCCAAGAGCACAGCCAAGAATGGCTGTGGCACAAAACCAAAGAAACTTTAGTCCGAGGCGGTGGCGGCGCGCTCGGATTCCGTGATGGCAGAAGAGGGCTCAGATTTTGGCTTTGCGCGGACTCCTTGCTGGCGCTTTGGAAGATCGATGCGGAAGGCGGCGCCGCGACCTTCTTCGCTGGAAACGGAGATCGTGCCGTGATGATCGCTTACGACGGATTGCACGATGGCCAAGCCGAGGCCGGTGCCCTGCAGCTTGGTGGTGTAGTAGGGCGTGAAGAGGCGCGAGCACTCTTCGGGGGTGAGACCCTTGCCGGTGTCGGCGACTTCGATGCGTATGGAGTCTTCGGAATCGGAGGTGCGGAGGGTGAGCGAGCCGCCCGCAGGCATGGCGTCGAGCGCATTGAGGACGAGATTCTGAAAGGCGCGGTGAAGCAGATCGGGATCGGCATCGATTTCGGGCAGAGATTCCCTTAGGAAATATTCCGTGGTGATGGAAGGTTTGCCGACAGCGGTGAATTGCGGTTCGAAGAGGCGGACGGCGTTGCGCAGGGCTTCGTTCACGTTGACCTGGGTGAATTGCGGGGCGGGCATTTTGGAGAAATCGCTGAAGCGGCCGACGATGCTGTTGAGATGGGCGAGCTCGGCTTTCAAGGTGGCGGTGCTTTCATTGAAGACTTCCTGGAACTGCGCAGGGCCAAGCTGGCGGGCACGCTGCAGATTTTCGACGGTGATCTGGAGGGGGAAGAGCGGATTGCGCAGCTCGTGGGCAAGGCGGCGGGCGAGTTCGCGCCAGGCGGCGACGCGTTCGGTCTGCACGAGTTTTTCTTTCTGAGCGGCGAGGGTGCGGGTCATGTGGTTGAAGGCGCCGGCGAGCTCGCCGATTTCGTCGCTAGCCTGGACATCGATGTGGGTGTCCCAGCGGCCAGAGGCAACGTCGCGGGCGCCGTTGGCGAGTTCTTCAATGGGGCGGGTAATACGCGAGGAGATCCACCAGGAGAGAAGGAGGCCGATGAAGATGGCTGCGAGGGCAACCACGGCAGCGATTTTCAGGATCTGGCGGCGGAGGAGGACGAGTTCGCGTTGCGGGCTGCCGAGAAGCAAGACGCCGAGTAGTTCGTTGTTGCGGCCGGTGAGAGGCATGGCGTGAAAGGTCTCCGCGCTGGCGAGATCGCTGGTCCACTGGATCGTTTTGTCCACCATGTCCGGCTGCGACTGCTTCTGCATTTGTTCGATGAGCGGCTGGAACGCGTCCGCTTGGGGAACGGTGCCGTTCGCATCGGTCAGGGAAGTAGGGACAAAAGTTGGGTCGAGATTGCGATAGAGGAGCGCGCGCATGCCAGTGGGTAGAGCGAGGGAGGCAAGGAAATTCTGGTCGAGACGGCGGCCACCGATGATGTAGACGACTTTATCGCCGACGGCGTAGGTGCGGACGGCGGTCAGCGACAGGTCGACGCCATCGGGCAGTTCTTCGCGCTTGAGAAACGCTTTCGTGCCATCCCAGTTTCTTGATGCGGTCACCCAGTCGTTTTTGTAGCCGACCCGGGAGGGGTACTGCGCGGAGGAGATCAGAACGCCATCGAAATTGACGAATTCCATAAAGTCCAGGTTATAGGTCTGAGCGGCGCCATTTGCATCATGCAAAAAGATAGAGGTATCGGTATTGGGCCTGGCGAGATCAATGGCCATGTGAATGGTGGGCTCGGAGACGGTGGTGTTCTCAACCTGCTGTACGACCAGATCGCCCCGCTGGATATATTCCTTTTTGAACTGCGCGACGAGAGCTTCCGTGCGCTGGGCATCCATCTGTTCATAGGTGCGTTGAGCGTAGTGAGTGACGCCGTAAGCGACCAGGGAGACCGAGGCCAGAACCGTGACGAGGAAGATCAGGAAAATTTTGTTGCGAAAGCTCATGGATGCACTCCCGGTGCGGCGTTCCGGCCCGCGGTCGCCTCAGAATTCGATGGCGCGGGTTCCGCCGAATCGAGCCAGACATCGGCAACATTTTTTCGCACGGCGTTCTGAAGCGATGATAGCACGGCGGCGAGCAGCCGGGTCTGTCGCGAGGGAATCCCATTACAAGTTTGTACCTGATTCACACGCGAGATCCCTCCGCTATCTCCAGTTTTGGGAATCGGGTGGACTCCACCGGAGTCCCGACACAGGACCTTGTCCGATCGCTTCGGGATGACAGTGCACACTGAACTTGAAGTGTGGATGAATGACAACTTGTGAAAGATTCCCATCAATGTTGGCGATATTCCTTAAAGAGATCGAGGCGATTGAGCAGGCCGATCATGACCTGGGTATAGGCGAGATATTCGGCCAAGCTTTCGTCGGAGACATTGTAGAGGGATTTGCGGCGGGCTTCGCGCAGGGTGGCGAAGTCTTCGGGTTTGAGCGTGGCAATCGCGCTTGTCATGAAGGCGGTATGGTCGGCCAGGCCATAGATGGGGAGGCTGTCAGCGACGGCCTGGGCAATTTGCTGCTGGGTGGCTTTTTTCTCGCGCATCTCCTGGTCGAAGGCGGCGCCTTTGGTGGCCATGACGTCGTCAAATTCTTTTTGCGTGTGCGGGAGGGAGGCGATGATTTGCAGGACTTGATCGCGCGTGAATTTAGGATTTGCGAAATCCGCGGGATTCGGCGGCTGAAGTTTCATGACGGCTTGGATGTCGTTGCGGCGAAAGTCTTCCTCGATTTTGGCGGCGCCCTCCCATTTGCTGAGGGCGCGAAGGCTTGCTTCGGTCATTTGTTCGGCGAGGAGATGCGCCGCGGCCGGGGGCACGAAGGGTTCGGGGGACTGCAGCAGGGCAATGAGGGCGTTGCTTGCTTGCGATGGCTCCATGGTGCCGTACAAAAAGAGAGCAGCCGTGTCTGAATCGAGATCGAGGGCGTGTTCGGAGATGTGGATCACCGCGTTGGGATAAAGAAGCAGCTTGGCGGCAAGCGGGCGGATATCGACACCGGCGTGGCCGAGTTCGAGAGCAAGAGAGAGATAATTCGCGGGATCGGACTCTTGGAAATCGACTTGGGCGAGAGAGTCGCGAATGAGGTTCAGGGTTTCCGGGGAGTGATCGGCGGGGAAGAGCATGGACGCCGCGTCAAACTGAAAGACGTGGTCGATTTTTTCTTCCGCGAGCAAGGTGCGGATGCAAGTTACGCCTTCGGGGCCTGCGGCTTGAACCTGTTTCCAGAAGGCGTCCAGTTCCTTGCTCTTGGTTTGGAGTTGCTCTTCGTTCAGTTGGGAAAGATGGAAGCCGTAGGTTTTGGATTTTGCCGCGCGAATGTTTTCGCAGGTTGGCGGCTTTTCCGGGGCGGATTGGGGGACTGGGGGGAGAGTATGCGCGGTGGGCGCGGAGACACTAAGCGTGAGCGCATAGATTGCCAGCAGCAATGTTCGACGCAAATCCCACCTCTCTGAACCTTTGGCATACTAACATTCCTGAGAAACAGAAAAGCCGGGCGGCATGGTCAGTGCCACCCGACTGGTCAGGAGAGAGTAGTTTTTTGTCTGTTTAGTGGAAATGGAAGGGAATTGGGATTGCCCCGCGTGTCTCTCGTGACGATCTCGGCGCATTCTGGCACCCAGATCATTTGGTGCATTGAGCCGGCGGTAGGTTGGAGGAAGCGGTACCGGCGCAGGGTAATGCGATAGGTGGTGCTGCCGTCGAGAGAGTGAAAGGTGTAGATCGCTTTGGTCTTTTGGCGGCGCTCGAGTTGCAGGGAAAGCGAAGCTGACTCGTAATCGGAAAATTCGGGGGAGACTCGACGGAGGGCGAATGCAGCTACCAATTGTGGATCGCGACACCATTTGTCATGGCCGGCGTTTACCCAGCGTTGAAGATTTTCAACCGTGGCGCGATCGATGGGGAAATTCTTGACAACGCGATGCTCCTTGGGCTGGGTCTGCGCCACGGTAAGATTCATGTTCGCGGCGCCCAAGGTCCAGAGAAGCAGGCTGAAGCTGATACGCAAGATGACGGGAAGAATGGTTGTGAAGTTTCTCTCTGCAAGCTGCCGGGTGTCTGAATTCATGACGTCCTCCTCGTAAATCGCCAAATGCGCTGCTGAATTTCCTTATGTCTTTCTCCAACACGTTTCTTAGAACGCCGCGGACTTCGATCTCTTGCACCGGGCGGGTGGCGCGGATTGCGGCGCTGGTTGGGGAGAAGGCCGCGGTGAAAAGAGGCAAGCGCGGCGGTGCTTGTCTTCTTGTTGCTCATGGCTTCTCCTCCAGCGACGCGAACCGAGCCACCCAAGGGGTTTGGCCGGCGTTCGAGGAAGGTGGCTCTTGCTCCAGCCGCCTCCGCAAATCTCTTGGTTATGGGCGCTTGTTCGGCTTGCGCTGGGCGCCAGCGACTGGCCCGGGATCGTCGGGAGCATCGGTAGCGGTCGCGCTTCCGGTTTGGAAGGCGGAGCGCATGACGTCGGAGGCAAAGAAGTTCTTGCCGTCCATGGGCACCATCATGATCTGGAGCTTGTCCGAAAGCCGTTCGGCGATGATCTTTTGAATGAGCATGGGATTCTGCTTGAGGACCGCGGCTTCGAATTTCATGCGCTCGGAGTCGGCCGCGGCGGTAACGCGGATGCGGTTGGCATCGGCGTCGGCGGTGACGCGAATTCGATTGGCCTCGGCATCGGAAAGGTTTTTCTGGCGCTCGACCTCGGCCTTGCTGTCGATAATTTTTGCCTGGGCTGCAGCTTCCGCGTTTTGCAAAGTGGCTTCCTTGCGGGCGGCGGCTTCGAGCTTGGACTGTTCGATCTGCTTTTCCTTGAGGGGGAGGGTGTATTGCATGGAGTCCGCTTCGGCCTTGGCCTGGAGGACGCGGACTTGCGCCTGCGCTTCGGCCTGTTTGATTGCGCGCACTTTTTGTGCGTCGGCTTCGAGCTCAGCGATTTTGACCTCTTTCAGCTTGATGTCCTGTTCGGTGCCGAGGCGTTCGTCCTCCTGTTCTTTGAGGAGCAGGCCTTCGAGGCCCCTGGCGTAATCGGCGGGGAGTTGAATGTCGCGGAGGAGCACTTCGCGGACGAGGATGCCATCGGTGGCGAGGCGCGTTTTGATGGCGTCCGCGGCTTGGCTGCGGAGCTCTTCGCGTTTCACGGCGAAAATTTCGCGGGTGACGTAGTTGGGAGCGAGTTGCCGGTAGATGGAGGAGACCACGGGGCCGACAACCTGCTCATCGACGGGCTTGGGAAGATTCTGGTGGATGGTTGTGAGGCGGCTGGGATCGAGGCGGTAACGCACCGTGACGGCAAGCCCGATGTTGAGGCCTTCGCGCGCTTGGACGACGAGGACTTCGCCGGCCGGCTTGGCAGTTGCGGTTGCGGCGGTGGAATAGACCTGCTCACGCGTATCGTACAGAACCAGGTTATCGATGAGCGGGGTCAGGATGTGCACTCCCGGATACAACGTACCGGGGCGCACGCCGGAAAACTGGCTGACGCGGATGCCGGCGAAGCCATCGGGAACCACGGTAATGCTGAGAGCGAGGAGTACGGGAAGAATTCCGGCGAGAGCCAAGTTCCGGGCGAGCTTCCACCGCACTGGGCCGAAAGGGCGCGGCTTCGTCGCCGCAATTCCCTCCCCTCCCGGCGCCGTGGATTGTTCCAGGAGCCAACGCAAGCGGGCTGCAACGTAAACGTCATAAGCGACAACGACTGCGGCGCCACCGAAAAAGCCAACGCCGAGGACCATCAATAAGAATTTCAGAGCGAGCATGGTGTTTTCCTTTCTCTCCTAATTCCCGGGGGGCTGCCGTCTTGCGACCTTGAAGCCGCGGCATGCCCGAGCCGGGAAATCCGTGCGCGTGGTCAGCGGCCCTTTGCGAAGGCGCGCGCGACCAACTGTGTTCCACGTTCCATGGAAGGAGGAGCGACGCGGCGGGCGGCGGCCGGCTGCATGAGGGCGAGGGTGGCGCGCAAGAGAAGCGCTTGCAGACCCATGGCGGTGAAGAGCGCGATGATGGTGGTCAAGACTACGGCTGTCAATCCAAGAAATGTGTCCATGTGTGTTCTCCTTGCTGAGCTACGCTGGGAGGAATGGCACGCGGAGGGCCAGTCTTAAACTACTGTAAGTAAACAGGTTAGGGTCAAGCTGAGGCCGAGAAATTGTGGTTCCAGGGACACGGCGTGGTTGACGGGACGCGCTGGGGCTTGAAGGCGAAGAGAAAATTTTAAAGCAGAGGTCGTAGAGGGCCGCAGAGTTCGCAGAGAAGAGAAACCCAGAATGCCCGCCCCGCAGAAAAGGGGCGGCGCCAGAGGGAAGAATGAATAGAAAAACCAAACTCGATTTTGGGTGAGTTTTGCGGTTGCGGGGTTCGGAGGTAGTCTTAAGAGAGCGCATTACGCGAGGCTGAGTTTCATGTCGCAATCACAGGGGATTCGCATCGGGCGAATCCTGGGAATTCCCATCTATTTGGACTTGAGTTGGATCCTGATCTTCGGGCTGATCACGCTTTCGCTCGCCCAGCAGTTCACAAAACAGTTTTCGCAGTGGACCACGGCGGAGCACTGGGAAGTGGGGCTTGTGACCAGCTTGTTGTTCTTTGCGTCCGTTGTGTTCCACGAACTGGCGCACAGCGTGGTGGCGCAGCATTACAAGATCAAGGTTTTGTCGATCACGCTGTTCTTGTTTGGAGGGCTGGCGCGGATTGGGCGCGAGCCGACCAAGGCAATCCAGGAATTTAACATTGCAATTGCGGGCCCGCTGGCGAGCGGGTTTTTGGCGGGGGTTTTCTACGCGTTGAAGGTAGCGTTTCCCGGACAGGAGATGTTGGTTGCGGCGGCGAACCAGTTGATGTTCACGAACGGGATGCTGGCGCTCTTTAATCTACTCCCCGGGTTCCCGCTGGATGGCGGCCGGGTGTTCCGGGCGATGGTGTGGGGCGCGACCAAAGATTTTGCGAAGGCCACGCGCGTGGCGGGGATGAGCGGCAAACTGATTGCCTACGCCATGATTATTTATGGCGTGTGGATGGCGGTCGTCAATTCCTCCTGGGATTACATCTGGCTGGCGTTTGTGGGGTGGTTCCTGCTGAGCGCCGCACAGGCGAGCATGAGCCAGTTGACGATCCGCGAGACGCTGACGGGGCTTTGCGCGGGAGACGTGATGAGCCACGAGGTGCCGACGATTCCCGGAAATATGAGCCTGGAAGAATACAGCGGCGAGGTGCTGCGAACCGGGCGGCGGATTCATATTGTGACGATGGACGACCGTCTGGTGGGGCTGATGAATGTGGCGGCGCTGAACCGGGTGCCGCGGGACGAGTGGGAAATGAATTCCGTGCACGCGGCGATGGTGCCGCGGGAAAAGATTCTGTGGGCTTCGCCGGAGGAGCCGCTGCAGCGGCTGCTGGAGCGTTTGATCGCGGCGGATGTGAATCAGATGCCGGTGGTGAGTCATGGCGATGATGGAGCGGCGCACATCATCGGGATGGTGACGCGCGAGGCGATCTTGCGGGTGATTCAGACGCGAAGCGAATTGAGCGCGGCGCTGAGCCAGCGATAGGCAAAGCGCGCCACGCTGCCGTGTTCAGGGTGAGGCCTGTTCGCCGTCACAAAAGATACAGAAATTTGAGCGAGAAGAGCAGTCGGGGTCAGCATCGCAAATTAGCTTATAGGTAGTGACCGCAAAAGCGGCGGCAAGCCGCCGCACTCCAAGAAAAACAGCCCCAAGAGTAAAGCCGCAAGGCTTGAAGACGCTCCCTGCGCTACAGGCGTAGGGCGGTTACGCGGAAGGCGCCATTGCGGAGGTCCAGGGTGATTTGTGAAAAGCCGGCGGCGGTGAGGCGCGGGGAGACCGAAGATGGTACCAACGGTGAGAAGGTGCTGCGGGTGTGGGCTAGGCGATGAATCCAATCGTCGGTGATTTCGAAGGCGACGAAAACGCCGCCGGGGCGAAGGACGCGAAAGACTTCCGCAAACACTTGATCCTGGAATGCCGTGGATTTGAGGTGGTGGAGGACGAGGATGGCGAGGGCCGAGGAAAAGGTTTGGCAGGGGAACGGCAATTGCGCGGCATCGCCGCGCACGACAGCACCAGGCGCTCCGCTATTTCGAGATATTAGTTTGAGAGCGGATTTGTGGTCGTACTCGAGGGAAGTGACACGGGAAACGAGAGTTTGGAGATGCGCGGTCGCGGCGCCGTAACCTGCGCCAATTTCGAGCAGGTGATCGCCGAGGCGAATGCCGGACAGAATCCAAGGGAGGAGTCGGCGGCGTGTAATGTAGAGCCACAGAGAGGAAGAGCAAAGGAAATGTTCGAAGGCATTCATGGGATGCGCGGTGGAGAGAGTTATGAGTGTAACGCAGGAGAGACGCTGAGGGTCCCGGTGATTAATGGAAGAGGGGACGGAGGCGGCGGAGGGCAGAGGCGAATTGGTCGGCGTTGTAGGCGGAGGGATTCTCGAGTTGTTGGAAGAGGGCGTTGATGGCGGCGCGGACCTCGGCATCGTTAGCGGGATGGGCGTCCTTGCTGTAGGCGATGTACAGGGAGTCCAGTGCCATGGCAGCTTGTTCGGCGGCGCGTTCGTCAGAGATGGCGATATTTTCGGCGTCATCGGAGATGCGCTGGAGCATGCGGAGGGTGATGGCCTGATCGTACTGCATGGTCGCGAGGCGATCCGCGATTTGCTGGGCCAAGGGAGCGGCGGCTAGAGCAGCGTTGGCGACAACGGCGCGATCGGGATTGAGCTTGCTCATTTCGCGTGGAGACAATCAGCAGGTGACGGTCGAGTTCCTGGGCGGAAGCGGAATCGATCTGCTTGGCGAAATGACGAAACACAGCGTAACGCGAAGAATTCCAGGGCGGGTCACCGGGGCGGCGGCCTTCGTAGCCGTGTTCCTGGCGCCAACTGTCCTTTGCCGGCCCGAGAGAATGGTGACAGGCAAAGCAGGAAAGTTCGGAATATTCCGGCCAGATGTCTTTTTTATCGGCACGCTGGTTGTTGGCGCGCCAGGCGAGGCGGTCCATGGATGCACGGAGCTGGACGGCTTGGCCGGTAGCCCAGTCGCGCACGCCGGCCCAGGCGGGATCTTCGACAGGCTTGCCGGGAGCGGATTCGCGAGGAACTTTCCAGTGGCGGGGCATGACGGCGGAGAAAGAATCTAGTTCGAAATAAAGATCGGGATGTCCGGCGGCGATCATTTCATGGTCAACGAATTTTTCCTTGGTTCCCAGATGGCATTCGAGGCAAAGTCCGGCACGTTGGATGACATTGCGAGTGTCTCGCATGCCGAGAGCGACGGATTTTTCATGCGGCCAATCGCGGGTGGTGTGCGGACCCAACCAGGCCGAAGCGGGACCGTGGCAGGATTCGCAGGAGACGCCTTCGGATATTTCGAACGGGCGGCCGCGCTGTTCGGGCGTGGTGTAGAGGGCGTGGCAGGCGAGGCACTTGGGGGAGTCTTCCGCTTTGGCGCCGAGCTTCAGGATGCGGGCCATGCGCTCGCCGATGTCACCGGTGAGGGCTTGATAGGCACGGCTGTGCTTGTCCTGGAGGATCCAGGTGGAATATTCGTTCTGGAGGACGCGGCTGCCGGCGACGGGCTTGACGCTGCCGTGGCAACTGGTGGCGGCGCAGGAACCGGGGCCGATGTATTTCACGGGCTCGTTGGAATCGGTGGCGGGTGGAACCTGCCGCGGCGGAAGCAAGTAGGAAAGCGGCGATGAGCAAAGCGCGGCGTGGAAGGTTGTTGTGCCAGAGCAGCATGAGGTGAGAGAAAAGTTCTTTTTGCTTATAGCTTTGGGGAGCGGTACAAGTCAACGGGAAGGCTCGCCGTTTTCGATGGGATTGCGCGAAAAGACAACGGGCGATGATTTAGAAGCACGGCGGGGCCGCGAGTGTGCGGAAATAGCCTAGACCTGATCGAGGCGCTCCGGGTGTTTGCAACCGGCCGCGCGGGTTCGCGAGACATTCCACCGTGATTTTTGACGAACTGCGAGCCATCCAGTTGCGCTGCGGGTATCTGCCTAAGGCGGAGCTGGAAAACTTTTCAAAGCGCAGCCAGATTCCGCTCTACCAAATCCACAGTGTTGCCAGCTTCTATCCTCATTTTCATTTGACACCGCCGAGCCGGGCGGAGATTTACGTTTGCGCGGACATGAGCTGCCGCCTGAATGGGGCTTGTGAGCTGCGCGCGGAATTGGCGCGGGGATTTGCCGGCGCGCGAGCGGAGGATGTGCAGATCAAGGATGTGAGCTGCCTGGGGCGTTGCGATCGCGCGCCGGCGGTGGCGATCAATGACGCAATTTTCGAGGGAGTGACTGCAGAACAGGTGGAACAGCTTGCGCGGCGGGCATCGCGCGGCGAGGAGCTGCACGCGGAGCACCCGGAAGTGGCGCGGGTGTCTTGCGCTTCGGACCCCTACAACGATGGTGAGAAATATGGGGCGGTGAGGCGCTTGGTGAGCACGCGCGATTACGACGGCGTGCTGGCGGCATTGAAGGAAGCCGAACTGCGGGGCATGGGCGGGGCCGGATTTCCCACCTCGTGAAATGGGATTTGGTGCGCAAACAACCCGATCCGGAAAAGTACGTGGTGTGCAACGCCGATGAGAGCGAGCCGGGAACCATCAAGGACCGTTTCATCCTGAGCCATCTGCCGCACCTGGTGGTGGAAGGAATGATGATCGCGGGACTGGTGACGGGGGCGAAAAAAGGGATTCTTGTATATCCGGCACGAATATCCCTTGCAGGAAGAGATTTTCGGGGAAGAGTTGCGGCGGTGCGTGAAGGCAGGACTGTCTGGGGAAAAAGATTCTGGGGAGCGAGCTGGATTTCACGCTGGAGGTTTTTGTCAGCCCCGGCGGATATATTTGCGGAGAAGAAAGCGCGTTGCTCGAGGCGATCGAGGGACACCGCGCGGAGCCGCGGAATAAGCCGCCGTTTCCGGGCAGTGTGGGATTGTGGCAGAAGCCGACGGTCATTAATAACGTGGAGACGTTCGCGAATGTGCCGCAGATTCTGACGCGCGGGGCGGAGTGGTACAAGACGGCGGGCGTTGGCGGATCGCGCGGATTGAAATTTGTCGGCGTGAGCGGGCACGTGGAGCGGCCGGGCGTTTACGAAGTGCCGATGGGCACGGCGATGAGCGACGTGATTTACGGAAACGCGGGAGGGATTCGCGGCGGGCGGGAGCTGAAGGCGTTTGCGCCGTCGGGACCGTCGTCGGGATATTTGCCGGCATCGATGGTGGATGTGCGGCTGGATTTCAAGGCGCTGGCGGACGCGGGATCGATGCTGGGATCGGGCGCGATTGTGGTGTGCGACGAGACGACGTGCATGCTGGATATGGCGCTGACGGCGGTGAAATTTTACCGGAACGAATCGTGCGGAAAATGCGTGCCGTGCCGGATGGGTTCGCAGAAGATGGTGGAGATTGCTGACGCGGTGGACGCAGGGAAACGTGAGCGAGGCCGCGTATCGGGCGGATCTGGACGCTGCTGGAAGAATTGTCGCAGGCGATGAGCCTGACGTCGATTTGCGGGTTGGGCAGATTGCGCCGGCGCCGATTCAGAGTGTGCTGAAACATTTCCGGGGGGAGATTGATGCGCATGTGTTGAGGGGGGAGTGTCCTAGCGGGATTTGTTTTTCGGCGGCGGGGAGGATGGCGGAGATTGCGCGGGTGGGGATTCGGCCTTAGGAGGACGAGAAAAGATTTAATGCAGAGTACACAGAGATCGGACACGGAGCACGCGGAGACTTTTTGCCAAGAATTTACGATGAGCACGATAATCAGCCTTGGTGGAATTGACGATCGACGGGCAAGCGGTGCGGGTGCCGGCGGGCACTACCGTTTATGATGCCGCGCGGCTGAATGGGATTGCGATTCCGACGCTGTGTCATTTGCAGAACCAGACGCCGGTGGGGGTGTGCCGGTTGTGCGTGGTGGATACGGGCGCGCGGGTGCTGAGTGCGTCGTGCGTGCGGCCGGTCGAACCCGGAATGAAGGTGAGCACGAATTCGGAGAAGGTGCTGGCGGCGCGGAAGACCCTGCTGGAATTGCTGATGGCGGATCACCCGTCGCCATGCGCGCGGCAGCAACATTCCGGGGATTGCGAACTGGAAACGTTGGCGAAGCAGGCGGGGCTGGGCACGCCGCGATTTGCGCGGCGGACAACTTCGCGCGGGGAGGACGATTCCTCGCTGGCGATTGCCGTGGATCACGATGCGTGTATTTTGTGCGACCGGTGCATCCGCGGGTGCGACGAAATCAAAAATAATTTTGTGCTGGGGCGGATGGGCAAGGGATATTCCGCGGGGATTGCGTTTGACTTGAATACGCCGATGGGGGATTCGACGTGCATTTCGTGCGGGGAGTGCATGGTGTCTTGCCCGACGGGCGCGCTGACGAATAAAGGCGTGGCGGGGACAGCGATTGCGGCGAGAGCGGACACACAGACGCTGACCGCCGACGAACTGCACCGACTGCCGGTGTTTGCGGGCGTGTCCGGAACATTTCTGGAATTGAACCGCGGCGCGATCGTGAAGCGGCGATATCGCAAGGGCGAAGTGATCTGCCGCGAAGGCGAATTTGGGTCGACGGCATTTTTCATCGTGGAGGGAATGGCGCAGGTGGCGATCTCGACGCCGATTGCGCACGTGAAGACGCAAGGAGGCGCGCAGGGATTTTTCAAACGGCTGACGAGCGTGCTGGTGGGGCGCGAGGAGGATAAGCGCGAGGAAGAGGCGCGGGACCGGACGATTCCGATCGATGCGTCGGTGGATCTGGCGTATGGAAATCCGGTGGCGGAACTGGGTCCGGGCGATCTGTTTGGCGAAATGACCTGCATGAATTTTTATCCGCGGTCGGCGACGGTGCGGGCGAAGACGGATGTCGTGGCGTTCGAGATGTTGCGGAACGTGCTGGACATCATGATGAAGAACAAAACATTTCGCGCGCAGTTGGACGAAAACTACCGGCGGACGGGCGCTGGAAACGCACTTGCGGGGCGTGCCGATGTTTGCGGGGCTTTCGCCGGATTTCATCGAGCACTTGAAAGGCAGCGTGGAGCTGGTGCGCTACGCGCCGGGGCAGGTGATCGCGCGGCAAGGCGATGCTGCGGACAGTTTTTACCTGGTGCGCATCGGGTTCGTGAAAATTTCGGAGGAATATCCGGGCGGCGAGCTGGTGCTGGCGTATCTTTCGCGCGGCGATTATTTCGGGGAGATTGGACTGCTGGGCGGCGGCGTGCGGACGGCGACATGCACGGCGCTGGATCACGTGGAGCTGGTGAAGATTTCCGGGGACGATTTCCGAGAAATGGTGGAGCGGTTCCCGAGCGTGCGGACGGGGCTGGAAGCGGTGGCGGCGGAGCGGCAGGCGGCAAACGCGCAGCGGATGCAGATGGTGCAGAGCGTGCCGCTGGAGCAGTTTTTGTCGCAGGGCCTGATGGAAGCGCAGAGCCTGCTGATTCTTGGATTTGCAGAACTGCACGCGGTGCGATGCGTGCGTGAACGCTTGCGCCGACGCGCATGACGGCGTGACGCGGCTGGTGCGCGAGGGATTGCGATTCGAAAATTTCCTGGTGGCGACGTCGTGCCGGCAATGCCGCGATCCGCTGTGCATGGTGGGATGCCCGGTGGGGGCGATCCGGCGGCGCAATTCGCTGGAAGTGATTATCGAGGATTGGTGCATCGGGTGCGGGCTGTGCGCGCGGAATTGCCCGTACGGAAATATTAATTTGCATCCGTTCGAAGTGCGCGTGGAAGACATGGAAAATCCGGGGCGGAAGAAGGCGGTGGTGCAGCAGAAGGCGACGTCGTGCGATTTGTGCACGCATTTGAAGGAGCCGAGCTGCGTGTACGCCTGTCCGCACGACGCGGCGCACCGGGTAGATCCGCGAAAATTTTTTGCGGAGTTGATGGGGCAGGCAGCAATGAGGATGGACCGGACACAACGCGGGTGGGCGGTGACTTCGCTGGGGATACTGGCGGTTAGCTCGGTTGGGTATGTCGCCTATGCGCATCTTGCGCCGGCAGGGCCGCGCGGCGGGAGTGCAGTGGGGTTGACGTTCGGGATTGTTGGGTTTGGCTTCATGATTTTTGCGGCGCTGCTGGGAGCGCGGAAGCGCGTGCCGACTTGGCGGATGGGCCGGGCGCAGGCGTGGATGCGGGGACATTTGTGGCTGGGGTTGTTGAGCTTGCCGCTGATTTTGTTTCACGGAGGATTTCATTTTGGCGGGACGCTGACGCGGGTGCTGATGTGGCTGCTGATCATCACCGTGGGCAGCGGACTGTTCGGCGCGGCGTTGCAAAATTACGTGCCGCAGATGATGACGGCGGAGGTGCCACTGGAAACGATTTACGCGGAAATTGAGAATGTGCGAAAGATGCTGCGCGAAGAGGCGGACCGCGCGGTGGAATCGGTATGCGGAGCGATGGGATTGTCCAAAGGCGAGACGGAGGGGCAGCGGGCGGGGGGATTTACGGCGCTGCGGCCGATTGCCGCGGCGGCTGCGCCTCTGCGAACTTCGGCGGCGGTGAGCGCTGGAGCAAGCGCGGCGGTGGCGCCGGCGGCGGAGACGATATTGCTGAGTGAGGCGGAGAGTACTCCTTTGAAGCGGTTTTACTTGCAGGAGCTGTGCGTGTTTCTGGAAGTGCCGGGGCGGCGAGGACAGCGGCTGGGAGATGCGGAGAAGGCCAAGCTGGCGTTCGCGGGATTGAAGACGCTGATGCCCGCGGCGGCACACGGCGCGCTTGGCGACCTGGAAGAGATTTGCGAGGAAGCGCGGCAGTTGGTGCGGCAGGAGCGATTGCATCGTTGGATGCATGGGTGGCTGCTGGTGCACATTCCGCTTTCGTTGGCGTTGATGGCGCTTGGGGTGGTGCATGCGGTTGTCGCGCTTGCGGTATTAGAGGACGGAAGCAAGAATTAACGCAGACGACGCAGAGGGAAGAGCGCAAGGGTCGCGGAGAAGAAGTGGCGCGAACGAGGACAACGAAGAAGCTGGCGCAGCGGGTCGACTTGAATTATTTCAAGAGGCCTACGGCGTTCAAGCGCGCGAAATTGTGGCTTAGCGTGGTGGCGCCGCTCCTGGCACTCGGATGGATTGCCTGGCACGGGTTTGCGAGGGATTCGCGCGTGTATTCGAGCGGGAGGATGAGCGCGGCGCACGCGGTGCTGGAGCGGCAATGCGCCGTCTGTCACGTCCGGAACGCGGGAGCGTTTTCTTCAAGCACAGGGGACAGCGCTTGCTTGGCTTGCCATGACGGTCCGATGCACCACGCATCGCCCAATTTGTCTGCGCCCGACTGCGCGTTCTGCCACAGAGAACATCGCGGAAGAACAGACCTCGCGGCAACCAGCAATGAGAACTGCGCGATCTGTCATGAAAGGGTCCAAACGTCGCCTGGAGTTCACATCGTCAGCCTCGAGGACGGACACCCGGAGTTCGCCGCTTTGCGCGAGGGCGCGAAGGATCTCGGAAGCATTCGGCTAAATCACGCCGTGCACATGAAGCCGATCCGGCAAGGGCCGAATGGGCCGATCGTGCAACTGGAGTGCGCGGATTGCCACAGAAGCTATCAGGCGGAGTGGAAGTACGCGGCTACGCAAACTCCGGAGATGCCGAGCTATCGATTGCATCCAGACACGCAGATGGATGAATCGCCGCGGCCGTTGCCGACGTTGAAGCCGCGCACACCGGGCAACGGGCGGGAACGAATGCGTCCCGTGGAATTTGCCAGAGCGTGTTCGGGATGCCACCTCTTGACGTTTGACAAACGGTTTGATGAGGGTGTGCCGCACGACAAGCCGGAAGTAGTGCATGCGTTTCTCATGAAGAAGTTTCAAGAGTACATTGCCGCGCATCCGGGGGATGTGCGAGTTGTGCGGGATTCGGACAGGGATTTGACGGGCAAGCCGATCCCGCCGTCGGTGCGAGTGTTAACGCCGGCGCAGTGGGTGGCGGAACGCACTGCCGAGGCGGAACTCCTGCTGTGGCGCAAAACTTGCAAGCAGTGTCACGTACTTTCAGGATTCGTCACGATTGAAGATCCGGCCGCCGCGGGCTGGGCGGGTCCTACACCCAAATCAGAGATCCTGACTGCGACCTGGTTAACGATCACTTCTGATGGATCGCGAAAGATTGTCCCTCCTCTCCCTAAGATCACCCCGGCAAGCATGAGGGAACGTTGGCTGCCACATGCAAAGTTCGATCATGACGCACACCGGAGCTTCAGTTGTGTGAGTTGTCACGGGAAGGCGCTGACGAGCACGGAAACGAATGATGTTCTGGTGCCGGGGATCGCGAATTGCAAAACGTGTCATGCGCCGGGGCCGGAGCATGCGGAATCGCGGTGCTTTGAGTGCCATGGGTATCATGATTGGTCGAAGCAGAAGGAAGTGAAGGCGGGGTTTGTGTTGCCGGGGTTGCAGCCGAACGGACGATAAGGTGCCGCGGGGGGATCGGCGGCGGAGCGTTTAGATTATTGGTTCAGTTGCGACCTGCAAAGCGGCGGCGAGCCGCCGCACTCCAAGAAAGGTAAACCCAAGAGCACAGCCAGGAATGGCGGTGCCACGATACGCGGGGAGGCAGCAAATTGGGCACAATGCAACCTGGGGCACGATGTATCGTGCCCCTACGGGTGGTCAGCCGTTGATTAGCTTCATCATGTGCTCGGGGTAGCGGGGGCCGGCGGTAGCGCCGTGGGGAGCTACCTGTTCGATGCGGCGCAGATCGTTGGGGGAAAGATTCACGTTTAGAGCGCCTACGTTTTCTTCGAGGTACTTGCGGCGCTTGGTGCCGGGGATGGGGATGATGTCTTCGCCCTGGGAGAGCAACCAGGCGAGTGCGAGTTGGCCCGGCGTGCAGTTCTTTTCCTTTGCGAGCGTTTCCACACGGGCGACAAGGTCGAGATTTTTCTGGAAGTTCTCGCCTTGAAAGCGCGGAGAGGAGCGGCGGTAGTCATCAGGAGCGAGATCATCAAAGCGTTTGATTTGTCCGGTGAGAAAACCTCGACCGAGCGGGCTATAAGCAACAAACGCAATTCCCAGTTCACGGGTGGTCGGAAGCACTTCATCCTCCGGGTCGCGCGTCCACAGGGAGTACTCGGTTTGCAGCACGGCGATGGGATGAACGGCGTGGGCGCGGCGAATAGTTGCAGGAGAGGATTCCGAGAGCCCGAGGAAGCGCACCTTTCCTTCGCGAACGAGCTGGGCCATGGCACCGACCGTTTCCTCGATCGGAGTTTGCGGATCGACGCGATGTTGGTAGTAGAGGTCGATGGTGTCAACGCCGAGGCGCTTGAGGCTGGCCTCGCAGGAAGAGCGAACGTAGGCCGGCTTGCCGCTGACAGCGCGAACCTGGGGATTGGCACGATCCCGAACGATGGCGAATTTGGTGGCGAGGAAAACTTTGTCGCGGCGGTCGCGGATGGCCTTGCCGACCAGAATTTCGTTGTCGCCGTAACCGTAGGCATCGGCGGTATCCAAGAAATTAATCCCGAGTTCGAGAGCTCGGTGAATCGTGGCGATGGACTCGGAATCGTTGCGCGCGCCATAAAATTCCGACATGCCCATGCAGCCAAGCCCCATGGGGGAGAGGTGTGGTCCAGATTTGCCCAAGCGTCGCTGTTGCATTCGGTCACCTCGAATTTGGTTTATCCAGATATGATGTGTAGTCGCAGCGCAGGGGTACATGCCAGAAGAAGGGCGTATGCAGGAGAAGTGCGATGAAGAACCTTGTGGGAAGAGTGGTTGCGGTTTTTCTGTCGGCGATCACCTGCGGAGCCACATTCCTTTTCGCACTGTACCGGCAATTGGCGATGGTGGAGGTGGCGGCGAGCCTGGCGATCGGAGTGGAATTGTATTTTCTGAGTTCGTCGATCGGCGATCTGATCGAGGAGAAGCCAGAGCCGAACAAATTCCGATGGATGGTGGCGGTGGGATTGGCGGCGGCGGTAGTGTGTTATTTCCTGATCGCGAAATAACGGAACAGGCTCTTACTTCTGGGCTTGCTCTGTTTTGGCCGGCTTGTCGAGGTACTTGATTAAGAGGACCTCGTTGCCTTTGTCGTTGTAGAGGAGCTCGTCGACGAGCTTCTTGGACATGAGAATGCCGAAACCGCCGGGGCGCATGCCGAGGGCCTCGCGTTCTTCCATGTGACGAAAGGGCTCGTCGGGCGGATTGGCGATGGCGCTATGCTTGACTTCCTCGATAGAGAAGCCGGCGCCGGGGTCCTTGATTTTACACATGACCATGTGGCTTGTGCGCACGTAGGCAACCTCGACGTGCTGCGAGGGGTCAAATTTTCCACCATATTCCATGGCATTCAACAAAATTTCCCGGATTGCCGTGGCCACTTCCTCGGTTTCGGCGCCGGGAAGGCCGGAAGCCTCGCGATAGAACTGAATGAGGCGATTGGCCGTGAGCACGTCGCAACGCACGCAAAGCCGCGCCCAATTGGCCGTCACGGAGAGAATTTCAATTCCGTCATCCCAGTAGGGCTCGTTCATGGCGCCGTAGATGATCTCCGCGAGTTTTGCGGCGGAAAAAGGGCGTGAGAAGTAACTCAGGGCGTGCTCGCGGATGGAATTCAGGACATCTCCGGGAGTGAACTCGTGCGCGAGGATGATCAGCCGAGTATGAGGACGAGCCAGGCGCAGGCGGCGGAGCAGTTCGATGTCTTCCGTACTCGAGGTGCGCTCGCCAGTGATAATGAGGTCGTAGACGCGCTGCTGGGCGAGCTCGAGGGCGTGTTGATTGTCCTTTGCGAACTGAATGTCCCAATCTCTCGTATCAAAGACACTGACGAGGAGTTCGTTGGTTTCGGAATTGGAATCCACGATGAGGACATGATGGCGCTCGTTGGAATGGGCAGTCGGTGGAGAGACGAAGACCATGGAACCTCTTGGGTGCCTCTTTCCAAGCTACTCGGAACGAAAGAGGTGTAGTCAGAATGCAGGAAAATAGGAGGACGGCGCAAGTGGCGGGCCTTTTGCGTCAGCCATGTTCACTGGTCATGAGGAAGAGCGGCTTCATTTCAAAGCTTTGATAGACGGGGCGGAGGCGTTCGGTGCTGTAGTGCTCCTTGACGTTGACGACCTTCTTTGTGGAGGTGACTGTTTCGATGGGCATGTTGTCGTAACGGCCGTTCTTGAGGACGACGAGGCGGCCATGGATGCGATTGAGGAGCAAGTCCAGGGCGAGGTTTCCGTAAGCCATGGGAACTATGGAATCGATGGCGTCTGGATCGCCACAGCGGACAAGGTAACCAAGCTTCTGGGTGATGCAGTCAATTTTCTTGCCGCTGTTGTACTTGGGAGAAAGTTGGGTGAGCTCATCGGAGACAAGATCGCCGATGCCGCCCAATTTCTTATGGCCGAAGGCGTCCGCGGAATCCTTTTGAAACACCATTTCGCTGCCTTCGAACATGGCGCCCTCGGAAACCAGCACGATGGAATAGCGGCTGGGATTGCGCCTGCGGTCGTTGCTGAGCAGTTCGGCGAGCCGCTCGATATCGAATTTATGTTCGGGGATCACGCAGCGATCTGCCGCTCCCGCCATGGTCGGAAGCATGGCGGTAAAGCCGGCGTAGCGGCCGAAGACTTCGAGGACCATGAAGCGCTCGTGGGAGCCGGCGGATGTGCGGAGAGAATTGGTCATCTGAATCGTGCGGCTGATGCAGGTGCTGAATCCGATGCAGTAGTCCGTGCCCGGAACATCATTGTCCATGGTCTTTGGAATGGCCACAACGCGAACGCCTTCCTGCGAAAGACGGACCCCATAGCTCAGTGTGTCATCGCCGCCGATGGGAATCATGTACTCGATGCCGAGCCAGGCAAGATTTTTCAAGACCTCCGGAGTGAGATCGTTCTTCTCTTGAGTGAACTGATCTTTAAGGTGGTCGGGAACGCCGCTTTTGCTGACGCGTGCGGGATTGGTGCGTGAAGAGTGAAGAAAGGTGCCGCCGGTGCGGCCCGCGCGGTTCACGACATCCTCGGTGAGGTGCTGAAAATTATTGCTGTTGTCGTACTTTTCGTCGCGAACGATATCGACGAGACCGCCCCAGCCGCGCCGGATGCCGATGACCTCGTAGCCTTCGCGGAGAGCGCGCAGGGTAACCGCGCGGATAGCCGGGTTGAGGCCTGGGACGTCGCCGCCACCTGTGAGTATCCCGATGACGCCCTTCTTTACGTTGATGTTAGCCATGGTGCAAGACTCGCCTTCGCGTGGAGTAGCAAACAGATGATTATGCGGCGTACGGAGAAATTAAGAAAGGGGAAGAAACGCGAATCGGAATTTCGGAATGCACAAATTGAAATTATTTCTTGTTGCGCATCTTGAGTTGCGATCTGGGACGCGGCTTACAAATCGATGCGGGTGCCCAGGACGGTCAGGAATTTAGCAAGCCAGGCTGGATGGGCGGGCCAGGCTGGAGCGGTAACCAGGTTGCCATCGACCACGGCTTCCGTCATGGCCACTTCGGCAAACGTTCCACCCGCGTGCGTTACTTCCGGCGCGACTGCCGGGTAGCAACTGCATTGCTTTCCTTGCAGGATGCCCGCAGCCGCCAATACCTGCGCTCCATGGCAAATCGCGGCTATAGGCTTCTTCATGGCATCGAAGTGCCTAACCATCTCCAGCACCCGCGGATTCAGCCGAATGTATTCCGGAGCGCGCCCTCCAGGAATGACCAGGGCGTCGTAGTCTTCCGGACGGGTGCTCTCGAAGGTGGCGGTGAGGGTGAAGTTGTGGCCGCGCTTTTCGGAGTAGGTTTGGTCGCCTTCAAAATCATGAATGGCGGTGCGGATAACTTCGCCGGCCTTCTTTCCAGGACAGACAGCGTCGACGGTGTGACCGACCATGAGCAGGGCCTGAAAGGGCACCATGACTTCGTAGTCTTCGACGTAATCGCCGACGAGCATGAGAATGTTTTTGCTGGACATGAGATGCCTCCAGAACGGATGAATAGGATAGCAAAGACGCGGGGAATTTTGCTTTAAGGTTGGGAGCGATAGCCGCGAGCGCAGGACTTGGGTGCCGAGAGGATTGGCTGAGGTGAGGCTAACCTGGCGGTCCGCCTCGGAAGGCGGACCCTACGAAGAAATGGGTGCCCAAGACCCCACGCACAACTTCGGTGCGTGGGGCAACCAGTCAGGGAGGCAAACCAAAGAGCGCAATTCCTGCTACTGCGTGGCGGCGGCTTGCGCTGGGCTGGTGCTTTCGTCGATGGTGAGCATGTCTGTGCGCATTTTGTCCCACTCGCGTAGGGTGAGGCCGCGGGCGGCAAAGAAGCGGCGGATGGTTACGGAATCCCACCGGAGGACTTCCTCGAGAACGGGGACGAGCACGCTCATGGCATTGTCGCTTAGGACGGTGCGTCGAGCAACGCGGGTGATGAACTTGGCCTCGGAGACGGCGATGGTGAGACCATCGTACTGATTGACATGCATCATCACCGGCAAATCCGAACTGCCATCGCCCATGTAGATGACGTGATCGTGGCTGATGCCGAGCTCGGCGCGGAGTTCCTCGAGAACGGTGATCTTGCCCCATCCCGCGGTTGCTCGGATGATCGATTCCACTTCACCGGTGGTCTCGTTGAAGCGGAAGCGCGTGCCGAAAATGTGATCTGGCGGGACGATGCCCTCCAGCGCCGACTGGATGATTTCCTGGGGCGCGGCGGAAATGACGTAAAAGGAGATCCTGTAGCCGTCGGAGAGGCTGTCGAGTGTCTTTGCAAAGAGGCCGACGTCGTGCTTCAGGCGGATGCGTTTGCCGGTCTCGATCAGATGCTCGCGGCGCACGCGACGGAAATCCGGATCATGCAGGATCAAGTAGGAAAGCTCCGCGCCCTGTTGGACGAGGTTAATGTTGGAAAGACCCTTCACTTTGTCGTGAAAGCCGTGGAAGCCGATGAGTTCGCTCAGCGCGACGCCAGAGTCGTTGAAGCTGAGCGTCTGGTCGAAGTCGCTGGCCAGAAGATACTGCTTTATCATAGGGGTCTTACTCCTCTTTCTGCCCGCCCGCGGCGGACGCGAGCCAGACTGACGGCTCGGAAACTCCCCACACATACACGGTAACCTCGATTGGAGGTGCCGACCCACGAATAATTCTGATGGGTGCTATGCGTGGAAAACGTCAATGAATTGTTAGTTGCACATTAGATGCGGCGAAAAGGTAAAAGATTCATGGGAAAGGGGTTAGAGATTGGAAGGCCTTGGAAATGCAGGGGTTGGGTTGAACAACAATCCAAAACTTTCATGCGAAGAAAAAGCGATAATGGCCAGACACGATTTCAAGGCCTTAAACTAGTCCTCATATAGCGTTTGGTACTTGGGGCATCTCTAGAGTCGAGGAGGCTGCCGCACGCGGTTTCCAATAGCAGCCAATCCTTTTGGGATGGGCCGGAAGCGAAACGTCCATTCGAGTGAGGCCCATTGCGCTCCAACCAAGAGCTAGGGGTCAGTAGACTGCCGGGACAATTCAAGCTTACAATCGGCGTTCTTTTGCCAGGAGACTGCCGATGACGCAGGTGATTCGCTCGCCAAAAGTGTTTGACGTTTGCATCGTCGGATCAGGCGCGGCCGGGGGCGCGGCGGCGAAAGTTCTTACCGAAGGCGGTGTTAGCGTCGTGATGTTGGAAGCGGGGCCGCCGCTCAATCCGACAAAAGACTTCAAAGAACATCTCTGGCCCTACGACCTTCCGCATCGGGGCGCGGGCGTAGGCGGCAAGCTCAAAGGCGAAGAAGCCGATGAGTTCATGGCGCCAAACGGGGCCTGGGAGATTGAGGGTGAACCCTACAGCTCGGCGCCTGGCTCCAACTTCCGCTGGTTTCGGTCGCGCATTGTTGGTGGCCGCACCAACCACTGGGGCAGAATGGCACTGCGTTTCTCGCCCAAGGACTTCAAGCCCCGCTCCGCGGACGGAATGGGCGACGACTGGCCCATTACCTACGATGAACTCGCTCCGTATTACGACAAGGTGGAATCCTTCATCGGCGTTTTCGGAACCAAGGAGAATATTCCGAGCTCCCCGGATGGAGTCTTTCTTCCACCACCTAAGCCACGCTGCACCGAGATCATCCTCAAGAAGGCCTGCGACAAACTGAACGTTCTCTGCGTGCCTTCCCGGATGGCTATTCTCACGCAGCCCTTGAACGGGCGCCCGGCGTGCCACTATTGTGGCCAGTGCACCCGCGGATGCGTGTCTGCTTCTAACTTCAGCTCCAGTCAAGTCCTCCTTCCGCCGGCGCAAGCCACCGGTCGCTTGACCCTCATCACCAATGCCATGGCGCGAGAAATCATCGTGGGCAAGGATGGAAAAGCCTCGGCAGTTTCCTACATCGACCGAAACACAAAAATGGAAAAGCGAGTGCATGCGCGAAGTTTCGTAGTTGCAGCCAGCACGTGTGAATCCGCGCGCCTGCTGCTGAATTCCCGCTCCAGCCTGTTTCCCGAGGGATTGGCCAACTCCTCGGGTGTGGTGGGGCGAAACCTCATGGATAGCGTCGGGAGCTGGGGTTCCGGATACTTCCAGCAGCTCGAAAAGATGCCGCCCCACAATCACGATGGGAGCGGCGGAAATTATCTCCCTCACGTGTACATGCCCTGGTGGAAGTTCGATCGTAAAAACGAATTTCTTCGCGGATATCACATCGAGCCGGGCGGAGGCCGCTTCATGCCCGTGGCTGGCCAGTTCGACGACGTGTGCGACCATTCCGAAGGCTACGGCCGTTCGCTGAAGGAAAACTGCCGCCGTTCCTACGGCGCGACCATCGGCATGGAAGCGCTGGGAGAAATGATTCCCAACGAACGCACGTATTGCGAAATCGACCCGAGTTCGGTGGACGATTGGGGCATTCCCGTGCTGCGTTTTCACTGGCGTGCGGGCGAGAACGAAATCAGGATGGCGAAGGATATGCAGGAAACTTTTCGCGCCATCGTCGGTGCCGCGGGCGGGACCTACTCTATCGAGACTTCTCCTGACGGGCCGAGTCCCTATGGCCTTTACGACGGAGGGACGGCGATTCACGAATCGGGTACCGTGCGCATGGGCGAGAGTCCCAAGCAGTCTGCGTTGAACAAATATTGCCAGACGCATGATGTGAAGAACGTGTTTGTCACGGATGCTGGCGCGTTCGTAACCAGTCCGGACAAGAATCCTACCCTTACCATCCTGGCGCTCTCGTGGAGAGCGTCGGAGTATCTATTGGAGCAGTCTAAGCAGGGAAATCTTTAGCAGTGAGAACCTGGAGAGAGCAAGCAAGGAGCACGATTCATGTCCTTTTCGCGCCGTGACCTTTTGAAATCACTCAGCGTGACCGCCCTGGCCGGGTCGGCTTTCCGCGGCGGTACGCTTGAAGCCGCCAGGCTTGCTCACGGCATGGTGAGCGCGGAAAAATCAACATCCTCATCCGGTGGCTACACCCCTAAATTCTTCTCCGCACAACAATATCAGACGCTGCGAGCACTTTGTCAGGCCATCATTCCTCCGGGCTCCGGAGGCGGCGGAGCGATCGAGGCGGGCGCTCCGGAATTCATTGACCTTCTCACCAGTGAGAATCCTGAGTTTCAACTACAACTGGGCGGGGGGATGATGTGGCTGGACTCCACATGCGCGGACCGCTATGGCCAAACCTACTTCGAATGTACTCCTGCGCAGCAAGAGGAAATCCTCAATCTCATCGCTTTCCGCAAGAATTCGGAAAAGGATCCGCGGCTCGGACCCGGTATCGAATTTTTTTCTGTGCTGCGCAAGCTCACCGCGGACGGCTTCTTTACCAGCGAAATCGGCATAAATTATCTCGGCTATATCGGCAACACCTTTCTGAAGGAATTTCCGGGCTGCCCCGCTATACCCCAAGAGTGAACTCCTGCCTCGAGCAACTTCAGGCTATCACTGCCTGTTCCAGGCCTCAGTGGAGGTTGGAAATCCAGCTCCATGTGCGGTTCAGCCAGGCGATTGGGGTAGAGGATTGGGAGGAAGAGTACGGGCGCTCGACGGGCTCGTCGGTGGTTGTATAAAGCTGACTGTTGCGTAGGTAGAGACGTTGGGCCTCTGACCGGTTCAGGGGACGGGCGCCGCGGCGGCCGAAGACGGCGAGCTGGTTGCCGGATTCGTCGACGGCGCGATCGCGATCGATGCCTTTGGAAATGGCGAGCGCAGGGCCTCTTGTGCGCGCGGTAGCGATCAGTTTCGGCGTGGGGCGCGGGCTGAAGCCGGAGAAATGCGCAGGGTCGTCGAACGGAGAAACAATCTGCAAGACGCGCAGACCATTCTTGCCGTCCGCTACGAAGGCGAAGGCGCTGCCGGCGACCATGCCGACCTTGACGTCGTTCACGTCGTTGAGCTGGCCCCCGGCGGTCAAGAATTGATCGAGGTTTGGCGCAGCGGGATGTTCGACGTCCACGATTGCCAGACCTTGCTTACCCGCCGAGACATAGGCGTAGGTGCGCGCGACGTAAATGTTGCGGGCGTCTTCAAATGGCACCATCGCATTGGGCACGGCTTGGGGTTGAGCGAGCTCGGTTACATCCAGGACTTTCATCCCATCGTGGTCGACCACGAACGCGTAACGGAATTGAATGGCGATGGCGCGCGGATCATTTAATTGAGGCGCGCCAATTGTGGATGTAATTTTCGGCGCGAGGGGATCGTCCAGGTCCACGACGACCAAGGCTTTGTCCGTAAGGATATAGGCAAACGTGCCGGCGATGACGATGCGGCGCGCACCGCTGAGTGCGCCATTTGGATTGAACGCCAGGCCGCGTTTTAGAAAATTGTTTGTGGGATCGCCATCGAGCAGAGTCCCCACGCCGGGGCTTTTCGATTTCAGATCCGGGTTGCCGACGACGATCAGTCCTTCCTCCCTGTCGGCGACGTACAAAAAGCCGTACAGCAAATGAATGGGCTGCTCTTCATTTTCGGGGATGCGAGTGCGAAGCGGGTCGACGGCCAAGGTTGTCGGCGAGGCGACGGCGACGGCGTTCTTCGTTGGAAGAAAGAAGCGCTGGCCGAGGGGTGAGACCGGGGCGGTGGTCACGCGCTCGGAGAAACCCTTGTTATCGATGTTCGCGATGTCGTAAACGCGCAGGCCGCCCTTGCCCGTGGCGGCGTAGGCGTATTCACCGCGTGCCTGAATATCCAGCACGTTTCCTTCGTGGCGCGCGACGGCGGAAAGTTGTCGATTGTGCGCAACGAAGCGCTTGAAATCGTCGGGATAGGCGACGCGCTGCAGGTCGCTGCCGTAAATTGCCTCGGGTTCATCGTGCTCGGCAACGGCGATGGCTTCAAATCCGCGATTACCGGTGGCGACATAGACGTAGCGTCCGAGGAAATTCATGAAGTTTGTGCCCTGCAGGAGGAGTTGCGCCATCCAGGCGTTATTGTCGTTGGCGGCGGAAACATGGCAGTCGGTGCATTGCTTGGTTTCCTTGGCGCGAACTGTGTGGGGGACGAAGGTGCTGAAGGCTTGCCCCGAGAAGCCTTCGGCGGAAACGGTTTGCTGCGTGTAGTAGAGCCACTCACGATTGGCGTTTTGCGAGCTGACCAGGACGGCGCAGGAGGAGCGCACGGGGGCGATGCGATGGCCCGTGACGGTGCCGTCCACACCGAGGAAATAGGCGTCGTCGCGGAGAACCTGGAAGTTGTAGCTAGTGTAATTCCTGCTGAGCAGACCTTCGTTGTGGAGCATGGGGCGGCGCGCGTTGGCGGTCATTTGCAGGTGGCAGCCGAAGCAAGTTGGCGTCCAAGAGGAGTGGCAGGCGTAGCAAGTCATCGAGGAATTGCCGTGGGCGAGGGGCGCATCGTCCGTAGGGACTCGCGACAACGCGAGGCCATCTTTGCCCATGAGCTTGGCGCGGAACGATTTCATGCTGAAGTGAGCATTGCCCGGCGTGACCGTGTCTTTGGTCTGCACAATCTCCCATTCCGTGTGCTCGTCAGTCATGGAGCGCTGGAAAAGTCTTTCGGCGCGCCATTCGAAGCGGCGGAAACCCCAAGGCGTACGCAGAATTTCCAGGTGGCGCCCGCGCGGTTCACTGGGCCGCGGAGCATCGGGTGCGGCTGGCCCGGAAGTCAGCAGCGTGGCTTTTTGCTGGATCGAGCCGTGACAATCCACGCAGTCAATTTCGACGGCGGCACGTGGCTCGCCATAAAGCTTGCCGGTGCCATGATTGTCCTGGGCGAAATGGCAATCGGCGCACTGCATGCCTTTTTCGAGATGAATGTCGGCGAGATGAACAGCTTTCTGAAAGCGCTGCGGGTCGTCGAAGGCGATTTGCTTTCCGTCTTTGTCGAGCCAGTTCCCTTTCCGGTCGTGATTGTAGACGGCGCGGAAAACCCAGCCGTGTCCGTGGAAATCGGCGAACTGGGTGGTTTTCAGCTGTGAATTGAATTCCGGGCTCCCGGTCTGCTCCAGGAATTTTTCGCTGCCCCACAGGCCGCGCGCGGCGGCGGCTTCCGGATTCCGCAGCGACGACTGATAGCGCTCTTCTTCGGTGGGATTGTGCTGCTGCGCGGGATACATTTTCTCGGAATCGATTTCGTTGTCCCACCAGGTCAAGCCGAAATAGGTGGTGACCATGTTCGTGCCGGGATGAACATGGCAAATCATGCATTGGCTGGAAGGAATGGCGCGAGTTAAGGCGTGCTTGATGGGATGGCCCGGCTCGTTTTTTGGGATGGTGGGATCGGCGGAGGCGCTGTAGCCGGAATGGCCATACTGCGCGTACGGGCCGGAGTGGGAAGGATCGCGGTCATTCGCGTAGATCACGTGACACGCGGAGCAACCGCTGGAACGGTAGTCGCCGGAATGATCGTTGGTTCCGGGAAGAGAGAGAACTGGATCAAGCAAGCGCGTTTTTTGCAGGCCGAGAAAGACGGGATCGGTGCGCAGTTCCGTGCCAAGGCCGCGGTCGCTGAGTTTGTCGTCCGGTTTGCCGGGGGCTTCCTCGCTTGTCGGGTTTCCGATCTCGGCTTTCTTTTCTCCTCCTCGCTCGAAGACGCGCAGGACGTTGCCGGGCTGCGAAACTTCCCAGCGATAGAGCGGCGTCAATTCCGGCAGGACGCCCTTGGTGCGGGTTTCTTCCGGCGAGGGCGGAGGAACGGTCTTCAGCGATTGCGGAGCGCCGCTGCGGTCGTAGCTTTCGCCGAAGCGCGCATTCTTGTAGGGGAGTCCGCCGTTGTTGTAGAGCGCGGCGCCCCAGAGAAACCCGGAGTGGGTCATCATGTTTGTGGAGACCGCGCGGGTTTCGGTTGGATGGCAACCGGCGCTGCCGCAGGTTTCCGCGGCAACGCGCAGGTCGCCGGGATTCACGAACTTGATGTATTCCGCGGATTCTTTAAGCCATTCCGTGTAAACGACGCTCTGGAATCGCGCTTCGGTTCTTGAAGGCGGGATCGCGTGGTTGGACGTGGGCTTTTTCTTTGATCGCAGTGTAAGCGGGTGAATTTGGCGCTGTGCCCGTGGCGATGGCTGGCATTGGAAACTCCCCCGTGGCAGTCCGTGCAGCCGAGATGGACCGCTTGCGAAGGATGCATCGTCGGCTCGTCGGTTGAGGTGTGGCAAGTGATGCAGCCGGAGGATTTGCGGTCGGCCTCTTCCTGCGATTGCCCTTGGAGCGGGGCTTGCCGTTCTCCGGCTCTAGTCGAAGAAGCCGTGCGCGATCCGAGGAACAGAAGGAAAAGTGAACTCGCCGCAAAGAAAGAGACCAGGACATGCGGCCGGGCGCTCTTCCCCACTATCTTGAACCGCGCCATGAAATTGAAAAATCCCGGCATGCGCTGATCCTTGGAAACGTAAACTCCTAGAAAGTGAACTTCGCAAGACCGAAAACGGAAAATTGAGTCCGGCCAGTGTAGATATCGCGAAAGCCTTGTCCTGGTTGGAGCACGGCGGCGCCGCCGGTGAGGACAAGGTTCTCCGAAAGAGGCGGACGGTATTGCAAACCCACGCCGAGGTCCTCGCCGATGGTATGGCGAATCTGCGATTGAAACAAAGCGTATTCGAGCGGCTCCGTGCGCATGAAGCGCAGGAAATTAAAATTTGCGAAGCCTTTTAATTTAGGCGTGATGTCGATGTCCGCGCCGGCGTTCGCCAGAAATATCCCGGGGTTTACGAAATTAGCCTGCCCTTCCTCCTTATTGGAGCGCATGTCCGGGAGCAGGCTGTCTTCCTGCGTCAGAGCCACACCCGTGCCGGTTAGCCGAATGGCCTCGCGATCCCAGAAACTGAAAATGCCGCCGGCGAAATTGGGCAGATCGTCGATGGAATCGAAGCCATTGGCGCGGCCGCTGCGCGGGTTGGCGTCTCCAGAGGCGTAGAAAGCGGAAACGCGATAGCGGATCCAATCGCGATCGAGGGAAAGCTCCGCGGCGGCCATTTGCGCGTTTACCGTGACCCTTCGGCCAGCGATGGGATTGAAGGTGTCCTCTCCCGCGGCTTCATAGAAAGCGTGAGTGAGATTCAGGCGCTTGATGTGGCCGCTGCCCAGCCAGCCAAAATAGCCGACGCGGATGCCGTGTGGAATCGGGCCGACGCCCTGATTGACGACGTTGCCGATGGGTGCGGGCCGCACGAGGAACCCGTTGTCGTCGTAATGGATGCTGGGATCGTCCTTGTTCCAGGCGCCAATAAATTCGGCCGTGTATCCGGGAAAGAAAAAATCCTGCCAGTAGATGTTCGCGAGGACCACCTGCTGCTGGCGAAGTGCAAAGCTGTTCAGTCCGCTGTCGGTGTTCTTCTCGAGCAGGTCGAAGTACGCGGCGTTGTATTCGATTCGATCGTTGTGCCAATCCCCAAAGAGTCGCAGGCCCGGCTGATCGTCGACGAAGAGAAATCCGCGGAAATCGGCGTTGAACTGCTGGATGCCGGCACGCGCGGAAACGAAATCGTAGTTGGGGCTGAGGTCGTGAAGCTTCAGTTCGAAAAACGCTTCCTCGAACCCCAGGTGGTCGTCAAATCGCGTGGTGCCCTTGCCCACGTCCGGACTTACGATCCCGAGTTCCTGCACATCGAGATAGTTCAGGCTGAGTTCCGGAGTGACGCGAATGCGCCAATCGACGGGTTTGAAGGAGGTGTCGCCGTGAAAGAGGTCGAACGTGAAGCGGAAGGTCTGGTCGAGAAAGAATTGATCGCCATTCCCGAAGAAGTTGGCGCTGCCGGGCTGAGCCGCGCTGACACCGCTGGGCGTGGGCACGCGGCGGCCATCGAGAAAAGTTTCGGCGGAGCCGGTGAAATTCAGGAAGACCTGCTGTCCAAAGAGTTCCGGCCAGATGGGCTCGTCACCTTTGAAGCGATTGTGGTTGAATGGGTCGTACCAGCGCGGCTTGTCGTAAATGGAGCCGTCCGGGGAAGCATAGCGGCGGTAGTCGGGCTGAGGAATGCCCCAGCGGTCCGGCACGGTGTGAAAGACGTCCGCGGCCGGTGGCAAGACGTCGGGAGCAAGTTCGAGGATGTAATTGGGATCGGAGTCGAGGCGGTGGCGAAACTCGCGATAGCTCGCTAGTGGCGACCGGTTTTCCGCGGGGAGAGGCGGCCCCAGTTCCGTTTGGCGGGGCAAGCGAGAGCGTATTTCCGCATTTGCCGAGGGCACGAGAAAAATCTCCAGGGTCAGCACTTCATTCGCATTCAGCGTGGCGACAGGAATCAGAATCGTGGAGTAGCCGGTTGCCTCCACTCGCAGTTCGTATGAACCAGGAGAGAGGGGAAAGATGCGAAACACCCCGTCACCGGAAGATTCGGCGGAGGTTTGCTGCTTCGTTTGCGTGTTGCGCAGCGAAAGACGGGCCCCGGCAATGGGACGCGAACCTGATTGCGGCACCTGCTCGCGCACGGCACCATCCAGCGCGGCAGTAGTCAGCGCTTGCTCGCGCGGTATGCGTTTTGGAGGACCGGGCTCGGGGGAGATTTTGACGGAAGGAGTTTGTGGGGAATTGGGAGCCTGGGCGTGCAACGAAAAGGAGAAGCAGGTGACGAACGCAAGAAAGCCGGCAAGCCCGAGCGGAACCCTACGCGACTTGGACGAAACAAAAGAACGCATGCGGTTAGGACGGCCGGGCCAAGGAATCCTTTGCAATCTCCGTTAACTACACCGGATTCAGCGCGAGGCGGCAACCTTTTTCGATGCGGCATGCGGATAGTCGATAACGTCTCCGTTTGCGCCGCAGGAGTCACCGATTCCCATCCGCCAAGAGAATGGCAATTGTGCGACGATTCCGGCGCATGTTACTTACGAGAGTAATCTCGTCATGGAGCACTTCGTTCGAAAACCTGTCGAATCCCGCCGTGCCTACCAGCACCGGCGCAAAGCTATTGTCTGGGGAATAATTTTAGCGGTGGGAATTGCGGTAGCTCTGGCGGTGCTCATGGTGGGGTGTGGCGGAGGTACGGGCACTTCGGCTAGCCCCACGCCGCCGACAGCGGCCGCGCTGAGCGCTTCCGACGTGCAGAATCTTGTGCAAGCCGCGGCGCAGGCGGCCAATTCTTCGAGCATGGTTATCGCCGTCGTGGATCGCGGGGGAATCGTGCTCGCGGTGTATCGCGAGCCTAGCGCGGGTACGAGTGCCGCCGGCAATTTCGGCGCCACGGTGAACGCGAACGACGTAGCCGTGGGACTGGCGCGCACGGCTGCTTACTTCAGCAATGACCAGGCGCCGCTTTCTTCGCGCACTGTCCGCTTCATCAGCGGCATACATTTTCCTCCGGGCGTGATCGATACCAGCAACGCCCCGCTTTATGGAATCGAGAACACGAATCGCGGTTGTACACTATCGACCAATTATCTTCCGGGCCAGACCGTGCAGCCTTCGCTGGCGATTGCAGGCGGGCCCGGCCCTGGAATCATCACGGGGAAAGCGGACCTGCAGGACAGCGACCCCAATGCAGTGAATCCCGGAGGAGTGCCGATCTTTCGGAACAACGTCGTGGTTGGCGGCATCGGCGTGACCGGAGTTTCGCCGGATATCGCGGAATATGCGGCTTACATGGCTGCCACCTCGAATGGCTTTGGTCCAACCCCCGCTCCACCCGGCGTGGTCTTTATTAATGGAATTGCCCTGCCCTTCGTGAATCAGACCACGGCTCCAGCAGGCGTGACACCGGGCACGTTCGCTGGAAGCTTTCTTGTGGGGCCAACGGCGAGCGCAGGCCAACCGCCGGAAGGAGATCTCGTCGCTCCCGCAGCCGGGCCGCTGGGCGGGCTGAGCGCGGACGACGTGCAACAAATTCTGAGCAACGCAGAGGCAACCGCGAACCTGACCCGCGCCGTGATCCGATTGCCGATTGGCTCGCGAGCGCGAATGGCAATCGCCGTGGCAGACCTCGACGGCACGATCATCGGCTTGCGGCGCATGACGGATTCGACGGTTTTTAGCATCGATGTGGCGGTGACTAAGGCGCGCAACATGGTTTACTTCAACAGCGCCTCGCGCACGCTGCCGGACTTGAACCAGGTTCCGATGGGAACGGCGGTTACCAATCGGACCATCGGCTTCGGCGCGCAGCCATTCTTCCCTCCCGGGATTGACGGATCATCTCCCGGACCTTTCTTCAATTTGTATCAGCAGGACGTCGCCAACCCCTGTACGCAGGGCTTTCAGGGCGGTCCACCAAACACAAATCAGAGCGGCATTGTTTTTTTCCCGGGCAGCGTCGGCTTGTACCGGAATGGCGTGCTCGTCGGCGGGCTTGGGGTGAGCGGGGATGGCGTGGACCAGGACGACTACGTGACCAACGGGGGCGCAGCCGGTTTTGAGGCGCCAACGCAGATTCGCGCGGATCAAATTCTCATCAACGGCGTCCGGCTTCCCTACCTGAAATTCCCCGAGAATCCCACGAACTGAAATTCCGGCAATCCATTGCGGAATCCCTTACTTCTTCTTTTTGCGCACCAGTGCGGAAAGTGCGCGCGTATATTCCGCGAGCGTCCTGGGATTCGCCTCGTTGTGGACGAACTGGCCTTCCTTGCGGCTCTCGATCAGATCGGCGTCGGCCAGGATTCGCAGGTGATGGGAAACGGTCGCGGCGGTCACTCCGCGCAATGACACAATCTGGCCGCAATTCATTCCATTGCAGTTGCTGATGGCCTCGAAAATGCGTAGACGCGTTTTGTCCGCGAGCGCCTTCGAAATTCGTTCGATCTTTTCCCGAGTCATTGCCGGGTTCGAGTGTAACGGACAATGCTCTGCCGCGCCAACCTCCGGGGATCCCCGGAAAAAACATATAACCTTTTACTTAGACACTCATCGAAATATCGAAGTTATCGGGACTTTCACTTGCCCAAAACGGGCGGAGGATTTTATGAAACGGCTGGAAGGCAAGGTAGCGGTAGTGACCGGGGGCAACAGCGGCATCGGGCTGGCGACAGCCAAGCGGTTCTTGGACGAAGGCGCGCGCGTGGCCATCTCCGGGCGAAATCAAAAGACGCTGGAGGAGGCGGCAAAGTCGCTGGGAAAGGATGTGCTGGCTGTGCAATCGGATGCGGCAAATCTCGGCGAAATCGAGAAGTTCTTGGGCTCGGTCAATCGCAAGTTCGGAAAGATCGACGTGCTCTTTGTGAATGCAGGGGTCGCGAAGTTTGCGCCGTTCACGGAGACCGCAGAACCGTTATTCGACGAGCAGTTCGATATCAATATTAAGGGAGCTTATTTCACGATACAGAAGGCGGTGCCGTACCTGAACGACGGCGCGTCCGTCATTCTGAACACGAGCGTGGCGGGCTCGACCGGCACGCCCGGAACGAGTGCTTACGCGGCAACCAAGGCTGCATTGCGCTCGTTGGCGAGGACGACGGCGGCGGAACTTGCGGATCGCAAGATTCGCGTCAATGCCGTCGCTCCAGGCCCCATTGTTACGCCAATCTTCGGGCGAACGGGGCTGCCACAACAGGTCATTGATGACTGGGCCAAAGAGCTCGTGGATGATGTACCGTTGAAGCGTTTTGGGCAACCGGAAGAGGTTGCAGGTGTGGTCGCATTTCTGGCTTCGTCGGACGCGTCTTATGTCACCGGCGTAGAGATCAATGTGGATGGCGGCTTAGGACAGTTGTAAGAAGTTGAGACATGATTCGTCCTGGCGCGCAAACCAGGAATTGCATAAGTAAATTGAAAACTGTGCCAAGCAGGGGCGCAGCGATGCTGCGCCCCTACTCTTGAGCGGAGGGGTTTGGGGAAGTGGCAACGTCTGCGTCCAGAGACCACTTGTGCGCGGAGTCGCCGGGGGCGTAGCAATTTCCGTCGGCGGCGTAGGTTGCGGCGCACTTCGCGGTGAACTCCCTGCGCCGCGGCGATTGGGTGTATTGCCACACAGCGGCTTCCGGAAATCCAGTCTGCGCCATTGCGGGGGGAGCTTGCGGGAAAACGCAGCCGGGCGAGGGCGGGCAGGCGTCGTTGAAAAACCAAAGGCGCAGCTCGCGGCCGCCGAGATGGTCTTGCAGATCCTTCGCAGTCGTGATGCTGATGCCGCGGCCTTCGCTGACCGGCATCCCGGAGCAATAAGCGCCAGCGCGGAAACCCGCCCGCGCGAGCGCTTCCATCCACGCATGCACGTATTCATAATAGGCCGCGGACAATCGGCCGCCTTCTTCGATATCGAGAAAGATCACGGTTCGCGGCGGAAAACCCTCCTGGCGGGCGAGTTTGGCGGCGTTCTCGCCGTCCAATGCGCCCTTCTGGCGCGCGTCTGAAACCGATTTCAAATTGCGGCTGTTCCTCCCATTGAAAAGGACTACGAAACCGAAGCCCTGCGATTGCAGGAGCGAACGCTTTCCGAGCCAGGTGCTGCTCTTTTCTTCCGGCGGCGGGCCAATCCAGTAGCTGGTGAAGGAAAAAGTCTTGCGAAGGAGGGGAAGTGCGTCGTCGCCCGGATATTGGTTGCTGTCGAAACCGAGAAATGTGCGCGCCGCCGTCGGCGCTTGCGACGCCTTTGAGCCACCCAGAGTGGCAAGTAACGCAGCGGACAGAACAAGAAAGGAGCCCAGAAAGAGTGCGGGGAGCCGACGCATGACACGAATTTACAGGATGTGCCGCGGCAACGAAAGCAAAACAACGCCGCAATCTTCAGACATCCATCTACTGAGCTTCGCCGTTCCCGAACGACCAATTCTCCCAACTGACTTCGACCAGATTGATGAGGAGATCCTGCGGGCGCAAGCCGGGAGACTCCGCCAATATCTCGGACATGCGTTTGTAGAGGAGACGCTTCTGTTGCGGCTTTCAGCCCTCGCGTAGCTTGTGGCCGGAGAGATTGCCGAGGCCGTCGTAGGCGGCGTATTTGTAGGCTTCGCTAAGCGTGGGATAGTTGAAGACTTGCTCGATGAACTCGTCGATGGCGAAACCGTGATCGAGGACCATCATGCCGATGTGAATGAGCTCGGTGGCGGATTCGCCGATCATGCTCACACCGAGCAGTTTGCGATCCTCTCGCGCAAAGATCAGCTTGAGCATCCCGGCGGTGTCTCCAATGATGTGGCCGCGGGCGTTATTTCCGTAGTGCGCGCGGCCGACGCAGTAGTCGATCCCCTTCTCCTTGCAAGATTCTTCGGTTTCGCCCGCAGCGGAAATTTCCGGGATCGTGTAAATGCCCATGGGGAGCAGCGAGGCGACGCGCTGTTTGTACTTCAGTCCGAAGGCGTGGCAAACGGCGACTCGAGCTTGTTCCATGGACGTCGAGGCCAGAGCGGGAAATCCGATGACGTCGCCGGCCGCGTAAATGTGCGGCACGGTTGTCCGGTAATTCTCGATCCACGGGGATGTAGCCTCGGTCATTGATGGCCAGCCCGCCCTTGTCCAGCGCCAGGCTATCGATCGCGGCGCGGCGCCCGGCGGCGAACAGGGCTGACTCCACTTCAAGTCTTTTGCCGCTCTTCATAAAGAGGCGCGCGCCGGAGGAATGGTTTTCGACCTTGACGGGGCGCTCGTTGAACCAAAGATGCATGCCGAGGGAGCGAAAGCGGTCGCGCAGACGATCGGAAATTTCCTTGTCGAGAAACGGAAGGAGTTGATCGCGGCCGTCCACCAGGGTCACATCAACGCCGAGGGCCATGAAAATCGAGGCGTACTCGCAGCCAATCACGCCGCCACCGATCACCGCGAGGCTCCTTGGAATTCGATCCATCTGGAGAAAGGTGTCGGAGTCGAACGTGTGCACATCATCAAAGGCAATTTCCGCGGGGCGGTGAGGTTTCGAACCGGTGGCAATCAGGATGACGTCACTATGGAGGCGGCGCGTTCCATCCGGGCCGGTGACCGTTACGGTGTGAGGATCCTCAAAGGCGGCCTGGCCGCGCAGGAGTTCAATCTTGTGAAGTTCGAGATTTTTCAGGATGCGCCGGCGTTCCATCTCGACCACGGCTCGTTCGTGGTGCATGAAATCGTGGACGGTGAGATTTTCTTTGAGCGAATAATCGATACCGTAGAGTCCGCGCTGCTTCAAGCCGGAAAAATAGAGGGCCGACTCGCGAAGTGTTTTGCTCGGAACGGTTCCGGTGTTGATGCAGCTTCCGCCTACAACCTGCGGCACGTTCGATCACCGCCACGCGTTTGCCGAAGTACGCCGCCTGAGCGCCGCCCTTTTCACCGGCCGGTCCGCAGCCGATAACCACGAGGTCATATTTTTCGGAAGATGCCACGCAAACCTCCGCGGAAGAAACTCGAACCGTTTGATACACGAACGCATCCGATTTTAGAGGAAGTCACAAGATTGGGGAACGAAATAGTCGCTGGGTGTGCCGAAACGTATCTTGCGCAGTGGAGGAGGTTCGGAAATGCGCCGGCTGACTTGCGCAGGCAACGGGTCTTTGATGTGATACGGACATGAACCTGCCCCAATTCGTGCGATGGGCCACCGGCATCCGCTGGCAGTGGAAAGTATTCATACCGATTATCGCGGTACTGCTGCTGAGTATCGCGGCGATCCACGCGGTTCTGCGCTCGCTGGAGATACGCGACGTGCAGTGGATCCTGATCGCCGCGGTGAGTTTTCGCCCTGCTGTTGTGCTTTGTATTGCTTTCCGTTCTGCTGGTGCTGATCGAGCGTCCCCTGGAAGAATTAATGAACACCATCGCGCGAGTGCGCCGAGGGGACCTCACGGCGCGCGTCTCCTTCGCCAAGCGTGAAGACGACATCGGGCAACTCGGGCGCCAATTCAACGAGATGATTGAGCGGCTGGATCAGAGCCGTGAGGAAATTGAAGAGTTCCACAGGCGGGAGATGGCGCGCGCGGAACATCTTGCGACTTTGGGGGAACTGGCGGCCGGTCTGGCGCACGAAATCCGCAATCCGCTCGCCGGAATTGCGGGCGTGGTCGATATCATGGGGAAGGAACTGCCCGCCGACAGCCCGAGCCGCGACGTGATTGGGGAAGTGCACAAAGAGATCCTGCAAATCCAGGCAATTCTGAATGACCTGCTTTCCTACGCGCGCCCGAGGCCGCCGGATTTTCATCCGGCGGACCTGAACACAACCATCGAACAAGCAGTGCTCCTATCTCGCCAGCAGGTGTTGACGAAGCCCGTACAGGTGCTCTTCGAACCGAACCCCGCTTTGCCGCCGGTGGAGCACGATCCGGCTCTGATTCAGCAGGTGATCTTGAATCTCGTTCTGAACGGAATTCAGGCCATTTCCGGCGCGGGCCAGGTGCGCGTGGGATTGAACGCGGAGCAGGAGTTTGTGGTTGTGCAAGTTTCGGATACCGGACGGGGAATTCCGGCGGAGGCCTTGCCGAAAATCTTCAAGCCATTTTTCACGACGCGAAGGGAGGGTACCGGACTGGGATTGTCCCTGGCCAACAGCATCGTGCAGTCTCACGGCGGCCGCATCGAGGTTAGCAGCACGCCCGGGAAGGGCACGCAATTCAAAATTTGGTTGGCGATTCAACGGCCCAAGGTGAGCCGTTCGAAGAGCCCCGCCTCCTGAATTGGTGATAAAGTAAAAGTATGCCCCAAAAGAGAATTTTGATCGTCGACGACGAAAAGCTCGTCCGCTGGGCGCTGACGAAAAAGTGCGCGGAGTTCGGATACCAGACCCTGGAAGTCGAAAACGGGGAAGAGGCCATTCGCGCGCTGCAAAGCGAGACCGTGGACCTGGTTCTTCTGGACGTCCACCTTCCCGATCAAAGCGGTATTGAAGTTCTGGAGAAGCTGAAGCAGGCAGGGGAGACTCGCGGCATCATCATGATGACAGCGGACCCGCAACTGGACGACGTGAAAGCGGCGTTGCGTCTGGGTGCTTACGATTTCGTCAGCAAACCCATCAATTTTGAGGAGCTGAACGTGACGCTCCAGAACGCGCTCGAAGCCGGAGCGCTGCGCTCCGAAGTCGAGTCACTGCGCGACGAAGTGCGGCGCCGTGCGGGTTATCACGAGGTCATCGGCGTATCGCGAAAAATCACGGAATTGATGAAGTTTGTCCGCAAAGTGGCGGCAAGCGAAGCGACTACCATCCTCATTCAGGGGGAAAGCGGCACGGGCAAGGATCTGGTGGCCAAGGCTATCCACTACCAAAGTTCGCGCGCAGAACGGCCCTTCGTGGCCATCAATTGCTCCGCGATCCCCGAGACCTTGATGGAAGCGGAGCTCTTCGGTCATGAGAAGGGCGCATTCACCGACGCCAAGGCCATGAAGAAGGGCCTTTTCGAGATCGCCGACGGCGGCACGCTGTTCCTGGACGAAATCGGCGAACTCTCTCCACTGCTACAAGCCAAGCTTCTGCGTGTGCTGGAAGACCAGGTAATCCGCCGCGTCGGTGGCGTGCGCGACATCCAGGTGGATGTGCGAGTCATCGCCGCCTCCAATCGCGATCTGGATCGGGAGGTTCGCGAGAGCCGTTTCCGCCAGGACCTGTACTACCGCCTGGCAATTATTGCCATTTACCTTCCGTCCTTGCGAGAGCGGAAAGAGGACATCGCCCCCCTGGTGGAATTTTTCCTGGCCCACTACAACCGGAAATTCCGCAAGTCCGTGCAGGGATTGACCGAGGACACGAGCCGGTTGCTCAGAACTATGACTGGCCGGGCAATGTCCGCGAACTGAAGAACGCGCTCGAGCGCGCCATGATTCTGGAGGAGGGCAAATTCTTGAAGCCGGATGACCTGCCCTTCTCGGTGGCGAGCGGACGAAGCGGGGCGGTTGTGGGGGATAGCCCCTTAGGCTGCCTCCTATGGAGGCGGCGCCTGCCCCGGGAAAGCGCCGCCTGCCGGCATTGTCGATTCCGGAGGGTGGGACGTCGCTCGAGGACATCGAGCACGCGCTGGTGGAATTGGCGCTCCAACAATCGCACGGGAATCAGATCAAAGCGGCCAAGCTGCTGAGCATCAGCCGTGACGCGCTGCGATACAAGATGAAAAAGTTTGGATTGTCCCACTCCGAGGAAGAAGAACCCGCCGCGCCGACGAGCTCGCAGTAGCGGTCTACGCCCAGGCTCGACCCGGGCCAAAACTGGGTGAGATTCCGCACTCGCATGTGAAAACTCGCATCGCCGAGCCTCTTGCAACTGGATCGCGCGGCAGTCTCTTCTTAAGACCTCTATTTACAGGGAGTTACAAATGCAGCGATCAAATTCAACAGAGGAACCAAAGATGCCTATCATTCCAGCGTTCAGCATTTGGGCAATGGAGCGATTGTCCGAAGACTGAGCAGTGGGCGTTCCGTTTTCGACGGTCGGGCACGCGGTGAAGGCTCGAAAGGATACGTCGTAAAAAGGGACGCCCACAATAACGAGTTTGGCAGCGGCCAGCAAGACTACAACGAAGCCTCGTTGGGACGACCAGGAACAGCCGGATAACGGGGTTTGAAATAAGCTGGCCGCTGCCATTGTTTTTGGGCTGATGGTTCCAGCAACTGTGCACGGTAATTCCACCTCGCGAGTTGCATCTTTCCCCACACGTTAGGTCATTCGGCGCAGGTTTATGCGGAAGTTGGCTCACCGCCACGGATGAACTGCGGAAACGGCTGTGCAACGTCTTTGTTTCGAGTCAATGCACGGGGCTGCAGTTTGGTACGCGACGTGCACTCCTTTAACGAACAAAGAGCAGCGGCGTCGAGCGAACGTGGATTGCAGAAGTGTTTAAGGAGGAAGTCATGCCGCAAGTTGCGGAACAGAAGGAAAAAACGAAACTCGAAATCAGCAAGCGGCTATCACTCGACCAAGATCCTTGTTACGACCGACTTTTCCGAAGTGTCCGATCGGGCTTTGGACTATGCCATTGCGCTGGCGCGGCGTTACGACGCGCGCATCTACCTCACCCACATCATCACCCCGGATCCGTTCCAGTTCGCGGAACCCCAACTCGCGCAGGCCACCTACGAGAAAGTGTCGCCAAGCTGCCGAAGAAGGGCATAACCTGACATCCTGATTTCCGGGAAGCTCCGCGGCGTGCCCCACGAAGTCCTCATGGAAGAGGGGAACGTCTGGCCGACCCTGGAAAAACTGATCGCGGAGCACGAAATCGACCTGGTAGTTGCCGGGACGCATGGCCGCGGCAAGGTGCAAAAGATCCTGATTGGATCGACTGCCGAAGAGATTTTCCGGCAGGCGGATACGGCGGTCCTCACCGTGGGTCCCGCGGTAAAGGGCGAAGCCGGGAAGGAAATTGAGCTCAACCACATCCTGTTTGCCACGGATTTCGGGCGCAGGCGCGGAAAAGGCCGCTGCTCATGCCTTTTCTCTGGCGCAGGAACACAACGCACATCTGACGCTGTTGCATGTCATCGAGAGCGCGGCAGCTTACACCGAAGAGAGCGTCGCGCATCAACGCGAAATCAACGTAGCGTCCGCATGAAGCAACTGATGCCGCCGGGCTCGGAAAACTGGTGCAAACCGGAATTTCGCGTGACCTTCGGATCGGCAGTGGAAGAGATTCTGATCGGCGCGCGAGAGTGCAAGGCGGATCTGATCGTGATGGGAGCCAAAGCCAGGAAGAGCCTGGCGGGGCATGCCCCATTGACGATCGCCTATAACGTGGTGACCAAGGCGACTTGCCCGGTTCTGACCGTTCGCGGTTGATCTCTCAGAAGGGAACGGAATCGCTCTCCAGCGATCCGTATCCCCTGAATAAGGCGGTGCTGCATCCTCCCCCCAGATGAGCAGCACCGCCTTTTCGTTTTCCGGGTTCACTCTTTCCCCGTCATTGCACAACAAATCCTTGCGCAACCTTGCCGAATAAGTCCAAATGTGTTTACATGCGCTCAACTCAGCGACATCTCAGGAGAACCCATGGCCAACGTCGATCTGCGTCCCAATGACGCTCGGTGAGGTGCTGGACCGGACATTCACGCTGTACCGTGAACACTTTCTGTTGTTTGCTGGGTATCACGGCGCTTCCTTACCTGTTGACGTCTGCTGTTTAACTTTGGATTTCTGTTGGTTCAACGAACGAGCTCTTACTGGAGCGGCGCCGAACTTGCCATCGCCGGGCGTGATGGGTGCGATCGTTCTGGGGGCACTTGGAGGGTGAGCTGCTGATCTTTGCTCATGTGGGGATCGCTCAGGCTGCTACGGTCGTCGGCGGTATCCGATCTGTACCTTGGGCGGCCCACAAGCGTTGGGAGCTCGTACGGCGCAGCCAAGGAAAGCATTCTGACCGTGATCGCGATCATGATTATGAGCGGGTCTGGCCACCGTCGTGGGGCTGATTTTCCTGATCATTCCGGGCATCTACCTGGCCTGCCGACTGGCGGTATCGGTTCCAGTGGCGATTGTCGAGAAGGAGTCGCCGGTGGCATCCGATGGAAAGAAGCATGGAGTTAACGAAGGATTATGCGTGGCAGTTGTTTTTGCTGCTCCTGCTGGTGATCGTCCTTACCTATGTAGTGGCGATGCTGTTGCAATTTCCGGTGTTGTTTTCTCACGATCAGCGCCACCATGGCAAGCGGCAGCCTTCGTCGGAGTCACGGCGTATTCCTACGTGGCGGGATTTGTCTCGCAGGTGATTGTGGGGCCGATCGGGACGATCTCGGCGTCCTTGATGTACTACAACTTGCGGGTGAGAAAAGAAGGGTTTGACATTCAGCACCTGATGGGTTCGCTCGGACAGCGTGCCAAGGCCGCTGGCTGATCGCTGGGACTTCGCTAGAGCAAATGAAGCGATGCGGCGTGGGGTCAGAAATGCGGTCACGAATTTTTGTCCTGGCGGTCTTGGCTGCGTTCTGGTTGCCCTGCGGGGCGCAGACACCGCCGGGCGGCGATGCCTCACCTTCGGCAATCCCCGAACTCGATCTGCAGTCCTATCAGGGTGAATTAAGCCGTATCGAGGAAGACGATCAAGAATCCCCAGGACATTCGCGAGCTTCGCCGCTCGCTGCCCGATGTCCTGGACGGTCAAGGACGGCGGCCGGACTTACCGGTGCCGACGAAGGAAATCTCCGATGCGCTTGCGGCAGATCGAACGTGATCCCAAGAAAGACTGCGTAGCGACGCAACTGAAGCGCGGCTGAATGCGATGCAGCAGCACGCCGCCGCACTTGCGCTCCCTCCTTCAGGCCCGAATGCCGGCGAGGCTGAACTGCTAAACTGACGAAAATTCTCGAGCGGCGGGGAATTCCAGGCGGCGTCCGGGCCGTCCGCTTGGGATCTACTGCGGGCACGGATCACCGCTGGATTTTCGAGCACATCCTCACGCTTCTACGCCTGCTGCACATCAGCCAGAAAACGGGGAACGTGATCGCGTGGGGCAGTCATCTTCCTGGCCGTGGTGCTCGTGTTCTACTTGGTCTATAGATGGCTGTCGAAATCCGCCAAAGAAATGAGCTTCCGCGCGGAAGTGGAACCGACGGCGAGCGACGCGCGTCATTGGGCGCAGGAGGCACTTGCCGCAGCTGACCGTGGCGATTTCCGCGAAGCGATCCATTCGCCTACTGGGCCTCGGTAGCGCATCTGGAAGACATTCACATCCTGCCCCGCGACCGCGCCAGGACGCCGCGCGAATCGCTGCGTCTTCTGGATCGACATCCTAAAGAACAGGGTCTATTGCAGACCCTAACGCGCAGTTTTGAATTGATTTGGTACGGATATCGGCCCGTTTCCGCCGCAGAGTGGGCGGGAACCAAAGAACAGTTGGAGAAGATGGGATGCCTGCAAGCCTCGATCGCACCGACCGTTCCATCCTGATCGGCGCCGGCGTTTTGGTGCTGATCCTGGCGATGGCGACGTCGTTGCTTACCCCTTCGCGTCGAGGAGGACGCACGGGTTTTCCTTCCAGCTATTCCACTTCCTGGGACGGAGCCAAGGCTGCTTATCTGCTTCTGGGTGAATTGGGTTATGACGTTCGGCGCTGGGGCGAGTCACCAACGGAATTGCAAGGCGATCCGGAAAATGAAGTCTTGATTCTGGCTAGTCCGCTTCAGCCGCCGTCCTCGGAAGAGACGGCCGCCCTCCGGCGCTTTTTAGAGCGGGGTGGCCGGATTTTGGCGACCGGTGATGATTTCGTCGATTTTCTTCCGGGTGGACAAAAGTTTGTGGAAATGGACGATGCGGAGGGCGAAACCCAGTTCCCTGCCCTGCTTCCCTCGCCGCTCACTTCCGGCGTTTCAGAGATTTCCATGGCTGCACCGATCGACTGGCACCCTACGACTGTCGATCAAATTGTTGTCTATGGCAACAAAGATACGGCGGCGGTGATGACTTACTCTGTGGGCAAAGGGACGATTGTATGGTGGGGCTCGCCTTCACCACTTACGAACCGCGGAATCCGGGAGCCCGGAAATCTCGCATTGCTGCTGAATTCGATTGGCGGGATGAACGGCAAACGGATTCTTTGGGACGAATATTTCCATGGCGCACGCGGTGATTTCTGGTCGTACGTCAGCAAGACGCCGCTTCCCTGGGTCATGGCGCAGTTGGGCCTGCTCTTTGCTTTCGTTCTGGTGACGTATTCGCGGCGTTATGGCACGATTCGAATGCCTGGCAAAGTTTCTCGCCTGTCTCCTCTGGAATTTGTGGATACGTTGGGTGATCTGTATACCTCAGCGCATGCCGGATCGGCGGCCGTGCGTGTGGCCTACCAGCGATTGCGGTTTCAATTGACGCGGCAGTTGGGACTCACGGCCAACGCGACGGTTGCAGAACTGGCCCACGTGGGAAGCCAGCACGCTCGGCTGGAACGAACAATCGTTGTTGGGGACACTGGCGCGAGCGGATCGGAACTCAAGAATGCTGAGCGTGAGCGACGCGGAAGCTCTGGAAATTGTGCAGGACCTTCATGAGTATTCGGCGCGCATGGAAATTCGAAATGCGCCGGAGAAAAAGGGGCAATCCGAATGAGTCAAGCGCAGGAATTAGCAACGCATGTGCGGAGCCAACTGGCTCGAGTGATTGTTGGCCAGCAGGAAGTTCTGGACCACTTGCTGCTGGTTATGCTGGCCGGGGGCCACGCGCTGGTGGAAGGCGTGCCGGGATTGGCAAAAACCCTCGCCGTGAAAGCGCTCGCCAGCATCTTTCAACTGAAATTCCAGCGCGTGCAGTGCACTCCGGACTTGATGCCTGCCGACGTGATCGGCGCGAATGTGTTCAACATGGGCACCAGTTCATTTGCCTTGCACCGCGGGCCGATCTTCACGGACCTTTTGCTGGTCGACGAAATCAACCGTACGCCACCTCGCACGCAGTCCGCGCTTCTGGAAGCGATGGAGGAGCGGCAAGTCACCATCGACGGCACCGGCTATGAACTCACTCCTTTTTTCACGGTGTATTCAACGCAAAACCCAGTGGAATTCGAAGGCACCTATCCGCTGCCCGAAGCGCAACTGGATCGCTTCCTGGCAAAGATACGCATTGGGTATCCGAATGGCGAGCAAGAGGTGCAGATTCTGGAAAACATTCAGAATGGGTTCGACTCGCGAGAGCTGAAGAAGGTGAGGTTTCGAGACGGTTCCGCCCGAAGCGCTGCTGGCCGCAAGAGCCGAAGCAGCTCGAGTCAAAGTGGAGCCGGCGTTATTCCAGTACATCGTCAAATTGGTGGCGCGCACGCGGAATTGGCCTTCGGTTAGCTTGGGCGGTAGCCCTCGCGCAGCCATCGGCTTAATGCTCTTCGCCAAAGGGCTGGCGGCCACCGAGGGACGCGATTTTCTGATTCCCGATGATGTGAAAGCCGCGGCTCTTCCGGTTCTGCGCCACCGGCTGGTGTTGAAGCCTGAAGCGGACCTGGAAGGCATCACACCGGATCAGGTAGTGCGCGATGTGGTAAAGGGAGTGGAAGTTCCAAAATGACGGAGTCGTCACAGCTTGCTCCGGCGGTGACAGGCGCTCGAGGCAAAGCCAGGGGGAGATTAGGCGTCGCGTTTGGGCGTCGCTTCTTCCTGCTTCTGCTGATTGGCTTGGTGTGGGCGGGTCCCGCCTGGGCAAATGCGAAATACCTGCTTGGAATGGCCCTTTGGGATGTTCTTGTGCTTGTGCTATGGGCGGTAGACCTGAGAAGACTGCCGAAGCCTGAAGAGATTGAGGTGCGCCGCCTATGGCAGTCCACGCTTCAATTGCGGGAACCCGCGGAGGCCACGCTTGAGTTCACGAATCGTGGAAGATCGGACATCTTGTTGCGCGCCCAGGAAGAGGTGCCGGTAGGACTACGCAAGGAAGTGCCGGAATTGGACGTGCGCGTTCCGGCGGGTAGCTCGCAAACCGCGACTTATTCCATTTGCCCTCGCGAGCGCGGCGACATGAACTTTGGCAACACTTATTTGCGCTACCAGACTGCGTGGCAGATGGCGGAACGCTGGGCTGTGGCTTCCTTGAAACAGACCATTCGCATTTATCCCAACTTTCAGGAATCGAAGAAGGACACCATCTACCTGATTCGCAGCCGGCAGATCGCACTTGAAAAGAGATTTAAGCACCAGCCAGGACAAGGCCGTGAATTTGAGAGCCTGCGCGAGTATCGCGAGTCGGATGAGTGGCGTGACATTTGCTGGAGCGCCACCGCCCGGCGCGCAAAACTGATCAGCAAATCCTACCAGACCGAGCGCAGCCAGACGGTTTGGCTGGTGCTCGATGCCGGACGGTTGATGCGCACGCGCGTAAAAGGACTAAGCAAGCTCGATTACGCCGTTGGCGCGGCACTTTCTCTGGCGCAAGTCGCGCTGTACTCCGGCGATCGCGTAGCCATGCTGGGATATGGCCGGCGCATTTTGCAGCGGATTCCGCCTGGCCGCGGTTCGCGACACATACGTGCGATGCTGGATGGATTGGCGCTGGTGCGTGCCGAAGAACTGGAAGCGGACCACCGCCGAGCCACGGAGACATTGGCAGTGCTTCAAAAACGGCGCAGCTTGGTTGTGTGGATGACCGATCTGGCGGAAACGGCGACCATGCCGGAAGTCATTGAGAGCGCGATGCACATGGCGGAGCGGCATCTGGTGCTGTTCACGGTTATTGGCCAGCCGGAACTGCGCGCGATGGTGACTGAACGGCCCAAAAATACGCGGCAAATGTTTCGCCAAACGGCTGCAACGGAAATTGTGCAACGACGCGACCTGCTCCTGCGCACATTGCGCCAGCACGGCGCGCTGACGTTGGAAGTGGAGCCTTTGAAACTGTCGACCGCCGTCATCAACCAGTACTTGATGGCAAAAGACCGGAGCCTGATTTAGTGCGTCTGCAATCTCTCGAAGGGATCGACTTCGGTTTCCGGACTCTGCACCTTGCCGCTGAATGCAAGATACAAAACCAATAGAGTAAACAGCGCCGCTGCAAGGCCGAATTTCATCCCCATTGGCAAGTTGGATGGGGAAATGAAACCCTCAATGAGTCCCGGCGATCAGGAGAAACGGAATCGTCCCGAAAAATAATTTGGCGCTTAGTCTTCCTGCGCGAACCAAGGACTCGCCTCGCGGCAATGCTCCGGGAAACAGCAATCCTCGCGCAATAATGAAGCCCGCTCCCCCGGCTATGAAGATGGCGGGCAATTCCAGAACACCATGGGCAGCGACAAAACTCCACAATAAGAGGCTCATTCGCCCCTGCCAACAGGCCGTTCCCACCACCCCGATCATCAAACCATTGAGCAGCATCATCCAGGCGGTGCCGATTCCTGCGGTAATCCCCAGCGCGTACGTGAGAATTGAAACGCTCAAATTGTTGGTGAGAATTTCGCTCGAAGCCACCGGCTTGACGGTCACGATCGAATCCGTCCACATCTTATGCTGTTCGATGCTCTGTATCATGTCTGGATTAAGCATGTGACGAGGAAACGAAGGATCATTGAGACTCAGGAGGCACCCGGCCACAGCAGCGCAAAGAAAAATCAGGAAAGCGACAAAGGTATTCGAAAAAGTTTCCCGGAAGATGGCGGGATACGTATAGCGGTAAAAGGTGAAGATATTGCGACTCTCGGTTTTGCGTCCCATGTAGATAATGTTGTGGGCGCGCCCGAGCAATTGATTCAGATAATGGGCAAGATTGGTGCTGGTGGAATCTTCGCGAACGCTGGCCAAGTCGGCGGCAATCTGCCGATATAATAGGGCTAATTCCTGAAGATCGGTGGGCGAAAGGGCCGAGACGCCGCTGTGTCCACTGGTATTGACCAACTCTTCGAGCCGGTTCCAGTGAAGACGACGTTTTTCGATCCAGCGGGCGGAGATCATCGATGGATTCCTCGGCACAAGCTTACCATTGACACGCCGGAACAGACGGTTCTTGAGTACCCGATTGCGGGACTGGGCAGCCGCTTTCTGGCAATACTCGCCGATACGGCCATCCAACTTGGTGCTGGCGTTTTTGGTGCTCATCGTGGGAAGTGTGATCGGAGCCGGAGTAATCGATCTTTGGAGGACTCGGCACTGCAGTGGATTGCGCGATTGTCGATTTTTCTAATCTTTCTGTTGTACTCCGGCTATTTCGCCCTCTTTGAGATTTTTTGGAATGGGCAGACTCCGGGTAAACGTTACGCGCAGATGCGCGTGATCAGAGACGACGGACGGCCCATCGGCGCGTATGAAGCGATCGTGCGAAATGCGTTGCGACTAGTTGACTGATGCCAGCGATGTACGGAATTGGACTGATTAGTATCTTTGTAAGCCGCAAGAGCAAACGGCTGGGTGATTTCGTGGCGGGAACCGTGGTCATTCACGAAAAAACGCTGGAAGGCGTTCGCCCCTACGAGGGAACAACAATCGACGAGACCCTGCCTCCGCATCGACGACCTCGAAGGTGACCCTCGAGGAAGTGCGGCTGATCGAAACCTTCCTGAACCGCACGGGATAGCTCTGGATCCCGCGGTGCGCACGACGATGGCGGTGCAGATTGCCATCGCCTGGCGGACAAAATGGACGTGAAAATCTACGGCTGGCCGCGAACCGAAAGATTTCTGGAAGCGGTAATCGAGCAGTGCCGCCAGAACAATCGCTTTCGCAGTTGAGTGCGGCTGCGGCTAGTGCGAACAAGAGGCTTGCACCTCCGCAATTTCCTTCTGACGGCGCGGGATTGAGCGCAAGCGCTAATGCGTCCTTCGTCAGTGCAGAGTTGTGGCACCGGATCGCTCAAGTGCCGTATCAGCTTGCGCGGGCATCGTCGCACTGATGTTTCTGCCGCGAGTGCGTGGGCCTGCTTCATCTTGATCTCCAAATAAACGTCAATCTGGCTGGCGCCGCCTTCCTCGAGCGAAAGGAAGCGCGTGGCTAGTTCCTTTTGCGCATCCTCGTAGCGCCCGGCATCCGCCAGGTCGCGCGCCAATCTGAAAAATCAGCGTTCGCCGGCGGGTTCGACCCGGGAAATTTCTGGAGCGCGGCGACACGTTCTTCCGGTGAGTGCCCCGCCTCGCGAAGAGCCTGCTCCAAGGCCCAGATAATTTTCCGGATTTTGCGGATCGGAGCTTATTCCCTCGGTGAACAAGTCGATCGCGCGCTCGGGAGACTGCCTCGAATAAAGCACCGTGTAGCCCATATTCCGCAACAGTGCGGGAATCGCGCGGTTCAATTCGCGCGCTGCGTTCCATTCGGCCATCGCGGCATCCTGCATTCCGTCGACATGTAGAGCGAGCCGAGCAGCGCATGAGCATTGGCGTCTCTTGGGATTCACGGAAATGGCTCGCTTGAGTACATCCAACGATTCCGGGCGGTTCGGAAAAACGTACGTCGTTGGCATCTGCGAGGCTAGCATGGAAGTCGGCGCTGTCGTCCTGGTGCAACATCTCGCGGCAGTAGCCGCGGTAGTAAGCAATAAGCCCGTACTTTTCCGGTCGCGGCATACCGGGTTCGCTGACAACACCCGCTCCGGCGGGATATTGCCGCGACAGAATTTCGAGGGCGTCGGCGTAAAAGCCGAAATGCATGTACTGGACCGCGATCGTTGAGGATTCGCTCCGGATCCGCGGCAAGATGCTCCCAGAGGCTGGGATCCGCATGGCCGAATCGTGTCGCTTCGTATCGCGAGAAAGGAATTCGCGGGGTCGGCGACCTGGCGCTTCGCCAGATGGTCATTCGCCGCTTTCGTCTCGCCGAGCAAGCGAAGTACGGCAACGTCCATGTCGCTCACTTGCGCGGCGTCGGGAAATTCCGTGTAGGCAATGGCCAGCTTCTCGTGAGCCTTTTTCAGTTCGCCCCTGCGCGCGTCCAGTGCCGCCAACTCAAAAAGGGAGGGCGCGCGAAAAGTTCCGAACTGCACGCTGACTTCGAAGGCGCGGCGCGCTTTCTCCAGCTCTCCCATGGCGGCGTAGGCAATTCCCAGATAATAGGAAGCCTCTTTGTCGTTGCTGATGCGCGTAAGCACGGGAGAAAGCAGCTCCGTTGCCTCCGGGTACTGTTTCAGCGCCACCTCGAGGCGTCCCGCCGCGCGATGCAAGACCACGCTCACGGGAAAATATTTCAATCCTTCGCGGTAGGTGGACAACGCATCGAGCACCATCCCATTGCGTTCCTGCTCCGTGCCCAATTCCAGAAAATCGCTCTCCGTTGCGCTTTTCGGCCGGCGGATACACGTATAGCGGGTGGCAACTCCTTGGGCACTTCGGATTTCGGCAAAAAATCGTATTTTCCTTCGGTGTGAGTCAAGATGGTCTTGCCCGATTCGTCCGACGAGGGTGATGGTGTAGGTCTTCCCTGCCGCCAAATCCGAAAATTGCTTGCGAAAGGTGGTGCGTGGCGTGAGTGAAGACGTTTTCCGTGGCGATCAGTTCCGCTCCGTCACGAAGCTTCGAGCCTTGCCTTGGGGTAATCCCGCGTGACATTGAAAGCTACATCAAGCGAAACGGCGTTTGGCTTTTTGGATGGCGCGCGCGTCATATTCAGAACCGCCTCCGGATTCGCTCGCGTGACTCCTCCGATCTCGCGGATGGGCACCCAATATTCGGTGAAATGGATGGCTTGCTGCGGGATCGAGAAAACCGTAAGTTTCCTGATCGCGGAACAGTCCGGCCTGAATTTCCACATAGGCGCTGTGGTTGTCCGAAAGCGCGTTGCGCCATTCGAAGCCTTCGGCGTCGCTGCCCCAGGAAAAAACTTTCTTCGATGGCAGATCCGTGCGCGTGGAATAATGCACCACGCCCGCGTCGGTCCTCGGGTGATAGACCGCCATGTAGGGCTCGTTGCTCGCAAAGCTGAAGCGCGAAACCGGCCCAAACTTATGATTTCCGACCACGCTTAAATCGATGCCGGTGCGGTCAACTGGCCAGGTGTCCACGTCCGTGAATCCGTGAAAGACGCTGAACTCCTGCGGGTAATACAAGCGGGAATCGTCCCAGACCTGCACGCCCGCGTTCGTCCACCAGTAGAAACGATGGCGGGCACGCGCCGGATTATAAAGCGTGGTCCTCTGCACCAAAACCGCCTGGCCGGGATGCAATGTCAACTCCACGCACCATTCCATGCCGTAAACACGGTCGATATTCCTTACCCAAACCGACGCGCTGCCATCCGCGGCGGTGGAGGTGGAAAAATCGACCGGGGAAGCGGTCATCCAGTTATGCGAAACCGGAAAATTAAATTCGATTCCGTAAGCGGCCCAGACACCGCGATAGGCGATGCGCGCAAATTTCAACGATGGATTCGCGTAGAACAGGTCCGCGCCGTTGCGCTTATCCAGGCAGCGGTACAGATGGCCGCCCAGGTCCGGCAGGATCATGCACTTCAAATAGTCATTTTCAAGATTCAGGGTGCGCCAGAGGCGCGGCGCGACCTGGTTGGTCAGGTTTTCCCGCATCGTGTACGGATAATTGTACCTGCCGTTGGTTACGAACTGATCGAACGGTGGATTTTCGTCCGGCAGGCCCTCTTCGTAAGTGGGCAATTCGATCGTATCTTGCCAAACGCGAACCGCAGCGGGAGTAGAACCTCCACTCTCGCCGGAATTTTGCGCAGTGGAACGAGCAGACGCAAGAGTGATCGAACCAACGAATGCCAACACGAATAGGCCTTTGTGAAGGCGCTTGGCCAAGATCCGCTCTCCTCGCCGGCCCTCCAACGACGCAACCATCGCACGGGACGGCAGAACGTTTTATATCACAGCAAACTGTGCCGATTGGCAGAAGAAAGCGCATACGCTATAAAGGGTGCAATGCTCAATCGGGTGGTAGAGGAACGCTTCAACTAGAATCGTTCTACAGAAGTGAAAACTCTAGGCCGAGAGGGAATAAACCTGTGAAACTCGATCGGCAAGGGATTTTTTTGGTGTGTTTGGCTTCGGCCTTGCTCTTTACGGAGATTGCCACGACAGTGCGCTTCAGCAGCGGCGCCTCTATCCAAAACCGCGCCACGCACGAGGCTCTCCTGTGGATGGGGCATAAGTGGAGCATCACGGATGGCGGCATGGCAGGCGTAGCAAAAGGCAATCCCGCCAATGTCTTCCTAGACCAGAATGGATATCTGCACCTACGGATCATGAGCCGCCAAGGGACCTACACCGCTTCGGAAATGTTCTCCACGGATAAGATGGGATTCGGCACCTACCAGTGGCAGATTGAAGGTCCCCTCCTCGAGATGGATAAATCCACGGTGTTGGGCCTGTTTTCGTACGGTCCAAAAGCTGGGATTGGCGGGGACGCAGAAAACGAGATTGATATCGAGTTCTCGCAATGGAACAACACTTGCCAAGGTTGCAACGCGGACTTTACCTTCTATCCCACTACCGGGAACAAAAGCTTGGGTCCTAAGGAAGACAATTTCAAGATTACCCTGGCTGGTGCGACTCTAACCACTGCCCGCTTCGAGTGGACCTCCACTCGTATTGTTGGAACCATTATGAGCGGCCTCCAGCCTTTAGGAGCGACGGCAAATGTTCTCCAAACTCTCACATTTTCACCGCCGGACTACAGCGCGCGAATCCCGCAGGTTCCTTTGCCCCTGGGCATGAATCTCTGGTGCTTCAAGACCACACCCGCCGCCGACCAGGAAGTTGTCATTCGCAATTTCCAGTACGTGCCCCTACCAGAAAATGTTGACCGGCGATAGATGATCTTTGATGGTTCTCGGCTCAATGCGTCAAGGCTACGCCCGGGCGCGGTTACTGCCCCGTGAGAGTCTTCAGAGAATCCAGTTGTGCCTGTGCTTCTTTCAGGCCCGGCGCCAACTGAAGCGCCGCCTGGAAAGCCTGTTTGGCGCGTGGAAAATCGCCCTTTGCGGCTTCCGCTCGCCCCAGCCAGTAGAATGCCACTGGGGAAGGGACTCGCGTACAGGCTTGCGTGAAATCGGCGATGGCGTCATCCGTTTTTCCACCCTGCAATTCGATGGTACCGCGCGCGATGTAGCTGTTGACTTCGTTTGGATTGAGAGAAATGGCTTTGTCCAGTTCTGCTTTAGCAATCGTGAAATTATTCAGCCCCAAGTACAGCACGCCCAGGTTATTGTGCGCCTGCGCCGCTTCGGCTGGGTCTCCGGCATTGGCAATCGCCAAACGATACTGCGCCGCGGCATCCGGCAATTCATTCATCCGGTGCAGGACGACACCCAGGTTGTAGTGGGCGGAAGCAAGATCCGGCGCGTATTGCACGGCCGCCTGAAAATGCGGAAACGCCCCAGCCGCATCACCCTTTTCCATCAGCGCTGTCCCCAAGTTGTTTTCGGCAATTCCGTTGTGAGTGGTCACCCGAAGCGCGTGGCTGAACAGCGTTTCGCTGTCCTTCCAATATCCAATCTGCCGGTGGGCCAGAAACAGGAGCGGCAATAGCACGGCCGCAAATCCCCCTGCCGCCACCGCCGGGCTTAGCTCCCATTTCCCGCCGAGATCCGCAGCCAGCCACACCACGGCAACAAACACGCCGAGCAGAGGCAGGAAGGCATAGCGGTCGCCCATCCCCTGGCGTCCGGACTGGATCAAGCCGATCATCGGAAACGCGGTGCCGAGATACCAGAGCCAGCCCACTGTGATATATTTCTTTTCGCGGTACTTCCACACCAGCGCGCTGATCGAGAGCAGCACGAGCGCGGCGACTGCCACTTGCCATAGCGGCAAGCGATTCTCCGGATGCGGATAGAACGCAGCGAGCCGAGTGGGCCAGATCGCTTTCCACAGATAAATCGCGTAGGAATAGATGACATTTTTCAGCCGCCACGCAAACGGCATGGATGCCGTGAGGGCGCCCTCCTTGCGGTGAATCCCGAAGGTAATCCAGCCCGCAGCCGCCGCAAGCAGAAACAGCGGGATCTTCTCCTTCATAAGCGCAAAGAACGAGCTCCAAAATGAAAGAGTTTCTCCGCCCTCACTTTTGCAGGAAAAACGATCGAGCGGCCAATAATCCAACAGCAGCATCGCGAATGGCAGGGTAAAGATCATCACCTTGGACATCAACGCAAGCGCAAACAATACAGCGACCAACGCGTAGCGTCCAACGGTGACGCGCTTTGCATACCACGCGTAAGCGATCAGCGCCAGCATCATGAAGAATACCGAAAGCACCGCCTTGCGTTCGGCCACCCACGCGACGGATTCCACGTTGATGGGATGAACCGCAAAAAACGTCGCCACCGCCGCGCTGGGCCAGACTCGCCCGGTCACGCCCGCGAGGAACAGGAACAGGAGCACCACGTCCGCGGCAAATAGCAAAACATTGGTCAAGTGGTGTCCCCAGGGCTTCAGTCCGTACACCTGCACGTCCGACATATGCGAAATCCAGGTCAACGGATGCCAGTTTGCCGCGGGATTATGGGTTCCGAACGACCACACGACGTTCTCCCAATTGAGGCCATGTAGCACATGCGCATTCCGGGTTACATAATCGGGATCGTCGTAATTGACGAAACCATTCCACAAGGATGGCAGGTAGAGTGCAAGAACCAACACCACAAGCGAGAGAGCAAGCAAGATCGATTTCTGCTGGTCCGCGGCAAAATTCCATTCCCAGTCTGCATTTTTTGATTCGCCGCCGGCGTTTTTCGGATTCATGAGAGGGAAGATTCTTACCACTTCATTTTAGTGGGCGCGCGCCTTGCTGCAAGCCGCGGCACGTTCATTGCCACTTATCCGCCAATGCGCGCAGGCGGCTCATTCTTTGCAACAGATTCTTCCCTGCATGGTATTCTGATTTCGCCGCGTAAACGCCCGGTGCGGCTGTGGCGAAATTGGCATACGCGGCGGGCTTAAAATCCGCTGGGGATTTCCCCGTTGTCGGTTCGAGTCCGACCAGCCGCACCATTTTGTTTGGCCCTCCCTTCAGGCACGCCCCGGGCAGACGCGCGGTTCTTTTTTGCAGTACAATTCTTGCGCCTTCTCTCCAGGTGGAGCATCTAAACCCTGAACGCATATTGCGGGTACCCTTCCTCCCGCGCCGGAGACACCGTGAGCGAGCAGCACCTCGACCAGCTTTGTATTAACACTATCCGAACACTCTCGATGGATGCGGTGCAGCAGGCCAATTCCGGACATCCGGGCGCGCCGATGGGTCTGGCGCCCGTCGTCTATTCCCTTTGGCAGTATTTCCTGAGCTACGATCCCGCCGGTCCGCTGTGGCCCAACCGCGATCGCTTCGTCCTCTCCGCTGGCCATGCCTCCATGCTGCTCTATTCCACACTGCATCTCGCCGGAGTCCGAGCCGTCAACGCCAAAGGCGAAGTTCAGAAAGAGCTGTCCGTTCCGTTGGACGAGATCAAACGCTTCAGGCAACTGGGCAGCCGCACTCCGGGCCACCCGGAATCCCACCTTACGACCGGCGTGGAAACCACCACCGGCCCGCTCGGCCAGGGGAACGGCAACAGCGTCGGCATGGCCATCGCCGGAAAGTGGCTTGCCCACCATTTCAACCGCCCGGGATTCGAGCTTTTCAATTTCCATGTGTATTCGGTTTGTGGCGACGGCGACATGATGGAAGGTGTCGGGGGAGAAGCCGCTTCGCTGGCGGGTCATTTACAACTTGGAAATCTTTGCTGGATCTACGACAACAACCGCGTCACCCTCGATGGGCCGGCGAGCTGGTCGTTCAGCGAAGACATAATGACGCGTTTCGTGGGTTATGGGTGGAACGTGACACGCGTATCGGACGCGAACGATCTGCTCCAGCTTTCGCGTGGTTACAAGGATTTCCTCAATCACAGCGACAAGCCCACCTTGATCGTTGTCGATAGCCACATCGGCTATGGCTCGCCGCACAAACAGGATTCCTACGAGGCGCACGGAGAGCCGCTGGGCGAAGCCGAAATCAAGCTGGCGAAGAAGAACTACGGCTGGCCCGAAGACTCCAAGTTTTTGGTTCCCGATGGCGTCTACGCTCACTTCCAGGATGGCGTCGGTGCCCGTGGCGGACAAGCGCATGCAAAGTGGGATGCGCTGTTCGCCGGGTACACAGCGAAATTCCCTGACCTTGCCGGCCAGCTCTATCATATGCAACGGCGGCAGCTTCCTGACGGCTGGGACAAGAATCTACCCACGTTTACCGCCGATGCCAAGGGCATGGCCACGCGGGAAAGTTCCGGCAAAGTGCTGAACGCTCTCGCGCAGAATATTCCTTGGATGGTCGGTGGCTCCGCGGACCTGGCCAAATCCAACAAGACTAATCTCCTGTTCGAAGGCGCGGGAGATTTCTTCCCTGTGGAATTTGCCGGAAGAAACGTGCACTTCGGTGTTCGCGAGCACGGCATGGGCGCGGCCACGAATGGGATGACGCTGAGTGGCTTGCGCGGCTTCTGCGCCACTTTTTTCAATTTCAGCGACTACATGCGCGCCAGCATGCGCCTGGCGGCGTTGATGGAGATTCCGGTTCTGTTCATCTTCACGCACGATTCCATCGGCGTTGGCGAAGACGGACCTACGCACCAGCCGGTCGAGCAATTGGCTGCGTTTCGAGCTATGCCCAACATGCTGGTGTTTCGTCCGGGCGATGCGAATGAAGTGACAGAAACTTATAAGACCGCATTGCAACGCACGCACAGTCCCTCAACGCTGGTTTTCAGCCGCCAGGCCATGCCCACGCTGGACCGCACGAAATATGCGCCAGCCTCCGGAGTAGCCAAGGGCGGTTACGTCCTGGCGGACGCGGAGGGCGGTAAGCCGGAAGTAATCCTCCTGGCCACCGGCACGGAATTGCAATGGGCGGTCGCCGCGTATGAAAAATTGAAAGCCGAGGGCATCAAGCCCCGCGTGGTCAGCATGCCTTGCTGGAGGATTTTCGATGAACAGGACGCTGCTTACAAAGAGGCTGTGTTGCCCTCCAGCGTGACCGCCCGAGTGTCCGTGGAAATGGCCGCGACCCTAGGCTGGGAGCGCTACATCGGGTTGAAGGGCAAGGCAATCGGCATGCACTCGTTCGGTGCCTCCGCACCGTTGAAGGACTTGTTGAAGAAATTTGGCTTCGAAACGGAGACGGTCGTTGCCGCGGCGAAACAGCTTCTAGGAAAGTGACCTTCCCATGAAAATTGTTATCGGTTCCGATCACGCCGGCTTCGAGCTGAAAAATGCCATGGGTGACCTGATTCGTTCGCTCGGCCATTCCGTTCTGGACGTCGGCGCGTTCAACGAAAATCCATCCGACTATCCGGACTTCGCCGAAGCGGTGGGCCGTGCGGTGCTCGACGGCCGCGCGGAACGCGGCGTGCTCATCTGCGGCAGCGGCGTGGGCGCCAGCGTCGCTGCCAATAAGTTGATTGGCATCCGCGCCGCCGTTTGCCACGACACCTACTCCGGACATCAGGGCGTGGAGCACGACAACATGAATGTGCTGGTGATGGGCTCGCGCGTGATCGCTTCAAAACTCGCGGAGGACATCGTGCGGGCCTACCTGGCGGCAATTTTCACGAATGAGGAGCGTCACGTGCGCCGCCTGGCAAAGGTCCATGCCCTCGAGATGAAGATGTTAAAAAGCTGAAATCTGAATTCTTCCCCCCGCCCACGGGCGTACAATAGAGGTTTGGGGCCCTCTCACGAGTAAAGGAGAAGCATTATGACGACCTCAGTAAGCATACCCAATGTAGCCGGCACCAATCCCCTAAAGGGATTGCTCGAGTTCGGCCAGTCGCCCTGGATGGATTATATCCGTCGCGACCTGCTCACGAGCGGCAAGCTCAAGAAAATGATTGATGATGACGGGCTGCGCGGCATGACCTCGAATCCCGCCATCTTCGAAAAGTCCATCGTCGAAAGCTCGCTCTATAGCGACATCCTTCAGTCCCCCGAAGCCAAATCGCTTAACGCTAAGGGCCTGTTTGAAAAAATCGCCATCCGCGACGTTCAGGACGCCTGCGACATTTTCAAGTCCGTCTATCAATCCAGCCGCCGCAGGGACGGTTACGTCAGCCTGGAAGTCTCACCGTTACTCGCAAACGACACCAGCGGCACCATCGCGGAAGCGCGGCGCCTGTGGAAAGCGGTGGGCCGCGAAAATCTGATGGTCAAGGTTCCCGCCACGCCCGAAGGCGTCCCCGCCATCCGGCAGCTTCTGGAAGAGGGCCTGAACATCAACATCACGCTTTTGTTTGCCCAGTCGGCCTACGAGCAGGTTGCCGAGGCGTATCTGGCCGCTCTGGAAGCGCGGGTCCTGAAGGGCCTGGACGTCAGCCACAGCGCGAGCGTCGCCAGTTTCTTCGTCAGCCGCATCGACACGCTTGTCGATTCCAAAATCGAGGGCCTGCTGAAGACCGCCCGTGGCGCTGCGAAAGACCTGCTAACCAGCATCGAAGGCAAAATTGCCATCGCCAACGCTAAGCTCACCTACAAGAAATATCAGGAACTCTTCGGCGGCGCCCGGTGGAAGGCGCTGGCTGCCAAGGGCGCGCAGACGCAGCGGCTGCTTTGGGCCAGCACCAGCACCAAAAACCCGAAGTACCGCGACGTTCTGTATGTCGAAGAGCTGATCGGCGCGGATACGGTGGACACGATTCCACCCGCCACGTTTGATGCCTTCCGCGATCACGGCAAGCTGCGCAAAAGCCTGACGGAAGACGTGGCCGGCGCGGCCAAGATCATGGACGACCTGGGGAAGGCCGGTATCTCCATGAAGGAAGTTACGGATAAGCTGCTTGTGGACGGCGTGAAGCTGTTCGCCGATGCGTTCAAGACTTTGCTGGACGCCACGGGCAAGTCCGCAGGCGTGCGGTAGCCCTAACCGGCAACTGATCATCTCTGTGTTTCTCCTGGATGGGCTTGTGTCCATCCGGGCTGCTGCAAGACCCAAAACTTCGCGGAGGAAAGTACACAATGCGACTTGGCATGATCGGTCTGGGGAGGATGGGCGCGAACATGGTTCGTCGCCTGCAAAAGGCGGGGCACAAGTGTGTTGTGTATGACCGCAGCGCCGACGTTGTAAAGCAACTCAGCTCCGACGGTGCTACCGGTTCCACTTCCCTCGATGATTTTGCTGCCAAGCTGCAAAAACCGCGCGCGATCTGGCTGATGGTTCCGGCGGCGGTGGTGGACGCCACGATTGCCGACCTTCTTCCGAAGCTTTCGAAAGACGACATCCTGATCGACGGCGGCAATTCTTATTACATCGACGACATTCGGCGCGCCAAGGAGCTTTCCACCAAGGGGATTCACTATGTCGATGTCGGCACCAGCGGCGGCGTTTGGGGCCTGGAGCGCGGCTACTGCCAGATGATCGGTGGAGAAACTGGCACGGTTCAGCATCTCGACCCCATTTTGAAGTCGCTTGCGCCCGGGCGCGGAGATATTCCCCGCACACCGGGCCGCGAAAAGGCGTCCGGGACGGCGGAAGAAGGCTATCTGCATTGCGGCCCTTCCGGCGCAGGCCACTTCGTGAAAATGGTTCACAATGGCATCGAGTACGGGTTGATGGCGGCTTACGCCGAGGGCCTCAACATATTGAAACACGCCGACGCCGGGCACTCTCACCGTGAAACCGACGCGGAAACCACACCTCTGCGCAATCCGGAGAACTACCAGTACGATTTCAATCTCGCTGACGTCGCGGAAGTTTGGCGCCGGGGCAGCGTCGTAGCGTCCTGGCTGCTGGACCTGACGGCCAGTTCCCTTCTCGATCAACCGACGCTGGAACGTTTCTCCGGGCGCGTTTCCGATTCCGGCGAAGGCCGCTGGACGCTGCTCGCGGCGATCGAATCCACTACTCCGGCGCCGGTTCTGAGCGCGGCGCTATACGAGCGCTTCACGTCACGCGGAGAGGACGATTTTGCGGCAAAGGTATTGTCCGCCATGCGTTTCCAGTTTGGCGGTCACATCGAGAAAAAATCCGGGCACTGAAGCTCAACACTCGGCTTCACATGGCCCAAAGACAGGACATCGCTTAATGAGCTTAAATCACGTGGAAAGTGCCAGCGCGGCCAGCCCTTGCGTCATGGTCATCTTCGGCGCCACCGGGGATCTTACAAAACGGAAACTGATTCCCGCCCTGCTGAACCTGGCGCAGGAAAATATCCTTCCCAAGCAGTTCGCAATCGTGGGGTTCGCGGGAAACGACCTGGACACCCAATCGTTTCGCAAGACTCTCGGCGAGGAGATGCCGAAGTTCGCGCCCGACCCGATCGATCTCAAGATGTGGGAAGATCTCTCACAGCGCCTCTACTTTGTGAAAGGCGATTTCCAGGACCCGGAAGCGTACAAGCGCCTGCAAAAACAGATTGAAGAGGCGGACAAGACTCACAATACCGGCGGCAACCGGTTCTTTTATCTTGCGGTCTCGCCGCGATTTTTTGCGCCCATCGTGGATCGACTGGGCGCCGTGGGGCTGACGAAAGAGGAAAATGGCCACTGGACCCGGGTAATTATCGAAAAGCCGTTTGGCCATGACCTCCAGTCCGCGCGCCAGCTCAATGCCGATCTGAAGAAGACCTTGGACGAGAAACAGATTTACCGTATTGACCACTATCTCGGCAAAGAGACCGTGCAGAACGTGATGGTCTTCCGCTTTACCAACAACATCATCGAGCCGCTCTGGAATCGCAATTACGTCGATCACGTTCAAATTACCGCCGCGGAAACCGTCGGCGTCGAACACCGCGGTGGTTTCTACGAAACCGCTGGCGCGCTCCGGGACATGGTTCCCAATCACCTCTTTCAGCTCCTCACCATGTCTGCCATGGAGCCTCCCATCTCCTTCGATGCGGACGAAGTTCGCAACAAGCAGGCCGAAGTCCTGCACGCCATTCAGCCGGTCAACCCCGAAGACGTCCTGACCAACATGGTTCGTGGCCAGTACGGTGAAGGAATTATCGACCGCGAGCGAGTCGCCGGCTATCGCAGTGAGCCGGACGTTGCCCATGATTCCAATACGGAGACGTTTGTTGCGCTCAAGCTGCAAATTGATAACTGGCGCTGGGCAGGAGTTCCCTTCTATTTACGCACGGGAAAGTCCCTCGCCCAGAGGGCCACGGAAATCGTCATCCAGTTCCGGCGCACACCTTTCGTCCTGTTTCGCAACACCGGGGTCAAAAATATCGAAACCAATCGCTTGGTCATCCACATCCAACCCGACGAGGGAATCTCTCTCAGTTTTGGCGCCAAGGTTCCAGGTGCGGTCATGCGCCTCGGCCTGGTGAATATGGATTTCGATTACAAATCCTATTTCGGCATGGAGCACAGCACCGGATACGAGCGCCTGCTGCGCGATTGCATGGCCGGAGACGCCACGTTGTTCCAGCGTTCGGACATGGTCGAGGCTGGATGGAACGTGATTCAGCCGATTCTGGACGTGTGGCACGCCTTGCCCTCGCGCGGCTTTCCGAATTATGCCGCGGGTTCCTGGGGGCCCGTCGAAGCGGAGGAGTTGCTGGAACGCGACGGCCGCTCCTGGCGGCGCATCGGCGAGGAAGACTTGGATCAGCGGGGCCGCGTCGCCGCGCCGGGTGCCGCCTCCAAAGTAGGTGCCGCATGACAGAGCCCATCCCTCGTGAGGTTCTCATTATGCCGGACGGCGCGGCAGTCACTCGCCGCGCGGCCGAGGAATTCCTGAAATCCGCTACGGAAGCCGTGGCGAAAAAAGGCTCCTTCACAGTCTCCCTCTCCGGCGGTTCCACTCCCAAAGCTCTCTACTCCTTGATCAGCGACGATCCGGAATTTCGTTCGAAGATGCCCTGGGAGAAAATGTATTTCTTTTTTGGCGACGAGCGCCACGTTCCTCCGGACAGTCCGGACAGCAATTTTCGTATGGCCAAGGAAGCGCTATTCTCCAAAGGACTGGTCAAGCCCGAACAGATCACGCGCATTAAGGGTGAATATGCCGATGCGGAGAAAGCTGCACTGGAATATGAGCAGGCACTCCGCGCATACTTTAGGCTGAAGGACGGCGAGTTCCCTCGCTTCGATCTGGTGCTCCTCGGCATGGGTGAAGAAGGACACACGCTCTCGCTATTCCCCGGCACCAGGGCGCTGCACGCCTCCGATCGCATCGTGGTTCGCAATTGGGTCGGCAAGCTGTTCACCGAACGCATCACGCTCACGGCTCCTGCCGCCAACCAGGCCAACCGCGTGATTTTTTTGGTAACCCGCGCAGACAAGGCCCTGGCCTTGAAAGCGGTTCTGGAAGGCCCCTACGAGCCGGAGCAGCTTCCGGCTCAACTCATTCAGCCGGTCAACGGCAAATTACTCTGGCTGATTGACCAGGCCGCCGGCTCGATGCTGGCATCAAAATTCGCGGCTCACTAGGAGAAAACCATGGCAACGGCAACTACAACCGGAATCGAACAACTTTTGGGCGCAAAGGCCGAATCGTTACTCGGCTTCAAGTCCCCGAAAATCTCCAAGGAGCGGCTGCACCTCCCCGGCCCGGATTTCATCGACCGGGTGTACGCCGCCTCCGACCGTAATCTGCGCGTCCTCAATAATATTCACCGCCTCTTTTTCACCGGGCGCCTTGCCGGCACCGGCTACATGTCGATCCTTCCGGTCGACCAGGGGATCGAGCACTCCGGCGGCGCCAGCTTTGCCAAGAATCCGGATTACTTCGACGGCGAGAACATCGTCAAACTCGCGATAGAGGGCAACTGCAACGCCGTGGCATCCACGTTCGGCGTGCTTGGTTCGGTTGCGCGCAAGTATGCGCATCGCATTCCCTTCATCGTGAAGATCAATCACAATGAGTTGCTCACCTATCCCAACCAGTTCAATCAAGTTTTCTTCGGCACGGTTCAGGAAGCCTATGACATGGGCGCCGCTGCCCTGGGCGCTACAATCTATTTCGGGTCCGAACAAAGCGATCGCCAGATTATCGAAGTCAGCCAAGCGTTTGCAAAAGCGCACGAACTGGGCATGGCCACGGTTCTGTGGTGCTATCTGCGCAACGCCGCTTTCAAGAAAGACAAGGACTACCACCTCTCGGCCGACCTCACCGGGCAAGCCAACCATCTCGGCGTGACCATTCAAGCCGATATCATCAAGCAAAAGCTGCCGGAAAATAATGGCGGCTACCTGGCGCTGAACATCGGAGACTCCAGCTACGGCAAATTCGACAAGCGCATTTACACCGACCTCTGCAGCGATCACCCCATCGACCTGACACGCTACCAGGTGGCCAACTGTTACATGGGCCGCTCTGGTTTAATCAATTCCGGCGGCGCTTCCGGCGCCAACGACTTCGAAGAGGCGGTCACCACCGCGGTCATCAACAAGCGCGCGGGCGGCACGGGCCTCATCAGCGGCCGAAAAGCATTCCAGCGGCCGATGGCCGAAGGAGTGAAACTCCTGAACACGATTCAGGATGTCTATCTGGCCAAAGAAATCACGGTCGCCTAAATCGACGATTTTTATACACGGGCGGCCCGCCATCCTCGGCGGGCCGTTTTTTTTCCGGGAATCATGCCTTTCACGCTGCATGAATTAAATTCTTCGTTTTATCCCATCCAATATTTCCGGCGTATCTGAAACGGCAAGCGCGTCATACTTTATAGAGACTACACGCCGGTGCGGCGGCCTAAAATAGAGGCAGCAGTCTGAAGGAGACTTTTATGCAAAAGACGAAGACCACTTCCTCGCAAGCCGCAAAGAAGCCGAAAAGAGCGAAGACCGGGCCCACGCACGAGGAGATTACGCTCCGTGCTTATCATATTTTCCTGGAGCGCGGTTCCACTCCGGGCAATCCGCTCGAAGACTGGATACGCGCCGAGCGCGAATTGAGCGAACAAGCCGTCAAGCCACGCCGGAAATCAAAAGTTGTTTCCATCGCCGCGTAGCTTGATCTGTTTCCTCTCTCGCCAGGCCCGCCTGCTTTGCTCCGCAGATCCTTCCCTCTTGTGCTCTTCCAAGCATCCGTGAACAAGTCGGCGAATTTCCCTATACTATCCCCATGGGCGTTATGACGAGGGATGGCTGACATGAACCGTGGAAATGACCTGGGCCGGGGGCGGCTCGTCTTGTTGGCGTTGATTCTGGTGCTGGGGGCTTTTTGGGTGGGGGCGCGTTATGGCCCTCGCCAGTCGAGATACGTCGAAGCTCGCCGTGCCGGCGAAGAACCGAAAGCTGCTCCGCTGACAGTATCCGCTCCGCAACACACTGAGCACCTGACCGAAGAGGAGTCCATCAATGTGCGCATCTACCGCCAGGCTTCTCCGGCGGTGGCGAACATCCTGACGAAGGCAACCGAATACGACTTCTTCATGGACCCCGTGCCGGTCGAAGGCGCCGGTTCCGGTTTTGTGATCGATCCGCGCGGGTACATCCTGACGAATTACCACGTGGTCGCCGGCGCGCAGTCCATTGAGGTCATCCTGGGCGACAAGACGCGATATCCCGCGAAATTTGTGGGCGCCGACCAGCGCAACGACGTGGCCCTCGTCAAGATCGATCCCAAGGGAAAGCAGTTGATCGCGCTTACCTTGGGGGATTCTTCCACGCTGCTAGTCGGCCAGAAGGTGCTCGCCATCGGCGATCCGTTCGGTTTTGAGTCCACGCTTACCACCGGCGTCGTCAGCGCCCTCGGCCGCACCGTGCAGACCAGCGAGACCACCTTTATCGATGCTGCCATCCAGACCGATGCTTCCATCAACCGCGGCAACTCCGGCGGGCCGCTGATTAACACGCATGGCGAGGTCATCGGGATCAATTCGGCGATCTATACCCCGTCCGGCACCACCGCCGGCATTGGCTTCGCCATTCCCATCAATACCGCCAAGCTCATCGCCAACGATTTAATTACCGAAGGAAAAGTGCGCCGCGCTTATCTGGGTGTGCAGACAAGATCGGTGGCGGGATGGCTGGCGGAAGCGCTCGATCTGCCCGTGCAGGAAGGCTTGCTGGTCGAACAAACGACCAAGGGCAGCCCGGCCGCAGCCGCCGGAATCCGCGGTGGAGACAAAGTGGCGCAGGCGGGCATGCGCCGCATTCTGATCGGCGGCGACGTGATTGTGGGCGTGGATGGCCAAAAGGTCTCCAACGAGTTCGACATCAACGTGATTCTGAACCGCAAGCGTCCCGGCGACACCGTAACGATAACTCTCTATCGGGGCGCCAAGAAGCTCGATGTTCCCGTCAAGCTCGGCGAGCAAGCTGGAAATTAGCCCGAAAAATATCCTCCGGCCTATCCCGCGTGGCGGTCACGCCCCAACTCACGGGCCGATCTCGGTGCGGTAGCGGTTGCGCTCCTCTTCGGTGAGAGCGAACCAGCCCTCTGCAATGTCCCGCGCGCGCTCTAATGCCTTTTGCATCTCCTCATGCTTAGCCTTGATCATCTCGGAATCCGCGTCCTGGGGAACGTGGATCGGCGGCGCCGCGATCAGAATCGCGCGAGCAAACGGCGACGGCAAGCAAAAATGGTCCCAGGTTTTCTCGAATGTTTTCCCGCGGTCCACTCCAATATGAAGGATGAGAATCGGCGCTCCGGTCATGCGCGCCAGCAAGACCGGCCCAACCTTTGCCACGTACCTGGGCCCGCGCGGCCCATCGATGGTGAAGCCGCAGTCCAGCCCTTCCTTTATCCGCTGCGCCATCACCGCCAGCCCGCGCAATCCGCCGCGCGAGGAACTCCCTTGCGCGGTCCCGAATCCGAGCCATTCGATCACCTTGCGCGTCCATTGCCCGTCGAAGGCGGTGGTGTTCATGATCACGATCCCGCGGTTCCGGCCATACCACGCGATGGGAATGATGCAGCGATGCCAAAACGCCCAGATGTCGGCCTGCTTCGCGGCCCAGATTTTTTCCGCATTCGCGCGACCGAGGACTTCGAAGCGCAGCGTGGGTCCAAGCACGCGGATCACGCTGTAAACGACCGCCGCAATGATGGGAATCTGGATACGGCGGTGCCAGGGCAACTTCGGCAGCCGGGTGTCGTAGTGCGCACTAATTGGCCTCGCGCGTTTCTCCGCTGGGGTTCTCGGTGGTTTCCATCTTCGTATAGTATAGAGGGGATGTTCTCCCGCTGTGCGTGAAGGAGTTGACGCGGTTGGCCTACCTCCGAATGTCTTGCCTCAGATGGCCCCTCGCCACCTTACTTTGCGTGGCGGGGCTGGTCTCCGCTTCCGTGGCTTGCTTGTGGGCGGCCAGAGCCGATGATCCTCCCTCCGATGCCATCGGAACCATCGAGGGCGAAGCGATTTCCGTTCAAGGCCCCATGAGCGTGAATGCCGCAAATGGCGAGGTGAAAACCGTTTTACGGAGCGGCAGCGAACTGACCGTCAAATCGGGCCAGGCGCACATTGAACTGGTGGAAGGCGGCAACATCACCATTTGCGGTCCCGCACACCTCTCCCTGTTGAAGTCCGGTCGGTTCGTTGACCATCGCTCTTAACAGCGGCACGATTCACGCCCGCATCGAAGGCCAGCCCACGCTGACGGTCTATACGCCACAGATTCAGGCGCATCCGATCGCCATTGGAGATGGCCCGCAGGATATGCTCGTCGGGCTCGATGCTTCCGGCGCGATGTGTATCCGCGCCGGCAAGGGCGCGGTGCGCATTGAGCAGCAGCTCACCGGCCAGAGCCTCTTGATTCCGCAAAACGGGGATGTGTCGCTGACGAATGGTCAACTGGAAAGCGTGCGGCCTGCCACGGGACAGTGCAACTGCGATCTTCCGATGAGTGCGAAGCAGACGAGTATTTCGACTCAGGTCAGTAACTTGGCTTCCTCTGAGGAACTGAAAAAGAAGGCCGGCGATCCTAAGCCCTCTGCGACTCCGCAAGCCACTGCTCCCCCCGCGGAAAAAGAAGAGCCCATCTACCAGGTGTTCATGCCGCCGCTGCATTACGACGCGAACGCAAGCGTTCAGCGGGATTACGATCCGAATCTCATCATCCTGGTGCGGCGGGCCCGCGTGCGTCCTACGCTGATTTTCCAGGGCAAAGTCGAAGGAAATCCCTTGGTCGCACGGGCCACGCCTGCGCCACCGGCTCTGAATGCACAGAGGACGGAGGCCGCGAAAAGGGTGACGGAAGACTCCACCTGGGCTCGTGTGCGGACGTTCTTCCACAAGATCTGGTCGCCCAATTCGTGAACGGGAATATTCGGCGTTGAAATTCGACGTTGGGATGCTGCTTCGGCCCGGGAAAAGCGCCGCCCCGCTGATGCTCTGCTCCGGCCTACATTCCCTCGTAATTCGGCCCGCCGCCGCCTTCGGGCACCACCCAATCGATGATCTGGTAAGGATCCGCAATATCGCAGGTCTTGCAGTGGACGCAGTTCGCGGCATTGATTTTCAGCTTCAGCCCCGTCGCCTTCTTTCACCATCTCGTAGACCGCCGCAGGGCAAAAGTACTGGCAGGGGTTGCCGTACTCTTTCACGCAGCGCGTCGAGCAGACGTTGAGATCAAGCACCTTCAGGTGGCACGGCTGATCCTCCTCGTGACGCGTGCCGGAGTGATAGACGTCGGTCAATCGGTCGAACGTCAGCTTGCCATCGCCTTTGAAGCGCTCCGGCGCCGGTCGGCCGTCAATCTGCTTGTACGCCTCGTGGCCCGCGTGCGCACGCATGGGATCGATCAAGCCGCGTCCGCCGGTGATCTGCTGTAATCCGGAGAGGACAAAACCCGCGAGTAGTCCGTTGTGGAAAGACTGGTGGAAATTTCGCACCTTCCACAGCTCTTCCTTGATGTAGCTTTGCTCGATCTTTTCCTGATAGAGCTTGAGCGTTTTTGTGGAGGTATCGCCGGCCTTCAGCGCTTCAAAAATCGTTTCCGCCGCGAGCATTCCGCTCTTCATCGCCAGATGAATGCCCTTCAGCCGCTGCGAATCCAGGAAGCTGCCGGAATCGCCGACGATCAGCCCGCCATCCACATAATTGCGCGGCATGGCGTACCAGCCGCCGTAAGGCAGCGACTTCGCGCCATAGCGCACCAGCTTTCCGCCTTCCAGAAGGTTGCGAACGAAAGGGTGTGTCTTCCACGTCTGAAACGCGGCGTGCGGATCGAATCGCGGATCCGCATACTCCAGGGCGATCACCAGCCCGATCGAAACGCGATTGTTCGCGCAGTCCATAAATCCAGCCGCCGCCGTACATCTTGGTCGAGACCGGCCAGCCCAGCGTGTGCGCCACGTATCCCGGCTTGATTTTTCCCGGCTGCACATCCCACAGTTCCTTGATCCCGATGTCCGTAGCTTTGCGGATTAATGTTGTCGAGCTTCTTCTTGTCCACCAGTTGCTTCGTCAGCGAGCCGCGCGTGCCTTCGGCGAGCACCGTCACCTTCGCGCGCAATTCGTATCCCGGCGTGAAGTTATCCTTGGGCTTGCCGTTCTTGTCCACGCCCTTGTCTTCGGTGATGACGCCGCCAATTCCGTCTCGCTCGTAAATCAGTTCCGCGCCGCCGAATTCCTTGAACACATTGACGCCCGCGGCTTCGACCAGCCCGCCCAGCCATTTCACCAGCTTGCTGAGCGAAATGACGTAATTCCCCGCGTTGTTGAACGGCGGCGGCGTGATGGGAAAGCGGTACGAAGATTTCTCGGTGAAGACCAGCGCGGCGGAATCCGTCACGGGAGTATCGAGCGGCGCGCTCTTCTCGAAATCCGGCACCAGTTCCGCGAGCGCCTTCGGATTCATGATCGCCCCGGAAAGTTGGTGCGCGCCCAGATCTCGCGCCCCTTCTCCAGCACATAAATATTTTCCGCCGAAAGCTCCGGCTTCCCGCCGCTCGCGTTATGTTTTTTGATGAGATTCGCCAGGTGCAGCGCGCAACTCAGCCCCGCCGGCCCCGCGCCCACAATCAATACATCCGCTTCCAGTTGTTCCCGTTGAACAGCCAATTGGCCATCCCTTAGTTTCGGCCCTTCAGAGTCCACGTACCTCTACCACTCTTTTCCGTCGGCTCGATGACTCCTGCTTGCTCCAAATGCTTCCTGCAGTATCCAACTTCGGGCCTCCATGCAGGCTCACCTGTCCCGGGAGTTGGGCGATTGCGAGCTTCCCATGACACCCCAAGACGTGCCGCAATCTCATCTTAGATGTTCCGACCGTTCTCTCTATCTGTGATTTTCGCTGAGCCACCGCGCTCCCGTAAGATGTCCACGATAGTTTCTTCGGTCAGCGAATCAGGAGGAAATCCCGTGGAAGTTCGCCAGGTCGAACCGTGTGCAAGTATCGGTGAGGCCGGCGGACTTGCGCCCGGTAGCACCATGGAGACATCATCGTCGCAAACTACAAGGACGTGCCCAATGCGAGAGGAAGTCATCGGTTTGAGTATGATCGTCAATCCACCACTTCCTACTTGGAACGCATGAGTTTTCATATTTCAATTTCTCTCAAGATCGTAACCTCACCGAGGGTAAGAGAAAGCGGGAAAGCGCGCCGAAGCGCTAGGCATTGATAATCTCGGTCGTGTCCGCGGGCAAGGGCTGCCCCTTTTGTCGATACTCTTCTTCAATCAAGGAGAAGACTTTTGCCAGTTCGGCCAAAGCCGCCTCGCGCGAACTCATCAGCGCATAGCAGCCGGGAATGGCCGGAATTTCAGCCACCCAGGCGGCATCATCTTGGCGGTAGAGGACCGTTTTGTAATCTTCGTGTGTCATACGGCCTCCCCCGATTATACGATACTCTCTCGGTTCGCCTGATCTACCCCTTGGCCTTTTGCAATTCCTCCGTCAGTGCCGGCATGATCTCGAAGATGTCCGCCACGATTCCGTAATCCGCGATCTCGAAAATGGGCGCGTTCTGGTCTTTGTTCACGGCCACAATCGTGCGCGAGCCCTTCATGCCCACCACGTGCTGGATAGCGCCGCTGATGCCGAGCGCCAGGTACAGTTTCGGCGCCACGGTCTGTCCCGAGCTGCCGATCTGGCGCTCCATGGGCAGCCAGCCTTCATCGCAGATCGGACGTGACGCGGCAATCTCTCCGCCGAGGGCCTTCGCCAGCGCCTCCGCCTGCGCGATATTTTCCGGCGCCTTGATACCGCGGCCAATCGCCACAATCAGCGGCGCCTGCGTCAAATCCACCGAGGACTTCGCCTCTTTAAATAGCTCCAGCGGCTTCGTGCGAATCTCCTCCGCCTTCAATTCCACACTTCGTCGCCGTTCACGGGAGCTTTCCCGCCCGGATGCGCCGCCAGCAAATCCGCGCGAAATGCTCCGGACTGAAACGAAGCGAACCATGGCGCCGCGCCGTGAAAATCACATCCGCCGCGGTCTTTCCCTGAAACATTTGCCGAACAAAGACCAGTTTGCCGCCCTCGTCCGGAATCCGATACAATCGCCTACCATTCCCTTGCCCAGCATCGCCGCCAGTTTCGGTGCAAAATCGCGCACCTGGTAAGTGTGCGGAAACAGAACCAAATCCGGTTTCGCTGACTCAATCACCTGCTTCAGCGCCTTGCAATATCCGTCCGCCGTGTAGTTCTCCAGCAAGTCGTGCTCGACCAGCAAGCACTTCCGCCACATTCTTAGTTGCCAACTCCTCGCGCCAGCGCCGCCACGCCCTTGCCGATCACCGCTGCGCTGACGCTTCCCGAAGTCGCCGTGGCAATCTGCTGCGCTGCCACCAGCGTCTCAAAACTGGTGTTGTTCCACTTGCCCTGCCGCTGCTCCGTCACCACCAAAATCTTCATCTCTTGCTCTCCTGCGATTTTCCCTTTGACTGTCGACTGTTAACTGGAGACTGTAAGCTGTCTCTAGATCACGCGCGCCTCGAACTTCAGCTTCTCCACCAGTTTTGCCGCGACTTCTTTCGGCGTCCCCGTCAAAAATTCCGTTTTCTTCGTTTTCATCGGCACATAAATCTTCTCGATTTTCTGCGTCGGCTCGAGGGCCACGCCCAGCGACTCGCGCGTAAACGTCGCGATCTCCTTCTTTTTTGCCGCCATGATGCCCTTCAGCGTGGCGTAGCGCACCTTGTTGATTCCCGACTGAATCGAGAGCACCGCCGGCAGCGGGCACTCAATCCACTGGAACCATCCGGCTTCCAACTCCCGTTTCAGTCTCATTTTTCCGTCTTGCACGTTCGATTTGCATGATGATGGTGGCGTGCGGCAGGTTCAGCAGCGCCTGCCAGCAGCACTCCAGTCTGCCCGAACCCGTGATCGTCGCTCTGCAAGCCGGTCAGAACCAGGTCGCACTTTTCCTTGCCAATCGCCGCAGCCAGACACCTTCGCGGTTCCCAGCGGATCCAACTGCGCAAAATTGATCGTCCGCGATGTGAATCCCGCGGTCCGCGCCCTTCGCCAGCGCCTCCTTGATCGTCTGCTTCACGCGCTCCGGCCCGAGCGACAGCGCAATCACCTCGCCGCCATGTTTTTCCTTCAGCCGCAACGCCTCTTCAAGCGCGTAACTATCCGGCTCGTTCATCTCGAAGCCGATGTCCGATTCCTTGATCCAGTTTCCGGCAATCGCGAGCGGCGCATCCTTTGCCGGCACCTGTTTAATGCAGACGATGATGTTCACGGAAGTTTCCTTCCGTCTGGGCTACCTGAGAGGGATAAACGTCATTCTGAACGGAGCGAAGAATCTCAAGCCTGGATACGCCCGGATCATCCAGTACGTTGAGGTTCTTCAGCCTGGATATCGAATCCAGGCCTCAGAATGACAACTGCGCACAACTGCGCGAGACGCGGCGGACTACTTACCCGCCCAGCGCTTGAAAATCAATGCCGCGTTCGTTCCGCCGAAGCCAAACGAATTCGAAAGTGCGTAATCCACCGTCGCTTTGCGCGCGACATTCGGCACATAGTCCAGATCGCATTCCGGATCCGGAGTTTCCTGGTTGATGGTCGGCGGCAAAATCTGATCGCGAAGAGCGAGCACGCTGATTCCGGCTTCCAACCCACCGGCGCCGCCGAGCAGGTGGCCGGTCATGGACTTCGTCGAACTGACCGCTAATTTCTTACGGATGGCGCGTTCGCCAAACAGCCGCTTCATCGCGGTTGTTTCAATCACGTCGCCGATCGGCGTCGAGGTTCCATGCGCGTTCACGTACCCAATGTCGTCCGGCGAAAGCTTGGCGTCTTTCAGCGCAGCCCTCATGACGCGAAAGGCGCCGTCGCCATTCTCCGCGGGTTGCGTGATGTGATAGGCGTCGCCGCTCATCCCGTAACCCACAATTTCCGCCAAAATCGGCGCATTGCGCTTTTGCGCGTGCTCCAGCGATTCCAGCAGAAGAATTCCGGCGCCTTCTCCAACCACGAATCCGTCGCGCGCAGCGTCAAAGGGGCGGCTGGCTCTTCTCCGGATCGATCGTTTCGTGTCGATAGCGCGCGCATCGAAGCGAATCCGCCAATGCCCATGGGCGTAATCGTCGCTTCGGTGCCGCCGCAGATCATCATCTCCGCCGCGCCACGTTCGATAATCTTGAAGGAATCGCCGATGGAATGTGCCGAGGCCGAGCAGGCCGTCGCTGTCGCGGAATTCGGCCCGCTTGCTCCATAGCGAATCGAAATATGGCCCGGAAGCGAGATTCACGATGGCCGAGGGAATGAAAAACGGTGAAATCTTTCCCGGGCCGCCCTGCATCAGCTTGATGTGTTCGCGCTCGATGATGTCGAATCCGCCGATGCCCGAGGCCACGTACACGCCGACTTCATCCAGGTCGGACTGCTCCGGCTTCCACTCCGCCATTTTCACGGCAAAGTCGGCGGCGGCCAGCGCCATCTGGATGAACCGCCCCATTTTTTTCAGTTCTTTTTTCTCGATCCACTGGAACGGGTCGAAGTTCTTCACTTCGCCCGCGATCTGGCAGTCGAAATCCGCGGTATCAAAATGTGTGATGCGGCTGACGCCGCTGCGTCCGGCGACGAGGTTCTTCCAGCTCTCCTCGGTCCCGATGCCCAGCGCACAAACCAAGCCAACGCCCGTTACGACGACTCGGCGAGTCAAATGCACTTGCTCCTTCATGCAGGGAATTTCCTGCGGCTTACTTGCCCTTCGAGTGCTTATCGATGTACTCGATGGCATCCTTCACCGTCGTCATTTTCTCGGCGTCCTCATCCGGCACTTCGATGCCGAACGCCTCTTCGAACGCCATTACCAATTCCACCTGGTCGAGCGAATCCGCGCCCAGGTCGTCCACGAACGACGCGGTGGGTGTGACTTCCGCTTCATCCACACCGAGCTGCTCGACGATAATCTGTTTTACGCGTTCTTCCACGCTGGCCATTCCAGTTCCTCCGCGACCTGCTGTCGCCTTTCGTGTTCGACACTACCCTGCACTGTAATCCGGCGTGTCGGCCGGTCTACAATCTCTTTTTGCCTTGCCTAGGTAACCTGCCCAGTCTACTTACCCTGCCCCACAAGGTCAACTTTCGGTCCTGCTCTTTCCAGACTTGAGTCCAAACGATCTTCCTCGAATAGCCATAGTGCACTTCCACGCAGGTCTAGCTGAATCCGTCCTTCTGTTTCTCCAATCTGGGCAATCACGTTCGGATCGATGACCGAGCTCTTCCTCAAGCTGCCTTACGCACCTCGGGCCAGTCCGGCAGATCCCTGAATTTCCGGATCTCTTTCATGGGCGCGATTCCACCTAATGAAAACTCATTTCCCGGTTCTACGCCAGATACATGCCACCATTCACGTCGAGGACGTGGCCCGTGATGTACCCGGCTTCGTCGCTCGCCAGAAACACTATTGCTGCTGCAACATCGCGACCGGTGCCCATGCGTCCCAGCGGAATCCGCGTCTTCAACTCTTCCTTCACCTTGTCGGAAAGCACATCCGTCATCGGCGATTCAATGAACCCAGGCGCCACGGCGTTCACCGTGACATTCCGCGAAGAAATCTCCATGGCAATCGCTTTCGTCAGGCCGATCAAGCCCGCCTTTCGCCGCCACATAATTCGCCTGTCCAGCATTGCCCATCTGCGCCACCACCGACGCAATATTGATGATCCGCCCCGCGCGTGCCCGCATCATGGTTGGCAACGCCTGCTGAATGCACAGATGCGCTCCGGTCAGATTTGTGCGGATCACCGCGTCCCAATCTTCCGTCTTCATGCGCATCGCCAGGCCATCGCGCGTGATGGCCGCGTTATTCACCAGGATGTCCAGCCTCCCGAACTTCTCGAGCACCGCTTTGAATCCCGGCCTTGATCTGCTCGGCGTCCGCCACATCCATCTTCAGCGCAAACGCTTCCCCGCCCTTGCCGGCAATCTCCTCGACAAGTGCCGCAAGTTTCTCCTCATTGCGCGCCGCTACCGCGACTTTCGCGCCCGCCTCCGCCAGCGCCAGGGCCGTCTCGCGCCCAATCCCCTGCGACGCCCCGGTAACCAACGCCACTTTGTCCTTCAAACTAAACATCGCACCTCGCTTCCTTACTCTTTCACTTTTTCCTTCCCAATACTTCCTTTCCTCCTTACTTCGTTACTTCCTCCTCAAGCCGCGTCGGACTTCGCTCCTGTAATCTTCTCCAGCGTCGCCAACAAGCTCTTCTCGTCTTCCACGTTCAAAGCTCGCCACCGACCGCTCGATCTGCCGCATCAATCCCGTCAGCACCCGCCCCGGCCCGACTTCGACGAACGTATTCACGCCCTCATCCAGCAGCATGCGCATGGACTCTTCCCAACGCACCGGCATCGTCACTTGCCGCACCAGCGCGCTGATGGCTTCCTCGCCCTTGCGGATAGTGTCCGCATCCACGTTGGTCACCAGCGGCATATGCAAATCCGCAAACCTGGTGGCCTTCAAGTCCTTCTCCAGCTTCTCCTGCGCCGGCATCATCAACGCCGAATGGAACGGAGCCGAAACCGGCCAGCACCACCGCGCGTTTGGCGCCCGATTGCGAAGCAATCTCCACCGCGCGTTTCACCGCGCCAACGTGCCCGGAGATCACGGTCTGGTCCGGAGAATTCAGGTTTGCGGGGGCGCAGACCTCTCCTTGCGCGGCGTGTTTGCAGACATCCAGCACCACTGCCGGCGACAACCCCATGATCGCGGCCATGCTGCCCTGTCCCGCGGGCACGGCATCCTGCATATACGCGCCGCGCTTGCGCACCAACTTCACCGCATCCGCGAAGTTCAGCGAACCCGCCGCCACCAGCGCCGAATACTCTCCCAGGCTGTGCCCGGCCACGTAATCGGCCGTGAGGCCCTTCTCCGCCAGGACGCGAAACGCCGCCACGGATACCGTCAATATCGCCGGCTGCGTATTCGCCGTCTGCTTCAGATCGTCTTCCGTGCCTTCAAAGCACATTTTCGACATAGAGAAGCCCAGCGCGCTGTCCGCTTCGTCAAAGACCGCGCGTGCCGCCGGGTATTTTTCCGCCAATTCCTTGCCCATCCCGGGATACTGCGACGCCTGCCCGGGAAACACGAATGCTACTTTGCCCATACTCCGCTCCTCTCTCCGGACGTCACGCTTTTGCGCTGGTCAGGGAGAGCTCCTGCTCGATTTTTTCGTTCACCCGCGCGCGCGCAAGTCCCGCGGCCACGCGAATGGCGTTCTTCATGGCGTTGGCGTTCGACTTGCCGTGTGAAATCACGCACACGCCGCGGACTCCCAGGAGTGGCGCTCCGCCGTACTCCGAGTAGTCCATCGTCCGCTTGATGCCCTTGAACGCTCCCCTGGATAACAAATAGCCCAATTGCGACGCCAGCGACCCCTTGTAGGTCTTGCGGAGAAACTTCACGATCTCCATCGCCAGCCCTTCGCAAATCTTCAGCGCGATGTTCCCCACGAATCCATCGCAAACAAGCACATCCACCTTGCCGGAAAACAAGTCGTTGCCTTCCACGTTCCCGACAAAGTGCACCGGCAGAGTTCTTCAGCCGGTCGTACACCGCGCGCGTCAGTTCGTTGCCCTTAATCTCCTCTTCCCCGATGGAGAGCAAGCCCACGCGCGGCTTGCGGCTCCCAAACGTCAGCCGGTAATAAATCTCGCCCATCACGGCAAACTGGAGCAGGTGCTCCGGCTTCGAGTCCACATTTGCGCCCACATCCAGCAGCACCGAAACCCCGGCTTTCGCGTTCGGAAACGGGGCGGCCAGCGCCACGCGATCGACCGATTCCAAAGTCCCCAGGATGAACCTCACCGTGGTCATGACCGCGCCGGTATTTCCCGCGCTGACAAAACCATCGGCCTTGCCATCCTTCACCAGTCGCGCCCCCACGTGCACGGAGCTGTCTTTCTTCCGGCGAAAAGCCTGCGCCGGGTGATCCTCCATGGTAATCACTTCGCTGGCCTGCACGATCTCCACGGACCCTGTCGGCCGGGAAAGCCTGGCGAGTTCCGCCCGTATGACGTTCTGCTGGCCAACCAGGAGCACCCGCACGCCGTACTCGTTAGCCGCCAGAACACTCCCCTCCACCTCCGGACGGGGTGCATGGTCTCCCCCCATGGCATCGACCGCGATTGTGATCATTGGAGATTTTCCAGCGACCCTGACAAGTTCGGTGGGCACAACCCGCGCTGTGCCGTTCTGGACTTTAAGAGCCCGGCTTCAACCTGGATACTCTACTTTACGTCGTGCACCGGACGCCCCTTGTAATACCCGCAATGCGGACAGGCATGGTGCGGCTGTTTCATTTCGTGGCAATTTGGGCACTTGGCCATCGCTGGGGCAAAGAGATGATCGTGCGCGCGTCTCGTGCTGGTCCGCCTTTTGGAATGTCGTCGTTTGGGGTTTGGCATTGCACTGCTCCTTGTTTTCGCCCCGTTCGCGGCAACACACATCGCCGTCCCGATCGGGGTCGGATTCTATGGGCTTTTGGCCCGAAAATCTATTGTTTCTTGAGCCAGTCCTGCTTCAGCCGCGCGAGGGGAGCCAGGCGCGGATCGGAAGAGTGCGTCTCACAGCGGCACTCTTCATGGTTCAGGTTGGCCCCGCAACTGGGGCACAATCCCCGGCAATCGCTCTGGCAGATTACTTTCATCGGCAATGACAGCAGCACCTGTTCCTTCAGCACGTCGGCCAGGAACAAACCTTCTCCTTCAAAAAAACCAATCTCCGTGTCGTCATCCTTCAGCCGCTCTTCCTCGTGCCTGGTGCCTTTCGGTAGCGGCTGATAGAACAGGTCAAAATCCCTATGGATTTCCTCGATGACCGGCTCCAGGCAGCGGGCGCAGACCATCTCGATTTTAGTCTCCAATTCGCCAACGACGCGGATTTGCCCTTCCAGCAACTCCGCTGTCGCGGTGACCTCGAGCGGCTCCACCTGCTTCACTTCGCTTATGCCGTAATCGATACTTCCTGGACGATAACTCTTCCGGGTGCGCAATTTGCGGACGGCAAGATCCTTGACGTCGAGGAACATGTCTTCAGCGCCTCCGGCTCGTACGCTCATGCCTCTCCATTATTTCGGCACTTAGTGCGTAAGTCAAGAATGCTCACCTGGGTACTCTTGGTTCGGGGGACCAAAACGTCAGCCACATCTACCAGTACTATGATGGAGTCTTAAGGGGTTCCCGCAAGTATCCGCTCACTACCCGCATATAGTCCGGAAACGCCACCTCTGGCTCCAGCAGGTCTGGATGCCATATCTTTTCCCACTCGAAGCAGTAATACCCCCTGTATCCGAGTTCGCGCAAGACCATCACTTGCCGTTCGACCGGTACCTCTCCCTTGCCCGTCAGCACGTACTTCCTTTCCTTGTCCGCCAGCGCGGAATCCTTCAAGTGCGTGTGCCGGATCCATTGCCCGAGTTCGGCCACCGTGTGTTCCGGCTGTTCGTGGCCGTCCACGAAGGTATGGTGCGCGTCCCAGAGCAGCGCCACGTGTTCCGAATTTGCGCGGGTGAGCACCTCCTTCAGCGTCGGCGAATCCACGAAATCACCATGCGATTCGATGATCACGGTCACTCCCCGCGGTCCGCCATACTCTCCAAGCTGGTGCAATCCATCCGAGACGCGTGCAATCACCTCTTCCCGCGGCCCGCGCAGTTGGTTGCCGAACACGCGCACGTAGGGCACCCCCAGCGCCGACGCGAGATCGATGAACCGCTTTGCGTCCGTCATCTGTTTGGCGCGCTCCGCGGGATCCTCCACATGCATCGCGGCAGAGCTGCCGAGATCGGAAATTTTCAATCCATGGTCCGAGACCTGTCGTTTTGTCTGCGCGATCTGTCCCGGCGCAAATTCCGGGCTCGAGGGCAAATCCAAGTTTCCCATCAACCCCCTCAGCTCAATCGCCGCGAAGCCGTTCGCCTGCGCAAACTCCAGAATTTTTTTCCATTCCCATGCTGGACAGCCTATGGTCGAAAACGCCAGCGGCAACCGCTGCTTCGCTTCCCCACGCAAACTGGCTTACCAATGCCGCCGCCGCGCCCGCCGCTACAAACTCTCTTCTCGTAATCGTCATGCGCCCCTCCGCCTTTGTCTTCGCGCTCCGTTCTATTTCCTCGTTGTTTCTCTGTTCCCCGTTTTACTTCGGGCGCTCGTATAATACCCCGAGCTTTCTTTTCGAGGCGCGCCAGCCGCATATTTTCGCACTTTTTTAGTGGAGGTGTTCCGTGGTTCCCCAACTCAAAACACGCCGTGAATTCTTGATATCCGCCGCCGGACTTGCAACCGCCTCACTGGCCCGCGCCTCAAGCTACAGCCGCATTCTCGGCGCGAACGACCGCATCCGGGTCGGCGTGGTGGGCTTCTCGGACCGGTTCCGCTCCAGTCTTTTGCCCGCGTTTCTCCAGCATTCCAAAGCGCTGGACTTTGAGATCGTGGCCGTTTCCGACCTCTGGACCATGCGCCGCGAAGCGGGAAAGGCGCACCTGGAAAAGACCACCGGCGGAACCGTCCAGGCAGTTCGCAATAACGACGAACTTTACGACCGCAAGGACGTGGACGCCGTGATCATCTCCACCGCCGACTTTCAGCATGCCCAGCACGGCGCCGAAGCGGTGCGCGCCGGCCGTGATGCCTACGTGGAAAAGCCCATGGCCCACACCATGGAAGATGCGCGTGCCATCCGCCAGGCCGTGCGCGATACCGGGCGCATCGTCCAGATTGGCACGCAGCGTCGCAGTTCCCCCGTATATCAGAGCGCTTACGATTACATCCGCGGCGGAAAATTCGGCGACATCGTGTCCGTGTTCATGACCTGGAACGTCAATCAACCGGGCCGCTGGCGCCGCCCGAAGCTGGTCGCCGGACTGACCGAAGACCAGGTCGACTGGAAGCGCTATCTGCTGCATCTTCCCCAGGAACCATTCGATCCCCGCAAGTATGTTGAATTCCGCCTCTTCTGGCCGTACTCCTCCGGCATTCCCGATCAGTGGATGGTACATCAGATCGACACGGTTCACTGGTTCACCGGCCTGCCGCGGCCACGCAGCGTGGTCGCGAATGGTGGGATCTATCTCTGGCACGATGGCCGCAAGAACTGGGACACCATGACCGCGGTCTTCGATTACGGCCCGCTGGACAACAACTCCAAAGGTTTTCAAGTCGTGTACAGCTCGCGCATGACAAACGACGCCGGCGGTGTAATGGAGCTTTACTATTCCAACGGCGGCACCCTCGACCTCGACAAGAAAACCGTTTCCTCTGAGGGCGGCCTGACCAAAGAATATGCGTCTGAAATGGAGATGAAACCGAGCCTGCTGCCCAAGATTTCCCTGTCGGATTCAGCCTCGAAAATTGCCACGTCTGCGGATACCGGTGGCGACGCCGACACCTCCGCCAACATGCGTAACTGGATGGAGTGCGTGCGCAGCCGCAAAACGCCCAACGCGAGTATCGATGCGGGTTACTCCCACTCCGTGGCGCTATGCATGACCATTGCTGCGGTCCAGACCGGCCGCCGCGTCACCTTCGGCGACGCAAAACAGGAAGTCGTAGTCACGTAGTAGCATAACCTTCAGCACCCAGTAGCATAGCCTTCAGGCTGTGCTCTTGGGTTTGACTTTGTCGCATTGCAACAGCGCCGGTACCTCACGCCGCGCGAATCACTTTCAACAATCCCTCCATCGATTCCCGGCTGGATGCCTCTTTATTTTTGTCGGCATTCAGGTAATGCGTCTCCAGGGACATGGTTCCTTCATAACCGTTCTTGATCAGGGCGCGAAATTGCCCAAGGAAGTCGATCTTCCCGCCCCCAATCGGCATCCACTCCGCATCTTCACCCTTCGGGGCCGGCACCGCATCTTTTAAATGCATGTGCCACATGCGTTTTTTGTCAAGCGCCTTATAACCATTCGGATAGGGCGTTTCCCCGGCAGCAAACGCATTTCCGGGGTCCCAATTTAAGCCCAGTGCCGGGGATTTCACCGCATCAAGCATCGCCGCGCCTTCCGCCCCGGTGGCAACGTTGCACGAATACTCATTCTCCAGCACCAACCGGATTCCTTCGCGCGTTGCAATCACCGCGGTTTTTTCTAGCTCCTTGGCAACCCGGTCAAAGACGGTCTTCGGCTCCGCCACGCGCAGAAACGCGAAGATGCGGACCTTGTCGGTTCCGAAATCCTTTGCCCGGGCAATCGCGCGCTCCAGCAACGCGCCCTGTTGCGAGAAATCGCTCTGCATGGGATTGGGCTTGCCATCGTCGAACCTCGATTGCGTGCCGGGGAGAATCGTCTTGAAGTAAGGCGAATCCAACACGGAGACTTTCAAACCGTGCTTGGCCAACAGGTTCTTGGCGCGCTTCACGTCGTCTGCGGAGAATTCTGTCACGTACTTGTCCCACACAAAGCGCAACTCGACCCATTCCAAGCCGAACCCCTTGGCCCACACGAGCGCCTTCTCAAAATCCTGGGTGATCTCATCGGTAATGACACCCAGCCGGAACTGCTTCACGTTCGCCGCCCTTCCGGGCAGTGCGCTCAGCAACGCCCCGGCTGCGCTGCCTGCAACAAATTCTCTTCGGTTCATCGCGCTCCCTCGCATGGCTTCCATCCTATTTTCCAGGCCCACCCCGCGTCAATCGCCCGATTCACGGAAATTGGGAGAAGCCGGAGACACATGCGAGAATACGAGGACCGGAGAAAATCTCCGGATGGACACGGTTTTGATTCCTTGGCGTAAATTCATCCTGGCGATGCTCGCCTGTGCGGCCTTGGTGGCCCTGAGCCTCGCAGGGCCGGGCGCGCTTGCGCAGCAACCAATTCAATTCACCAATGTGACGCGCTCCGCGGGAATTCAATTTACTCACTTCAAGGGCAACAAGGGAATCGCCATCAATCTCGAGGAGTTTGGCCCGGGTGTCTGCGTGGCGGACTACGACGGCGACGGCTGGCAGGATATTTATTTTGTGAACGGCAGGGATCTCTACGATCGCGGCATCAAGGTACAAAATGCGCTCTACCACAACAATGGCGATGGCACCTTTACCGATGTGACCGACAAGGCCGGCGTGCCTGGAACAGGGTACGGAATGGGCTGCGTCTGGGGCGATTACGACAACGACGGCCACCCGGACCTTTTCGTCACACAATTCGGCCGCAATGTCCTCTATCACAACAATGGCGACGGCACGTTTACCGATGTCACCGACAAGGCCGGAGTCGCGGGAATGGATTTCGACACGTACTTCCATTCCGGCGCCACCTTCTTCGATTACGACCGCGACGGCTATCTCGATCTCTACGTTGGAGGCTACGTCGCCTTCGCACCGGGCGCGCAACGCTACTGCAACCTCGGGGGCGTTACCAGCAGTTGCCCACCCAGCGCCTACCAAGGCAGCGCTAACATCCTCTATCACAACAACGGCAACGGAACCTTCACCAACGTCACCAAAAAGGCCGGCATCTACCAGCCGAACGGCAAGAACCTCTCCGTGGGCGCTGGCGATTACGACAATGATGGCTGGCCGGACCTCTTCGTGGCGAACGACGGACTAAGTGCGTACCTGTACCACAACCAGCACAACGGCACTTTCAAGGAGGAGGGTTCGATGTCCGGCATGGCCTTCACCGGGCAGGGCACCGCCATGGCCGCCATGTGTATTTCGCTGGGCGACTACAACAACGATGGCTGGCTTGATCTTTATATCTCCGATTTTCAGGGAAGCTCGGATCATCTCTGGAAAAACGACGGCAAGGGATTCTTTGACGAAGTCAGCGATCACGCCGGAATCAGCGTGCCCACACGTGCCGTCCTCAGCTTTGGAGGCGGTTTCTTTGACTACGACAATGATGGCTGGCTCGACCTCTTCATCGCCAATGGCCACGTCTACCCGGAAGTCGAGCAGGTCACTCCGGAGATTCACTACAAGCAGATCAACACGCTGTTCCACAACGACGGCCACGGCAAGTTTATCGATGTCACCAAGACCTCCGGCGATGGATTCTCCACGCTCTACGTTGGACGCGGCGTGGCCTTCGCCGACTTTGACAACGATGGATTTCTGGACGTGGTGGTCGCCAACAACGGTGATCCGCCGCTGCTGCTGCACAACAGTGGTGGCAACGGAAATCACTTCGTGTCATTCAAGCTGGTGGGGACGAAAAGCAATCGAGACGCCATGGGAGCGCGTTTGAAGCTGACGGCGGGCGGCATGACGCAGATCCGCGAAATTGCCGGCGGAGGCAGTTACCTCTCGCAGAGCGATCTGCGCGCGCATTTCGGTCTTGGCTCCACGGCTAAAATCGATAAGTTGGAAATCACCTGGCCGAGCGGCGTTCAGCAAACCTTCCGGGAACTTCCAGCCGACCAGTTTTATAGCATTCAGGAGGGCAAGGACGAGCTGGGATACCAGCCCTTCGTGAAAGCAAGCCGCAAAACTCCCGCGCCGGCCGAAGCCGTCAAGCCGCAGGCTCCAAACTCCGCGCCGTAGGGGCCAATTTTTTCTCGGTGTGCCCGGCACGGAGCGCAGCCCGCCGAAACCGTGCTAACATGCGGCCCGTGTGTCTTCTTGCGGAGTTTACGGAATGAAATTGCGTCTTCGCAGTGTTGCGCTGATCGCGATCCTCTCCCTCGCATCTCTCCCCCTTTTCGCAATCACCAGGATTGTCCATCGCTGGGTGCTCACCGGCCTCCCCATGCCAAAGTTCCAGAAGATGCTCATCGCTGGCGTTATGGACAACTACCTCATCCGCCAGAAATTTGAAGATGAAATGAAGACGTTGCTCGCGAAATACGGCGTCGAAGGCGTCCAGAGCTATATGGTGCTGCCCCCCAAGAATGAAATGATGGAAGGTGAGTTGAAGCAGCGCATCAAGGAAAGTTCGCTGGACAGCGTGCTGGTGGTGAGGCCCAAAGCTGTGCGCAGTGAAACCGAAGAGGTGGTCACCGGTGGAGGCTACATGCCCCCGCCGGGGTATAACTCGCTATGGCCCTATTGGAATATGGCCTACAGCGACTCCTATCCCCTCAATACCGCGACTAAGGAAGATATCATCGTGCGCGTGGAGTTCAATCTCTACGCCACCAAGGACGAAATGCTTATCTGGAGCGGCGAAAGCGATACCCTGTACTCCAAGGATTTCCGGAAATTGGGCAAGGAATACGCGCAGACGCTGGTCAACCAGCTCAGGAATGACAAAGTCCTCCACAAGAAATAATGCGCCGCCTTAGCGCCGCAGGACCAGGCAACTGGCGATCATGTCATGCAGAGCCTGCCGCCGCTCCGTAAAACCCGCCATGATGTATCCGATTCCAAGGGGAATCAGTCTTGTGATCAATTTCGCGAAAAAGCGCCCGCTTGCCCTTCCAAAGGTAATATGGTTGCCGGATAGATCGGTGACATAAAGGCCCAGCATCTGTTTGCCCCAAGTCCCCTGCTTCTCGCCGCTCTCCAGATAAGCGAAGTACAGCCAGTCCACGATTAAACCCACACCCGCAAACGCAAAGATAATTGTCAGTAAGCCCGCAAGTTGGCCGGGCTCCAGCCGTCCGGTGTTCTGGCGGGGAAGTGATTCCAGGAGCGCCATGCCGCCCATCAAGAAAAATAAAGGAATAAACAGAGCCAAGACGGCAATTCCAATGAGGAAGCCATCCACCAGGTAGGCAACAAAGCGCAGCCAGAATCCGGCGTAAGTGACGTTGGTTGCGTACGCGATCGCGCCTACGCCGGCATGAGGCGAAACGCCGGTGGAGGGATAACTCGCCAACGAAGCCCGCGGCACCGGAGTTCCGCACGACCGGCAGAACGCCGAATCCGCCGGGACCGCAGCACCGCACTTGGAACAGAACACAGTCGGCCTCCACACACCTGCAGCTTTGCTTCTTCAGCTGCGCCTATTCTCTATCAAGTCCGGCGCCGAAGGGGGAAAATTTACTCGCATCCTTGTCGCTGAAAATCCTGCAGCCACTTCTGTGCCTCGGCGCTGCCTTTGCGTGCCGCGGCGTTTAGCAGGATGCGGGTCTGGTCGCAGTTCCGGGCTACGCCCATTCCGTACCAGTACATTTCGGCAAGCGCAAGTTCGGCGCTGAGGTTTCCCTTTTCCACGGAAATCCAGAGCAGCCTCACCACCTCGGATTGATCTGCGCCGGAACTCTTGCCGCGTAGGATTTGCATGGCCTGTGCGTATTCTGTCTGGCCTGCTTCCGGGCCCTCATTCGAAGTGGGTGGTGCCGGGATGCCCGAGAGTGGAGTGACAGGCGGAAGGGCTCTTTTTGCTCCGGCGGAAAGCGGCGCTTGTGAATTGTTGCCGGGCGCGGCGGTGCCTGTTGCGCTCCGCTGCTCCGGGATTGGAGGTTCCACAGCGGATCGTTCCTGCGTGGGGGAGTTCGGCGGACTTGAGGGTGTTCCAATCGGCGCCTCCGTCGATACACCATTGTGTGGCGCAGGCGGTTGTAACTCACTTACCTGGGCGCCACCCAGCTGTCCGCCCAGCCAGACCAGTGATTGTCCCACCTCCCGGTGAAAGACAAGAACGGCTGCAACCATCGTGAGCAGGATCATGATCGCGAAGGCATGCGACAGTGTGAATCGATCCGTACGGATTTCGAGGCGCCGTTCTCGAAACCGCTCCGGCGAAGGAAGGGGCTCCAGCACCGTGGAGTTCGGGGAATAGCCGGTTCGCCTTCCGGACGGCTGAATCAAAATCTTGGATATATCCGGCAGCGGCGGAGGAGGCTGGGGCGGTTTGACATCCTTCTCCGCGAATCCCCTCGGCGGGAACGCATATCGAGGTTCCCCCGAAACGATCTCGTCGTGGGCGGATGCCGGGGAAGCCGGATGGGCATCGATCAAGGAGTTGACCCTAGGTGGAATCCGGCGCGGCGGGACTGTCTCCCGAGGCGCCAGAGGTGGCAAAACCGGAGTCGCGGTTGAACCGGGAAAGGCCTCGGACGCGCGCCCCGACTCTTTGCCGCCCGGCGAGGTTGCATGCAAACGGGGAAGCGTCATTCCGGGCAGGGGTGCGCTTGAGGGTGGAACTCTGTTTTCCAAAGGAGCTACGTTTTCGAGAGGAACTGCGCTTTCCAGCGGAGGGGATGCTGGGCTGACCTCCCATGCCGCGGGAGCCATCTCCGGTGCAGACGGAGGCGGCAAATCAGGAGTGGCCCCTGGCGGTTCTCCCCCCCTCGGGATGGAACGGATTTCCTCCCGAAGTTGCTCGAGCACGGATGCGGGTGGAACAACTGGCTTCCCGGCCATCTCCTCGCGTTCAGGAGTTTCCTGAGGTCCGCTCAGCCAATTCAGAATCTGCTCGCGAGCGGTGGAAGCAATCTGGGTGAACTGAACTCCGGCCACGCGGCCATTTTCCTCGTTCCAGACAATTTTGCCCTCACCCTCGATTCGGATGGATTCACCCAGTGAAAATGCGAAATAAGTGCTCCCGCCTGCGGCCAGGGGAATCATGGCGCGGACGGCAAAGCCTTCTTCGGAAAGATCGCGCATCATGCCGCCGTTGCCGTTGGGAAGTTCCACGTAAACGAGCCTGGGCGGCCGGTTGCGTGATTTTCTTCTGCGCTCGCTCTTGACGGTGCTCAGTGACATGAATACTTGCATTCTAGCGCGTCCCCCGGCAGTTCGGTAGATGGTGTTGCCCGGGTAGGTAAACGGCGAAACGGCCGGCCGCGGAGACGCATTATGAATTTGGTGGAAGTTTTTGCGGGCCAGGCACGCCAGGGTCGCGTATTTTTTCGATTGCCGCCTTCGCGGCTTTCGCCTTTTCCGGATCGACCCAGGAATCCTGCGTCACAATCGTTGATTGCGAGGGCAGCGCTACCACCACTCCGGCCTTCTCCAGGGAATCCATGATCGAGAGCAGCAGGCCCTCCTGCGCCTCCAGGTACGCAGCGTATTCACTCTCCAGGATGTAGCAAAAAACCTCGATTTCGAGCGCGTATTCCGCGAAGCGAATAAATCGGGCGCGGGCGGAGGAGTCTTCCACCTTTGGATTTTCCAGAAGCAGTTCGCGAATTTCCCCCAGAACGAAGCGCACATGATCCGGCGAGAGATCGTAACGCAGGCGGATCACCTGCTGGCAGAGGAATTTGTCCCGGAAGCGCAGATTTTCCACAGTCGCTGAGGCCATGATGCCGTTGGGGATCGAGAGCAGCGTTCGCTCGGGGGTACGCAACCGGGTGGACCGGAGGCCGATGTCTTCGACAAGACCCGTCTGATTGTTTACCTTACAGGTGTCTCCAGTTTGGATGACCTTGTCAAAAAGAATCGAAACCCCGCCGAACATGTTCTCGAACGTTTTCTGCGCACCAAGGCCCAGCGCGAGGGTTCCGATTCCAACCCCGGCCAGCGCGGTGGAAACGTTGAACCCCAGGCGTGCCAGCACCACCAACGAACCAACAATGAAGATGCTGACTTCCACGAATCGCCGCACCAGGGACACAATCGATCGCTGCGCGTACATTCCTCGGCGGGCAAGGCTGGTTCCGATCCGCGAGGAGATGGCGCGCGTGATTCGTGTGAGCAGCCAATAGAAGGCGATTGCCAGAGAAATCCAGACTATCCTGCGGTAGTAAATGCGATACAGCAGGGAAGTGCCGATGTAAGCCACCAGCACGTAGTGAATCAGCAACGCAATAACGTATGTGAGCGGGCCGTGCCGGGTGACCGGGTCGATCGGCCGTGCCGGCTGCTGGCGCAGCTTCCGCCAAAAGTACGTCACCACTTCCAGCAGCATTGTCAAAATACGTGCGGCAACCAGCGCCACCGGGATGAAAATCACGATCGCGAGCCACTGCCAGAGCGGCATGGCCAGGAAACGGTGCTCCACAAGGTATTGCGGCAACTTTTTCTCGATCCCGGGAAAAGTGAGCGTGTCGTACGCCTTGGGCACCAGCGCGAGAGTGGTGCGCGAAAAATGCCAGAGTTTGCGGCCTTGTGCGTCCTCCAGGCGAACCAGAAAGATGGGGAAAGCTTCATCCGTACCCAACAGGCCGCTCACTTTTTCCTGATCGGGCGGCAGTCCGTCATCCAGACGGCCTTGCGGATCGCTGCTGACGGAGTCCAGCGGACCAAGAAACTTCTGATTCAGGATGGCCAGAAGTTGCGCGGCAAGCTCCTCTTCATCTTCCTCGGAAGGATGTCTCCGGGTCGTGATGGGCTGAAAATATTGCACGGCCAGCGGATAGTTTTCGTCTTGCGCCGCTTTGATGAAACCAAGGATGCAGCCGCGGGGGTTTTCGCGGCCCAGCGGATCCGCGGGCGCCGCGGGCTGCGGCGGCGCGGGAGGGTTCTGCGGAGCACTAAGTCCGGGTATCTGCGCTCCGGCATGGCGAGCTGTGGCCAATAGCGCGGTCAGAACCGCCAGGATGAGTAATCGACGAGCGGGCATGAATCCTGCTCCGGAAACCTGCCTCATTCTATCTGCGGACGTCGCGCGATAGAAGGGAGCGCAGCCGCCACGGAGCCGAAGTGCTCCTGGTGCTGGCGTAGCAGAAATTGGTCCGTCATGCCGGCGATATAGTCGCACACAACCACGTGTCGCGGCGTCTCCCGGATCATCTCTTCGTGTTGCTCCGGCATCGAGTGCGGTTGTTCCAGGTAATAGCCGAAGAGTTGTTCCAAGCAGCGAATCGATCGATCGCGATCTTCCGTAATCAACGGGTGATTATAGACATGGGTAACGAGAAAATTCTTGAGGAGAGCGTTCTGGGCGCGCGCCGAGTCACTCAAGCCTGCCAGGCGGGATCCTGCGCGGCGAATCTCCTCCACGGATTGGGCGCCGGAATCGCGAACCTTGTCCAGCGTATTCGCAATCAGATCGCTGGCGAGTAAGTCCAGCGCATGACGCAGGGCCTCGTTGAATTTGAGCCTGGTCCGAGATCCCGGGTGTTCCGCGTCCACCTTTGCGTAAATCTCACCGAAAAAGGGGACCTCGTGACGAAGCGTATCAAGGTTCAGCAGGTTGGCTTCCAGGGCGTCGTCCAAGTCGGCCGTGTTGTAAGCAATTTCGTCAACCCAATCGATCAGCTGGGCTTCGAGCGGCGGACGCAGATCGAGCAGGTATTCCGAGAGTTCCGGGAAATCGGAGGACGCATAGTCCCGCGAATGCTTGACGATGCCTTCGCGCACCTCAAAAGTCAGGTTGAGGCCCGAGAATCCGAGGTAGCGGTGCTCGAACTGTTCGACGATCCGCAGCGCGTGCAGATTGTGATCGAAACGGCCTCCATGAACCCGCATCAATTCGTCCAGCTTCCCTTCGCCTGCGTGGCCGAACGGCGGATGGCCGATGTCGTGGACAAGCGCCAGGGCTTCCACCAGCTCCGAATTAAGCGCCAGGGCTCCGGAAACGGTCCGGGCAATCTGCGAAACTTCCAGAGTGTGCGTCAGGCGATCCCGGAAGTGGTCCGAAAACCGCACCGTAAACACCTGTGTTTTGGCTTCTAGGCGCCGGAACGCGCGCGCGTGAATGATGCGATCGCGGTCGCGGGCGTATTCGCTGCGGTAGGGATGCGGCGGCTCTGCAAAGCGCCGCCCGCGGGAATTCTCGGCGCGCATGGCCCAGGGTGCGAAAGCTCGGTTCGTTTCGATAGCCACCGAAACCTCCGGCAGGATTCTTTCGGGTAGCCGCCGGCTCAGGACTTCGGCGCGAGCAGTTCCAAGCCGCGGTCTGCCTGGTCCGCAACCGGCGTATTCGCATAATCCTTCTTGAGTTGTTCGTATAGGCTCGATGCCTGCTTGGGATCGGATGGGCCCAGGATGCCCGCAAGCTCCAGAAGAACCATCGGTTTCGGTACCAAGATCGATCCGGATGTGGATAGCGCGCGCAGCGTCTTGATCGCCTCGTCCGTCTTGCCGGTTCTCTCCGCGATCAGCGCGGTTTGATATTGCGCCAGTGCCGCCAGCTCTTTATCCGAACCCGCGTCCAATCTCTTCAATTCTTCCGAGGCCTGATTCAGGTGATCCAGATCCATCAGGCAGAGTGCGGAATAGTAACGCGCCAGTTTCCCAGGATTGGTATGGGGAAATTGCGCCGCCGCTGCGGCGAATTTTATCTGCGCATCCTGAGCACGTTTCGTGGCATCGCCATAGGTGAGCTCACCGGGAACGGCTGGCTGGCCGGGAACGGCGATGTTGGCATTGAAAATCCTCATCGCATCGTCCACGGCCGCCTGCGCCTGCGTGGTCTGTCGATCGGAGTAAAACCTCCACCCTAGGTACCCGGAAGCCGCCACAATCAGCACCAGCACGGCGACGGATGCCAGGCGAGTGTGCGACAGCACCGCCTCGGCGCCATGTTCGAACGTCTCCCGCACCTTGTCCTGCTTCAGTTCTTTACGCGAAATATGTTCGGTCAAGTGCCCACTCCTGCATGGGATGGAATCCTTGATGCTAACACAGATGGCTGGAGGGTCGGACATGCCACGGTGCGCAGGTGACGGATCAGTTCCCAATTTCGCGACTATCCGAGCTCTGGCACCTGAGGAGCCCTTCGAACCGGTTCCTCTAGGCTGCCTCGGAAGAATTGGAGTTTTGCGTATTCCGCCTTCGCAGCGAGGAGAAGAGCAATCTCAAGGTCGGCCTACTTCCAGAACGTGGGGTAATCCTGATAGGCAGTCTTCGCATCAACGGTGTCACCGGAGACAGCGTATGTGCCAGCGGGGCCGCGACGAGCTACGCGTGTCTGAACAGATCGAATCGAACTAGTGGGAACCGTGGGCGGACGTTGGAGCCGGCTTTGCTGGGTATAGGCGCTCAAACTCCGGGTCGCCGCGAAGAAGGACCAACTCCGGGTCTTGCCGCGCCCAAACTGCGTCCTGAAATCCTGCGTCCCAAGCCTTTCGCAAGGTCTCAAGGGCTTCCGCCTTCCTTTCGAGGCGACAATACGCGCAAGCAGCGTTGTAGAGAATCGAGGCTTCATTCGCGCGCAAGGTGATGGCCAGATTGAGTTCACGCAATGCGTCTTCTACCCGGCCCAATACGGCGCAGTAAGCGCCCAGCAGGACGCGCGCCCGTGCATCCTCGGGAACCTGCTTCAAGTGATTCGAAAGTACTTCGACGGCTCTGCGGGTCATATTGCGGTGCTCTTCGTCGTTGCCCATCGCGCCGATAGCGTTCAGGATCGGCACGTAAGGGTTATAGTCCTCACCGCTCGCTTGGATGGCAGCATCCGCAACGTCGACGATTTCCTTGTAGCGTCCCGCGGCGAACAGGGCGCGGCACAGCAGGTAGTACGCTCCCTCGCAGTCGCGTTTGCGCTCAATAGCCTTTTTGACCATGCGTACGGCTTCGTCATGCAGTCCAGCGGCGTAGAGGACCCAGGCCTGGCTGACCTGCACCTCGGGCAAGTCCCAGCGGAGCGCCACGGCCTTGCCGGAAGCCTCCCGCGCGCGGTCGACCCACACCTGTTCGCGGCTGTAATTGCAGTAAAACATGGCGCAGGCGTTGGCGCAGGCGGCATAGGCCAGCGCGAAACTCGGATCCATGGCCACCGCGTTTTCAAACATTTGCAGGGCGAATTCGAGGTCCTGGCGCGTTTGTCGCCGCGCGTATCTCTTGCCGCGCAAATAAAGATCGTAGGCTTGCAGGTTTTCCGTGGGCTTGACGGCCAGGGCTTCGAGTTCCTGCGGGGAAAGCGTCACGCGCAGGGCCTCGGCGATCTTCCGGGCGATTTCGTCCTGTACTTCGAAAACGTCCTTCATCTCGCGATCGAAGCGTTCGGACCAGACGGGAAAATCGGTGCGGGTGTCCACGAGCTGCGCGTTGATGCGCAGGCGCGCGCCCGCGCGCCGCAAGGTGCCGGTGAGGACATAGGCGGCACCGAGTTGCTGGCCGATCTGCGTGGGCGTCACGGGCTTGTCACGGAAGGCCAGGACGGTCGGGCGGGAAAAGGTGTTGAGCCCGCGAATCTTGGAGAGTTCGGTGAGGACGTCCTCGGTGATGCCATCGCGGAGGTATTCGTCTTCCTTGGAGCCGCTCTGATTTTCGAAATAGAGCACGGCAACCGATTTAGTGGCATGTGCAGCGGGAGTTGGATGCGCATTGGACGGCTCGGACTTTTCGGCCACAGCATGGCGGCTGGAACTATTAATGTCGCGCTGGAGCCGCTTGAGGTCGGCGCGGAGCTCGGCAGCAGTCTGGCAGCGCAGGTCGGGGTCCTTCTCGAGGGTCTTTTCAATGAGCTCCTCGAGCTTTGGCGGCACGGCGGGGTTGAGGCGCACTGGCGGGGTTGGCGTTTTGCTAAGAATGGATTCGAAGATGACCGCGGTGCTCTCCCCACGAAATGGCAGCGTGCCCGTGGCCATCTCGTAGAGCACTGTGCCGAACGAAAATATATCCGAGCGCGCATCGAGGTCCCGGGCGCGCGCCTGTTCCGGCGACATGTACGCGATCGTTCCCAATGCTGTTCCCGGGCTAGTGAGAAATTCCTCCCCGGCCCCGAGGGTGCGAGCGCTGTCGGATGCCGCCGACAGTATCTTTGGGGAGGAGACCTTTGCGAGGCCAAAATCGAGAACCTTGGCATGCCCGCGCTTGGTGATGAAGATGTTGGCAGGCTTGATGTCACGATGAATGATGCCTTCCGCGTGCGCAGCGTCCAGAGCGTCGGCGATTTCAATCGCCAGCGTGAGCAGAACATCCGTGTCCAATGGCTTCCCCGCGAGGCGATGCTTCAGCGTCGCGCCCTCCAGAAGCTCCATGGCGATGAAGCGTGTGCCACCCTGTTCGCCAATGTCGTAGATGGTGCAGATATTGGGATGGTTCAAAGCCGAAGCGGCTTTGGCTTCCCGTCGAAATCGCTCGTGGGTCTGCTGGTCGTGGGCAACGCCTTCGGGCAGAAACTTGAGAGCGACAAAACGGTCGAGCCGCGTGTCCTGAGCCTTATAAACTACCCCCATCCCACCCCCGCCAAGGCGTTCCAGGATGCGGTAATGAGAGATGGTTTGGCCGACGAGCGAGGAGGAATCCGTCACAGGACGCTAATTCTAGGTTTAATGAGACACCGAGTCAACAAAGCCACGCAGATTGCGCACCAGCGTTGGAATTTTATGGGAATTTCGGCGATGCGGCGTGCCTGCGTCGTTGTCAAGGCTCGGCATTCACCCTCACCGGAAACTTACTCGCTACCTACCGCTGCGTCGCAGAGCATCGGGCCCGTGGCCCGTGTTAAATTAGAGGAATGCAAGCGGGCTGTGTGCATTGCGGGCAACAACATTTGCTGGACGATTCCGTCCTGGCGAAGCATTCGAAGGTACAGTTTTCCTGCACAAAATGCGGCCAGGCCACCATCGTCGAACTGAAGCGGCGCGTGGACGATACCATGGTCATCTCCCCCATGCCTTCCTTCGCCAGGGCGGACGCTTCCACCGCCCGCGTGCAGCTCCCCGCCGTCGAGGACGACCTGGATTTACCCCCGAATGTGGAACTCGCTCTCACCGTCACCAGCGGTCCCGAAAAAGACTTTTCTTTGATCCTTCGCCGATCGCGCACCATCATTGGCCGCAAAGGCGCGGATTTCCCCCTGAACGACCCGGAAGTTTCGCGCCAACACTGCCTGCTCGAACTGCGCGACGGCTTCGTCAACTTGAAGGATTTGGATTCCACCAATGGGACCTTCTTTGAAGGGGAACGCGTGCGCGCCGCGTTTCTTCAGGATGGTGCGGAATTTCGGGTCGGCAGCAGCACCATCCGCCTGACCTATAAATCCAAGTAACGCACAAAACGCCGACGAAAGGCATTGCGGGGCGGAGGCTCCCTTCCGGTGTGAGATACTGGCGCGGGTAGAACAGCGTGGCGCAGAGATGAACCGCCTGAGCGTGTGCCTGGTCGCGCAAAACGAGCAGGAAAATTTGCAACGCGTGCTGCCCTCCGTCCGGGGGATTGCGGACGAAGTTATCGTGGTCGACGGCGGCAGTACGGATCGCACGCAGGAGATCGCGCGGGAATTAGGCGCAAAGGTGTTTGTCCGCGCATTTACAAACCATGCGGACCAGAAGAACTATGCCGCTTCGCTGGCCTCCCAGGACTGGATTTTCCTCCTCGATGCCGATGAAGAGTTAAGCGAAGAGCTGAAAGAATCGGTGCGCAATTGGAAAGAACGCGCGCCGGAGTTTGCCGTTTACGAAATGCCCAGGCTCACCTGGTATCTGGGCGCTTGGATCCGCCACTCTCGCTGGTATCCGGACTGGCAGCGCCGCATCTACCGCCGGGACAAAGCCAGCTTCCGCGGCGTGATTCATTCCGCCTTGCAATACGACGGCAAAATTGGGCGATTGCGCGGCAACCTCCTGCACTACACGGTTCGCACTTTCCAGGAGCACGAAGCGAAGCTCGATAAGTACACCACCGCCATCGCGAAGGAGATGTTCGACCAGGGAAAACGCGATTGGCGCGCCGCCCTGTGGCTGGCGACGCCCTGGAGCTGGATCCACCATTTTTTCCTCGGCGCCGGTTTCCTGGACGGCTATCGCGGGGCGCTAATCGCGCAAATGGCCGCGCGCGGCGTAAGGCTGAAGTTTCAGAAACTCGGGAAGCTCATCGAGCTCGAACAGCAGTCCAGGAACCGCGAGGCAATGTGATTCCTCTCATCGTGGATCTGGAAATGGAATGGCGCGGCGGGCAAAATCAGGCGCTGCTTCTCCTCCAGGGCTTGTATGAGCGAGGTCACGCCGCGGAACTGGTCGCGGCGCACGGCTCCTCGCTAAGCCATCGCACGAAGAAGCTCGGAATTTGTGTGCACAGCGTCTCGCGCGGGCTGTTTCGATTGCACGCGGCAAGAAAAATCCGCTCCCTCCTGGCAGAGGGAAGATTCGACCTGGTGCACGCGAATGAGGCTCATGCGGTTACCGCGGCCTGGCTGGCTGGTGCGCAGAAACGGCTCCCTTTTGTGATCTCCCGCCGCGTGGGCTACGCCATCGGCAAGAGCCGGATCGCACAGGCCCGCTACCGGGGAGCGGATCGCATCGTGGCCAATTCCCAATGGGTGGCGGATCGGGCGGTGGCCTCCGGCGCGCCCAGGGAGAAAATCCGCGTCGTGTATGAAGGCGCGGAGATTCCGCCTCTGCTGATGGCCACGCAACGCGCGCAGGCTCGCAAGCGATGGGAAGTGCCGGAAGGCGCCCCGCTGCTTGGTTGCGTGGGTGTGTTGCTGCCGGACAAGGGCCAGGAGTGGCTCATCCGGGCGCTGGCCGAAGTACGAAAGGATTTCCCGAATGCGCGTTTACTGCTGGCCGGCGATGGCCCCTGCCGCCACGAATTGAAGAAGCTGGCGGAGGAATTGAATCTGTCGCATGACGTGATTTTTGCTGGTTTTGTTAAAGACGTGGAATCCGTTTATGCGGCCCTCGATGTATTTTTGCTCCCTTCGTTTTTTGAAGCCCTCAATAATTCCCTGCTGGCCGCCATGGCCTATCAGGTCCCCTCGATCGCATTTTCCCGCGGCGCTCTCACCGAAATCATAGAGGACGGCAAAAGCGGCCTCTTCGTTCCCGGCCCGGACGTCCACCAGATCGGCGAGGCAGTCAAGCGCATCCTTCGCGACTCGAATTTTGCCCGTGAGCTAGGCGAGGCAGGGCGCGCTCGTGTGACGGAACGCTTCACGGCGGACCGCATGGTGGAGGGCACGCTCGGCGTGTATGAGGAAGTTTTGGGGAACGCACCTATTTGAACCCGGATTTCGCTTTTCTGAGTGAACGATCAATTTGATGAAATGCGACAAAAGCACGCATGAAAACGGGTTTGTTCGAACCGCGGTAACGGGCCTCTGTCTTTCGCACTGCCGCGTTGGCTTCGTCCGCAACCTCTTCCGCTTAAAAAGCAGAAGCGCCGAACGGCTCCTTCTCGAACCGTGCGGCGCTCTGCTTTTGCGCAAGTAATTGAACTTCCTCAAGAATTGTTCCAGCAGTTCCCTCCTGTCCGCCCGCCGAAATTCGTCAGGCTAATTTGCAGATTGAACTACCCATCGCCCCACGGGTTCGAGGAACTCCACCCCAATCGCATAGCCGTCGCCATGCAATGAATGGCAGTAAGCCACTCGAGCCGCCGAGCGAAACTCTCCCGTGCGCGAAGCAAAGAACAATTGCGCACCTTTGTCCCACCGCCGGGTGCTGACGACGCGCGCACCCCGGGCGCTGACGTTTTCCGTAAATGTCGCTTCCACTCCCGGACTCTGCCGGTGGCCTTCCAGGACCACGGGGATCTCCATCGGAATGCGGGTTTCACTCCGGTGGAACGTAAAATTATTCCTGGAGGCCACGGTTCATTCTCCTCACAGGCACGCGGCAATCCGCGTGATCGCATTGATCGTGCTGCCCCGGTGCTTCATGCGATAGAGCGCGCGGTCGGCGGCGCCCAAAAGTTTTTCTGCGCTGTCGCCGTCTTCCGGGTAGGCGGCGATGCCGGCGCTGACGGACAGCGTGGGCTCTTCCGGTTCCGTGGCAAGGCGCTCGCGAACTCGCGCTGTGACGCGCGAAGCAATCTCCCTGGGAGCTTCTGGCAGGACGAGAACGAACTCGTCGCCGCCGTAACGTGCCGGCGTGTCAATGGCGCGCGAATGATTGCGCAGGATTTTCCCCAATCGCACCAGGGACCGGCTGCCTACCAGATGGCCGTAACGATCGTTGATCGCCTTCAGCCCGTCCATATCGAGCAGCACAACGCTGAAGGGGCGCAGCGTGCGGCGGGAACGGTCCAGCTCGGACTCAATCACGGCGATCAGCCTGCGGTAATTCGCCAGTCCCGTGAGCGGATCGCTGATCGCCAGCGTGCGCACCTGCTCGAACAGCCGTGCCTGGTCGATCAGCGCGCCGCACAACAAGATGACGTAGCTGGCGACCTTGGTGAGCTCCGCAAAAAAGAACGGGCCGTCGAACAATCGCCGCGAAAACAGCGCCGCAACGTGGCACGCCGCATTCAGCAACGCCACTAGAAACAGCGAATAATCGTAGAGCGATGCTTCATCCCCGCTCTTTTGGTTCTCCTGGTAACGCCGGTAGAAGAAAAGCGCCGCCAGGCCGAACAGCCCTCCGGGGAGCAGTTCCCAGGGACGAGAGAAGAACGCGCCTAATTTGGCGATGGGCGTGGCAGGCGCTGCGATGAAAGCGGCACTGGTGATGTAGGCAGCGGCCGCAACAACAAACAGCACTCCCGCCGTTTCGCGGCTGGGCTGCCGCGACGTCGGAAGAAACCGCTCGACGGCAAGCGCCGCAAGGAGCAGAACCGCCAGCAGCGTACGTCCGACCATCCAACCCATCGGTACATGCGAAAACGCAAGCTGGCCGTTGTGAAGAAGTTCATTCAAGCCAAAGTAGCCAACCGTCTCGATCATCCCGGAAAGGACGAATCCAAACGCAAGGATCAGCGCGACGCGATCGTGCGTTCCGCGGAAGCGGACCATGGCATTGGCCGCATAACAAAAACTTAGGAGAGAACCTCCCACTTCGAGGTACAGATATGTCGTGGGGGTTCCGACGGCGTGGGCGTATCGCGAATACAGCACTGCGGCGACAAACATGGCCAGCAGCAAGCTGTAGGCAATGACGGGGAGTCTGCCGCGGTCCTTGCGGAGAAACCCGGTCATTTTTGCCCAATCTCCCAAAACATCCCCCAATCGCCGGTAAAACCGGACAAGACGAGGAATGCACGTCCGTGACCTTTTCGTACACTGAGAAAAGGCCTACAAGTGATTGTGATTTAAGGAGTTACCGATGGGCTTGCAAGCGGCTGTTCCAATTGAGACAGCTTCGAGACACGAAACGGGCCGGCCCGCGCGTCGTTTAGAGATTGTATCGCTCGTGTATCCAGATAGATAGCAAACGTCTAGCCAAGAATGGCGCAAAGCCGCGCAATGTCTCATCGTGAGACTGTCTCATCTTGGCATGAGTCGCATTTTTAGGGCTTAGGGGCGGGCGGCGGAAGATCGCGCGCCGCAACCGTCGAGTCGAAACCCTGCCGCTTATGGGATCCGTCGCAGAAGGGCTTATTCGCGGAATGACCGCAGCGGCAAAGGCTGATCGCCGTTCGGCCCGCCAAACCAAATTGCTTGCCCTCCTGATCCACCATTTCAAATTCACCTTCGATACGTAGCGGGCCGTTATTAATGGCCGTTACTTTGCTTGCTGCCACAAGTTCCTCCGTGAGACGACTTGTCCGTTGTGCTAAGGGTTGCGATTCAAAGATAGCGAGAGACACGCGCAAAAACAAGAACGTCCGGCCCCTGTGTCTTGGAGACCGCCTTCGGAAGATGACCCAGCTGATATCTGATTACTGATATCCCTTCCATTTCAAGCAACCCTTGCGCCCGAGTCAATACCGCGGCACCGAAGGATCGACCTCTGTTGACCAGGCGAGGATTCCTCCATGCAAGTTATAGATCTTTCGGAAGCCGGCCTGACGCAGGAAATCGACGGCCTGGGCGGAGCGTTTGCCGCTCTTGCAATGCGCCACAATTTCGTGCGCGGAGTCGAGCTCGTGAACGCGCCGCGGCAGTTCCCCGAGCGGGATGAGGTGGCCATTGAGGTTACAGATCTGGTATTCATGCGGCTCGCGCACGTCCAAAACAAAAATGTCATCCCCGCGGTCGAGACGCACTTTCAATTCGTGCGCGGTAATTTCGGGAACGTGCAAGTCGGGCCCCGCCTCCTCTTCGCCGCGAATGCCGCAGAATTCGTTGTAGTCGATGAGCTGGTGAATCTTGCGATGCGTGCCGCACATCGGGCAATCGGAATTCTTACGCAGCTTCAGTTCGCGGAATTTCAAGGCCAGCGCGTCAAACAGCACCAGCCGCCCCTCAAGCGATTCGCCGCGGCCGATGATCAGCTTAATCGTCTCCAGCGCCTGGAGCGAGCCAACGATCCCGGGGAGCACGCCGAGCACGCCGCCTTCCGCGCACGAGGGCACCAGTCCCGGCGGAGGCGGCTCGGGATAGAGGCAGCGATAGCACGGTCCGTCGGGCATGCCAAACACCGTAACCTGCCCCTCAAAACGGAAGATGGAGCCGTAAACATTAGGCTTCCCGAGAAGGATGCAGGCATCGTTGACGAGATAGCGCGTCGGAAAATTGTCCGTGCCATCGACGATGATGTCGTAGTCCTTGAACAGTTCGAGAGCGTTTTCGCTAGTGAGCTTGGTTTCGTACGTGGCGATCTGGATGTCCGGATTCAGATCGCTCAGGCGAGCGCACGCCGCCTTAGCCTTGGGTTTGCCGACGTCGCTCGTGCCAAACGTGATCTGCCGCTGCAGATTGGTGAAGTCCACCACATCAAAATCCACCAACCCAATATGCCCCACGCCCGCCGCAGTCAAGTACAAGCCAAGTGGCGCGCCCAGTCCGCCGGTGCCAATCAAAAGCACCCTCGCAGCCTTCAGCTTGAGCTGCCCCTCCATGCCCACTTCCGGCATGATCAAGTGCCGGCTGTAGCGCAGAATCTCTTCGTTGGTGAGGCTCGCTGCCGGGGCGTGCCCGGTCATCGGCCGTGTCTTAGTGGACATAAGTAGGTTCCCTGCAACCAGTTTACCCGTGGAAGCCGCCCAAGGAAAGCGCGCCCGCACCACAACCTGTAGCTCACCCCTTCAGGGGTGAGGGTTTCCATAGCGCTGGCAAGGACTGTCCCCGGCGACGAAAACCCTCAAGCCTCGGAGGCCTGAGCTTCAGGTTTACGCTGAGCCTCGAACCGCCCAACAAGAGATCCAAATCGCAAATTCTGGGCCATACTCTCAACTGAGCACGACCAGCAACAGCCTAAATGAAAGTCGCGGGAACGTACACGTATTCAACGAATAGGAACCAACAACTAAACATGCCGCAGATTTCTCCATCCGAGTTTTCCGCGTTACCGCTTCGCGTGCACACGCTTCTCGCCGACGTCCCGCTGCACGACGTCTGGGCGGTTGACCTACCTGCGCACCGCGACGACGTTGCCCTTTCTGAATGTCTTCGCCGGGCGAGTGAGGGCGGATTCAACGGACTTCCGCCGGCGGCCCGCGCGCTCATCCGTTTTCGGTTTTTTCTTGGACGCATTTTTCGACTTGAGGCCGAACCGAAGGATGCCTTGGCAGCATCGTTTGCCAGTCGCCTTACGCCGGAGGATCGGGCTCGTTCTTCGCTCGTGCCTGGAACGCTAGAAGGACTGTTCCGCGTTGTCTATTGTTTCGAAAACGAACAGCTACTTGAAATACAGAATCGCACCGTTCATGCTGCGGCCCTCAGTGCCCTCGCCAAAAGAGCCGACGGCTATCGATTCTACTTTGCGGTCTACGTGCGCCAGAGAACATGGATTACGCCGTTCTACATGGGCTTAATCGATCCCTTCCGAAAATGGATTATCTATCCCGCCATGCTGAAAGCAATTCGTGCAACCTGGGATCGGAATATCTGATCAAACGCCTCACCCTTGAGACGATTTGTTGGGACAGGGGACAGACCAGAAGTACCCGTTCCCGTTTTTCCCCGACAGCGACCATCCGGTTCCCAGCCTCGCGCACCCTTGAATGCCGGTTAGGAGGTCGGAGCTTCAGCTCCGACATTTGGAGCCAAGAAAATCCGGGCTTTAGCCCCTGAGGAAACTCTTCTCTTCTTCCCGAGCCCATGTATGAGACAAGTCGGCTCTGTTGATATCCTATTCGCCCTATCCCACATCCGACCAGTTTCGATAAGATAGGCCGAGCATTCTAGGCGGATCAAGAGTGAGTGGAGCATCGTCACACCGAGGGAGAGGCAAAGCCTGGCAAAGGGCCCGCCGAACATTGCTTTCACCGACTTTCTGGACGGCGGTAGCGGCATTGGGAGTGTTATGGGCGGCTCTGGAAGCGAACGAAGCTGCTAAGGTCAGCAGAAAGTCCGTCGAGATTGAAGCCGAACCAGTGTTGCTCCTGAGTTGTCACCCAGATTTAGTGACGTCCGAATCCTCGCCGCAGTCTGTCAAAATCCTGGAGCTTTCTCCTACGGTTCTCAACGGATTGATGGAAGCAAGCAGTGTGGATGTTATTGGCGGTAGGTCGGCTCAAGTCTTTGCCTGCTCAGTGACAAATTACGGTCGATTGGCTGCTGTGAATCTTCAACTTGAATTTTCTATTTCTTTCGTGGAAGGGCAAAAGTGGCCGGGACCTATCCACTTATCTCATGAGCACCGGGTGGTTATTCCGGGATTAGCTCCATCCGGTTCTTACGATTTCTTGATAGTCAATGCCAGTACGTTCGCGGTTAAAGTCGTGCCTTCCACTTCAATAAAATTGGAAACGCCTGGGCGCACAGGAGCTTTTCAAACTCAGCTTCATCTGGGTGGTTCGGCGGTCGACATGTTTGTGCCTTATGTTCCGGACTCGCTCCCGTGGAGCAGTTTCCGACGACGGACTGGCGTTCCTGTTGAAGGACACCAGTAGATAAGTTCGTGACTACAAGCCATCTCATAAATGCCGGTTAGGGGGTCGGAGCTTCAGCTCCGACATTTGGAGCCAAGAAAATCCCGGCTTTAGCCCCTGGGGAAACTCTTCTTTTCTTGCCGCGCCCATTTATGAGACAAGTTCTAGTTTGGATCGGATTTGTAGTCGGGGCAATTGCAGACGGGTGCCCCACCCTTGGGGTTGGAGCGTGCGATTCGCTGGGGGATGGCACGGCCATCGATCGTTCAGGTCGATACCAATGAATACAGAAAGGAAAATATGATAGACCACGTTATTCTCACAGTCAGCGACTTCAAGCGTTCCGTCGCTTTCTATACCGAGGCTCTGAAGCCACTTGGGATCACAACTCTTCTAGACTACGAAGGCAAAGACGGACACCCAGACTTGAAAGGTTTTGGTGTTGGCAAAAGCCATTTTTTCTGGCTCAAAGAAGGGAAGCCCGATCCTCAGGCCGTTCACGTCGGATTTGTAGCCAAAGACCATTCCGAAGTAGATGCATTCTACAAAGCCGCTTTAGCAGCCGGAGGAAAGAGTAAGGCATCACCTCAAGCTCGTCTCGAATACTATCCTGGCTATTATGCGACCTGGGTGCTTGATCCTGACGGCCACGATATCGAGGTCGTCAACAAAAGCTAGCCGCCGACAGAATACCGTTCACCAAGATGGGGCAACTTCCTGCTGGCAACAAGGCACAGACGAAAAGTTCGCGTTCCCGTTTTTCCCCGACCGCGACCATCCAGTTCCCAGAATCGCGCACCCTTAAATGCCGGTTAGGGGATCGGAGCTTTAGGTTTACGCTGAGCCTCGAAGCGTCGGACATTTGAAAACCTTGCGCAATGGGCTTCCGCCCCTGTGGTCTAGACGCAGTTAGCCGCATCAGTTGCACACCCACACTCCGTTCAACCGCTTGGCGATTGCCCCTGTCCCACCTCCTGAGCATGGATTTGCGATGACGCAGTCGGGGCAGTAGTAGATGATTCCGTCGTCAGGAGTCCCTAAATTTCCAAAAATTACGCGTGCCGGATAGAACGCACCGAAAGGGATGCTGCCGTGCGAACCAGGGGACGACGACCCAATTGTCAGCGATGGAAGGTGCAATGGCTGAGTGCGGTCCTCTTCTTGGTCTGAAGTACTACACGGATGCAGGCTGCCTCCGGACCAGTTGTCCAGACTGTCATTGATACCACCGCCGCCAAAGGCGAACATTCCAGGTTGACCACCGGCGGGTGGCCCGGGATTAGGCGATCAGACAAACTTGGGTGCCCCACCCTCGGGGTTGGAGGGTGGGCTCTTGGGGTTCCCTTCATCCCCCACTCCTTGAAACGGGGGACAGACGGGAAGTTCCCGTTCCTATTTTTCCCCGAGTGCGACCTTCCGGTTCCCCTCTGACGTCCCGACGCAGCTTCACTTTTGGGCTTCGGGCTTTGATTCGGCCAACGTTTTTTCTAGACGATCTAGGAATACGGTACCGTTGCGACGTACACCGGAATATGGCGAGTTATCGGTCACGGTGCATGTTCCGGCAGGGTCCTGAACAAACCTCACGATGATTTGCGCAGCGCCAGCTTTCCAGAATGAGCCTGTCTCAATGATGAGGTTCATATCCGCTTTGCCGTCGAGTTGCATTTTGTATGGTTTCTCACTTCCAAGCTTCTCTGCGGCTGGGAACACGGCGCTGCATGATTGCTGGAAAGTTCGAGTTATCGGTTTGGCAATCGCTGGACTCGCGGCGAACGCCAAGACTACAACTATGATGATGTGCTTCATCAGAATTCGCTCCTTCCGGTCTAGCCGTCCGTTTTCGATCTTCGCCTCATTGTATTGAGGGTTTGAGTACGACAGCAAAGCATAAATCTACGTATATACCTTGATTGATACTGTCCCCTTTCTGGTCCAAACGCAGTTTCCACAGCTGGGTCGGCCACCCTCGGGGGTTGAGGCGTGGGCTCTTGGGGTTCCCCTCAATCCCCCACCCCTTGCTACTCGTTTTTCGAAACGGGTAGCGATTTTCTGTCATCCTGAACCCGCGGTTTTTGCGGGTGAAGGATCTCAACGCGGACCACACCCAGACCCCTGCAGCCCCTTCATTCGAATAAGATACCTATTAATTATAATTGACAATTAGTATATATTGTACTATTCTGATCTGCCATGCTCAGGGGACGCGACGCTTGTGCCAGTTCGATCCTCTCTGCTTCCTCGCCCACTCGTTCTTTGCCGTGCCGGTTTCCGTACCGCTTCCGTCCTTCCCTTAACTGCCCGGTTTTCTGGCGCTTCCCAACTCGTACCGATTCCCGTACCGAACCGTCTTCACTCTATCCCCTGTCCTCTCTATCACTTCCGCATCCGTACCGAAAAACAGGGGGAGGGGGGAGGGGTGCACCCTCTTTCTCGCCACTCGCCACCCGTCACTCTCCACTTCGCGTAAGTCCAACTATTCCCGCACCTACGGTCCGCTCACCCGTAACCCTAATTATTCCCGCACTTACGCAAAACAGGGGGAGGGGGGCCACAACCATGGCGCAGCCTTCAAGTAATACTTTAGATTTATCTACCCACTCAGTAAATGTCGGCGCGCCGACATTTTTGGCACCGACCCAGGGAACGCCAGCAGGGATGCCGGCTCTTGGAGCTCTCACCAGCCGAACCCGCTCTACGGACCCAGGGCTACCAGAGAAAGTCGCCTTGAACTGTAAACTGTTGACTGTCGACTGGGAACTGACTCCTCCCTCCCGCCGACCCCAGCAACCCTCGACGCGCCGACATTTTCTCGCGCTATTAAAGCGCCCGCCTCGGGAGGGGGCCGCTACAGAAGACCTACTGAAGAAAGGAGTTTTGCCCAAACGCTATAGGATTTTTTTGCCGAGGCCGGAGAGGGCGAGTTCGACGGCGAGTAGGGCAGTGCGGTTGTGCTCGTCGATGATGGGGTTGATCTCGACGATTTCCATGGAGACCATGGATTCGCTGTCGGCGATCATTTCCATGGCCAAGTGCGCTTCGCGGTAGGTGACACCGCCGCGCACGGGGGTGCCGACGCCGGGGGCGTCGCTGGGATCGACAAAGTCCATGTCCAAGCTCACGGCGATTCCGTCGGTGTCGTCCATGGCGTATTTTAGGGCGTCGGACATGACTTCGCGCATGCCGCGTTCGTCGATTTCCCGCATGGTAAAGGCCTTCACGCCGAGCTTCTTGATGAATTTCTTTTCGTGCGTGTCCAGGTCGCGCACGCCGACGAGCACTACATTCTGCGGCTCGATCTTCGGCTTGAAGCCGAAGAGTTCGTCCAGCTCTCCCGTGCCGTAGCCCATGATGGCGGAAAGCGGCATGCCGTGGACGTTGCCGGACGGCGAAGTTTCCGGCGTATTCATGTCGCTGTGCGCGTCCAGCCAGATGCAGCCGATGCTTTTTTTCTCCTTGCGGAAGTGGGCCGCGACGCCGCTGATCGAGCCGGCGGCGATCGAGTGGTCCCCGCCGAGGACTACCGGCAGGTACCCTTCTTCAAGGGACTTCAGGACGGCAGCGCCCAGATCCTTGCACGCATCGGTGATTTCGCCGATGTACTTCGCGCGCTTTTCGCCGTAGGAGAGTTCCTCCGGCTGTTTCACCGATATGTTGCCGATGTCTTCCACCTGATGGCCAAGCTGCTTGATCCGTGCCTGCAAGCCCGCAGCTCGCAGCGCCGACGGGCCCATATCCACGCCACGGCGGCTGGCGCCGAGGTCCATGGGTACGCCGATGATGCGGATTTTTTGAGGCATGCGTTTAGTGAAGTCGGGAGTCGGTAGTTGGTAGTCGGGAGACAGGCCTGCAGCAGCTTCAGACCACAAACAACAGACTATCGACTACAGACTCCGAATCTTCTCAAGCCAGAGTTACTTTCTGAAATGAATAGCTGGGACCGCTGAATCTACCCGATATTAAGGATATACCCGATAAATCATGCGGGGGAAGGGGATGACTTCGCGGATGTGCTCGGTCCCGCAGATCCAGGCTACGGTGCGCTCAAGGCCGAGGCCGAATCCGGCGTGGGGGACGCTGCCAAAGCGGCGCAAATCTAAGTACCACTGGAAGGACTCAACCGGTAAGTTATTTTCTTTCAAGCGCTTAACGAGGAGGTCGTAATCGTGGATGCGCTGGCTGCCGCCGATGATCTCGCCGTAGCCTTCGGGGGCGAGCATGTCAAAGGAAAGTGCCAAATCGGGACGCTCGGCGTCTGGTTGCATATAGAACGCCTTAATCGCCGCCGGATAGTGATGGACCATGACGGGGCGGTCAAAGCTGCTGGAGATGATGGTTTCCTCGTCGCCGCCGAAGTCGTCGCCGAATTTTGCGGGATTGCCCGCTTTTTGCAGTACGGCGATGGCTTCTTCGTAGGTGATGCGCGGGAACGGCGGCTTAATGTTCTCTAGCTTTTTGACGTCGCGCTTGAGAGTTTCGAGTTCGCGGGATTTGTTTTTGATAACGCCTTGCACGATGGCGCTGACCAGGCCTTCGCCAAGGTCCATCATGTCGGGGAGTTCGGCGTAGGCGGCTTCGGGCTCGAGCATCCAGAATTCGGTGAGGTGGCGGCGCGTTTTTGATTTTTCCGCGCGGAAGGTGGGTCCGAAGGTGTAGACCTTGCCGAGAGCCATGGCGGTGGCTTCGATGTAGAGCTGCCCGCTCTGCGTCAAGTAGGCCTTCTGGTCGTCGATGTAGTTCACTTCGAAGAGCGTGGAGGTGCCCTCGCAGGCCGCCGGCGTGAACATCGGCGCATCGGTAAGCGTGTAGCCTTGAGCGTCCATGTACTCGCGCGCGGAGCGGATCGCTTCGGCCCGAATGCGCAGGATGGAGGCCTGGCGCGGCGTGCGGATCCAGAGGTGCCGCTGGTCCAGCAGGAAGTCCACCCCGTGCTCTTTCAGTTGAATAGGGAAGGGCGTGGCTTCGGAGACTCTCTGAACGATTTGGATTTTGGTGACGCCCATTTCATAGCCGCCGGGAGCGCGCTGCTCGGCGCGGATCTTGCCGGTGACGATGACGCTCGATTCCTGGGTGAGACCCTTCAGGGCTTCAAACGCTTCGGGATTTTCTTTCAGGGAGCAGACGCCCTGAATAATTCCAGTGCCGTCCCGAAAAATGGGGAAGACCAGCTTGCCGGATTCGCGAATGTTATACAGCCAGCCGCGGATGGTGACTTCCTGCCCGTCGTATTTATTGGCATTTTCGATCGTGATCGTGGTCATGGTGTGGTTCTATGCTGTCTGTGCAAATCAACAGTTTAACAGAGACGGGGCCTCGATAATCCCCAGGAGTATTCAGTGATTGGCCAGAGTTTTTATGTGCGTCAACCCCAGCAAACGCTCGCCAGTCGTCACCAGGGTCAGGTCCAGGACCAGCGCAGTCGCTGCGATCATCCGGTCGGAAGCATCCTTATGCAAAGGCAATTCCCGCGCAATAGTGACGATTTCGTGGGTCAACATCGCTTCCTTCATCCGTGCGGTAGCATTCTCAACCCACGCGGTCAGGTTTCCGTGCAGGTAGACTCTCCCCTTATGGTGCAAAGTCAGAGCTTCACAGGTGCTAATGGGTGAAAGCCAGAGCTCGTTGTTTTCGTCCTTCAACGTCTGAAAGGTACTTCGTCCCAAGCGATTGGGATCGATCGAGGACCAGAGCCAGATTTGTGTGTCGAGCAGGAGCTTCAATCGCGCAATACCTCCCAGTCGTCTTCATCATCGGCGGGAGAAATTATGTCTCCAAGGATCTTGGAATCCTTTATTGAACCGAACATCGAGCTGCGGTCCAAGACGGGGGCAGGAGGGACAACTTCGGCGACGGGTTTCCCGTGGCGAGTGATGCGGGTGGGCTGGCGAGTGCGGCGCACCTGTTCTAGCAGCGCGAGGCACTTGGCTTTGAACTCGGAGATGGCAACCTCGATCACGACCTCACTTTATGACCATATAATAGACTATGGTCATAAAATTGCTCAATCTGGAGTTTCGGAGGATTCGTTCAATGCCCGTCGTTCCACGCTTCTTCGAGACGATCGAGGGATTTGCGGGCTGCGTCGAGTTGGTCGGAGAGCGTTGGGGCGTCGGGGCCGGTTTTTTCCTTTAGTTCGAGGGAGAGGGGGAGATCGGGGCCGCTGGGAGCGGATTTGAGGAGAGTAAGGGCGGCGGGCCAGGCGATTGTGCCTTCGTAGGGCGGGAGATGTTCGTCCTTTTCGCCGTGATTGTCGTGAATGTGGGCGCTGGCGACGAGCTCCTTCAGCGGCTCGAAGCTTTTGGGGATGCGTTCTTCTTCCGGACCCTCGGCAAGATGAGCGTGCCCGGTATCAAAGTTGAAGCGCAATCCCGTCAGGCGGGTTTGGTCCACGAACGAGCGCAAGTAGGCGGGGGCGCCCATTTCGCTGGTGGTGTTTTCGACGCAGATCGTAACGCCAGCATGTTTGGAGTGGAGCGCGAGATGTTCCAGCGAACTGAACGCGGCGTCGCGTTTGCGTTCGTCGGCGGTTTCGCGGGAGCCGCCCATATGCAAAATCAGCCGCGGGAAGGGCAAATCTTCGGCCACGTCGATCACGCGCTTCAGTTCATCCATAGCCTCGATGCGACGCACGCGTTCCACCTCGGTCACGGAGAGAGGGCTGCCGCCTTCGCGATTCACGTTCACGTCCCGGCTGGTGGGTGCATGCAGGGAGCTGAGTTGCAGACGATTGTCCGCGAGCGCCTGCGCAACGGCGCGCACTTCCTCCTTTGTGGCGTAATCGAAGTGGCTGCGCGTCGCGAAGATCTCAATGCCCTGAAACCCGGCGCCATGAATCTGCGCCAGCAATTCCCGCGTAAGTTTTTTCGCAACGAATAAATAGGTCGAGAGGATCCTTTGCATAAGTGTTCAGTTTCATTTTACGTGGAGATGCTTCGCGCAGAAAGCGCGGTCTGCATGACAGGTCTTAACGGTTAAGGCGTGGTCGCTGGGGACTTGGCGTGCCGAGAAGATCTGGCCCTCGGAAGCTCCCGCAACAAGAAGGGTCAGTATCCGGCTGCGGAGCCTTGGTCGCGCGGGTCGGCGGCGCCGCAGCGTTCCCCGGTCTTCGAGTCGATGCCGATGGCATTGACCAGGCCGATATGCCGGCGCTGCTTTATTTCGTATCCGCGAGCCTTCATCTGCTCTTCCATCTCCGGCGAAAACAGTTTCTCCATTTCGACCTGATCCGGCAACCACTGGTGGTGGAAGCGCGGCGCATTGATGGCCGATTGCGCGTCCATGCCCAGCCGCATCCAGTTCAGGATCGAAAGCAGCGTCACGGAAATGATCGTCGGCCCGCCCGGTGAGCCGGTGACAAAACTCAACTCCCCGTCGCGCAGCACAATCGTGGGCGTCATCGAACTGAGCGGCCGCTTGCCCGGAGCAATGGTGTTGCCTTCGGATTGAATCAGCCCGAAGAGCGCGTTTGGAACTCCGGGCTGGGTGGTGAAATCGTCCATTTCGTCGTTCAGCAAGAATCCCGCTGAGGAGGTCACGTGCGAGCCATAACTGTCATTCAGCGTGGTTGTGCTGGCGACGGCATTGCCCGCGGCGTCCACCACGGAAAAATGCGTCGTGTGCGGCCCCTCGCCCAGGCTAATGATCGTATTCGGCGCAGCGATCGCGCTTACGCCCGCGCTGCACACGTGGGGATTCCCCGCGCGCACTTCTTTGCTGGAACTTGCCCGCAATGGATCGATCGAGGCAAGCAGTTCCTTCGCGTAGCACGGACTGGTCAGGCCCGCCACGGGCACGCTCGAAAAATCGGGATCCGCAAGGTACGCCGCGCGGTCCGCGAAAATCCGCCGCATCACTTCCACAACCATGTGCACGCTCTGCGGATCTTCCCAGCCTTTTAGCGTCACGTCCTGAAGCATGTTCAGCGCTTCGATGACCGCAACGCCCCCGGAACTGGGCGGAGGCGCGGAAAGCACTTCCCAGTGCAGTCCATTGAGGGTGTAAGTCGAGCGCAGCACTTCGCGAATCTTCGGCTGATAGAGCGCCAGGTCGTCGAGCGTGATCAGTCCGCCAAACGAAGCCATGTCCCCAGCCAGCATCTTCGCGGTCTCGCCACGGTAAAATTCGTCCGGCCCATTTTTCGCGATGCGCTTCAGGGTGGCCGCAAGATCGGGCTGACGTAGCGTGTCTCCCACGCGGTAAAGCTTCCCATCATTCAAGAAAACATGGTTGCTCATGGAGAAGCGCTGCAGATTGTGGCGCTCTTCCTGGAATTCGCGCGCCAGTTTTTCGGTAACCGGAATGCCTTCTTGCGCGAAACGGATGGCGGGTTGCAAGACCTCCGCCAGCTTCATGGTGCCGTGGGTTTTCAGGGCGAGGGCCAGTCCTGCGACGGTGCCGGGAAGGGCGACGGAGCGATAGCCGACGGTGGAAGCTTCAGCGTCGAGTGTGCCGTCAGGCTTGATGTACATGTCGCGCGTGGCTCTTCCGGGAGCCATTTCGCGATAGTCGAAGAAATTAGTCTTGCCGTTGGCCAAGCGCACCAGCATGAATCCCCCGCCGCCGATGTTTCCCGCGGCAGGTTCCACAACGGCGAGCGCGAAGGCGGTCGCAACCGCAGCATCCACGGCATTCCCGCCGCGCTTCAGAATCTCCACGCCGGCCTGCGAAGCCAGAGGCTCATCGGTGGCCACCATCCCGTGTGCGGCGCGAACGGCCTCGCGCGGCCATTCCTTCGGGATTTCGGGATGGTCCCGAAATTCGGACGCGGTCTGGGCGTTCGCGGGAAACGGCAGCGCCGCAGCGGAAAGCAGTAGACAAATTTTCACAAGGATTTTGACTCGCATGGCAGAAAAAAACAGTACGGGATTCAAAGAGAGGCGTCAAGGCGAGGCTCTTCGGCGCTCAGGTCTGGGAGAACGTTAAGGAGAGATCGCGCTGCGAACTGTCACTCTCTGCCAACTAGCGTTGTGAGCGTGATTCCAGGCCGCGCGTCAATTTTCATCGAGCTGAGCAAGCAAATCGCCAAGCCGATCGAACCGCCTTGGCCAGAGCGAACGGCAATCGCGGATCCATTGCTCTGCGACCGAGAGACCTACGTGCTTGATGTGGCGAATGCGTATCCATCCGAAAAAAACCATGTTCATAAACGCCCCCTAATCAATTTTCATCAGGTTCAGCAAGCAAATCGCCGAGCCGATCAAACCGCCGTTCCCATATCGCACGTCGATCGGCTATCCATTGTTCTGCCACGGACAGCCCTGCGGGTTCGACGCGGCAAGTGCGCACCCTCCCAACCTTTTCGGTATGCACCAGCCCGCTCTTCTCCAATATTTGCAAGTGTTGAACTACCGCGGCCAGAGTAATGTCGAGGGGCTTTGCCAACCGCGAGACCGTGAGGGGTCTTTCGCTGAGTCTCTCCACGATTGCCCGGCGGGTGGGATCGCCGAGAGCATGGAAGACACGGCCGATGTTCATTTTTTGGCTAGGCATGGGCGCGTGCCCTTTCGGCGCGCTCTCTCACTGGGGCGTCAGCTCTTTCGCCAACTGTTCTAGTAGCTTGCGCCATCCCTCTTCACGCATTTTAGGACCATCCGCACCCTCAAAGAAGGCTCCCTGCTCCGTGAAGATGAGGTCGGTCCCTTTTTGCGTTGGCAAGAACTCAACCGTGGCCAGAGACGCCGAAATGCGGTTGTCGCCGAGGGTCATGGTATAGGCAAATACGACGCGACGGTTGGGCACAATGTCCTGATAATGGGTGTGGCTCGTAAGCGCGATACCCTTAAACGGGGTGCCCTCCTTAAAACGGCGTTGGGTACGCTCGTTGCCTCCGACGCGAAAATCCATCTCAAACCCCTCGACTTCGCTGCTTTCCCCTACGGCATACCAGCGGCGTTTCTTAGCCGGGTCGGCGAAGGCGGCGAACACGCGTTCCGGCGTGGTGGGATAACTCCTCTCGATTACGAAAGTGCCGTGGGTAACAGATCGCTTTTCCATGGTCTCTCTCCTTGCAAGGGGCATTTGTTAAGTACCTGCTTAAGTATCGATTGGGCGCGGACAATTGTCAAGTAAAAACTTAAGTATTCTTTTTTACGCCGATTTGAAAGCTACGGCCCGAGAGAGTCGCGCCTGAGCCCCATGCGCTGAGGCAAAAACGCGATTCCGGGTTGTCTATCGGACTCAGAGGGCGGGCTGAAGAACGGAGCTGAATCTGGTGTAAGCTAACGCGGCGAATCGAGGAGGCGTTGGGCGATGAAAATGCGCGTGTGGCCGTGGATTGCGGTTGTGGTGCTCTTTGCAGCGCCTGCGATGGCGCAGAATCTGCCGCCGGATCTGGATGAATACGTTGCTCGCTCGATGAAAACATTTGAAGTGCCAGGGATGGCCGTGGCCGTCGTGAAGGACGGGAAAGTTGTGGTGTCCAAAGGCTACGGCGTTCGCAAACTTGGCGAAGCGACTCCGGTTGACGAAAACACGCTGTTTGGCATCGGCTCCAACACCAAGGCTTTCACCGCCGCCGCGCTCGCGACGCTAGTCGACGAAGGGAAAATTTCCTGGGATGACCCCGTGTACGAACGACTGAAGGGCTTCGAGATGTACGACCCGTACGTCTCGAAGGAGATGCGCATCCGCGATCTGCTCTGTCATCGCAGCGGGCTCGGACTCGGCGAAGGGGACTTGATGTTCTGGCCGCACACCAGCTTTACGCGTGACGAAGTCGTTTACCGCCTGCGCTTCTTGAAGCCGGCGACCAGTTTTCGAACCACCTATGCGTACAACAACCTGATGTTTCTTACCGCCGGCCAGGTGGTGGCGGAGGTGAGCGGCAAAAGCTGGGACAACTACGTCCGCGAGAGAATCCTTTTGCCGCTCGGCATGACCGCCACGAACACCAGCAACACCGCCCTCAAGGAAGGCGAAAATTGGGCCTGGCCGCATTCCAAAGTCGAGGGGAAGCTTCAGCCCATCCCCTTCGAAAATCTCGACAATGCCGGGCCCGCCGGCTCCATCAACTCTTCGGTCGCAGAAATGTCGAAATGGCTGCTCTTGCAGCTCAACCGGGGGAAAATTCCCGGCACCGACACTCGCATTTTTAGCGAAAAATCCTCACGCGAGATGTGGGCGCAGCAGATGATTGTGCCCGTGGGGGACGCAGCCGCCGGAGATAAAGGGATTGCAACGCCATTTTGCCGGCTATGGCATGGGCTGGGTGCTGCGCGACTACAAGGGGCGAAAACTGGTCAGCCATTCCGGCGGCGTTGCGGGCTTCGTCACGCGGGTGATGCTGGTGCCGGAAGAAAATCTTGGCGTGGTGATCCTCACCAACGCCGAAGAAGACCTGGCCTTCGAATCCGTCCTTTTCCACATGCTTGACGCTTATCTCGGCGGTCCCACCCAGGATTACATCGCGGCCTTCAAAGCGATTGAAGATAAAGATCGAAAAGAGGCCGACGAAACGATGAGCAAGGCCTCTCAATCGCGCGCTGCGGATTCCAAGCCTTCCCTGGCCCTGGCGAAATACGCTGGCGACTATGCCGATCCCTGGTATGGAAAGGTCACCATCCGGCCGGAGAATGTCGGCCTCGTGCTAAATTTCGAGCGGACGGCGAAAGGCGTGGCGGACCTGCAGCACTGGCAGTACGACACGTTCAAGGCCCACTGGCGCGATCGCACGGTGGAAGACGCATTCGTAACCTTCGCGCTCAAGCCAGATGGCTCCATCGACCACTTCACGATGGTCGCGGTCTCGCCGTTGGCGGATTTCAGCTTCGATTATCAGGATTTGTATTTCACGCCCGCGGTCAAGCAGCCGGAGAAAAAATGACGGGCAACATTTATTCTTCCCGATAGCAAACTAAAAAACCAGTTTGTAGACATTGTTTTTATTGTCTTTTGCTACGCCCAGCAGCGTACGGGTTGATTTTTCTTGCACGTTGTCCGGCCTGAGCATTTCGACATTCAGAACCAGCCCTTGGCCACACGTAGGCGCAGCCCGCGCGTACTGTTTGGCACCCAGCACATGGGCCGTGTAAAACCCCGGGCCGTAAACAATGTCCCACGCCGCGGAAAGATCGTTTGCAGCCGGAGCACCGCCCGCGGTTGCGCTCTGCGGGCCTTTTGGAGGACGCACCAATTCCCAGCGCCCTTTACATTTCTCCCCATCGGTAAGAACCACAGAGAAATTTCCCGAACTAAACATGCCCGAGACCTTGGCAATGAAAACCGCGGATGGGGTTAGTGTGGTTAACGGACCTTGCACGGGATAGAGACGCGTAGTGGCAGCGGAGCATCCTGACAGAATGGATGTGCCCAACAGCACTAGGGTGAGCCGGCGTCTCATTTAAAGCCCTCCCCGGGAGGAGTATTTCCGTCGGTCCGAGTTCGTTGATTAAGACGCTAAGAAGCGGCGGGGGCTACTACAGTTTTCTATTCTGGCCGAATTCCTGGACGGCAGCAACTCTGCCCACCAACTATTCTTCCAGGAACTCGATTTCGGGAGGGCCGGGCAACAGACCGGCGGCGGTCCCGCGCTCGATCAATTCCCGCACGGCTTTCTTTCCCCTTTCGCCGTAGCCCAGAGTCCACTTGTTTACGTACATGCCCACAAACTTGTCGGCGAGCTCCGGGTCCATCTCCCGCGCGAACTGCATGGCGTAATTCAAAGCCTCTTCGCGATGCTCCAGGGCATAGCTCACGCTGTTGCGGATGGTCTTGGCGACCTGGCGGCCAAGCTCCGGGCCAAGCGCGCGTCTCACGGCATTCCCGCCGAGCGGCAACGGGAGGGAAGTAAGCTCCTGCCACCAGACCCCCAGGTCTGCCACGCGTTGCAGTCCCAGCTGTGGAAAGAACAGTTGCCCCTCATGAATCAGCAGACCCGCATCCACCACTCCGTTGCGTACCGCTTCAATGATTTTGTCGAAGGGTAGCACCACCGGCTCAAAGTTCGGCTCAAATAGCTTCATGGTGAGATACGCGGTGGTTTTCAGCCCGGGCACGCCAACGCGCTTGCCCTTCAAATCCTGAGGCTTCATGGAGTGCGCGGAAACGACGACCGGCCCGTAGCCTTCGCCAAAGCTCGCGCCGCAATCCAGCAAGATGTATTTGTCGCGCAGCGAGGGATAGGCGGCGAAGCTCAGCGCGGTGACGTCATAGGTTTCAGCGAGCCCGGCCTCATTTAACGACTGAATGTCCGACAAAATGTGCGTGTATTTGAAACCCGGCGTGGGCAATTTGTGGGTCGCCAGCGCGTAAAACATGAAGGCATCGTCGGAATCCGGAGAATGCGCAAGCTTGATCTCGCGGGGTTCCTTCTCGGCCTTGGATGCCACTTGTCTGCCAACCATAGGCGTTCCGTATGTTCCGCCCAGGCCGATTCGAACACAGAGACGCCTTTGCCTTCGCGCGACTCTCGATGTACGCGGGAAGGTGAGGTCGAGCGACGTAGGGACTTGCGCAGCTCTCGGCCGGGCCAACTTTGCAGCCAAGAGCGTAACATACACGCCTCCCCCGGACAAATGCCGCCTCAGAATTGTCGCCGCAGAATCAGAACGGTCCAGTTTGCAAGCAGCACTTGGCGCATGGGGTGTTTGAAGAGTGGAACGGGCTGCCGCAGACGGTTTCCGAATGGCCGACCATCCATCCGGGACCCAACGCTCTACGTCCCAGAGCGCCGTTTCCGGATAATTTCCGGGTAGCCGACGATAGGCCCAGAACAACCTTTCGCTTTCCACAACCCCGTTTGTGGACCACGATGCCCGCATTTTCAGTTACGCTGCCGACGGACACGCTGCTTTACCGGGGATTACCCAATTCAGGTTGGCGCCTTATTCGGCGGGGGCAAGCGCCCCAAATCGGACCGACTTTTCTGTTCGCAATGTCTCGCGCAGTCCGGCGCAGGCGCCTCTCCTTCCTCAAAACTCCTGTTGACGACCAACAGAAACGTGGTACGCTCTCCTTTTCTCCTGTTGAGCGTCTAAAGGAGCGTATGCCTTCTCCCAAATCCGAAGTCTTGCAAGGCACTCTTGATTTGTTGGTGCTGAAGACGCTCGATTCCATGGGGCCGATGCACGGCCTCGGGATCGCCATGCGCATCCAGCAGGTTTCCGAAAACCTGCTGCAATTGAACCAGGGGACGCTCTACCCGGCGTTGTTGCGGCTGGTCCAGCGCGGCTGGATCGCGTCCAAATGGGGCGTTTCGGAGAATAACCGCAAAGCGAAGTACTACTCCTTGACGCGGGCCGGACGGAAACAGCTCGAGGAGGAAGCAGAAAGCTGGGGACGCATGTCCGCGATGATCAACCGCGTGCTGAGGACGAGTTAGCTTATGCGCGAGTTTTTCCACACGTTCATCCAGCGGCTTGCGGCGCTCTTCCGGCGGCGCCGTCTGGAAGCCGACCTGGACGCGGAACTCCGTTCGCACCTGGAGCTGGCCGTGGAGATGAACTTGCGCAGAGGCATGACCGCCGAGGACGCGCGGCGCGAAGCGCTTCGCAGCTTTGGCGGCGTCGAGCAAACCAAGGAACTCTACCGCGACCAGATAGGACTGCAGATAATCGAGACGACGCTCCAAGATCTCCGCTTCGGTTTCCGGATGCTCCGGCACAATCCGGGATTCTCTGTGGTAGCAATCTTGTGCCTGACGTTAGGAATCGGCGCCAATGCCGCTGTCTTCAGTTGGATTGAGGGAATCTTATTGCGTCCTTACCCGGGGGTGACCCACCAGGAGCGCCTGGTGGCACTGTCCGGAACGGTGGGTGACCAGAGAGACGAAACGTCGTGGCCCGATCTCATGGACGTGCGCAGAAGCTGCACTCTATGTGAGACGCTCTTTCTCAGCTCAATCACCGGCGCGACTCTGACCATTGGCGAGCGCGCGCAGACCATTACCGGAAGCATCGTCTCCGCAAACTATTTTGACGCGATTGGAGTCCATCCCATTATGGGCCGCGGCTTTGAGCTAGGCGAAGACACCGGCCGCAACGCTCATCCGGTCGTGGTGATCAGCTACCGTCTTTGGCAGACCCGCCTCAAGGGCGATCCCGAAATCATCGGCAAGACGCAGCGCTTCGATAACGTCGTGCTCAACATCGTCGGGGTCGCGCCCGAGGGATTCTACGGGACTTTTGTCGGCCGGGCGATCGAGTACTGGGTGCCTGTCTCGGTGGTCGAGGCTTTCTACGGCGACGGCAACAAGCTTGAAGATCGCGGCGCGCGATGGTGTGAAGCGTATGTGCGACTCAAGCCTGGCGTGACCCGCAATCAAGCTCAGCAGGAAATTTCCGCTATTGCCGCGCGGCTCGAAGCTGAATATCCCGCCACGAACCGCGGCCGCGGCATCAAGGTCTGGGCGCTGTGGGAAACGCCTTTCAATCACGCCGGCAATCTGCTTCCGACTTTCGAGATCATGGTTGTGGTGACACTGTTTGTTCTGCTGATCGTCTGCGCCAACGTCGGCAACTTGCTGCTCGTCCGGTCATTCGCGCGCCGGCACGAGATGACCGTTCGCCTCGCTCTGGGCGCCGGCCCCGGCCGCTTGTTGAGGCAACTCATGACAGAAGGGTTGCTGCTGTCAGCCTGCGGGGCAGCGGGCGGCATGCTAGTTGCGTACTGGTGCCGTCATGCGCTGGTTCTGCTCCTACAGACCGGTGGAGGAGATGTGATGTTCCTGTCCGGACAAATCGACGGCCGTGTGCTCGGGCTGAGTGCGACCCTTTGTCTTGTCGTCACGCTTGCGGTTGGCTTGGTCCCGGTGTTCCAGACGCGGGACCTTGCCATCGCCGACACGCTCAAAACCGAGGCATCCGCTGTTATGGGCGCTCACGGCCGAGCATGGTTCCGCTCGAGCCTGGTGATCCTCCAAGTCACACTCAGCTTCATCTTGTTAGTGGGTGCGACCTTGCTGATACAAAGCCTTCGCAAAATTCGAACCGGCAGTCCGGGCTTTTCCACTACGCGTGTACTCGATACTTGGATACCTCTGGTCGCCGCTGGCTATGACGCACCGCACGCCAAAACCTTCCAGGACGAATTGATCCAGCGGGTCCGCGGGCTGCCCGGTGTTGAAGCGGCCGCTTACGCCCGCATGATTCCGCTCAGCTATGGCGCCGTATTCTTCGTCGCCCATTGCCGTCGACGGCTACGAAACGCAACCCAACGAACAGCCCACCGCAGAATACAACGAGGTCAGTCCCGGCTACTTCGCCACTTTGGGCATTCCTCTCATCTCCGGTCGCGAATTCACTCGCGCCGACGACGAAAACGCGCCGCGCGTCGCTATCGTCAACCAAACCATGATCGCGCGGTATTGGCGCGGGCAGAACCCCGTCGGCCAGCGCCTGCAAGTGAAAGGCAGTTGGGTGCAAGTGGTCGGTGTCGCCGCGGATTCCAAATATGAGAGCCTGCGCGAGAATGCGAAGTCGTTTTTCTATGTCCCGCTCCGCCAGTATTTCGACATCGAACCGGACATCCACATTCGTACGACGCAACCTCTGCAAACCATCCAAACGGCTCTGATTCGCGAAGTGCGCGCGCTCGATCCTGACCTCGCTGTATTCGAAATGACTACGCTACAGGAGCAAGTGAACCGTTCGACGTCCCACGAACTCGTCGCGGTAACTTTGGTCGTGCTGTTCGGAGGCTTGGCGCTGCTGCTTGCCGGCATCGGCCTTTACGGCGTGATGTCGTACTCCGTCTCGCAGAGTACTCGAGAATTGGGGCTGCGTATGGCTCTTGGCGCCAGCACATCGAACGTGCTGCGTCTCGTTTTGTTCCGCGGTTTGCTCCTGACAACAACTGGCATAATTATCGGGACCGCCCTGGCGCTCCTTCTAACGCGGCTGCTCGGCAACCTCCTGTATCAGGTGAGCCCGCGAGACCCGCTGGCCTTCGCCGCGGCATTTGCGGTGATGAGCCTTGCGTCGGCTGCAGCGTGTTTTTTGCCCGCTTGGCGCGCAACGCGTACCGATCCCATTCGAGCGCTACGGGCGGAATGATTTTCTCACTCCGCTTGGGCAGAGGAAAACGATCCTTATGTTCCCGGCCTCCCGATTAACGGGCAACCCGGAAGTAACGTGCTGGGCTGCAGACACGCAATCAGGAAACTAACCCACTAGCGCGAAACGGGAAAGCAACTCGGCCGCCGCCACCGCAACCAGGCAAATGACAGCAGCAGCCGCCACCGCGTTTCGTGTCAACGCAAAATTGAGAACGACTTAGTTTGCAAGCAGCGCTTGACGATTGTCCCGGACGAAGTGGAAGACTTTTGAGGTCCAACTTATCCCCGGATGAGCATCCCGGCCGCGCGGGAGCCTATGCGCACATTCCAGTTATACCGCCCAGGCACTGCACTACTGAACGAAGCGTCTAACCCGCGTTCGCGACAAGGTTCATAGAGAGGGAGTAATCCAAGAATGTCGTTGAGAATCCTGGTCTGTCTTGCTTCTCTTGCACTTTTCGCGCAGGACCCGAGTCAAGTGAACGAGGTGGATAGGGAAGCCCAGGAAAGAAGCGCAGCCGATCTGCGCGCTCGAATTGAAGCCTCCCCTAAACTGCCCTTCAACGGCGTGCATTTCGCAGCCAAGCCGCCCGCCATCGGCTGGGAATCGGGAGCCGTTTCCTGGGTAGCGGTTGACGGCAAGGGAACTATCTACGAACTACAACGCAGCGATAAGGCCGACACGGTCCTCGTTCTAGACCGCGAGGGGAAAGTCTTGCGCTCGTGGGGAAAGGGGGATTACGAGATCCCGCATAGCATCCGCATTGATCCTGCGGGCAACGTATGGACCGTGGATGCCGCTTCTTCTACCCTCATCAAGTATTCCCCGCTTGGCGAAAAGCTCATGACCATTTCTGTCGGCGAGCAGCCGGAAAACGGCAGCTCGTTCAATGGAACCACTGACGTCGCCTTTGGGCCTAACGGACGCATCTTCATCACGGATGGATACGGTAACGCAAGAGTTCTGGAATACACTCCCGACGGCAAGAGGGTGAAGCAATGGGGCAAAGCGGGCACGGGTCCCGGCGACTTCCGCCTGCCGCATGCAATCCAGATCGACGAGGAAGGAACTGTGTATGTGGCCGACCGGGAAAACGGCCGAATTGAGAAGTTTGATCTCGACGGTAACTTCCTCGGCGAAATTCCTCATCTTGGACGTATCTATTCGCTGAAGCTGGTAGGCGAGGTGTTGTGGGCTGGCATGAGTCCGTTCGATCAGCCACCGGGTTCGCCCGGGTGGGTGGTGAAGCTCGATCGTAAGAATGGCAAGATATTGGGGTATCTCGATGTTCCGGAGCCGCGCGGAGGACATTCCGTCGAGCAGATGCCATCCGGAGAACCACTCACCACTTTGGGCAACGAGTTGCTGTGGTTCAAGGCAAAGTGATGCCCTGTCCTAAGCGATGGATGCTGCGCTCCTCGAGGAGATAGCCACGTAAGCAATGAAGACATGCCGGGTCGACGGGGGTTCGCTCCCGGATGACGCGCTACACGGAAGTAATGTACTGGGCTGCAAACACCCAGTCAGGAAACTAACCCATTACCCGGGAAGGGAAAAAGCAATCGGCTCCTTCTTCCGCAGGCCGTCGATGACAAAGAGAAAACCTACACCGTGCAACAGCGCATCGATGTCTTAAGGACGGGATTGCCGACACTTCCTTACATCCTGGGCGCAACCCATTTGCCTATGTTGTAATCAGAGAATAAGCAGAGCACAAGGCAAGCGAAACACAGGTCCTTGTGGAACGAAACGGCTCGTTGAGAACTCCGCTCCTTTTCCGAAGATTTGAACTGGTCCGCAATGGGTACACTCCCATTCATCGAGGAAGCCGTCTAAGGATCGTGTCCCGGATAATGCCAGTGTGGTTCTTGATTCTTGGACTGTCCAGCTGTGGTGGCTATCCTTCACCCTCCTCGGGGCCTCCGCCTGCCTTATCGATCACCAAGGCGCAGGATCTCGGCGCCATCCCGACAAACCCGGATATTGTCGGACGAGACGGAGGCTACAGCGCCCTATTCCAGGGTTACTCCGTGTGGCTTTACGGGGACACATTTATAGCCAAGGCGAACGCCGAAGACCAAACCTTGCTCAGCGATTCCTGGTCGTTTACAACGGACCTCAACGCGCAATCCGGTATCACCGGATTTCAGGAGCAGCTGGATTCTGCCGGAGCGCCCACCATGATTTTGCCGCTGACTCCAGCGGAAGAAGCGTTCAACCAGGCGCATAACGTCAACGACTGCCAGGCGCAGCCTTGCGGCGGGCGCTGGGCGCTTTGGCCGACGTCGGTCGTCGTCAACCGCAGCGATGGAAGCGCTTTGATTTTCTATATGTTGGTCAGCGCGCAGCCCGGCAATTTTAACTTTCAAGGGATCGGCACCTCCGTCGCCACATGGCAGAACCTGCAACAACAGCCGCAGCGTCCCACCTCGAATCCACCAATTGTGGCAGACCATCCGGACCTGCTCTTCACCCAGAACGAGCCGGGTTTTGGTTCCGCCTCGTTCATTCGCAACGGAACGCTTTATGTCTACGGATGCGGGTACGCCACCGGTTGCCAGTTGGGCAAGGTCGACCCTTCCAGCGCTCAAGATCGCAGCGCCTGGAGCTTCTACGCAGGCAACGGGAATTGGTCGACGCAAATTAGCGATGCCGTGTCGGTCTTTAACGACGCCAACATTCTCAGCATCTCGTGGAACCCCTATCTCCAGCGCTACCTTGCCGTGTACAGCCCGCCGTTTTCGCAAAATGTCGTGATACGCACCTCCGTGAATCCGGAAGGTCCCTGGTCCGGCGAAATCGTGGCCTTCTTTGCCATGCAGCCGGCAAGTGGCAGCGTCTACGACGCGCTTGCCCACGTCGAATACGATTCCAACAATGGACAGACCATTTATGTGAGCTATTCGCGTTCTACGCCCGCACCCTTTTCCAGTGAAGTACGGCTCGTTGCGGTGGAACTGAATTCCACCGGCACACAGCCGTGAGGGAGTTGTTCAGCTGGACTTGTTTGTCCCGGCCCCGCAGCACATCGGCTGTTTCCGCGCGGATGGATTGGAGGCCGACATCGGAGTCGATCGTGTAGTTGTGCGCAGTCCGCGCGGGGAAGCAATGTGCTGGGTGCAAACACGCAGTCAGGAAATGAGCCCGCAACCCAGAAAATGGGAAAGCAACTAGGCCCGTCACCACCGCAACGCGGGAAATGACACCAGCAGCCGCGGACGCGTTTCGTTGACTCGCGAATGATGCGTCTGTAATATGAAGCGACTCAAAAGCCAAATATCTTCTGATGATCGGCCAAACCATCTCGCACTACCGGATTATCGAGAAACTCGGCGGCGGGGGCATGGGCGTGGTCTACAAGGCCGAGGATGTAAAACTCGGCCGCTTTGTGGCTCTCAAGTTCCTGCCCGACGACGTGGCCAAAGACCGGCAAGCCCTCAGCCGCTTTGAGCGCGAAGCCAAGGCTGCCTCTGCTCTCAATCACCCGAATATCTGCACCATCTACGAAATTGACGACCAGCACGGCGAAGCGTTCATCGCCATGGAGTTTCTGGAAGGCGTGACGCTGAAGCACGGTATTGGGGGGCGTCCGCTGGAAATGGACGTTCTTCTGACCATCGCCACGGACATCGCCGACGCGCTTGACGCCGCCCACGCAAAGGGGATCGTTCACCGCGACATTAAGCCCGCGAACATCTTTATGACCAAGCGGGGGCACGCCAAGATTCTCGATTTCGGGCTGGCGAAAGTCGCACTCCCAGCCAGTTCTTCGAGCCAGATTGCCTCGGCGAACACCATCACTGGCATCATCGATGACCAGAATCTGACCAGCCCTGGATCGACTCTTGGCACCATCGCCTACATGTCCCCTGAACAGGCTCGCGCCAAAGAGCTGGACGCCCGCAGCGATTTGTTCTCCTTCGGAGCTGTCCTCTATGAGATGGCCACCGGCCAGTTGCCATTCCGTGGCGACAGTACCGCAGCGATTTTCGAATCCATCTTGAACCGGGCGCCTGCTCCAGCCGTGCGGCTGAATCCTGAAGTTCCCCCCCGGCTGGAAGATATGATCAATAAGGCTTTGGAGAAAGACCGCAATCTGCGCTACCAGAGTGCGGCGGAGATGCGGGCCGACCTCCAACGGCTGAAGCGGGACACGGATTCGGGTCGGTCCGTCGCCACCGCATCTGCGGTGAGTGCTGAAGTTTCAGCAGTGGCCGGGACGGGTAGCCTGCGGCACGAGTCGGCGGTCACCCAAACCGGGCGGCCCAAATGGAAGACTTGGGCAGTCGCTGGTGGCGGATTGGCTCTTCTCGTCGTCGCGTCCCTCCTCTATCTGCAGTCTCGCCCTCTTCCTCCGCCCAAAGTGTCCGGCTACGTCCCGGTCACTCACGACGGCAGTCCAAAGGGTCTCGTGGGTACGGACGGGGCACGGCTTTTCTTTAATGAATTTCTCGCGTCGGGTCCTGTCATCGCGCAGGTGTCCAGCTCCGGTGGAGAAGTAGCGCTGATCCCGATTCCCGCCCCGACGATGAGATTGCTCGGAGTTTCTCCCGACGGGGCAACCTTGCTTGTGGCGGACGAGGTGGGCCAGACCGCATTCCAGGGATCGCTCTGGGCAGTGCCGGTGCTCGGCGGGTCGCCTCGCAGACTGGGAGAGGCCATTGGACAGGCCTCCGCCTGGTCTCCCGATGGCCAAAGGATTGTTTATGCCGAAGGACAAGACTTATTCCTGGCAAAGAGCGATGGTTCGGAACCCCACAAGCTCGTCTCCACGCCGGACAGAGCCTGGTTTGCTGCCTGGTCGCCGGACGGAACCGTGATTCGATTCAACACCGGGGATTTGACGTTTACTGGCCCTCTTTACCAGGTCTCGGTCGACGGGACGAACCTGCACCTCCTAGTTCCCGGCTGGCACACTCCTCCCGACGAGAATGCCGGCCGATGGACCCCAGACGGGAAATATTTTGTTTTCAAGTCAGGAACCAATATCTGGGCTCTTGCGGAAAAGGGGGATTTCTTCGGTAAAGCGGAGAGCCAACCCGTCCAGTTGACCTCCGGGCCCATGACTTTCTACACGCCTTTGCCCAGCAAAGATGGCAAAAAGCTGTTCGTGGTGGGAGCCTTGGCGCGTGGGGAGTTGACTCGCTATGACACTAAGTCGGCGGCGTTCGTGCCATTTCTTTCCGGGATTTCCGCGGATAGCGTCAGCTTTTCTAAAGATGGCCAGTGGGTGGCTTATGTCAGCTTCCCGGAGGGAACGCTCTGGAAAAGCAAATTGGACGGCAGCCAGCGAATTCAGCTCACCTACCCGCCGCTCACTCCCGTGCTGCCTAGCTGGTCACCCGATGGCCAGCAGATCGTTTTCTATGGCATGCTGAACCGCCAGAAGGCGAAGTTGTACATGGTTTCGTCCGATGGGGGAACGCCGCGCGAACTGATACCCGAAGACACCGAGGAAGAATTTGATCCCACCTGGTCGCCCGACGGAACAAGAATTGCCTTCGGCGGCGCGCCATCTGACCCCACTCTTACCGTCCGGATTCTCGATGTCAAGACTCATCAAATTTCAACCTTGCCTGACTCAAAAGGTCTTTTCTCTCCTCGCTGGTCGCCCGACGGGCGCAATCTCGTTGCCATGCCGTTCAATTCCCGCAGCCTTGCGCTTTTCGATTTCGCCACCCAGAAGTGGGAGGAGATCGCGAAAATAAGCATGGGCTTCCCCAATTGGTCGAAAAACGGAGACTATGTTTATTTCTTGCATGAGGAGAACCAGCCGTCGGTTATGCGAGTACGCGTTCGCGATCGGAAGGTCGAGCGCGTCGCCGACCTGAAAAACTTCCGGCAGACCGGCTACTGGAATGTCTGGCTCGGTATGGCGCCCGACGATTCACCGCTGCTGCTGCGCGACACCGGCACCGAGGAAATCTACGCCTTAGACTGGCAAGCCCCGTAACTCGCACTCGCCGCTCCGACCCTTCCACCGGAAAGTCAGAATAGTTGCAAACAGGCAGTTCCATGAATGCTTGCCGGCGATTCTGGGCGGATTAGGGGGGATACGAAGGGAACCGAATTACTTCTTGTTTGCTGATGGGCCGGAAGTATTCTAGGTCAAGGAGTAGGCAGCCGTGACCACGCGTCCACACAAGGTTCACACTCAACTCGGCCGAGCCGCAGTCCAGATCTTTGGCGCCAATGATCGCATGAACCAAGTTCTTATCGAGCATCTTCACCCTACCGCCTGGAGAGCCAAACCGCCCGGCAAGGCCCGCACCATTGCTGCGATCTTCACGCACGTGCACAATGTCCGCACCAAGTGGGTTAGGCTTACAGCTCCGCACCTGAAGGTTCCACCACAGCTCAACCGCGCGCACTGCACGCCGAAGCAGGCCCGCGCGGGATTGGCCGAGAGCGCCGCTCGCTGCGCGGAGATGCTCGCCGAAGCGCTCGGCGATGGTGGGGGCCGCGTCGAGAAATTTCTCAGAGACGGCTGGGCAAAGCCTTGGCCGGTTGGCCCAGAAATGCTTTGCTACATGCTTTCTCACGAAGCCCACCATCGCGGACAGGTATTTATGCTCGCGCGTCAGCTCGGATTCCCGTTGCCGAAAGAGGTGGTCTACGGGATCTGGAATTGGGAAAAGCTGTGGAAGGAGTGCGGGTGGCCTCGCGGCCCAGGCGGGGGCGCGTTGGACGTTGGGCGCGGGGAAAAAGTGAGGAAGTGAAACTGTAAAAAAGTGGAAGAGCAAAAGAAAGAGTTGGCCAGCCGTGGATGGGCTGCGATGGTGGAGGCATCGAGCCCCACCCTTTGGGGTTGTTGTAGGAGCTCCGGGCGGCGGCAGCGGTTTGAAGCGGGCGCCCGAATCCCCCGTGTGGGAAGGCGCTGCCGGAACGTGGCCCGAGCCATCACCACGTACCGCTTCGGATTATGGACGGTTGACGGCGTATGCGGAAGCAATGCCAAGAGGTCCGATCGCGCCATAAGTTCCGGTTTGCCAACGATCCTCCCTAAACACAGAAGATAAGCTTCCTTTTGGCAGCTCCAAGAGCGTATTCACCTTTCTCGTCAACTGAAGCCCGGTCTAGCTCTTTCATAAACAGGGGCTCGCCATGCTGTACCGGTTACGTAACAGCGCTCCTTCTCCAACATCTCCTGCGGTTCCTCTGATATTCTCTCCCTGAATTTGGGGTGTCTCATGGTTCAACTCGGCGGTGGCATCGGCAATGTCACGACGAATACGGGGCTCGTCGAAATGGCAATGGCGTATTCCCGCAGCCGCGTGCTTTGCGCGGCTGCACGTCTCGGCGTTGCCGATGCACTTGGAGACGAGGTGCGTAGCGTTGGCTTCCTGGCCGAAAAGTGTCAGGCAGATGCCAATGCGCTGTATCGCCTGCTTCGCGCTCTCGCCAGCATCGGCGTGACGGAGGAGACGACGCCCGAACACTTTCGGCTGACTCCTTTTGGCAAACCGCTGCGGAGGGATGTGCCTCAGTCCGTCTGGCCAGCCGTCATCTTCTGGGCGGATCTGCTTGCCGACGAGCTGGTCCCTGCTTACCGACTGTGTTCGGACCGGTAAGCCGGCCTCTCAGGTCCGCGATCCGAAGATACCTTCTCGCTGGTCGCAGGATGCCGAAGCTGGTTCTATTTTTCGCGCGGTGATGGGTACGGCTCCGGCAGAAGATTACGCGCCTATCGCTGAAGCGTGGGATTTTTCCCGCGCGAAGGTGGTCGCCGACCTCGGCGGCGGTGGTGGGTCGCTCATTCTTGCAGTGCTTGGACTCAACCCGCATTTGCGAGGCATGCTTGTGGACCTCGAATCCAGCGTGGATGCAGCCAAATCTCGCTTCGCGGAGGAAGATCCTTCCTCCCGATGCGAACTGATTGCCGCAGATCTGACGCAATCGGTCCCGGCGGGCGCCGATGTATACATGCTCAAACATGTACTGCACGGGCGTCAGGACGGGGATGCTGTTACTATTCTCAAGAACTGCCGCGCGGTAATTCCGCAGAACGGCAGTTTGTTGATCGTTGAATTCATCCTTCCTCCGCTCGTCTCGCATGCAGATCCGCAACTGGAAGGCCACCTGATGAGCGACCTCAACATGCTTGCTGTCACCGGCGGTAAAGAGCGTAGCGAGCGTGAATGGAGAGCGCTTCTTGAGGCAGCGGGCTTCATCCTGACCGGGGTATACCCGGTCGGAGGCGACAATCTGATGGTTCGGAACGTCGGGATACTCGAAGCGAAGCCAGCTCAGGGATGAGCCCAAGTTGTTCTAAACGTTGGACAGTTTTGTTTGGGATGACATCCACACAGCGTTGTTCCCGCCACCTACGGAGGTCCGCAAGTGCACCGACCCCAAAATCGCAAAACGTTGTTTTCGACGGTTCCCAAATCGCAAGTACACCCATTGAGTGTGGTGAAGGGTTCCAAATTTCCGGTTGTTGGTGGGTGACGCGCCACTCAGAAGTAATGTACTGGGCAGCAATCGCGGGCTTAGGAAACTAACTTATTACCTGGCAAATGGAAAAGCAGCTAGACGGCCGAAATCAGGTGGGCAATGGCATCCTCAAAGTTAACTTTGCCATCCAGATAAGGCTGCCAATAGAGCACCAGCAGCAAGTGATACTGCTCCCATCCGCGTTGCGAAAGGACAGTGCTCAGGGCATAGGGGACAACCTTGGGGTTGAGCGGTTGTGGCGGGGCGTCTCCGCCTGCCAGCCCCTGCGCGTCCTCTTTGAACACCGGGCGAAGCACTTCGCCGGTGGTATAGATAATCAGCGCGTGCCAAAGGTCGCGAGGAATGGGCTTTTCCCGCTGCCTGCACTCGCGGCTGATGGCCGTTTCCACGGGCTCGGCGATGCCGTGGGAGGACTCATGAAACAAAACCTCCAACGCTTCCGGGCCCTGATTGCGCGGATCGGTGCTGGAAATTGTGACGCGCAGAGGGTCAAGCGTTGTGTAGGCGCCCGCCGCGTTCGCGTAGGCGCAAACATCCACGCGAATCTTTTCTTTGGGCCAGTGTGCCTCGTAAATGTCGGCGAGGCGCTCGGACAGCCCCACGCCCTGTTCTCTGACCAGCGGCGCAACCCTGGCCACCCAACGGCGGTTGGCGCGGTCCTGATCCGTCCACCAGTGTGCGCGGAAGATCGGGGCCACGCCTTCCAGCACGGACCCGACTCTTCCGGGCAGCCCCGCGTCACACTTCGGTTTTTTCCTGCCGGTTAGTTCATCGCAATCTTCGAAATCGCCGAGCTGGTTCTTCAGCAGAATCAGATCGATATTGACCAGCATGTCTTGATGGGCGTAGTTCGCGATGTAGTACGCGATCGCGTCATCCCACATTTTCTGGTCCGCGGCCGAGAGCGCAGCCACGGAGCCTGGGGCCCGCTTTAGCGCCGGCTCTGAATTTTTCCCCGCGGCATCGGGTGCGTCTTTCGCAGCCACCCGGGACCTCGCCTCATGATAAAGAAAATGGTGCAGGTTCACCCAGAATCCGCTGTGGAATTCGAACACAGGCAGCGGTCCGTAGATCGATTCCACCTCCTGTGCCCGGCAAGAAGTGGCCGCCGCTGCCAGCAGGGCACAGAGGCACGGAACTGCAATCCAACGCAAAGGAGCCAGCCGCATATTGTCTTTGGGGAATCTTAGCGCAAGTTGCGCTTCTCGCAAATTCTTAGCTTCGCTCCGGCACGCTGCGTTCTGTCGGGGCAAGCCGAATCCTACGACGTTTGGTCCTTAGGTTCCAGCCAGCGCTGCAGCCTTGCTCGTTGCTCCGCCGCGACATCTTCAAACACCACGCCCATCCCCAAGCCGGGGCTCACGTACATAATCCGGCCTGTCGCTTCGAACAATTCGTCGTGATGGGAGATCGTAAGGCGAACTTGGGAGCCCTTCGGCACAGGATTCAAAGTATCCAGATAACAGCCAGTGGAACTGATGTCCGAGGTGCGTGCATTCAGCCTCGCGCCGCTGGATACTTCAACCACATCCGCGGCCAGCACCAGCGGGTAGCGCGTGGCGTTTCGCCTCTCCGCCGTCGCATCGGCCATGCTCCCTCTCCATTCACGCCAGCGCGCGGCTGGTCCGTGTTCTGAGAGGGATGCAATTCGGCCGGGTCCACGCCCCAAACCGAAAGCCAGATGATCCACATTCATTCTGCCGGAGCGGAAATTCTCCGGCAATAGCCCGACCGAAGGAATCGCCAATCAGTAAACCGGGCGCGGGCGATGTCGCGTCAGCCTGCTACTCAATCTTGGAATCCATCACGGTTCCCACCGCGCCCTGGTGGTCGCCGGCGTGCAGCACGCCGGAAGCATCCCGGAAAAACGATCGCGTGCCGGTTCGCCCGTATTCCGTGGGGATGGCCGCCAATTCGTATTTCGCCGGCGCGCCGACATTATTCGCCCCGACGATCACGTACCGGAAGGAGTATCCATCTTTTCGGCCGGCGCCGAGTTCGCTCCCAACCAGTCCTGCCTGATCGTTCTTCGGCGCCCCCTTTGCTGGCGGGCCTAGATTCGCCAGTGTCTCCGGCAAGCGCGCGTACGTGACCCGGTATTTTTCAATCGCCGCCGCCAACTCTTTCATGGAAGCGACCGCTGACTTTTCATTCGCCTGGATTTCCGCGCGGTCCCATTCTTCTCCCAGCGCAGGGAGGTCCAGCAACAGCAGGCCCAGCGACAACAGCTTCCATTGGCCGTTTTCGCGGACCAGCCCCATGTCCACGCGGCGCGCATCCGCATCCGTTGTGTCCGTGGCATCCTTCACCACAAGCGGCAAATACGCCAGGTTGTCAAGCACCTCGGCTTTGCCTATCTGCATCTGTGTGGTGATTTCCGGCGTGACACAAAAAACCGTCGCAGTTCCGGCCGCATCGCTTTCCGAACGCGGCCTTCCGGCCTTGTCCAGTAGGACGAATCGCTTCAGCAGGGTTATCTGCGCCGCCGGGGTCATGTGTTCGAAGGCCACGGCATTTCGCGATGTCAGGTGGCCGCTGAACTGTTTCGAATCCTGCGAGCACGCGGCCATCAGGATCTCCTGGAGTACCTTCGCCGGCTCGCTCTCCTGCTCCGCCTGGCCTCCGCGCGGCGCGGCCATCGGAAAAAGCAATGCCGCAAACGCCAACCCGCTCGCGAAACTTCGCATCGCTTTCTGGAATTTCAACGTTACCTCTCAATCCTTTGCCGCCGCCAGGATCGCGGCCAGGTTTTGCGTGAATACCGAGCGCGGCAGGACTTCCGTCGAGCCCGCCGCCCTGGCCTGCGCCGCCAGCTCCGTCTGTACATGAGAGAGAAAGGACACGATTGGCAGCTCTTTCTGGGTTGCGCGCAGCCGAGCAATGGTTGCCACCGGTTCGCTTTTTGCGTTCAGGTCCACGATCACCAGCTTGGTCGGAGGCTCTAGCATGCCCGCAAGAACCTCCCCGTTCGCGGCCACCTTGAACTCCAGCCCCAGATGTTTCGCGGTTTCGGCAACCTTCATCTGAAAGAACAGGTCATCCATCAGCGCGACGATGCGTCCCATTGATCCTCTTTCACAGTTCACGGCAAAGAATGAGCTGGCCTCATCCCTTGGCGGCCAATTCTGAAAGGCTTACAATCAGCGTGCTCCCGTGAGGTCCGTGATGCAACCTCTTTCTCCCGCTCCTATTCAGGTTCCCATCTCCCTGCTCGAAAAAACTCCTGCGCTTTTGGAAATCCTTCTTCGCGATCTCCCGCCGGAGACCCTCCAGTGGAAACCTGCCGCGGACCGCTGGTCCATCGCCGAGGTTTTGGAGCACATGCTGGTCATCGAAAAGATATACGAGCAGCGCGCTCGCCGCATCGTTCTCGAGGATTCTCCGGCTCTTACGAAGTACGAGGAGCTTCCGGAAGCTGAACGTCAGAAAAAGTCCCTTCGCCGCTATCTCGAGGAGTTTGTCCCGCTGCGCCGCACCTTTGTTTACTACCTTCACTCCGTTCCCGCCCTCGCGGCCGCGCGCACCGGCAGACATGCCGAACTCGGCACCATCAACCTTTCGCAGATGCTCCACGAACTTGCCAATCACGATCTCGGCCATCTCCGTCAAATCGCCGAACTCTACCGCGCTCACGCCTTCTATCCTCACGCTGGGCCGTTCCAGAAGTACTCCAACCCCAAACCATGAGCGATCATCCCGAGGATTTGCGCCTGGCCTGCGCCCATCCGCTCGAGGTCACGCTATACACCCGCCCCGGCTGCCATCTCTGCGAGGATGCCAAGGCGGTCGTCCAGCCGCTGCTGCGCGAATTTGGCGCTACGCTTCGGGAAGTGAATATCGATGAGGATTCGGAACTCAGTCGCCGCTACGGCTCGGACATCCCGGTCATCTTCCTCGGCGCCCACAAAGCCGCCAAGCATCGCGTCGATCCGCCACAATTTCGTCGTCAGTTGGAAGAAGCCCGCGCGGACCTGAACCGCCGGAAACTGTAGTAGGGGGAAAAGGATCTAATGTCCGCTGGAGGGTTCGTGCGCTCCCACCGTCTCATCCGGCACATCGCCGGCCCGGCCCTTCACGCGATCGTACACGCTCAACGCGCTCACTGAGCCCAGCGCCTCGTTGTAAAACGTCGGCAAGCCGAGGGCTGTTCGCAACTCTTCGTTGAACCTGCGCAAATTCGCAAGGTGCGGGGCCAGCGCCGGCAATTTCGTTCCGTCATCGGTCAGCAAGAATTTTTGATACCCCGCGTCCCAAAGCCGCGTGAATTGCCCTTTCAGCATGATGCTAGGGAGGATGGTCATCTGGAAGCGTCCGTCCGGATTCTGGCGGAACTCCGCCCCGCATCCATACTTCTCCACGCGCACCACTCCCCGCGTGCTCCCCACAGAAAATCCCAGCGCCGCCAAACTATCCATGGCCTTCTTTTCAAACCGCTCATCCACATTCCACATAGTCTCTTGAGACTAAACAATCTCTGCGTGGGTGTAAAGCCGCCGCCGGGAGTCAATTCGTTTGAAAGCTCTAACCCTTGATTGGCGATCCGCGTGTGGGAACCTTGGTTCGTGGCTAGGCGTTCTAGGACTCCAAAATACACAGTTAGAAAGCGCTTTTCGCGCCCTTGTATCACTTATTTGCGTGACTTAAATTGAGAATTAGGTGTATTCTCGCTCCCGTCGGCGATTCACAAATATAAGTATCAGGGGTTTGCTCGCTCTGAAGCGGAATGCGAAAGTTTGCGCGGTGGACTGGAGTTGGAACGTGGGGTCGCGCAGGAGTCCAGTCGCTTCCCGCGTGGGTGGTGTCTTCAGAGAGGTCGGAAAAGGCGTGGCTGAACTTGCGGATCAAGTGCAGGCGGACAGGGAAGTTTCCGGCTTGAGCGTCGTTCCGGCGCTGCTTGGGCAAAATCGCCGGCAAAACATACCTGCAGGGGATTTCGATCACAATTATTTCACGAGCGAAGGGACCGCGTTGGCTGTACGCGTTCGGAGCATCTTCCTCAAGCGGCAATTCTAGTTGCGACCCAGGCGCTGCAACAGGTCAGGTACGCTCAACTCGACCACCGACGGCTCCTCCATCCTATCGAGCAGGGATGAATTAAACGGCCGCGCAACGGCGATCGCCTTAGAGGAAATAAAGGTTTGAGCTATGGGAAAAGAGAACCAGGATAAACCCCCGGAAAAAACCAAGGAAGAACAGACTGTCGTAAAAACAGAGGATTATCAAAAGCCTGCGTTCCGATGCGAGCGTGTTTTCGAAACGATGGCACTGGCATGCGGAAAGGTCCATCCTACGCAGCAACAGTGTCACTTTAACCGAAAGAACTCCTGAGAGCATCCGGTGAAATTTGAATCATCGCCTCAAGCGCAGCAGACCGCCAGACGTAAGCCCGGTACCAAGTTGCGTCGCAATTTCCACGAGCTCAGGTTTACTGCCCTCGACGCCAGTATGCTTCCCACACTTTATCGGGGGAATCTTTTGACAGACTTTGGACGCGCCCCGCTCCTTCGGCTACAGCCTCAAGTCGGCGAAAATGATCAGCAGGAGTCACCATGAAGCCGCCCGCGGTTGCATCGCGTCGCGGCTGGGGCAGCCGGGCGCGAACATACCCGAAGCAGGAAATGGCCCTGGAAATAGGCGGCCTTTCTGTATGCCTGCATAAGATCGAACCGCAATTCCGGGTGCTGCTTAAGGATCGATTTGCCGGATTCGAGAAACCTTCCACGGCCCCTCACTACCACTTCGACGTGGAATCCGCACCTCTCCAGGAAAGAGTTGCGGACCAGGACGTGGCGGTGACGAAGGAAGATGGAAATTGGAAGATAAAACGTGGCGATTTCCATGCGACTTGGAATGCGCAGACGCGCCGCGGGCGCGTCCGTCAACCGGCAAGCCCGTATGCCATTGATACGCTTCTCCGGATTGTCCATTCGATCTCCCTGGCGAGCGACGGCGGATTCCTTCTGCACGCCGCGAGCGCAATCCGCGGTAACCGCGCATTCCTTTTTGCGGGGATCTCCGGCGCCGGCAAAACGACGCTAACCCGTCTGGCGCCGCCCGATGTCAAACTACTCACCGATGAAATCTCTTATGTCCGCAAAGACGGGACGAATTTTCGCGCCTATGGGACGCCGTTCACGGGTGATTCTGACCGTCCCGGGGAGAACCTCTCTGCGCCGGTCGCCGGATTATTCCTGCTGGACAAAGGACCGCGATGCCGCTTGGAACACGTTGATTTGGGCGCGGCCACCGGGGCTTTGCTGCGAAATATTCTCTTCCTGACACAAGATTCCGAGCTTGTTCACCGGGTATTCGAAACGGCCATATCCTTCATCTCCCGGGTTCCGGTGTGGCGCTTCGTCTTCACTCCGGATGAGCGCGCTTGGAGGTTGATCGAATGAGCGAAAAGTATATCTCCAGGAGCACTGCCATCGCCGCCCGCCAATTGGGCGATGAGATGATGATCATGTCCGCAGCCGATTCGACGCTCTTCACTCTCAACCGGACGGCCACAGCGATTTGGCTGGCCGCGGATGGCAAGACCCCTCTCGCGGAAATCGTCAAGAAGTGCTTCTGCGCCTGCCGCGAAGTCGATCCCGAGGTCGCCTACCGGGACGCCGTGGAATTTGCCGAGGCCCTGGCGCAGCACGGCATTTTGCGAATATCGGACCAGCCATTGAATGGGTTGCCAGACGGACATGGAGAGAATTTATGACCCTGATGGAGGAGCTCAATCACCGGGCTCTCGCGCTTGGTGTTCCCCTCAGCGTCCATCTCGACCTCACCTATCGTTGTAACGAGCGCTGCGAGCACTGCTACCTCGATCACGACGACAAGGGCGAATTAAGCACAAGCGAAGTGATGGATTTGCTCGGCCAATTGGCGGACGCCGGGGTCTTTTTTCTTACGCTCAGCGGGGGCGAGCCGCTGTTGAGGAAAGACTGTTTCGACATTATTCAATCCGCCCGGGCGCTGCTGTTCAACGTAAAATTGAAGACAAACGGCATCCTGATTCGAGAAAGAGAAGCGCGGCGATTGCGCGCCCTGGGGGTGGAGCAGGTACAAATCAGCGTGTATTCCCACCGGCCAGAGGTACACGATGGGATAACCAAGGTTCCGGGATCGTTGCAACGCACGCTTGCTGCCATCCGATTCCTGAAATCGCAGGGACTGAAGGTGACCATTGCCAATGTCGCGATGCGCAAAAACCTTCAAGACACGAATCGCGTGCATGCGCTGGCGGAGGATTTAGGCGTGAGTTTTACCATGGATCCTACGATCACTCCCATGATGGATGGCAATACCTCCATACTCCGGCTCCGCATCCCCAGCGACGATTTGAAAAATGTCCTGCGAAACCCCAAGTTAGTCGGCGACGTCGAACAGTTCTGCGCTCCACCGCCAGCGGTGGACAACAGCATCCTGGAAGGCCTTCCCTGCAGTGCGGGGCATACCTCGTGCTACATTTCGCCGTACGGGGATTTATATCCTTGCGTTCAATTTCCGCTCCCTTCCGGCAACCTTCGGCGAGAGAAATTTCTGGACATTTGGCGGAATTCGCGGCAATTACGCGAAGTGCGTTCGATCCAGGGTCGCGACCTCCCGGTCTGCTCCTCTTGTGCCCATGTTGGGACTTGCACACGTTGTCCGGGATTGGCCTACATGGAGGGAAATATGCGTGGTCCTTCCAGTGCGGATTGCGAAAAATCGCTTGCAAGGACAGGGATTGTGCCCGCGTCCATGCTGTCCCACCCCATGGTGGAGAACCGTCTGCATTTCTGTGATTCTCTGATGCGGTCCTGTTGCTGAAGCGGCAAGGAGTTTCCACCTCCGACCTTATAGCTGTTAAACTATAAGTCATGAGGTGAATGTGATTCCGTTCCTTTTGTCCTTGATCCTACTTGCCGTTCCCGCCCAGAGCGGCCTTTCTACGACCCCAGTCGATCCCTCCGCCCAGGAACACCATCTTCGCCTCTATCATACGCACACCGGGGAGCGCATCGACATCGTTTACCGTCGTGGCGATCTATTTGTTCCCGAGGCCGAAGAACAGCTCGACCATTTTCTTCGCGATCATCGCACCGGCGACGTCAAGCATTACGATCCCCGCGTCTTCGACATTCTTTCCGATCTCACGGCCGCAGTCGGCCATCCTGACGGGGAGATCGATGTCATCTGCGGCTACCGTTCCACCTGGAGCAATGAATTTCTCCGCACCCGCTCCTCCGGCGTCGCAAAGAATAGCCTGCACATGCAAGCTCACGCGATCGATATTCGCATCTCGGGAGTCGATACCCTGGCGTTGCGCGATGCCGCTCTTGCGCTTGGTCGCGGTGGCGTGGGTTATTATCCCCGCTCCGGCTTCGTGCATGTCGATACCGGCCGCGTGCGCACGTGGTGCTACGGCTGCTCTTCATCGCGAACGAATCCGGAATAACGCGCAAAAACTGCAGCGCTATCAGGAACTTTGGAAGGAGCGCAGCGCGGCAACTCAGTTTTTTGAGGCGTACGCCTGCGAGAAGAGTTTCTCCATCGCTCTGTCGTACCCGTAGATGTCGTCAAAAAAGAAGACCTGGCCGTTCTCTTTCACGATGGCCGTGCCATACACAAGCAGCACCGGAATGGGGTGTGTCAGGTTCACTTGCTCTTGCTTTTGGGCCTCAAACGCCGCTTCAATCCGCTCTCGCGTCCAACCCGGATTATTCCGCAACACCCATTCCGCGAGTTTCTTCGGATCCTCGACGCGAATGCATCCATGGCTGAAATCACGCCGCTCCTTGCTGAAAAGCTGCGGGGCTGGCGTCGAGTGCAGGTAAACGTTCTCGTTATTCGGGAAAATAAACTTGATCAGCCCCAACGCGTTCTTTGGCCCCGGCTTCTGCCGCACCATCAATTTTCCGGCGCGGAGTTGTGAGAGCACGTCTTCGCTCACCGCTCCGTCGGTAACCAACTGCCCGGAATAGGTCACCACTTCCAGGTCTTCCTTTTGCAGATATCCCGGATCCTTCGCGATTTTCGGAACAATCTCCTTGCGCAATATGCTGGGCGGCACATTCCAATACGGCCAGAAGATCACATATTTCATCTCTTCTGCGAGCACCGGCGTTTGCCCCCGCATGGCGCGCCCCACGATAACCGGCATGTTGAAAACCGGCTTCAACTGATCGTCGTAGGGCCGCAGAACGAATTCGGGAATATTCACGACGATTGGCGGCTCCTCAAAGTTGTGCGGCAGCCATCGCCAGCGTTCCAGCATCAGTCGCAACTGTTCGATCCGGACGCTCAGCGGAGTGTTCAGTTCCGTTACCGTTTGCGGATTAAGCTTTCCGTCAGGTTCGAGGTCATGCCGCGTCTGATATTGCTTCACGCCATCCGCCACTTCCGCCGAATAAGTCTGCGAGCCCTCCGGCACCGGCATCGTGGCCGGCAGGTCACCCAGTAATTGCAGCCGCCGGACCAGTTTTGCGACTCCCTCATAATTCTGTCCCGGCGCGATCGGCTTATTTACCTGTGGCAGCGGATCGGGCACCTCCGCCCTCGCCAACGGCAAATATTTCTGCAGCACCACCACCGTGCGTTTATAACCCGGGAACGGCGGCTCAACCGCCGCCAGCGCTTCCTTCACGCTTTGCGCCCGCACCACTTTCTGCCATAGGAACCCTCCGGGATCATGCTTGTGCTGCTCCGGATCGAAATCCTTGTGCAGAACCCTCGGGTCCATCTTTCCCAGGTGCAGGTCAGAAATGTATCGCACTGCCGAAACCGTCAGCGCCACATCAAATTTCACGCGTGCCGATTCCGTCGCTCCGGCGGCGGTCTGCAATGCCTTCAGCCTTTCCGGCCAGCGCGCCCCGTCGTAGTCTCTATTGTCGAGGCCCTTCTCATCGGCGTCTTCCAGGATCCCGATCAGTTCCAGGGCCTGCGGCGTAGGCTTGCCCCCTTGTATCCAGCCCAATTTGTCGCCGGACTGGTAGTAGAATTCCCTCACGTAGGCGCTTTTGTCGGAAAAATTCGGCCACTGAAGATCGGCAAGCCTGCCGCTTTCCAAGAGGGCGCGCAGCTCTTGCTCCCCCGCAGCGCTCGAGGATGCCTGCGTGCGCGTTATCCGCGCAGCCTCCGTCCCTTCTCGCGGAGCCACGCTTGAAAAGGTTCCATTCAAACGCACCGCGAATCCCAGCCCGATCGCTAGAAACACCACCGCCACCGGCTTTCTCATGTGTTTTTTCATCCGGAGTTTCCGATTTAGACCTCTGCCTCGCGCATCGTACGCTGCTTCCCATGAACATTGCAAATGCAAGGCGAGCAGAATGGGGCTGCACCAAACAGGCTGAATCTGAAGGTGACCGAGCCAAAATGCATTCCCGGGGAAGCGCAAGACGGAAGCCAAGGGGTGGCAGGATGCGGGTGTCGAAGACACGCAACCTTCGTGGAGAGCCGTGTCGAGGGTACTGATACCTTTCTCGAGGGACCACAGCCTCACACAGCAAAGCTCTTCTGACTTCAATGAGTTGCTGCTGTCTCGGTGAAAATGCATCTTTGGCAGGCGCAGTGCCCCGTTCCCCGGTGTGCAAGGAGACCAGAGGCATGACGAACGCAGAATAATGGCCGTCAACACCATAGTTCAATCAAATCTCTTTTCGGGAGGCAAAATAGTTGGACCCAAGTGCGTGTCTGGATCATCTGAGCCTTCGAAGCCGGAAGCATTGAAAGCGAAGAGGGGGTTCAAGAACATGAGCAGTGTTAGACGTGTTGCCGATTTCTCGAGTCCTCGATAGGATGAGCAGCTTTCAGTTTCCCGGTCGCTGTTGGGTCTGCTCTCTGCGAATTAACCTTGAATCGTCGGCCGAAAGCGGAGCGACGCGAGACTGCGAAATTAGCCAGTAAAATCCACGCGCGCTGTGGCAACGCTAACAGCCGAGAAAGGGCTTTTGACCATGAGAGTGATACGCGTTCTATATCCATTGCTGCTGGCGCCAAGCCTTATGTGGGCGCAGGCGAGCCCGCCGAAGACGGATGCCTCGCAAAGCGGGTCGGATGTGGCCGCTGAGTTGAAGGCTCTCCGCGAGGCTCTCTTGCAAACGCAGAAGCAGATGGCTGCGCAACAGCGGGAAATTGAAGCGCTGAAGGAGCGAGCGAAAGCCGAGCAAGCGGCGTCGGTTGGGAACGAGCAAGCACCAAGGCTGATGGATGCAGCAATGCATACTGCAATTCCTCCCAGCGCGAGCTCTGCGGGCGGCTCTGTTGGCGCGAATGCCAGCACGCAGCCAGCGTCCCAGGAATATGGAAAAGAAAACCCAAAGCCGCTGGGATCCTTCAACATTGGCGACGCCGTATTTACTCCCGGCGGGTTCGTGGACTTTGAAAATATATTCCGCACTACTAACACGCAGAACAACATCGCCACCAACTTTGCGGCTATACCGTACGGCAACACAGCGCAGGGCCACCTTACCGAGTATCGTGCCACCGCGCAGTATTCCCGCTTTAACTTACTCGTCACAGACAAAGTCGGTGGTAATGATGTTACTGGCTACTGCGAAGCGGACTTCAGCGGCAATGACGCCACCAATGTGTATGAGGTCGTGAACGGCCACACCCTTCGTCTGCGCCTTTGCTTTATGGACTTGAAACGAGGCAAGTGGGAATTTCTTGGCGGACAAACCTATAGTTGGTTGACCCCCAACCGCAACGGGCTGGGTCCGATACCAGCCGATGAGGCAACCACCTACAACGAGGACCAGAACTTCCAAGTTGGCTTGACTTTCACCCGCGCTGCGGAGTTCCGCGTGGCCTATCACGCTAACGATCATCTGGCGTTTGGGGTGGCTATTGAGGACCCCAACCAATTCATAGGAAATTTCGTTGCCCTTCCATCGGCTTATGCCTCTACGGTTAGCTCGCAGTTTGATAATGGAGCCCAAATAGGCGCTCCCAATCTTTTTCCGGACATCATTCCCAAAGTCGCATACGACACAAAGCTTGGAGGCAGACATCTTCACTTGGAAGCGGTCGGATTGATCAATGGGGCGCGGTCCGCTGTCGTGCCAGTCGGCGAAAAGTTTTACTCGTCGCACTCGGTTGTGGGCGGCGGTGGTTCCATAGCTGGGAACTATGAAATTTTCCACAACTTCCTTTTCCTGCTCAATACGTTTTGGAGCGAAGGGGGATCCCACTATCTGGTATCGGACGGACCACAAGTAGTTCTGCGGCCGAACGCCGCGGGAACCGACATCTTTCCTTCCATGGTGCACACTGGGGCGGGCCTCGCCGGCCTTGAGTGGATCGCCTCTAAAAAGTCCGCATTCGCCCTTTATTACGGCGAAGATTATTTCGGTAGGAATTTCTTCGCGGACACCACGAATGCTGCCAATCCGCGCGCGATCATCGGATATGGCGGGCCTGGCTCGCCGAACACAAACAATCGCGTCATTCAGGAATTGACCTTCGATTGGCTGCAGACATTCTGGAAATCCGATAAGTACGGTGCGCTGCAGTATTACACGCAGTATTCCTACGTGAGTCGCAGTCCGTGGTTTGACGCTCCTGGCGAGCCCAGGAACGCGCATCTCAGCATGGTCTACGCAGGTTTCCGGTACGTTTTGCCCTCGACATCAGGTGGCTTGCTCCGTGTGCCTTATCCCAACTGATGGGACAGTTTCGCAAACAGGAACATCGAAGCGGCAATGGCGATCGATGGGAAACAACTGAGAAAGGGAGAGGGATGGCGAATGGGAAAGAAAAAAGTAGCGGATTTGTTGGTGGAGGTTCTCAGTAAAGCAAGAGTTCAGTGAGTGTGTGGGGTGTCGGGCGATTCGCTTAAAACGCGTCTTTTGAGGGCACAGTGCACTCTTCTCGGGTTCGTAAAGGAGATGACCATGGCCGATAAAAATCCTCCGATCACTACCACCGGCGCTAAACCAGAGACTCCGGTTAAATGGGCAGACGATCGGATGATGAAATGCCTTTACTCGGCGTCGCAAGGCGCGCACATCGGGCGGCAAATCAAAACGGGGTCGAACGAGCCGGGAAGGGGATGGGCACCGCCCAGGGATCGGGCGATTCCTCTCTTTCTGCTTCTGAATGGAGGCTTTGCACATCCATGAGCGCATCTCAATCACAGCAAACGCAGAACGAAAGTCAAACACGGGCGTTCGTCATCGCTTGGGCATTTACAGTCATCTTCTACTTCCTTGAGTACGCGGTGAGGTCATCGCCCTCCGTGATGATTCCAGGGTTGGAAGCCTCGTTTCATACGACGGCATTGGGCGTCGGTGCGATTCTGGGCGTCTATTACTACACCTACTCGACAATGAGCCTAATCGCCGGGACCGCCCTCGATCACTTGGGGGCAAAGCGCACTGTCCCGGTTGGAGTTGCGATTCTGGGTGTCGGCTGCCTGCTCTTCAGCATGTCGACGGTGCTTGCGGGGAATGTCGGACGATTACTGCAGGGGGCCGGTTCCGCGTTCGCGTTCACGGGTGCGGTCTATCTTGCGGCGCACGGATTTTCCGCGCGTTACCTCGCAACTGCAATTGGCGCCACGCAATGCGTCGGAATGCTCGGCGGGTCGGCTGGACAGTTTGTTATCGGGCCAGTCATTGAGCGTGGTGTGGGTGTCCATACGGTGTGGATCGGATTCGGAATCGTAATCCTTGTCGTCGCGGTTCTGCTCTATATCGTGACCCCGAAGGAACAGTTCGGGCCGCACACCCAAGACGGCGGCCTCGCTTCGATTCTTAAGCCGTACAAGATTGTCTTCTCCAACCCCCAATCGTATCTCTGCGGAGTTGTTGCAGGGCTGCTTTTCGCGCCAACCACGATCGGAGACATGATCTGGGGGGTTGCGAGATTTGAAAAGGACCTCTTATTGTCCTTTCACGATGCAGTGCTCATCGTTTCCATGGTTCCCCTGGGCTGGGTTGTCGGATGCCCCCTACTCGGTTGGCTCTCCGACCGAATCGGAAGGCGAAAACCGGTAATCGTGGGGAGCGCGGCGATCATGATCCTGGCTGCCACACAAGTGGCGTTCAAGCCGCTCCCGATTCCAGTGAAGGTCGCGATGTTTATATTTGGCATCGCATCCGGGGCCGCGATGATTCCTTACAGCATCATCAAGGAAGTCAATCCGGATAGCGTGAAGGGCAGTGCGGCTGGCGGGATCAATTTCCTGGTGTTCGCAATTACGGCGTTCATTGGCCCAATTTACGCAGAGCACGTCGGGAAGGGCGTTGGGGTCGCGGAACACCTTACATCGAATTTTCAGAAGGGCGGAGTGTTTTGGATTATCTGCTGCGCGGCTGCGATTGTGGTGAGCTTCTTTCTTCGTGAGACAGGGCGCGCGGCGAATCCGCAACCGGTGGCAAAATAAACATGGGCGCGGCGCAGATTTTTTGCGTCTCTTCGTCTGCGATTCGACTCTAATTCGATGCGGAATTACCGAGCTCTCTGAGGAGGATATGACCGATGGCGAACCGTGTAGCGGATCAGTTGTTGAAAAGGCTTGTTGAGGCGGGTGTCGAGAGGATTTACGGCGTCGTTGGCGATAGCCTGAATCCCGTAACCGATGCATTGCGTTTGAATGGCAAGATTAAATGGATCCATGTGCGCAACGAAGAAACCGGCGCGTTTGCAGCCGGCGCCGAGGCTCAGCTCAGCGGGAAGCTCGCGGCCTGCGCGGGTAGCTGCGGCCCCGGCAACCTGCACCTGATCAACGGCCTTTTCGACGCTCATCGCAGCAATGCCCCGGTGCTGGCGATCGCTTCGCATATACCGACGACGGAGATCGGTACCGGATATTTCCAGGAGACACATCCGGAAAATCTGTTCAAGGAATGCAGTCACTATTGCGAGTTGATTTCGAATCCGAAGCAGTTCGAGCGCGTCTTGCACATCGCGATGCAGAGCGCACTGGGGAGGGGTGGAGTCGGCGTGATCGTTTTGCCTGGCGACGTAGCTGGGATGGAGGTGCCGGCCGATAGCTCCGCACGTTCTCTCACCGTCCGCAGACCGACCGTGCGTCCGGGCGACAAGGAATTGGCGCGCCTGGCGGACCTGATCAATTCCGCGAAAAAGGTGGCTTTGTTCTGCGGTATAGGGTGCGCCGACGCCCACGATGAAGTGATTGCCCTAGCGGAGAAGTTGAAAGCTCCCGTGGGTCATTCGTACCGGGGGAAGCCATTCGTCGAATACAACAATCCATTTGACGTGGGAATGAGCGGATTGTTGGGCTACGGCGCGTCCTACCAGGCGATGCAGGAATGCGATCTGCTTCTGCTCCTTGGAACTGATTTTCCTTACGACAAATTTTTGCCCACGAAGCCCAAGATCGCTCAAGTCGACATCAGAGTCGAAAATTTGGGGCGGCGAAGCAAACTGGATCTGGGATTGTGGGGCGATATGGGCGAGACGATCCGCGCGCTCCTGCCGATGGTTAGCGCAAAGCAGGATCGCTCGTACCTGGACGCGATACTCAAAAGGCACAAAGAAGCGGTTCGCCGATTGAATGTTTACGTGGATCACGTTGGAAAGCGGACGCCAATGCATCCCGAGCCCGTGGCGGCTACATTGAGCGAAATTGCGGCGCCCGATGCCATCTTTACCGCCGATACCGGAATGTGCAACGTCTGGTCGTCCCGATATATTCGCTCGACGAAGGACCGGCGGCTGATCGGATCGTTTACGCACGGGTCCATGGCGAACGCCCTGCCGCAGGCTATTGGCGCGCAATGTTGCTATCCCGGAAGACAGGTAGTCGCAATGTGCGGAGATGGCGGGCTTGCCATGCTGATGGGGGATTTGTTGACTTTGACGCAGTACGACCTCCCCGTCAAGGTCGTCGTGTTCAACAACAGCGTTCTGGGAATGGTGAAACTGGAGATGGAAGTCGCGGGGCTGCCCGACTATCAAACGGATTTAAAGAATCCAAACTTCGCGAAGCTTGCCGAGGCCATCGGTATGATGGGCGTAAGAATCGAAAACCCGGCCGATGTTTCGTCCGGGTTAAAGAAAGCGCTTCAGCATTCGGGGCCGGCGCTAATTGACGTGGTGACCGATGGAAATGCGCTTTCGCTGCCCTCCCATATCGAGCCGGCGATGGTCGTCGGGTTCGGGCTGACCATGGGAAAACTGGTACTCACAGGTCATGTCGACGAGGTGGTGGACACGATTGAGGCTAATATTCGGCATACCGGCGAGGCGTTGGACACACTTTAGACCAACATATTAACAAGAACTGCTTGCACGGTTGTGTGGAAGTTGATAAAGCGCGTGGTTAGTTCGCCAAAGGAATGCGGGCCGTACTTGCCACCTCGCTTAGCCGCGCACTCCCGCGGTCCTTTCCGGGACTTTCACTTTCGGCGGCAGGAGACGTATGCTCCGTAGGTTCTTCTCTGAACATTTTTCTCTGAACCAAGGAGGCGTTCATGGGAAATCACTATGCCGAATCCGCATCTCGAAGTTTTGCCGCACGCCGATGCTCGCTCTTGGCCCTCGTGCTCATCATGGCTTTTCCCTTACTCGGTGCTACCCAGAACTTCGCCGTGCCCGATGACGTAGCGCTCCGCATTCGCCTGGATGACACGCTGACCACCGTCGACTCTGAAGTGGGTGACCCCTTCAGCGCCACCGTTGTTGACAAGGGCGATTATCAGGGCGCCCGCGTCTACGGCCACATTTCCAATATCGACATTTCCGGTCGAGTCGACGGCCATACCTCCATGGTGTTGCAGTTCGACCGCTTGGTTATGCCCGACGGGCGCCGCGCGCCGATTCATGCCGAAGTCGTTGAGCTCTATCACGCACCGTCCGGCGAAAAGGTAGACGTCGAAGGTGCCATCGAATCGACGGGCCGGGGCAGAAAAGCCGTTGAACACACCATCATCGGTGCAGGGGCGGGTGCGCTGCTCGGCGGCATCTTCGGGGGCGGTAGAGGCGCTGGGATCGGCTCCATCATCGGCGGTGCCGGTGGCCTGGGCACGACTGCCTTCCATGGGCGGCAAAAGATTACGCTGAACAGCGGCCTGGAGATGCTGATCCGCGTCACGGGACGCTGACTCACCTCCGCCGTATGCCATGCACGCTGTAGGTCAGGCCTTCGAGGCCTGAGGCTTTTCCCTCGTGGGAGGATATAGATGCGCCTTTCCATCTACTACGACTGCAACATACTTTCCAGCTTCTAAGAACTGCATTACTTTCTTCCCGCTCCTGGCCATCGCTGCCCAGCGGGATTTCGCATCCGGATTCTGTTCTAGCCCTCGTAAGTCTTTTTCATCGAATCGAAAGTCGATCTGTTTGAGCCTTCGCTTTGCCGTCGGCCTAACGGGGAAATTCTCGCCTTCGAGCGAGACGGTCTTTTTGTTTTCGACCAGCGATTGCCGCCAGACGGTCACAAGGGCGTCTTCGAGGGAAATCGTCATGGCAGCATGGTACCGTTGAGCGCGGCTGGCTGTGTCGATAATTGCACGCTGTTCAGCATGAAGGAGGGGCACATGGTTTCGGACGCGGATCGAACGGACCGGCTTGCCCGTGCGCAGGAACTCCGGTTGCGCGGGGAGTCGGCGCGGCGCCGGGATGCTGCGATGGCCCGGCTTTGTTATGAGGAAGCCGTGGCGCTGTTTCGCGAGGTTGACGAACCGCTCGTGTTGGCGCACACCATCCGGCATCTGGGCGACGTCTATTATGAGCAGGGACGCCCGGATTTGGCGGAACCTTGTTACCACGAGGCACTTGGGCTTTATCGGAGCCACGAACACGGTTTGTCTCTGGATTTGGCGAACGCAGTTCGGAGCCTCGCGGTTCTGCGATGGGAGCAGACGCGAGCGCTTTGGGAAGAAGCGCGAGGGCTTTATACCGCCGTGGGCATCGAGGCGGGAGTCAAGGAGACCACGGCTCGTGTCGCGGCCCTTTCGGTACGCTAGAGGACCAGCAGTGCGGGCGGCCCGGCCACCTGTAGCGCGGGGCGAGTCCGCGGGTGCCGTGGCTTTTCTCTCTTTCTTCCGCGGAATGTCGGCGTCCCGACATTGGCAATTAAAGTAGGGGGAATTACAGGAGTTAGGGGAAGGTAGTGCGGATTCTGCAGGGGCTGAAGCCCATTGCCCGCTGGGGCGTGAATGTCGGAGCTGAAGCTCCGACCCCCTAAAGAGGACCCCCAAGAGCCGGCAGGGATGCCGGCGTTCCCAGGGCCGGCGCCAAAAATGTCGGCGCGCCGACATTTACTGAGTGGGTAGATAAATCTAAAGTATTACTTGAGGGTTTGGGCTTGGTAGGGAACCCCTCCCCCGCGAGTTCGCGTAAGTGCGGGAATAATTGGGGTTACGGGCGAGTGGACCGTAAGTGTGGGAATAATAGGACTTAGAGGAAGTGGCGAGTGACGGGTGGCGAGTGGCGAGTGGCGAGTGGCGAGAAAAGCGATCCACCCCCTACTGGAGGTAGTACGGCGGAAAAAGTGTCGATGAGGGTTTGGCGTGGATCGAACAGTCGCGTCCTCGAAGCATAACGAACTCAGGATAGCATATTATTTACCATATGTCAATAGATATCTATGAGGTACTAGTTTTGAAACTGGTGGGAGGGAAAGGGAAGGAGGACCCCAAGACCCACCCTTGCCAAAACCAAACCCGCAAGGATGGGCCACCCGGCCGGAACAGGGAGCGTCTGAAGTGCCAAAATTTGCTCGGACGGGCGATGGAGCCGGTGCAAGGTCAAACCGACAGGCACTTCCAGACCGGTTGAAATCACCGGCATGAGAGATCGTTTATTGGAGAGCTTTTATGTCGGACGCTTCGAGGCTCAGCGTAAACCTGAAGCTCCGACCCCCTAAAGAGGAAGTACCATTGTTGGTTCGGAAACTTAGCTTAGACTCCCTCGCATCCCGCACAGTTTTTGTCTTATAACTGAGGACGGATCGATCAAGAGCGGTGCCAGCCTGACAGGAAAGACTCGTGACCCCAGAAAAAAAGAAAAGATTGCGCGTTGGCGTGCTATTCGGAGGGCGCTCCGGCGAACACGAAGTATCGCTCGCCTCGGCAGCCTCCGTGATTCGCGGCATGGACCCGGACAAATACGAGGCCGTTCCGATCGGCATTGCGAAGGATGGGCACTGGCTGATGGGCGAAGGGGCATTGAAGATGCTGCCGGAAGTGCTGAAGGGCGGGCGGCGCGTTATGCTGACGGCGGACCCGACGGAGGCGGCGCTGGTGCCGCTGGATCGAGGCGCGGGCGCGCAGCGGCTGGACGTATTTTTTCCCGTCTTGCACGGGACGTTTGGGGAGGACGGCACGATTCAAGGCCTGCTGGATCTGGCCGGGGTGCCGTACGTGGGCGCGGGAGTTCTTGGCTCGGCGGTGGGGATGGACAAGGACGTGGCCAAACGGCTTTGCCATGCGGCGGGGATTCCGGTGGTGCCGTGGGTGACCGTGCCTCGCCGGGACTGGGAAAAAGACCCGCAGTCTGTGAAGGCCGCTGTTGAGCTGAAGTTTCCTTATCCCGTGTTCGTGAAACCCGCGACGCTGGGTTCCTCGGTGGGGATGAGCAAAGCGCACAACGCGGAGGAGCTGGGACCGGCGATGGACCTGGCGTGCGAATTTGGAATGAAGATTCTGGTGGAGAAAGCGGTCACTGCGCGAGAAATCGAAGTTTCGGTGCTGGGCAATCACGAGCCAAAAGCTTCCGTGCCGGGCGAAATTTTGCCGCACCGCGAGTTTTATGACTACACCGCCAAATATTTGGAAGATGGGACGGAACTGGTGATCCCCGCGGACCTGAAGCCGGCGCAGGTCCAAAAGATTCAAGAGATGGCCGTGGAAGCTTTCAAGACGCTGGAGCTCGCCGGGATGGCGCGCGTGGATTTTTTTCTGGAGAGGAAAGGCGGCAAGATTTACTTGAATGAAGTGAACACGATTCCGGGGTTCACGTCGATCAGCATGTACCCGAAATTATGGGAAGCGAGCGGAATTCCCTTTCGCGCGTTAATCGACAAACTGATTGAGTTGGCTTTTGAGATGCATCGGGAAAAGGCACGCACAAAATACGCCATCGAGCTGCCGGAAGGTTCGGGCGGCGCGCTCTCCGGCTGAATGACTTGCCAATTATCCTGCCACGCGAAATCCTGCTCGACCGCGACGGCGTGGCCGTTCGGGAAACATTTCGCCAAATTTCGGCGTCCAATCGAATGGAGGGTTTGCGAGGCGGCATCTCTCCTGATAGAGTTTTTCTGCGAGCTGCTCGAAAGCGAGCGCCGGAGAAACCATCGTGCAGTTGGAAGGCATGAAGTCATTGCTGGAACCACCACCGGTGAAGTCCGAGAAGTCACGCGTGTGGGCGATCACGATTACCGTGCTGCTCGTGGCGCTGGCGGTGGTGCTGTGGCTCACGCTGCGCTACTACCCGGAGAAACAGAGCCGCGGAACATTTCTTTGACGCGCTGGTGGCGGGCGACACGGACAAGGCGTACGCATTGTGGAAGCCGACGGCGAGCTATAAGAAGGACGATTTTCTGGCGGATTGGGGAACGACCGGATACTACGGGCCGGTGAAGAGCTACAAAATCATGGGAGCGAAGGCGCCGAATAAAAGCGATTCGATCGCGGTGAATGTGGCGGTGAGTCCATTCTCGCCGATGCCGGAGGCCTCCGACGCGGAAAATAGCCTCAAGACGCGAGTGGTGACGCTGTGGGTCTCGCCTTCGGACAAGTCGTTCAGTTTTCCACCATAGGCGGCAGCGCGCTAGGATCCATTCCAACTTACAAGTGAACTTCGTCGAGCGCGGCTGCGAGTTCGGCGGGGCTGACGCTCGCGGTGCCGAGTTTGCCGACGACGACTCCCGCAGCGGTATTGGCAAGAAAAGCGGCTTCCGGCAAGGATGCGCCCGCAGCAATCGCGAGCGAGAGCACGCTGAGAACCGTATCTCCGGCTCCCGTGACATCGAAAACTTGCCGGCCGGTATCACCCCGTTCGATTCCCGGCCGGCCGACGCGCGCGTAAGTTACTTCGAAGCTGGTCGCCGGAATGTGCAGATGCCGGGGCGAGGACTCCTCGAAGACGCTCATGCCCTTTTCCCCGCGCGTGATCACCACCGCCGCACAGCCAAAGCGAGCCATAAGGGCGCGTCCAGCTTCCTCGAGGGACTCTTCGTCGGGAAGCGGACGGGTCACATAAAAGCCTGCATCCTTTGCATTGCACACGATGACGCGCGCTCCGTGATAGGCAAAAAGCCGGGATTTCTTAGGGTGGACAAACACTGGGATTTTCGATTTATGGCAAGCGCGCAGGACCATATCGGCAAAGGCATCGGTGATGAGGCCCTTGTCATAGTCCGACAAAACCAAAGCATCCAGATTCTTCAAGGCGGATGCCAGCAGGCGGAACAGTTTTTCTTCCACGCGCGAAGAGAGAGTTTCGCGGCGCTCGCGATCGATGCGCACGATCTGCTGATGACGGGCGATAACGCGGGTCTTGACGGTGGTAATGCGTTGCGGATCCGGGAGCACGCCGCGGTCCGCGATTTTGGCCTGCTGGAGACAGGCTCGGAGAGCCACACCGGCTTCGTCGTCCGCGACTTTCTTGCCTGAGATTTTCCTGCCACCTACGACGCCAAAGGCTTGCACGATAGCACCGAGCGCAGCGAGATTTGCAGCGACATTCCCCGCGCCGCCGAGGCGATTTGCCTCAGAGACGTAGCGCACCACGGGAACGGGAGCTTCCGGAGAGAGCCCGGTAGCGTCGCCCAAGATGTACCGGTCCAGCATGAGATCGCCGAGGACGGCGACATGCACCTTGCGAAAGCGCGGCAGCAGCCGTTTCAGCCGGGGAATGGCGCTGGCGAACTCTAGTTTCATGCGGCTGATTCCCGGCTCATTCGGGAGCAAGAGTGGCTTCCTCGGGAAGCATCACAGGGATGTCATCCCGGATAGGATAAAGGCGCTTGCAGGCATCACATTTGAGTCCGGAATTGTCCGGCAACAGGTGCACGGGTTTCTTGCAGACAGGGCAGGCGAGGATGGCCAAAAGTTCCTTGGGAATTGGCATGGTTCACTCCAGGGTGCGAAAGGAGACTGTAACAGACTGGGACTGATCCGGGCCAGTCGCCCGTGCGTTTCCGGTTCGAGCGGCGCCCGGCGGGGGTAAGACTTAAGATGCAGCTGTTTAGAAGAAGGGCGCAGGCTTCGCAAGGAAAGGCGCGGCTCGCGTTATACTCGCGGTTGGCGGGGGAAAGACCGTGGGAGCATGACGTCTTGGGAATGGCGCGGCTCATCCGGCAAACGAGGTGCCATGTCATGAGAAAACGATTCACACTGGCGTTGGGAATGATGGCACTCGCGCTGGTTCCGTTCAGCCGGGCGCAGAACCTCAGCCCTGCCGAGTTACGGGAGCTGGCGAAGGACAAAGAGATCAAGCAAGAGGAGCTGATTAATCTGGAAAAAGAGACGGCACGGGCGCTGCAATGGAACAACGGGGCGCTGTTCAGGCGCGTCTATGGCGAGGACTTCGTGGGAGTATTGCCGTCAGGACAAGTTAAGGACAAGGCGGGGTGGATCGCCACAATCGAAAATTCCGGCATCAAATACATTTCGTTTGTCGCGACAGATATCCAGGTGCGCATGTTTGAGGATACGGCGGTGGTCACTTGTCTGTGGAGTTCGCGCGGAACCCGGGATGGACGTGCTTTTTCCCGGCAGTTGCGCGTTACTCACGTGTATGTCTACGGCCAGAGGGGCTGGCAAGCCGTCGCGAGCCAAGAAACGCTTTTGCCCGGTTAGGGCCGCTTCGGGTTGAAGTCCATCCCAAGGACCATATCTCGACAAATAGTTGCGGAAGGCGCCCATCTCTTAGAGAATGGCGCGTTGAGGTGACTATGAGGACCAGAATATGGTGTGTTTGTTTGTTGGGATTGGTGGCAGCCGGGATGGCACAGGGGCAGACGCCTGCGGCGAACCAGGCAACGCAGGAGCCGATACTGCCGTACACTCCCAGCCTCGACCTGGCGTCCATGGATAAGACCGCGGATCCCTGTGTGAATTTTTATGAATACTCTTGCGGGGGATGGAAGAAAAATAATCCGATACCCGCGGACCAGACCTCCTGGTCGGTTTACGGCAAGCTCTATGAGGACAATCTGCAATTTCTGAGGGGCATCCTGGAACAAGCCGCGGCAGGCGGCGGGACACGCGATGCGGTCACACGGCAGATTGGCGATTTTTATGCTGCTTGCATGGACGAAGCGACCGTGGAGAAGGAAGGCATCGCTCCCATTCGGAGTTATCTGGATGCCATCGGGAACCTGAAGTCAGCGAAGGAAATCGCGCCGCTGGCGGCGCAGTTGCAACAGGTGTACGGGCGTTCGGTGCTGTTTGGGGCGGGATCGACGCAGGACCCGGACAACTCCGAACAGGTGATCGCGGAAATTGACCAGGGCGGGCTGGGGCTGCCCGACCGCGACTACTACACCAAAGAGGACGCGAAATCCAAGGAGACGCGGGAACGCTACCTCCAGCATGTGCAAAAGATTTTCGGACTGATGGGGGAGAACGCGGAGGCGGCGAAAAAGGATGCCGACACCGTGATGCGGCTCGAAACGGCCATGGCGAAGGCGTCCATGACCCGGGTGGACCGGCGCGACCCCTATAAGATGAAGCACAAAATGAAGCCCGCGGACTTGAATGAACTGGCGCCGAACTTTGACTGGAAGGCGTACTACGGCACGGCGCGCTATCCGCAGTTCGAGACTGTGAACGTGACCGCCCCTGATTTTTTTAAGCGAGTCAGTGCACTGCTGGGGAACGAATCGATCGGCAACTGGAAGACCTACCTGCAGTTTCACGTGGTGGATTCGGCTTCGCCCTATCTTTCCTCTTCTTTCGTGAACGAGAATTTTGAGTTTTACCGGAAATACCTGCGGGGAGCGATGGAGCTGCAGCCGCGGTGGAAGCGCTGCGTCAGTTTTACGGATCGCGAGCTGGGTGAAGCGATGGGGCAGGTCTTTGTGGCCAAAGTGTTTTCGCCCGACCTGAAGCAGAGCACGCTGGACATGGTGCGGCGCATCGAAGACGCCATGGCCGCGCGCATCCAGGCACTGGACTGGATGAGTCCGGAAACAAAAGAGCAGGCACTCCGGAAACTCCACGGCATCCGCAACAAGATCGGCTATCCCGACAAGTGGAGGGACTATAGCAGCGTCACGATTGCCCGAGAAGACTTTGCCGGCAACATGGCGCGTTCTTCGGAATTCGAGCATCACCGCGACATCAACAAAATCGGCAAGCCGGTGGATCACGGCGAATGGGGCATGAGCCCGCCGACCGTGAATGCCTATTACGACCCGCAGATGAATGACATTAACTTCCCCGCCGGGGTGCTCCAGCCGCCGCTGTACGACGCGAAAATGGACGCGGCGCCAAATTACGGCAACACCGGCGGCACGATCGGCCACGAATTGACCCACGGGTTCGACGATGAGGGCAGCCAGTACGATGCCACTGGAAACCTGAAGAATTGGTGGACCAAGGTGGATCGCGAGAAATTCGATGCGCGGACGAAATGCGTGCAAGACCAATATGCCAACTACATCGTCGTGGACGACATTCACATCAACAGCAAGCTCACGCTGGGCGAAGACGTGGCCGACCTGGGCGGCGAAATTCTGGGTTACATGGCGTGGCAGGATGCTACCAAGGGGGAATCCCTCTCGATGCGCGATGGGCTGACGCCGGAGCAGAGATTCTTCGTCGGATTTGCGCAATGGGCCTGCACCAATGAGCGGCCCGAGGACTTGCGGGTCCGGGCGGCGACCGATCCACACTCTCCGGGGGAATACCGCATCAACGGGGTGGTGGTGAATATGCCGGAATTCGCGAAAGCGTTTGCCTGCAAAGCGGGCCAGCCGATGACGAAACCTGTCGAAAAGGTATGTCGGGTTTGGTGAGCGCCGGGCGAAGTGAAAAGACTTAACACAGAGTTCGCAGAGTGAGGAACGCAGAGGGTACGGAGAAGAGAACTCAAGTTTGCGGGGTAAACCCGCGCTACGGAGTACCGCCGTATTATTCCGCGTCTCTCGCTCTCGTCACCGCGACCGCTATTAACAGGGCCAGGATGGGGTCGCACGGGTGGCGGTGGCGAAGCGAAGTGTGCGCGATGTAAAAGGTCAGCGGAAAGACAAAGGGGAATGAGGCGAGAGGAAAGAAGTACGCACGCTGGCGAAGAAATAGCCAACCAAGGCCTGCGATTACGCCCACGAGAGTGAGGGCGTTCCAGAGCAACAAAAATCGAGCGAGCAGTGAGTCCGTGCACATGAAATCGCGCCAGGGAGATTCGCTGCCCAGCCAGGTGGCGACGATTCTGCGGCCGAACAGTTGCGCATAGAGCGCCGGGTGTGTCCGGATAAAGTTTTGCGCTTTCTCCCATTTTTCGTCCAGGAATGCGTTCTCGCCGAGCCTGGCATAGAGGCGGACTTGTTCGTAGCGGGTAATGCGATTCACTTCGCGGGAGTGTTCATCAAAGATTTCGTTGTTGCCGGACCACAATTCATAAGGGAAATTCGAGCGAAGAGGAATGAAGCGATGGAACTGGATGTAGTTCCGCGCGGTCCATGGCAGACACGTAAGAAGGATCATCACAACAGGCATCAGAGCCAAACGCACTTGCTGTCCACGATCGCCGCGATGCCGGTACAGGAGCCAACCCAATAGAAAAGGCAGCAGCGCGCCAAGAGCGGGGTTCGTGAGCAGAGAGAGACCCCAGAGAAGCCCGTACAGAGCGAATTCGCGGAGGCGGGAAGAATCCGCCAGTTCGAGCGTGGCCCACAAGAGAGCGGCGGCAAGCAGCACGGAGAGAGAAGTATCCCAGATCCACTCGAAGGGCAGGATGATGCCGCTTGGGAAAATTGCCCACAGCCACGACGCGAGTACGGCGGTTGCCGTGCCCCCGATACGCTTGCCCGCATGGAACAGAGGAATGCAAGCAAGAGAAGAAAAAATGCAGTTGAACAAGACCGCAACGTAGAAAGACCACAACGTGAATGTGCCGAACAGCTTGAAAACACAAGCAAGCAGCAGCGGGTAAACGGGAGCGAGCCAGGCGGTGGGACCCGTGGGCTCGCGGAAGAGGCAACAGAATCCATTTCCTTGCGCGAGGGCGGCAGCGACGTTACCCGCTTCATTTTGAAATGGAACCGCGGCGAGTACCTCCGCCGGAATCAGGTGAGCCTTGTAGAGCAAGAACGCCGCGCGGAGAACCATCGCCACCAGCGCGATGAACCAGGCGGATCCACTCAAGCGAAGAATTCTTTCGCGCATAGAAGAAAGAAGCATACAGCGAATGGAAACAAATCGGGAAATGCAGAAGGAGTGCTAGGCGAAGCGCTCTGGCTTTATGGCACGGGAAACTTGACCTGGCGCGAGTTTCTAGCCGGGAGCAACTTTGTCCGTCACCTAAACGCAACAACGCGCTGTCATCCTGAGCGGCGCGACGTTTGCGCCTCGAAGGATCTCAACGGAAGCAACGAGCAGGATTCGAAGAAAAGATGAACTCGGCTAGAAGGATTCGATCCGCCATATCAGGCGCGCGGAGAAAGCGGCTATCTTTGTCAACTCGGGGCGCCAGAGCGCCAGGATTTGCGAGCCCTGATAGACGCGCTCAAAGCCGCCTTCCGATTCGGAGACGGTATCGATCGGGGCGACCCAGTATTCTTCACTCGCGGGAGCATGCAGCGTGACGCGCAGGCGCTGCCAGCCATCTTCCACGCGGAGAATCGGGCCGGGGACCGCTCCCGAAAACCGCAGATTCTGGCGCCCTGAGGGAGTCTCGAAAAAGCGGTCGGGTTCGTTGGGAGCCAGGAAATTAAGAACCGACTCAATGCCGAAGCGCACGGGCGCGCCGAGCGGCGCAGAAAGCGTGAACGAAACATCGCAACTGAGTTCGCAGCCCTGCGGAGCGGGACCAAACAGAAAGCGTTTCGTGACGATGAGGCGCGGCGGGTTCGCTGGATCGACGGCGAATTCCGGAAGCGCTTGTTGGTGAACCAGGTCGGCGTCGTTGGCGGAGGAGCGACGAATCTGGAAAGCGGCTGCCGCCAGGCTGTTGAGTTCGTTCAGTTGCAGGGTTTCGTATTCACGGGGAGTCCGCGAAGCGTCGAAGAGCAGCAAGCGAAACGAGTGCCGGGGAAAGCGGTCGTAACGCAGGTAACGCTCGAGATTCGGCTCTTTGACGCGCACCTGGTCATGAATCGAAACCGCGCTGCCCGCGGCCGGGGCAGCCGAGGCTGCTTCGCGAAGACGCGTGTGATACGCCTCTGGGCGCCGCTGGACGGAATTGATCAGCGTGGCGGAAGACGGGCGAAAGTCAAAGGCGGCGAGCGTGGCGCCGTCCGAGGGCTTGAGCAGCGCCTGATATTCGGGAGCAGTAAAAAGAAGCTCCGAATCCCCGTCCGCATCGTAATCCAGAAGTTCGACACGTGGGAGCAGGCCACCGGGCGTGATCTGGTCCACCAGCGTTTCGGCACGCACCAGATTGCGCCACACCGCGGTGCGCAAATGCGGGGCATAGAGTCCGCCGAAGACGCCGTGCCAATAGGCGTCGTTGCCCTGCCCGCAGAGCAGACGATCGCGGGCCTCATGACGCTGAGCGGTATGCTCGGGACTGGAGTAGCGGTGCGGTGCGGCGGCGACACAGGCCGAGACGCGAAGCATCTTTTTATGCAGGAGATTGGATTCGGGATATTTCCGGAAAAATCCGCGCCAACCGCTGCCGCGGACAAAGTTGAGAAGGTCTGGCCTCGCGGAGAATTCCTTGTGCAGAGCATAAAAGCGCAGCCGCGTGCTGGTCGGAAGGACCCACTCCATCATTTCGGCGTAGGAAGCGGTGGGAAGGTCGGCCCGGCCAAGGGGAACGTGGGAAGCAATGCACTCGCCGGGCGTGATTGTTTTCAACCAGGCGGCGTTTTCTTCCAGCGCCGTAAAGAAATCTTCCAACCATCCATCGGCGTAGCAGTGCTGGAAGGTGCCGGGCCAGACGCCGAATTTTTCCATATCATCGCCGAACGCGGCTATTCCCCCGGGATGCAATTGCGCGGCATTCTTGAAATAGGCGATGGATTCCTCGACTTTCCGAAACGGGATGAGATAGCGCAATTCCTTCAGACCCGGAAACAGCCAGACGGCCTTGCCGCAATCTTCGGCGATATAGGGGCCGAACAGCTCTGGCGGCTCGAATCCCGCGGCCAGGAAGGGGAGGTCGTCCACCAATGTGTAGGCGACATTGGCGGCGGCGAGAGAGGAGGGGAGCTGCGGTTCCCAGACCCGCTCGGCGAGCCACGCCCCCGCCGGGCGCTTGCCGAAGTGCTTTTCGATGTAGTCCGACATGCGAGTGATCTGTTCGGTGCGGTCCGCTTCCGGAATGGAGATGAGGATGGGTTCGTAGAAACCGCCGCCCATCAGTTCCACCTGGCCGGAAGCGACCAACTTGCGCAGCCGTTCGAAATAGCCCGGATGATTTTTCCCGATCCAGAGAAGCAGGGGGCCGGAGTAGTGGAGAGCCAGACGAATCCCGCGGTGTTTCTCAACGAGAGAAAGGAAGGCGTCGTAGGAGTGCTGGTAACACTCCTCGAAGACATGTTCGAAATTACCGGAGGGCTGGTGGGCGTGGACGATGAGAACGAGGTGAAACGGACGGTTGGTTTGGGGCATCAGGCTCACATTTCATGATACCGCGAGATGCGGGAGGGAGTGGAGCGTGGCTCGGTGACTCAGACCTTGGCTGTTTTACTTTGTTTTTGTGCGGGCAAGCAGCCAATCCGCGATGATATTGAGGGCCTCGGGCGAGAAGGTCTCTTCGATGGCGGGATACTCACCGGGAGCACCAGAGAAGCTGTGCTGGAAAAGATGGTTGAGTTCCGGAAGCTCGCGGGTATCCACCTGGCTGTTGCCGGCATCGGCCAAGGCTTTCTGGAGCCGGGACAAATTGATCTTCGGGGGGACCTGCAAGTCTTTTTCGCCGTAGAGCGCGAGCAGTGGACACTTGACGTTTCGCAGATCGGGAATCGGGTCGTAATCGAGGAAGTAGCGAAACCACGGAGACGTCATCATCCGCAGTTGCGGTTCGAGGGCGGCGACTGGCACTTGGGCATCCAGCCCGCTTTGCTTCACCAGGGCCTGGAGTTTCCCCATCAGGACATTCGGGTCTTTCTCCTCCCGTACCAGGCTGTAGGCCTGCTTGTCGAAATCGAGGCTGGCGCCGATCTCTGCATCGCCCAGGCCACCGGCGCGTGCGATCAGCTCGGATTGATTGAGCAGCGTATCTTCGCCGTTGGTCGCAGGAGCAGCGAGCAGAATAATCCAGGGGATATCCTGCGAGCGCGCAGCAATAGAGGGAGCAATCATGGCGCCTTCGCTATGACCGATGAGGCCGATTTCCCGCGAGTCGATATCCTTGCGGGACTTGAGAAAGGCGATGGCGGATTCGGCGTCACTCGTCAGGTCCAGAGTGGTGGCTTTGTCGGCGGACCCGGTGGATTTGCCGATGCCGCGCTTGTCGTAGCGCAGCACGGCAATTCCCTTGCGGGTGAGAAAGTCCGAAAGAACGAGAAAAGGCTTGTGATTGGCGAGAGACTCGTCCCGGTCGTGCGGTCCCGACCCAGCAATGAGCACGGCAGCGGCAAAAGGACCGGGCCCTTTCGGAAGAGTAAGCGTGCCCGCGAGTGTCACGTTTGCGGCGGCGTTCGAGAAGGAAATTTCCTCCCCGTTGTAGGGATACGGCTTGGAGGGATTCTGCGGGCGGCGCAGCTCGAGGGGTTGGTCGGAGCGTTTGAAGTCGAGCTTTTCCTTGAGTTCGGGCTGAGACCATACACCTGTGAGGGCGTTCTTGGCTTCGTTGAGCGTGCCGTCGTAGGCGCTCGACAACGCCGGAATTTCGAGGTGAAATGCGGACTCCTTCAGGGTGATATGGTTCGCGGGAAGGCCGCTGACGAGTTGGTCCAGGCTGTCGAGCGCGGCAATCAACTCACCCTTAGTATCGTGGGAAACGTGCAATTGAAAACGCAGGCGCATGCCATGGGTTTCCAAAGCGCTCTGCCACAAGCCTTCGACCGGGAAATGCGCGTTATCTGGCTTGTGCGAGGCGGGTTCGCGGTGGAATACCAGTGGCAGCGAAGCGTCACCCTGTGACCATTGCCCGTCGATGGTCTTGTGGTCGAGGGAAAATTTTCCTTCAAAGTGTGCGCTGACGGAGTTGACGTCGAGCTTCAGAGTGCCGGAATTAAAAGATACGGAACTTGCTTCGATCGCGAAAACAGCCTGATCCAGGCTGTCCAGCGCGGCCTGCAGCGTGCCGGCCGAATTCCTGGAGAGATGCAGGACAAGGTGAAGCTGGGCTTCGCCCGCCTGAAGCGTGCCCGTATAAGTGCCCTCCAGGGCTGGCGCCTGCGCTCTGGCGGAAAATGCAGCACAGAAAAAAGTGAGCCATAAAATGGCCAGGGATCGCAGATTGAGGACGCGCAATAGCAGCTCCAGGGGAGATAGAAGAAACCGCAGTCGGTTCGATGATTGCGGGCCGGAAAAGGCAGCCTGGAAAGGAAAAGGCGCCACGAGCAGTTCGCAGCGCCGGAGGAGTTTACGCGTGGGGATTGGCGCGCGGCCCAAAGCTACTTTTTGTTGTACCAATCGGCGTTCATGGCGGTGAATTGCTGCCACTTATCCGGCAGATCTTCCAGGGCAAAGATGGCGGTCACGGGGCAGACGGGGACGCAAGCGCCACAGTCGATGCATTCGACGGGATGGATGTAGAGCATGGTCTCGGTCGCGTAGGCAGGCTCATCCTTGCGGGGATGAATGCAATCCACGGGGCACACGTCAACACAGGCAGTGTCCTTGGTGTTGATACAGGGTTCGGCAATCACGTAAGCCATTCGGAACCTCCCTTAAATCGGCAGCGAACCGGGATCAAGAAGCCGCACGTATTTGGCAAAACTAGAAGATACCATAGCACTGCCATGTCGCAAGTACCTGAATCTCATTTTACGTGGGAGCTGTCGGATTCTCAACCCGGTAAGGGGCGCTAGACATCTAAACTGTGGTTGCTTAAAGTAGGCTGCATTTCGGGAGACAGATTATGCTGTATTCGAAGGGAAATAAGATCACGTACTACGGCCACAGCACGTTTGCGTTGACCACCCCCAGCGGCCAGGTGGCGCTGATCGATCCATGGGTCATGAGCAACCCGCGTTGTCCGGAAGCGCTGAAGAAGGTGAACCGGCTGGATGCCATTTTCCTGACTCACGCGCACTCCGATCACATGGGCGACTTGTTGGCGCTCGCGCGGCAACACAAGCCAAAGGTTGTGTCCACGTTTGAGACTTATCTTTGGCTCGAATCGAAGGGTACGGGCGCCCAGGGCTTGCCGGGAAATAAGGGCGGCTCGCAAACGGTGGGCGATTTCGAAGTCGCGATGACTCAGGCGTTGCATTCCAATTCCATCGATGAAAATGGCCAGCGAATTTACGCCGGTGAAGCGGGCGGCTACGTGGTGAAGCTGCCCGGAGGCGTCAGCATCTATCACGCCGGGGACACGGCCGTGTTCGGCGACATGAAGCTCATCAGCGAGATCTACAAGCCGGACTTGGCGTGCCTCCCGATCGGGGATGTGTTTACCATGGGGCCGCGCGAAGCCGCCATGGCCATTCGGCTGCTCGGCGTGAAGCACGTTATCCCCATGCACTATGCGACGTTCCCCCTGCTGACGGGGACGCCCGAAGCTTTGCTGGCAGAATCAAAGGATATTCCCGGGCTGCAAATTCATGTCTTGAAGCCGGGAGAGAGTTTGGGGTAAGGGAAACTTCGCGCGGTCCATGTTTAGGAACGGAAAAAATTGCGGACGAGGAAGCCTAGGTTCGCCGGGCGCTCGGCCAGGCGGCGCATGAAATACGGGAACCATTCCTGCCCGTAGGGAACGTAGATCCGCACACGGTATCCGTCCCGGACCAACTGACGCTGCAGGTCCTTACGCACACCATATAGCATCTGAAATTCAAAATCGTCCTTGGAGATTTTCGTCTCCGCGGCGTACCGGATTGTCCCCGCGATCATGCGCGGGTCGTGCGTGGCAATCCCATGGTAGAAACCGCTGGCAAGCAGGATGCGCATCAGTTTCAAGAAATTGGCGTCGACATCCGCCTTCTTCGCAAAAGCGATTTCCTCCGACTCGTTGTAAGCGCCCTTGCACAGACGGATGCGGCAGCCATAGGAGAGCAGATCGTGAATGTCATTTTCGCTGCGATACAGGTACGACTGGATGACCGCGCCGACGCAGGGCGTCTGCGCGCGCACGCGCTTGACCAGTTCCACGGTGCGCTGCGTGTAGATGGAGCCTTCCATGTCGATGCGCAGGAAGCTGTCGTACGCGGCGGCGCGCTCCGTGATGGAGAGCACCAGCCCCTCACAGAACTCGGGCGAGAGGTCCATTCCCAACTGGGTGAGCTTGCAGGAGACGTTGGCGTTCAGCTTTTCCTGGGCGATGCGGTCATAGATAGCAAGATAAGTGTCGCGAACTTGCTGTGCATCGGCGGGGGTGGAGACATTTTCTCCCAGGCAGTCGAGAGTTACCAGCATTCCCGCGTCATTACAGACGCTCGCGGCATGCATCGCTTCGTCCAACGCCTCACCGGCGACAAACCGGTGGGACATCCGGCGGGTGGTGGCGTTGGAGGTCACCCAGTGGGCAAAGGTTTTGCTGTTGGAGAGCTTGAGAAGAGTCGAACGCAGCATGGACCAAACAATTATGCCCGGAGTTTCTGCAACAGGCCAGCCGGGGGCTAGTCCTTGTGCTCTTCGAGGAACTTCTCCGCATCGAGGGCCGCCATGCATCCGGAGCCTGCAGCGGTGACCGCCTGGCGGTAGCGGTGGTCCTGAACATCCCCGGCAATGAAGACTCCGGGAACGCCCGTGAGGCTGCCATGATGGGAGATCAGATAGCCGTTCTCGTCCATCTCCAGCTTGCCGCGGAAGATAATGCTGTTGGGGTCGTGGCCGATGGCGACGAAAAGACCATCCACCTTGAGCTCCCGCTTCTCGTTGGTTTTGGAATTGTGCAGGCGCACGCCGGTCACGACGCCGTCGGTGGCCAATATTTCGTCGACCACAGCGGGAGTAACGAATTCCACTTTCTCGTTTGCCTTGGCGCGGTCAATCATGATTTTCGAGGCGCGAAAGTCTTCCCGGCGGTGAATCAGGTAAACCTTGGTGGCATAACGGGAGAGAAAGTTGGCTTCTTCCATCGCGGAATCGCCGCCTCCGACAACGGCGATGGGCTTGCCGCGAAAGAAATAGCCGTCGCATGTCGCGCAGGTGGAAACTCCCCGGCCAATCAGTTCGCGTTCGCCCTTCACACCGAGAAGCCGGGCAGACGCGCCCGCGGCGACGATCAGCGCGCGCCCCTCGTAGATTTCCTTCCCCACCGTAACACGGAACGGACGCTGCGAGAGATCGACTTCGGTAACGGTGCCGGACTTGAATTCCGTGCCGAATTTCTGCGCCTGCTTACGTATGTTTTCGATAAGTTCAGGGCCTAAAATCCCGTCCGGAAAGCCAGGATAATTCTCCACATGCGTGGTCGTGGAAAGTTGGCCGCCGGGTTCGTGGCCGTCCAGGACGAGGGGCTTCAGGTTGGCGCGGGCCGCGTAGATTGCGGCCGTCAGTCCGGCACAACCGCTCCCGATGATGATCACGTTATACATGCAACTTGGCTCCTGGAATTAGATTCCCTCGAGGAATCTGGAGGTACATGGCGAACATTCATTGTAGCATCCCTCTGAAATCGTTGATGTGCTGGCCAGCCCGGAGTTTCTCGCGAGGCTCGTTTTAGCCGTTGTTCAAGTTGGACAACAAGTTGTCATCCTTCGATGTGCGGGGCCGAAGGATCTCAACTCGAAAATCGCGCAGGGCGTATAGATTGAGATCCTTCGGAGCGCAAGCGGCGCGCTCCTCAGGATGACAGAGAGGTATTTCAATTGGGTGCGGGGCAAAACTGCATCTTGCGAGAAGTTCGCGGTAGATAGAGGCCGCCGGCGGATTCTCGGCGGGAGCGTGGATGGAAGCAGTGCCACCCGGCAAAGGCCAATTTGGAATGGCGTGGCGCCAAGTGGCGGTGGACCGAGCTCCCATGTTTATTTAAGCTGATTGCGGATGGAATGCCCGTTCAGGAGGCACGCATGGATCCGCGATATCCCATTGGAAAATACGAAATGCCCGCGGGGGTTACCCCCGCGATGCGAGCCGGAGCCATTCGCGAAACGGCTTCGGCGCCGGAGATGATTCGAGCGGCGGTGAAGGGTTTGAACGACGCGCAACTGGATACGCCGTATCGCGAGGGTGGTTGGACGGTGAGGCAGGTGGTTCACCACGTCCCGGATAGCCACATGAATGCCTATGTGCGCTGGCGACTGGCGTTGACGGAGACGGAACCCACGATCAAACCGTACGAGGAAAGCGCCTGGGCCAAACTGGAGGATGCCGCGCACGCGCCCGTGGAGGTGTCGCTGCGCCTGCTCGAAACGCTGCACGAGCGTTGGGTGAGGTTGCTGGGCTCCGTGAAGGAGCAGGAGTTTGCGCGCACTTTCCGCCATCCCGATCATGGCGTGAGGACGTTGGACTGGATGCTGTTTTTGTACGCCTGGCACGGGAAGCATCACACCGCGCACATCACGGAATTGCGCAAACAGAAGGGCTGGTAGCCGCGTTCAACGCATTGATTGTGGATGAGTTTCGGGAACTCGCGTTATCAGACGTTCGCATTCATTGGTCGCAGATGTCTGCTACCTGGGAACAGTTGAGCCTCTCCGTTGCCCCCTTGATGCGCTTGACTACTTCCGCTCCCAAATCTCGTCCAGGTCGGAGAAAGTTTGGAGGCGCTGATAATGGCTGTGAAGAAATTCGCGGAACGGCGTGAGGTGGTAGGCTCCCGGGGACCTGAAGGTTTCCGGGAAATTCAGACGCGGGGACCAAAGGATAAAACGGACTTGCCTTCCCTGCAATTGGCGAATACTCAGGTCCAGGTATTGGGGACGAGTCTGGTCGCTTGTATCGAGCGCATCCAAGTAAACCGGATTGTGCAACGCGAGCGGTAAATACAGTCCGGGCCATGCGGCCTGAAAAAACAGGTCACCGGGCTTGGTGTTTTGCATCAGCCATTGCAATTTTTCCTGCGCCTGCGGAGAGACCGCTGCTCTTCCCACCGGCAAGTCCACGGTTACAAATCTCCGATGCTGCCTTGTCCACGTTTGCAGGAACGCGAGGCAAAGGACGGCAACCCACATCAGGCCAGTTGTATAACTCCATAAGTTAGATCTCCCAAGAATCCAGACCAGCAAGATGATGCCCGGCATCGCAACGCAGAAGAGCCGGAGCCAGTTTACGCTCAGAGCGACTTCTAACAACATGGCAAGCCCTACCAGTGCCAGCAGCAGGACACGGTCTGTCTGGAGGGAGGGTGGGCTACGGCGCTCGCGCCAGCATCTCCAGAAGGCGATCGCATAGACGACCGGCAGCAGCGCGTAAACGACCAAATATTGCAAAAGTGAGGGCAGACTTCTCCACGTGAGAGCTTCCGGTAAGCCGAGAGAGGCGGTGGAATATCCGCTGACCATGAATTGGCGGACGTAGGTAATCTGAAAATACCAGAGTTGCTCTATTCCTGTGGTAGCAATGAAATATCCGCTGAGAACGGCGAGTGCCGCGAAGAATGCAAGAAAGAGAAGCGCCTGGCGCCTGAGAAGGTTCGGCCGGGATTCTCCGGCACGATGGCTCTCCCAGGCAAGGTACGCGGCGATGGCGAGAGCGGCGAGGAGGCCTCTTGTCTGCGTGAAGAAAGAAGCCAGACCCAAGAGACTCCCGGCGGCCGCAACTCTTGCGGGAGTCGCCGCTTTCATGAGGATTGCGACGGCCGCCATCACCGCCAGCAGGCTGAACCAGTGATGCGTCCCATTCAGCAGTTTGCCGTAGATGAGAACGAGGAAGATGGAAGCGGCGAGGAATGCTTGCGGACGCCCTATGATCCGTTTCGAGATTTCGTAGCAGACCCAACACAAGATGACCCCGAGCACGAGCACAACGGCATTGGTAACCCAGATGTGGGGCAAAAAGAGCTTAAAGAAGCCGAGGTAAAGCAAATCCGTGCCGGGCGGCGTGAACTGGAAGAAATCCCGGTAGATGCGCTCGCCTTGAAGCATCCGCTGAGCGTTCATCCAGAAGTAGACCTGATCTCCGCTGAGCAGGAACGGGATGATCGGGAAGGCAAACAAATTAACGTAGAGGTAGATCGCACTGCTGAAAAGAACGGCAGGGGTGAACCAGTCGAATCTGGATCGCGAGCGGACGCTCATCGCGTGACGGAATCCTGGGATGCAATCGCACATCCTTTCGCAAGCGCATGCTCGTGATCTAAATGGCAGTCATTCATGGCTGAGCGCTTCAACAACATCCAGAAATACTACCATTGAGCGTAACGGCAAAGTGGCTGTGAAGCCGGGTAATGGGAAACTGAGCCGCTACCACCGCGGTCGGCAAGTAGCCGAAGGTGGTTGGGTCGTGTAGGATGAAAAGGCGTAAAAAGGAGACTACATGGCACGAGCGGCAGGAACTTATGCAATTTTTGAGACGTCGCAAGGAAATATTGTTGTGAAACTGCTGGAGAAGGAAGCGCCGAAGACGGTGGCGAACTTCGTGGGGCTGGCGGAAGGCTCGAAGGAATTTCAGAACCCCATGACCGGCAAAAAAGAGACGCGCAATTTCTACGATGGCCTGATCTTTCATCGCGTGATTCCGCAGTTCATGATCCAGGGAGGGTGCCCGCGCGGCGATGGCCGCGGCGGACCGGGCTACTCCTTCGCGGATGAATTCCATCCTTCGCTGAAGCATTCGAAGGCGGGAAAACTTTCCATGGCGAACTCCGGGCCGAACACCAACGGGAGCCAGTTTTTCATCACCGTTGCGCCGACACCTCACCTGGATAACCGTCACACGATTTTCGGCGAGGTGGTGGAAGGTCAAGACGTGGCGGATAAAATTTCGAACACGCCGCGGGACGGCTCGGACAAGCCGCGAACTCCGGTGACCATGAAAGTCCGCATCGAACGGGTCGCGTAAAATCCAGGCCCGCGATGCTCACGCCTGCGCGCCTGACGCAATTCACGGTCGAGCTAATCTTTGTGCTTCTCGGCGCACTGGTCGTTTGGCTGGGCCTGCATGGGCACATCTACTTTGACCCTCGCAGCATTTCCTGGCTGGCGATTAGCGTTGGCGTTGTGGCGTGGGGAGTTCTGGCGGTGGCGAAACCCGGGCTGTGGTGGGCGCGATGGCAGAAGTGGAACCGGGGCGGCTCGATGATTGTGCTTGGCCTGCTGATGTTGGCAATTGCGCGGGTGCCGTTTCTATGGGTGGGCAAATGGCTCGCCCTCTGCGGCGTTGTGCTGATCTTTCGCGGGGCCCTGGGCTCGCTCCTGATTTTGAAGCAGCGCTAGGCGGGCTTCGGATATAATCCCTCCAAATCTCAAACCTCTTCCAGCCGGTAGGTCCGCCCGACGCCGGCCGTGGGACACAGACACACGATGCAAGGAGAAAACTCATGTTGAAAGAATTCAAAGAGTTCGCAATGCGGGGCAGCGTGCTGGACCTTGCCGTTGGCGTAATTATTGGCGCCGCTTTCGGAAAAGTTGTGTCGTCGTTGGTTGATGACGTGCTTATGCCGCCGTTGGGGAGCCTGATTGGCAAGAGGGACTTTTCAAACCTGTACTTGAATTTGAGCGAGACACATTACGACACGTTCGCGGATGCGAAGGCCCATGGAGCCGCACTTGGTTACGGCAATTTCATCAACACGCTCATTAATTTTCTGATCGTGGCCTTCGCGATATTTCTTCTGGTGCGCGCCGTGAATCACTGGCTGCCAAAGCCGCCGGCGCCCGTGACCGCCAAGGATTGCCCGCAATGCGCCATGCCCATTCCGGTCGCCGCAAAAAAGTGCGGGCACTGCACCAGCGCGGTATGACCGGAATTTCTTATGGGGCGCAATCTCGCCCATTCTGCATTTGCACACGTCCGCTGTCCTCCCAAGCTCAAACTACAACCTATCCGGCTCCGTTGAAATCCTACCGGACAGATTGAAAATTGGGGTGGCGTGTAGTGGGGAGTGCCGCACCTACGGCGCTGAAGGTTGCCTGCTTGCTGACCCAGCCCTCACGGGCTGGGCTAATGTGTGGCGCGCTTCCAGCGCTTGCTCGGCTGAAAGCCGAGAAATCCGGGTTAGGAGATATCGGGCTTCTTCTTCTGGTTGGCCTCAAGATGCGTGCGCAGGCGGGAGAGCAATTCTTCTTCCCGGCCTTCGTCAAGTTCCTTCTGCACTTCTTCCAGGGCAAAGTGGACCACGTCATGGTGGTGCAAGTCCAGCGGGGCGATGGCTTCGTGGAAGCGTAGCCACAGGCGGTGGATCAGGTTCACCTCGTTGGCGGTGAGGTTGGGCGCGTGCGGCCCGAGGACCTTATAGACCTTGTCGCCATTCTGCTGATGAATTTCCAGGTTGAATTGAGGCTTCGGATCTCCGAGCTTCTCCCAGGCGTCGCCGATGTGGCGGGCTTGTTCCTCGGTGGACTCCTTCGGGGAATGGCCGAGGACGATGGTGCTGGATTGCAGGCTGGTGGCGGTGCGCAGGATGCCGTCCCACAAATTGCTGGCAGAGACGATGGCGAGCCGGATGCTCTTCCCACGCTTCTCCGCCATTCCCAGAGCCTGAGTGAACAACTGCTGCTCGATGCTGCCGAAGAGCTGCTCGGCGTCCAGATCGTATTCGCCGGAAGCGGAGCGCCGCAAGAGGCGCACGTGCAGCACAACCACGTCCCGGCGGCCCGGCTTCACGCGGTCCAGAACGCTGCCGAGATGATAGAGAGCGTGAATGTTACTGACCGGCACGAGGATGTTCCCCGGGCGCGCCCCCACCGCCTCGGGCGTAAGCTCGCCCTCCATCGCCAGGTGGAACTGGTCCATTTCCACGTGCTGCGCGGCGGTTCGTCCGCGTTGGGTGATTTTCTCGGAGATCGTGAAGACGATGAACAGGGCGATGGAAAAAATTCCGCCCGCGATCGTGGCGTCCTTTTTGGTGAACAGGTTGATCACCGCGATGCCGAAGAGCGTCAAGGTAATCAAGCCCAGGCCAAGCGGGATTTCCACGCCGAAAATGTTGAAGTTCAGCGGCACGCGATACTCGCGGTCGCCGGGATGTGTATAGCGCAGCACCAGCACGGCCATGCCCTTCATGGCGAAGCTCCAGATCACGCCGAAGGCATACAGGTTGGCAAGGAACGTGACATCGCCGCGGCTGATAAGAATGGTTAGAATCTGCAGTGCCGCGATGATATTGATAATCCGGTAGGAGGTTCCAAAACGCCGGTGCGGCTGGCGAAACCAACTGGAAAGCACCCCGTCTTCGGAAACCCGGCTGAGGACTCCGTTCGAACCGACAATAGCGGTGTTTACGGCCCCGGCCAGGATCATCGTGCCAACCACGACCACGAAGCCATGGAAAATCAAGCGCAGGAGAAACGGGCCTTCCAAATTCATGGCCAGTCCGCCGATCAGGTTTTCCAGGAAGTGCTGCCGCTGCTGGTCTGGAATGATCATCACCGCAAAGAAGGAGACCAGCGAGGTGAACACCAGGCTATAGATGAAAATGACCAGCCCGGTTTTCTTCAGGTTGGGCAGTTTGGGATGCTCGATTTCCCGATACACCTGCGCCAGCGACTCCTCGCCGCTCATGGCCAGCACGGAGTGGCCCAGGCCGACAAAGATGGCGATGATTCCGGCAAAATGCGCAAAGTGGACGCCGTAGAGCCAACCCATCGCATTGGGCTCAAGCTTCAAGTTGCGCGGGTGCGGGATGGGCGGGAGCACGGAGTGGCGCACCATGACGGTGTAAATGCACCAGCCGATCAGGATGACGACCATGACGGTGGTCACCTGCATGATGCGCATGGCTTTCTGGCTGGATTCGTGGACGCCCTTGACGTTGTACCACCAGAAGTAAATGGTGCAGAGAATCGCAAAGCACGCGGCGCCGAAATCGGGCGAGATGTGCAGGCCCAGATGGATGTAGTCCGAGGTTTCGTTGAACAGGCCGGTGATGTACTGCCCGGCGGACACGCCGCTGATCGGGCCGGTCAGGATGTAGTCGAACATCAGTGCGGACACGCTGAACTTTGCAACCGTCCCGCCCATGGCTTCCTTGACGACGCGATAGACGCCGCCGCGGACGAACATGCTGCAGCTCTCCACGTAGATGGCACGGACCGCGTAGGAAAACAGCATGATCCCCAGGATGAACCAGGGCGCAGCCTTGCCGATGTAGCCTTCGGCCTCGCCGCCGGCGTAATAGGCCGAGGAGGCCAGGTCATTCAGGACGATTGCCGCGGCGCGCCAGAATGAGATGAAACTGAGGAGAGCGGTAGTCGCGACGAGAACGCGAGGAATTCCGTTCCGCTGGCTGCCCGGGGCAGCCGGGTTTTGGGGAGTGCTGTTCATTAACGGGAATTTAGACCTGCGGGAATCAATGCTCGCATTTTTCCTGTGGCAAGTCCAGTTTGCAAAGGAATCTAAGCGATTTTATCGGGCGCAATTCCACCTCGACGGCTCATGTTTCGCTCCGGAACAGGCCTGTGCCGCTCTTCGGCAAGCAACAGTTCCGCATATAACGAGCAGGCAACGAATTACTCGTAGGGAGCTTCCTACTGACCATTCCGCGCATCCCGGGGTTTCTACCAGCAGGGTTCATCGATTTTTGATGCCAAGGAGGCACATGGAGATGAGGAACTGTCTCGCGGTTGTGTCGTTGTTTGCGGCAATTAGTGTTGCGCCAGCACTCCGGGCGCAGGAGGAACCGTCGAGGCTTGAACTGTATGGCGGTTACGATTACGTCCGGTTCAATATAAATACCAACGTCAGCGGCCAACCACCTTCGCAAACGTTCAATGGAAACGGCGGAGGTGGCGAGCTCATGTATAACGTTGGCAACTGGCTTGGCGTTTTGGGGGACACGGGGGGTTATTGGGCGACGAGTTCAACCAGGGTCGGGATAGCAGGAGCGGCGATCCCTTATCTGTTTGGGCCTAGGGTAAGCTTGCGGCGAGGCGTGGTTACACCGTTCGTTCAAGTCCTTGTAGGAGGCGTAGCGACGAGCTCCGGGATTGAGCGGTTTGGATGGCAAAGCCATTTTGCAATGACAGCCGGCGGCGGACTTGACTTGAGAGTCTCCAAGCACTTCTCGATTCGTCCGGTGCAAGCCGAGTACTTCCTGACAAAAATCCCGGATGGGCTCAACAACCGGCAGAATAATTTCCGGTTTGGCGCTGGAATCGTGTTCCGTTTCGGCTAAAGCCCATCTACGGATGGACAGGGGGAGCCGCAGGGCCGCGGAAGGCCTTGGCGCACTCGTCGCACGGGCACAGTGTGCGGAGATAGTCGTAGCTGAAGATGCCCGTGGAGTGGCCGTCGGTGAAGTTGATTTGAATCGCGTAATTTCCCACTTGGTTGGCCGCTTGCGCGCGCGGTTTCGGCTTGTACATGGGCAGGAGGGGCGAAGCGAGAAGATTCGGACCGGGGTGGGATTCCTTCTTGGCGCGCTCATCGTTGCAGGTGGCGCAGGGGCAATTGTCGCGGAGGAAGGCGAAGTCGAAGTGGCTGGAATGGCCGTCGGCCCAGGTGATGTCGACGCCCGCGCCCGTCTTCACGTGCACCTTCACGGCGGTGGGCTGTTTGCGCTGATCGATGGGTGTGGGCATGGAGGGAGCAGTAGTCGGTAGTCGGTAGTTAGTAGTCGGTTTTCAGTTATTAGTTTACCGCCGGAGCGGTCAATCCTGAAATTCGGTTCCTGGTGGCCGGTCTAAAGACCGGCCACTACATAAGTGCAATCACATGAGCGGGATCAGTGGTGTTCCTTTTTATTGTTGCAGCAGGCGCCGGGCGGGATGGGGTTGCCGTGAGGACAGGTTTTCGGGTGGCCCAGGAAACTGCAGATGCGTTCGTCCAGTTCGGGGCTGATGATGTGCTCGAATTTGCAGGCTTGCGTGTGCGCTTCGTGGTCGTCGATCCGGAACGTGTCTTTGAAGAGCCGTTCCGCCAGCCGGTGGCGCCGAACCACGTCCCGCGCGCGGTTTTTTCCCCGCTCCGTCAGCAGAATCTCGCGGTCCTCTTTCACACTTACCAGGCTGAGATCTTCCATACGGGCAATCGTGCGCACAGGATCGACTCCACCCGGCGTGCGAATGTGCTCGACGTCGGCCCGGCTGCCCTCTTCCCCGCGAACCCAAATCTGTTCCAGGAGGTGGTCGAAGTGGATGCCTTCGTCCATGGAGATGCGCTGATCGATTGCCAGGTGTCCATGAGCCAGCTCGATCCGCCGGTCGGCCTGCTCCGCGATATCCGCGTCGTGGGTCACCATCAGGATTGTATGCCCCGCGCTGTGCAGTTCGCGGAAGAGGCCGACCACGATTTCTTCATTCGCTTCGTCCAGGTTTCCCGTTGGCTCATCGGCCAGGATCAGTTTGGGTTGATTGATCAATGCCCGCGCAATGGCCACGCGCTGCTGCTCCCCGCCGGAAAGCTGCGACGGCAAATGCGCCAGCCGGTGGCTTAATCCCACGCGCTTCAGCGCCTCTCCGGCCTGCGCTTCATCCGTGATGCTGTGAAAGTACTGCGCCAGCATCACGTTTTCGAGTGCGTTCAGGTACGGCACCAGGTGAGACTGCTGAAACACGAATCCGACTTTCTCCGCGCGGTAGCGCACCAGGTCATTCTCGCCAAGATTTGCCAGGTCAACACCATCGACCAGCACATGCCCGGACGTGAGCGTGTCCAGCCCGCCCAAAATATTAATCAACGTGGTCTTGCCAGATCCCGACGGCCCCATCAAGGCTACCCATTCGCCGGCGTGAAGAGTCACGGAGATGCCATTCAAGGCGCGCAATGTGCCGTAATCCTTCACCAGCGAATCGATTTTGACCTGGGCGGTCATTCTTCGCCTCGAAACGCGGACGCTGGCCGGATACTGGCCAGCCGCCGCAACGGAAACGCGCTGGCGATGGAAACAACCACCGTCAGGGCCACAGAAACAGGATACACAATCCACCGCGGCTGGGCAGCCACGCCGAACACGGCTTTGCCAAGCCAGATCGATACGGCCATCCCGAGCGCCGCGCCAATCAGCCCGCCGGCGATGCCCAGGAGAATGGCCTCGGTCAGAAACAGCCGTACCACACCCCGGATCGAGCCGCCAATCGCTTTCATCAGGCCCACGTCGTTCTTCCGCTCGACGGCAACGTTGCTCATGCCCGCCATCACACAGAGCGAGGTGAGAATCAAGACCAGCAGAACCGTCGCGGAAAGAAGTCCGCTGATGCGGCCATAGATGCGGCCTTCGGCTTCCGTGAGCTGTTTGATTCCGTCTACGTTGGCGCCCGGCAAGCGCTGGCCCACGGCGGCAATGAAGGATTTCACGGAATCGGGCGTGGCGGTCACGCTAAGTTGAATCAGACTGAGGCGTCCGGCGAGATCGGCGAGCGCCTGCGCCGTTTTCAGGTTGGTGAAAACCTGGGTATCTTCCGCACCGCCGGAGGCAATCACGGCGAATACTTTGCAGGACGCTTCTCTTCCCTGAGCGCGCAACTGCAACGTGTCTCCTGCATGTGCCTTAAATTGTGCCGCGGCTTTGGCGCCGATTTCGCACGCTTCCGGATCGTTCTCCAAGTCCGCAAGGTATTCCGTCCGGCGCCCGGGGCGAATTTCCGTAAGCCCGTGTCCCGCGTTTCCTGCGATCACTGCCGGATCGAAATGGACTGTGCCGGCCTTGGAAACTTCTCCGATCACATAGAGGAAGCCGACCGCGGGCACAGGTTTCATTTCATATTGAGTCGGGAGTTGCGTTAGAAGTCCTTCGTCCAGGGTGGAACCACCGGCGTTTCCGCCGTTCGCTTGCCGCGGCGCGACGATTACGTTTGCCCCCAGTGCGCGAAACTCCGTGGTCAGGCGCTTCTTCGCGTCCATCTGCAGATTCAGGAGCGCGCTAGTCACCGCCGCTCCCGCACCCAGCGCCAACAGGATCACGAACAACCGCCCGTAATTTGCCGTGAGCAGCCTGCGTTCAATCCGCCAGAACATGGAAGAGTTGGCCATCACTCGCCTCTCAGGATGGGCGCGGGATCGTAGCGCGAGGCTTGGCGAAGAGGGTAGGCGCTTCCAAGGAGCGTGATTAGCGCCGCGAGCGCAAGAATCACAAGAAGGACAAATAATTTCGGCTCGGGAGTAAACCCGAAAATCCTCTCGCCCAGCACGCGCGCCAGAACGATGCCGACGGCGTAGCCAATTCCGCCGCCAACGAAGGCGAGCAGCAATTGTTCCGAGGCAAGCAGCACCCCGACGAGCCCGGAGTTTGCGCCGAGCGCCTTCATCAAGCCGATTTCCGTGCGCCGCTCAAGCACGGAAGCGGCGGCCGAAGCGCCGACCGCCAGCGCCGCGGCCAGCAACGCAACAAAAGTTACCAACCAAAGCAGCAGGCGCACGCGCGTAAGAACATTGCCTTCGCCTTCAGCGACGCGCCGAATCACGCGCACGTCCGTGCCCTTCAATTGCTGGCCGATCTGCAGCGCAATCGAGGAGATATAGGGCGTGCAATACCACCGGTCATAATCCGCCGCCGACATCGATTTCGGATCCTTGCGCGCAAACGCGTCTTCCGGCTTCGTCAGCGCGCTCACGTAGAGACGGCGGTATTGCTCTGGCTTGCCGGCAAACGTTTGAGCTACATCCAATGGGACGATGATGGCGTCATCTTCCGGCCCGCCGGAATCGAGAACGCCCACAATGTTCAACGACGGGCCTGGAGCAGGAAACTCACTCGAACTGTACGTGTATAGTTCAGTTCCGGGTCCCAAATTATATAACTTGAAGGATGCGCCGGACGAGTCAGGCGCACCGGGCAGACCGTGCAGTTTGGCGAAATTCTTGCCAACCACGCATTCGTTCTTGCCTTCGACAAACCATCGGCCTTCTTTTAATTGCCACCACGGATTTGTCTTCTCGATCCCCGTCACATAGGTTGTGCCGTCTGGAATCTGCACTTTATGATTGACCCACGTTCCGATGACCGTGAACGTAGGCCAGCCGTGGGTGTTGGGAACATTGTCCATGGCATAAGGTGTCGCTTTGACTTGCGCTTCCAGAATCGGCGCGAAGGCCATGATGTTTAGGCGCCAGAAAATCGTCTTCAGTTTGCCGAGATCCGCTTCCGGCAAGTACGCTCCGGCGTTCGCGGGCCTGTAGTCCACGCCGCCAATTTCCAGCGGCAGCGAATCCGCTTGCGGCGTGACCAGCAAGTTCGCGCCCAGGCTCCGGAATTCCTGCGCCAGCCGGTCGCCCACGTCCAGCGACACGCTTAACGCCGCCGTGGCGACGGACATGCCCATGGCTAGGGCAGCCATGCTGAGCAGTTTGCGCCGAGGGCGCCGCGTGAAGGAGTCGGCTACGAGTCGCAGGAACATTTTCCGGAGTGTGAAGCGAAAAACTCTCCTATCGCGGTATCTCTTCCGCGGCCTTCGTCACCGCGGACACGTCGATGACCACGTCGTTCCCCTGGACCTGCGAGGGAAAACCGATGGGATTGCATCCGCCCTGTTGCCCAATCGTCGGAATATAAATGGCGGAGGCGCAGTGACGGCAGATGACGTTCTGCCCATCCTGCCGGTAGCCTTCCGCGCCGCAGATCCGGCACGCATCCAGCGCCGTGCCGTAGCCATTGGGTTTCTTGATGATCATGAAGCGGATGAGCTGGCCACTCGTACTCAGCGTGAACAGGTGCAAATTTCCATCCTGCACTTCCGCCACCGGAATGCGCACGTGGTCGTTTTCCACTTCCACCGCCCGGGCCTGCGGCGGCGCGGCATTCACCTGGGAATAAATGAAATCCGCCGTGAGCGCCAGAATTACCGCCAGGCTCATCACCGCTGCAGCGCTCATCCAACGGCGCTGCCGGCGGTTCTGCGCTTCCATCAGCCGGCGTTCGGCGTCATTGCTTGCGGCCGTGGCTGCCTTGGAATGGGAGAGGGTTTGCCACTCGCGGAAAATCATCACCACCACCGCGCCTAAAATGAGAATAAAAAAGAAGAGGTCGTTGCGGACGATGGGGCCGAGGACGGCCATCTCCGTTTTGCCGGAGGGGATCCAGCGCGCCTCGCTCAATTCGTGCAGCCCGGTAACCGCCAACTGGATAGCCACCAGGATCAGGATCGAGCTGGTGACGGCGAAAAAGCGATGCAGCGGGACCTTCAATGTGCCTTTGAAGAAAAACAGTCCCACGGCAACAGCGGCGGCTATCCCGGCCACCGTTCCGATCCACGTCCGCAGGCCTTCCGTGGAGAGTTCTACGGCACGCAGGATCAGCGCCAATTCCGCCCCTTCGCGCAACACCATCAAGAAAACAAACAGGCCGATTCCCCATCCTGCAGCGGAACCCCCGCGTTCGACGAACTTCTCCACCTTCTGCTCAATCTCTTTCTTCAAGTGCTTGGCGACACGATTCATCCAGACAATCATGGTCACCACAAAAAACGCGGCCACCAGGTACATCACCCCTTCAAAGCCGTCTTCGCTGATATCAAACCGTTCCAGGGCAATGGCCACGGCAAGACTCAACGCAACCGCCGCCGCCACGCCGCCCCAAACGTAACGAGACAACTGCGTGCGCCCAGTGCGCGCCAGATAAACCAAGACGATGCCGACGACCAGGGAGGCCTCGACACCCTCACGAAGGGCAATCAAGAAAGCGGAAAGCACGGGGGCTCCAGTTGAAAATGATTTGCAACAACAACTCCCAGTTTATCTCCCCTCACCCTTCCCGTCAAGCATGCCACTGTTTCCCCCACCCCACTGTAGAATGGGAACTTGCGTCTAATGTCTTGTATGCGACATCGACTCTATCAACCGCTTCTCGCGCTCCTGCTTTCCTGGCTTCTGGCCTGCCCTCCTCTGCCTGCCCGAGGGTGCCAGAGTTCATCCAATGATGCCGATTCACGCGCACTGGTGAAGCCGGACCCGAAACGCGCCAAAAAACTGGCGGAATTGGGCGCGAAGCAAGAGGCAGCGGGAGCCTACGAACAAGCTCTGGCCGCGTATGAGGAGGCCGCGCGCTATGCGCCGTTTGACGTCACAATCGTCAGCAAGGGCGCGGCGCTTCGCTCCAAACTGGTTCGGTCTCATGTGGATACCGCAGAGCGTCTCGCGGTCGAGAGCAATTTTCAGGGAGCGACGCAAGAGCTCGCCGCCGCTTTGCACGTCGATCCTTCCAACGCCGTTTTGTTGGAGCGCCTGCAACAGCTCGAAGCGATGCGCGCGGCCGCGAAAGAGCGGCCAGCCGAAGAACCTCCCGAGGGATTGCCAAAACTCGCTCCGGACAAAGTAAAGCGGGATTTCCACCTCCAGACCGACCAGAGGATTGCCTACGAGCAAGTCGCCGCCGCCTATGGCATTAAAGCTTCGTTTGATCCGGACCTACCCGCTCGAAACATAAGGGTGCGCCTGGAAGAAGCGGACTTCTACACGGCAATGAAGGTCTTGACTGTGGAAACCGGTACGTTTTGGAAGGCGATCGATGCAAAGCAGATTTTTGTGGCTGCGGACACCGCGGAAAAACGCAAGGCGTTCGAACCGGAAATTGTGCAGACCTTCGAACTCCCGGCTTCCACAACCGCCACGGAACTGACGGAGATCGTGCGTGCGGTGCGGGATTTAACCGGCGCGCAGAAAATACAGCAGTCGAACAGCTCCCACAGTTTGACGGTTCGTGACACGGTGCCGCGCGTGCACCTTGCCGGGGCCATTATCGAGGAATTGGAGAGAAGCCACGGCGAAGTGCTCCTCGAAATCGATCTATTGGAAGTCGATCGCAACAATGCCAGCAAGATCGGAATTACGCCGCCTTCGAGCGTGAGCCTGTTTTCCGTTTCGCCGACGCTGGCAAATGAACTGCGGTCGGCGCCAAGCCTCACCGCGTTGTTGACCCTTTTGGCGACCATTTTCGGCACAGCCGCTTCCGGAGGCCTCACCAGTCTCGCTTCCGCCATTCCTCCCATCGCGGCGATCGGTGGCGGCAAGACCACATTCTTGCTGACCCTGCCGAGCGCTTCGGCGGATTTCTCCAAGTCTCTTTCCCTGGTGCACAACGGCAGGCAAGTGCTGATGCGAGCGCAGGACGGCAAGGCGGCCACGTTTTTTGTCGGGGAGCGTTTTCCGATCACGTTGTCACTTCTCTCCGGGAGTTTGGGCACGGGTGGGCAGACCCCCAGCGTCGGCGGGACGGGAGTGACCATCCAGAATGAGCAATTCACGGTGGGGCAAGGCCCGGTGGCGATGGTCACGGCGGATTTTCTGAATTCCGGTTCACTGGATCTGGCGGTCCTCAACCAGGTGGACAATTCCATCACCATCCTCATCAATCAGGGTGCAAATGCGGTCACGCAATTCCTCCAAGCGACAGGCTCGCCGATTTCACTTGGTCCAAGCTCCAGCTCGGCGCAGGCCGGAATTGTGAGCCCTGCCACGACGCTTACCGTCAGCGCTGCAACGCTGCAATCCATAGTTGTTCTCCCGGCTACGGCCTCCCTGGCCGCGGGAGGCGCGCAGCAATTCGCCGCCATCGGAACCTTCAGCGACGGCAGCACGCAGGACATTTCTTCCAACGTCACCTGGGCGTCCAGCAATACCGCCGTTGCTGGCGTTGGCGCGCAGACCGGTCTCGCCACGGGCGTGGGGCCAGGCACGACCCAGGTCACCGCCACGCTCGGAAGCGTGGGCAGCCCGGCCGCAACGCTGACGGGAACTACGGCTACGCTTCGGTCGATCGTCATAACCTCATCGGGCACTTCGATCGCCAGAAACGGCACGCAGCAATTCAGCGCCACGGGATCGTTTAGCGACGGCAGCGCGCAAAACGTCACAACCAGCGCCACCTGGAGTTCCTCCGCTACGCGCGTGGCCACCATCGGGGTTGGGTCCGGGCTGGCCCGCGGAATCAGTGCGGGCTCGGCACAAATTCAGGCCACGCTGAGTGGCTTGACCAGTGCTGCGGTGGCACTGACGGTCACCTCAGCCACATTGAAATCCATCGCGGTAACGCCGCCGAGTCCCACAATCGCCCAAGGCACGTCCGTGCAGTTCACCGCCATCGGAACCTACAGCGACGGCAGCACGCAGAACGTAAGTTCATCCTCATCGTGGGTTTCCTCGACAACTTCGGTTGCCACGATCGGCGCGAGTACCGGCGTGGCCGCCGGCGTTGCTGCCGGCACAACTTCCATCACCGCCTCGCAAGGCGGCGTTGGCGTACCGGAGGCAATCGCCGTGGGAAACCTGAACCCGGCGACGGATGCGTTTCCCGATTTAGTGGTCGCTTCGCACGTTACCAATACCGTGACTGCGCTGCTCGGCAACGGCGATGGCACCTTTACGAATCCAGCGACGGCTGCGTCATACATAGTGGGCAATCAACCGAGTGCCATCGTCCTGGGCACCTTCAATTTAAACACCGATTCCAATCTCGATTTCGTGGTCACCAATTTTTCGGATAACAGCTATTCGGTCTTCACCGGCAACGGCGACGGAACCTTCACCCAAGTGAAGGGCTCACCGTTCCGGCTGCCCACCACGGCGACCGGCCCCTTTGCCATCACTTCGGCTGATTTTAACGGGGATGGCAAGCCCGACCTGGCGATCGTCAACCAGACCACCAAAAATGTCACCGTTCTCGAGGGCAACGGCGACGGCACCTTCACCGAATTTCCCAAGTCTCCCCTCCCCGTCGGCAATCTTCCCGTTGCGATCGCTTCCGGCACTTTGGCAGGAAGCACCGGACCCGCTCTGGCCATCGCCAATCAAAACGACAATACCGTCACCGTCTATATGGGGAATGGCGACGGCACGTTTGCAGCTGCGTCGCAGTCGCCGCTGGGGACAGGTTCCACTCCCGCTGGGGTGGTCATCGAGGACTTCACCCAACAAGCCCTCGGCGGAATTGGCGTTACCAATCAAGGTTCCGGCACGGTCACTGTGTTCCTTGACCTGGGCAGCGGACTTTTCACCAATGCGCTGGAACCGGCGGCGGGTACCAATCCCGACGCCATTCTTGCCGGGGATTTCACCGGCAGCGCGCTGCCGGACATCATCGTTACCAACAATATTTCCGGCGCCGATGGCACGGTGACGCTGCTCGTCAGCCCGGTGAGCGTGGTTGCAGGTTCCTCCATCAACCAGGAACCCTATCCGGGATCGGAATACGCCGATATCGGCCTGAAGATCAAGGCCACTCCCCACCTGCATGACAACAAGGAAGTCACCTTGCAAATGGAATATGAGATCAGGGCCCTGTCGGGTTCCAACGCGAACGGCATTCCCATTATCACCAATCGCTCCGTGACCCAAACGATAAGGTTGAAAGAAGATGAGACCTCGATCGTGACGGGTTTCCTCGATCGCGAGGAATCAAAAGCCCTGACTGGATTTCCGGGACTCGCGGAAATCCCGGGCGCCGGTTACCTCTTCGGCTCGCACAATAATTCCTTCACGGACGACCAACTGCTGATCCTCATTACTCCCAGAAGGATGCGCTCCCCCGATCATGATTCGCGAAACATTTATGCAGGACGGGGTGACCCAGCGGGACGCGGCGCGACAAGCACAGCCGCTCCAGGCGTGCCGCCGCCCGCCGCGGAGCCGGAGCCCCGGCCTGCACCGGGCACGGTTCCCCCGGCCCCGGCCCCACCGGCGCAGCCGCCTCCGCAGGAACCGCCGAACCAGGAGAACCAGCCTCCGCCGGCTGCACCGCCGCCGGCCGCACCACCGCCGGCTCGTCCCGAACAATGAGGCTGATCGTTCTCGAGGTTTTAGCAAAAGGAAATGCGGTTACGTAGCGGTGTATCAGCCGCAGTTTGAAATTGCCCGCTAAATGGTCAAGGAGTGTCCCGCAAGTGCTTCCAGGATAGCCAGCGGAGATCTCCGGGGTTCGACGAGAGCCGACTGGGGTACGAGGAATGTTTGCTCCAGCGCATATTGGCCGGAAAGCACGGCGTGGCTCACGCAATCCGTGAAAACCATCCACGATGAGTCCGGCGGAAATTCCCAGCGCTGTTTTGGCGTGTCCTTCTGAAAATCCGCATCTTCCTTCATGGAGTTGTGGCAACGGTGCATGAAGTCGTCGTACGGCGGGCGATTCGCTCCGGGGAGATGCACGGCTCGAGCCAGGGAGCGAATGGCGCGAAGAGGCGCACTTTTGAACGAAGACAACAGGCCGCTGGCTCTCGCCATGCGCGGTCCGAACGCCTCAAATGTTTGGGCTGTCAGCCACACGCGGCTCTGCGCCGGATTGATATTGGTGAAAAAACGCAGAATCCGCGCGCCATTCGTTGGCCGTGTCGGGAACGAATCGAAATGGAGCAGATCGTTGCGGGCATGCAGCCGGGCGGGGCGGCCCTTTTCTTCGATGGGGCGGAAGCTTGCGAAATCCAGATTCCATTTGCCGCCGTACGGGGATAGAAAGCGCGAAAGAAAGTCTGCCGATCGCCGCGAGTACTCCCGTAGAATGCGCCCCAATTCCGCGGCCTCCTGCTGTTCGGACTCGTCCAGGCCCGTGACGCGGTCTTCCAGCGGACGATACGCAATGTTCTTGTGATACGCCGAGCCGGATTGTTTGCGTCCCAGGAGAAGCTCCCGGTCTTCGCGGGGAATCTCGATCGGAGAACTCGGAAGAAAAATGATGTGCCCGACCTCGAGTTCGCGGCAAACCTGCCGGGCACGGGCGTCCGTCCATCCGCTGGGATCAATCGGGCTTTCCACCGTCACCAGGCGGCTGAAACCGGGTTCGGCAGGCATTTGCGGTGATGGGGCAGCAGTCATCCCGATAGCTCCTCGTCTTGAGTATAGTATTGGCGCGGAGAGGGGGATTCAAGCCGGATCGCCGTCCGATAGTGGGCGGTTTCCGATTTCGCGGCTCATCCAGCATTTGGACTCACATGGTGTCTTGAAGACTCGAAAGCGGACATGCTTTGGGTGTATAACTTTGGCGATGAGATTGCCAATTGGGCTTGTCGTTGCAATGCTGATGATTATCCCCTCCGGATTTTCCGAGCCTCCGACCACCTACTGCGACCTTTTGAGGAACCCAGAAAGATTCAATAGAAAGGAGGTCACGGTGAGGGCCACATGGAGTAAGGGAAATGAATGGTCAGCATTTTATTGCCAAGGTTGCCCGGACAAAGGTTCAGTGTGGCTCGACCTGCGTGCCGAATTGGATGATGTGTCGAAGAAAGCTGTTCGCGATATTCCAAGATTTGCAACTGCCAATCTTACGGTACAAGGCGTCTTCATGAGCGGTGGACTCTATGGACATCGGAATCAGTACAAATATCAGTTGGTCGCGCGAAGAGTGAGCGATTCCATGATTGTCTGGACTGGCACGCCTTTCACCGCAGAGGAGAAAGAGGCCGTGAAACAATGGGGTTGCGGAGGGACGAATCCCAAATAGCTTGAGTTCGTTTTGTTTGACCAATTGGGCATGTGCCCTGGTATACGCAGTTACCGGAAACTTACCCACTACTGGCTGCGCGCGTGCTTACGGCAATGGATCGAAGACTACGACGGGCTGATACGTGCGGGGCACTACGGCTTGTGCGATGGCGATCAGTTTGTTTTCCTGGCTAAAGACGCGCAAGCGCGGGGCTTGCAGCCCGCCGCCGTCCAGTTGCGTGGTCGCTCCCGGCGGCAATTCCACCCGGCCCGGCTGGATCTGCGAAAGCAGAACGTTAAACTTTCCGCCGTGGCGCACCTTTTTTTCCAGTACGGGCAGCACGTTGGTTCGCGGGAAGTCCGGCAAAAGACCTTCGAGAGGAATCAGGCAGTTCTTCAATTTGTCTTCGCGTGCGGCCTCGGCCAGCTCGTCGATTTCGATGGCCTGGTCGAGCGAAAATTCCCCTACAGCCGTCCGCGAGATTTCCGCAAGGTGAGCGCCACAGCCGAGCTTCTGCCCCATGTCGTGCACCAGGGAGCGAATGTAGGTGCCCGAGGAGCATTCGATCGCGAATCGCGCGACCGGGCCCTCGATTCCGGTGAGGCGATATTCGAACAGCTCCACGCTCGCCGGTTTCAGTTCCACCGCCTGGTTTTTGCGCGCCAGTTCGTAGGCCGGCCTGCCGTGGACTTTCTTGGCGGAAAAAATCGGCGGCATCTGGTCAAACGGACCTAGCGATTCCGCAGCCAGGCGCTCGATGACATCGCGATCCAACGTGGGAGCCAGATCCGGCCCCTGTGCATCTCCTTCCGTATCGTACGTAGTGGTCGCGTAGCCGAAGCGAAATGCCGCGGTGTAGCGCTTGCGCCGGCCGGAATAAAAACGCACCAGCCGCGTGGCCTTGCCGAGAAGCAGGACGAGAACGCCGGTCGCCAGCGGGTCAAGCGTGCCCAGATGCCCGATCTGGCGGAATCCGGCGAGGTGGCGCACGGCATCCACGATATCGTGCGAAGTCTTGCCCTGCGGCTTATTGACCACGAGGGCGCCATCAAACGGTGCGGGTTGGGGTTGGCGAGGCATTGCAGGATTGTCCGCAAACTACATTTCTCACAAGTTGCAATTTGTGCGTTGTTCGAGTCTAGCAGGAACCTGTCATCCTGAGGCGATCCGACCAGGATCGCCGAAGATCTCAACTTCGAAATTTTGCGCGGTATTTGGGTTGAGATCCTTCGTAGCGCAAACGACGCGCTCCTCAGGATGACAACGCAATAGTGTGTAGAATTTGCAGGCAAAATTGAATCTGATGAGAGATTCGAGTTAAACGTCCGCCGATGGCTGGAATCGTTCGAGCGGGGGGACACCGGCTTTTTTCTTCACGAATTCGATTCCGAGGTGGACGGCTTCTCTATCTTCACTTGTTTCAGGAGCTGTTCGATGCGTTCCACATGCTCCTGGGAAAGATCCAGCGTGAAGTGCAGATCTGGCAGCCGCCGCAATTGCAAGCGCTCGATCAACTCGTGGCGGATATAGCCGGAAGCATGCTCGAGAGCTTTGATGGCGTCGGCCTGCTCCTTGGCATTCGCCGTACGCACGCTGACGAAGACGCGCGCGTGCTTCATGTCCGGCTGGACGCGCACTTCGCTCACGCTCACGCTGAGTTCCAGGCGCGGATCCTTCAACTCTCCGGCAAGCATGGCGTTGATCTCGTGTGCGATTTCCTCGCCGACTCGTTCGTGCCGATGATGATCGGGGCTCATGAGGATGACGATCCTGGTTCAATTAGAACATGATTCGCGAATGCTGAACTGCGTTACCTTGCCCGCCACTCGAAATTGATATCAGATATCAGATATCAGGAACCAAGGGCGGAGCTCACAGTAGATCCACCGCATGGGAAATCAGGAGCGGACCGAGAATGCGATCCGCCTCCGCCAAAACCTTCTGTAGCATCTCTTCCACATGCCTATCTTCGTTCGATAGCGTGACCACGCCCACGACCGAGCGCTGCCAGGTGTCCTCAAAATCCAACTCCGCCACCGCCACGTTAAAATTCGCCCGCAACCGCTCCTTCAGGCTGCGCAGCACTTGCCGCTTGTCTTTCAGCGAATGCGCTTCTGACAGATGCAGTTCCAAGGTGAGCAGTCCTACCGGCATGGTGATGCACCCTCGGGCAATATGGCCCGGGCTTCGACGCACAACGCTACTTTCGCGCGGAAACCGGCCCTTGGGCGGCAGCCTCTGCGGCGGAGAGCTTGACGACTTGGAAGCATTCCAGAGTATCGCCGACCTTCACGTCGTTGAAATTGGCGATTCCCAGCCCGCACTCGAAACCAGTGCGCACTTCACTGGCGTCGTCCTTGAATCGCTTTAGCGAATTCAGTCTCGAGGTGTAAATCACCGCGCCATCGCGCACCACGCGTATTTGCGCGTCGCGCTTCATGATGCCGTCCAGCACATAACAGCCTGCCACCGTCCCGGCCCCCTTGACGCGGAACGTGTTCCGCACCTCGGCCCGGCCCAGATAGGTCTCCTGAACCACCGGCTCCAGCAGCCCTTCCATGGCCTTCTGAATCTCGTCAGACACTTCGTAAATGATGTTGTGGGTGCGGATGTCCACTTTTTCCTGCTGCGCAAGGTCCGACGCCTTGCGATCCGGCCGCACGCCGAAGGCGATAATGATCGCTCCGGACGCGCTCGCAAGGAGCACGTCGTTTTCCGTGACCGCTCCGACGCCCGCGCTGATGATTTTCAGCTTCACCAGGTCGGTCGAAAGCTTCGGCAGCATCTCTCCCAGAACTTCTGCTGATCCCTGCACGTCCGCCTTGATCACGATGGGCAGCTCTTTGACCTCGCCGGCCTTCAATTGTTCGTGCAACTGGTCCAGTGTTATGCGGCCGCCTGCGCTCGCTCGAAGAGCGGCGTCACGCTGCTTGGACTGGCGATATTCCACCACGTGCCGCGCCTTGGCTTCGTCCGTCACCTGGAAATGGTCGCCGGCCTCGGGCACTCCTTGCAGGCCGAGCACTTCGATCGGCGTGGAAGGCGGCGCATCTTTCACCGGCCGCCCCCGATCATCGAACATGGCGCGGACCTTGCCGAAAACCGAGCCCGCGATGAAAAAGTCGCTGGTGTTGAGCGTGCCGTTCTGCACCAAAATCGTGGCCACCGGCCCGCGGCCCTTGTCCACGCGGGATTCCAGCACGGTGCCGGCCGCCGGCGCATCCGGATTGGCTCTTCAACTCGCGAAGGTCGGCCACCAGCAAAATAATCTCCAGCAATTTATCGAGGTTCTTCTTCTGCTTCGCGGAGACTTCTACGAATTCAGTGTCTCCGCCCCATTCCGCGGGCATCAATCCCAAATCCGAGAGCTGGCGCTTCACGCGCTCCGGCTGCGCTTCCGGCTTGTCAATCTTGTTGATCGCCACGATGATGGGCACGCCGGCCGCCTTGGCGTGATCGATGGCTTCGCGCGTCTGCGGCATCACGCCGTCGTCCGCGGCGACTACCAGCACAACAATATCCGTCACCTTTGCGCCGCGTGCGCGCATGCGCGTGAACGCTTCGTGGCCCGGCGTGTCCACAAACACCACGCTCCGGTCGCCCACTTGCACTTTGTACGCGCCGATGTGCTGCGTGATCCCGCCGGCTTCTCCGGCCGCCACTTCCGCGGTGCGGATGCCATCCAACAAACTTGTCTTGCCGTGGTCCACGTGACCCATCACCGTAACCACCGGCGGCCGCGGCTTCAGGTTCTCCTTGGTCTCTTCCTTCGCGACCTCCAGAACCATTTCCTCTTCAAAGGAAACCACGCTCACGACGCCGTTAAACGATTGCGCCAGATCCGTCGCCGTTTGCACGTCCAGCGCCTGGTTGATGCTGGCAAACACACCGCGATCCAGCAGCGTCTTCAGCAAATCCTTCGCGCGAATATCCAGCTTTTCTGCCAGCTCGCGGATGGTGATTCCTTCCGTCAGCGTCACTTCCCGCGGCGGACGCGGCTCCGGCGGCGCCGTTGCCACTGCTGCCACGCCTCGGCCACCTGCACCGGGACGCTGGCGCGTGGGATGCAGCTTGCGCTCGCCTTCCATCTCGCGCTTGTCGTGCATCGGCCGCTGGCGCTGCGTCGGTTTGCGCGTGTACAACGGTTTGCCGGGCTCCGCCTTCGGCAGCATCTTGTCCGGAAGCGGCGGCAACATCCCTGAGTGTCCGGGAGTGCGCGGGCTGGGTCGCGAGCCGCTTGGTATGGCTCCGGCTCTCTGAGTCCAAGGCCGGCTTTGTCCACCGGGACCGCTGGGCGACCCAGGACTTCCGCCTGGACGTGGTGTAAACGACCGGCCTCCCTGGCTAGGCTGCGGGCGCATCGGTTGCCCGGGCCGCGGGCCGCTGGGACGATCACTGCCGCCAGTGGTGCCGGGAACCGGGCCGCGATTACCCCCCGTCGGCATAGGAGGACGCACTGGAGCTCCGGGGCGTGACGATGGCGTGGTAGCTCCAGCCGCGGGCCGCGCGACCGTGGGTTGCGTGCCGGGCTGTGGTGGCGAACTCTTGCAGGTGCTCCCTGAGGTGGGCGCGCCGCAATGGGCTGTCCGGGAGCAGGCGCGGGACGCGGTGGCGCCGCAGGAGCGGGTCTTGGCGCAGCTGCCGAAGCGGGTGGCGCTGGTGGTGCTGGTTTCGCGGCCGGCAGGGGCTGCGGGAGCGGGTTTTGCCGCAGGCAGAGGCAGCGGAGCGGCGTTTTGGTGGCGCAGGCGCCAACGCACTGTCGCGGCATGCGCTGCGGGAACTTGAGGTGCAACAGGGGCAGCCGGTTTCACGGCCACCGGCGCAGGTGGAGCGGTCGGCGGAGCTGGGGCCTGTTTAACCGCAGGCTTGGCGGGTTCCTTTGCTGCGACCGCGCTGGAAGCTTCCGCATCGGCAGCGCCCTTCAGTGCTTTCGCGAACCTTTTCGGCGACATCGACGGGGATCGAACTGGAGTGCGTCTTTCTTCTCGGTTACGCCAAAACCCGCGCAGAAGGTCGATAATTGCCTTGGCCTTGACCTCCAACTCTCGGGCCAATTCGTTAATTCGAACTTGGGATGAGTCACTCATACTTCGTTAAGAACTTTTCTCTTCCTGCTGACCCTCGGGAGATTCATTCTCCGTCGGTTCAGCTGCCGCCGGAGTGATTCTCCGCGGTGGATTCCTCGTCTGGTCGCTTCCGTCGGGACTCGGCTACCGTTTCTGGATCCGCCTCTGGCGCTTCCGGTGCGGCCTCGATCGATGTTTCCGGCGCTGCCTCGGCCGCTTCCGCAGCCGGTTCGGCAGTTTCTTCGGCTGCATCTGTCGTGCCTTCCGCCGTCGCCGCAGCCGCTTCTCCGCCCTCGTAGAAGCGGTTCACCGCCTGGTAAATCTTGTCGACCATCTTTTCGCCGATGCCCGGAATCTCCATCAGTTGTTCCGGTGTCATGCTGGCCAGTTTTTCCAGCGAAGTGATTCCCGCCGCTTCGATCTTTCTCGATGGTCTTCGGTCCCACTCCCGCCAGGACCGTCAGTGGCGTGGTCGGTGCCGTCAGCGCGGTCATCTGCTCCTCGATTTCGCGGCGCTTCTCTTCTTCGCTCTTGATGTCGATGTCCCAGCCGATCAGCTTGCTGGCCAGGCGCACGTTCTGCCCCTTCTTGCCGATCGCCAGAGAGAGCTGCGAATCTTCCACGATCACTTCCAGCTTCTTGTTCTCTGGATCGGTGATCTGCACGCGCGTCACCTTCGCCGGGCTCAGCGCCTTTTGCGCGAACGCCACCGTCTCTTCGTTGTACGGAATAATGTCGATTTTCTCGCCGCGCAACTCGCGAATGATGGACTGCACGCGCATGCCCTTCATGCCCACGCATGCGCCCACGGGATCCACGTCCTTGTCCCGGCTCGCCACGGCCACCTTTGTGCGCTCGCCCGCTTCGCGCGCGGCCGCGCGAATCTGCACAGTGCCGTCGTAAATCTCCGGCACTTCCATTTCAAACAAGCGCTGCACCAGCGAAGCATCCGCGCGCGACACGATCACCTGCGGTCCCTTTCGCCGCGCGGTCCACGGCCTTGATCACCACGCGCAAGCGCTCGCCAATGTTGTATGTTTCCAGCTTCGATTGTTCGCGCTTCGGCAGCCGCGCTTCCGTCCGCCCCATGTCCACGATCAGGTCCGGGCCTTCCGCGCGCTTCACGATCGCAGTCACCAGTTCGCCCGCGCGCGTGTGGTACTCGTTGTAAATCGTATCGCGTTCCGCCTCGCGCACCTTCTGCAGGATCACCTGCTTCGCCGTTTGCGCCGCAATGCGCCCCAGCACATCGGTCGGCTTTGTCGTGCGAATCTCGCCGCCCAATTCCAGGTTGGGATCTTTCTTCTTGGCGTCCGCCAGGCTGATTTCCCGTTTCGGGTCGGTGACCTCCTCCACCACCGTCAAGCACCGCAATACACGTCCACCTGGCCGGATTCCGAGTTGAACTTCCCGCGCAGGTCTTCTTCGGACTTGTAGAATTTCCGCGCCGCCACCACCATGGCATCCTCAATGGCGGAAATCACCACTTCCGGTTCGATGTGCTTTTCCCGGCTCAGCATTTCGATTTGTTGGTAGAGCAGATTCGCCATTTTCTTCCAGTCCTAAAATTCGATCGCCAAGTTCGCTTTGCGGATCGCTTCCAGTGGGATCTCCACGATCCGTCGCTTCCTTGCCCTTCAACTCCATCCGGACTTTTCCGTCCGCAAATCCTTTCAGCCGTCCCTCGAAAAACTTTGCCTCTCCGATTGGCTCCGTCGTCGATATCTTTGCCAGCCGGCCCACGAACCTCTGAAAATCCTGCTGGCGTTTTCAGTGCCCGATCCATTCCGGGGGAACTGATTTCCAGCACGTAGCCCGGTCCCGGCACCAACTCCTCCACATCCAGGATCACGCTCAGCTGCTGGCTCACCCGTTCGCAATCCGCGTGGCTGATTCTTGCGTAGGGGCTCGCAACTTCTTCCCCTTCAGTCGCTTCCGCGGATCCTTGCCGGCGGAACCCGATCGATATACACCCGCAGGAACCGCTGCTTGCCTACCTTCCATTCGACATCCACGATTTCCAGGCCCTCCGAACGTGCGACTCGCTCGGCGGCCTCGCGGATCTTCTCCAGATTCACGCAAAGACTCCCCGGCCTAAGCCGGTCTGAAGCTCAGTCCATCCGGCGGCAACAAAAAAGTGGGCTTGCGCCCACTTCATGGTGCGACCCGTAACAGAGCGAAACTAGAGTATATTCCCGTACCCCCGCAAAAGCAAGATAGGGGGCCCTGGCGAGGCCTGCCCCCCGGGTCCCCAACCCCGCATGACGGCGCAAAAAAGGGGCCCCGGCGTATCCGGAGCCCCTCTGTAACCTGTTCCGGATGAACTCTCCCAACCTAACGTTACGGCTTGGGTGCGGGAGGCGTCGCCGGCTTCGGTCGCCGCTGGCTTCGCGGCTGCAGGCGTGCCGCCCTTGATCGGGTAGGCCTGGTCAAACAGTTTGATAATATCTTGGGTGACATCGATGTTGCTGGACGCAAAAAGAATCGGTGAATTCTGCGAGGAGGAATCAAACACGGCGATAAACCCGTTCTCGCGCGAGTAGCGGTCCAGCACGTCCATCATCTTACGGCCAATGCGATCCACCACTTCCGCCTGAGCCGCGTTCACGTCTTCCTGATACTCATTCTGCTTGCGGCTGAGTTGCGTCGCCAGCCGTTCACCCTGCTGCTGCAGCCGCTGCTTCTCTTCATCGCTCAGCGTGCTCGTTCCCGCGGTCAGGCGGCTGCGAACATCGTTGATCTGCTTATTCAGGGCTTCCAGCTCATTCCCGCGCGGCGCAAACTGCGACTGCAGCTCGGCGGAAGCCTGCTTCCCTTCCGCAGTGGAAACGATCGCCTGCCGCACATTAATCACTGCAATCTTCCCGGCCGAGGCGGAACCTGCTGCGGCTTGGGCCCGAACCGCTATCGTCCCCGCCAGGCAAGCCATGCCCAGAACCGCCACACGAATCATGTTTCTCGAATTCACTGTTTTCTCCTTGTTGATCTCTGGGCGCGCCTTTCTCATTCCGACATTCGACGAATCGAATGGCCGCCCTGAACTCTTTGAACTTTGGTCCGCTTGAGCTTTCCCGGTGATCCGCGTTGCACTGGGCACAACCCCTGGCCGACCATTCCATCAGAATGTCCCAACACCCGTCTGGCGCTGCCTACAGACCAGCCTTTTCAGCCGAATCACAAACGCTTAAGTATATCCGACTCGCCGATTTCCCCGCAATCGGGGCCTTCTCCCGTTGGCCGGCGGTCATGCCCTTCCTCTGCTTACCCGGAATTCTCTACTTCGGCATTGGCACGATCAAGATACGATTATTATTCTGATCCGCAATGACCGCCGTATTCGTGAAATCGTCGATGGCCACGGCGAACTGAGACTGGCTGCTGATTCCCAGCGTCTCCCGTGTCGCGAAGATCGGCGCGTTTACCGCGTCGATCACCGAGGAAGTGTTGGAAGTCGAGTTGACGCTCACCAGCGTTCCGGTCTGAAAGTTATACGCGATCGAAAAAGGATTGACGCCCACCTGAATCAACGATGTCGAGCCGGTGTCCGGGTCGAACGAATAGATGGCATTCTCCTGCGTGGAGGTCGCGTAGAACAGCGCCGGGGAAACGGCCGGGTCGTACACGATGCCCGTCGGATTCGCGGTGAGCGCTGATCGATGACGTTGTGGTCTTCGTCGGCGGTACGGCGGCAGGTCGATCACGTCCAGCCCGCCGCTGGCGCTCGAGGTGCCCAGGTTCTGGATATTCGTCACCACGGCGACCGCACGGTTCGGATCGACCGCAATGGCCGTGGGCGGCCCGCTCGTCGGAATCAACTGCATGGGGGGAACACCCGGCGTGGCGAGCAAGAGCGGAGTGAGATCGATAGCCGAGACACTGTTGCCGCCGGTGTTCGCGATTAAAGCCAGCGCGCGATCCTGATCGATGGCTCGCCCCGACCGGCGAGATTCCCACGCAAATGTTGGTGCTGGTAACGGAGCCCGACGGGGTGGTGCAGCTTGCCGAGGTAAACGACATGGTTTTCGCGCTGAACGGACTGCCTCCGTATTGAATAATGGAGGCCGATCCTTCCCCGTTGTTCGCCGTAACCGCGTAACCCAGGCGCGGAATCACGCCCACCCCGATGGGATTCGCGCCCACGGTGGCGGTGGCGAGCACGGTTCCGTACGGCACTCCGTAATTGTGCGCGTTCGTCGAATCCATGTTGATGAAGGAGACGTTGTTGCACCCGTAGTTCGTTACCACCGCGACGTTCGCAATATTGTCAATCGCCACGCCCTCCGGTTGCGCCGGCGTATTGGTGCCGCACCCAGCCATAGGCGTGACTTGCACCGCGTAAAGGTCGTTGGTGTTCGAATTCACGCTACCACTAAGCACATCGAGCGCGAAATCATGCGGGTTAGTCAGACGTGTTGCCGCAATGGTGACGTCGAGTTCCGCATCCGACGAGCTCGTGATCGTTATTCCAGTGGAATCGCCATCGAGGCGCACCGTCGGGGCGCCTCCGCTCAGGAACCCTTGGCCCAGAATGCGCAAATATGCGGGCTGGCCAATGGTCACTCCGTGCGGGAAGCAACCGGTGTAAACGCTTATCGGGTTCGTGGGATCGCACACCGCCACCGGCGGCGCGTTCGGCGCGGTGACGGAAGCAAGCGGCGGCTGTCCATTCGGCACTCCTCCACTGTTCTGGATCAATTGGAACTGGACGTCCTTGATGGACACCTTCTTGAATGTGGTCTTCGGATCTATATCCAGAGTACGTCAGGGTATTGCTCCCGGCAGTTGGCCACCAGCACCAGATTCGTCTTCGGGTCGTAGGCCATGGGCCCAAACACCGTCGACCCGCGTTCGACCCTGGCGGCGTGTACGATCCCGTTTGACCGGTCGGAATGGCCTGCAATAATGCGGTAAGGATTCTGAAGACCATTTGCGGTCGGCCCACCCGGATTGATCAATGAAATTTCGTTATAAGTGGAAGCAGGATTGTAAGCAACCAGCACGTTGGTGAACGGATCCCAGCTCACGTAGCGCACGCCTACCTCCGGCGCTCCCGCGGGAGCCGGCATACAGCTGCTGCTATTGCAACTTCCCCCCGTCAGGAAAAGGGAACTAACGCTCTGGTCCAGGGTCTGGATAAAGCCAATCTGGGGCGCCGCAGTGGAGGCGTTGGGGTCGGCGAAGGCGAACGTTCGTGTGACCGGATTGATCGCCCCGCCAACCGCCGTTGAGGTTGTGCTGAAGGTGTAATACGGATTGCCAAACGTGACCGTGCCCCCGCCTCCGGTCTCGTTCCCCCCGGTCTGCTCGTAAGTGAACGTGTACGTCGAGGCGCTCAGCACGTTATATGTTCCATTGAAATCGGCGGGCGAGACTCCGGCAATCAGCACCGTCCCCGGCGCGGACTGGTTCAATCCGTTCGGGTTCGGCGTAGTGATGGTCACCACGTCGTTCGTGCGGATGGCGCCATTCGGTGACGCCGCAATGGCCACGCTGTTGTTCGTCAGCAGCAGGTTCACTACGGAGGTTACTCCAGTGCCTCCGGGCGTCACATACGCGAGCGGCACGTTCGGCTGCATCACCACCTGCGGCGTTGCTCCGGTGTTCAAGGACACAGCTGCAATCGCACAGGGGAGCGTTTGTGTGGTAACGAAACAAGCCGGTCCTGTCTGTCCACTCGGTATGGGATTCGGATTTACGTCCACGACGAATCCAACGAAGGCATTGCTGAAGGCCACCACGGCATAGTGCGTGACCGTGTCCACGCCCACTGAATACGGCAATGGCGCGGTTGTCCCGGTTGGTTCCTGAACCAGCCCGCTCAAGCTTATGGGCGAGCCGATGATCGCTCCCGAAGGCAATGCCACCAGCGTCAACGTGCTGTCCGCGCTGTTCACCACCACTCCCAAATCCTGCCCGGCGAATCCCGCCGCGGTAAGATCAATCTGATCGTCAATCGCCACGCTCGTCGGTTGATTCCCAACCGCGATCTGCGCTTCCGGAAAGTACCGGCGTGAAGCGTCCCGACGCATTCGCCATCAAATTCACAACCTCGATGGCGTTCGCACCTTGCTCCGTAATCACCGCGTATCCCTTTGTGGAGTTGATCGCGATACTGCTCGGCGCGGCAGTTGCCCCTCCGAGGAGGGGAATGTTCGGGAGGATACGCTTGCGGCGGTGCGGGCGTCGTCGTCGGATTGTACATCGCGCTCAGACCCGCAAAGAGCGGCTGCACCGCCACGTTCGTGGTCACCGTCGGGTATGGCGGAGGATTGAACGGCGGTTGCCCGCCGAGCGGCGCATTGCTTACGATCGAGACCGGATACAATCCGGGACCTTCGGAATTTGGCTGCCTTGCAATGTGGCCCGTGAACTGCCGTGGCCCAAACGCTGTCGCGATATTCAGGTTTCCATCGAACAGCAGGTTTACGATCGGGCTGTTGCCGCCTCCGTAGTACCCGCCATCCGTGGAAAATTGTGCGGCCGTTCCCTGCGGAAAGCTGTCCGGCACGGCCGCTACGATTGCGGGGCTCGCATACACCAGATTGATCGGGTAGGAGATGGAGACGGTATTCCCGGGATTAGCGGAATCCGGAATATTATTGACGGTGATCTGCCCGACGCCCGCATTTGCCAGCTGCGCGCCATTCAGTCGGATGCGCGTCATGATCGAAGCATTGCACGTAACCACGGGAGTTACGCCCGATGCGCTCGGCGTGCAGTAGGCCAGTGTGATGGGAATCGTGAATACCTCGGACGGATCGATAACTTGCGCCGTTTGGTTGTTTCCGGGCGGTGTAAACGTAATCGGCGTGGTATTTAAAAGATTGTTCGCGTCCAGGAAAATGTCCTGCAGGATGCCGCCGGCGGCAATCGTGGTCGGGTGAATTCCCGTAAAGGTAATCGGGTTCGTCGCTCGCGAGTCACCAGCGTGATCGTAGCAACTCGACGATACTCGTTTGATCGTCCGCGGACGACCACCACGACATACACCGTTGGTGCGGCTGTGGAGGCCTCGAACCGCTCGAGATCGGATAAGTGTCGGTTGGCTGCGTCGCCGGCGCCGTGAATACCCCTTGCGCGGAAATCGTTCCGCATTGCGGGCTGCAAGTCACGTCCCTTGCGGCTCCGGGGTCGTTCCAGCCGGGAAAATCTGATCGTGGTGTTCGCCCGACCGGCTGCACTACCTTCCACTGCGGATTGGCGTTGGCCGGCGAAACGTTCAGGAAGTCGAGCCGTGAATTGCACCTGCTGCGCCGGGTTCAATCTCCGTCGGTCATCGTCGCCGTCGACGGCGTCACCGACAGTGCGAATGCCCGTGTCCAGGCCAACCACTACCGTGCCTGTCTTGTTATGTGTTCGCTGCCGCCGTGGCCGTGAACGTGATCGTCGGAATCGGATTCGGGAAATTCGTCAAGGTCGGCGCGGTATACGTCAGTGTGTTGTCCGCGGTAGTCTGGTCGATGTCCACGTGCCGATGCTGCCGCCATTCACCGTCTGGCCAGACGTGCAGTTTTGCCGCCGAGTCTGCTGCCGGGTTGGGATGTCGCCGTCGTGGGCGCGGGCGTGTAGACGATAGGTGCAAGTCCAAGTGGAATCCGGTTCGTCGAACCCGTCACCGTTGAGGTAAACACCTGGGTGGTCCCGGCGATGACCACCGTCGCTGGTTGGGGACACCGTATCGACCACCACGTTTGCACCCGAACCGCCGCACCCGCTCTGCCACAGCATCGCTCCCGCAAGCACCAGCATTGCGGCTGTTTTATTCGTGCGCAACTTCATGAATTACATCTCCCTGATAATTTTGCGCGGGCATTCAGCCGCGCCCACTTCCTCAAACTGCTGTTTCCTGCATTAGGATGGCCTGAATTCTTTCCATTCGTTGCCCTGCCCTAAAACGTTCGGCTCGACCGTGAACCGGAACGTGCTTCTCGGTTCAAAGTAGTTCAGGCGTCCCCGGATTCTGCAGCACCGGCTGAATCTGGTAACAGAACCGACGGATCGCACTGGTTCGGATGCAGTGGATTCGGTCAGCCCCAGCGCCTGGCACGTTCCACGCCAGATTCTTCAGATTGATCTTGTCGAATGGCGCGACTGATCGTCTCGTGAATGCGCAGCGGGTTGTACGCCCAATAAATCCGGAACGGCGCCTGCACGATCGGAATGTTGACGTTGAATTCGATGCCCGTCGAGTCTCGCAGCTTGAAGTTCGTCCCGGACGCGATTTGCAACTGTTGCCGTCTGGTTCACCAGCGGAAATTGCTGGTTGATGTTCTCCACACCGGCGGATTCAACTTCAGCGCATTCTTGTTCAAGATTCCATCGGTTCCCAAATCCGTAGAAAAGCGTCATGCCCACGGGCCCGGCGATCGGAATCCGGTATTCGAAATTCGCGACGCTCTGCAGGTCCGCGCCGGGAAATGTGATGGTGTACGCGACCAGCGGCACGGTGAACGCTCCCTGCGTCGGATATCCACGCTCCCGACAAGTGACGGTTATCGAGGAACGTTACCGCCTGTTCGAAGACGCTGGGAATATACGTCACCGGCGAAATCGCGCGAATGTCAAACCCGCGGAGATCGTTCTCGCCGCCCATATAGAAGCGGCTGTACGGCGGCACTTGCTCCCCGCCATAACCCGTGGTCCAAGCGGTCAGGAAGCGCACCCCGATCGCGTTGCGCCTGTGGTTGACGGGATGGAAATACTTGAACTCGCCCGTGTTCGTTATGGTCTTCACGTTGCCGCCGAGCGGCCCGCCGGTGAACGCAATCGAATAAAAGTAGCTCCTGCCGGTGGTGGCGTTGATCGGATTGTTGAGGGTGTTCTGCGAAACCGTGGTCGTGAGCGTGCTCGCCAGGATTCCGTTCAACGCGCTGGGGCCCTCGATGCTGCAGATACTGCAATTGGGTGAACAGCAACTCCGACGCCTGGTTAAAGGTCGAAATATCCGTGCGCGTAAGTCCGTAGGTGAGGCCCAATCGCGTGAAGGCGTACCGTTTCACCGGGTAACTGGCATACGCCGTGAACCCCGTCGCTGTTCGTGTTGTAGTTCTGCACGAATTGCGGGTTGATGCTGACCGCCTGGCCGTAAGCCACCGCGGCTTGCTCTGCCTGGTCGAATTTATAGAGCGAAGTGAAGATCGTGAAGCCCGTGGCAGATCGGCCGGTCAAACAGGTAGGGCTGCGTGAACCCCAACGTGATGTTCCGCGAGTACTGGCCCACCTGCGCGGAGAGCCTCAGGGTTTCGCCCAGTCCCAGGAAATTGTTGGTCTGGTAGGTCAGGCCGATAAATCCTCCGGCAAGCCGCTGACTCCGCCCTGCAGTCCGATGGACTGTTTTCCTTTTTCCTTTAGCTTCAGGAGAATATCGACCGTGCCAGCCTTGGTGTTGCGCTTGATTTCCGCGGACTTTTTCCGCTTCGATCTTGTCGAAATAGTTCAGCTGGTTCAGCCGCAGGATGCTGATCTCCCACCTGCGCTTGTTGAAGAGACTGGCCCTCGTCAATCGAGCAGTTCGCGGCGGATGACCTTGTCGCGCGTGGTGGTATTGCCGCTGAACTCGATGCGGCGGACGTAATACTGCTTGCCTTCATCGAACTTCAGGTCACGTCGATCCGCTTGGCCTTTTCGTCGATGTCCATCTCCGGCTCCGGCGTGAAATCGATGAAACCGTACTGGCCGTAGATTTTCGTGTACGTCTTCCATGGCTTTGCGGAGCTTCGACGCGCCGAAAATACGTCGCCCTGCTTCAGCGGAAACACGCTTTTCAGCGCGTCCACCTTCAAGGACAGCGCCTTGTCCGGATCCGAGCTGACGATTTTGATCGTCCCCATCGCGTACCTTTCGCCTTCGTCGATCGGGATGGTGATGTTCACGGCCTTGCCGGTGCTTCTTCCGGCTAAGCGGAATCCCGTACTTCCAGCCTTCGGTATCCACGTTCTGCAGGATCGCTTCTTTCACCGACCACCTTGAAATATCCGTTGTCCTGGTACAAACCGCGAATTCCCACTTCCTGGTCCTCCAACAGTTTGTCGTGATCGTAGGTCTTGGCCATCACGTTGATTTCCCGGATGTACAGCGGAATCTGGTATGGCCGGTCGTTGTGCATCGCGCGGATCAGTTTGCGGTCGCTGAACGCGTGGTTCCCGGTGAAGGAGATTTTTCCAACCTTGACCTTGGGTCCCTCGTTGATCTTGAACACCAGGATCACCGCGTTGCTCGAGGCAATCTTTTCGTATTGCGGCGTCACCGTTGCGAACTGCCGCCCGTGCTCCCCCAGCAGTTCCTTCAGCACCACTTCGGCTTTCTTGATGCGCGTCGGGTCGAACTGGCTTTCCACCGTCAGGCCGACCTTCTTCTCCTTGAAGCGGTCGAGAATGTCGGATTCCGAAATCGAATGGATGCCGTCGTAACGGATCCGGCGGATCACCGGCCGTTCTGTCACTTGAAAGACGATAATTTTCGCGTTGGGCTTTTCCGGCGAATCTTCCACGCGCAATTTCACGTCCTCGAAAAACTGCGTATTCCACAGCGCCTGGAAGTCGCGGCGCAGGGTATCTTCGTTGTAAGGGTCGCCTTCGCGGCTGAAAATGCGCGCCTGCAGCGTGTCCTTGCGAATCCGGCGGTTGCCCTCGAAGTCGATCCTGTCGATGAACGGCGCCGTCTCATTCTGCTGCGCGTTCGCGGAGCAAGCAGTCCCGAGGGCGATCTTCGACAATTTTTCTTCGAATGTGGTTTCGTTCAGCGAGGCGTGGAATAGCGTGGTGCCTTTCGGGGATTCCGCTGCCATTCTCCGCCGCCGGAAGACTGGTCCTCGCGGCGAAACCATCGCTCCCCAGAGCCAGAAATAGCAGCAGCAACCGATGACAAAGACACATACTGGCGGGCACACCAGGTTGTTATGTCCGGCGAAAAACAGACGTATCCTTTGAGCGGCCATTGATCGGACTCAAGGCCGCGCCCCCAAACCCAATTTGTTATTCTCCCGCCAGTCCCGGTATGGGCTGGCCGAGCGTACCTCGCATTACGGCCCTTGCACACCTGAAGGCCGCTTCGCGGTCACACGCTGCGTCAGATTCACTAATGAACGACTGGGGTTGCCTCACCAACTGGCCGGAATGCGAAGGCTTCCCCCGCAACATAAATCTGCAACGTTGCAGGCCTCTGGATTCCCCCCTGGATCAACGATTCGGACAACGGATCTTCCACATATTTCTGCAAGCGCCCGCCGCAACGGTCGCGCACCATAACTCCGGTCCGCGCACGTTTTCTCGAGGATCCACTGGCGCGCTTCGGGCGACAACACCACCTGCACCTGCCGGTGAATCAGCGTGTCGTTCAATTGCCCGACAAGCAAATCGATAATTCGCAGCAGGTCTTCGTCGCCCAGAGGATTGAACAGTATAATCTCGTCCAGCCGGTTCAGAAATTCCGGATTGAACGCCCGCTTCACTTCTCCCAGCACCAGGTCTTCCATGCTCTTCAGGCTGGCTTCATCTAGCCCGGCCTGGAAGCCGATCGAGGTGCGCTTCTGCAAATGCCGCGCACCGAGTTGGAAGTCATGATGATGATGGTGTTGCGGAAATCGACCGTGTTGCCGAGACCGTCCGTCAACTGCCCGTCCTCAAACACTTGCAACAGTATGTTGAAGAGGTCGGGATGTGCCTTCTCGATCTCGTCCAGAAGGATAACCGAATACGGCGTGCGGCGCACGCGCTCGGTCATCTGTCCGCCTTCCTCATACCCCACGTACCCCGGAGGCGCGCCGATCAGCTTGGACACCGAGTGCTTTTCCATGAATTCCGACATGTCGAATCGCACCAGCGATTTTTCGGAACCGAAGAGGAATTCCGCCAGCCGCCGCGCCACTTCCGTTTTCCCGACGCCCGTCGGCCCCAGGAAGAAGAAGCAGCCCACCGGCCGCGACGGCGACTTCAACCCCGCGCGGCTCCGCCGGATGGCGCGCGCCAGCGCGGTGATGGCCTTGTCCTGGCTGATGACGCGCTTGTGCAGTTCCGGCTCGATACGCAGCAATTTCTGTTGCTCGTCTTCCTTGATCGAGGTCACCGCCACGCCCGTCCAGCGCGACACTACTTCCTCAATATCCTCGCGCGTCACGATCCCGGTCGAGGCGTCGTCCAGCTTGTAGCGCTCGCGCAGCACCCGCAAGTTTTCCTTCTCCTTGCGCTCCTCTTCGGAGTAGAACCGCGCTTTTTCGAACTCGTGCGCAGCAATCGCCGATTCCATCCGGTGCGTGATGAACTTCACGCGCTTCTGCACTTCGCTCACTTCTTCCGGCACCGACGCCTGGCGCAGCTTCACGCGCGCCCCCGCTTCGTCGATCAGGTCAATGGCCTTGTCCGGCAGGAAGCGGTCGGGAATGTACCGGTTCGAAAGATAAACCGAGTAGCGCAATGCTTCGTCGGTATAGCTCACCGCGTGGAATTTTTCGTATCGTCTCGCGGACGCCGTTGATCACCTGAATCGCTTCATCCTCCGTCGGCGCCGGCACCTTCACGGCCTGGAAACGCCGCTCCAGCGAGCGATCCTTCTCCACCGACTTGCGGTACTCGCTCGGGGTCGTCGCCCCGATGCATTGAATCTCGCCTCGCGACAGCGCCGGCTTCAGGATGTTCGCCGCGTCCAGCGAGCCTTCCGCCGAACCCGCTCCGACCAGCGTATGCAGCTCATCAATAAACACGATGGAGTTCTGGCTCTCCATCAGTTCCTTCATGATGGTCTTCAATCTCTCTTCAAACTGCCCGCGGTATTTGGTTCCCGCCACGATCAGCGAGAGGTCCAGCGACAATATGCGCTTGTCCGCGAGGAACGACGGCACGTCGCCATCGCTGATTCGCTGCGCCAGCCCTTCGACGATCGCCGTTTTCCCCACTCCCGGCTCGCCGATCAGCACCGGGATTGTTTTTCGTGCGCCGGCACAAAATCTGAATCACGCGCTCGACTTCCCCTTCGCGTCCCACCAGCGGATCCAGGCTGCCTTCCGTGGCCGCTTGCGTCAGGTCGCGGCTGAATTCCGTCAGCAACGACGTTTCTTTCGGCCGCGCCGTGGCATTTTTCTCGCCGCTCGTCCGCGAAAGTTCCTCGCGCAACGCCGACAGCCGCAGCCCGCGCTCCATCAGAATCTCCGCGCCAAAGCACTTCTCTTCGCGCAGAATTCCCAACAGCAAATGCTCCGTGCCCACGTGCTTGTGCCCCAAGCCGCTCGGCCTCTTCCGCCGCGCTGTTCAGGATGCGCTTGCACTCCGCGCTCAGCGGCACTTCCACGGACGTGGAAATCCGCTCGCGGATCGTGATGCGCGCCTCAATCTCTTTTCGAATGGATTCGATCGACCCCTGCTGCCGCAGGAATCGGTTGGCCAGCGCCTTGTCCTCCCGCATCAATCCGAGCAACAGATGCTCGGTCTCGATGTAGGGGCTGCCGTACTGGCTGGCCTCGTACCTGGCAAAGAAAATGACGCGTCGCGCTTTTTCCGTATATCGTTCAAACACGATTAGCTCGATTCTCCCCCTGGGGTCCTCCCCGCAACGTTTCGCACGCTGCGAGTCCTGCAGAACACCATGCTCAAGTCCCACCACCCGGTCGCACCGTTCCGCCAGCGCCAGATTGTGCGTCGCGATTAACGACGTCAGGCGATGCGTCCGGTGCAGCCGTTCCAACAACTCAAACACAGCCCAAGCATTCTGCTCGTCCAGATCTCCGGTCGGTTCATCCGCCAGCAGCACGCGCGGTCCTGTCACCAGTGCGCGCGCGATCGCCGCTCGCTGCTGTTCCCCGCCCGAAAGTTCTCCTGCGCGGTGCTCGGCCCGATCTTGCAGCCCACCTCTGCCAGCCACCCACGCGCTTCCCTAAGCGCTTTTGCCTGTGGCTCTCCGCGCACCAGTAGCGGCATCGCTACATTTTCTGCTGCCGTAAAATCCGGCAACAACTGGTGCCTCTGCCAGAGAAACCCCACGGCGCGATTCCGATATTCTGCGAGCGCCGCGTCTTCATTCGTTTCAATCGCTTTATTTTCAAAGTATACTGTACCGCTCGTTGGAGTGTCTAGCGCGGCGAGCAAATGCAGTAAAGTACTCTTTCCCGCGCCCGATGGCGCCACCACCGCTACCATCTCTCCTTCGCGCAATTTCAGGTTCGCGTCCGCCAAAACTTCCAGATTTTTCTCGCGCGACGCCATACGTTTTCTTCAATCCACGCGCCTCCAGGATCGCTTCCTCGTCTTTGGCTGTGGCTGTTCATTTTTCTGGAGTCTCTGCGATCTCGCTTCCCGCCTGCATTCCTTCGAATCTTCCCATCCGAGTCCGTTTCCAGTTGTGATACTTGCACCCTTCCTGAGCGCTTATTCCCTATCTTAATAGGATGCGTTGGCCAGCCCAGCAGCCCGATTTGGGCGCTTCACCCCAGCCTGCCTGATCCTGCCCGCCTGCCCAACCTTTTCCCATTTCCTCACCTCGGGCTGCCGGCCCGAACCACCCCTCCGTGTGAGCCTTTTTGGAACGCCAGCAACCTTCCCCTTCTCAACACGTTGCGAATCCATGCTTGGGAATTTACAACTCGGTGAGCCTGCGTTTCCCAAGCTTGCCTCACAGGTACCCGATTAGGAGCAAATCAGAAGCCAAACTTCCCCCTAATCTCGTATCCTCCGCTTATCCTTATTTCCTTATACCTCATTCAAATCTCAGGATTTCCACAGGCAGTAACCGCGCGGCCTCACGCGCCGGGATCACCGTGGCCAGCATCGCAATCCCCATAGCCGCTAGAGCAATCCACAATCCGTCCAGAAAACTGGGATGAAACGGTACATAGGGCACGGCGTACACCTGCGGGTCGAGCGGAATCAAGTGATAGCTTCCGGCGATCCAAGTGAACGCATAGCCGCCAATCAGGCCGAGTGCCGTCCCGGTCGCGCCAATCGCCATCCCCAGCAAGAAAAAAATGCGCCGCACCTGTTCCCGGCGCGTTCCCATCGGACAAGAGCACCGCGATGTCCCGCGCCTTGTCGGTCACCGTCATCGAAAGCACCACCAGAATATTCAGCCCCGCAACAAACGTAATCAGCCCGATGAAAATCGCCGTCACCAACTTCTCCAGACGCAGCGCCCGGAACAGCGCGCGGTTCTCCTCCATCCACGTTGTCGTCGTGAACCCTCGTCCCGCCGCATGCTCCACCTCGCTGGCAATCTCCCCCGCCTGCTCCGGCTTCGTCAACCGGAATTCCAGCACGTTCACAACGTCACCCGTGCCCGCCAGCGATTGCGCCGCCGGCAGTGTCACGAAGCACCAGTTTTCGTCGTAATCGTAAAATCCCGAATCGAAAACGCCCGCCACGCGGAATCTCCGCGTCCTCGGCATCAGTCCGAACGGAGTCAGCCGCCCCTGCGGACTCGTCAGCGTTACGTAATCCCCTGGCTGGAGCTTCCATTCCTCCGCCAGTTGCTTGCCCACCAGCAATCCGTCGATCCCGTCCGCATCCGGCGAAAAATCCAACCGCCCCGCCGAAAGCTTTTGCAGCGCTTCGTCGCTCCTTCTCTCCAGGGCCACGTCAATTCCTTTCACCACCACTCCGCGCGCTTCTCCGCCAAACGACAGCAACACCGTCTCGTAGATCGCCGGCGTCACCGAACTTCACACCCGGGCGTCTTCCGCAGATTTTCCGCCAGCGCTTTGTAATTTCTGGATTCCGCCCGAACCCGGACGTGTCAGAGAAATGTGCGCGGTCACGCCCAACAGACGATCCTGCAGCGTCTCCCGGAAGCCGCTGTTCATCGCCAGCGCGATCACCAGCGTGGCGACTCCCGCCGCCACTCCCAGCACGCTGAACGCCGTCACCAGTCGCAGCATCGCCGGCCGGTTCGGCGATCTCAAGTACCGTTTCGCCACGAACCATTCGAAGCTCATGGTGTGCCTCGTACTTTACGCCTTTGCGCCTTCCGGACCGGCTTCTTCCTGCTTGGTTTCGGGGCGAAGTTGCGGAAATAAAATGACATCGCGAATGGAGTGAGAATCCGTCAGCAGCATCGTCAAACGGTCGATCCCGATGCCTTCCCCGGCGGTCGGAGGCATCCCGTGGCACAGCGCGCGGACGTAATCCACGTCGAGCTGCTTCGGCACTTCCTCGCCGCCCTGCGCGATCTGCGCCAGAAATCGCCTCTCCTGTTCCGCGGGATCATTCAGCTCCGAAAATCCGTTGGCAATTTCCATCCCCGCCACATAAATTTCGAACCGTTCCACCAAGGACGGATCCTCCGGCTTCTGCTTCGAAAGTGGCGAAATCTCGATCGGAAAATCGTACAGAATCGTCGGCTGAATCAGCTTGTCTTCGGCCATCGTTTCAAACAGCAGCCCGGTCCATTCGCCATCCGACAGCTTGCCCTTCGCCGCGGCATACTCCGCGTGGTTCGCCTTGGCCCACGCGTTATAGCGCTCCGTCGCTCGCGCTGCGTCCTCCCGCAGCGGCGAGTTCCTCTAGAGTCGGCGCCGCCCCTGCCCCTTCCGGCCAGTATTTCACGATCGCTTCCCGCATCGTCAGCCGCTGCATCTTCCCAAAATCCAGCTCCTGCTCGCCGTACTTCACCGTTGTCGACCCCGTGATATTTTTCGCCACCTGCGCGAACAACTGCTCGTTCAGCTCCATCAAGTCCCGGTAATTGCTGTACGCCTCGTAAAACTCCAGCATCGTGAATTCGGGATTGTGCTGCGTGCTGATCCCTTCATTCCGGAAATTCCGGTTGATCTCGTACACGCGGTCGAATCCCCCCACCGTCAGCCGCTTCAAATACAATTCCGGCGCAATGCGCAAATACAGATCGATATCCAGGGTGTTGTGATGCGTCACGAACGGCCGCGCGGTTGCTCCCCCGGGAATCGGATGCATCATCGGCGTTTCCACTTCGATGTACCCGCGGCTATCGAAGAACTGCCGCAATTCCCGAATGATCCGCGCGCGCGTCTCAAACACTTCCCGCGATTTTTCCGTCGCGATCAGGTCCAGATACCGCTGCCGGTAACGCAGCTCGATATCCGCCAGCCCGTGCCACTTCTCCGGCAAAGGCAGCAGCGCTTTGCTCAGAAAGAAAAGTCTCCTCCACCCACACCGAAAGCTCTCCGGTCTTCGTCCGGAACAGGTGCCCGCGCACGCCGATGTGGTCTCCCAGGTCCAGTAGGTGAAACAGCTGGAACCCCTTTTCCCCCACTACATCCTTTCTCACGTAAATCTGAATCCGCTTGCCCGATCCTTGCAGATGCGCAAACCCTGCCTTTCCCATCAGGCGATAAGAAACCAGGCGGCCCGCAACGCTCGTCTCCCTTCGGTTCGTTTCCAAATCGGAACCGCTCGCGTCGCCATACTTCCGCCCTAGGTCCGAAGGCGTATCGGTCCACCGAAACTCCCGTGGATATGGCTCATAGCCAAGCGCTTGAATCTGTTCGAGTTTCTTCTGCCGCTGCCGGTACTGGTCTTGGGGCTCGAATTGCAAGAGGGGGTTGGTCCTTTCCAAATTGCTTCCCCAGGAGTATAAAGGCGGCTGGAGGACAAGGGCAAGGAATCCACAGCCACGGCGAGACGGCGCCTTCGTCTCTTCGAGAGTGAAGGTTCTTGCCAAAATAATCCTTTATTGACATATAAGAAGTTTGTTATACTCCCCGACTGTCGCCCACGGAGGTCGTCGTGAGTCCCCACGCGTCCCAGGTTCAAACTGGTTCTGTGTCTCAGGATTGGCGTCTTCCCCTCAGAGGCGATAAGTCTGACACCTACCTGAAGTTCATCCACCATCTTGAAACAGCCTACGCCATGTTCAGCGTGAGTTTGGATGAAGCTTTCGGCGTACGCCGCAGTGGCCGCAACTCCAAGGCTTACCAACTCCTCTCGGTTGCCCCTGCCCTTTGTCAACGGCTTGTCCTCCCTCTTCACTCCCTGCTCCGCTCCATGCTCGAACACGCCAAGCATTTTGGTACGACCCCCAATCTTGCCCCTCTCGCCGCGGAGAATTTTCAGAATTCCAAGAGCCAGCGGGTCGCCCGCTTCAATGACCTGTTCAGTCAAATCCTGCTCACGCGCAAATCCCAATTCCTTCACAAGATCTCTGCCCTCGCCGATCTCGTAGATGAACTGGATGGCAGTTTCAGCTCCGCCGTGGAAGGACTCGCCGACGGCCAGTCCCTTCACCCAGAGCGAGAATGGGAGACCCTCGACGCCGTGCATTATGATCTCAACACCTGCCTGAGGGAGACGGTTGTCCTCTTTAAGTCCTTTCTTCATGCTCTTCCAGAGGCCCAACTGACCAACTTCGAGGCCACGTTGCACGCACAATCCACTTCCACTTCCTCCCTCGCCTCCTCTCGCTCCCGGCATCTTGGCCATAGACGGATGAGCCTCCTCAAGGGACAATAGAGCATCCCTGCGGGCGCCCGCGGCCTCATGCAACCTATTTGAGGGCTACCGCCTTCTATAGGGGCATATGTGCTCCTCGTCGTCCGTTCTCGGGACAACTCTAAAGGGGAATAGGCGCATCCTACCTGCAAGTAGCGCCGCTATTGGACTGTTGGCCCGAACAAAACCAACCGAGGCGGTTGCGTGGACAGAAGCGGAGGCCATCCGCCGCTCTCAGGCGGGGGATTCCGCTGCTTTCGAATTTCTCTATCAACTTCACGGTCGTCGCGTCTACGCTCTCTGCTTGCGCATGGTCAATAATCCTGCGGATGCCGAAGATCTGATGCAGGAGGCTTTTCTTCAGCTCTTCCGCAAGATCGGCACTTTCCGGGGGGAGTCGGCTTTCTCCACCTGGCTGCACCGCATGACCGTCAACGTCGTGCTGATGCGCCTGCGAAAGAAATCGCTCCCGACCGATTCCTTGGAAGAGACGATGGAGCCCGATGCGGAAGGCAGCGGCCCAAAGCGGGATGTTGGCGCACTGGACTTGCGCTTGTCGGGTGCCGTCGACCGGGTCAACCTCGAACGCTCCATCGAGCAGCTTCCTCCCGGCTACAGAACGGTGTTCGTTCTTCATGACGTCCAGGGCTACGAGCACAACGAGATTGCGAACATCATGGGATGTTCCGTGGGCAATTCGAAGTCGCAGTTGCATAAGGCGCGCACTCGTCTGCGCGAGCTGCTCCAGGAAGCAATTCGGGATCAGGCTCGCCACGAACGCCAGTCCGCGAAAGCCCAGTCGGGCACGCAGGAATGAGCTAGAATGAAGCCAACGTTAACGACGGCTGATCGCGCATCTAAACTTTGTAAGGATTTGGCGGGGAGCGCCACCCAGTGCTGCCCCCTGCGGAGTTGGCTGTATGCAGTGTAAGGAACTTGAAGCCGTTCTGGAACAAGAGGGACTTAGCCCTCTTCCGTTTGAGGCGCGCGAGCATCTTGCCGAATGCGCCTCCTGTCAGGATTTGCTTGCGGATCTTTCCGCCATCCTGGTCGCCGCCAAGCGCCTTCCGGCGGAGGTCGACCCTCCCGATCGCATATGGATTTCCCTTCGCGCTCAATTGGAAGCCGAGGGGATCATCCGGGATCAACAGACGCTCGCCACTCTTTCTGCGGAGCCCTGGTGGCACGGTTTCGCTCAACTCCTGAGGCCTCGCATCCTCGCCGCAGTTGGCGCTGCCCTGTTCCTCGCCTTGGGAAGCGTCTATCTTGCGGAACGACACACTACGACGGACTTGGCAAAGGTTCCTCCGCCAACTCAAACACAGGTGAGTGAGACTCCCAGAATCACTACGCCTCCTCCCGCTCAAACGGCTCCGCTGGCGCCTACAAAGAAACCGTCGCAGCAGAACTTTTCTGCGGGCCTCCCTTCGCGTCCGCAGCCCCGCCCGTCTAATTCCGTTCTCAAGCCCTCGCCTTCCGAGGATGCTTACTTTGGCGATAGCGCTGCCGTGCTCAGGGGGACCGAGGATGCTCTGCCCAGCCACGAACTGGCCGACAATGCCGCGGTGGACGCCTCCTTGCGCCAGAATCTGCGCACGCTCAACGAATTCATTTCGGAGTGTGAAGCCCGCTTGAAGCAAAATCCCCAGGACCAGTTAACCCGCGAGTATCTCAACATGGCCTACCAGCAGAAGGCGGAATTGCTCACCGCAATGATGGACAGTGGAAGGAGCGAACACTAATGTTTCCCCAGGTCCCCCAGGTCAAGGTGGTTCGTAATGTGTTGGGCATCCTCGGCGCTGGTCTCTTCTTCTGTGCTGCCACGGCCGCCTTCGCAGGCACCACGGAGCAGCAGGAACGCCATTTCCCCGTCAAGGATCGCCCCGTCGTGGTCATCGACAACATCGTCAATGGCCGGATCGAGGTAAAGTCCTGGAAAAACTCGGAGGTGGTGGTCACCAGCACCTCCGTCCCCGGCAAGGTTGCGATTGAAGTGGAACAGGTCGGCGACCGCATCGACATCAACGCCAGTTCCCTGGTTCCCTCTTCCGAGCCTCACGAGGTTGAAGCCAATTTTCAGCTCCTGGTTCCGGAGCAAACGGAACTGCAGCTTCGCACCCAGACCGGCCTCATCCTCGTCGAGCAGGTGAACGGCGATATGAAGCTCCAGAGCGTTGCGGGCGATGTCCACCTCAAGGAAGTTTCCGGCTACATTATCGTCAAGACCACCGGTGGCTCCCTGGTTTGCACTCTCTGCTCCGGCAAGCTCGAATTCAACTCCATCAGCGGCGGCGCTCAGATCCTTCAGCCTACTCTCAAGAGCGTCAACCTCATGACCACCACCGGCAACATCCTCTATGACGGTGACTTCATTCGCACCGGCCTTTACACCATGAACAGCGGCCGCGGCCTCGTCGAGGTTCGCTTCTCCGGCACGGACTCCTTCGACCTGAATGCACAGACGTATCGCGGCACCGTGGACAATCAAGCTGCGGATTTCCTGAAGCCCGATACGCACGGCAGCAAGCATCACTCCAAATACGCGCACAGCTTGTTTGGAACCGTCGGCCAGGGCCTCGCCAAGGTCGAACTCTCCTCCTACAGTGGTACAATTCGAATTCTGAAGCGCAATTAGTCCGCGCTTTCCGGAATCGTGAATCACATTCCCATCGGGCGCGCCCCTCAAGCGCGCGACGCCATCCTTGGTCTGGCCGGTTTCATGGGTGCCGGGAAAAGCACCATCGGCTCGCGCCTCGCCCGCCAGCTTGGCTGGCGCTTCGTAGACCTGGACGAGCGCATCGAGGAGGCCGCCGGCATTCCCATCCCAGAATTCTTCGAGCGCCACGGCGAGCCCGCCTTCCGCCAGTTGGAAGCCGAACAATTGCGTGCCGCCCTCGGTCGCGCCGTTGAATTCCGGGAGTCCACCATCCTCGCTCTGGGCGGCGGCACCTACGCCCAAACCGGCGCTCCCGAATTTCTTCGCAATTCCGGCGTTCCCGTTATCTGGCTCGATACTCCCATCGAGCTCCTTCTTTCGCGTTGCATGACCATGACGGGCCGCCCGCTCTTCCGTGATGAGCCTGCATTTCGCGCGCTCCACGCACAGCGTCTCCCGTCCTATCAGCTCGCCGATTATCGCGTCGATAGCTCCGGAGACCCCGCCGCCGTTGTCGCCGAAATTCTTCGCCGAGGGATCGCAGGCGTGCCCAGCGGCGATCTGGAGTCGTCCTTGGCAGTCGAAAAGCCACAGCCCTGAGGGGGTTTGATGCTCAATTTCATTTCGCGGCGGAATTCCTCCGCGCTCCTTATTCTGCTTCTTTTTGCCGTGTTCGCCGGCGCGCTCCTCACCTTCGCCGGCCAGAAGAAAGGTCCGGCTGGCTCCGTCTTCATCGCCGATAAGGGCAAGCTCAAGATTCTTCTCGACGGCAAATCCGTTGGCCAGGAAGAGTTTGAAATCGTTCCCGCCAGCGCAGGCTGGGTCGCCAAGGGCACGACCCACCTTTCAGTCGAGGGTTCGCCCGCGGCCACGGTCAGCGGCACTCTCACACTCCAGCCCAACGGCGCCCCCATCAGCTACGAATGGACTTCGCAATCCGACAAAACCAACGGCGCACATGTGCTCTTTGCCAATGGCGTCGCCAAGATGACCATCCAAATGCAGGGGGCTCACCCTTTCGAGCAAGACCTCTCCTTCAATTCCCCTCTTATCATTGTCCTCGACAACAACCTCTACTACCAGTACGCCGCCCTCGCGCGAATTTATGATTGGTCCCGCGGTGGCGCGCAGACTTTCCCGGTCCTCGTTCCGCAGGAGCTTTTGCCGGGCACTATTTCCGTCAACGGCGCCGGTTCCCTCGGCGTCGAAGGAAAATCCTACGAAGTTCTGAAAGTAACCACCAGCGACCTCGAGGTCATTCTCTACCTCGACCCCAATCACCGCCTTATGCGCCTCGAAGTCCCCGCCTCCAAAGCGGCCGTCCTCCGCGAATGATCTCGCCGATGATTGGTGCCGTGGACCTCCGGCCTATCGATGCTGCGGCAGTATTTATCGGGACTTATCGCCGCTCTGTATTCGTTGTAATGTTCTTCTATGCAAAGTCTCCCCAGCAGATTGCTTTTTGGACTGTTCGCCTTGCTGACGGCGGTGTTTAGCGCGAACGCGCAGCACTACGTCGAACGCGAGATCAAGATTCCCTGGGTACGAGCGTCTCCGGGTGGACTGGCTGCGCTCCTGGTCTACGCGGACTTGCCCGGGAAGCATCCCCTCGTTGTGATGACCCACGGATCATCCCGCAAAACGGAGGAGCATGCCCAGGTGACTCCTTGGCAAGAGCTTCCTCAGGCCGTATGGTTTGCCCGCCGAGGATGGATTGCGCTCGTGGTCGTGCGCCGCGGGTATGGAGCATCTGGCGGCGAGCCTGACTCGCGCCATGGCGGACAATGCCCACACACGGACTACCAGGAAGCAGGGGAATACTCAGCCGAGGATCTACGCGCTGCCATCGACTACGCGCGCGAACTGCCGCAGGTAGATGCCACGCACATTGTGGCGGTAGGCATTTCCACGGGAGGTTTCGCGACGGTCGCTCTCAGCGCAAAGGCGCCCCCTGGCCTTGTGGCTGGAATTAACTTCGCCGGAGGCCGCGGCTCAAAAGCCGATCACGATGTGTGCAACCCGGGTGATCTGGTGCACGCGTACCGAAATTTCGGGAAACATTCGCGAACGCCCATGCTCTGGATCTATGCGCAGAACGACAAATACTTCTGGCCGGAGCTGGCGCAAAGTTTCGAAGAAGCCTTTCGTTCACAGGGAGGTCAGGACCACTTCGTGCTCGCCCCTCCCATCGGTGAAGATGGACACTCGCTCTTCCGTCACGTCGCGGCTTGGTCCGCGACGGTGGACGACTTTCTGAAAGCACAAAATCTGGCGATCTTGGCAGAACCGCTGCCGGAGATTCCGCCGCCCGACGTACCGCCTCCCTCGGGACTGAGTGAAGAAGGGCTGCATGCTTTCCAAAGCTATTCGCTGCTTGGGCCCCACAAAGCCTTCGCCACTTCGGAACACTTCTTTGGCCTATCTGTCGCACAGATCACGGTAGACGATGCGCGTAAGAAGGCTGTGGAGAACTGTAAGCACGCGTCGCAGAATAAGGAGCCATGCTCGGTAGTTTCTATCGATAACGCTGCCGTGCATCCGTAGCGGTTTTGTTGCAAGGGGAATTCCGGCTGTCTACACTGCAAGGGGAGGCAGATGCCAGGCTTCCGGTATGCTTCGCCATTCCCATGCGCTAAAGATTTCTCGACGGTCGCCCTGATATGCGTGTACCCGCGCGAGAGTCGTCTACGTCCTAAAATTAGCAAGGGGTTAATGGATCGTTTTGGAGGTTCCCATGCGATGGCCCCCGAAGTATTTGCCTTGTTTGGTCATTTGTCTCACGAGTCTTCCGGTAATCCCCCAACAAGCAAAAGCGAAAGAAGAAAGCGAGCCGCAGATGGTGTGGGTGAACTACGCGGAGGGAGAGGTGAAGTTTTCGCCGGGGCACAAGGGGAAGCCGGAGCTAGGGAGCAACTGGATTGAGGCAAACACAGGGCAAGTGATGGAGGATGGCTACACGCTAGCGACGGAGAAAGGACGCGCGGAAATTGAGTTTGAGAATGGGACGGTGGTGTACTTGGCGGAAAACTCCGTGCTGGAATTCGATAGGTTATGGGTAACGGCGGGGAGGACCGAGACGCGATTGAATCTGCTGACGGGCACTGCAACGATCTCGCATCTGGTAGGGCAAGATGCGATCCGGGTAGAAACTCCGATAGCAAATATGAGGTTTGTAGGAACGCAAACCGCGCGTTTGGAAAGCACGTTGGATGGGGTCGTGTTCCACGCGGTTGAGGGAGATTTGCCTCTTGTAAGAGGCCCAGCTGGAATTACGAACCTAAAACCAGGCGAATCCGCCGCGTTTGCCGAGGGACACGTGATTCCTCTGAAGGGAGCGGCGCAATCTCCCGAAGGGGAGGACTGGGACCAGTGGGTCGTGGCCCGACTTTCAGAGCGACGTGCATTGGTCGCAGAAGGAATGCGAGAGACGGGATTGAGTGAGCCGATACCAGGATTGGCCGCCATGGTGAAGAATGGAACATTTTCTGATTGCGCGCGCTACGGAAAATGCTGGGAGCCGAATGAGATGGCGGACCAGGGAGGAGTGCAGGCGGCACAGATGGAACAGACGGCAACCGCAAACAGCCAGACGAACGCAGGGACAAGAAACCGGAAAATTGTGGTCATCAACACTATGCTCGTTCGGTGCCCCATGCAAGCATGGATGATTTCTGCGAGAGACCCGCCCGCCCCTCAAGGGCAGTCGAGCGGAGCGCCGGGCCAGTCTGTTGGTGCAGGGAATGTGATTGAGTACGGGACGTGTCTCGCGGGTAGCTGGGCGCATAGGAGATGGGTGGCGGGGCGGCACCACCATCATTCGTGCCATTTTGTGAAAGTTGGGCGGCATCAGATCGGAATCGTGCCGCGCCACCCGCTGGACCAGAAAGGGCATCCGCTGGTGAATGCAAAATCAGAAGTGTTGGTGCTTGCGGTGGAGAAGGGGAAACTGCAAGCAGGCGTGCAGTCAACACCGTGCAAAGGGATCCAACTCCTGGCAAAACCGCCGGCGGGACTCGAACGAGGATTGCTGCAGAACGCGCCACGAATTGCCCAGCCGGTGATCCAAGCCAGACTGACGGAAAACATACTCCCCCATGGGACACTGAGCGCTGTACGCACAGGTGAACAGAAGAACGTGACGGCGATCCGGTTTGATTTTAAGACGGGGAATTTTGTTGGGAGATCGGGAGCCGGAGGGGATTCGCACGGGGCAGTCGTGGCGCATGTGGGATCAGGCGGTGGAGTGAGCGGAGTAGGATCGCACGGGTCCTCGGGTGGAGGCGGAGGATCGAGTGGCGGAGGAGGCGGTCATTCGGGCGGAGGATCGTCGGGCGGTGGTGGTGGTGGCGGAGGAGGGGGACATCACTGAGGTTCTTGGGACTGCTGCCTGTTCCTTGGAAACTGAAATTGACAATGAAGCGGCGAAAGCTCACACTTCGCGGCGCGCGATTAGCTTTCCTCTGCCTCTTGGCGTCCACTGTGTTTCCGACACCGAGCCGAGCGCAAGCTCCGGTTTTCGTGATCGCGCCGGCCGAGAGCTCGATTAAGTTTCACGTGAAGGCGTCGACCACCATCGCCGGCAAATTCGACAAGTGGGAAGCCACCCTAACATTTACGTCTCCTGACGAAACGACGGGTGTTTTAGAGGTCAAAATTCAGGCAGACAGCGTCGATACCGGAAGCGGCATGAAGAACGGCAAGCTGAAGGGGAAAGACTTCTTCGACGTCGAGCAGAATCCGTTGATCACGTTTAAGTCAACAAGGTTTGTGCACACCGGCCACGACAGCTATGAAGTGGATGGCGACTTTACGGTACGCGGAGTATCCAACCCCGAGAAGCTGACGCTGACGATTTCCGGCAAGGGGACAGGCTCCGGCGAGATTAAAGGAGCAATGGTCTTCAACCGGAAGGATTACGGGATGAACAAGGGGATTCCGTTCATCAAGATCGCCGACCATGTCGACGTAAATTTCCACCTCAGGGGGAAGCGCGTCAGCGGGCCTCCGTTGGCCTTTAATCAATAGCTAGGTGGCACCGGAAGGCGCGCGGCCCTAGTTCCACCTCCGCCCACTCCAGAATACAAAAACGGCGTCCCGGTCTCTCGGAACGCCGTTCTCGTAAAATCCACTCGCCGGCTTTTCTTAGCGCGCCAGCGGCCGCTGAAACACCGCCATCCCTGGTCGCCGCAGCGGGTACCCTTGCGGTTGACCATGGGCTTGCGCGGGAATCAGCCCATTCGAATGGCTGGCGTGGCCGATGTGCCCGTGCTGCCCGTTGCCATTCGACGGCGCGGGCTGCGGCAGCCGGGCCGGGTTACCGATAGGGCGGAGAGCGATCGGCGCCGCGTTCACGTGGTCGCTGATCGCATGCAAGCGCTTCAAGATCGACTGCCACTGTTCCCAGTCCAGTTGCCGCAAGAACGGACGCAGCCCCTGGATGAACGGATCTTCCAGTAGCGCCTCGCCATCGGACTCCGGAATAAAGAACCGGTTCAGCCCCACGTTCAGCGCTTCGGAGATCTTCTCCAGCGTTCCGAGGCTCGGCGTCATCTGCCCGCTTTCGATGCGCGAGAGGTACGAGCGGCTGACTTTCGAACGCGACTGCAGTTGGCTCTGCGTCATCGCCCGCGATTCTCTCAGTTGCCGGATCCTCTGCCCTATGTTTTCCACCGTCTCCTGATTCGCAAACTTCGCCGTTACCACTTCCGGCGCCGCCTGCTCCTGCGGTGCTTCCTCGGGAATCAGGTATTCCATGCGCTGGGGCAACGCTCGCACGCAGCGCCGGCAGTTGCCGGTTCGCGTCCGATATTGGACCAGTCCGCAGGTTTTGCAGCGAATGACTTCCCGATCCATCTCCAACGTGTTCAACATGGTCTCTTTTTCCATATGTGCAGACACCGGAACTCCTCGCTGACTTGTGAATTTTTCCGGCGTGCGGATAGGAAGGAACGTCGGAACGTTCTTGGGGGGAAGGCAGTTACTGGCGCGAACGGAGTGTCGCTTAACTCGGCGATTCCTGTCAAGAGTATTTTTCGAAAAACTTTGCGGGAATCAGCCGATATCGCCCCTGTTTACGCCGGTTTTTCGCCTGTCCGTCCGAACGGGACTGCGGCGTTTCTCCCGCCGCTGGTAGTTCTGCGCACCGCACACAACTATATATTGTGCTTTTGTTCCCACAGCCCGGCGTTTCCAATTCGGCACATTCTTTCCCCTTTGCGGTATTCTGTCCCCTCACTTTGGAGGATTTCGGCCATGCCCACTCGCGACGATGCCTGGAAGTTGCTCTGCGAATTCACCCAGTCCGAAAGCCTTCGCAAGCACATGCTCGCCGTCGAAGCCTGTGTACGGGCCTACGCCCGCAAGAACGGCGCCGACGAAGACGCCTGGGCCCTCGCCGCCCTTCTCCACGACTTTGACTACGAGCGCTGGCCCAACAACGACCACGCCCCCGACCGCGAGCATCCCGCCGAGGGCGCCAAAATCCTCCGCGAACACGGTTACAGCGAGGAACTGATCCGCGCCATCCTTTCTCATGCCGATTACTCCGGCGTTCCCCGCCAGTCTCCCCTCGAGCACACCCTCTTCGCCTGCGATGAACTCGCCGGCTTCCTCACCGCCTGCACCTACGTCCGCCCGTCGAAAAGCATCCTCGATCTCGAAGTCAGCTCCGTGAAGAAGCGCATGAAAGACAAAGCCTTCGCCCGCGGTGTCCGCCGCGAAGACGTCCTCAAAGGCGCCGAAGAACTCGGCGTCCCTCTCGACGAACACATCGCCTTCTGCATAGCCGCGATGCGCGAACACGCCGACGCCCTCGGCCTTCGCGGCTCCCTCTGACGCCTCGCCGCGTTGACTTGTCAACGAGCGCCAACTAATATGTGCGCGGATGACGGAGTCCTCTTCTATTATCGGGAAGGCTGTTTCGCACTACCGCGTCCTGGAAAAACTGGGCGGCGGCGGAATGGGGGTCGTCTATAAGGCCGAAGACACCCGCCTGCATCGATTTGTCGCGCTGAAATTCTTGCCTGAGCAGGTCTCCCAAGATCCGCAAAGCCTCAGCCGGTTCCAGCGCGAGGCGCAAGCCTCCTCCGCCCTCAACCATCCCAACATCTGCACTATTTACGACATTGGCGAACAAGACGGCCATGCCTTCATCGCCATGGAATTCCTCGATGGCGTGACCCTCAAGCACACCATCACCGGCAGACCCCTGGAGAACGACCAACTTCTCTCCTTGGCCACGGAGATTGCCGATGCCCTGGACGCCGCGCACTCCGAAGGCATCATTCACCGCGACATCAAGCCCGCAAATATTTTCGTCACTAAGCGCGGCCACGCCAAAGTCCTGGATTTCGGTTTGGCCAAGGTGGCCAGCCCGGTCCTGCAAACACACCCTGCGGCCTCGCAAGCCACGCTCGGCGTCGACTCCGACCAGCTCACCAGCCCCGGCACCACCCTCGGCACCGTTGCCTACATGTCCCCGGAGCAGGCTCTGGGCCGCGAAGTCGACGCACGCACGGACCTCTTCTCCTTCGGAACCGTCCTCTATGAAATGGCCACTGGCGCGCTTCCCTTCCGGGGAGAATCTTCCACCGCGATTTTCGACGCGATCCTTCACAAAGCGCCGGTCGCGCCTGTGCGCCTGAATCCGGAGCTGCCGCAAAAACTCGAGGAGATCATTAACAAGGCCCTCGAAAAAGATCGCGACCTGCGCTACCAGTCCGCCGCGGAGATGCGCGCGGACCTCAAGCGCTTGAGGCGCGACAGCGATTCCGGCAAGTCCGCGACTTCCGCCCAACCCGCACAGGAAAGCGCACCGGCGCTGCCGAGCAGCGCCTCGAGCGCGGCCCAGCCTGCCACAGCTCCCCGTCTCTCGGGCAAAACCTACGCCATTGCCGCTGCGGTCCTCGTGCTTCTCGCCGCAGCCTTCGCGTGGTATCACTTCCGCACTCCCTCCGCCGGCCCCGCCGCCATCACGCAGATCAGCCATTGGAACAAACCGATGAACGGAGCGGTTCTTTCTCCGGATGGCCGGGCGGTGGCCTTCACCTCACCCGTTGGTGGCTTTGACCAAGTCTTTGTCATGCTTACTTCGGGTGGGGATCCGCTGCAGCTAACGGCGGATGCCGGAAGCAAGGATGTGGACAGTTTCTCCCTCAACGGGAACGAGATTTATTACAGCCCTTCCTTCGGCGGTGATGAAACCTGGGCGGTGCCGACTCTTGGCGGGACTCCAAGACGGGTGGTTTCGGGCATCGGATTGATCCCCTCACCCGATGGCAATTCTTTCTTCTACTTCAAGAGAGACACGGGCGCACTCATGCGCAAATCGGTATCGGGCCTCGCTGAGGAGACCATTTACGACGTGGCAAGTTTGGGCATGCTTGGACTTCAGATTCTGCCCTTTCCTGGCGGCAGCGACTTGCTGTTGGCTGCTGGCAAAGGGGGAGACGTTGGGGGCCCATCCCTGGTCGGACTTTATAAGGTAAATGTCGCTAGCCACGCCGCGCAGAAACTTGGGGAAATAGACGGAAGACCCAGCTCGGGTGTTTGGGGCACACCGGGAAAGACCGCTTACGTCAGCCGGACCGTCAACGATCTCACGAATATCTGGGAATACGACCTCGCCAGCAACACCCTCGCGCAAAAGAGCTTCGGTACCGGCCCGGATTTGTCTCCCATGGCGGAACCGGGCGGAAAGGGAATCTACTTCATCAACGGCAAACCATCCGGTGCCCTGACGGTCTATAACGTGCGCACCAAACAGGCCGCGGACCTAGTGAATGACAATGCAACCCAGCCAATCCTCTCGATGGACGGCCGCCGTGTGTCTTACATCACCCTCCTGGACAACAATCGGCAGGAGCTATGGGCTTCCGACATCGACGGAAGCAATCGCGTCAAGATCGCTTCCTCGGGTACACTTTATACGCTGGTCTGGGCGCAAGACGGTTCTCAACTTGCCTTCTCGGAATTGGCTGCGGATGGAGCAAAGGTATATACCGTCCATGCGGACGGCAGCGGTCTTCGCCAAATCCCCTCAGACGGAGCTTTTGCCGGCCAGGCGGCGTGGACGCGCGATTCCAGAATCTTGTATATCAGCGGTTTCCTGAAAGACCCCTCCAAGGAGGCAACGTGGAAGGCGAGCATGGACAGCGCGAGTGTCGAGCCTGTTTTCGAAGGCTGCGGTTATGTATTTGATGTCTCTGCGGATGGGCGCTATCTGTTCACGGTGGTGAACCAGGGGGGAGCGGAGAAAATTGGCATCTACCAGGTATCGGTTGCCGATAAGAAGTGCACCAATTTAATACCCGGCGTCGCCACTTTCGTCGTCCACGTTTCTCCGGACGGCAAGTCGTTGCTTTATCCGTCCTCCTCGCACGGAGAAACTACCCTCTTCCGCCAGCCCTGGAAAGATGGCAAGCTCGCCGGTCCAGCGCAGGTAGCACTCAAGCTCCCTTTTGCCTTCCGCCAGAACTACGGGGGCAATGCGTACGACTTTGCGCCCGATCTCTCCACCCTCATCTATGCCCGCCCCAGCGGCCAGGCAAATCTCTTCCTGCTTAGCCAGAAATAATCGCCTTCCGGGTTTGCTGAATTCTAAGTGATTCGAGCGCCGCTGAGCTGGCGTTGCGTTTACGGCGCATCTCCTCCTTACTTAAGCGCCCGCAGCCTGGCCGCGGAAGCTCTCTCTGTTCTCCTCCAAAAACTGATCCAGACTCCTCGGCGCTTTCCCCAGCAGCCGCGCCAGCACATCCGTTACCGCCGCGCATTTCCCGCTCACGTAGTATTCCTGCAACTCCAGCAGTGCCGTCACTTGCCATTCCGGCATGCCCGCAGCCAGCATCGCTTTTCGCTGCACCTCTTCCGGTATGTCCACAAATTGCACCGGCCGCCCCGCCACCCGCGAAATCTTCGCCGCAATTTCCGCATTGCTGAAGGCTTCCGGCCCGTTCAGCTCGTACGTCTTCCCCGAATGAGCCTCAGGCTCCGTCAACGCTTTCGACGCCACCGCCGCAATGTCCCGTACATCGATCACGCTCGTCTTCGTGTCCCCCATCGCCGCATAGAACGCCCCTTGCGCCCGGATGCTTGGCGCGTTGTAGTTCACGATGTTCTGCATGAATCCGTTGGGCCGCAGGATCGTGTACCTCATCCCGCTGGCCTGCAACTTCTCCTCCGCCTTCCGATGCCAGCTGGGAAACGATTTCGCACAATCCCCCGCCCCCGTCGCGGAATTCAGCACCACATGCCGCACGCCCGATTCCTTGCACGCCTCGATCGCGTTGCTCTCCAGCTCCACAAGCTGCGGAATCGGCGAGCACACCAAGAACACGTTCTCCACGCCTCCTAGCGCCTTGCGCATGCTCTCCTTATCCGCAAAATCCGCGATCACGCTCGTCACTCCCGCGGGGGCTTTCTTCGCATCCTCCGCTTTCCGGTACATCGCTTTCACGGCGTACTTCGTCTTGCGTACCTCCTCCAAAACCGCGCGGCCCACCATTCCTGAAGCTCCGGTAATCAGAATCATGATTTTTCCCCTTCCTGGGCTCAGCACTGGCAGGACAAGGCACGTGCGGGAATCGTTCGGTGCGGGCCCAGTTCGTGCTTCGTCATGGTATAACCGCAGGGCATCCTGTGGAAGGACGCACAAAAACGTAAGTCCCACCGGCCTTCCCGGTCCGGCAAGAGGTCACCACCATGAAAGATCATCACGGGTGTCCCGTTCAGGCTTCCATCAACGTCCTCTCGGGCAAGTGGAAGGTGCAAATCCTGTGGCATCTCTCCTTCGGTCCCCGGCGGTTCGCCCAGCTTCATAGGAAGCTCGCCAAAATCTCAGAGAAAGTCCTCAGCGATCAGTTGCGCCAGCTTGCGGCTGACGGCATTCTCACGCGCCAAGCCACTCCTTCCGTCCCGCCGCAAGTTACGTATTCCCTTAGCCGGGAAGGCCAGAAGCTCGTGCCCCTCATGGAATCCCTCTGCCATTGGGGAAGCGCCCACTTCGGCATGAAGCCCAGCCTTCCTAGGCGCCCCGCGAACCGTTGACTCCCCTGTTGTGGCTGGCATCCGAATCGACAATTCATTCCATCAACTAATCGCGTTGGACTGCCCCCTCCCGTGGTCTTCCGCTCCCACCGCCCTCCGGTCTCTCCAATTCCCACCTGGCCCAAATGCAAAATCAGCAATAACGAGCAAACACCAATTTGTCTTTTATTTCTTCTTTCCCGCCGCTTTCTTGATCAAAGCCGTCGCTTTTGCCGCATCGGCCTCGTTTGCAAAACCGATCACCGCCGAATACTTTCTCCCAATTACCTGGGCCACAAGGAAATCCACATTCACCCCAGCCTCGGCGATCGCCTGCGCCATGCCATATCCCAGCCCGGCCCGGTTATCGCCTTCCACCAGCACCGCCGCAATCCCCGCAGCGGCCAGCCCCACTCCTTGCGCCGCCTGCGTCGTTTTCTTGTTCCCGATCGGATAAATCTCCACCGCCGCTTTCGCGCCCTCGCCCGGATAGCGGTATCCCATCACAATCTGCAGGTCCGCTCCCGCCTTCGCCAGGGGTTCCAGCGTTCCCGCCAGCGTCCCGGCCCGATTCTCCAGCTCTTTCCGCCACAACGTAATCCGTTTCACTTTCACCGCCATAGTAGTTCCTCCCATCAGCTCACAACGAGCCCCGATCACACGCATCCTAACTCCGCGCAGCGCGTTCCTCAATCCCCAGCCTACCCGAATCGCGTTCGCCCTTCGCGCATCGCTAGACCGCAACTTGCTGAAGCGGTTGCACCGTGCGTTCAATGGTCCCTGCGAGCTTGTCCTTTGCAATTTCAAGCTCATATTCCGCTTGCATGTTGAGCCAGAAGCGCGGCGTTGTGTCGAAAAAGCGCGCCAGTCTAAGGGCTGTATCCGGCGTGATCGCGCGGCGTCCGTTGACAATTTCCCCCATGCGAGTTGCGGGAACGCCCAAGCGCAGCGCCAGCTTGTTGACGCTGATCCCCAGCGGAACCAGATAATCTTCGCGCAACACATCCCCCGGATGCACTGGACGAATTTTCTTGAACTTAGGCATCTCCCCTCCCCTAGTGGTAATCAACAATTTCGACGTTATATGCATTTCCTTCGTTCCACACGAAACAAATGCGCCATTGATCGTTGATTCTTATGCTGTGCTGCCCCTTTCGTTCGCGGGCTAACTTCTCAAGGCGATTACCGGGCGGCGTGCTCAGGTCGCGCAGTTCCTCGGCGTTGTTCAGTTGAAAGAGCTTACGATAGGCAGCATCCGCAAAAGCCCTGAACCGCTTGCCGCTTTCTCTCTCCCTATAGAGCCGCTCTGTCTCGGCACAGCGGAATGTCTTAATCACAAAGGTGAGTATATAACGCGACGCGTGATACGTCAAGCGGGATATTCCGGCGTACGGTCGCGGCGGTCCTCGAATAGCGAGGGAGAAGAGCGTCAGACGGCGTTTTCGCCGGGGCTACTCAAAACTGATCAACACAATCTCCGGCTGTGTGCACACGCGCATGGGAGGACCCCAGGTTCCCGCGCCGCTCGACGTATATACCATCAGCTCGCCAAATTTCCTCAGTCCATACGTGTAATCGCCAAAAATGCGCGACGTGAACCACGTGAACGGAAACATCTGCCCGCCGTGCGTATGCCCGGAAAGCTGCAACGAAATGCCTTGCTTTTCCGCAACCCGCAGCCCCTGCGGCACGTGCGCCAGCAGGACGCTCGCGCGATCTCTATCCAAGTCCGCCCGTTCCAGTATCGATTGAAAATGTTTTGCGTCTCCCGCCTCGCTGAACGGCACGCCCACCACCTGCAGTCCGTCCAGGTTCACTTTTTCGTTGTGCAGCACGCGGATTCCGGAGCCTTCGATCGCTTCCAAGTATTTCGCCGGGTCCGAAAACTCCTCGTGATTTCCCGTCACAAAGTAAGACCCAAACTTCGGTGAAAGCTGTTTCCAAGGCGCCACCAGCCGCGCCGCATCCACCTTCGTTCCGTCAAACAGGTCTCCGCTGATGAACACCACATCTGCCTTCAACTGCCGCAGCATCCCTACCAGCCGTGTCAGAAATCGATAGCCCTTGATGTGCCCAAGATGCGTATCGGTCACCAGTGCTGCCATCCGTCCGCGCCACGACGCCGGCAAACCCGGCAGTTTCACCGTTACGCGCCTCACCCGGATCGCCGCAGCATTGGCGATTCCATACAAGCTGGCAACGATCGCCAAACCATAAAATGTTCCCGCAACGTCCCGGACGCTCACGTGGAACCCGCCAAGCCGCACCACCGCGTACGCCAGCCAGCTCAGTCCAGCCGCCATGAAAAAGAAGTTAAACATCCCCAGCCAGATGCTCGCCATCTTATAGAAGAACTTCACCGGACCATTGAAGTAGCGGTGCGCCAGCAGCGTAGTCGCCAAAAAACTGACCGAGAACAGCGCCAGCACAGCCCTCAAGATCGTAAGCAGGCTTCCCCCCGGCGCTCCCCACAACGTGATCCACGTTTCATAAACGAACCAGTGCGCGAGAAACAAAATGGCTTGGATAATGGCGACGGGCTTGACAATTCGGCTTTTCAAATGCGGCATCCTCCACCGGCAATTCCACTTCTTTCACCCACCTTTTAGATGAACGTCCGGGCGAATAGGTACTTCCCCTCCCGGCGAAACCGCAGGACGAAACGGTTAGAAGACGTCGATAGTGGTCACGCTAAGCGCAGGAAGCGTAATCGTCAGCGAAGACCCGTTCGCAGCTTGCGTCCCGGCGGACACGGGCAGGATCGGACTCTGGCTTTGCGCGCTGGCGGCGGTCATCTGATAGATATGCGCGGTGCCTGAAAGTGCCTGGCCGTTGATGGCCGTGACCTGCGCGGAGGTGGAACGATTGATGGCCACAAACACGACGCGCCCCGGAGTGGTGCTGTCGGTGCTCGCGTACACGGCGACGTTCTGAATGTTGCTCGATGTAGCTTGCAAAGAGGTATCGCCAAAATTCGCGTTCGCGCCGTCAAAATCTCGGAACGCGCTGAAGCCCGCCAGGATGTAGGGGCTGGTGCTATTCAGCGGCCACAGATTGGCTGCGAAAAGTCCTTGCGCGCCAAAGATCCCCAGGTTGTCCGCTTCGGCGATGGTGCCGGCAATATGCTCTCCGCCGCCATTGTTGTATTCCGTGATGGAAACTTTCATCCCGGGATTTTCCGCCGCGATTTTCGCTTGCAGCCGGCCGAGAATGTAAATCGGTCCGCCGAGTACATCCGTGGTGATCCAGGAATTTTCCGTATAAGTGGTGTCCCAAAGGCTGCGCGGGCTTTGGACAATGGCCTGCACCTGCGCGTCGGTGAGCGTGGAACCCGTAAGATTCGTCACACGATTGCCGCTGCCGTCCGTAGCCTCGGAATACCAATGGAAGTCGTACACATCGACCAGTGGCTTGCCGTATGTCGTCGAAGCCGTCAGGATCGCCGGCAAATATTTGTCCGGGAACCAGTCGTTGCCGGTGGGCGTCGCGCTCAGTTCCCCTTGCCAGTTGTAAATGCCCTCAAATCCATAATGCACGGGACCAAAAATCACGACATCCGGAAATTGGTCCTTCAGCGCTTGGGTAAGCGCAAGAGTTTTGGCGATGTAGTTGTCCGAGGTAACAGGGTTAGGCCCCTGCACTTCCAGGTGTGTCGTGTTCCACAGTTCCGGCTCGTTGTCGAGCTGGACGAAGACATGCTCCGTCGTCGGATTAGTCCCGAAAATGGATTGGCCGGAGAATTTCTGATCGAGCGCCCAGATGAATTCGTCCATATACACGTAGTTGTCCGTGGTCGGCGGCGTCAGTGTGAACGGAGCGCTCGACTGCGTGCTCTTCATGTCCACCACCTGCTTGAACCGCGTCAGATCGGGAGGGCTCGCAACGCTCACTGGACCGTTTTCATCGCCCGCCACCAACCCTTGAAGCTGGAACGTGACCAGGCTGGCCATGCCGTTGCCCTGGTCCCCCGCGATGAAGCTGCGCACCGCTTCGGCGGGAGTGGTGCTGCTGCTCAAGTAGTCGTCATTCTCATAAAGGTAGTCGCTGCCCGCGTTCGAAGCGTTGGTCTCCCAGTTGTACGCCGTCCAGCGATTACCCCCCGCGCGATCGAACGTCAGATTCGGCGGCGCTCCCGTGATCCCGGAATAAAAATTGATGCCGTAGATGTATGGCGAAATGGGGTGCGTCTGCGTGGGATCAATCGTGATGGTCACATCGGGGGTGGTGGAGGCCGCCGGAGTGGCGCTCGCTTGATTGGAATCCGGGCTTTGCCCGGCGGAATTCACGGCCGTGACAACGTAATAGTAGGTCGTGCCGTTGGTGAGCCCGGTATCGGTATAGGAGTTCGTGCTGGCCGTGGCGATTTGCGTGTACGGACCGCTGCTGGTGGTAGAGCGCTCGACGTCGTAGCTCGTGGCTCCAGTGCTCGCGGTCCAAGTAAGGGAGACCTGTGCGTTACCGGCTGTAGCTTGCAAATTTGTGGGTGTCGGAGGCGCAGTCGCAGGGGCCGCAGGAGTAGCGCTGGCTTCAGTGGAATTCGCGCTTTCTCCGGATGAGTTCACCGCGGAGACGACGTAGAAATACTTTGTCCCGTTCGTAAGACCGGTGTCTGTGAAGTTCGTCGCAGTCGGAGAAGTGATATTTGTGTATGGGCCGCCGGTTGTGGCGGACCGCTTCAAATTATAACTGGTGGCACCCGTGCTCGCCGTCCACGCGAGTGAGACCTGTGTGTTTCCGGCCGTTGCTTGGAGATTTGCCGGCGCGGCTGGCGGAGTCGCTGGCGTGCTGGGAGTGGCGTTCGCCGCCGTCGAGTTGGCGCTCTCCCCGGCGGAGTTCAGCGCGGAAACAACGTAGAAATATTTTGTGCCGTTGGTAAGGCCGGTGTCCATGTAGCTGGTGCCCGTGGGCGCTGCGACTTGCGTGTAGGGCCCGCCGGAAATCGTGGATCGTTTGACGCGATACGAGGTGGCTCCGGCCGCCGCCATCCAGGAAAGACTGACCTGTGCATTTGCCGCCGTGGCGCTCAGTCCCTCCGGCACAGCGGGAACGGTAGCACCGCCCCCTCCACCGCCCGAGTTACTGGCAGAAGCACAACCAACCAGCAGGCCTCCCACAAGAAGCAGAAGAGCCGCCTGAAAGATAGTCGCTCGAGGCGATGTAGACATATGCGGAAAAGTGAACCGAACTTACTGGAAAGCTGGGCGTGCCAACCAGCGTAGGGGAAGGAGCAGCGGAGAACAAGTTGACCCAACGGCCAGCCAACCGCTCTGGCCCCAGGTACGGGCGGTAGCCGACGCTACGAGAGGACACAAAAGCGCCGAGGCTGCTAAAATAAAAGGATATGCTGAACCAGATCTCCGGCTTTGACGCGGCGGCCCTGCGCCACCCGCGCAATAAAACCTACGGCGTAAAAGTAGGCCACGTCCAGGTGGGCGGCGGCGCGCCGATCGTCGTGCAGTCCATGACCAACACCGACACGGCGGACGTGGAGACCACGCTGCGCCAAACGCTGGAGCTCGCCGAAGCGGGCTCGGAAATTGTGCGCTGGACAGTAAATGTCCCGGAAGCGGCGGCCGCAGTTCCCATCATCAAGAAGCGCCTGCTCGACGCCGGCTGCAACGTCCCCATCATCGGCGATTTTCATTACAACGGCCACGTGCTGCTCACCAAATATCCCGAATGCGCCAGGGATCTAGACAAGTACCGCATCAATCCCGGCAACGTCGGCGCCGGACAGCGGCGCGACGAGCAATTCTCCACCATCTGCAAAGTCGCCGTGGACAACGGCAAGCCCGTGCGCATCGGCGTCAATGGCGGCTCCCTCAATCAGGAACTGGTCATGCGCAAAATGCAGGAAAACACCGACCTGAACCTGGGCAAGGAAAGCGAGGAGATCATCAACGATTGCATGGTGATCTCGGCGCTGGAATCCACCGAACTCGCGCTCGAGAGCGGCCTGCGCAACGACCAGATCATCATTTCCTGCAAGACTTCGCGCCCCCGCAACCTCATCACCGTCTATCGCGACCTCTCCGGCAAGACACAACAGCCGCTGCACCTCGGCCTGACCGAAGCCGGCATGGGCATGAAAGGCATGGTCTGGTCCGCGGCCTCGCTCGGCATCCTGCTCTACGAAGGCATCGGAGATACCATCCGGGTTTCGCTGACGCCGCGGCCCGGCGGCGACCGCCGCGAAGAGGTTTACGCCTGCTGCGAGCTGTTACAGGCGCTGGGATTGCGATCGTTTTCCCCCAGCGTGACCGCTTGCCCCGGCTGCGGCCGCACCACCAGCACAACGTTCCAGGAACTGGCAGAAAGCGTTCAAGGCTACATCCGGGACATGATGCCCACCTGGAAAACGAAGTACGACGGCGTGGAAACCATGACCCTTGCGGTGATGGGCTGTATCGTCAACGGCCCCGGTGAATCCAAAGCCGCCAACATCGGCATCAGCCTCCCCGGCACCGGCGAAGCCCCGCGCTGCCCGGTCTATATCGACGGCAAGAAAGACGTAACCCTCGAAGGCACCTACGACGAACTCGCGGTCGCTTTCCAGAAGCTCGTCGACGACTACGTCTCCACCAAATATCCGAGGAAGACCGCCGAGGTCTCTGGTGCTTCGCGTTAGACATCGATGAATTGGGGCCGGCTGATGCCGAATAGAATCGCGATCTGTTGTTTGGGCCTGCTCAGCGCCTGCCTCCTTGTTTTGGTTTATTTCTGGTTCCAGAACAGGCTGGTGAGGGCTGAAGCGGCCAAAGCGGCGAATGCATCTCTCGCGGAAGAAACTGCCCAAAAGGATGCCCTCGAATCGCTGGGTGAGATCGATCTTAACCCCTCGGATCTGAGCCTTGAAAAATTGGAAGCGAAACTTCACCAACCGGAACTGAAACAACCGGGATCGACGAATACAACAAAGTTTGGATGGGCATGTGGCGTGAAACGCTGTGCGATTTGGGCCTCATTCCCGGTTCCTTTCGGCCAGGAAATTCCCCCGGCCATGAGTCCGACAGCCCTAGCTGTGAACTTCCTCGCCTTCAGTTCTGCTCATCATCAGACTATTGGGGGGATTCATGTTGATGAGACAGTCCAGGAAATGAGAGAAAGTTGCGAGAAGCGCGGGTATGGACTCCCGATGGGAAGTAACCGAATCAGTTGGGACGGAGATTGGAGTCTCATCTGGGGAGATAGGAATGGCAAGATAGATTTCTTAGCATTCGCCAACGACAGGATGATCAAGAACGCCGCACCACATCGGGACGTGAATTCCACTGCGCCTCTTGGCGTAAGCAAGGGGGATGCCAAGTGAAGATCTCCCGTGAGGATGTGCAGCGCGTCGCCGAGCTGGCTTATCTGGAGTTGAGCGAGGCGGAGCTGGAGAAATACCGCGCCCAGGTGGACGAAATCCTGGAATATATCGGCAAACTGAACGAGCTGGACACCGCGAACGTAGCGCCGATGGCGCAGGTTTTGGCGGACGACCAGACGGCGGACGCCACCCTGCGGGAAGATCTGGTGGTGCCGTGCGCGGTGGCCGATGACGTGTTGGAGCACGCGCCGGATCCCAAGCCCCCCTACTTCCGCGTGCCCAAAGTGATCGAGCGATGAGCGAACTGACAACCATCGGCGCGGTCCGAGACGCCATCGCCACGAAGAAGACCACGGCGCGCGAAGTGGCCGCAGACTACTTCAAGCGCATCGCGGCCCGCAATGGCGAACTCAATGCTTTTCTGACGCTTTGCGAGGAGCGCGCCTATAAGCAAGCCGGCCGCGTAGACGCGCTGGTGGCCGCGGGCAAACCGCTGCCGCCTCTCGCGGGCGTCCCCATCGCCGTGAAGGACGTGATCAGCACGCGCGGCGTGCGCACCACCTGCAGCTCGAAGATCCTGACAAATTACATTCCGCCGTACGACGCCACTGCCGTCACTCGCCTGGAAGCGGCGGGCGCGGTCATTTTGGGCAAGACCAATTGCGACGAGTTCGCCATGGGCAGCTCCAACGAGAACTCCGCCTATGGAGCGGTGCAGAATCCTGCGGCGCCGGGCTGCGTCCCCGGAGGCTCAAGCGGCGGATCGGCCGCTGCGGTGGCGGCAAATCTCGCGGTCGCGTCGCTCGGAACGGACACCGGCGGCTCCATTCGCCAGCCCGGCTCGTTCTGCGGCGTACCGGCGATGATGGGCAGCTATGGCCGCGTCTCGCGATACGGACTGATCGCTTTTGCCTCTTCGCTCGATCGCATTGGCCCATTCGCACATAACGTCGCCGACGTCGCGGCGGTGCTCAAAATTCTTGCTGGACGCGATCCGAGCGATTCCACCTCGACGACCGCCCCGGTCGAGGATTACACCGCGGCCTTGGGCAACCCGGTCCAGGGGATGAAGGTCGGAATTCCAAAAGAATACTTTGGTGCAGGAATGGATGCGGGCGTTCGCGAAAAAGTGACTGCCGGAATCGAGTTGCTGCGCAAGCTCGGCTGCAACGTGCGCGAAATTCAGCTTCCTCACACCGATTACGCCATCGCGACCTACTACATCATCGCGACCGCGGAGGCCAGCTCGAACCTGGCGCGCTATGACGGCGTGCGTTACGGGCCGCGCGTGGAAGGCGATTCGCTGATTGCCATGTACCGCAAGACGCGCGGCGCCGGCTTCGGGCCCGAGGTGAAACGGCGCATCGTTCTCGGCACATACGTGCTTTCGGCAGGTTACTACGACGCCTATTACCTCAAAGGCCAAAAAGTACGCGCCCTGATCGCCGAGGATTTCCGGAAAGCCTTCGCGCAGGTGGACGCTATTGTCACGCCGACTTCCCCCGTCCCTCCGTTCAAATTGGGAGAGCGCGTGGACGACCCCCTCCAGATGTATCTCGCTGATATTTATACAGTTACAGGTTCGCTGGCGGGGCTTCCCGGCATTTCGGTGCCGTGCGGGCGGATCGGCGGCAAACTGCCGGTGGGATTGCAAATCGTCGGCCCCGCCTTCGGCGAAGCGCGCGTCCTGCAATTGGCTCACGCCTTCGAGCAAGCCGACGGCGCAGCCCTTTAAGAATTTGCAAGAGCAAACCAGTGCTCTTCATCGCCCCCATCCTCGAAAAGCTCGCCGAAGCGCAGACTGCATTTCTGTGCGCCGCGGACGCCATTCCATCCGGTCAGTGGACCAGAAAGCCACACGCCGAACAGTGGTCTGCGGCGGAAGTGGTAGCTCATCTGGTGATGGTGGAACGCACGATTGTCGGCAGCGCCGACCGCGTCACGCAAAAAGCGCCACGTCCGGTTCCCTTTTTGAAACGCATCCATCTGCCCTTGTGGCTCGTAAGCGCGCGGCTCATCCGCCTCAAGTCTCCGATTCCGCTGGATCCCGCATTGCTGGGAAACAAGGAAGAGATGTTTGGGGAGTTGCGCGCGGCTCGCGAGCGAGCGCTTGCGTTCCTCGAGGAAACCAGCAACCGCGACTTGAACTCTTACCGATGGCCTCATCCTTTCCTCGGATCGCTCAACGTCTATGAATGGTTTGAAATGATTGCCGCGCACCAATTGCGACACACCAAACAAATGAGAGAGATCTGCGCGCGCCTACCAAAAGTGGTAGAAATTTAGCAAAATTAGTACATTTTTGCACAGCCCCACAGTCACTTCTCACGGATACTTTCTTGGCGCATGAAAGCCGAAAGAAGCCGGATTGCTGCATAAAACGGCTCTAGGCAACAAGTACTAGTGACTTGGTTTGGACCAAATGTAAACGGAACGTCTATTGCAGGGAGGTTCTGCATCCTCTACTCTGCTCACAGCATCAGACAGTGTGGAGGAAGAAATCGGCGGAGAATTAGAGAGGCCCCCTTTGGTTAAAGTCAAATCAAGTCAGAAAATCTTCACGGACACGGAAGTGGCCAGCTTGACGGGCATCTGCGTCGAACATCTTCACAACTTCGCGCGCAGCCGTCACCTGGGCATGATCGCAAGAGCGGCGGAAGCGGCAGGCGCGCAAGCCGAACAGTGGTTGTTTACGCTGTCCGACCTGATGGTGCTCGTGACCTTGTTCCCTCGCTGTTCGCACTAAGAGATTCTCTTCGGGCGTAAGCCGACTCCCCCCGTTAGACACTCCCAACAGGCATACTCCGGCATGGATTGCGCGGCAACCTTGCGAGCAACGCTCCGGGAGAGCTATGCTTACACTTCGCGCGGCGCTCTCCGGAAGGTTTTGCCGGGAGCGCCGGCCGAAGGGTCCATGGTTCGTTCGCGCATCTCCGGCCGTTCTTCCACCGTTGTCTTCGGCCTATCCCCGCTCTGTGCGATTGCACTTCTGATTGCGGGCCCGGCCCACAAGGCCCAGGTCCAAGGCACCGACCAGCAACAATCCACCCAACATCCTGCGCCAGGGGGCACTCCTTCGGACATTCCGCGTGGCAAAAGGCTAATCCTAAAGGATGGCAGCTTCCAGGTCGTCCGGGAATACCAGCGGATCGGAGATCGGGTGCGCTATCTCAGCCAGGAACGTGGCGAATGGGAGGAATTACCCGCGTCCATTGTGGACTGGGATGCCACGGCCAAGGATGCGGCGGCGGGAGAAAAGGCGTCTGCTGCCCTGGCGGATAAGCTCCACAAGCAAGAAGAGGCAAAACGCATGGACAATGTGCTGGATATCGACGCCAGCATGCAGGTTGGGGAAGGAGCGTTTCTGCCCGCAGGCGAAGGCCTGTTTGTGGTGGAGGCGAAATCGGTGCGGCTGATGGAGCAGGCTGGCGCGCGAGCCAAGACAGATAATCTGCGGACAATTGAGCAGATTCTCTCACCCGTGCCGATGGTTCCGGGCAAACTGACGGTGGAGATCGCGGGCACGCGCGCAACGTTGAGGCTGCGCTCGAAGACTCCGGAGTTTTACTTGCGAGAGGCGCCCCCCGACCAGGATCGCGTTTCGTCGATTGAGAAGAGCGGCCGCCCCGGGGAAAATGGCCCCGATGTCCTCTTGATCCGCGCCAAAGTCGTGCGCAACGGGCGTCAGTTGGAATCCATCCGCACCTTTTTTGGCGAGGAAGTGGACAGAAGTAGGAACGAGATTCCGATTCAGCGTTGGGAGATTGCGCCGCACGTTTACCGCTTCTCCCTCGGCGAGGCGCTCACTCCAGGCGAGTACGTCTTGGCGGAAATCCTGCCAGGCGGGTTGAACTACTTTGTATGGGATTTTGGCGTGGATGCCCCGAGCGGAAGCGCCGGCCAGAAGAAATAGCCCAGAATCCTCAGCGCCTGCCGGAGCCGACGGGAACACGGCTGAAGACCACCATCAACGTGTTCAATACATCGGAAATGCGGAAGGGTTTCTGGAGCCGGCGGTAGCTGTCCGTGGCGCTGGAGCCCTGGCCCGCGCCCACCACGTCACCCGACATGTAAATCAATTCCGGCTTGTTCGCGCCGCCTGCGATCTTGAGCCGCTGGGCTACGCCGTAGCCATCGGCATTGGGACCCGTTCCAGAGAGACACAAGTCGCAGAGAATGGCGTCAAACCTGCCGCGTAGGACCAGACCCAAGGCTTCTTCCGCTGTGGCCGCGCACTCTACCTTCAAACCATGGGACGTGAGCCCTTCGGCCAGCAGCATCCGGATGCTTTCTTCATCGTCAACCACCAAAAGGGAGCGGTCCTTCAGCATTTCGAGCGTAGGAGCCATTATTTCGCCGGAGCCGGAGGAATCGAGCGCGCGAACGGGCCGTTTGGAATCCTCTGTCAAGGCAACGGGAAGAAACACGGTGAAGGAAGCACCGCCCGAAGGCAGGGATTCCGCTTCGATATCGCCGCCATGCTCGCGGATGATAGACATGCAGATGCTGAGGCCCAGACCGGTTCCGCCGCCAGGCCGCTTGGTGGTGAAAAACGGATCAAAAATCTTGGAAAGCACTTCGGATTTCAGCCCGACGCCGTCATCCTGAACCGTTGCGAATATCCGCGAGCCGCTTTTGCCAAGGCGAATCTGGATGCGGCCGGAAGGGCGAACCTCGCGGATGGCTTGCTCGGCGTTGCTGACGAGGTTCAAAAACACCTGGATGAGCTGATTGGCATCGCCCACGGTGGGGGGCAGCCCGGCCGAAGGACGGAAATCGACTTCGATGGCGTTGCGGCGGAAGGAATGTTCGTGGAGCTGCAAAGTTCGGTCGATGACGGCATTGAGGTCCAGCGCCTTTTTCTGCGGAGAAGCGGGGCGCGAGAATTCCAGCAGGTTCTGCACGATGCGGGCGGCTCGGAGTGCCTGGCGATGAGTCATCTCCAACTGACGCTTGGTATTCTCGTCCACGCCGGCACGATCGCGCAGGAGTTCGCTGGCACCGAGGATAGCGGTGAGGGGATTGTTCAATTCATGGGCCACGCCGGCCAGCATCTGGCCCATGGCCGCAAGCTTTTCGGCCTGGATGAGTTGCTCTTCCATGCGCTTCATCTCGGTGATGTCCCGGCCGGAAACGACCACGCCTTCAATCTTGCCGTTTTCATCGAAAAGCGGGCTGAAATGGCAGCGCAGGCGGCGCCACTCACCCTGCTTGTGGCGCACCCGAATTTCGATGGAGGCGAAATTGCGCTTGCCCTGGAGCACATCGTCGAAGACCGCAAGGGCGGCACTGCGCTCTTCGAGATGAGTGCGTTCCCCGTAGAGCGTGCCGATGAATTCCTGAGGTTCGAATCCAAGGACTTCCTTGACCTTTGGGCTGACGAAGGTGTAACGCCTCTCGGCATCGACGACAAAAATGAGGTCGGGGAGGCTGTCCACCAGCCGGCGAGCGAACTCTTGCTGCTGGTGAAGGCGCTTTTCGATGGCGCGACGCTCGCTGATATCGGCCAGCGCGCCCTGGTACCGGACAATCGTTCCGGCGGAATCGCGAACCGCAGTGGACGTATTCAGGCAAATGATGGGTTGGCCGTCCTTGCGGCAGAGGGTGATCTCCCGGCCCTCCGGGGCAGGCTGGCGATTCACCTCGCGGGCAAGGATGGAACGCTGCTCTTGATCGACAAACACCTCGCTGACCTTCTTGCCCAGCAACTCTTCCCTGGAATCGTAGCCAAGCATGCGGACGAGGGCGGGGTTTACCTCCAGAATGCTGTCGTCGGGTGTGACGATGTAGATCCCTTCCTGGATGGTCTCAAAAAGCTCAGTGAATCGCGCCTCGCTGCGGCGCTGGGAAGTGATATCGCGAGCCAGGATCGTTAGGCCGTGGACCTTGTCGTCCCGCAGCATGGCGTGAGCCACGCACTCGAAAAAATGCACCCCGCCTGTCTTTTTCAAGCGAACTTGAACGACGCCCGACCAGTTGCGCCGTTCCACAAAGCGATTCAGCCCGTTCTTCAGTTCTTCTTCGGAAGTCCCGGCCTCATCCGAAACGAGCTGGCGGAGGGGAACCCCGATGATTTCCTGAAACGGGAGACCGACGAAGTCCGCAAAACTGCGGTTGGCGGAGCGAATTTCTCCGTCGAGGCTCAAAGCCAGCAGGATGTCATCAAAGGAATCGATCAGATCGCGAAATCCCTGCTGGGACTTGGAAATCATCTGGAACAGATGCGCTAGCGTGCGGTCGCTGACGGGAGCCGAGTCCTTCTGGTCGAGGCCCCGCACCAGCCCCTTCAGTTCCGCGATCTCCTGGGTCTTCTTCCAGACATAGACACCGAGAAGTGCAACGAGAACAACAAGGCCGAACGGAAGCGCTTCGAGGCGAAACTTCGTCGAACGCAAGGTATCCCAGGAGAGCCAGGCGAATACAGTGGTAACGACAAAAAGAACAAAGAAAGTCAGGCGCCACAGTTCCTGTTGGCGCTTATCGTACTGGTCCAGCCGAACGCCGTCCGGGGCACCGGACTCTTTAGGGGCAGAGGCCTGCGGCTCGGGGCCAGGTTGTGGTTCGTCGTGCATTTGTCGATGCGTTGATGCGAAGCGTCAAAAGCGTGCATGAGCCCTGAAATGCTTCCTTCATGATATCCAGCGCGAAAGAAGCGCAGCAAGCCGCATGGAGGGGCCGCGTTCCTGTGGTTTACCTGTACGAAGGTACGGTTTGCCAAAAAAGAGGCGCCTCGGGATAACCCGAGGCGCCGTGAAGTGGTTCGTCTGGAGGCAAACCGCCCGGTAAAGTGTCAGTCCTGGCCTTCCGTGGCGGCGTCGGCTTCCGTTTCGTCGTCCTTGCCCCCCAGGAATTCCAAACCCGCGGCATCCTCCGCGGCGAATTCAGCGGCTTCGGGCAGGTCTTCGATGGGAGCAGGAGCCGGCATTTCGGTGAGCAGTTGGATACTGCGGTAGTGCTCCAAACCTGTGCCCGCAGGGATGAGGCGGCCCATGATGACGTTTTCCTTCAAGCCGCGCAGGTAGTCCACCTTACCGGCAACCGCTGCTTCCGTCAGAACACGCGTGGTCTCCTGGAAGCTGGCCGCCGAGATGAAGGAATCGGTGGAGAGAGACGCCTTGGTGATGCCGAGGAGCAAGGGTCGCCCGGTAGCCGGACGGCCGCCTTCGGCAATCACGCGGTCGTTCTCTTCGCGGAATCGGAATTTGTCGACTTGTTCCTCGAGGAGGAAGGTGGTGTCGCCCACGTCTTCGACCTTCACCCAGCGCATCATCTGGCGGGAGATGGTCTCAATGTGCTTGTCATTGATATTGACGCCCTGCAGGCGGTAAACCTCCTGAATGGCGTTGACGAGGTAAGCCTGGGTGTATTTCTCGCCCAGAACCGCGAGCAGATCGTGGAGGTTGAGCGGGCCGTCGATGAGCGCTTCCCCGGCGCGGACATGCTCGCCTTCCTGAACGTTGATGTGCACGCCGCGCGGGATGGCATATTCCTTGGAAGTCTTGCCATCTTCGCTCTCGACGTAGATCTTGCGCATACCCTTGCTGATTTCGCCGTAGCGGACGGTGCCGTCCACTTCGCTGATGACGGCAGGATCCTTGGGCTTGCGGGTTTCGAAGAGCTCGACGACGCGCGGGAGACCGCCAGTGATGTCTTTGGTCTTGGTGGTTTCGCGCGGAATCTTCGCGAGCACGTCGCCGGCCTGGAGCTCGTCACCATCCTGCACCATCAAGTGGGCGCGGGACGGCATGAGGTACTTCTTGCGGACTTTGCCGGAAGAATCGCGGACCAGGATGGCGGGCTGATGCTTTTCGTCGCCCGGTGGCAGCGTGACGACGAGCTGCGACAAGCCGGTGACTTCATCCACCTGTTCCTCGATGGTCAGGCCGGGCCGCAGGTCGTCAAACTTCACGGAGCCAGCGGTTTCGGTAAGGATCGAGAACGTGAAGGGATCCCATTCGGCAAGAATCTGTCCCTGGTTAACGTTGTCGCCGTCGGTCACGCGGAGGCGCGCGCCGTAAACGACGTGGTAGCGTTCCTTCTCGCGGCCCTTTTCATCGACGATAACGATGAGGCCAGAGCGGTTCATGGCGATGCGCGCGCCGCCGCGTCCTTCGACGTGGCGGAGGTCAACGAATTTCACGACGCCATTGTTCTTGGCTTCGAGAGTGGAGCGCTCGCTGACACGGGTCGCGGCTCCGCCAATGTGGAAGGTACGCATGGTGAGCTGCGTGCCGGGTTCGCCGATGGACTGCGCGGCGATCACGCCGACAGCCTCGCCGAGTTCAACCATGCGGCCCGTGGCGAGGTTGCGGCCGTAGCAAAGGGCGCAAACTCCGCGGCGGGATTCGCAGGTGAGCACGGAGCGGATGCGCACGCGCTCAATACCCGCGGCCTGAATGGCGTTGGCCAGCTCTTCGGTGATCTCCTGGTTGACTTCGATGATCACGCTGCCTTCGAAGTCCTTGATCTTTTCGAGCGAAACGCGGCCGACAACGCGGTCGCGCAGCGGCTCGACTTCGACCCCGGCTTCGATAATGGGTTCGACGTAGATGCCGTCGCTGGTGCCGCAGTCCGGCTCGTTGATGATGACGTCCTGAGCCACGTCGACGAGCCGGCGGGTCAGATAGCCGGAGTCCGCCGTCTTCAACGCGGTGTCCGCAAGGCCTTTGCGCGCGCCGTGCGTGGAGATGAAGTATTGCAGCACGGTGAGGCCTTCGCGGAAGTTGGAGGTAATCGGGGTCTCGATGACTTCGCCGGAGGGCTTGGCCATCAATCCGCGCATCCCGGAAAGCTGGCGAATCTGCTGCTTCGATCCGCGGGCGCCGGAGTCGGCCATGATATAAACCGGGTTGATGTTGCCCTCGCGGTCCTGGGTTTCCAGGGCTTTGAACATTTCGTCGGCAACTTTTTCGGTGACGTCGCCCCAGATGGCGATGACCTTGTTATAGCGTTCGCCATTGGTGATGGCGCCGTCGAGGTATTGCTGCTGCACCTTGACGACTTCCTTCTCGGCATTTTCCACCAGCTTGTACTTGTCGCTGGGGATGAGCATGTCATCGATGCCGATGGAGATGCCGGACTTGGTCGCATAGGCAAACCCTAGGGCCTTCAAGTGGTCGAGGAGTTCGACGGTGGCTTCGAGCCCGAACCGCAAGTAGGCGTAGTACACCAACTGCTGCACGCCCTTCTTCTTAAGCAAGCCGTTGATATAGGGCATCTGCTTTGGCAGGTGGGAATTGAAAATGACACGCCCGACCGTGGTCTGGATGAACTGCCGCTCCATTTTGATGGGTTCGGTATGAGTGATGTCCTGCGTGTCGTACGCGGCGGTCATATCGATCACTTCGCCGGTGTAGCGCAGGCGAATGGGAGTAAGCAGTTCGACTTCGCCCCCTTCGAGCGCGAGGACGACATCTTCGGTCGAGCCGAACACGCGGCCTTCGCCCTTGGCGCCCGGCTTGGCCTTGGTCAAGTAATAGATGCCGAGGACCATGTCCTGCGAGGGTACGGCCAGCGGCAGACCATGAGCAGGAGAAAGAATGTTCCGGGAGCTCAGCATGAGCACAGAAGCTTCCACCTGCGATTCCGGCGAAAGCGGGATGTGCACGGCCATCTGGTCGCCGTCAAAGTCCGCGTTGAAGGCGGTGCAGACGAGCGGGTGAATGCGGATGGCTTTACCTTCGACGAGAGTTGGTTCGAAGGCCTGAATGCCCAGGCGGTGCAGGGTTGGAGCGCGATTCAGGAGCACCGGATGCTCGCGGATGACATCTTCGAGGATGTCCCACACGACGGCTTCCTGCTGTTCCACCATTTCCTTGGCCTGCTTGATCGTGGTGCAGTGACCTTGCGCTTCGAGCTTGTGATAAATGAACGGCTTGAAAAGTTCCAGTGCCATTTTCTTCGGCAAACCGCACTGGTTTAGCTTGAGTTCTGGGCCGACCACGATGACGGAGCGGCCGGAGTAGTCCACGCGCTTGCCAAGGAGGTTCTGGCGGAAACGGCCCTGCTTGCCCTTGAGCGTATCGCTCAAGGACTTCAACGGGCGGTTGTTGGTGCCCCGCAGAACGCGGCCGCGGCGGCCATTGTCAAACAGCGCGTCGACCGCTTCCTGGAGCATGCGCTTTTCGTTGCGAACGATCACATCCGGCGCGCGAAGTTCCATGAGCTTCTTCAACCGGTTGTTGCGGTTGATGACGCGGCGATAGAGGTCGTTCAGGTCGGAGGTGGCAAAACGGCCGCCGTCGAGAGGCACGAGCGGACGCAGCTCCGGCGGAAGCACCGGGATCACATCCAGGATCATCCATTCGGGCTTGTTACCGCTCTTGCGGAACGCTTCCAGCACCTTGAGGCGCTTGGCGAACTTGATGCGCTTCTGCAGCGAAGGATCGGCCTTCATTTTTTCGCGCAGGTCGTCGGCGAGTTTCTCGACGTCCACACGGCGAAGGAGTTCCTTGATGGCTTCCGCACCCATCTTGGCGACGAACTGGCCCGGGTACTCGGTCGTCAGCTTGCGGTATTCCTCTTCCTGCAGGACCTGCCGCTCTTTCAGGACCGCGACTTCGCCCTGATCCACGACGACAAAGGCCTCGAAGTAGAGAATGCGCTCGAGGTCGCGCATGGAAATGTCCAGCAGGTAGCCGATGCGGCTGGGCAATCCTTTGAAGAACCATACGTGAGAGCAGGGGGAAGCCAGCTCGATGTGGCCCAGGCGCTCGCGGCGGACTTTGCTCAGCGTGACTTCCACGCCGCACTTGTCGCAGATCACTCCGCGGTGTTTCATGCGCTTGTACTTTCCGCACAAGCATTCCCAGTCGGTTACCGGGCCGAAAATCTTCGCGCAGAACAGTCCGTCACGTTCCGGCTTGAACGTTCGGTAGTTGATGGTCTCCGGCTTCGTGACTTCACCGTGGGACCACGAACGGATTTTTTCCGGGCTTGCCAAGCTGATCCGGATGGAATCGAAATCGGCGATCAAACTCGCGCGGTCATATGGGCTGCTGCGATACAAGGTTGTTTCCTCCCTCCCCGGCTTTCACCGGGGACGCGCCCCTGGCAGCGATTTGCCTGCTGCCAAAGGCGGCTGAGAACCCGAACTCCCGAATACTGCTTGCTGCTTCGCGGAAGAGAACACAGGCTGAAGCCTGTGCTGCTAGTCCGCTGCCTTTTCCACCGCCGGCTTTTGCCGCTTCATCAACTCGACGTCGAGGCACAGAGACTGCAACTCGCGCACGAGTACGTTGAACGATTCCGGAACGCCCGGCTCGATGCCCGGCTCGCCCTTGACGATGGCCTCGTAAATTTTCGCGCGGCCATAGACGTCGTCTGACTTCGCGGTCAGCAATTCCTGCAAAATGTGCGCGGCGCCGTAAGCTTCCAGGGCCCACACTTCCATTTCGCCGAACCGCTGTCCGCCGAACTGCGCCTTGCCACCCAGCGGCTGCTGGGTGATCAGGGAGTACGGACCGATCGAACGGGCGTGGATCTTGTCATCCACAAGATGCGAGAGCTTGAGCATGTAGATAAACCCGACGGTGATGGGCTGATCGAATTGCTCGCCGGTCATGCCGTCGAACAGGTTGATCTTACCGGCGTGCGGCAAACCCGCGACTTCCAGCAGGTGGCGGATTTCCGCTTCGCGCGCGCCGTCGAACACCGGCGTCGCGAACGGAATTCCTTCCCGGAAGCCTTCGGCCATTTCCAGCAGCTCCTCGTCGGTCGATTTCTGGAGCGACTTCCAGATGGCCGTGTCGGTGAACACTTCGCGGTACCAGCGGCGAAGCGCTTCCGCCTTCACTTCCTTGCTGAGCAGGCGCTTGAGGCTGTTGCCCAGTTCCTTGGAGGCCCAGCCGAGGTGCGTTTCCAGAATCTGTCCGACGTTCATACGCGAAGGAACGCCGAGCGGGTTCAAAACGATTTCCACGGGAGTGCCGTCCGGGAGGTAAGGCATGTCCTCTTCCGGAACGACGCGCGCGATGACGCCCTTGTTGCCGTGACGGCCGGCCATCTTGTCGCCGATGGAGAGCTTGCGCTTCATGGCGATATAGACTTTGACCAGCTTGATGACGCCCGGGGGCAGTTCGTCGCCCTTCTTCAGCTTTTCCTTGCGTTCGTCGGTGATCTTGCGCAGCACATCGATCTGACGCGAAGTCATCTCTTCGATTTCTTCAATCTTCTCGATGAGCAGCGGATCGCGCTCGTTAAGCTTCAGGCGCTTCAGGTTGCGCGTGGAGATCTTTTCGATCAGGTCGCGGGTCAACTCCGCACCCTTGGTCAAAAGGCGCTTGTTGGTTTTTTCGTCGTGCAGGTCGGCCTGGAGAATCCTGCCGCCCAGCAAACCCTCGAGCCGCTTCAGGCGCTCGTCGGTGAGAATGCGAATCTCGTCGGCGAGGTTCCGTTCCAGCTTGAAAACCTGGGAAGCTTCGATGGCCTTGTGACGCTCGTCCTTCTCTCCGCCCTTGCGGGTAAAGATCTTGACGTCGACGATGGTGCCTTCGATGCCCGGCGGGCAGTAGAGGGAGGCGTCGCGCACATCGCCGGCCTTTTCGCCGAAGATGGCGCGGAGCAGTTTTTCCTCGGGCGTCAGCGTGGTTTCACCCTTGGGGGTGACCTTGCCGACGAGAATGTCTCCGGGCTTCACGACCGCGCCGATGCGGATGACGCCGCTTTCGTCGAGGTTGCGCAGGAACGATTCGCTGATGTTGGGAATGTCGCGGGTGACTTCTTCCGGCCCAAGCTTGGTGTCGCGGGCTTCGATTTCATACTCCTCGATGTGAATCGAAGTGTAGTAGTCATCCTTCACCAGCTTCTCGCTGACCAGGATGGCGTCTTCGAAGTTGTAACCGCGCCAGGGCACGAAGGCCACCAGCACGTTGCGGCCAAGGCCAAGTTCGCCGCGATCCGTGCAGGGCCCGTCGGCCAGCACTTGCGCGGTCTTCACGCGGTCGCCCACGCGAACCAGCGGCTTCTGGTTGATGCAGGTGTTCTGATTGGAACGCTTGAACTTGGTCAGCGTATAGATGTCAGCGCCGACTTCGCGGCTGAGCACGCCGGAGTGGTCGCTCTCGACGCGAACGATGATGCGCTCGGAGTCCACCTGATCGACGATCCCATCGCGTTTGCAGAGGACCACGGCGCCGGAATCGCGCGCGGTGACGCGCTCCATGCCGGTGCCGACCAGCGGCGCTTCGCCGCGGATCAAAGGCACAGCCTGCCGCTGCATGTTCGAACCCATCAAAGCGCGGTTCGCGTCGTCGTTTTCCAGGAACGGGATCAAGCTGGCGGCCACGGAGACTAGCTGCTTCGGTGAAACGTCCACGTAATCCACTTCATCGCGATGTTTCAGGACGAAGTTGCCGGCCTGCCGGCAGTTGACGAGTTCCGTGGTGATGCGCAGCTTTTCGTCGAGCGAAACGTTGGCCTGAGCGATGACGTACTTGTCTTCCTCCCAAGCCGACAGGTAGAAGCAGTAGGGCTCGTCGACAACCTTGCGGCGCTTCAACTCTTCGTTGAGCTCTTCCACGCGGTCGCGCTCGACAATGTCCCCGGCCTTGAATTCGCTGTCGCCGGCGTTGACGATGTGGACGTAATCCACGATGCGGCCGCCCTTGACGCGGCGATACGGCGATTCGATGAATCCGTAATCGTTGATGCGGGCGAAGCAGCTCAGCGAACTGATCAACCCGATGTTCGGGCCTTCCGGCGTCTCAATCGGGCAGATGCGCCCGTAGTGCGTTGGGTGCACGTCGCGCACTTCGAATCCGGCGCGCTCACGCGACAAACCGCCCGGCCCGAGAGCCGAAAGGCGCCGCTTGTGGGTAATTTCGCTGAGCGGGTTGGTCTGGTCCATGAACTGGCTGAGCTGCGAGCTTCCAAAAAACTCGCGGATCGCCGCCATGACCGGCTTGGCGTTGACCAGGTCGTGCGGCATGGCCGTGGACATTTCCTGGTACACGCTCATCTTTTCCTTGATGGCGCGCTCCATGCGGACCAGGCCGATGCGGAACTGGTTTTCGAGCAGTTCACCGACCGCGCGGACGCGGCGGTTGCCGAGGTGGTCGATGTCGTCCACCACTCCGATGTTTTTGCGCAGCTTGAAGAGATACTTGATCGCGGCGACGAAGTCCGTCGTATCCAGCGTGCGATTATCGAGCGGGGTATCCAGCCCGAGCTTGATGTTGAACTTCAGGCGGCCGACGCGGCTGAAATCGTACTTGCGCGGATCGAAGAACATGCCGCGGAAGAGATTGGTGGCCGTTTCGAGCGTCGGAGGATCGCCCGGACGCAGCTTGCGGTAGATTTCGATGAGCGCTTCCTTGGACGAGCGGATGGCGTCCTTGTCCAGAGTGCGGGAGAGCACCAGTCCGATGTCGTCGCGCTCCGGGAAGAAGACGTCCACTTCGGTGATGCCAGCTTCCGCAAATGCCTGCCACAGGTCCGCGGTCAGCGGTTTGTTGGCCTCGAGGAGGACTTCTCCGGTCTGCCGGTTGACGACATCGGCGACGCTGAAGGCGCCCTCGAGGTCAGTCAGCGCGGCGCGGATCTGCGAAATCTTGGCCTTGATGAGTTCCTTGAATAGAGTTTCGGTGATGCGCTTGTGCGCACCGACGATCACTTCTTCGGTCTTGGGATTGCGGATTTCGTGGGTCAGCTTGCGTTCCACGATGCCGGGCGAAACGTTCCAGTACAGTTCTTTCTCGCGCAGCGAAATCCGTTCCACCTGATAAAAGGTGCGGAGGATATCTTCATTGGACTTCATCCCCAACGCACGCAGGAAAATGGAGCCAAGGAACTTGCGCTTGCGGTCGATGCGCACGTACAGGATGTTCTTGGTGTCGTACTCGAACTCCACCCACGACCCGCGATACGGAATGATCTTGCCGAGGAAATAGCTGCGGTTATTGGCGCTTTCGAAGAAGACGCCCGGCGAACGGTGCAACTGGCTGACGATGACGCGCTCGGTGCCGTTGATGATGAAGGTGCCGTTATCGGTCATCAGAGGAATGTCGCCGTAGAAAACTTCCTGCTCCTTGATGTCGCGAATGGTTTTTGCGCCAGTGTCCGGATCCTTGTCGTAGATCGTTAGGCGGATGGTGACCTTCAGCGGCGCGGAATAGGTCATCCCTCGTTCCTGGCACTCGTTCACGTCGTACTTCAATTGCATGGCAACCGGGTCGCCGCACTTGTTACAAAACGTTGGCGTGTTCTTGTTGAACGTGCCGCACTTTTGGCAGACCACGTCGCCGGTCTGATACGGATTGGTGACCACCGAAGCGCCGCAATTCCGGCAGGTGGCTCGGAGATGGTGCAGACCCTTCAGGTTGCCGCACTTGCACTCCCAGTTCCCGATGGAATAGTCCACGAATTCAAGCTGCGACATCTCGCGGAAATCCCGGATCGGAAAAACCGACGTAAACACCGACTGAAGTCCGCCGTCCTCGCGCTCGCTCGGCAGAAGATCCATCTGCAGAAAGCGCTGGTAGGACTTCTTCTGGACTTCAATCAGGTTAGGGATCTGGATGGATCCCTGGATTTTCGCAAAATCCAGTCGCTGGCGTTCCCGAACGTGCTGGTTGCTATTGGACATGCCTGATTTACCTCGTTCCCTTTCGGGCAGGGTGCAGAAAACTTCCAAAAAGACACTTAACCGTTATGCCGCGCAGCTTGCCCGAAGCTGCTCCGCACACGGTTAGTGAAGGTCCCTTCAGGACCCAGATAGTTGTAGACAAAAACGGCCGTAGGTTTCGTGTCAGATTCCCCTGGCGCAACCAGGCACCGCCCCGGCCGCACCGACTCTGAAGCCCGCACCACGGTTTGCCAGCCAGAATCTGGCCGGCAGACCATTACTTGATCTCGACCTTGGCGCCCGCCTCTTCGAACTTCTTCTTGATGGTGGCCGCCTCGTCCTTGGTCACGCCTTCCTTCACGGTCTTGGGCGCGCCATCGACGAGGTCTTTCGCTTCCTTCAGGCCGAGGCTGGTGACCTCACGAACGGCCTTAATCACATTGATCTTGTTGCCGCCCACGTCGGTGAGAACAACGGTGAATTCCGTCTTCTCCTCCACCGGAGCCGCCGCGCCCCCGCCCGCGCCGCCGCCCGCCGCCACAACCGTGGCAGCCGCCGCGGACACGCCGAAGGCTTCCTCCATTTTCTTTACGAGCTCCGACGCTTCCAGCAACGTCAGGCCCTTGATTTCATCCAGGATCGTTTCGACTTTCGACATGTCAGCTGATTCTCCTCTCGAATTTCTGAAGCAAATTTCTCGGAACCGCGGCGGGGGATGCCCGCCTAGCTCCCGAAACCTTACGAACCGAACTTGTTGGCCTTCACTGCTTCGTTCACGGTCACGGCCAGATTGCGCGGCAGCGCATTGAGCGCAATCGCGATCCGCTGGGCCGGAGCATTCAGCAAGAACATAATCTTGCTGATCAGTTCTTCCTTGGACGGCATGTCCGCCAGCTGTTTGATCTCCGCAATCGAGATCACCCGGCCCTCGACGACGCCGGATTTGAACTGGAACGCCGGAACATCCTTGGCGATCTTGGTCAGCGCCTTTGCCAGCGCGACCGGGTCGGTCTGCGTGTAGGCGATCGAATGTGTGCCCTTCAGGTTCTTGAGCACGTTTTCCGCGGGTGTGCCCGTGCCGGCGCGTTCCGCAAGTGTGTTTTTCACGACTTGATACTTCCCGCCCGCTGACTGCACCGCACGGCGCAACTTGGTGTCCTGCTCGACGGTAATCCCCTGAAAGGTGGACAGGATGACCGTTGACACCTTCGCGAGTTCCGTTTTCAGCTTGTCCAGGTCCTGCTGCTTTTCGCTTTTCTTCTTCATAATCTCTTTCCGCCTGTCCCTACGGGGTTACGCAGCCGTCGCCAGAGTTTCCGCTTCGGCCAGATCAACGGAAATCCCTGGGCCCATAGTGGAAGTCAGCGTGATGCGCTTCACGTACTTGCCCTTGGCTGCCGCGGGTTTTGCCTTCACGACGGCGTTGATCAGGGCGTGGGCATTTTCCGCCAGCTTTTGCCCGTCAAAATTGATCTTGCCGATCGGGCAGTGCACGATTCCGGCTTTGTCCACGCGGAATTCCACTTTGCCGGCCTTGGTCTCTTTCACGGCTTTTGTAACGTCCGCAGTCACCGTGCCGGTCTTCGGGTTGGGCATCAGCCCGCGCGGGCCCAGCACCTTGCCGAGTTTGCCCGCCGAGCGCATCATGTCCGGCGTGGCGATTACCGCGTCGTAGTCCGTCCATCCTTCCATGATCTTCTGCACCATCTCGTCGCCGCCGACGAATTCCGCGCCGGCCTCGAGGGCCTCGCGCTGCTTTTCGCCGCTGGCCAGCACCAGGACGCGCACGGTCTTGCCCAGGCCGTTCGGCAAGACCACCGTCCCGCGAACCACCTGGTCGGAATGCTTGGGATCCACACCGAGGTTGATCGCCAGCTCGACGGTCTCGTTGAACTTGGTGTGATGCGTCTTCTTGATCAGCTCGGCTGCTTCTGCAAGTTTGTACGCACGCGCTTCCACCTTCTTGCGCGCATTCTCCACGTGTTTTCCGGCCTTCTTCATCGTGCTGCCCCTCGCGATCTCCTGGCGCCCGTGACTCCCTAGGCTTCCACGACTTCCAGGCCCATGTTGCGCGCCGTACCCATCACGGTGCGCACCGCGGACTCCAGGTTTGTGGTGTTGAGATCGACAAGCTTGATCTTTGCGATTTCTTCCACTTGCTTCTTGGTTACCTTACCCACTTTGTTCCGGTTGGGCTCCGGCGAACCTTTGGCAATTCCCGCCGCGCGCAGCAAGAGAATGGATGCCGGCGGTGTCTTCAGAATGAAGGTGAAGGTGCGGTCGGTATAGATGGTGACCAGCACCGGGAAAATCATTCCGTCCGGCTCTTTCTGCGTCTTGGCGTTGAACTGCTTGCAGAAATCCATGATGTTCACGCCGTGGGGACCAAGCGCGGTGCCCACAGGAGGTGCCGGGGTGGCCTTTCCGGCTGGCAACTGCAGCTTGATCGTTGTCTGTACCTTCTTTGGTGGCATCGTCCCTTTACCTCAATCTCGAATCTCTTCCCCCCGGGGCATCGGACCAGGGAATGTCAGCCAAGTTTCTCCACGCTGGCAAAATCCAGTTCGACGGGGGTGGAGCGCCCGAAAATCGTTACGGAAACCTTCAAGCGGCTATGGTCGTTGTCAATTTCCTCGACGTTCCCGTTGAAATTGGAAAACGGCCCATCGACGATGCGCACCTGCTCATTGCGCTCGAACACCACTTTCGGCTTCGGGCGATCCTGCGGCGTGTGAACGCGGTTGATGATGGCATCCACTTCCGCTTCGGACAGAGGCGGCGGGGCCGTGGCCGAGCCGACAAATCCGGTGACGCGCGGCGTGTTGCGCACGATGTGCCAGGTGTTTTCGTCGAGATCCATTTCCACGAGCACGTATCCCGGATAGGACATGCGAGACGCCACGGTCTTCTTGCCGCCGCGCACCTCCACAACCTCCTCCGTAGGGATCAGCACGCGGCCGATCTTGTCCTGCAGGTTGAAAGCGGCCACACGGCTCTCCAGGCTTTCTTTGACTTTCTTTTCAAAGCCCGAGTACGTGTGAATGATGTACCACTGCATTGGCATAAGTCTTTTCGCCCTCAAACGTGAAAATAATTCAGCAGCCGGTCCAGTCCCTTTTGAGCAATCCACTCTACGATGGCCAGAAAAACCCCGAAGAACGCGACTGTGGCGATCACCACACCGGTCGTGGAGATCACGTCTTCCCGGTTGGGCCAGGTCACCTGCTTCATCTCCACACGAACGTCGTGAAGAAAATCGCGGCTTCTCTGGATCGTGCCCGTCACCTTGTTGCCGAGGGGGAAATTGGATCCGCCCTGAGATTCATCGTTCATCTTCACCGTCCGCGTGGCCATAAATCCCTTTCAACTGCACGAACCCCCCGGTCCGTGCCCTCGCAAAATCCTGGCAGGGGAGGAGGGATTCGAACCCCCATACCCGGTTTTGGAGACCGGAGTCCTAACCGTTGGACGACTCCCCTAAAAGCGAAACCGGTCCTGCCCTTCCAAAACTCGAAAGCCGTTACTTCGCTTCCTTATGAGCGGTGTGCTTGCGGCACGACCGGCAAAATTTCCTGGTCTCCAGGCGTTCGGAGTGCTTTTTCTTATTCTTGGTTGTGGTGTAATTCCGGTTCTTGCACTCACCACACTGCAACGTAATAATTTCGCGCATACTTACGGGGCCATCCTTCCGAGCTCGTTACTGAGGAATGGTTCGAACCTATCCCAATTCGCGAGCAAATCTTCACGCCTCCTCAAATCATCAGCACCTACGGGGTATCGCCCCACCGCGGCTCTAAACCAACGATTAAGGTCTGAGGCCTCCACGAGTATTCGGTACCTCTTGCTCTCAGCAGCCTCGAACTCGACATCGATAGCCCATTTTAAGTTTCCGGCGTATGGCACCTGAATCGAGCTCTTCTCAACCCTGACAGTCATGGGCATCTTCATTGCCTACTCAATGATCTCCGTGACAGCGCCGGCGCCGACCGTGTGGCCGCCTTCGCGAATCGCGAAGCGCAAGCCCTTCTCGAGCGCTACCGGCGTAATCAAAGTTACTTCGCAGCTCACGTTGTCGCCAGGCATCACCATTTCCACGCCCGCCGGCAGCTTCACATCGCCAGTTACGTCCGTAGTCCGGAAGTAAAACTGTGGACGATAGCCCGTGAAGAACGGCGTATGACGCCCGCCCTCTTCCTTCGTCAGCACATACGCTTCGGCCTTGAACTTCGTGTGCGGTGTGATCGATCCCGGCTTGCACACCACCTGCCCGCGCTCCACGTCCTCTTTCTCCGTTCCGCGCAGCAAGAGACCCACGTTGTCTCCCGCAAGTCCTTCATCCAGCAGCTTGCGGAACATCTCCACGCCCGTCACAACCTTTTTCTGTGTCGCGCGGAAGCCCACGATCTCGATCTCTTCGCCTACCTTCACTTTTCCACGTTCCACGCGGCCCGTCACCACCGTGCCGCGTCCGGAAATCGAGAAGATGTCTTCGATCGGCATCGCGAAAGGCTTATCGATGTCGCGCACGGGCAGCGGCACATTTGCGTCCACCGCCGCCATCAAGTCCAGAATCTTCTTTTCCCACTTCTCGTCGCCGTTCAGCGCTTGCAGCGCAGAACCCTGAATCACCGGCACGCTATCGCCGGGGAACTGATAGCTCTTCAACAATTCGCGAACTTCGAGTTCGACGAGTTCCAACAGCTCCGCGTCTTCCACCATGTCGCACTTGTTCAAAAACACCACGATGTACGGCACTCCCACCTGCCGCGCCAGCAGGATGTGCTCCCGCGTCTGCGGCATCGGCCCGTCCGTCGCCGCCACCACCAATATCGCGCCATCCATTTGCGCCGCGCCGGTAATCATGTTCTTGATGTAGTCCGCGTGCCCCGGGCAGTCCATGTGCGCGTAATGGCGGTTCGCCGTCTCGTACTCCACATGCGAGACCGCAATCGTGATCCCTCGCTCGCGCTCTTCCGGAGCGTTGTCAATCGAATCAAACGCGCGGAACGCCACCTTCGGGTTGTGCTTGCTTAACACCTTGGTGATCGCCGCCGTCAGCGTCGTCTTGCCGTGATCAATGTGACCAATGGTCCCAATGTTCACGTGCGGCTTACTGCGCTCAAATTTCTCCTTGGCCATTTGCCCTCATCCTTTGCCCAAACCGCTTTCCCAAATCGCGGCTTGTGCCGAGCTTGGAGCGGGGGACGGGATTCGAACCCGCAACCATCACCTTGGAAGAGTGAGACTCTACCGTTGAGTTACCCCCGCCTTGCTTAAAACCCTCAACCTCTCCCCCGCTGAACCACGCTTCCCTGCGGAAGCTCAGCAATTCCTGGAGCCTGGGACCGGGGTTGAACCGGTGACCTCGTCCTTACCAAGGACGCGCTCTACCAACTGAGCTACCCAGGCCAAACCCGCTCCTTCAAAAATATCCCTCTTCGCGGCGCACCATTTCCTAACGGCTTGCCCGCCGCGTTTCGTACCGCTTTCGAACATCGCGTCCGCGATTATCCTGCGGTGCTGTTGCTTCCCTCGCTGCTCAGCGTTCCCAGTAACGCCGTTCTCCGGTAGATCCGCCGCAGAGGTTGAACCCTGGTGGACGGGGAAGGATTCGAACCTTCGTAGCCCGCAAGGAGCGGCAGATTTACAGTCTGCTGGTTTTAGCCACTCACCCACCCGTCCGCGAAATTTGTCGACACAAAGTGCGTGTCCGTCATTAGGCAAACTGTGTTGTCTTCGGGAGCCGGGCGCGCGAAAACACAAAATGGACTTGTGTCCAAAGACACCAGCCCTTTCATGTTACCATCCCGGAATTCGCTCCGCCTCACTCCCCATGCCAAATCTGGCGGAGCTGGCGGAGGGATTTGAACCCCCGACCCTCTGATTACAAATCAGATGCTCTACCAGCTGAGCTACGCCAGCGCTGCTCAAACCGCCCAAGAATAGCAGATTAGGCACACTTATTGCAAGGCGGGATGCCAAAATTGCTAGCAATCGGGAAGCCAACTCTGTGGAAAAGGCGTTTTCTGCGGTGAATTAATCATAATCCCGTAACTTATTGAAACGACAACATATTATGCAGACCTCACGAGAGCGCTCTCCTCCACAATCCACAGCTTTCCACCCCCGCCCTGCTCCTCTCCCGCAAAACATTTCCATTTTTTCCCGTTTCCCATTGGGTAATGCGAGAATATCGAGGAATCGAGCCGAAACCAACCCGGCGCGTATCGATATGCCCAAAAACAAGTTATTGCTCGTCTCCGGCATCACGGTTGCAATTCTTCTCGCCGCTGTTTTTGGCTATCGCCAGTGGGGACCGCGGGATTCACTTGCGGTCCGCGCAGAGATGCTCTCGCTGATGCCGGAGGATGCGAGCGCCGTCGTCTACCTGGATATGGCGCAATTGCGTCCCTCTCCGTTCCTCGAGCAGTTGTTTCGCTGGGCTCCGCAACCTGCGCCGGACAGCGACTATGTACAATTCCTCCAGGCCACAGGATTTAATTACGAACGAGACCTCGATCGTCTGGCCCTGGCCATCAACAATCAATCGCAGAGCTCGACGACGTTCGCCGTCGCCGAAGGGCGCTTCGATCGGAAGAAAATCGAAGGCTATGCCGCGCACTACGCCTCGTTGAAGACCGCCGATGGAAAGACGCTGTTCGCCGTTCCACTGAGTGGATCCAACCGCAAAGCCTTCTTTGTATTCCTGCGCGACGACCGCGTGGCTTGGGCGAATGATTCTTCCTATTTTTTCCAGCAAGCACGCAAGCCTACTTCGGCGGAATGGCGCGAGCATTTCTTGCGCCTTGCTGGGACGCCGGTCTTCGCGATTCTACGGCAGGATTCCGGAGCGGCCGCCGCGCTGTCGCAGGGTCCCGGAGGCCTGCGCTCTCCGCAACTGGCTGCACTGCTCGCGCAATTGCAATGGATATCCATCGGCGGAAAACCCGAAGGCAATCTGCTACGCGTGGGAATCGACGGAGAGTGCCTGACGGAAGGCACGGTGCACCAGTTGAAAGAAGTGCTGAGCGGCATCGTGGTAATGGCGCAGTTGGGCTTGAACGATGCAAAAACGCGCAAGCGACTTGACCCGGAGGTTCGGGAAGGCTATCTGGAACTGTTGCAATCCGCGGACATTCGAGAGCTGGATCGCGGCACCAGCAAATCCGTGCGCGTGGTGTTCGATGTAACCCCGAATTTGCTGCAAACCGCGCGCAATCCCTCGGCTGCAGCGGATCCTCCAGCTCCCACACGCTGATTTGAATTTCGGACCAAATAAACCCAGCAGATGGAAAGAAGACCAACGCTGCATGTAAGGATGAGGAACGAGACCCGCGTCAAGAGAAGATACGAATGCGCTGTAAAGGAAGAATAGGCTGCGTTCTGACTTACGGCAGCTCAGTCTCCCGCGGACACGCCCTTCATGTACCGCCAGGGATTGACTGGAGCGTTGTTGACCCGCACCTCGTAATGGACATGCGGCCCGGTGGAGCGCCCGCTGATCCCGGTGTAGCCGATCACTTCACCGCGCCGGACATGCGTGCCCGCCAGCACCGCAAACGAGGAGAGGTGCGCATAGAAAGTCGTGATGCCGAATCCGTGATCCACCACTACAAGCCGGCCATAGCCCATGTGCGTATCCGCCACGGTGACCACACCGTCGGCTGTCACATGCACAGGTGCACCATAATCGGCTCCGACGTCCACGCCGGTATGAAACGCACCTTCACCGGAGAACGGATCCAGCCGCTCGCCGAAGCCATCCGTGATACGCCCCATAACAGGCCAGATCGAAGGCGTGTAGTTGGAGTCCGCAAAGGCCATCGCCGGCAGCAGCCGCAGGCCTGCGGCGGAGGCGCCAATCGCCGTTGCGTTTTGCTTCAAGAATGAATACTGCTCCAAGGAACGATCAAACGCATCCTGAGCCGTCACAACGCTATCGGCCTGATCGAAGGCGGCGGGATGATAGCGCAACACGCCGTACGTCATGGCCACTTCGGTGGCCAGCGACTGCAGAGAATCTAGGCGTTGATTGGTGTCTTTTACGGCGGATTGAAGATCGCGGTACTGCTTTTTCAGATTTTCCTGGTCATGGCGCAACGCGTTGTAGTTTCCTACTTTCCACAACATACGGCTGTAGGAACCCACGGCCGCCACGACCGTCATGCTTCCGATGATCGCCAACGCCGCCAGGCCATGCAAAACGTACGCAGGCACGATCAGCTTCCGGAGTTGCCCGGGGGTCGAAGCGATATAAAACGTGTAGTTCTTGCTGCTGATCACCAATGGGCCTTTCAGGCCTTCTTGAGTTTCCTATCCAACAAGGGGGTGCGGGGGTTGTTTTGTAGCGTCTCCGCACTGGGCTCGAAGACCGTCATCGTTCGAACCGTGAGCTTCGGTTCGCAGTGGTAGGAATACTAGAATTTGAAGGGGGCCTACGTCAACCCTGTATTCTTCTACATTTAGGACAGCCACTGGAAAGCTGTACCCTGTCCCTGTGTCCAGTATGCGCTAGGATGGCCTCGAGCCCATGAGAAAAATGATACACGAGAATGCCTTGATTGCCCAAATCGAACGGAATTTCCGGTCGACGAGGGAAACTCCCCTCGCGGTTGCGTTGGGAGACGACGCAGCGTTGTGGTCCCCGAAGCCGGGACACGAGACCATTTTGACCTGCGATTGGTTCCTGCAAGACCTGCATTTTCTGCTCTGCAAGCACCCTCCGGATGCAATCGGCTGGAAATGCCTGTCGCGCGCAGTCAGCGACATCGCCGCCATGGGAGGCAAACCGCGGTGCTTTCTGTTGAGTCTGGCCTTGCCCGCCAGTCTCACGGGAAAATGGCTTTCTTCCTTCTTGGCCGGATTGCGTCGTGCTTCGAGTAGGCTCGGCTGTGAACTTGCCGGAGGCGACACCACCCGGCAGGACAAAGTCCTCATCAGCATTACGGTGATCGGAAAGGTCCGCCGACATCACGCTGTCCTGCGTTCCGGGGCCCGGCCGGGTGATCTCGTGTTCGTCAGCGGCACTCTGGGTGAGGCGGAACTCGGCTTGCGGCAACTCCGGCGCAAGCGCGGCATGGCCAAGGCCACGAACGCCGCACTTCGCAAACATCTCTATCCTCAGCCTCGACTCGCCTTGGGTCAGTGGCTCGCGGAAAATCGCCTGGCGACGGCAATGATGGATCTGTCGGATGGCCTCTCCACGGATCTTCCCCGGCTGTGCGCCGCGAGCAGAGTCGGCGCGCAAATCGATGGCCACTTCCTTCCCACGACCTCGCTCGCGGAATTCGGAGATGCGCAAGATCTCGCCCTAAACGGCGGCGACGATTACGAGTTGCTCTTCACGGTGAGAAAAAGAAATGCGACGCGCGTGCCCCGCAATTTGCACGGCCTACGTTTGACCCACATCGGCGAAATCACTCGGGAAAGACAAATTCTGATTCGGACGAAAGAAGGCAAAGCCACGCGACTTCAAAGTGGCGGCTGGGATCCCTTTCGCCAGTCGTAAACGCAGGCCTACAGATTCGGTGGGGTGGTTCCAGGGGTTGCCGGAGGCGACGGCGCATTCGCGGGGGGTTTCGCGCTCCGGAGGCTTGGCGCCTCGTCTTCCGGAGCCGTGTCCGGCACGTCCGTTTGCACGTGATGCTCCGCTGCCTGCACTTCCAACGGAACAACATTTGTGAAGTCGGCTACCGGCATGCCGGACATGCCCTGTTGAATGAATTCCATCCAGATGGGCAACGCCGCTTGCGCGCCGGTTTCACGTTTTCCGAGAGAGATCTGCTTGTCGTCAAAGCCGACCCACACTCCCGCGGTAATTTGCGGCGTGAAGCCGATAAACCAGGCGTCGGTAAAATCCTGCGTGGTACCTGTTTTTCCGCCCGCAGGTCGGCCAACGGTTCTCGCCTTGATGGCGGTGCCGAACTGAACCACCTCCTCGAGCATCGCCGTCATGGTCTGCGCCACCTCTGGCGCAAGCACATCATGGACCTCGGGATGGGACTCCTCAAGCAAAGCACCGTCGTAGCTGGTCACGCGCCGAATCATGTGCGGATCGATGCGGATCCCATCGTTCGGATAAACCGTGAATGCAGAAACGTGCTCGATGAGCTTCATGTCCGCGGCGCCGAGCGCCAATGGAAGATACGGCGGTAGCGGCGTGGTGATTCCGAAACGCCGTGTCATGTCCACAACGGAATTGATGCCCACTTTTTCGGCAAGCTTCACGGCCGGAACGTTTCGCGAGCCGGCCAGGGCGCGCCGCAGAGTGATGGTGCCTTCGAACTTTTCGTCGTAGTTATGCGGGGAGTACGGCTGGCCGCCGCTCATGACAGTGAACGGCGCATCGACAATGATGTCAAAAGGCGAAGCGCCCCTTTCCACTGCGGTGGAATAGACATAAGGCTTGAAAGAGCTGCCCACCTGGCGAACCGCCTGAGTTACGCGGTTGAACTTGGAGTCCTCGAAACTGTAACCGCCGACCATGGCTTTGATTTCGCCGGTGGCATTCTCGATGGCGATCATGGCGGCTTGGGGCGCCGGCTGCTGCTCGAGTTGGACGCGCGCCGTGGTTTCGTGCAGTTCCTGGATGGAGACTTGGATCAGGTCGCCGACGGCGAGAATTTCAGTGGGCCTTCTGTGGCCGGTCCAGGCGATGTCCGAAACCGAAAGCAGCGCGCGATAGTTGCCGATCTTGATGGTGGCGCTTTTATCGTCGGCGGTGAGAACCAGTCCGGTGACGTAGCTTCCCTTTTCGATGGGATGGCGCCAGTCGTCGTCTTCGTAGGTGTCGAGTTTGCCGAGATTGTCCTTCAAGAGGTTGGGCAGCTTGTCACGCCAGCCGTGGCGGCGATCGTAGGTATGCAAGCCGTCACGGATGGCCTGGTTGGCAGCCTTCTGCATCCGGATGTTGAGCGTCGTGTAAACACGCAGGCCGCGCTCGTGCACGGCTTCGGTGCCATAAGTGGATTCCAGATACTTGCGGATGTCTTCAAAAAAGTAAGGTGCCAGATCGTTGCTCGGATATTGCAAGTGAAGGCCGAGGGGCGTCTTCCGGGCGGCCGCTTCTTCCGCAGGAGAGATTTTCCCCTCCTCCATCATCTGATGGAGGACCAGGTTGCGCCGCGCGAGCGCGCGAGCGGGGTCAGACAGAGGCGAATAGATCGGGCCGCGAATCATTCCAGCCAGCAGCGCAGCTTGTTGCAGGTTCAGATCGGTCACCGGCTTGCCGAAATAAAACTGCGCGGCAGAGGCGAACCCGTAGTTGCCGTGCGCCAGGTACACCTGGTTCGAATACATGGTGAAGATTTGCGGCTTGGTGTAGCGCCGCTCGATCTGCAGGGCCAGGAGCATTTCCTGAGCCTTGCGGCGAAAGCTGCGGTCGCTGCGGTCTAGGAAGAGATTCCCGGCAAGCTGCATGGTGATGGTGCTGGCGCCTTCGGCTTTGCGGCGTTTGAGGATGTTGCGATAGGCGGCGCCGGCGACGCGCGGAAAATCCACGCCCCAGTGATCCTCGAAGTGCTGATCCTCGATGGCGGTGACGGCGTTATATAAAACCTTTGGCGTCTGCTCCCAGGTCATCAGGATGCGCCGTTGCAGCGCGAAGCTGCCGACGAGTTGACCGTCATCGGCATAAATTTCCGTGACCACATTGGGACGGTACGTTTCTAGGGCGCGAATTTCCGGCAGGTCGCTTTCGTAAACGAAAAGCAATCCCGCCGCCGCCCCGAGCGTGATCGAGCACAAAAGCAAAAAGGCAAGCGCGACGCGGTCAATAAGTTTCCAGCCGCGAAGCCGCAATGTGATGGGAGGCAAACTCAGCATCGAAAGAAAAATTCTAACGCAGATTGGCCAATCGCAGGCGGGCCAGGGAGCAAAATGTTTCCATACGCTGAATCAGAGCGGCAAATAATATTTCTCGCCGGCGCAGGCGCGGCAGAGGGTGCGGCCGTCCTGGACAACTTCGCGCTTGAAGTTGATGCCCTCGCCGCACTCCGCGCACACCACCCGCGGGCCTTTAAAGCCGGGCAGGTCCTCCGGCCGGATTTCGACCTTCACCCATTCCTTCGAAAAAAGCACGTCGTCGGAAAGTTCCGCGTAGGCCTTCCTCTGACCCTCCTCCTTTGGCAGCTCGGGAAACATTTCTTTGGCGGCTTGCTTGGAGGATTCCTTCGCGGCGATGCGCACGGCCCGGCCGGTCTCCAAATCGCAAAACGTGGCGGCGACTTTGCCCCAGTCGCGGAATTTCAGCGCGCGCTTGCCAAGCCGGCAGTTCGCAACCAGTGCCACCGCATCGGTAACGCAACGATCGATTTCCACGAAGGTCGTAATGCGTTTTCGTTCGGCAATCGGGTCATCAATCTCCAACTCGCGCAGGCCCAGCATCGCCAGACGCACGCCCAGCACCTGTCCGGCACACAGATGCCCGTGAGCGACGGCGGCAAGTTCGAGGTATTCGGCGAGGGTTTTCATCGGAAGCCATTGTAGCTCAGGCTTTCAGGCCTGAGGGTTTCCATTGCGCTGGCACGGTTCCCGGCAGGATGGAAACTTTCACCGCTGAAGGAGTGAGCGACAAGCTATGTCGATGGCTCCGCGGAGGCGGACCAGGGATGCGGCTTGCGCGCCTGCTGGAACGCGAACACCGTCATGAGCACGGCGAGCAGGAAAAGCGCGCCATCCCGAAGTACGGTCATCCCGGTGAGTGGCTCCGGCTTTGCGAAGCAGCCGCAGTTAATGTCCAGGTGCAGAGCATACGCGCGCAAAACGGCAGCGAAGAATCCGCCGATGATGAGAGTCACAATCGTGGACGAGACGCGCAAATGCCACCCAATCAACAAGAGCACGCCCAGCAGGATCTCCACCCACGGAAGCCAATGCGCAATGGCCAGGGACACCCAGGGCGCGACCATTTGGTAGGAATCGACTTGAGCGGCAAAAAGAGATGTTGGGATGCTCTCGCGCCAGGGGAACGGGAAGTTCGCAATGGTGAGAGAAGGGAGATGGATGTCCCAGCGGATAAGTTTGGCAAGTCCCGCGTAAATGAAGAAGCCTGCAATGAGGATGCGGCCCAACCAGATGATGACGCGGCGAAAATGGAACGGAGCGGACTCCAGCATGATCTCTCCGCGGGCGCCTACTTGGCCAACTGGTCCAGCAGAGTTTTCAACACGTCGAAACTCACAAACCCCACCACGGGATATGTCTGCCCGTCGCGAGTGTGAATCATAGACGTAGGCGTCTGATTCACGGGAATCGCCTGGCCGAGTTGCTTGTCTTTCTCGATAAGAGGTTCCAATGTCTTGGCATCCACCAGCGCCTGCACTTTTTTCATTTCCGCCGGGGTCAGCACCGCGGCGACCGTGCCCTTCACGTCGCCGCTGGCTTCCCACTTTTCCTGGTTCTGGAATAACGCCTGCTCGACGGCTTCGCACTTGCCGATATGCGCCGCGGCACGGGAGTAGCTGGCAGCCACCCGCGAGTAAGCGTGCATCGCCAACGGAAAATCGCGATGAACAATGTACACCTTGTTGTTGTCCACGTAATTGTCCATCACCCGTTGCGTGGTCGTAGTGAAGAGTTGCTTGCAAGCCGGGCACTGAAAGTCGCTATAAATCTCCATGATGACGGGAGCGTTTTTGCTGCCGAAGGCCTTGGTGGGATCTATATCCTTCACCCCGCTCACGGTGATGGTGGATTGGGCCGGGGGCGCAGCTTTTGCGCTGCTCCCGGTCGTCGAGGACTTTCCCGCTCCCGCCTTCTGCGGACTGGGAACGGCCACCAGGGACAGAGTGCCGACACTGGCGAGAGCCAGGATGGCGACTGAGGCAAGAAGGGAGCGGCAGTTCACAGATTCCTCCGAGGCGGAATGATGTTCGTAACTAAAATCTTGGCCAGAGTATCACAGCTTGCATCCAACAGACGGTGCGGGCTGAGGAGTGCGACGCGCATCAAGCATGCTAGGCATTCCAATTATCGCGATTGCCGCAAGAATGCGCGAGAAATGAAACTGCGATCCTGCGGGGTTAGGTGTTGTCCGGCCTCGTAGGGTTGTCCGGCCAGAGAGCGGCGGCAGTCGGAGAATGGCGGATAGGATTGAAGATAAGTGCTTGTATTTACGTTATTTACAGCCATTATCAAACAACTTGACAACGCCGCACTCAAGTCGTATACTGCCCCAGACTTGGCTCGTGGATTTGCCCCTCCGGCGCCTCCGCAGCGAAGCGTTTCTTGAGCCTTTAGGCTCGACTGGTCGCCAGGGTTCGCCTAATCCTTCTGGATAACCTGAAGCGAGATTCAGCAGAATTTTGTTACGAAAGGTACGGTAGCTATGAGCAAGATTATTGGAATTGACCTCGGAACAACGAACTCGGTTGTGTCCGTCCTGCAAGGCGGGGAACCGGTCGTGATCCCCAACCAGGAGGGCACGCGAACCACTCCCTCGGTGGTTGCCATCACCAAGGCGGGCGAACGCCTGGTCGGCCAGGTGGCCAAGCGCCAGGCGGTAACCAACCCGGAAAACACCGTTTACTCCATCAAGCGGTTCATGGGCCGGCGCTATGACGAAGTCGCCGAAGAGATGAAGCGCGTTCCTTACAAGGTAGTCAAGGGTGACCACGATGACGCGCGCGTGGAAATCGCGGGCAAGGTGTACAGCCCACCGGAAATCTCCGCCATGATCCTGACCAAACTGAAGAACGCCGCGGAAGATTTTCTTGGCGAAAAGGTGACCAAGGCGGTCATCACGGTTCCCGCCTACTTCAATGACTCGCAACGCCAAGCCACCAAACAGGCAGGCGAAATCGCGGGACTTGAAGTGCTGCGCATCATCAATGAGCCGACCGCCGCCGCCCTGGCCTATGGTCTTGAGAAAAAGAGCGACGAAACCATCGCCGTGTACGACCTCGGGGGCGGCACATTCGACATCTCCGTTCTCGAAGTCGGCGCCGGAGTAGTGGAAGTGAAATCCACGAACGGCGACACGCATCTCGGCGGCGATGACGTCGACCAAAGAATCGTGGACTGGCTCATCGACGAGTTCAAGAAAGAGCACGGCATCGATTTGGGCAAGGACAAGATGGCGTTGCAACGGCTGAAGGAAGCCGCGGAAAAGGCCAAGATCGAGCTTTCGCAAATGATGGAGACGGAGATCAATCTGCCCTTTATCACCGCGGGGGCCAGCGGCCCGATCCACATGCAGCAGAAATTGACCCGCATGCGCCTCGAGCAACTGATGAACGACCTCCTCGAGCGCTCCATGAAGCCGGTAAAGCAGGCTCTGGAAGATGCAAAAATGTCGCCTAGCGACATCAAGGAAGTCGTGCTCGTCGGCGGTTCCACGCGCATTCCCAAGGTCCAGGCACTTGTCAGCAATTTCTTCGGCGGCAAGGAACTGCACAAGGGCGTAAATCCCGATGAAGTCGTGGCCGTGGGCGCCGCGATTCAGGGAGCGGTTCTTGGCGGCGAGGTGAAGGACATCCTGCTGCTGGACGTGACGCCGCTTTCTCTCGGCGTCGAAACCCTCGGCGGCGTGATGACCGTACAGATCCCGCGCAACACCACGATTCCGACGCGCAAGGTGGAAACCTATTCGACCGCTTCCGACAACCAGCCGGGCGTGGAAATCCACATCCTGCAAGGGGAGCGGAAGTTCGCGAAGGACAACCGCTCGCTCGGCACGTTCAAGCTGGACGGTATTCCACCGGCCCCGCGCGGCGTTCCGCAGATCGAAGTGACTTTTGACATCGACGCCAACGGCATCTTGAACGTCAGCGCGAAGGACAAGGCCACCAGCAAGGAACAGAAGATCACCATCACCGCTTCCACCGGCTTGACCAAGGAAGAGGCGGAAAAGATGCGCACCGAGGCGGAGTCTCACGCCGAGGACGATCGCAAGCGCATGGAAGAGGTGGAAGCGCGGAACCGGCTCGACGGCATCATTTACCAAGCCGAGAAAACCATCCGCGAAAACCGCGACAAGCTGCCCGAAGGCGACGTCAAGCAGGCCGAAGAAGCGCTGGAAGACGCCAAAAAGGCCGTCAACGAAGGCGGCGTGCCGCGGCTGCGCTCCGCAACCGAAAATGTGGAGAAGTCCCTCCACAAGATGGCAGAGGAACTGTACAAGAAGGCGCAGGCGGCGGGCGGCGAGCAGGCAGGCGCTGCTGGAGCGGGTGCGGCTTCCGGTCCCGCGGGTGGTTCCACGGGCGGCAGCGCACCGGGCGGCCATAAGCCCGGCGACGTGATCGATGCCGAATATGTCGACGTAGATGAAAGCAAGAAGCCGAACTAAGGCGCTAAGGCAAGGCAGTAGATCGCAATTCGTGGCAGCGTGGGCCCAGTGAAGCTGGGCCCCTGCGCACGAAAGTGTGAAGGGAACCGGCCGGACGACCGGCCACGATAAGGTCGAGCATGGCGACGAGCGCAAAACAGGATTATTACGATCTTTTGGGAGTTCCCCGCAAAGCCAATGCGAAGGACATTCGCACGGCGTTTCGAAAGCTCGCCCGCAAGTACCACCCGGACCTCAATCCCGGCGACAAAGCCTCCGAAGAAAAGTTCAAACAATTGCAGGAAGCCTACGACGTCCTCTCCGACACGAAAAAGCGGCAGATGTACGATCAGTACGGCTTCTACAGCGACAATGTGCCCACCGGCGATTACGGTCCGGGACCCGACTCCGGCGGGGAAAACGTCAATTTTGATTTTGGCGGCTTCGATTTTGGCGGCCAGCCGGGCGGCTCAGGCTCCGGTTCCAGCTTCCGCGATATGTTCGGCCAGCTCTTTGGCGGGCGGCGCGGCAGCAGCGTGATGGAGCCGGAGCAGGAAATCGGCGGCGACCTGGAATATCAGATTGAAATTGATTTTTGGGATGCCGTGCGCGGCTCGGTGAAAAAACTTCAGATCACCCGCATGGACACTTGCGAGACGTGCCATGGCACCGGCGCCATTGGTGCTCCGCAGACTTGTCCCACATGCAATGGCACGGGCTCCATCCAGCAGACCGCCGGGAAAATGCGCTTCAACGTACCCTGTAATCGCTGTGGCGGGACCGGCAAGCTGCACACGCCGTGCCGCGTATGTGGCGGAGAAGGCCGCGTTCGAAAAACAGAATCGATTGACGTGCGCATTCCCGTCGGCGTAGCCAATGGCGGCCGCGTGCGTGTTCCGGGCAAAGGGAACGCAGGCACCATGGGCGCACCTGCCGGCGATTTGTACCTGCGTGTTGTCGTCCGGCCGCATGACTTCTTTGAGCGGCGAGGCAACGATCTTTACACCAAAGTTCCCGTGACCGTCGCCGAGGCGTCGTTGGGCGCGAAAATTGAAGTGCCCACAATCGACGGGCGCTCGCTGGTCCGCATTCCCCCGGGCACCAACAGCGGGCGCACGCTCCGGCTGAAGGAAAAGGGCGTGCCGCACGGAAAAAGCGGAGCGCGCGGCGACCAGTACGTGGAAATCCAGGTGGTGGTGCCGGAGCCAACTGACGAGCGCGTGCGCAAGCTGATGAAGGAACTGGAAGAAGTCGCGCCAGCCGACCCGCGCAAGGATTTGTTTGCCAAGGCAGGGGTTTAAGCCATGCCGCCCAAGACCAGGAAACGAGCCAAGGCCGGCTACATGATCAGCGCGGTGGCGGAGCTGTATAAGCTGCACCCGCAGACATTGCGCTTGTATGAGCGCGTGGGATTGTTGAAGCCGTCGCGCTCGCAAGGCAACACGCGCCTGTACACGGATTCGGATCTCGAGCGCCTGGAAGTCATCCTCACGCTGGCGCGCGATATGGGCGTGAATCTGGCCGGCATCGAAATTATCCTGAACATGCGCGAGAAGATGGTCGAGATGGAACTGCAAATGGGCGAGTTCGCCCAAGTCGTGCAGCAGGAATTGTCCCGGATGGCCTCCCGCACGGATCTAAGAACACCGAAAACCGCAATCGTCAGAGCTGCACCCCGCCCCATAAAGTAAGCAGCGGCAGAGATTGCCCAGCAACAAAATTCAGCCGGGCTCCGCATCAGCCGGAGTTTTTTTGTGCACAGATATCCGCAGCATCGGCGATTGTCGCAAAATGGAAGCGGACGTATGATTGCGAAGTAGCCGCGCTCCGAATATGGAGTGCGGCAGTCTTGCTGCCGCTTTTGAGGTTGCTGCAATGGCACCAACGGATCGGCCAGGCTCGGGGTTGAACCCGTAAAGCGGGAGCAAGCTCCCGCACTCCAAAAGGAAAAAGATGCCCAGGGAAGATTGCCCGCTATGCCGCGGAACAGGCTGGAAGCTGGTGGCACGCAAGGATGGCACGCCGGGCGACGTGGCCGTAGCATGCGCATGCGGCGTGGAAGAGCGCGCCGGAAAAGTGATGGATCGCGCGCGCATCCCAAAGCGCTACGAGCATTGCGATTTCGAGAGCTTCTCGACGGACTTGACGGATGGAAAGACCTGGACCGCGCAACACGAGCAGTCGCTGAAGCAGGCGAAGCTGCTGACACAAGGATTCGTCCGCGATTATCCCGCAACGGAAAAAGGATTGTTGCTGATGGGCCCGTCCGGTGTGGGGAAGACGCATCTGGCCGTGGCCGCGCTGAAAGAATTGATCCGCCGCGGCCATGCCGGGCTGTTCTGCGATTACCGGGAACTACTGAAAGAAATTCAAGCCAGCTATAACCCCGCGAGCGAATCCACGGAAATGGGCATTCTCGAACCAATCCGCACCGTTGAGTTGCTGGTGCTCGACGATCTCGGCGCTAGCAAACCATCGGCTTGGGTCCTGGACATAATCGCTCTGGTTCTGAACGCGCGCTACAACGAGCGCCGCATGACCATCTTGACCACCAACTATTTCGACGAAGCCGAAGCCCCAGCGGCCGGAGCGAAATTGCCGGGTGGCCAACGCGTCATAGTGAGGGAAGACTCTCTTGCCGACCGCATCGGCGCGCGCATGCGCTCCCGACTGTTCGAAATGTGCCGCACCGTCGAAGTTTACGCCCCCGATTTCCGCCGAGAAGCCCGCCAAGCCGGCCGCGCGAGGGCTTAGCAAGCCGTTTTACCATGGCTACAGGCGCGAACCATGACCTACGCGGCTGCCCATGGAGAGTGGGTCAGTTTGACTCTACTCCACTGACTTTTCGCCCTCCTACAAGAAGCTGCTATGCAGTGTAAAGCACGCCCAGCTTAGGAAGTCCGCGCGATCCTTGGAGAGCGCTATCTCTGCTCCAATCAGGTTTTCTCGAATCTCTACCGTGTGAAACTTTGTCTGTGAGATCAATTCCTCAAACTCAATCTTGGTATAGGCGCGTTTGAGCAGCATATAGCGAAACGTAAGTTTGGTTATGAACCCGTTCACTGTGCCGAGTTTCATGTCATTTACGGCCTGCTTGATCGATTCTTCGGACGCGTCTTTTCGCAAATCGATAATTAGGGCTTGCCCGCCAGGCTTAAGAACGCGGTGCATTTCTTCGAGGGCGCGCTTCGGTTCGCTAAAATTCTTGAAAGCCGCTCGACAAAGAAGAAAATCAAACGTTTCATCCCCAAACGGCATGCAGGAAGCGTTTCCTTGACGAAAGTCCACCTGCACACCTGCTCTTGCCGCATTCGCGCGGGCTATCGTGACAAACGTCTCGCTTATGTCCAACCCCGTGATCGAATAGTCGCCAAGTTTCGCCAACTCGATCGCGAAATATCCCGGCCCGGGAGCGACTTCGAGGACGCTGCTCGGGGGCGGGATCTGTTCCGCCGTGCGCCGGGCTAGCGCTTTAAAGTCCTCAAGCGATTTCTGGGTAAGAGCCGCATACCACTTCGCCAAGGCCCCTTCCATTCCCCAACCTTTATAGGGTTTTATAGTTGATGCGTGAGCCGACATGAGACCCTCCTTGTCTGTAAGGATCCTGGCTTGTTTCGAGCGCGGCTTGAAGTCTCACTCGGCGAACGCAATCTTGGAATCGGTGAAGGCATAATTCCCACCGGCGAAAGCCATGGCGGAAGCTAGCGCCATCGCGATCTTCGCTTGATTGACAGGGGCTTCGCGCAGCGGGTGTGCGCGCATCGGAGTTTCTCAACGCAGCAGCGGCAGTTGCCTGATTCTGATTCCGTTCTCGGTCACCGTGACCATAGCGCCTTTTTCCACATCTTCTTTACAAGCCGAGAGTAAGTGGGCCAGCAGACGTGCATGATCTTCTGCACGCAATCCCTCGATCCGAATTCGAATGACGGACGGCTCCTTGGCTCCTGAGATAGCCAACAGAGCGTGGAAATCAGCCTCCAGCGTGACCAGAGCCCTCTGTTCTCGAAGTCCGAACTCGAGTATTTTCGCATCGCTCGCCGAGGCCAAGCCTATTTCTCCGACATGAAGCGCTTCGATGCCTTCTTTGCGCAGGTGAGGAACGGTGGAGCGCGGTAGACCCTGGTCGAGCAGCAATCTCATCGCGGTCCAGGCAGGGGCAGAACTCGATCATCGAGCAAAGTAGCGGCAAAGGCTAGGGCCTGACGAATGTCTTCATTGTCAAGTTCCGGGTACTCTCGCTTGAGTTCAGCGCGGTCGGGATAAGAGGCGAGGGCCTCGAGGACTCGGCGAACCGTCAACCGGAGGCCTCGAATACATGGCTCGCCGTTCATTTGGTCAAGATCGATTGTGATCCGATCGAGTTTTTCCATCGTAGCTCTCGCTTTCTCAAACTACACCCGCGATGAAGCTAAAGGGCTTTCAGAGGGCGCGCCGCACTCCCATGAGAATACCCGAAGCCACCACGGAAATCATTGATCGACTAGATGTCTGACTCTCCGGAACCCGCCGGCACCTCTTGATGAGAGGCATCCGTTTGGTTTGATTGACACGGGCTTCGCGCGGCGGGTATCCTTGCATGGGTGTTCCGGGTGTGGCATGAGCCACATCTGCGCGGCATCCACTTAATTAAGACCGAGTTACTGCGAAGCAGTTCGCGATCCTGCACTGCCCCGTAGTAACCCTCCTTGCCTTACTCCATTTGGGATTGCGCAAGGATTGACCTGACCATAACAGGGATAAAAATCCCGGAGGCGACGTAGACATGACTTCACCTGACAACGAAAACCCCGTATCTTCCGCAGCAGCCGCACCCCCACAAGAAGCCGAATCTCCGAACAAGCCAGAGGAGTCCGCAGCCGCAGAAGCTCCCATGCGCGCCCAGCACTCCCCTGTGTCTCAAGAGCCCGCCCAAGTGGAACCTGTGAAAGTGGAAGACGCGCACAAGGCCGCGGAAACTCACGCGCAAACCGCCGCCGCGGACGCGGAAGCTGCCGCAGCCGCCGAAGAGGCAGCCGGCGCGGAGGAGATGAGCAAGCTCATCGAGCAGTACGGCGAGCCGCAGGAAGCCGCGGCACAAAACGAAATTATCGAAGTCAAAGTCGTCGCCTACACCGAACAGGGCGTGGTCGTGGACCTGGGCGGCAAAACGGAAGGCCTGATTCCCGCCGTGGAGTTCACGGAAACGGACATCCCCCGGCCGGATCCCAACTCCACCATCGAAGTGCAGCGCACCGGAGAGCACAAAGACAGCTTCGTCATCGTCTCCTACCAGAAGGTTGTGCGCCGGCGTACCTGGGAAAAGATTGAAGCGCAATTCAAGGCCAAGGAAACTATCAGCGCAAAAGTAGTCGATCGCATCAAAGGCGGTCTGGTGGTGGATATCGGCGTGCGCGCCTTCCTGCCCGGCTCGCAGTACGACCTACGCCCGACGGCGAACCTGGATGGCCTGCTCGGCGGAAATGTCGATGTCCGCATCACCAAGCTAAACCGCCGCCGCGGCAACGTGGTGGTCAGCCGCCGTGCCCTGCTCGAGGAAACGCTGCACGCCAAGCGCGCCGAATTAATGGAACAGCTGCACGAAGGCCAGACGGTTCACGGCACGGTGAAAAACGTGACCGACTACGGCGCCTTCGTCGATATCGGCGGCCTCGATGGCCTGCTGCACTTGACCGACCTCAGTTGGGGCCGTGTGCGCCATCCCAGCGACATGGTCAAGCCGGAGCAAGAGCTCGACGTCACCGTCCTGAAATTCGACAAGGGCAAGCAGCGCGTCTCCCTCGGCCTGAAGCAATTGACAAAGGATCCGTGGATTGACGCTGCCGAGCGCTATCCCGCTGGCGGCAAGTATCATGGCAAGGTCGTCGGCGTGGTGGATTACGGCGCCTTCGTGGAATTGGAACCGGGCATCGAAGGCCTGGTTCACGTCACGGAAATGAGCTGGGCGAAAAAGCCCACGCACCCGTCGAAGGTGGTGAAAGCGGGCGAGGAAGTGGACGTCGTGGTGCTGGACATCAAGCCCAGCGACCGGCGCGTGTCCCTCGGCATCAAGCAGGCGCAAGCCGATCCCTGGCTGCTGGTCGCGGAGAAATATCCCGTGGGCACAGTGGTCACGGGCAAGGTGCGCAACATCGCCGAATTCGGCGCGTTCATCGAAATCGAGGATGGCTTCGACGGCCTGGTGCACGTCAGCGACGTAAGCTGGACCGGCCGCGTGAAGAATCCGCACGAAGTGTTCAAGAAGGGCGAGCCAATCACGGCGAAGGTCCTGCGCATCGATCCGGAGAACCGTCGCGTTTCCCTCGGCATTAAGCAGGTCAACGACATCTGGGGCGACTGGTTCAAGTCGCACAAAGTCGGCGACATTGTGAAGGGCAAGGTTTCGCGTATCGCCACGTTCGGCGCTTTCGTGGAACTCGGCGACAACATCGAGGGCCTTTGCCACAACACCGAAATCGAAGAACGCAAGCGCCGCGACGAGGGCCCTTCCAGCTTCCGCCCGACCACTGGCCCGCTGAAGAGCGCGGGGCCGCTCGAGCCGGGCAAAGAGTACGATTTCAAGATCATCAAGATCAGCCACGACACCCGGCGGATCGGCTTGAGCTACCGCGCCGCCACACGTCAGTTGGAACGCCGGGAGATCGAGCAATACAAGACGTCCAAAACTTCGGCGACGGCAACCATCGGCGACGCCATGAAGCAGAAGCTGGCGTCCCGGTAGCGGCGGAAGCAGCTTTCCCAGTCCCAGGGGATTCTTTAGGAAAAGTCATTTACCTCCGGGTCATTTTAGTGATAGGAAGAGGGTCAACCAGGCAGGCGATGTCCCCTAACTCGCCTCGCACCAGTTGGTTGTGAGTGAGAATCAAAGGGCAGACGAGTGGAGAGGCTAGGGACGATGACAAAGCAACCGACACTGACCAAGGCGGACTTGATCGAGCAAGTGCTCCGCATCACGGAACTCCCTCGCAAGGAGTCCGAGACCATCGTCGAAACCATTTTTGAAAGCATCATCGAAGCTCTTCAAAAAGGCGACAAGATCGAAATTCGCGGTTTCGGCAGCTTCCGCACTCGCGACCGCCGCGGTCGCATCGGCCGCAATCCGAAGACCGGCGAAAAGGTCGATGTTCCCGCGAAAAAAATCCCTTTCTTCAAACCTAGCAAGGAACTGAAGGACTTCGTGAACAGCCCGGAAGCCGCCGCCTCCGCAGCGCAGGGCGAAGCGCCACTCGCCTGAAGTCGCCGGAATCCCCGCAGCCAAGACCGCGCCCCGCCGTCTCGGGGCGTTTTTGTTCGTGGATAAGGGTTATCAGATGCCAGATATCATAAAGCGACCTCTTTCCGGCGCGCCCAGATTTAAGCTGCTTCTCTTTAAGTTCCAACTCCTGGTTCCTGATATCTGATCGCTGATATCTGATGTCCCTTCTAACACTCATGCGCTATCCTTGCCCAGCATCAACGCGAGGCCCAACAGCAATGGACTACCTCTGGACACCCTGGCGCTACCAGTACATGGCTCAAGCCGCGCAGGGCGAGCAGCCGGACTGCATCTTCTGCGACGCCGTCAAGCGCAACCGCGATGAAGAGACGCTGATCGTCCATCGCGGCAACAAGTCATTCGTAATTCTCAATCGTTTTCCATACACCTCTGGCCACATCATGATCGTCCCCTACGCGCACGTTGCCGAATTGAATCTGTGCGAACCGGGAGCGCTCGCGGAAATCATGGAACTGGCGCAGAGAGTGGAGACGGCATTCCGCATGAACTACAAACCCGATGGAATGAACCTGGGAATGAACCTCGGCCGCGCCGCGGGCGCCGGAGTGACCGGGCACCTGCATCTACACATGCTGCCGCGCTGGATCGGCGATTCCAACTTCATGACTGTCACGGGCGAAACCCGCGTCCAGCCGGAAGACCTGAAGACTACCTACGATCGGCTCAAGAAGGCTCTAAATCCTTAGTGAGGGATGCCCCGGCACATCGTATCCCCCTGAGTCGTTCAGGTAGTAATCCAAAAAGACGGGTGGAAGCAAGCAGAGTTCGAGCGGGGAGCGGGGAGCGAGCCGCTCGATGATCTGCCAAGGACATTGATTTTCCTTGTGGGAGTTGGGGCGTGCGAGGTTGAAGTACAGCTGGTAGGTGTGGACTTTCGCCAGGAACTCGCCGCGACTGGAGAAGTCTTCCAGATCGAAGAACTCGTCTTCTTCGAGGCGGTGCACGGTTTCGACATCGCTCTGGTAAGTGTGCGCGGCCGGCGGGATGCGCACGTGCTGGCTGTCGCCGAGGGCTTTGGGGAAATCGCCCTTGAACTCGCCGCCGTTGTCGGTTTGCCAGACCAGGTCACGCAAGCAGATGCCGTAGCGATCCAGATGCTGCTGGATGCGTGCAGCGAACACGGCGCTGGCCGAAGCGCTGCGTGCCTGCGCAAAAGCCCAGAACAACAGCCCACTGCGGATTTCCCGAGCGGTGTACTGCACAACCGGCAAGTGCAAGCGCTGCGCCTGCCGCCAGTAGCGCGGGATGTCGTCTAAATCCTTGGTATCGGCGCTGATTTGCTGGAACAGCGCCCACTGCGCTTTGATGTGCGCGAGGTCTTGCTTGCGCTGGTATTTCTTGCGGCGCTTTTCCATCAGCCCGTGCTCGCGCCAGATGCGATCGAGTGCGTTGTGGCCGATGCGCAGATCGAATTCGCGGACCAGGCGGCGGGAGCCGAACGTCGGTAGAGTTTTGCGAAGCTCGAGCACCTGAGCTTCAACGTTGGGAGGAGTCTTGTGGGGTTGATGGTGACGTGCCCGGGACCGCTCGCGAAGACCGGAAGGGCCGTGCTGTTCAAAGCGGCGCAGCCATTTACGGACCGTGGGCACGGTGGTAGCAAACAGCCGTGCGCTAGGCCGGATGCCGATCTGCTTGGCGCTCTCCACCAAGCGCAGGCGATGGTTGTAGGCGTCTTTCATCTCACGCACCAGATCGAAATAACGAGCGGCGATGGCCATGACGCGCCGATTCTACCCGTCCCGCGCCGCCCGGCCCTCCCCCCAGCCGGGCGGCAAGCTCCTCCCGCCTCTTATCGCTCAAACACTTCAGCTTCGCCAGAGGGATACGATGTGACAGGGCTCTTCCACTCTAAATCCTTAGTGTGACAGGGGACGCACCACGAGCTAGAATCGTTGATTCAAACCTCCGTTTGAACACCCGCGCGGGAGAGACATCGTGAATCTGGAGCTGAGCGAAGAGCAAAAGCTGCTGCAAAAAAGCGTGCGCGAGTTTGCGGAGTCTGAGGTGCGCCCGCTCGCCAAGGAACTGGACGAGACTGGCCATTTCCCGTGGGAGCTTTTCAAAAAAGCGGCGGAACTGGGCCTAACCGGCGTGGCGTTCCCGGAGGCCGAGGGCGGCGCGGGCTTCGACCACATCTCCTACTCCATCGTGATCGAAGAGATTTCCCGCTGCTGCGCCTCTACCGGCGTGATCCTCAGCGTGCAAAACTCCCTCTTCTGCGACCCCATACATCGCTACGGAACCGACGAGCAGAAAAAGAGATTTCTCCAGCCCTTCGCGCGCGGCGAAAAGATCGGCTGCTATGCGCTCACCGAGCCGCAAGCCGGCTCCAACGCCGCGGCCCTGCAAACCAAAGCGGTAAAGAAGGGCGATAAATACACGTTAAACGGCACCAAGGCCTGGATTACCAACGGCGGCGTTGCCGATGCGGCCATCGTGTATGTGAACACCGATCCCGCCAAGGGTGAAAAGGGCATCACCGCGATCGTCGTGGAAAAGGGTACGCCGGGCTTCAAAGTAGGCAAGGAAGAAAAAAAACTGGGCATCAACGCCACCGCCTGCTGCGAGTTGGTGTTCGCCGATTGCGTAGTTCCGGAAACAAATCGCGTCGGGAACGAAGGCGAGGGATACAAGGTGGCGCTCTCCACTCTGGACGGTGGAAGGATCGGAATTGCCGCGCAGGCCACCGGTATTGCGCAGGGCGCGTTCGAAGCTGCGCTCGAGTGGGCGCAGGAACGCATGGCCTTCGGACACCCCATCGCGCAATTTCAGGCCATCCAGTTCATGCTGGCGGACATGGCCACGGAGATCGACGCGGCGCGGTTGCTGGTGCGCAAGGCAGCATGGAAACAAGACAGCGGCTCGCGCTTCAGCCTGGAAGCGGCCACGGCCAAGCTTTTTGCCAGCGAAATGGCCACGCGCGTAACTCACAAGGCCATCCAGATCCACGGCGGCTACGGCTACAGCCGCGAATACCCGGTCGAGCGCGCCTACCGCGACGCGCGCATCACGGAAATCTACGAAGGCACCAGCGAGATCCAGCGCCTGGTGATCGCCTCCTGGGTGTTGAAGACTTAAGCCTCCTAGGCTCCTTGTAAACGAGCAAGAAGCAGCGGGCGCGGCGTTTCGGCGTGAGTGATGGGTCCGTAGTATCCTGACGGAGTGCTGCAACTCGACTCTGGCCTGGAATTCATTCTCGATCACGACGCGGAATTCTTCTCTCTACTGCCAGCAAAACCCGCCGTCTGCCTAGTCGCCTCGCGCGAAGAATCGGCGGAGCCGTATCTGATACGCACCGCAGACCTTCGTCGCCGCCTGCAGCGCCTGCTAGGCCCGCCGGATCCGGCCAGCAAGCGCCTGAACCTTCGCGAGTTCGCGCATTTGGTGAGGTATCGCGAAACAGGCTCGGCCTTTGAACAAGCCTTCACCTACTACCAGAACGCAAAACAAATTTTCCCCAAGCGCTACCGCGAGTTGATGCGCCTTCGCCCCGCCCCGGTTTTGAAAATCAATCTGCGCAATTCCTACCCGCGCTGCTTCGTCACTCGCCACATTGTCGTCAATGAGCAAGGCGAGCCCACATCCGGCGTCTACTACGGCCCGTTTGCCTCCCGCCGCTCCGCCGAGGCTTTCGCCGAAACGATGCTGGACCTTTTCAAGGTGCGTCGCTGTCAGATCAAAATCCGCCGCGACCCCGCGTTTCCCGGGTGCATCTATTCCGAGATGAAAATGTGCCTCGCTCCATGTTTCGCGGGATGCTCCAAGGAAGAATACGACTCCGAAGTGGGCCGCTTGGTCCAATTCCTGGACACGAGCGGGGGCTCCCTGCATGACGTGTTGGCGCGCGATCGCGAATCCGCCAGCGAACAACTGGACTTTGAAAAAGCAGCCGCCATTCACAAGAAGCTGGAAAAATTGGATGATGTTCTCCGCGGCAAGCCGGATTTGTCGCGGCGCATTCAGAATCTCGACGCGGTCATTCTCCAACGCACCGCCGACGAACAATCCATCGCCTTCTTCGCCGTTCACGGCGGCAGGCTGGCCGAGCCTTTCTCCCTGCAATTTGGCGATACCGGCAAGCCTACTTCTGCGGAAGAGGCCGTCCGCGATTACCTTGAAGGCGTCGCAAGCGCGGCGCCGGTCGCAAACGCAAATGTGCGGCAAAGCGCCGCCGAACTGGGAGAGCACCTGGCTCTCGTGGCCCGCTGGTTTTTCAGCAGTCCCCGCGAAGGAGAAATATTCTTTCGAGAAAAGGACTGGCCATACCGTAGAATCTTGCGCGCCTGTTCGCGGCTGCTGTCGCCCAAGAAGGACCCGGTCAGTGAAGCCGGCGTCCCAGAAGAAAAAACCAAAAGCGAGGAAACCAAATGACCCGGGGAGCAACGCAGGAAGGCACCACTCGCTACGCCGAAAAGTTCCGCGGAGTCGCTGCGGATGGGCACTTTCGACTGGTTAAAGATCTGGTGATCTCCTCGCTGGGCATCGGAACGTATCTCGGCCAGGCCAATGACTCCACCGATTCCGGTTATGCCGCGGCCATCGTAGCCGCCGTTGAATCCGGCATCAATTTAATTGACACGGCCATCAACTATCGCCTGCAGCGCAGCGAGCGGAGCGTGGGCACGGCCCTGAAGGTCCTCGCGCACAAGGGCTTCACCCGCGATGAAATCGTGGTGTGCACAAAGGGCGGCTACCTGACCCCGGACGGCGTCATGCCTGCGGACCCGAATCGCTATTTCTTCGAGGAATACCTTCAAAAAGGCATTTTTACGGCGAAGGACATCGCTGCCGGCAGCCACTGCATGACGCCTCGTTACCTGGAAAATCAACTGGGACGCAGCCTGAAGAATTTGGGAGTGGAGTGCATCGACGTCTATTACCTGCACAATCCGGAGACGCAGCTCTCCGAAATTTCAAAACCCGATTTTCTGAACCGCGTTCGAGAAGCTTTTGTCTTCCTCGAATCTGCTGCTGCGCGCGGCCAAATCCAGTTTTATGGCATGGCCACTTGGAACGGCTTTCGCCAGGAAAAATCCGTGCGTGACGCCATGCAATTGGCGGAGTTGGTGGCAATCGCAAAGGTAATCGCCGGAGAGAAACATCGTTTCCGTTTCGTGCAGTTGCCTTTCAACCTAGCGATGACCGAAGCCCTGACGCTCGGCAGCCAAACCGTTGGCGCCGAGCAAAAGACCATCATGGAAGCTGCCGACGCGCTGGACATTCATTTGATTGCCAGCGCCTCCCTGTTGCAAGGGCAGGTGGCGCAAAATCTACCGGAATTTGTCGCCGAAGCGTTAGGTCTGCAGAACGACGCGGAACGCGCTTTGCAATTTGTGCGCTCGGCTCCCGGAATCACCACCGCGCTGGTGGGAATGTCGCGCACCGCTCACGTTGAAGCCAACGCGCGGCTCGTCGAAGCCCCTCCCGCCGGCCTCGAGCAATTCAGCCAACTTTTTTCGCGCGGCGAAGGCGCCTAGAGCTTCTGCAGCCCCGGATGTTTCTCCACCAACCACTCGGTGATGGCCTGGTCCAACTGCTCCAAATGTCCCGCGAAGAAATGATCCGCGCCTTGTACAAAAACAAGTCGCGTGTCCCCCGCCGCACGAGCCACAACCGGTTCGACCTTTTCCCAGCTGCCATTTTCGTCGACTGTCCCTTGAACGATTAATTTGGGCTTGCCGCAGCTCTCCAGATAAGAAAAGTCGGAACTGTTCACGGGAATTCCCAGTCCAATTAATTCCTGCACGCGGGGATCCGCGCAACCCACCCGCAGTCCCACCCAACTTCCAAAACTGAAACCTCCAACAAGCAGCGGCACGTTGGGAAACTCCGCCGCCAAGAAATCGATGGCCGCTTGCACGTCTGCTCCCTCCCCTAATCCGCGGTCGTGCTCTCCCGCACTCAAACCCGCGCCGCGAAAATTGAATCGCAAGACGGGAATGCCCAGCGCGTCTAAGGATTTCGCGGCCTGGTAAACAACCTTGTTGTGCAAAGTCCCGCCGAACAACGGATGAGGATGGCACAGCACAGCCGCGAGCGCGGACAGTTCGGAATGGGCGGGAGTCCACAGTAGTGCTTCCAGGCTGCCCTCAGGCCCTGCCAGAAAGAAATTGCGGGAATCGTGATGAATCTGCATGAGAACCGGAGGAATCCGCACAAAGTGTACTCGATTCGGATTATTCACACATCTCTGACTCTTGTTCTAGTTGGCAACAGATAGTTCTAGGCCGCCCACTACGGCGTGTGCGAGTACTAGAGCTAAATTCCTCGAATTACGCATTGCAGTTTCTTCCATCGAGTGTTACTTTCAGCCCAACTCGGCCAAAACAGGGGGCCCGTATGGGCGATTTATCTGATCGGCGTGAAGCAAGGCGCTTTATGATGACCCTGCCCGTGCGCGTCCTGGCGCATGATGCGAATAGCCCCGAACTGAAAGCTAATACACGCGATGTCAGTTACCGGGGCCTTTATTTCCTCACCGACGCACGCTTCGAACATGGCAGCGAGATCGACTTCGTCCTGACTCTCCCGCAACAGATGATCTCCGCCGGGGACGTGAACATTCGTTGTCACGGCAAAGTGGTCCGCGTGGAAGCTACCGACAACGGCCACACCGGCATTGCCGCCAGGATCGATCGATACGAGTTCGTGCCCGCCCGCGCCACCGCGGCCTGATTTCCACTCTGTTTCGCTGGAAAAGTGGGTGTGCCTGCTCTCATTTGCTTAGAATGGAATCTTGAGTTGCACCGCTCTCACCGCTTGCAACTCGTGGGGGAAAGTCATGTATCACTACAATCCGGCCCAGGCGCTCGAGGAACTTCAGGAAGAGGCCCTGCTGCCTCATCCAGTGAAACTTCGCGACATGATCCTGCGCAACCAGCTTGGTCCGCAGGATGCCCAGTGGCTGAATCATGAATTTCAGGAATACTTGACGCACTTCGGCGAGCTTCAGAACCTGGCGCGCACCATCCTGGAAAAACTCGCTACGGGCCATCGTAAGTCCGCCTCAGTGTAACCGCCGAATGACTCAGCTTCCTGCGTTGAGCGGCAAGCCGCGCGTGCTGATTCTTTCCGCTTCCTCTGGCGCTGGGCACGTGCGGGCTGCCCAGGCCCTGGAGCTGGCGTTCCGAGCCAAGGGCGACTGCCATGTGGAGCACGTTGACGCCATCGCCCATGTGAGCAAGTTGTTCCAGCGGCTCTACGATGATGCCTACATCGCAATGGTGCGGCGCGCGCCCGGCTTGATGGGCCTGCTTTACGACCGCACGGATCAACCCTGGAGCCATCCCCGCCGGAGACTCGCCCTGGACCGGCTGAACACCCAACCGATGATCCGAATGCTCAAGCGGGTGCAGCCGGATCTGTGCATCGCCACGCATTTTCTTCCCGCGGAAATCCTGGCCTGGTTGATTGCGAAGAAAAAGCTGCGCGCCCGGAACGCCATCGCGGTAACCGATTACGACGTGCATGCCATGTGGCTCTGCCGCACCGTGGACCGGTATTACGTCGCGATTCAGGAGTCCGCGGAATATCTCGCGGGTATCGGAGTGCCGCGGGAAAAACTGCGCGTGACCGGCATTCCCATCGATCCGCTCTTCGAAGTTCCCATCGCCCGCAGTGAAGCCCGCAGGAAGTTCGGGCTTTCTCCGGATGCGCGCGTGCTGCTGATTTCCGCCGGCGGTTATGGCATCGGCCCCGTCGAACATTTGGTCGAGGATTTATTGGCGTTAAAGCGCCCTTGGCAAATTGTTGCCATCGCCGGCAAGGGCGAAAAATTGAAACAAAGCTTGGAGCCACTCTCGAAAGCCGCCGGAAAATTGCCCGCGGGCGGAGATCGCTTGGTGGTTGTTGGTTTCACGAAGGAGATGGACCGGTACATGGCCGCCGCCGATATGCTCATCGGCAAAGCGGGTGGGTTGACGACTTCCGAAGCGCTGGCGCGCGGGCTGCCGATGGCCTTGATCGAGCCTATTCCGGGGCAAGAGGAGCGCAACGCCGATCATCTCCTGGAAGCGGGCGCCGCCATTCGTTGTAATAATTTGCCTGCTGCGGCGTGGAAAATCGCCGCGTTGCTGGACAACCCGGAAAAGCTGCAGGCCATGAGCGCGGCCGCAAAAGCCATGGCGCGTCCCGGCGCGTCCCGCGCCATCGTCGAAGATGCCCTGGGGCTGCTACACTGAATCGGCTCTTTTCCGAAAAGCCGGCAGAAGCACCGCAGGGAGGAAATGGATTGATCGTTACAGACTATGAGACGCAACACGCTGCTGATTGACGCCGACGACACGCTCTGGGAAAACAACGTTTTCTTCGAAAAGCTGATTGAGGATTTCATCAGCCTCGTGGAACCTTCCGGCTATTCCCGTGCTTACATCCGTCACATCCTCAATGAAACCGAGCGCAAGAATATCCGCCAGTATGGCTATGGCGTGCGCAGCTTCGGCAGGTCCCTCGAAGAAACCTACCTGAAGCTCGCGGACCAAATGGCGCGCCGCGAAGTCCTAGCCGAAATTCACAAACGTGTCGTGGCGCTTGAGCAGACGCCTCCCAAAATTCTGGATGGCGTCCCGGATACGCTGGCGTACCTCACCAAGCGCCACCGGCTGATCCTCTTCACCAAGGGCGAACCCGCCGAACAGGCCGCCAAAGTGGAGCGCTCGGGCTTGCAAGGCTTTTTCGAAGCCATTGAGATCGTCGCGGAAAAAGACGCCAAGACCTACACGCTCCTGGTCAACAAGCACAAAATCGTGAAGACCCACGGCTGGATGATCGGCAATAGCCCGCGCAGCGACATCAACCCGGCCATGGAGGCCGGATTGAACGCGGTGTACATTCCGCACGTCAACACCTGGCAACTCGAACATGAGGCGGTTGTCGCGGGATCGGGCAAGCTCGTGATTCTCCCCGCGTTTCGCGAGTTGCGGAATCATTTCTGAAGCTTCCTCGCGGGCATTCTTTCGAACCGGGTGATGCGACCTGAGCATGCCAAACAACAAACCCAAAGTCGCGGTGGTCGGCGCCGGCGCTGTCGGCGGATATTTCGGCGGAATGCTCGCCCGCGCCGGTCTGCCCGTGGTGCTGATCGGCCGCCCTTTGTTTGTTGAGGCTGTGCGGCGCTCCGGGCTTTTTCTGGACTCCTTCCGCTTCCAGGAAACCGTCCATCCCCAGGCATCCATGGAGCTCTCGGCCGCCTCGGACGCGGATGTCGTTCTCTTTTGCGTGAAAACCACGGACACCGCGGGCGTCTCCAAACAATTGGCCGCCGTTCTCCCGTCAACGGCCGTCGTCGTGAGCTTGCAGAACGGCGTGAACAACGCCGAGGAAATCCGCGCGGCTTCCGGAATCGTTGCGGTGCCTGCGGTCGTTTACGTTGCCGCTTCGGTTCCTGCCCCCGGCTCCGTGATGCACTTCGGGCGTGGCGATCTTGTCATTGGCCCAAACAACGAAACAACCGCGCATATCGCCAACCTTTTTACTTCGGCCGATATCCCCTGCCGCATTTCGGACAACATCGAAGGCGAGCTCTGGACCAAGCTCATTTGGAACTGCGCGCTCAATGCGGTCTCCGCCCTGGGCAGAGTCACCTACGGGGACATCATCGCCAGTGCGGATGCAAAACAGCTCGTCGAGGCGGCTGTCTATGAGACTTTACGCGTTGCGCGCGCCAAGGGCATTCATCCCCCAGGCCTCGAAGATCCGCGTGCCGCTATCGCCGGCTCCTTCAAAATCGCCGAGCAAATGAGCGGAACGCGATCTTCGACAGCACAGGATTTGGCGCGCGGCAAGCGTACGGAAATCGATTCCTTGAATGGATACGTGGCCCGCCTGGGCGCGCAACTCGGCGTGTCCACGCCCGTCAATCACGCGCTCTACACTTTGGTGAAACTCTACGAAGCCAGCTTCCTTTCCAACCAATAGACATACGCGGTTTCTCAGAAGCTACTGGTTATTCGCTGTTCGACGCTGGCGAGGCAATGTCGTCCTGAGGCCCGGCGCTTTTTGCCGGGCCGAAGGATCTCAACTTCAGAGCTTTCCACCGTGCTCAGTGAGATCCTTCGGAGCGCAAACGACGCGCTCCTCAGGATGACAGTGCGTGGCTGTGATCGGGCATGGGAGAAATTGCGACTTACGAGAAAATTGCCGGATGGCGGGCTATTCCGTTCCGGACCGCGGAACGGAATATGCACAATGGCCTCAATAGCAATCGCCTGGCCGCTTTTCGTGGCCGGCTGAAATTTCCACTGGCGGAACGCCCCAATCGCATTGGCGTCCAGTTGCGGATCGATACCGCGGACAAGCTGGATGCTGTCCACGCCGCCGTCCGGGCGAATCACCCCATACAAGATCACTTCGCCCTCGACGTGGTCCTTCATCAAGTCTTGAGGATACTTCGGGTCGACCTTATGCACGGGAACTGGTGCGCTCAATTCGCCGCTCAAATGAACCGCACTGGGTGAGCGCAGTTCGGAAAAATGAACGATCCAACTGCCGGTCACGCTGTTCAGGTTCGGCATGTTGACGTTCATCGAATACACGCGGTGCGAAGAAAAAATCTGCTCCGGCGGCGCGCCGGGAGGAAGCGTGGCGAAATCCGCCGGTCCGGTGCGCTCCGGCGGATCCTCGACCGATACATTTGGATCCGGGCGCTTGTACGCCGCTTGGGCCTTGGGCAGCGTTAGCTTCCCCACTCCGCCAAGGCCAGACATCCCTACATTCGGTTTTGGATTGCCCCCACTGATGCTGATACCGACAGAATTATTCCCCGCCGCGTCACTTCCGTTCGCTCCGGACCCGCCGCCCGTCCCTGCCCCCTTGCCCTCCGGCGAAATCGAAACGCGCGCCGCGGTATTTCCCATGGGAACTTCGATCACGGGCGTGGGCGGCGCCGGAGCCGAAGATAAGGCGATGATCGTAGTCGATGGGCCACCCGGCGCTCCCGCAGTCCCTGTCGCCAGTTCCGGCGCGCGCACCACATCACCATTCTGTGCGCGATCCGCCAATCGCGGCGCGGAACCTGCATTAATGTCCAACTTTGGCCTTGCCGGGCCGCGCGTTACCGCCGCAAGACTGACCTCCGCAGGACGCATCTCCAGATTCGGCGCGTCCGGCGTTGGCACATTTGTCGTGGCTGCGTGCTTCATCTGCTTGGGACGAAGCTTTGCCAGTGTTTGCGCGCTGATCTCCAATCGCGGGCGCGCAGGTCCAGCAGCAGCGGCAAGCTGAACCATGTTGGGAAGAGCGGGCATGAATTTGGGCGGTTCCAGCGGCGCCGAGGTATTCACCAAAGTCTGCCGCGGATGCGTGGGGTGAATCGGGTCCGTGTAAATGCGCTGGCGGGGATGATAAGCGTCCGTGCCCGTGGCTTCATTCGGAGGAGCTTTCGCCGAACGGGAGGAACGCCTCTGCTTCGGAACATTCAGCAGGGGCAAGTCCTCCACCGGACCAGACCAAGTGAGTTCCGTATTGTCGAAAGCGTGATTTCGCCTCCCCGACCCCGGCAATTGAGGCCACGGCACGATAAAGAAGACGACATGCCACAGCGCTGCCGCCAGGATCGCCTGGTACGGGATGCGCCGCTGAATCCGGCAATCGATGAAAATGTTGTCTGCCGGATCGCCCTTGGGCACGCGAGTCCATTTCAAAAAGGCCGCGAGCTCGCTGAAAAAATTCTGATGAAAGCTGTTCCATTCGACGCTCAGTTTCGGCTGGCTCTCTCCTGGCAAATAGACAGGGATCGGGTAGATTTCGTTCTGCCCGAGCAAGTCAAACGGATCGACCTGGAATCGATAAAACATCAGCCATTAATTATAGCGTGCTCTTCCTCGCTCCCGCGGGGCTGGAGAGCGGGGCTGGGGGACAGAATGGTAGATGAGCGTTGCGTGCCACGGGTTTACTCTGACGCAGCTTCGCTCTTGATGGTTTCTTTCACAAACCGGTAAAAACTCAGCGTCGCATCTCCCTGGCGTAACACACGCACTTGCTGTAACTTACCAACTGCCTCCGGCAGTGCAAACCGCCGGCTATGTTCCGCAATCACCAAGCTGCCTTCTCCCAAGAGCCTAGCAGAACCGAGGAAGGACAGCACGCGGTCATATTCCGTGGCATTGGCATAGGGTGGGTCCAGAAAGACGATTGCGCGCATTTCCCTGCCGCCCGAGTTTTCTTTCCCCACCACCTCCAGCCCCTTCAGAGCATCGACGCTCAGAACTCGTGCTCCTCCAACCACCTCGAGCGACTCGAGGTTTTTCTTGATTAGCGTGGCCGCCGGTGCGTGCTTTTCGAGGAACACCACTTCCTTCGCGCCACGGCTGAGCGCCTCGATCCCCACCGCTCCGGTTCCGGCAAAAGCATCGACAAACCACGAACCCACGATCCGTTCGCCCAGTACATTAAACAATGTCTCCCGCAGGCGGTCGCTCGTCGGACGCAGAGCCATCCCCTTCAAACTTTTCAACTGGCGGCCGCGATATTTTCCGGCAATCACGCGCATGAACGTTCCCGCGCCTCAACCGATGCGCGCCAGATGATAGCGCCGCTGCCACTCCCCCGGCAAAACTCGCAGCACGCCCTGAAGTGTCTCTTTCTTCTCCGGATCCTCGGCAAGCGTGAACGCCTCCTTGCGGGCCAGTTCCAGCAATTCGCGGTCGCGCAACGGGCTGGCCACGTGAAATCCAAGTTCCCCGGACTGCCGGGTGCCGAAAAATTCCCCCGGCCCGCGCAACTGCAAATCGGTTTCGGCAATTGCAAATCCATCGTTCGTGCGCACCATGGTTTCCAGCCGCGCCCGGCCCTCTTCTGTCAAACGCGCAGGAGCCACCAGGATGCAATGCGACTTTTGCGCGCCGCGCCCAATGCGGCCACGCAGTTGATGCAATTGCGACAATCCGAATCGCTCCGCGTGCTCAATCACCATCACCGTAGCGTTTGGAACATCCACGCCAACTTCCACCACGGTCGTTGCCACCAGGATCTGCACCTCATTCCTCCGGAAGCGCTGCATCACGTCTTCTTTTTCTTCGCTCGAAAGCCGCCCGTGCAGCAACCCAACCCGAAGTTTCGGAAAAACGGTTTTGGAGAGCCGCACGTACTCTTCCATCGCGGCCTTCAATTCCAGCTTGGACTCCTCAATCACCGGATAAACCACGTACGCTTGGTGGCCCGCTTCGACTTCCCGGCGCAGCGATTCCCACACGCCCGGAAGATGCGCTTCCGTGGTCATGCGCGTCTCGATCGGTGTGCGCCCCGGCGGAAGTTCGTCCACAACGGAAACATCCAAATCCCCGTACAGCGTGAGCGAAAGCGTCCGCGGAATCGGCGTGGCGGTCAGCACCAGGACATGCGGTGCGTGTCCATGCTTCACGGCCTTATCCATCAACTTTTTGCGTTGCATCACGCCGAATCGGTGCTGCTCGTCAATGGCCACAAACCCCAGCCGCTGGAACTCCACGCTTTCCTCAATCAGCGCGTGCGTTCCAATTATCAGTTGCGCTTCGCCCGTCCGGATCCGTTCCCTCGCGGCCGTTTTTTCCGCGGACTTCAATCCGCTGATCAGCAACTCCACGCGGTAACCGCCAGGCGCTAGTACTCGCCGCGCTGCCAGGTAATGCTGCACGGCAAGAATTTCCGTTGGCGCCATCAACGCCGTCTGGCATCCGTTTTCCATCGCGATGACCGCTGCCTGCAACGCCACGATGGTTTTCCCGCTGCCCACGTCGCCCTGCAGCAGGCGGTTCATCGGCACCGGTCGCTCCAGGTCCGCCGCGATTTCCGCCAACACCCGCTTTTGCGCTCCCGTTGGCTTGAACGGAAGTATCCGCTTCAGCGCCTCGCGTACTTTGTCCTCGCGTACCCGGAACGGAATGGCATTTTCCTTGCGCGTGGCTTTGCGCCCGAGCACCAAGCTGAGCTGATAAAGGAAAAACTCCTCAAAGATCAAACGCCGCTGCGCCGGCGAGCGAAACAGGTTCAGCGCCTCCAGGGACTCTTCTGGCGGCGGAAAATGCGTCTGGATCAGGGCATCTCGCCGCGAGGGAAACGCCAGCCGCTTGCGCATCTCGGCGGGTAACACGTCGAGGACGTACGGATCCAAACTCTGAAGCGTGGCGTAAATGGCGCGGCGAATCTGCCGTGTGCCGAACGTGCCGACAGCTTCATATACGGGCACGATCCGCCCCATCTCCGTCGAATCCGCCTCCTGGCCTCCCAGCACCTCGATCTGAGGATTCACCATTTCCCGCCGTGCCGGACGCATCTTGTCGATTTCCACCTTCCCGTAGAGAATCAGCTCCTGTCCCGGTTTCAACCGTCCTTCCAGGTAGCCACCGTGAAAAAACTTGCAAGGCAGCGATCCGGTGTCGTCCTGCACAAGCAAGTGGTAAATCGCGTCGCGGCCGTACATCCCGCGAATCGCTTGCCCGCTCATCACCCGCGCGCGCAGCGTATAGACGCCGTTGGGCTGCACTTCCTTAATCTTCGAAAAACGGATGCGGTCTTCGTAGCGGAACGGCAGGTAGTTCAGCAAGTCTTCCAGGATGTAAATCCCGCGCTGCGCCAGCAATTCCGCGCGTTGCGGCCCCACGCCCTTGACCATCTGAACATTGGTTTGCAGACTGATACTCATCGCTCTCTTCTTTATATCATCCTCGATGTAAGCTTCGCCTTTCGTGAAACTTGCGTCCCTGCCCTGCGTATGGATAGAGTGGGCATTCGCGGCTGTCATTCCCCTGGAGGCTTCGTTGGCGCAAGAACGCTTGACCGGCTCGGACAAACGCATTCTGGCCCTGTGGATCTTCTGCGGCATTGTCGGCATCTTCTTTGCCCACAAATACTTCTTCCGCGCTTTTCCGGAAGCTTCCGTCGATTTCAAGGTCTCCCGCGCCGAAGCGCAAACGCGCGCAAAACAGTTCGTCGAGAACCTGGGGGAGAACCTCGACGGCTACCAATCCACTATCGTCTTTGACGTTGACGAAAACGCCAAAACTTATCTCGAGCGCGAACTCGGCCTTCAGCAAGCCAATCACCTGATGTCCAGCGAGCTGAATATCTGGTTTTGGGAGGTCCGCTTTTTCCGCCCGAAGCAGGAGGAAGAGTTTCGTGTCCATGTCAGTCCGGCGGGTAAAGTCGTTGGCTACGACCACATCCTCGAGGAAGCGCGCGCGGCAAAATCGCTAACGCGCGAAGAAGCGCTCCTCGCCGCGCAGCAGTATCTGCAAGCCAAACTGGGAACCGATCTGAATAATTGGGAGTTTCTGCCGGGAGAGGCGAGTTCCGTCACCCGCCCGAATCGTCTGGACTGGTCGTTCACTTGGGAACGCAAAAGCTTCAGAGCCAAGGAGGCCCCCTATCGTCTGCAAGTCGGCTTGCAGGGCGATCACATCGGGGACACCCGGGAGTTCCTGCAGGTCCCCGAGGCCTGGACGCGCGATTACCAGCACCTCCGCTCGACCAATATTTTCTACAACCAGGTCGCGATAATTCCCTACGGTTTCCTGCTCGGCGGAGCGTTGTGGCTGGGCATCGCCTTGACGCGCCAAGGCAAGACCTCCTGGGGCGCCGCGTGGAAGATCGGCGTCGTCGTGGCCATCCTCTATTTCCTGATGCAGTTGAACGACTGGGGATCCGTGCGCGCGGGATATGACACGCACTTCACTTATCCGAGTTTCGTCCTGCGGAGTCTGCTGTCCATGCTGTTGGCGGCCGTGGGCACGGCGCTTACCGTCAGCCTCGTGATGCCCGGTGCAGAGCCTCTCTATCGTGCGGCCCAACCGGAACGGCTACGCCTCACGCGCGCCTTCTCGATGCGCGGCATCCGCTCGAAGGAGTTCTTCTCGTCATCGGTGGTAGGACTCTCTCTGGCCGCTGCGCACATCGGCTTCATCGTTGCGTTCTATCTGATCGGAAGCCATTTCGGCGTTTGGGCGCCCCAGGATGTGAATTATTCCGATGTGGTGAACACCTCATTTCCCTGGATCGCGGGTGTTGCGATTGGCGTGCTTGCGTCCACCAGCGAGGAGTTTCTCTTCCGTCTCTTCGCCATCCCGTTCCTTCACAAGCTCACCGGATCGCGCGTGCTTTCCGTCATTCTTCCCGCCTTCTTCTGGAGCTTCCTGCACAGCGCTTACCCTCAGGAACCCGGTTACATCCGGGGAATTGAAGTCGGGCTGATCGGCATTGTGGCGGGCGTGGTGATGTTGCGATGGGGCATAGTCGCCACGTTGATCTGGCATTACACCGTGGATGCCTCGCTCGTCGGTTTGCTGCTTATCCGCTCTGATAATCTGTACTTCAAGATTTCGGGCATCGTGGTGGGACTCGCCGCGGTCGCGCCACTACTCTTTTCCGGAGTCCTGTATCTGACGCGCGGAAGTTTTGAAAGTGTTGAGGATCTCCTCAACCAAGCCGACCCCGCGCCGCAGATCAACCTCACCCAGGCAGTTGTCCCCCAGCAGGCCGCCACCTCCGCACGCCGCTATGCCCCTCTCACGGCCGGCACACTGGGTTTCCTCGCGTTTTGCGTGCTATTCGGCGGACTATGCGCCTGGCGCCTGAAGCGCGAGCACATCGGCGACTACCTCGAGCTTTCCGTCAATCGCAGTTCGGCGACGCTGCGTGCCGACGGCGTTATGCGGGAGCATGGCCTCGACCCCAACAGCTACCGAAAAGCCGCACAATTGGTCGACACGACCAGTCCGGCAACGAATGAATTTCTCCACCGCCGTATGTCCGTCTCCGATATCAACAGTATTTACTCCCAGCGCGTCCCCGGCGCTCTTTGGCGCCTGCGTTACTTCCACGATTCTCAACCCGAGGAATTCGGCGTCACCCTCAAGCCGGATGGCTCCCTGCACGGTTTCTGGCACACCTTGGCCGAAGCCACAAAGGGTGCGAACCTGCCCAAGGACGAGGCAGTGTACATTGCTGAAAAATTTCTGCGAGAGAAAAAGCAGATCGACCTCAGCGGCTGGAAACTCGTGGAAGCCAATTCCGAGAAACATCCCAACCGCACGGACCACACTTTGACTTGGCAGCAGAACGCGCCCCTCGATCCGGAAACTTCCGGCGCGAAGGATTCCTCCGACCACGCCTACGCTCGCATGAGCGTTCAGGTTCTCGGCGACGAGCCCGCCGACTACCGCACCTTCATCAAGATTCCCGAAGAGTTTCAGCGCAAGCAGGAAGAGCAAACCGTGGCGCGGACGCTGGTCACGGCGGGCCAGGTCTGCGTGGGATTGGGTGTGATCGTCGGCATCCTGGTGTTTTATTTCAAGCGATTGCGTGCCCAGCCTGCAGTCACGGTTCCCTGGCGGCGAATGTTTTCCTGGGGGCTTGTGGGCCTGGTCGGTTATGTCTTCAGCTTTTTCTTTGGGCGCGGAATTCCCGGGCTCCTCGCACAATATCCTACGTCCATCCCATTGCGTATCTTCTTCGGCTCCGTGGCTGTTTTCATTTTTCTTGCAGGGGGGCTGCTTGTGGGAGGGCTCACTCTCCTGTTTGGGCTCGCTTGGTCGTTTGCGGTTCGCGCCTTCGGCGAGGAGCAGCTTCCTGCCTGGCTGGGCATGCCTGCGGAATACTACCGGGACGCCTTCTGGATCGGCCTGGGCGGCTCGGGTTTGCTGATTGGATTGCGTCGCATCCTTGATTTTGCATCCGTCTGGTGGCCCACCTTACACCGGGGCCTCCCGGCCGGTTTCGGGGATGCCTTCGATACCGTCTTTCCGGGTGCTGGCTTGAGCGGTGGCACCGTGGTTCGCGCGCTCCTGACCACCGCTGTTCTCGTTCTGGCTGGTTCGTTTCTGGGCGCTGAACTTCGCGTGCGCTGGCTGCGACTCATTCTCTTCTTCGCAGTGGCAGCCACCTTCGTTGTCAGTTATGGTTCGGCTGCCGATTTCCTGAAGCAATTCCTGGCCCAAGCGATACTCCTGGGTGTAGTCGTCATCGGCGTTTCCAGCGTTGTGCGGTTCAACCTTTTGGGCCTGTTCCTGGTAGTAGCCTGCACCGCGCTTGTTACCGGTGCCAGCGAGCTGCTCAGTCAGCCGGACGCCTTTTATCGCAACAATGGCTACATCCTTCTGTTCGCGCTGGTCATGCTCCTGGGCTGGCCACTGGTGACCTGGCAATCGCGCGGCCAGCAAGCCAGTTCTTGAGCTCCGGGTATGACCCAAGGCCGCCCAGGCGCATCTTACATGCCGGGGCAAGCGTCGGGAGGCGTGAGCCCTTGTTCGCTTACCCCGGTCGGCCCGCCGCGTCTAATGCTTTATCGGCGGGGTGCGCCAGCTCTGCCGCAGGATGCCGGTTCCCCAACTGGAACTGGGGTGGAAACTTAGAGCAGAATCGGCAAAGAGAAAGCGAAAATGTCTTTACCCCCTTGGGCTTTGGCTTTAGCGAATGAATCCGGGCACTCCAGTAATTCGGATTCGGCGTTGGCTACAGTGACCTCCCTGGCCAACCTCGATGATCGCGTGCTCGTCGAACAAGCCCAGGTAGGCAGCCGCCCCGCCTTCGAAGAGCTGGTTCGCCGCTACGACCGCGACGTTCTCCGCCTCGCTGTGAATCTCATGAAGCGCACCGAAGACGCGCGCGACGTTTATCAGGAAGCTTTCCTTAAGGTCTACCGCAACCTCCATCGTTTCCGCTTCGAATGCAGCTTCTACACCTGGCTCTATCGCATCGTCACCAATGTCTGTCTCGATCATCTTCGCCGCCGTCAGGCTCGTCCGGAGGATCAAGCTCCAGAGATGCACTCCGGGCAATTCGAGGACGGTGGCACGGACTTTTTCGAGCGCCAGCGCGAACACCGCGCGACCCAGGACCCCGAGCGGCAGTTGCTCGGCCTGGAAATCAAGGCGCGGCTCGCCACCGCCATGGAGCGGCTCTCTCCCCGCGAGCGCATCGTTTTTGAAATGAAGCATTATCACGGTCTGAAGTTGCGCGCGATCGGCGACGCCCTGGGCACCAGCGAAGAGACCGTCAAGAATTCCCTGTTTCGCGCCACGCGCAAACTCCGCATGGAATTGGGAGTGCTGCGATGAATACCGGTGAACAAAAAAATCCCTGCGCGGAGATTGCCTCACTCCTCGTTTTTTACGTCTGCGACGAAGTGAACGCCCAGGAACGCGCCGCCATCGAGCGCCATCTTGCGGACTGCCCCGCCTGCCAGTCCCAGCTTTCCGAGGAGCGGGAATTTCATTCCGCCATCGCTTCCCTGCCCCGCGCGGACGAGCAGGCCGGCTCTTCGGGAATTCTCCTTTCCCAGTGCCGCAGCGAGCTTGCGGAAAAACTGGATGATCTGGCGAGTCCATCGTCGAAGAAAAAAGTTCCGGCGCTTGGCTGGTTGCGCGGTTGGATGACGGTCCATCCCGCCTGGAGCGCTGCCACGCTTGTCCTTCTCGGCCTCGCCGCAGGTGTTCAATCCACGCAATGGCTTGGCGCACGCAACGACGCCGTTGTTCTGGATCAGGCCGTCAACGTTCGCCCCACCCAGCGGCTCTCGGATGATCAACTCTCCAAAATGAACGTGGCAGGCATCAATTTCACTCCTTCCCCCTATTCCGGCTCCCAGAACGTTCGCGTCCGGATGAGCGCCGAACAACCCGTCGAGCTCAACGGGAACCTGGACGACCCCGACGTGCGGAGTGTTGTCGCGTTCGTGGTGAAGAGTGGCGATCGCTTCGATTCGGGAATGCGGCTGGATTGCCTGGATGCGCTGAAAACTCGCGCCGAAAATTCCGAAGTGCGCGGGGCTCTGCTCTGCGCGGCGCGCAAGGATCAAAATCCCGCGGTGCGATTGAAGGCCCTGGAGGCGTTGCGCGATGCCGGCGTAGACAGCGCGGTGCGCCAGGCCTTGCTGGAAGCGCTCCAGCACGATTCCAATCCCGGCGTCCGTGTGGAGGCCGTGAATCTCCTGGTGCGCTCTTTGGAAGAGGCCCAGAGCGAACACGTGGAACTGCTGTCCCAACAAGCCCCGGAAATGCCCGGCGGGCCCATGGTTCAAGCGAGTGCCCGCACGCCCGCTGCCGACGGTTCCATCGAAAACGTGATTCGCGCGCTCGAAGGATTGCAGCGCAACGATCCCAGCCGCTATGTCCGTGTGCGGAGCGCTGCAGCGTTGCGCGAGATCAGCGCGCGTAGCGAGCAGTGATCGCCAAGCTATTCGACGAAGTTCGGTTTTCTTTCATGCGCGGCTCTACTCACAATCTGGCTTCCTCGCCACCGTGGTTGCGTGACTCATCTGTCTGCGCGGCCTCCTCGCTGACTCTCGCTCTCTGCCTCTTGCTTCCCTGGCAACTCCAGGCGGCGGAAAGTGCGCCCACCCCTCCTCGCGCCTCCGTCGATCGCTCCGGTGAGCTGCGCGTAAGTAACGGCATGACCCTGCACGTGACCGCCGATCTGGGCAACGTGCGCATCCAAGCACTTCCTCCGGGCGCGCCTCCCGTCCTCCACTACACCGTTCACATCGAAACCGACGCTCCCAATCCGGCTGGCCAGAAATTGCTCGATCGGTATTCCCTCACGACCCGCGAATCCGTCGACAGTGTTTTCCTTTCCGGCGCACTTCCCAACAGTGGCTTCACCCCCTGCCACCTCTCGCGCCCCCAATCGAAATGTCCAGTTTTGGGTGCAATTTGTGGTTACGGTTCCTTCCACGTTCAGCCTGGAAATTTCCACGGGCGCCGGCGATGTCGAAACTTCCGATATCGACGGACGTGTAGTTCTTCTTACCAGAGGGGGCAACATCACCGCCGGACGCATCGGTCCATCCGTCCCTCCGCTCGCCCGCAGCGACCGCCCCATGGCTAAATTCGAAACCCAGCAGGGCGGACACATCACCATGAAGGATGTTGCCGGCGATGTGGATGCCTACACTGCCGGCGGCCACATCCTGGCGGGGAACATCGACGGCAACGCCAAACTGAAAACGGGTGGCGGCCACATCCGCGCCGCCCGGATAAACGGCACGGCCCACCTGGAGACCGACGGCGGCAATATCACCATGGCGAAGCGGGATCCTTCGTCGAGGTTCGCACCGCCGGCGGCCAAATTGATTTCGGGGAAGTCCGCGGCTCGGTCCATGCAGAAACGGGCGGCGGCGGAATTCGCGTGGTTTCCGTCGCAGGTCCCCTGGAGGTGGCCACCAGCGGGGGTAGCATCTGCCTCACGCGCGTAGCCAACCGGGTCCGCGCCGAAACCGGAGAAGGCACGATCACCGCCTGGATCAACCCGGAAACGAGAAGCTCGCCTGGTCCGTCTGCCCGGTCCTTCCCAACTTGCCTCGCGCACCGGCGATATTGTCGTCTTTGTTCCGCGCAATATCGCCATGACGATCGATCTCACCGTGGAGAGCGGTGGTCCCAGCCGCATTCAAGCCGATCCCTCTTTTCCTCTGAATGTGCAGTCCCAACCCGATGGACCGGTGCACGCCGTGGCAGACCTGAACGGTGGCGGAGCGCTGCTGAAACTCCACACCATGGGTGGAAAGATTCAGCTGCAATATCTCGATTCCCAGACTGCCCTCCATCAATCTCTCCTGCAAGAAGAAAAACAGCGTCTCGCCGAAAAGTTAAGCGACCAAATGACTCAGGGCTCCCTTGCCGCTCCGCAGACTCCGCCTGGCAATGCTCCTCCGGAGTTGTCTCCCGAGGATGCCAAAGAGGATTGGTTTGACGGCGCGAAGAAGCGCATGGAAGTCATCTTCATGGGGAGCATCCATGAAGACAATAAGGATTTCATGAGACGCCTGACGCTTCACCCCCCGCCCGAGTATCCCTCGCTCGCTCGTAAGGCAGGGATTCAAGGAAGGGTTGTATTGCAGATTCGGTTGAGAGCCGACGGCTCTTTGAGCGTCGAAAAAGTTTTGGAAGGCGAACCCGCCTTGGTTGACGCGGCCACCGCCGCGGTTAAGCAGTGGCGGGCGAAACCGGAACAGGTCGCCGGAAAGAATGTGGAAGTGGTCTCCACGATGGCCTTTGAGTTTCAGCTCCACTAAGCTGGGGAGCGCGGAGTCAGTCTTGCTTTTGTTCGCGGGGTTTGGATTAAGGTTAAATCTTGAAGGAGGACCTATATGCTTCGTTCCGCGTTTCGCCGCTCGGCCCTGGGTCTCTGTCTTAGTTTTGCGTTTCTTGCCCCCCTTTGCTTCGGGGTCTCGCGCGAATTCACCAGGACCTTTCCCTTGAGCCCCGACGGCTCCTTCGAGCTCAGCAATGTGAATGGCACCGTCCGCATCGAGGGTTGGGATAAAGACGAAGTCGAGGTCCGCGCCGTCAAATCCACCCCGGACAGGGAATCTCTTCTCGATCTCGTGGCCATTGACATCGATTCCAGGCCGGACGCCCTCTCCATCTCCACGCGATACCCCCAGGAAGAAGGAGTGGAAGTGGCCGTGGACTACGTCATCCATGTTCCCCGCCGCGTACAACTGAATCACGTCAATAACGTCAACGGAACTTTGCGCGTCATCAGCTCGGATTCCATTGGTGAGCTCCACACCGTCAACGGCAACATCGAGGTCTACGAAAGCAGCGGCAACCTCCACGCGCACACGACAAATGGCAACGTCTATGTGGAGTTGAAGCACGCGGGCGACGCGCGCGGCGCTTCCGCGGAAACCACCAATGGCTCCGTCCTGCTGGCCATTCCCGTGGATTTGCCCGCCGATCTCGAAGCGCGTTGCATGAATGGCAGCTTTTCCAGCGATCTCCCGATGGTCGTGAAGGGAGCCGACGAGCCTCGTACCGTCCATGGCAAGTTAGGCCGCGGCGGCGCTCCCATCCATCTGGGCACCGTGAACGGCACCATTCGCGTCGTTGCCCTCCGCTCAACGGTTTAGCTTTTCCTCCGTCTAAGGTTTCAAGGAGAGGAAATCCACCATGAACTCAAAACGGTTTCTCATCAGTCTTGGCTCTTCCGCATTAGCGGTGGGCTTGATCGCGCTACCAGGCTCCTCGGCCCGCAAGCAAGACCCGTCACCTGAAGCGTGCCAGCACTGTCCAATTGCCCTGGTCGCCGAGGACGCAGCTCAGCAGGTCGTCGAAACGCCAGAATTTCTGAACAATATGGAGTCACTCGATCTTACTTCCCTCGATGGCGACGATGACGTCCAGGTCTTTGTCAACCGCGGGAGCGGATGGCTCGGCGTGGGCATTTCGGAAGTCACCCCCGACAAGGTCAAGGAACTCAAACTTCCCGCCGAACGCGGCGTTCTGCTTGGAAAAATCGTGCCGGAAAGCCCGGCGGCCAAAGCGGGCCTGAAGGAAAGTGACGTCATCACCGAAGTCAATGGCCAGCGCGTGGAAGGCACGGAACAATTCCGCCGCATGATCCGCGAAATTCCGGCCGGACGCGCCGCACAGTTGACCGTTTGGCGCGACGGTCGTTCGCAAACCCTCAACGTGACTTTGGGCAAGTCGGAGCCGCCGCACGCCGGCGCCCTCGTGGCCCCTGCAGCCCCGGGCGCCTTTGCCTTTCACATGCCCGATATGCCTCAATTGGGCGAGATGTTTGGCAACGGTCCCTGGTCCTCAAACGGCCCGCGCCTCGGCATCGATGCGGAGAATCTTGACGGGGAATTCGGCAATTTCTTTGGCGCTCCAGAGGGAGAGGGGATCCTCGTTCGTGGCGTCTTCCCCGATTCTCCTGCCGCGAAATCCGGCCTGAAAGTCGGCGATGTCATCACCAGCGTGGATGGCGAGAGGATTCGCTCCATCGGCGAACTGCGCGAAAAGCTGGTGGAGAAAAAACAGGCGAAGAGCGTCAAGCTTGGTCTTCTCCGGAACAAGGCCGCGCTTTCTCTCTCTGTCGAAATTCCCCCTCCGCCCGAAAGGACCGAGCGCCACAACTCTCTGCGCACCAATATCTAACCCTTGGCTTTCATGCCAGCGTCTTGACTTGTTCCTTGTAGGGCCCGCCTTCTGCTCGTCCTGAGCGACGAAGGGAGGCGGGCCGTCCACTCAAACGCACCTCGTGTCCGAAAAGCGAGCCGGGTTTTCTTTTCCGGCACGCCTCGCGCTCTCATTCACCTGAGCCATACTTTCTCAGCAGCCGGAACGGCCGCCGGACGGCATCCCAAAGCCACCACCCCCGCTCCTGCGATCCTTCTGCCCAATCTTCCTCTGTCGGCGAGAGTGATAGCCGCATCAGGTACGCCAAACCCCGCACACCTCCGCCCGCCACTCTCATGCGAAACATCGCCCGCCCTCGCAGGGAAGGCGGCGCATATCCTGCGTAAGGAAGCCAACCTGTAATCTGCCGGCAAAGACTTTCAGTGGTTGGATCCCGCCGCAACTCCTCCGCGAACGATCCCGGCGGGTTCGCGCCCAGCAGCGACTTTCCCAGGAGAATCCCCACGCGCAACATTCGCGCGGCGCCGACGTCCACAGCCGCTTCCCGCGCCCTCTTCCAGTCGATCTCCGGATGCCTCGCTACCATCGCAGCCACATCGGACACCCACATCAGCCGTTCCCAGAAATGCTTCGCGCCGTGAACGCAATTCAGCACCAACTCATCTTCCAAGCTAAGCGCCGTAACTACCCTGCCATCCAGCAGCACCTGCCTCTTCCGGGCAAATAGCTCCTCCATCCGCATCGCTCTGGGGTAGTACCGGAATGTGCGCTCCGTGTGCAATTCCACGGTACGCTGCGTTCCCGGCCGCCTGAAAAGGTACTCGCCCGGAATCTTCCCCGCCCGAATGGCAGACACCGGCACATCCGGCTCGAAACCCATCGCCACCATGCGTTGCGTCGCGCCTTGAATGTCTCGATGGCGCACCAGCAGATCCAGGTCTACGTAACTTCGCACCGCTGGATCGCCATACGCCAGCATGGAAATCACCGGCCCCTTCACAAGGATCGTTTCAATTCGCGCTTCGGAAAAGTCCTGAAGTATGCGGAAGAGCTCCGCGGTCATGCTCAATGTGAACAGGTGCTGCGCCCGCATCCTGCTATGCAGTTTTTCGCGCGCCACTTCCGGGACCTCGGCGAATCCTGTTTCCTCGCAGCCGATTTGCCAGCATTCCCTGAACGCTGTGTTCGCCTGCAAGTTCCAGAAGTACATCCCAGTTCAGCCCGCCTGCAAGCAGCTCGCGGATACGCTCCTGGTTCGCCACCGGCGAAACTACGGCGCACAGCAAGGCCCACTCTTTCCACGGATTCTGTGGCGAATGAAGGTCGTTCAGGCAGAACATGCTCCCGCTTCGTTTTCGCCATTGTACACCGGGAGGCGGCTCTCACCGCTCAACCGATCCCGGCGGCGCGGCCCGCAATCGTTCATCAGCCCCTTGCCAAAGTCCTTGCGGCATCCGCCAGGATTCGTTCGCGCAATTCCGAAATTCTGCGCCGTCCGTGTGCGCCACGATGCGACGCACAGGAACCTGTTGGACCAGCCTCCCCAGCTCTTCGAACTCCTCCGCGCGCCGCTCGCGGTCCAGCAGCCAGTTCATATAAGTGTTCTGCACCAGTTCGAGCAACGCTTCCCTTGGGCGCATCTGTTCGATGCGCGGCGTATCCGCCTCCGCGGAACGGCCGCCAAACAGATAGATCAATCCCACCGGCTTTCTTTCGTCCACAAATCTCGCGCGCGCGCCATCCAGCGCCAGGAAGCGCTTCTCCCACGTGGGCGTGAGCTTCGGAAGCCCCTCCGGATTGCCTGTCAGCTTGGCAACCGCATCCGGCCAAAGGCAAACGCGCGGATACCCGGGATGAGCCCAGTATCTACCTTCGGTTAACTCTATAGGTACTATATCTTCAGCTAACACAGGCGCGCCACCCAGGGCCAGCGCGGCGGCGGTCGTCGATTTTCCGTAACCCGCGCCACCAGAAAAAAGGACGCCGTTTCCGTGGAGCTCCACTGCGCTTGCGTGCAGGCAGGTCACGTGTCTCTGCCGCAGCAGGAATCCCATCACCGGTCCAAGAAAATACGTCGCCAGGTCCTCGAGGGTCAGCGGGGGCCGAAACGTGCCCCACACGCGTTCCGCCGTTTCGTTGACGACAAATTGCGTGCCGTCGGAATAGGACAGCTCATAACATTTTCCGCTACCCGGTTCGGTCGAAACATGTTCGGTCAAAACAAAGGAGGGATCGCCGGCGCTCTCGTCGGCTGGCTGGTGGCAAACGACACGGCCAGGCAAGGCTCTTCCGCGCTCCGCCCACTCCGGTTCGGGGCCAGTTTCAAATCGCAAAACAAATCGCGTTGCTTGGCGTTCGGATATTTCCAGGCCGGGGATGTTGGCTGTCGAGTCTATCCCAACACCATAGGCTCGGTAGAAATAGCTCACAGGAAAATTTTTGCGGTGAGATGGAACTGTGAACGGAGTTCAGCCCCCGCCAGTCCGGCGACCCGCTCCACTTGTTCCGCCGTCAGGGTTCCCAGTTCTCTTGCTCACTTTGGTCATCTGGGACAGATCACCGTAAACAAGTAGCTTGGGTGATTGATAGGGTTTTTTCTTTGCGGAAGTTTCTGACGGCTGCTTCATTCACGCCCCTCTGCTGACACTCTACTGAAACCCTTTCTTCTTTTCAACGGCTTTCAACCAATGCAGAAGACTGACTGGGCGCAGGATTCCCCAACTTAGTGAACCCTTAGGGTGATTGAAAGTTTCGCACCATTTGTCCCAATTTACAAACTCTTCCAGGCATGCAGGTGCTACTTTGGGCAAGTTGGAAGCCCACTCTCGACGCCCACCGCACACTTCCAGGGGATCTCTGCGCAAAGGTGTTTTGGGTCTCTCCACCACCGCCTTCGGAAGCCAGTCTCTCATGGCTCTGCGGCAAAGCTCTTTATTCATGCACCACGGCACTGGTGGCAGACGGAGCAGAAAGGTCAGCATCCGCAGATCCAAAAGCGGCGCCCGGGTTTCCAGCCTTGCCCCGCTCCACCCCGCATCTTCCGTCTCTAGCACGTCGGCCCAATAACCGCCGTGCAACGCTGCATACGCCTGCGGGTGCACCGGATGCTCCTGGCTATTTTTTCGATTCCTCAGTTCCAGCCATCTGTGTCTCAACTTCCCCCGCGCGGCAAATTCAGGGTTGAGCCATTCCGGATAGCCAGCAAACGGATCTTCCCTTTTGAGCAAGCGACCCAATCTGCTCCGGAATCCCCCTCGCAGCGGCGGGATGCGCCCATGTATCAGGAAATACCCGCCAAACTCTCGCGCAATCTCCTTCCACTTCTCTCTTCGCCACAAGTACACCAAGTACGGCCATGCCTGGCCCGTCAGTAGTTCATCGCCTCCATCACCCGCCAGAACAACGTTGGAGTATGCCGCAACTCTCTGATGCCACCTCCGATCTCGAAGAAACACCAATTCCAAACTGGGCTCCGGAATTTTTCCTGCCTCGGCCTCCGCCCCTTCGAACGGAGTGAGCTCCGACTCCTGCAACACCTCCCAGGCAACGCTAATATACTCTTTAGTAATCTCTGCAAAAATCGGTTCCGGGTCCTGGAAGAACGGCTCCCAGCTCACGGTGAAAGCTTTCAGTTTTTCCTTCTGGCCGAGTTCGCCGGCAATTTGAGCAGCCACTGCGCACACCGAGCCCGAATCAAGGCCGCCGCTCAGATACAGCGCTGTCTCACCCTGGGGCAGCCGGTCGTTCACCGCTGACTTCAGCAGACCGAGATAGGCCTCTACGTATTCTTCGCCGCGTTCCAGCCTTAGTGGCTCTTCAATCGGAAGCTTTCGGAATCGGCGGACCTCCACGCCGTCCTTCGTAAATCTCAGCAGATGCCCGGCGGGAACTCTTCGAATGTCTCGATAAACGGTTCGTGCAGGCTCGCCGTTCCAGCCCTCCAGCAGAAAATCCCCCAGGAACACTTCATCCAGCACTCCCGAAATCTCAGGCACGGACCGCAGAATCGCCAGGGTATTGCTGAAGCAAAAAACTCCTCCCGCGCCGGCGTAGTAAAGGGGCCGGGCCCCCACAAAGTCTCTTGCACACCACAAGCTCCCTTCCTTGGCATCCCAAAGTGCGAACGAGAAATCTCCAATAACCCGCTCAAGGCAGCTCTCGCCCCACCTCACCCAGGCGCGCAGCAGCAGCTCCTCACTTGTCGCGCTCACCTCCTCCGTATGCTCGTTCCCCGCAAGCTGCCTCCACAACTCGCGCCGCCCATCCAGTCGCAGGTCTCCCCAGAGGTAAAACCTGTTCTCCCAAACCACCGGTTGCTGCGATGCCTGACTCGCCGGGCCCGTGCGCATCCAGGTGAAGCAGCCGCCCACGTTGGCCATCGTCCAGACGCTTCTCCCATCGGGCCCTCGAAAACTCAGTTGCTCGGCGATCTCGACCAGGAATCGTTCTTCGACCGGCTTTCCGTCCTCCCGCACCATGCCGAAAAAGCCGCTCATGACTCCTCACCCGGCAGGTCCGAAAATCCGCGGTCAAACGCCGCGTAGTGCTGATGCACTCCTTCCGCTTGATTGAGCGCTACACCCTCCCATTCGATCCACGCGTGCGCCTCGAATTTCTCCGGCAATTTGCGGACTCCAATGCGCAAGCGGGCGGGAATACTCTGTCTTTGAAGGAGATACCAGAGTGCCAGGGATTCCACGAGGCAGGACGGCCGAACGATTCCATAGTGAGCTGCGGCTTTCACCATCCGGCAGGTCTTCTGCACCGTCTCCGCCGCACTCTCGTTCGCTGATTCCTGCGGGGAGTCCGGTGAAAGTTTTTCTTGTAATATTTCTCTTGTCTTCTTGAACCCCCGGAGGCGCAGCGAAAAAGCAATCATCGGAAGCAGGGCCACGGCACGCCGAAACAACTTCCGGGTTTCCGGATCCAGCGCCCTATACCGCTGGAATGGTTTCCACATCGGCAGGCAGTACTTTGAGCAGCCCGTTCTCCACAAGCTGCCCCACAAGTTCGGCGAGATGATTTCGCAACACTTCGGGTTCCACCTCGAACTCTTCCCCTAGCTTTCCATGGGCAGCTTCGATATTCGGCAGGTGCGTCACCAGTTCCCACATCCGCGTCCCGGTCGCGTCCAGCCCAAAATACTTTTCCGTCTCCAGGTTCAGCAGCACGGTCTCTCCATCCAGATGCCTCACCAATACATGTGCCGGAACCATCAAGCGATCCGAGAACGCTACCATCGCTTTCGCTCCTCTCCTGCCTGCTCGCCCGGTTACACCACTCTGCCACGGGCTCTTCGCGACTATCTTACCGGGGATTGCCTCTCCCTGCCATGTGCTCCTCCCAAAGGCTCCGCTCCGCCCTCATTGTTTTCTGTCCACAGACACGCTATAAATTCGAGAGTGTCTGATTCCGCGATTGCCATTGATTCTCTCGAAAAATTCTTCCCTCCGGCTCTCAGCGGCTGGCGCGCCTTTCTGCAACCCTTCGCCGCTCCCAGTTCCCCGGCTCTCCGTGGGGTTTCTCTTCGGGTCGAGCCTGGCGAGGCGGTAGCCCTGCTCGGGACCAACGGCGCGGGAAAGTCCACCCTGCTTCGCATTCTCGCCACGCTTCTTCTCCCCACGCGCGGCACCGCGGTTGTCGCGGGCTTCGATTCCGTCCGCTCGCCCGCTGCGGTCCGCCGCAATCTTGGCTACCACGCGGGTTCAGACCTGGGTTTTTTCTCGCGTCTCACCGGCGCCCAAAATCTCCGTTTTTTCGGCCGCCTGAACCATCTTTCCGAATCTATCCTGTGTTCCCGCATTCCTTCTCTAGCCCAACGCTTCGAACTGGCCGGGGCACTTGACCGCCAGGTGCGCACCCTCTCCGCTGGCACGATCCAGCGCCTCAGCCTAGTCCGCGCGCTTCTCCACCAGCCTCGCGTGCTTCTCCTCGATGAACCCACGCGGAGCCTCGATGCCCTCGCTGCCGCCGAGTTCCGCCGCTTCCTGAAATCCGAAGTCCTCGCTCGTCAAGGCGCTTCTATGCTTTTCGCCTCGCACACACTCCCCGAAATCGAATTGCTGGCGGACCGTATCGCTATCCTGAAGGAAGGCAGCCTCGTCGCCATAGACACGCTGCAGGCTCTCAAGTCCATGTCCGGCGCGGCGTCTCTCGAGGAAGCCTTCTCCCGCCTTACCGGCCACAGCGTCCGCTCCTTCCAGGAGCCTCCTTCTTTATGAGCCACGCTCTCCGTGATTGCCTGCTGTTCTTTCAGCGCGATCTCCGCATTGCCAGCAGCTATCGCAGCCCGTTTGTTCTCGAGACCGTCCAGGCTCTCTTCGGTGCTGCCATGCTTTACTATGTGGCCCGTTTCGTCGATTCCCCGCAACTCCGCCAGGCTCTGCCCCAGGGCGGTTCGTATTTCGCTTACTCCCTCGTCGGATTCGTCTTCTTCGATTATTTTCACGCGGCCATTGACTCCTTCGACCGCTGCCTGGAAGAAGCGCGGGACACAGGCACGCTCGAACCTCTTCTCGTCACCCAGGTCTCTCTTCCCGTGATTCTGATTGGATCCGCGATCTATCCTTTTGCGGTCACCACCTTGCGCATCGCGGTGTACTTCGCCTGGGGAGGCGCGCTCTTCGGTTTTCCACTTGGCTCGGCAAACTGGCTCTCCGTCGTCGTGGTTCTTGCGGCGACTCTGCTCGCATTTTCGGGCCTGGGTATATTTTCCTCCGCGTATTTGTTGCTGTTCAAGCGAGGCAATCCCGCCAAGTGGTTTTTTCTGGGCATCTCCAGCGTGGTAGGCGGCATGTTGTTCCCGGTCAGCATCCTGCCGACATGGCTCCAGGTGGTTGCGCATCTGAACCCCGTCACCTACGCTCTCGATGCCATGCGCGCCGCTCTTCTGGACGGCGCCGGCCTCTCTTCCGTCGCGCATCCGCTTCTGATACTTCTGCTGTTCGCTGCCGTCTTACTTCCCACTTCCATGCTGGCCTTCTCCTGGGCTCTCCGGCGAACCAAAATAAACGGCACCCTCTCGCATCGCTAGCCGCAATTTCCCCTCACCAAAGCTCCGTGTCGGCAATCTTCCTGTAAGGTCGGCCTCCGGCTTGCCCGCCTTAGGAGAGAGGCGGGCCGTTGGCGCATCCTACCTAATCCAACTTTTCTTCACTCGCGTCCGCCATTCGCAAGACCCACACAAAACAAAACCGGCTCTGCTGTGCAGAGCCGGTTTGCGAACGGTACAATTCTGAATCGTCTTACGGCTTCTTCTTCGCGCCTACTTTCGTAGCGATCCCGCCGGTCAACTGCTGGACGGCATCCAGTCCTTCTTTAGCCTGCTGGCCATAGGGCCCCTTGGGATCCAACTCGATGGCCTTTTGGTACGCTTCTATCGTCCCCGGTTTCAGCGTCACCTCCATCTTGTCGCCCACCTGTTTGTAATCGGCGGAGGCCACCAGGCATGCGCCCAACAGATACCATCCCTGCGGACTTTTCGGATCGATCTGCGTCGCCTTTTGCAACGGCTCCACGGCCTCCTGCATGCGGCCCGCCTGGTACAGGCTGATGCCGAAATTCCGCCACGCCAACCCGGCGTTTGGAGGATCCAGCTCCGCGCTCTTCGAATACGCCGCTTTGGCGTCTTCGATCTTCCCGGCGCGCGCCAGCAAATTGCCCAGGTTGTTGTAGTAGCCCGCGTTGTCCGGCTTCGCTACTACTGCCTGTTGGTACGCGTTTATGGCTTCGTCCGTGCGCCCGGCCACATCATAGGCGTCGCCCACGCGCGCCCAGAACAGATGGAGGTTGGGATCCTTCTCCGGCGCGGCTTTCTGAGCTTCCTGGAACTCGGCCACCGCTTGATTCGACAGATCGACGACTTTTGCCTTGGCGGCATCTTTCTGATCCGGGGGAGCCTTCGCGACATCGGCCTTCGCCTCTCGCTCCTGGTCCAGCAGCGCCGTGCCCTTCTCATAGTGCTGCTTCATCCCGACAAATTTTGTTTTCTCGTCCTGCTGTTTCTTCATCGCCGCCGCCGCTTCCGGATTCTGCTTTTCCAGGATGTCCTTGAAGTTCAGGCTGGCCGGCGGATTTTCTGTGCCGCTATGCACTTCGACTGCGATGCTAAATGGATCCTTGACCTGCGGCGTCTGCACGATGACCGTGTATTTGCCCGATTTCAGATTCTGAAAAAGGTAGACGCCCTTCGCATCCGTCTTAGTATCTTGAACGACGCCCTGATCGCTCTTGAGCTTGATGGGCAGGTCCGCCCACGGCTTCCCATCAAAATCGATCATGGTTCCCGTAATTCTTCCTTCTTGCGCGGCCGCCTGTGGTGCAACAAAACTAAGCAACCCCAGCGTCAAAAATGCGGCGAGCGAATACGCTTTCCAATATTTCGACATGCTCGATTCTCCTTCTGTTCTTGAGGAGCCCGGCCGGGGTGCTCCGGCCGGCGCGCCTCCATTATCACTCATCTTCTGCAGATTCCAATGGTCACCCTACCCGCTTACGCCCTGCTTGCCGCTCGCTGCCCATAGGGGATGGGATCGGCGATTCCCGCTTCCGCGAATGCCCGCAATCGCAGCAGACAGCTGTCGCACTTCCCGCACGCCAGTTCCTCTCCTTGATAACACGACCACGTCAGGTGCAGCGGCGCACCGAGTTCCCTGCCACGGCGAATGATCTCGCTCTTTTTCATCCCAATCACTGGGGTGGACAACTCTATCTCTGTCTCCGGCTTGGTCCCCACGCGGATCAACTCCTGAAATACGCGGTAGTATTCCGGCCGGCAATCGGGATATCCCGAGCTGTCTTCCGCAACGGCCCCAATATATACAGCTCGCGCGCCAATGGCCTCCGCCCAACTGACTCCCACGCTCAGGAAATGGGCATTGCGGAAAGGAACATAGGTCACAGGAATCGTACTCTTCCCGGGCCCCGTTTCCCCCAACTCATTCTCCGGCACCCCGATCCTCTTGTCGGTGAGCGCGGACCCTCCGATCGCCCGGAAATGATCCAGCTTCACAACCAGCCGCGCCCGCACATCATAGAAATCCGCAATCTCCTCGAATGCCCGCCGCTCCCGTTTCTCCGTGCGCTGTCCATACATGGCATGCAGCAATGCCACGTTTCCAGCTCCGTGGCTCGCCAGCGCTATTGCCGCGCAGACGCACGAGTCCATTCCGCCGCTTAAAAGCACAACCGCCTTGTTCTGTACGCTCATGGTTCGACGGCCCTATTTCGCGCTCAAACTCCACGCGTCGCGGGGTCCCACACGATCTTGTGCAACTGCAGGCCAAGACGCGCGCCCAATCCATCCTCCAGCATCCATTCCACCAATTGCCGGGGTTCCAGGCCTTGCCAGCTGCCCTTCGGATCCTCATGCGCGGGGGAGAACAACACTTCGTGCACACGCTCTTCCAACCCGTGTTCGCGCGTGAAATCTCTCGCAAACTCGTAATCTCTGCGGCTGGAAATCACGAATTTGACCTCATCGTTTTTGTTCAATTCTCCCAGGTTCGGCAGGTGGAAGGTGTCCGGCTCGCCGGAATCGGGGCACTTCACGTCCACCACGCGAATGACTTCCTTCGGCAGCCGTCCAATGAACCGCTCGCCGCTGGTTTCCACCATCACGGTATAACCAGCCGCCAACAAGCGTTGCGCAAGCGGGTAAATCTCTTCCTGCAGCAGCGGCTCTCCTCCCGTCAATTCCACCAGCGGCACGCCCGCCGGCGCGCCATCCGAGCGCCGGTTGAGCGATTCCACGCGCTCCAGCACGTCCTCGACGCTCATCCTCTGCCCGCCGTGAAATGCGTACGCCGTGTCGCACCAAGTACAACGCAGGTTGCATCCCGTCAGCCGCACGAAGATGCACGGAAGGCCCGCGCGCGTTCCCTCACCCTGAATGGATTTGAATATTTCCGTGATGTGCATAACGCACCACGCGTGGGCCGGCCGGCGCTACTGCCCGCTGCTGCTCGCCTTCTTTCCCGATCGTTTTGACAACCAGTAGATTCCCCCAAAAAACAAAATCATGGCCACAATCAGCCGCGGATACCCGGGCGCAAACCCCATCATGCGCAGAACAATTACGTAACCCACTGCGACCAGCAGCGCCGGAATCATGATGATCAAAATCGAACGGTTCATGCTCGCCCGCCTCTTCTTCAGCTCCCGGGCTGATACTTCGCCATCGCCGTATCGGTTTCCCAAATTACCACGTCGGTCACGCGCGCCCCTGCCGGCAGATCGTTCAGTTGCCCACTGACCTCATCATAAAAATACTTCGCCATATTCTCCGCCGAGGGGTTCACCGTTTTGAATGGCTCCAGATCGTTCAGGAACTGATGGTCCAGCCGTTTGATCACGCCGCGCATCACTTCTTTCAGTTGCGTGAAATCAATGAGCAATCCGATCCCATTCAGTTGCGGCCCCTCCAGCGTCACCTGCACGCGATAGTTGTGCCCGTGCGGATTTTCACACTTCCCCTTGTAGCCGCGCAGGGCGTGTCCCGACGAAAATGTTTCTTCCACGCTCACTTGAAACATGTCTGGCTGTCTTTCCTCTTCTTCCCTAGGGGACTGCTCGTGCCTGCCTGCTGGCGTTCAGGAACCGTTCGACCTCCCCTAGATCGTTGGTCCTGCGGTAGGGCGGCAAAGACTCAAGAAAAATTTTACCATACGGCATCCGCGAGATTCGTGTATCCAGCAGGGCCAGCACGCCGCGATCGGTTTTCGTGCGAATCAGCCTCCCAAAACCCTGCTTCAGCGCCAGCACTGCCTCTGGCACCTGGAACTCCGCGAACGGGTTCCGGCCCTCCTCCTGCAAAGCGCGCACCCTTGCCGCAACCACAGGATCGCTCGGCACCGCAAAGGGCAAGCGATCCACAATCACGCAGGAGAGCTGGTCGCCCGGCACGTCCACTCCTTGCCAGAAACTCGCCGTGGCGAACAGCACGGCATTCGGTGTCGTCTTGAACCGCTCCAACAACACCGGCCGCGGCGCCGTTCCCTGCAGCAACAACGGAAATTCCAATCGCCCGCGCACTCGCTCAAACTGATCATTCATCTGCGAATAACTGGTGAAAAGGCAGAAGGCGCGTCCCTGGCTCAATTCCAGCAATGCCACAATCTCATCGGCCGCCTTTGCTCCAAATCCTGCGTCGCGCACGTCCGGCATGCGCTGCGGCAGGTACAGCAACGCCTGCTCCTGATAATCAAATTCCGGCGGAAGCAAGGATTCCTTCGTGTGGTCCAGTCCCAGGCGGTGCCGGATGAAGTCGAAGCGCCCCGCCACCGTCAATGTGGCCGAAGTCAGGATCACGGTGTCAAAAGGATCAAACAGCCGCTCGCGCAAAATCTGGCTCACGTCGATTGGCGTGGCTGCCAGGAACACGCCTTTGCCCCTGCGCTCGAACCAGTACACGTAATTTTTTTCATCGGACTCAAACAGAAAGGCAAATTCTTGCCGGATTTCGAAGCTGCGCCGCGCGATCCGAAGCAACTCTTCGGGCTTTTGCGTTAGGGCCGCGAATTCCGTTTCCAAACCCTTCAGGGCATTCAATAACGCATCGTACCCTTCACGATTCTGCTCGAGAAAGGCTTCGCGCTCGTTCCGCGAAAATGGGAACCGCCCGTCCCTGGGAGGAAATGCATCGAAGAAGGCCCGGCTCTTTTCCCGAATGCGCTGCGTCCGCCGCAGCAGGCTGGGCGTCCCCAGGTGCAACAGGCGCATCATGTTGTCCGCGTCGCGCGCCAACTCCTCGAACCGGTAATTGGAAATCTGTTGGCCAAAGTAATCGCTGGCTACGTCTTCCATTTCGTGCGCTTCATCGAACACCACCGCGGAATATTCCGGCAGGATGCTGCCAAAATCGTCCTGCTTCAAGGCGAGGTCGGCGAAGAACAGGTGATGATTCACGATGATCAGATCCGCTTCCTTCGCGCGATTCTGCATTCCGGTCAGAAAACACTGCTCAAATTGCGGGCATTTCTTGCCCGTGCAGGTATCCCGCCGCGCGTCGATCCGCGACCACAATTCCGAATCGTCGGGCAAGAAAGTGAGTTCCGTGCGGTCCCCCGTCTCCGTCAGTTTCGCCCAATCCCGGATCTGCCGGAATGCATCCATTTCTTCCATGCCCTTCAACAATGGCTGCTCACCCATGGCGTGCATCTTCGCCAGGCACAAAAAATTCGATCGCCCCTTCATTACCGCCACTTTCCAGTCCGGCGCAAAATGCTTTTGCAGGAACGGCACGTCCTTCTGGTAAAGCTGTTCCTGCAATGACTTGGTCGCCGTCGACACCACGACGCGCCGCCCGCTGCAAATCGCGGGAATCAGATATGCCAGCGTTTTCCCCGTTCCCGTCCCCGCTTCCAAAATCGCGTGGTGATGGTTTTCAAACGCGTGGTCCACGGCCTCGGCCATTTGCAACTGCCCTGGCCTATGCTCGTAACCGCCGATCATGCATTTATCGAGGAAGCCGCCTGGCCCGAAGATCTCCTGCATGGAAGGTTTATTGTTGTTTGAACGTTCGCGGGTTTCTGCGTTGGAAGCAACGCGGTCCTGCTCTCCACTATCCCCACGATCCACCTGCCGCGGGGAGTTGCGCCGTGGTGCAGATTCCTCATGCAGAGGCGCATAAACCCGTTCGGGCGCGCTCTGCCTCCCCTTCTTCCCTGCTTCGGAGGAACCCGCCTTGGAATTGCCTTTAGCCAGAAAGCCTGCCTGATGTTTTGCAATAGTGTCTGAGAGGTCTAACGATACCACATTGGCTCAAACCGCCTCTTGAATGACCCCGCAAGATCGTCGTAACGTAGCGGCTGGCAAAGCAGTCTCACTATTGTAGCCAACCTCCCATGCGCCGCACCTCCGCCAACCCGCACGGTTCAAGATTTCAAGGCTTCGCGCTCCTCCTCAGCCTGAGTCTTGCTCTGCCTGCCTCGGCCTACGATTACCCTCTATCCGAAAACGCTATTCGCGACGCTTATTTCCAGGGTAAGCAAGAAGCGGGCCTAGGAACAGACTTTCTGGCTAGGTACAGCCGTTCAATTCCCGAACTTAAAGTGGAGCCCTACGTTTCCAGGGTTCGGATCGAAACGCCCTTCTTTCAGGTGGCGGAGCACGCAGGGAAAGCCCTGAACTACAGTGCGCAGGATGCAGTGAAGGACTTCTCCGGCAAGCAGGCGGTATTTCACATGTACCTTGAAATCTGTTATGAAGCCGACGCACCCCTCCCGAACTCGGTCAAGATCAGCGTGATCCAGAAGAACCAACAGGTCGCCCCGCTTTCCGATAAGCGGTCCGCTTTCTTTCCGCCCACAGATGTCTATACGCGCGTGCCGAACTTGGGAGAAAAAATCTCCCTCGAATTCAACCCCGCAAAGTTCGACTCTTCAACTTTGACCATCCGCATTGACGCCCCTGACGGCCAGCGCGCCACTGTCGAATTCGACCTGCAAAGCGTCCGATAGCGCATGCTGGGAAACCGTGAGTGAGTACGTGTCAGAACGGGTGCCCAAGACGATGCTGGCTGCGCGCGCGTTTAGCAGTTGAGCACTTTTTCTTTTTCCTCCTCACCTCCCTTCGCGCACAAGCGTTAAAGTGTCTTGGGGGGATTCCCAGCCGTCCGGTCCGTCTGGTGCGGTCTGCCAAATCCTGTCGTGGGGTATGTGGATGAACTCAAAAAAGTTACTAGTTTTTATTGCTCTTTCGGCCTTTCTCACGCTGAGCTCCTGCAGCGGGCTAAAAACCACCTGCACAACAAACTGCACTCCCACTGGGAACGCTAAGCTAAGCGTCACTCTGTTCGATACCCCGCCCACCGGCGTAAACTTGCTGAGCTTCACTCTTCCGATTGCTGGGATCAGCTTGACGCCTTCTACTGGCAGCCCCGTCGCCGTCGCAACCACTACCTCGTCGTTCGAAGTTACCCATTTGCAAACGGACTCCGCCCTTATCGCGGACGCTGTCTCCGTTCCATCCGGCAGCTACACGGCTCTCAGCGTGACACTCGGCCCCACCTCGGCTACCTCCAACGTCTTCCTCAACACTTCCGGTTCAACCGTCACTTGGACCACCGGCTCCGGCGGTTCCTGCCTCAATGGCGCTGTGTGCTTCCTGCCGGCCGGTGCGATTTTCACGGTTTCGATTCCGCTGACGCTCACTCTCACCTCCGATCAAGATCAGTGGATTGGTCTCGACCTCAACCTCAACAATGCCGTTACCACTACCGGTGGCCTCAGCGTGGATTTCTCTCAGTCCAAGGTCCTCACGGCAATTACGACTCCTCGTACGGGCATCCCTTCTCCAGCGGTTGACACGGTAGAAGATTTTGTCGGCGTCGTCACCGCCTATTCCAAGGGCAGCAGCATCACGGTCAAGTCCGGGATCAGCGGACAAACGATCACCGCAAGCCTGACCACCAACACGGAGTACGATTTCGTCAACTCACCCAGCGTCGCCTACAGCAACTGCGCGGCTTCGCCCGCCTGCCTCGTGATCGGCAGCACAGTGAGCGTCGATGCCCAACTCGCTGTTAGCGGCACGCTCACCGCGACCGAGGTGGATGTTTTGGACGCCACGGCCATGGATGAAGTGGAAGGTGTCATTTATCCCACCTTGACGCCCAACGTATACGGCCTGATTCTCGCTGACAAGGTCTCTGCCTCCGGGAACGCCGTGCTGGCTGCCTCCACCACTACCTACGGCTCGGGTATTTTCCTGAACGTCACGGCCGCAAATTTTTACGTGGACACCAAGACCCTTTCCATTCCCCTTCCCAACCCCATTGGATTCAACGGCACAAGCCTTCTCGCCGGCCAGGTCGTTCGCGCTCAGGTCAGTAACGTGGTTTCTACCAACACCGGCATCACCGCCACCGCAAACAACGTTCTTCTCCGTTGGTCACGACTAACCGGCACAGTGAGTGCCGCCGCCACGCCAAACTTCAATTTCACTCCGCCCAACTACATCACTGTCCTGGATACGGGATTGGGGGCATCTCCGTTGGCCTATACCTTTACCGGCTACACCGCTTTTGACGGGATTGCGGACTCTACCGGCATCACCACCAGTTCAGCTGTTTCGATTCGCGCGCTCCTCCTCAACAACGCACAGCCAACCTTCGCCGTGGCAAAGGTTCGCGTGCCCTAGTTTTTCTCCCGCCTCCGCAAAAGGCAACGGGCCCCGGAAGTTCCGGGGCCCGTCTTTTTTGGAGTGTGGCGGCTTGTTCATCCTGAGCTTCGAAGGGCCGCTGCTTTCACGGCCTAAACCCATTCGCCAATTTGCCCTACTGGCGCAGCTCTCTTCGTAGAATCGTCAAATCGCCGGCTGTTGGGTGTCTCTTGGCTTTGCAGCGGATCAGGCCCCGCCCACCGTCGTATTCGGCGGCAGCGGCGTCCCCACCGGCCCGCTTGGCGCGGAAGGAATGTTGGGCGCAACCACGGGCTGCACTCTCCGGTAGATCGCCAAGGAGATCGCTCCGATTCCCCAGATAGCCACCCCGTACTTTAGGAAAACTCCAACGTACGGGAGGGCCATGCTCGCGCGCAGAAGTACAACGCCTATTGCCATGCGCCCAATCAGCGGCCAGGTTTCTTTGGTTCTGCCCATCATCCACTGCCCCACGGCCGCGCCGACGATAACCTGCCCGAAATAGAGAGACGCGTACCAGAGGAAGAACGCGGAAAATCCAACGAACAACCCCACGACGGTCACACAAGCGATCAAGGCCGCAATCGGGACCGCGAAGGTTACCAGCACGCCGAGCCCTATCGACGCGCCCGCATTGTCCACGTTTGCCGCCGCCTCTTTCGAGAATTGCGGCAGGATCGATATCAACACCAGCCCGTACAGCAGGTACGCTGACGCCCAAATTATCCGCCAGATGTAAAAGCCGAGACCCCGCTCCATTTGGGACTTATGTTCTATCTGCTTGAATTCCAGCGGCGAGGCGAGTTTCGCATCCCCGGAAACGTCCGCGGGTTTGTTGCCCTCAAAGGACGCTTTGCCGCCAATCGAGGCGTTGCTGGAAATGCTCAAGGAGTCGCCCTTGTCGCGCATGTTGCCGCCGATGGCGCCCCCGATCGAAGCCTCGGCACAGTAGGCGAGAAGATCACGGCCCAGCTTGCCGTCAAGCGTCAGAGATTTGCTGAAGTCGGTCAGGCTGTGACCGATCCTCCCGCTCGCGTCCAGGGTAAACAGTTCCGAGAAATATGTGACGCTGCGTTCGACGTTTCCCGTGATCGTGATGTTGTTGGAAGCACCGCGGATGTTGCCGTCTACTTGTCCGCTGACGCGAAGACTTTGGCAAAGACAGATGACGTCGCCCGTGACATGACCTGAAACCTCCATCTGCTCCCCAAACCCGTACAGGTCGCCGTCAACGGTGCCGTCCACCTTGATGTGGTTGCCGGTCGCAAAGAAGTCGCTCTTGATCACCTCATCCTTTCTCACCTGAATGGATTCGGCATGGCGCATTTCTGAGGCCGAGGCCGGGATGGACATCATCAACACGAGGCCCATGCTCGCAAACATAACCGCCAGGGCCGTGCCGCGCCGCAGGTATTTGCGCACCGCGAGGAGCGCAAATCCTGCGAGAGAAGCCAGCGCGACGAATTCCACAAGTGTCAACATGGACTGCCATCCTTTCCAGAAGGCTCCCTGGAAAACCAACAAGCTGAGCAGATTCGTGCCGCCGAATCCAGCTTGTTCGAACTGTAGTTCCCAAGGCTCGATGTATCCCGTGTACAGCGCGTAGATCCCCAGCACCCCCAAGCCGAACACCACGCCCCAAATCCACCGCATGGACCGCTTCACCTGCGCATGGAACTCCGCAATCCGCGCCGGAAGCGCTTCGTCCTGCTCCAGCATCGACCGCGTCAGCAGGCGCGATTCGCGGTCCAGCGCGCGCAGCAGCGTCAGGCAATGCGCGCAGGTCTGCGTGTGTAGAGACACTTCATGCGCGGCTTCGCGATCCAGTTGCCTTTCGACGTACAGGAGCAGCGTCATTTCATCCACGTGCTTGTTCGTCGTCTTCTCCACGTCGCTCACCGGTTCCCTCCCGCGGCCAGAGCGCTGTTTTCACCCAGCGCCTGCCGGAGTTCGTGCCTTGCGCGCAGCAGCACCACGCCAACAAACGGACGCCGCACGCCCAAGGCATCTGCAATTTCGTCGTAACTCATCTCGGAGTAATAGCGCATCACCAGCGCCATGCGCGCGCGCGCTCCCAGCTTGCCCAACGCTTTTCGCACTTCCTCGCTGGTGCGCTCTTCGATCAGGCGTTCCAATTGATTCGGTTCCGGAGCTTCCAGCGGAATCTCGTCCACGTCTTCCATGTCCTTCTCATGGCGCGCCTTGCGACGGCGTAGCATATCCCAACAATGGTTGGCGGCAACCCTGTAGAGCCACGCGGTAAATGAGCGGCTGGGATCGTACTGGACGAGTTTCTCGCTTAGCTTCATGAAAATTTCCATCGTGGCGTCTTCTGCGTCCTCTTTGCTCGGCACGGCACGCCTGCAAAAGCGAAAGATCGCCGGTGCATATTCCCGGTACAAGTCGCCCCACGCCTGGGTATCCCCAGCCCTGGCCCGGGCGATTAGATCCGTAGGCTCCGTTTTTCCCGGCACGCTTCCTTGGCCTGGTCTCAGCGGTTCCATAAGCTAATACGCAGAAGGGGCCTTAAAGCTATCACAGGTTGCTATTTAGCGGCGATGGGGGAGGCCGACGCGAGGAAATGGGAGGAGATCGCTGGGAATTGCATTTTTCGCGGCAGCGACGTGTAAAGCTAAGAAAACAAGTTGGTTGGCGTAACAAGAGCGTGAACGGAGCGCGCCCGGTTCCACTGGGAACGCGGCTGGTGAGGGCGAACAGGTGCCCGAAAAAAACCACGGCCCCGGGGCTGGTCCGGGGCCGTGGGAAATGGGAAAGCCGCGCTCTCCGCTAGAACGTGAACTTCGCCGCGAGCTGGATGCTCCGCGGGCCCCCGCCGCCGAGGAACGGATACCCCGGGCCTACGTCGGCGGTCGTGGTTAAGGGAAGAAATCCGACCAAGCGACCGTTCGATCCGATGGAGTTGGCGCAATTGGGAGTGTTGCCGCAAGAGTTGGAGTTCGTTGGATCAGACAGGAAGTTTGGCCAGAGCGGATTGGCAAAGTTGGGATGATTGAACAGGTTGTAGAACTCAAAACGCAGCTCCAGTTTCAGCCGCTCGGTTATGTTTGTGTTCTTAAAGATGGAGAAGTCCAACTGCCGGAACGGGGGACCGACTAGCGAGTTCCGGCCCTCGTTCCCAAAGTGGCGCGTACCGGGAACGCAGGAATCGGCGAAGCCGTCGGAGCCGCTGTAAGTACATGGTACAGCGAAGGAACTCAAGTCCAGGAAATTGTTCGGGTCGCTGTAATTGTACCTGATGGGACCAACGACGTCAGGCTTCGAGAAGTCAGTTCCGGAACCGTCGTAATCGTCCGCTTCAAGAATCATGTGGAAGGGCTGTCCGTCTTGCACCGTTAAGATGCCGTTCAGGCCCCAACCATTGGTGAGACGTTGCCAGCTCCCCGTGCGATTCGGGAGTTGGTAGACGAAATTCCAAGTGAGTCGTTTGCGAACATCGAAGTTGGAGTTACCGCGGTTTAGCTGAGGCTGAGTGCTGTCGCTAGGTTGAGCAGCATTCGGGACATAGTCTTCGCCATCGCTGGCCGTATCGATGGAGTGAGACCAAGTGAAATTGAGTGAGCTCGTGAAGCCGTGCCAATCGTCGACGCGATAGGTGGTCTGCAAGGCATTATAGTTGGACTTTGCGGCGCTTTCCTGCCAGTAGATGTAGGTATAACTGTTGGTGCCGGTGAGTCGCCTCGGCACGTTGAAATCTTGAATGAATCCACCCGGACAGGGCTGGCCGACAGCAGGAAGGGGAACGACACCCGCACAGTCGGCGGCCCAGATTTGCGCAAAGGAAGGCTGGTTAATGTCGCGAAAGTCCCATAGCTTGCTTCCATGGGAACCAACGTAGCCTACCTGCAAAACCATCTTGCGGGTCAACTGCTGCTGAAGGTTGAGGTTGTAGTTTTGCAGGTAGGGTGTGCGAATGTTTGGATCGATGCCGAATGCATCCTGCATGGGTTTGTAATTCCCAAAGACCGGTACGCAACTACCCGAATTACTATTATTGCAGACCTGGAATGGCACGCCAGTCGGACTTCCAAACGAAATCTGACCGGTGCCGGGCAGTCCCGAATACGCCACGCCCGGATCGAAACTGCTGCTGAACGGCAAATGGCCCATGAACATATCCTGAGACGTGGCGTCATAGAAGATGCCATAACCGGCGCGCAGCACTGTGCGCTGATGCCCGGTAGTATCCCAAGCGACGCTGACTCGGGGAGCCCAGTTGTTGTAATCCGGCTGGTAGAGGCGCCCCTGGCCAACCGCGAAGACGGCTCCGGTAGTGGGGTCCACATTGTTGAACATACCGTGCTTTTCCTGGACGATGCCGAAATAGTCGTAGCGAAGGCCGAGGTTGACCGTGAAACGCCGCGTCATTCGGTAGCTGTCCTGCACATAGCCTGCCTGTGAGTTCTCGAAGGTATTCCGGTTCGTATCACCGATGCCCTGCGTGCTGTTGGATTGGGGCATCCCCGCCAGGAAATCATCCAGGCTGCTGAACCTTAGCCGGCCGCGGAAGGTGCGATTGAATATCTGCGAGACCGAAGTGCGGCGAAATTCGTAGCCGAATTTTATGTCGTGTTTCCCGGCTTTCCAGGAAATATTGTCGATAAAATGCCAGTTGGTGTCCACGCGCTGGCGCGGATCGGCCTTGTCTGAGCCCAATTGTGCGAATCCAGACACATTGAAGACGGGCAAGCCAAAGTTGTACGGGTTGTTGTTGTTCGGCGTGTTTGGTCCGACAGTGTCAAGGCCGATGGACAAGGGATCGAAGGTCCGGTCCTCGGTGAAAAATCCCTCGGCAAAACGGTTCCACCCTATGCGCGCCTCATTGACCATCGACGGAGTAAGCACGGAAACGTAAGAGATGGAGATCAACTGGACTCTGGTGGGAACCAAGGTATTGTAGTTGGGGAGCAGCCCGCCGCCGGTAAGGGCCAGAGGAAACAACTGCGTGCTGTCACCGATGTAGTACCGGCCGGTCAGAAGATTATCTTTGTTGAAATTGTGATCGATCTTGACGATGGCGTTGTCAACACGGTTAGAAAAAGGAGTCGAAAGGGATGCATTGCTCGACACCAGGGTTTGCGGGATGGCGTCTGTGGAGGCCGCAATGCATGAGCCGGGAAGATTCGGCGTCGGCCAAGAGACTGTCTTGTCCTTCAGAAGGTTCTGGATAACCGGGTTGATACCGCCGGCGGGCGTGTGATTGGTGATGTCCTCCGGCGTTGGAACGCAAGCTGGACTGCTTTCGGCACCCGTCTCGCGGACACCTTCGTAATCGATGAAGAAAAAGGTTTTGTCATGGAGGATAGGACCGCCGATGGTGCCACCGAACTGGTTTAAGTGAAATGGCTGTTGCGGGCCGACGGAAGCGAGATCGAAATAGTTACGGGCATTGAGGTCCGTGTTGCGGAGAAAGTCAAAACCAACGCCGTGCCAATCGTTGGTGCCGCTCTTGGTGACGATATTGATGGCGGAGCCGGCGCTGCGGCCATATTCGGCCTCGAAGTTGGACGCGATATGCAGTTCGGCAATGGCTTCGACAGGGAGAATGGTGGCCGGCGTGCTGAAAACGCCGCCTTCGTTGATCGCAGGATCGTTGCGGTAGCCGTCATTCATGTCCGTGCCATCGAGAAGGTAGTTGTTCGAGCGGCCACGCGCGCCGTTGACGGAAACCGTACCGTAAGAGCCAGCGGAGTCCGTGATGGCATCCGGACCAGAAGCGGCGCCAGGAACCAACAGGATCAGTTTTTGATAATCGCGGCCGTTGACGGGCAGGTTGGTGACTACCTTCGATTCGATGATCCCGCCGAGCGTGTTCGAAGTCGATTCCACCTGCGATAGCTCTTCGCCCTTCACCTCGACGATTTGGGCGAGCTCGCCGGGTTGCAGCGTGAAGTCCGCGCGCCTTTCGGACGATACTTCGACCTGGATGCCGGTTACGATCCCTTCCTTGAAGCCCTGCTTTTCCACGGTGACGCTGTAATTGCCGATAGGAAGCTCGGGTGCGGCATAGCTGCCGTCATCGGATGTGCTCACCGTGCGCGTCAGGCCGGTGCCCACGTTCTTGATGATCACTGTCGCGCCCGGAACCGACGAGCCGGAGGAGTCCGTGACCGTGCCGAGAATCGTGCCGCGAAACGTTTGCGCATTCATCCTGCCGCAATTCAAAAGCAGCAGCGCGGCGCAAAGAAATACCACAACACCCAGGCTGCGGAAAGACCTGTTCATCTTCCTATCCTCCATACCCATAAGTAGCATCTCGAATCCCCGAGATGGATCAGACGATTCCCCCGAGAAGCGTCTGCGGACACCCAGCGATGTAGTGAAAGCAACATACTCAGGTAGCAGCCGAGAATCAAGGATTTCCCGACGCTGCTGTTCTCCCAGGCGCAATAAACCGCGCATGTGAGTCGCGGTAGGCAATTCGCTAGTTGTGGGCGGATAGAGTAGATTGGAGAATTGAGTGTTCGCTCCAGCTTTGCGCTGGGAGAGCGTCGAAAAATCTATGGAACACAACCTGCCATCGCTGGTCATCGTCGGACGTCCCAATGTCGGCAAGTCGACGCTCTTCAACCGGCTCACGGGCACCCGCCGCGCCATTGTGACCGACGAGCCGGGCATCACCCGCGACCGCATCTACGGCAAGTCCGAATGGCGCGGCCGCGTGCTCGAAGTCGTGGACACCGGTGGAATCATTCCGGACGACCGCGCCCACATCCCCACGGAGATTCTGCGCCAGGCGCGCGTGGCAATCGATAATGCGGCGCTGCTGGTTCTGGTGGTGGATAGCACCGCCGGGCTGACGCCGATGGATCAGGAACTGGCACGCTTGCTGCGGACTATAGGAAAGCCGTTCGTCGTCGCCGTGAATAAAGTGGATTCGGCGCTCCAGGAAGTGAATGCCGGAGTTTTTCATGCTCTCGGGGCGCCGGTGTTTCCGATTGCGGCGGAACACGGCACCGGCGTGGACGATTTGCTGGATGCGGCCCTCGACCAAATAAAAGGACACAGCGCCGCGGAGCAGCCGGAAGAGCCCAAGGTCGTCGAGTTGGCAATTATTGGACGGCCAAACGTGGGGAAATCGACGCTGCTGAATCGCATGGCGGGCGAAGAGCGTTCGATTGTTTCGCCGGTTCCCGGGACCACGATGGACAGCGTGGACACGGAGGTTCTGCGCAATGGGCGTGTGTACCGTTTCGTAGACACGGCCGGCATTCGTCGCAAAGGAAAAACCAAGCTCGTGGCGGAGAAATTGAGCGTGGTGATGGCAAAACGTGGCCTGGAACGCGCGGACGTGGCCATCCTGGTGATTGATGGCGTGCAGGGCGTGACGCAAGGCGACGCCACGATTGCGAGTTATGCCGAACAGTCCGGGCGTTCGGTGATCATCGTGGTGAATAAATGGGATTTGGCGGTGGAAGCGGCGCAGCACGCCGCGGACGAATCGGCAAAATCCGCGAAGGGCAAAGCGAAACGAGCGGCTGAGGGGAATCCGCCGCACCGCGAGATCGACAAAGGCAAGCTGCTGCTCGACTACGAAAAGATGGTGAAGGAAAAATTCAAATTTCTGAGTTATGCGCCGGTCATCTTTCTTTCGGCGAAGACCGGCGAGCGCGCGCAGAAACTGTTTCCGCTGATCGATCAGGTGGCGTCGGAACGGGTGCGCAAGATTCCCACGCCGGAATTGAACCGCTGGCTCAAGGAAGACGTGGACTTGCAAAGGGCCAGCAATCCGAAAGCGCGCCCCGTGCGCATCTACTACATCACGCAGGCGAAGACGGCGCCGCCGGTGTTCCTGCTGTTCACCAACCAGAAAAAACCGTTGCATTTCAATTTCGAGCGATTTTTGGAAAACCAGGTGCGCGCGAGATGGCCTTTCATCGGCACGCCGATGCGATTCATCCAGCGCTTGAAAAAACGCGGCGACCGGGAGAAGGCAACCAGCGAAGAGTGAGTGTGCGCGGGAAAATCGAGCATGGGTCTGTTTGAAATCCAGAGTTCACATTGCTTCCGCGGCTGTGCCATCATGTTTCGGCAGAGGAATGGGTGAACCTATCGGGGGTTCCACAATGACGAGCGCTTCGATTGCAAAGCGAATCAGCCCAATGCTTGCGACTGCCAACATGGAGGAAACCCTCTTGTTTTACCAGAGCGTGCTTGGATTCACGCCAACCAGGAAATCGCCGGAGTACTCGATTGTGGAGCGGGATGGCCAAACTATCCACTTTCAGAAGGCCGCATCCGAGGAAGTTATGAAGTGTGTCCGCAAGCATACCGAGATATATATTGAAGTTACTGGCATTCATGTTTTGTGGGAGCACGTGAAAACCTTTAAAGACCGCTACAGAATTCGGGACTTATTTGATAGGGAATATGGGATGACCGAATTCCACGTTGGAGATCCGAACGGGTGTTTGGTGTTCGTGGGTGAGCCCACATCTAAGGGAAACTGACGCCGACGTTTTCAGACTGAGCCAATACCAAAAAATCCCCGGCATTGACTTGCCGCTGTTTTCGCCTAGGATGGAAGCGTCCCCCGCCCTCCGATGACCGCAGACTTGGAACACTGAGTTGGAAAAATGAGCAGCGCGGCAACATCACCCGTTTCAGACGAGACCCGCTTCTACCGGATGGGCGAGGTTAGCCGCCTGACTGCCCTGAAGCCGTTCGTGCTGCGCTACTGGGAATCGGAGTTTCCCATGCTGCAGCCGGCGAAGAGCGCGAGCGGCCACCGCTTGTACCGCCAGGAAGATGTGGACCTGGTGCTGAAGATCAAGCGGCTGCTGTACGACGAGGGGTTTACGATAGCGGGCGCGCGGCGGCACTTGCGCGACTTGGCGAATGGCGGAGGTGAAGCGGCCGAGGCTGGAGCAGCCGCGGCGAGTTCGGTCGACGCGCCGACAACGCAATTAAGCCGCAAAATGCTGCTGGATCTGCGTGATGGGCTGCGCAGTTTCTTGACGCTGCTGGAACGCAAGTGATAGCCTTGAGTTTGTTCGATCTACCGCCTTATTGCGGCAGATGCGGTCGGGGCGTAGCGCAGCCTGGTAGCGCGCACGCTTGGGGTGCGTGAGGTCCCCGGTTCAAATCCGGGCGCCCCGACCATTTTCCCGCCAAATTACTCCTGCTAAATAAAAAAATGTAAAACGGCACCCGTGCTTCGCAAACCCTCTTGCGTGACCATACGAAGCGAGTACCCTTGCTTGCCCTCGAGTAAGGTAGAATCGGTCATCGCTCCGCATTCTTTCAATTGACAAGGAGAGTCCCATGGGAATTCGTCCCGCGCTGTGGGTGTTCCCCGCCGTTTTGCTGGCTTCCTCGAGCATGTTTTTTGCGCAGGAGAAGAAGGCGGCGGACGCCGCCCCAGCCAAAGAAGGAGTGCTAACTGCCGCAGAGGTTGGCGGCAAGCTATTTCCGGACAAAGTGTTCTTCCGCGGACAGAACGCAACCGTGCAGGCGCGCAACACCGGCGGCGTACGCTATGCCGATGATTTTTTGGTGATGGCCGCTCTGGTGGATAGTTCGGGCTATTCCAGCGGCTTGAGAGAAAAATATCAGGCCTATCTGATCACGGAAGTGCCGCTTGAAATTGGGGGGCAAACGCTGAAGCCGGGCGCCTATGGCGTTGGATTCCTTGATGGAAATAAATTCGTGGTGATGGATGTGGGAGCGAACGACGTGTTCCAGGCGGGTTCGACGAAGGATGCGGAAATGAGGCGGCCGGTGCCGCTGCAGTTTGCGGCCGGGCCAGACGCGGGCAAGTACCGGCTGTATAAAGGACGCGACTACGTGGAGTTTCACCGCGTGAAATGAGCCGGGTAGTTGGTAGTCAGTAGTCGGACGACCTCTCGCTGCACGTGGAAGAGCGGTTGAGTGCGCGCTACAGACTACGGACTCCAGGCTCCAGACTCCCGACTCCTGACTGTTTCCTCAGCTCTTGATCTGCCCCGAGGCAGCGTCCCAGGTGACCACGCCGCGGCGGAAATACGATTCATTGGCCATGTGGCAGGCCAGCGCGGCATTGTGGCCGAACTCCGCGTTTTCCGCCACGGGCTTGCGCGAGCGCACGGCCTGAAAATAGTTCCACAGATGCGGCCGCAGGTCATCCCAGTCGTCGCCCTTATAACTGTAGGTTTCGCTCAACGGCTCCTTACCAGGAGCAGTGTCGTGCTCGTCGTGCCACTGCTTGAAATAGGCGTCACGCATCTCCTTCGGGAAGCTGTAAGCGTAGTAGCTTGGAGCGGTGTCTTCGCCCGTCTGCGGAGAGTAAGTGATGCCGAATTCGTTGGCCTCCAGAATTCCTTTCGAGCCCTGGAAGCGGTAGGTCTCCGGAGTTTCGCAGCCGAGATTAAGGCGCAAATAGACGGGAATTTTTCCATACTCGAATAGCGTGGCCTGCACGTCCGGCATGTTGCGGCCATCGGGAAAACGCAATATGCCGCCGAAAGACATGGCGCGAGCGGGCGGCTCGTTCCAGCCGAGCATGTAATTCATGCCGCTGACGAGGTGCACCAGCAGATCGCCGGCGACCCCGGTGCCGTATTCCTTCCAGCAGCGCCAGCGTGCAAAAATCTTTCCGTCGAACGCACGCTTCGGGACCGTGCCCTGCCAGGTGTCCCAATCCAGCGTCTGCGTCGAAAGGTCCGCCGGAAGCGGATAGACCCAAGCGCCGTTGGGATCGTTGCGGCCGAGCGAGCCCTCAACGAGATTGAGATCGCCGATAATGCCTTGGGCGAGCAGCTCCCGCGCCTTTTTGCAAATCACAGAGCTGACCCGCTGGGAGCCGATCTGCACGATGCGGTTGGTTCTCTGCGCGGCGGCTACCATCTCAAGGCCCTCCGCGGCGGTGTGGGACATGGGCTTCTCGAGGTAGATATCCTTGCCGGCGCTGACTGTGTCGACAAAGACTTTCTTGTGCCAGTGATCTGGAACAGCCGCGATGATGCAGTCGATCTCCTTGTTGTCCAGAAGTTCCTGGTAATGGCGCGTGGTGGTGATCTTCGGACCGGCAATTTCCTTGGCCAGCACATGGCGGCCGTCGTAGAGATCGGCGGCGGCAACGCACTCGACGCCCGGAAGGGTAACCGCGGTCGCCAGAAGTCCATTTCCCTGCATGCCCACGCCGATGATGCCGAAGCGCAGGCGATCGCCGGCGGCGGCCATCTCCAACGCGGTGGGAATGCCTTCGGGTTGCAGCACAAACTGCTTTGCGGCGATCGCGGCGCCGGTGGTTCCGGCGGTGGTTTGCAGGAACGAACGGCGAGTCATTTGATTCTTGCTCATGATTTCCTCCAAGGGAAGGCGATTGAATTCGGTTCCATTCGGTCTTACGGCAAAGGTTGCACGCTGACTTCTTTAAAGAAAACGATGTCGTTATCGCTGTGGTTCTGCAAACCGATCCAGCCTTCTTCGGGCCGCGGCCCGCGCTGCGGTTCGAAGTCAAACTTGCGTGCGGGCACCGGCTGGCCTTCCGTGTAGTCGGTGACCTTCACATCGTTCAGCACGACGACGGTGTGCGGCCCATCGATGGTGATGAACATGGTGTTCCACTCGGGGCCGGGCTTGCCTGGTTTGGCAAGCGGCTTGGTCTGCGAATAGAGCGTCCCGGTGACGTGATACTCATCTTCGTCGGAAGTTTCCGGGTGATTGTCGATCTGTACCTCGTAGCCATAGTGCACGGGCATCCATTCCTCGCGCGGCTCGATGGGAATGCGGATGAAGACGCCGGAATTGTCGTTGAAGTCGCGCATTTTGTACACCACGCGAATCTTGCAGTGGCCCAGCTTCCCGCCCGTCCAGTACAGCAGGCCCATGCCTCCGTGCGTTTGAATCAGTCCATTCTCAACGGTCATGTTGCCCGGGCCGACATGCTTCCAGCCGGTCAGATCCTTTCCGTTGAACAGCTCCTTCCAGTCCGCCTCCGGTGGCAGAGCGGCGATCAGCAGCACGGCCGCGGCAATCAAGAGTAGAGCAGTACACTTGCGCATGGAGCAGCTCCTCCAAAAATGCTATGAGCTAAAAACGTTGCGGAGCAGGAACCACACATTCGCCGGACGCTCCGCCAGCCGCCGGACAAACCACGCGTACCAGTAGGTTCCATACGCGACCAGCACGATGGAGCGGCAGCCCTCGCGCGCCAGGCGCTCCTGTTCGGCGCGCTGTATGCCGTACAGCATCTGCACTTCGAAGTCGCCCCTCGCGATACCTTGCTGGGCGACAAAATCGGCGATCCGGCGGATGAGCTGGACGTCGTGCGTGCCGAACGCCGCCCGCGCACATTTTCCCTCCGACCGGGCGTGCAGCAACTCTTGCGCCAGCACGAAATAGTTTTCGTCCACGTCCGCCTTTTTCGGGAAGGCGATGGCGGCGGGTTCCTTGTACGCGCCTTTCACCAAGCGAATCGACGGCCGCAGGGGCAACAATTCGGCCAGATCCTCTTTCGTGCGGTAAAGATACGCCTGCAGGCACAGGCCCACATTCGGATGAGTCTTCAGCGCGCGCCGGTAAATCTCCAGCGTGGCGGCGGCATAGTTGCTGGCCTCCATATCCACCCAGACTGTTGACTTGCCATTTTCGCCCTGAATGATCCGCTCCAGATTCTCAAAACAAAAATCGGGAGAAAGGTCGAGCCCCAACTGGGTCAACTTTACGGAGATTTCCGCGGGCAGATTCGTCTGATGAATACGGTTCAGGACTTCGAGGTAGTGGTCCGTCACACTGAGAGCCTCGCCTCGATCCGCCACATTTTCGCCTAGATGCGTGAACACCGCGCCGATCTTCCTCTGCTGGAGGCCTTGCGCCGCCGCCAACGCCGCATCCAACGTTTCTCCTGGCATGAAGCGCGAAACGCTGCGCCGCACGAAGGGAAAGTTCACCGCGCGTTCGCGCAACCATGCGTTCTGCGAGGCGGCAAGCAACATCGAGCGCATCAGCGCCATGGGCCTTTCAAACCTCCATGGGGGAGCGAGTGCGAAGGAGAGAATTCGCGGACCCATTCTAGACCAGTTTCTGTTGGGTGCGACAAGGCAGTTTTTCGAGAGCAGCTGAACTAGGCGGATGCGCCGGGCGGGAGATGTTGCGCAGGCTTGGTCCGTATTTCTCACCAGATACAATTTTTTTCGCCATTCAAACACAGTCGCGCATTGTCATCCTGAGGGGCGCGTCGTTTGCGCCTCGAAGGATGTCAGCTTCTACACCCTGCGTAATTCCGAAGTTGAGATCCTTCGGCCACGCAAAAAGAGCGGGGCCTCAGGATGACAAGGTATTGTTGTATGTGAACCACGCATCAATCTCAGCTTGTGGGAAATCCCGCTCAGCGCGCGGCAACGGAAAACGCGGCGGGCGGCAGAGAAATTGCTTCGGATAGCAGTTTGGAGGGTTGTGTGCGGAGCGCGCGGGCGGACGGGCCAAGCCGTGCCTCGCTCGCCGAGCGTGCTGCCGCGATGGTGGAAAGCTCTTCCCCCGGCGTGCCGCTAAGAAGATCCTGTGCGTGGAAGAAGCAGCCAAACACCAAACGCTCCGGCTGTTTGTGGCGGAGAAGGAACTGGCCGTAGTCGAACCAATCCGTGGCCGCCGCGCGGGGTTCGCCCTGAGCCTCATCGATGACCAACGCCTGCTGATAGTATTGCGATGCCTCGCCAATCGCGCCGGCATTCTCCTCCGCATCCGCGGCGTGGACGAGGGCGAGGCTCTGCAACCCGGGATTCTTGATTTTTTGCGCGAATTGGCTGGCCGCCTGATAACCACGCAACGCCTCCGCTGTTTTTTGCGTGTTGGCATCGGCATCGGCCACTTTCACCAGCGCGGAGATGACAACCTGCCCCTCATTTGCGTGCTCGGCGGGATGCTTCCCAACGGTCTCTAAGTAAACCTTGTAGTGCCGCGCGGCCGCCAGCAATTCCCCGCGCTGTTCAAGCGCCTGTGCCAGGTAGAGCTGCGCGTTCGTCTGCGTCGGGTCGGCGGCAACGGCGCGCTGCCAGCTATCCACGGCCTCTTCCGGGTGGTCCAGGCGCTGCGCGAGCAGCCCGTAATTGAGCAGCGAGTTGGCGCTTTGCGGCCAGCGCGCCAGTAGCTTCTGATAAAACGCATACGCGTCCGCATCGCGCCCGGCGACGATCAGGCCACGCGCGTACGCTTCCTGCAGTCCCAGATTCCCGGGATTCACCTCGGCCGCGTGCCGGAGCGCAGCGAGCGCCAGATCGCGATTGCCCGCGGCATCGGCGGCGCGCGACAGGCGCGTCTGCAAGACGCTATCGTCCGGATTCATACGGGCCGCGCGCTGCAAAGAGGTCAGCCTGGCGGAAACATTGGCCCAGTAAAAATGCAACTGGTCTATGCCGCCCCACAGCAAAAGCAGAAGGACCACCGCGATACGCAAAACGCGCGCAGCAGCCGTGGTTCCGGCAAGCCAATGAAAGAGGGCAGCCGTACGGCTCGGCGCGGAACCAGATCCCGTCGCATCCCGGCCTGTATCCAGCAACAGCGAAGCGATCCGGGAATCGCGAAGTTTCCAAAGCGCCCCATCCAGGAGGAAATGATGAAGATTGACGAGCGCGGTAAAAGTCAAAAAGCTGGCCGCAAAATCCGCATGGAAGACGCGGCTGGCGAGCCACGGTCCCGGAACGAATAGCGCAATGCCACCGGCAACGAGGGTCAAAAGATAGCGCGGGAAACTCCATGAAGTCTGCCCGGCCGCGCGCGCTTCCTTTTCTTGAAAGTAGCTGGTGATCCACAGGTACTGCGCCGAATGCAACACCGCCAGAATGCCGCTGGAGTAACGAGTTTGCGGCGCTTCCTTCCCGGACAGCAATTCGATCAGCGCGGGCAGCAGAAACCACAGGAATTGCGTCGTGACCAGCGTGAGACTCGGGAGGAGCGCTTTCCAGGAACTGCGCCGCGACAGCGAAAAAAGCGCCCATCCGCTGGCGGCCAGAAAAAACAACCCGAGCATGGCGCGAGCGGGCAGCGTGAATCTTGCAGGCAGTCCCAGGGAAAGGATCAGGGCGTCGCTGGACGCGCCGGTATGAAAACTGAACAGCAGCATGAGGTAAGAGGCGATGAACGCGAGGTGCAAAGCCTGGCGCTCGCCTTCCGTCGGCGAAAGACCGGCGCGACGCGCGAACATCATCAGCAGACCGTAATTTTGGCCGGTGTAATGCCAGGGACTCCAGCAGATGTAGAGCGTGAAGATCCACGGAAGCAGCGGGTACCAAAGGTGTGCGATCAGGCCGGCACACGCGAGCAGCAGCGCCACGTGAACGGTGAACACGCGGTATTTCGCGAACTCGTCATACGAGTGGTAGGCGCGGTACACCGTGGCCATGAAGTGCGGGTAATTAAACAGCAGCGCCAGAAGATAGAAGGCAAACGACCACCCCGCCGTCGAACCGGAGGAGACATAGTTGGTGAGCAGGAGAAGAGGCGCGGACCAGGCCCCACAGCCGATGAGCAAATCCACCCACGGCCCGTAAATCCACGGGCCGCGCGCGGCAGCGCCGGTTTCTGTGCTCCCATGCGGAGTCCTTGAGTAACTGGCAATTGTGGATGACATCTCTATCGAGCCTAACGTACTCCAGCGGGCAGCAGACGGTCAGCCTGGGGCAAGATGCAGAATGAGTTACGACTTCGGGTGCTTCTCGAAGCCTTGATTTCCTGGATATAGTACCGGTTCGGCAGAAGTTTCCCGCTGACATTTTGTTGCTGACGTGATATATGCGTTCTGGCATTTCCCTGCATCCAACCTGTAAGACTATTCATGAGGAGATGGTGCATGAGACATACAACAACTCTCGTTCGAATGGGAGTGTTCCTTGGAGCACTCCTGCTAATTCCCGCTATATCCACGAATGCACAAACCCAGACCGCAGGGTCGGGCGCGGCCACCTTCACGGTAACGGCGGTCGGCAAGAAGGAGAGCGCGCCGCCAATTTCCAAGGATGACGTGCAGCTCTTCCAGGGCAAGGAACGCAAGCAAATCGGCGACTGGAAAAAGGATGAGAACCTCTTCCTGGCAATCCTGATCGACGATTCCCTGGACACCACGGCAGGCGGCCAGTGGGAATACTTGAAAGGATTTATCCTGGAGCAGCCCGCCACGACGCATATCTGCGTCGGCTACCTCCGGAACAACATAACCATGGTTGCTCAGGATTTCACAACCGATCATGCATTGTCAGCGAAAGCCCTGCGGCTAACGTTGGGAATTGGAGGCATCGGCTCCAGCCCGTACCTGGGGGCGATAGACATGCTCAAGCGCTGGCCACAGACGGGGCCTCGGCGCTCGATTCTTTTGATCACCTCGGGAACGGACTACTTCCGCGGCGGTGGGTTTGGGCCGTTCTACCCCGACCTCGACCCGCTGATTCAACGGGCGGAACGGCAGAATACCAATGTCTGGTCCATCTACTATCCGAGCGCAGGACACCTGGGCCGGTCCTTCTACCATTCATTCTATGGGCAAAACAATATCGACAAGCTCTCCGAGGACACGGGCGCGGAGTCGTTTTTTCTCGGCGGTGGCGCGCCAGTTTCCATCAAGCCGTATTTGGACGAGATCGCCGTGCACCTGAGCAACCAGTACCTGCTGACCTTTGCGGGCGCCGGGGGAGCCAAGGGGAAGTTTCAGAGCATGAAGGTGAAAACGGAATTGACGGACGTTGAATTCTTGGCGCCCGCGGCCGTTTTCCTGCCTCCCAGCTCCTGAAAAAAGGAAATCTAACGGGAATTTTTCACCAACGTTGATTTAGCCGCGGTTCAAGTTTTGTAACACATTGTCATCCTGAGGCCCCGCGCCTTTGGGGGCCGAAGGATCTCAACTTCGAATCGCGCACGGCGTGGAGGTTGAGATCCTTCGGAGCGCAAACGACGCGCTCCTCAGGATGACAGCGTGTTCTCGAGTCCGAGTCAAAACAAAATTGCAAGTTGTGAGAAACCTGGGCTAAACCAAGAAGCGCCCCGATGATCTCCGGGCGCTTCTTTTTCCCGCGAAACGTGGAATCAATTGCCGCGCGTGGAGTCGCGGATGACCAGCTCCGCGTGGAGCTTCTGCGAAACTGCGGACCAATCGCGATTTTCATGCCCTGCCTTGATGGCGTCCATGACGATGTTCACGGCCGTGCCGCCCATGGTTTCCAAAGGCTGGCGCACGGTCGTCAACGCGGGCGCGGAAAGAGCGGAGATGGCCACGTCATCGAAGCCGGTCACGGAACACTCTCCGGGAACATTGATGCCCGCCTTGGCCAGTGCGCGGATGGCGCCCAGTGCGGTTAAATCGTCAAACGCGAGGATGGCGGTGAATTTTTTCTTGTGCTGCAGCAATTCCTCCGTCAGGCGATAGCCCTGTTCGAAGCTGGAGTTGGCGTCGAAGACGTCGGGCAGTTGCAGCGTAAGGCTGGGGTCGAGTTCCAGCTTCACCGATTGCGCGAATTTCTGAATTCCCCGCCACCGCGGCGCGCTGTCAATCAGCCGCTTTGGCCCGCGAATAATGGCGATGCGCCGATGACCGCGCTGATAAAGATGTTCGAGGGCGAGGCGGCCGCCGGCCTCGTTGTCCACCATCACCGAGCTGACGCGCTTGCCTGGGATTTCCCAACCGATCGTGGCCGCCGGGATTTGCTGCTTGTTGAGATCGGCGAGGACGTGGATGTCCACGAAGAGCCAGTTGGCTACGACGATTAGTCCGTCCACATGGCGTTCGAGGAGCATTTCCAGATAGCGCTCGAAGCGGTCGCGCTGGTTGTGCGCGTCGGCAAAGATGGGCAGGTAGCCGAGGGGATAGAGCGCATTTTCAATGCCGCGCAGGATTGGAGTACAAAAGGGATCGGTGACATCGAAAAACAGCACCCCGATACTTTGACTGCGGCGGCTGCGGAGGAACCGTGCCATGGCGTTGGGGCGGTAACCCAGGCGCTTTGCGGTTTCCTCGATGCGCTTGCGAGTGGTGGGGGCGATATAGCGGGCCAAGGGCGCATTGTTCAGAACGATGGAGACGGTTGCAGGTGAAAAGCCCGTGGCTTGAGCCACGTCGCGCATGGTTACGAGCCCGCGCCTTCGGCCGGTCTTTTTCATTGCCAGTCCCTCGCGTGCACATCTTCGGCCCATTCTGGGCTAGATTGCAATGCGAAAGAGCGGTCAGCTTAATCCTCCGGGGGAACTTCGAAGGACATCTCTTTGCGGAAGAAGTTGGTCTTCCAGGCTCCGTAAGCCACGCCGAGCGCTAGCCAAATGCTACCCGCAATTTTCGCTCGCGGACCCAAATTCCACCAGATGGCGGCGCAGACCACGAACCCGATCACCGGCATCAGAAAATCGCCAATCTGTTTTTCCTTGGGACGCAGATAATAGTGAACAAAGGCCGCGGCATTCACGCCCATGAAGGCGATGAACGCGCCAAAGTTCAACATCTCCGCGCCGTTCTCGTACGTCGTTACGAAGGCGCCCACAAGCGCCACAGCGCCGATCAGAATAACGTTGTTGGCCGGGATTCGCCGCTTGGCCTGTATTTTCCCGAAAAATCCCTTCGGGATCGCGTCGTTGCGCCCCATGCCGTAAAGCAAGCGCGCGGCAGCCAATTGCGAACCGAAGCCGGAACCAATGTTAGCGATGAGAACCGTGAAATTCAAAAGATGAAAGAGAAAGAAGCCGCCGGCTTGCCGCGCCACCAGCGGGAAGGCCGATTCGACCTTGTCGGCCGGAAACGGACCCGAACCCCAGACCAGTTGGGCCGCGTAGACTTCCGCGGCGGAGAGCACTCCCACAAGAAGGCAGACCCCCACCGTGGCGAGCATGATATTGCGCCGGGGATTCTCCACCTCTTCCGAAAACGTGGAGATGCCGTCAAAACCAATGTACGTGAGCACCGCGATGGACGTTCCGCGGCCGACGCCGGCAAAACTGAACGTCGCCGGGTTGTAAAAGGGCTCCGTGAAGAAATGAGGGCCACGCGCGTGGTAGCCCAACACGAAGCGAATCACGAATGCGAAGAAGATCACCACCACAACGGTCATTCCGGCCGCCAGCACTTCGTTGATCCGCGCGGAGGTCTTCACGCCGCCAAGATTAAGTAGCGTGAAAAATCCGGCATAGAAAATCGCGAGGGCCCAATAAGGCGCTTCGGGCAAAATATTTTGCGTCAGCTTGGCGCAGATGATGGTGCAGATGAGCGGGTTCAGAATGTAGTCCATCACCATCGCCCAACCCGTCAAATACCCCAGGCCGGGATGAATCTCCTGGCCCACGTAGGTGTAGGCGGAACCGGCGCTGGGGTAAACGCGCGCCATCTTGCCATAGCTGATCGCTGTGAAAAACATGGCAATCAGCGCCACCAGGATGGTGGTCACCACGTGGCCGCCGGCGGCGTTATTGATCACGCCATAGATGCCCATCGGGGCGATCGGCTGGATGATCACGATGCCAATGATGATCAGGTTCCAGAGGGTGAGTGTGCGCCGCAGGCGGAGTCCCGCGGCTGGGTTGGTGCCGGCTTCCGGGCTCAAGCACCGCTCCTTTTCGCCGCGCGGCTTCCGCTCGAAGCGGAGAGCACCACGGCGCGCGTCAGATTTTTCGGCGCGTCAGGGTTCAGGCCCTTGCGCAAGCCGATTGCCGTGCCCATCAGATGTGCGGGAATGGCGGTCACAGCGTATCGTGCAAACTCGGGCCCGTCTAGTGCCAGTTCGACGAGCAGATCGCTGAATTTTTTCAATTGCGGAGAAGAGCGATTGACGATTACGCAAATGGCCGCGCCGAGTTCCTTTAATTCACACGCCAGAGTGGTTTCGGCTTCGCAGGCGGCATCGGACATATAGAAAGTGATGAGCGTCTGCGGCCCCGCGATGGAGCGCGGGCCGTGCCGGAATTCCAGCGAGTGGTACACTTGCGCATACGACGAAGACATCTCCATCACTTTCAGCCCTGCCTCCTGCGCCAGCCAGTAATGCACGCCCTGTCCAAGAAAAACGTAATCCGCAAATTTTCGCTTGCCGGCAAATTCCCGGATCTTGCGCGCCTGGGAGTCCAGCCAGGCCTGTCCCTTCCGCGGCAACTCATCGAGGGCGGTGGCGAGATGGTTGTCGCCGACGAATCGCAGGCCGAGACGCTGAAAGGCCAGAAGAATCGCGGTGAAGGAGCGCGTCATCACCGTGCTCTTCTCGTCGGCCCAGGACAGCTCAAACATGTGGGTGCAAAGTTTTTCGAGGACGCTTTGCAGATTGCAGGTGACGCCGAGGGTTTGCACGGTCTTGTGCAATTGCAGCAGTTCCGCCGCGGCAAGCACCTCGGTGGTTTCGCCGGAGCGCGAGATCAGCACCACCTGCTCGGCCCCGGTGCGCCGCAGGGTCTCTTCCGGGGCAAACAGCAGTTCGGAAGCGGGCACGGCGGTCACTGGAATGTAAAAGTGCTTTGTCCAGAGAGCCGCAATCAAGCGGGAGAGGTAGTAACTGGAGCCGCAGCCCACAAACAGCCAGGGACTGCCGGCGGAAAAGGTCCGCGTGAGGCGCTCCAGCACACCCAATTGTCTTAGTTGCGATTCCGTTTCGCTCCAGACCTGCGGTTGGGAGTAGATTTCCGCCAAAGTATGCTCTGCGGGGCGAGGCTTGGGGTTGCGATGGTGAGCTTTTTTCGTCGTCTTGCGCGGCGCCAAAGAAACACTCCTTTTATTCAAACGATTCAATAGAAGACATTCTGCGGAACTCCGCCGCGCGGTGCAAGCCTTAATTTCCGCCTCGGGAACAGGCGGCTGGCTTCGGCACCTTCCGGAAGATGCGGCACAGCTTCACAATCACAAGCCAAGCTGTCCGCGAGTACAGTTTATTGCCATGTACTTTGACGGTATCTCTTCGCTCACAGTCGTGAGAACACACGCAACTACGGGGACTGATTTCGAGTCTAATAAAAGAAAGGAAATACGCCAAGTCCCAGATCATCGTAAAGCAGGGAGCATGGGCGAACTGTCTCTCGTGGTTGATCGTCAACAAATTCGGCGCCTGCTGGTGCATCTGGCGGGCTTCGTACTGGTGTTCCTGGCCGCGGATTGGCTGCGGGACGTTTCCCTGAGTCCGGATCCCATCCTACAGGGCTATCTTCAGATCACCACCGGCCTGTTTGCGTTCGTGTTCGCGGCAGTGGCCTTGGTCCGTTTTCAGGGCACCCAGGACCGCATTTCGCTGATTCTCGGTTCCGGTTTTCTCTTGTCGGGCGCCACGCTCACGGCTTCGAGCGTCTTCTTCTTCCAGATAAACCGGGAGTCGATGGTGTGGTTTCTGTGGGCTCCGGCTGCATGGTGGATCAGCCGGCTGGTGCTCGCTCTGCTGTTCGGAGTTGCACTCCTGGTCGAACATTTCATTCCGCGCTCGCGCCACCCGCGGCTGGAAATTGCGGGAGCGCTGTTCAGCGTCCTCTCGCTCACCTATCTCATCAGCGCTTCCCTTCGAAAACTCCCTCCGGAGATATCGCGCCATCCGAACGCGGCGATTCCGAATCCGCTGCAGTTGGTTCCCGCGGTCATCTTCCTGATCGCTCTGTACGGCTATCGGCGACGCAAGTACCTCATGAATTCCCCGTTCGACCGCTCGATTTACATGGCGGTATGGTTGAACTTCGCGGCACAGCTTGCCGCTTGCCAATCCGTCCGGCTTCTCGATGGGCCGTTCGTGTTCGCGCAGCTCTTGGACGTGGCCAGCTACGTTCTTCTTCTCGCCGGCTCGCTGCTGGACAGCGCCCGCGTGTTCGAGCAGGTGCGCCATCTGGCCGCCAGCGATCCGCTGACCGGCCTGGCGAATTACCGTAAGCTCCTGGACGTGCTGGACACGGAGACCGAGCGCTCCCTGCGGACCGGCCGTTCCTTCGCCGTGCTCCTGCTGGACCTCGACGGCCTGAAAAAAGTCAACGATAGCTTCGGGCACCTGGTGGGCAGCCGCGCTCTTTGCCGCGTTGCGGACATTCTCCGCGTCCATTGCCGCGCCATCGACACCGCCGCTCGCTATGGCGGAGACGAATTTGCCGTCGTGCTTCCCGAAGTCCGCGAGGAAGAAGCGCAGCGGGTTGCTGCACGGATTCATGAAACTCTCGCTGCCGATCAGGAAGAGCCGCCAATTTCCGTGAGCATTGGCACCTCCGTGTACCACGGCGAGGGCGAACGCGTCGAAAGGCTGTTGAAGGAAGCCGACCAAAATCTGTATGAAGAGAAGACGCGGCGAAAGAACAGCGCGAAATCAGCGGATAATTCGCGCCGCCGCTCTCCGAAAAAAACCTGAACCAGCCGCAGCCCTGCAACTAATTTCCCGCTCGGAATCAGAACACCGTGCGCTTTTGCTCCGTTGCCTTGCTCGCCAGCGAGAAGCGCGGTTCGCCGCTTTTTTCTCCCAGGACCAACGCGGCGGTGTATTCCCCGAGTGCCGGGCCATGCTTAAATCCATGGCCGGAACCTCCGCCGGCAAGCCACACATTCTCGAGTTCCGGGTGACGATCGATCAGAAAATCGCCGCTCGACGTGTTTTCATATTGGCAAACGCGGGTCTCTACAATCGGTGCGTCTTCCAAAGCCGGGAAGCGCCGCGCAACGTATCGGCAGGCCCACTCGGCGCCTTCCTGCGAAGCTAAGCGCGATTGCGTGTCCGGGTTCACTCGCTCGCCGTGCGTATCTCGCGCCATTTTCAGCCCGCGACTCTCGATGTCCGGCATGCCGTACACCTCATCGGCCTGGAATAGCCAGGTCGGCAAGGCGGGTGGCGAAAAACGCGCGTCTCCCGGCGGAGTGCCGAAGAAAAAGACTTCCTGGCGGGTGGGAAAAATGCGGGCAGCCAGAAGTTCCGGAAAAACGTTGCCGAGCCACGGCCCGCAAGCAAAGACAAAGCCAGCGGCGGAGATGCGTTCGCCTGTCGACGTTTCGATAAACGCAAGTTTCTTCGTGCCATGCGGCGGAAGGATTTGGGCGATTTGCAGTTGCGCGCCTTGCCGCAACGCGCTTTCCACCGTGCAGGACACCGCACGGCGCGCCAGTAACACTCCACTGCTGGTTTCGAACAATCCGCGCTTCACGTTATCGAACTCAACTTGTGGATAACGCTTTTCCAGGTCCGCCCGCTCAAGAATTTCATGGCTGACGCCGCATCGCCGCAGTGTCGCGATCGACGCGTTCAGGTTCGAATCGTCCTGCCCGGCAAGCCACAGCACGCCAGTCTCCTGAAACAGCCGCTCACCCGCCGACGCAAACAACTCTTTCCACTGCCGCAGCGAATCTTGCGACCAGCGCGTGTAAATCTCGTCTGCGCCGTAGCCCATCCGGATGATGCGCGTTTCTCCTCCGGAGCTTGCCCGGGAGTGCGCCGGCCCATATGCTTCCACGAGCAACACCCGGCGCTTGTGCCTCGTCAAATGCCAAGCGGTCCACGCGCCGAACACTCCCGCGCCGACCACCACCACGTCGTACGTACGGGTCGCTGTCATAGCCTCGCCATTCTAACGGAATCGCACGTGCCCATGCCTTTGGAATACACTCCCGAAACAACTACCCTTGTTTCGCCAATTTCGCCGTCCAATGCGAGAGATGATTCAGCGATTCCGTGTGCGTGGGGTCCAAGTGCAGCGGCGTGATGGAAACTTCTCCGGCAAAAATCGCCGCGTAATCGGACTCGGCATCCAGATCCAACTCGCGGTCCGCGCGCTGCTCGCTCAGCCAGAAGTACCGTCGCCCTCTGGGGTCCTCGCCCTCGCGCAGCACGGTACGCGTGATTTTCTTCGATTGACGCGTGAGCTTCACGCCGCCTTTCCAGTTTTCCGGCACATTCACGTTCAGGAACACCTGCTCCGGCAGCTTCTCCAGCAAAATCAGCTCTGCCGTTTGCCGCGCCAGCCGCGCCGACGGCGCAAAATCCGAATTCACGCGCTTTGAGCAGAGCGACACCGCCAGGCCGGGCACAAGATGTATCACCGCTTCCCTCGCCGCTCCCACGGTTCCGGAATAATAAACGTTCTCGCCCAGGTTCCCGCCGTGATTGATCCCGGAAATCACCAGGTCCGGCGGCTCCTGCAACAATTTGTGCAGCCCTACGATCACGCAATCCGCAGGCGTGCCATCGATGGCCCACTCCTTTTCCGCGATCCGGTGGCACACAATCGGCTGGCGCAGCGTCAGCGACTGCGCGGCGCCACTGCGCTCCCAACTCGGCGCCACAATCGTGACTTCCGCGAAATCTTTCAGTTCTTCCGCCACCGCCCGCAAACCCTCGGCGTTATACCCATCGTCGTTGGTCAGCAGCACAACCGGCCTCTTCGCGTTCGGCATACACTCTCCCACTTCTATTCTACCGGGAGTCATCCGGGATAGGGGAATCGGCGAGAAAAACTGCAAGCTGCGAGTCGATTTTTCCGGCCGGTAAATTGCCGGAGTCAATCCGCGCGGTCACACGTGCGTCCAAGCTCGCGAGCCAGGGCCGAGTTGCGTCGAGAAGCGACTTCCCAAGCGCCGCGGACGCCCAGTACATCGCTTCGCAGCGGGTTTCCGATGCCGTACCGGCTTGTGGCTGTCTTGGCGTCACTTTCGAGCTTTCGGGCCACTTTCCGTTAGAGAAGGCCGCACAAGTGCCCCGCTTCTTCCATGTTTGTCGGGTGGTCGCGCGAAGCGCTACCGTAGACTCTCCTTGACATGTGCTAAACATGTGTTCATGCTCAGCACATGTCACGCATGATCCAACTGCGCAACGTTCCCGAGAGTTTGCATCGCACGCTAAAGTCCCGGGCGGCCTTGGCAGGGATGTCGCTCTCCGACTATTTACTCGCGGAGATTCGCCGGGTTGCCGAACTCCCAACGATAACGGAATTGAGAGAGCGCCTGGAGCGTCGCGCTCGCGTGAATTCGCCAGTGTCAGCCGCCAACGCCGTTCGCGAGGAGCGAGACTACCGGTGATTGTGCTCGACGCTTCCGCGACAATTGAATGGTTGCTTCAGAGTTCCCTGGGAGTCAAAGTGGATAGGCGCCTCTTCTCGCTCCCTGTCACCCTGCACGTGCCACACCTCCTGGACGTGGAGATAGCCCAGGTGCTGCGGCGCTATGTCCGGGATAGGATTATCACGGCCTCTCGGGGCGAGGAGGCCTTACAGGATCTCCACGACCTCCCACTCAATCGCTACCCTCACGGCATCCTGCTGCCGCGCCTATGGGAACTGCGCGCGGTCTTGACGGCATACGACGCAATTTACGTTGCGCTAGCCGAACTTCTGGACGCCCCTCTGCTAACCTGCGACCGCAAAATTGCGCTGGCATCCGGTCATCGCGCTGCAGTCGAAGTTATTTGAGGAAAAAGGCCCACGAAGAAAGTGGTCGGGGCGAAAGGATTTGAACCTTCGACCTCCTGGTCCCGAACCAGGCGCGCTAGCCAGGCTGCGCTACGCCCCGACAAAAGCAGGCGAACTGGCTTCACACCAGCTCGCACAGACTTAAAGAATAGCATAGCTACGGGGAGCGGGCTACACAGGAAGTCTTATTGGGGAGAGAAGTGTCTTGAATACCAGGAAAATGTCCGGGCGCATTTTCTGTTTCAGGCCAGGCGAATCAATTTGGCCTCAGTAATCGCCGGATGTTGCCGAATTGGCCCCAGAATTTCTTCGGAAACTTTCCCGTCCACCCGCACGAGCGACACCGCTTCGGCCCCTTGCGTTGCCTCTCGCCGGCCCAGCGCGAATGTGGCGATATTCACTCCATGCTTGCCCAGCGTCATCCCCACGTGCCCGATCACTCCAGGCTGATCGTTGTTGCGCAGGTACAACATCGTTCCGTTCAACTGCGCCTCCAGTGCGATGCCGTCAATATTGATCACTCGCGGCGTGCCGTCGTGCAGCACCGTTCCTTCCGCGCTGAATCCTCGCGCTCCCGGCTTGTCCGGCAGCGCCGCCACTTCCAGCGTGTCCGGAAATCCGCGCTCGCGGCGCCGTGTCTCCTCTTCCACCTTCAGGCCCCGCGCGGCCGCAATCGCCGGCGCATTCACCACGTTCACCTTTTCATCCAGCACCGCGTTCAGCAGCCCTGCCAGCACCGCGCTTCGCAAAAGATGCGTCCCCACTTCCGCCAGTTCGCCCGCGTAGCGGATCCGCACCCGCGCAGGTCTCGTCGCCGCCGCCTGCGAGACCAGGGACCCGAGCTGCTCCGCAAGCGCCAGGTACGGCCGCACGCGCCGGTACTGTTCCGGCGAAAGCGCCGGCAGGTTCACCGCATTCCGGATCACGCCCTCCATCAGATAATCTCGCACCTGCACCGCCACTTGGTTCCCCAACTCCTCCTGCGCTTCCGCCGTCGACCCCGCCACGTGCGGCGTGCAGATGACATTGGGCAGCCCCACCAATGGCGAATTCTTCGGAGGCTCCTCGGCAAAGACGTCCAGCGCCGCTCCCGCCACGTGGCCGCTCTTCAGCGCCGCCGCCAGGTCCGCCTCATCAATCAGCTCTCCGCGCGCGGCGTTCACGATGCGCACGCCCTTCTTCATCATTCCGATCGATTGCGCGTTGATCATGTTTCGCGTCAGCGGGCTCACCGCCGTGTGCAACGAAATGAAATCGCTTTTCTCCAACAGCTCCTCCAGCACAACGAGCTCGACCGAATATTCCTTCGCCGCAGCCTCGCTAAGGTACGGGTCGAACGCCAGCACGTGCATGTCAAACGCGTTCGCGCGCGTCGCCACTTCGCTCCCAATTCGCCCCAGCCCGATCAGTCCCAACGTTTTCCCGCGCACTTCCGCCCCCGACGAGGATTTCTCCCAGCGCCCTTCCCGCATCGACGCGTCAAGCTTCGGCACCTGCCGCACCAGCGCCAGCAGCAGCGCGAACGTGTGCTCGGCCACGCTGACCGAGCTTCCTCCCGGCGTACTCATCACCAGGATGCCGCGCTTGGTGGCCTCGTCCAGGTCGATATTGTCCACGCCCACGCCGGCGCGGCCCACGACCCGCAGCCGCGGCGCCTGATCCATCAACTCCGGCGTCACTCGCGTGGCGCTGCGCACAATCAAAGCGTCCGCATCGGTCAGCTCGCCCGCCAATGTCTCCTTCGTGGTAAGCACCACATTCCAGCCCGTCTGTTTCAGGAGCTCGATGCCGTGCTCGCTGATCTTGTCCGCTACAATGACCTTCATCTCTCCTCGTTTCCGGGTAAAAGCCGCAGTGCCTTCCCGGCGGTCTTTTCCCAGGGGCTCGAAACATTCCAAAATACTGTGCGGCCTGCAGCGTGTCAATTCGCCAGACCGACTGCCGCTTTCCGAGAATCCTCGGTGCTCCTTCGCTGCCTCTGCTATAGTTCACAAAAGGGAACCAGACATGACTTTGTCCGAGCAGATTCAGAAAGACATTGTAACCGCCATGAAAGCCAAGGACGAAATGCGCCTTAGCGTCTTGCGCATGGTGAAGGCGGCGCTGCAATTAAAGGAAGTGGAAAAGATGCGTCCGCTCGATGCCGCCGAATCCATTCAATTGCTCCAGACCCTCGCCAAGCAACGCAAGGAATCCATCGACCAATTCGCGAAGGGCGGGCGCCAGGACCTCGTCGATAAGGAGACCAGCGAACTCAAAATCCTGGAAACTTATCTGCCCGCCGGCGCCTCGCAAGTGGAAATGGACGCCGCCATAAGCAAGGCCATAACCGATCTGGGCGCCACTTCCATCAAACAGATGGGCGCGGTCGTGAAAGCCGCGAAGGACACGCTCACCGGCAAGGCCGTTGACGGCAAAGCCCTCAGCGACCGTGTCCGCGATCGCCTGTCCAAACTCGGCTGAACATTCGCTTTTGTGGCGGCCGCCTTTCTCTTGGGTTATGTAGTGGCCGGACTTCAGACCGGCCACAATGCTTTCTCTCAAACGACCACGCGCGCTCCCATGCCCCTACCCCAACAAATTCCCGTTCGCTATGCCGAAGACGACGCCGGCTACGTCAGCATGCGTCCGGTGGTCAAACAGACCTTCCGCCTCAACGAACTCGCCGACATGGTCGTCAGCGTCGTTGGAAAAGACCCCGCGCGCGTCCAGAAAATTTTCCGCACCGGCACGCTGCTCTACAACGGCTACCGCTATTGGTGGGACGGCCTCGCCGCGGACGTTGCGGAACTCGAACAGCTTCTCCTGCCCTTTCCCGACGACGATCCCTCGCGCACGTTTGCGCCTTCCCAAGCCACCGCAGTCCTCCTCGAAATCGGTGGCGGCACGCAACGCAATGTCGTCGAGATCACCGCCAAAGAAGCCGCCGAGAAGAAATTGTTCGCCAAGTCCGCGCCGTGGGATGTCCTTCTCAACTTCGCCGCCAGCGCCACACCGCGCTACGAGAAATACTCGCATGCTCGGCGCGCCGACCTGTTCCGCCTCGTTCTGCCCCATGATCGCGCTGAGCAGCTCCTCGAATCCATCCTGGAAGCAGCCCCGCGCGCCCTGCGCCACCGCTGGAGCACGCTTCGCCCACCCGCCGCGCTCACCTTTGTCCTGCCAAGAAAATAGTCTCCAGGCGGCCGTGATAAACGTTCGCAATTGCGGCGGTGATATCCCACAAGCCAGTCCTTCCCAAGTCCTTATATCGTAATGCGATATATTCGACCAAATAGCGCTTGACAAATGTATCGCATCACGATATATTCAGGCCGTTGCGTGCCTCCCGGCTGGGATAGCAATCCAAGCCCAGCGCGGGAAAGCGGAATCGAGGCACGAGCGGTTCGCCCTCTTCCGCCTCGCGCTCCGACTTACCAATCTATGTGCGCCCACTCTCAGATATTCCCAGGAAGGAGATTCCCAAAGATGCGATCGAAGTATTTTGTTCTACTAACCTTGCTTTTTTCGGCGGTGGCTTGTTTGTGCGCCGCCTCCGCCTTTGCGCAGTCCTCGCAACAAACCGGAAAATTGAAAATCCACGTCGTTCCAAAACAAGCCTATGTCTGGGTGGACGGCAAGGCCATTCGCGACGGCAGTCAGACGATCGACCTCGCCGCGGGCGACCACCAGGTAGGCGTTTTCAACTACGGATATTTGCCCAAGACGCAGGACGTCCACATCGGCGCAGGTAAAACCACCGACCTCAATGTCAGCCTTCAATCTTCCGGTGACATGGTCTCGGGACCCTTCGGTGACATCGAATTCAAGGGCCATCCGCGCGCGGCCGTCCTGCTCAACGGCACAACTCCGGCATATTTCGTCGGCCACGTCGACGAGTTCGATAACAACTTTATTTGGCACCAGTGGCTCCTCGTAAAGCCCGGCCACTACCAGGTTACGGTGACACAGAAGGGGCAAACAATCTGGTCGGGACCGGTGGCTGTGAAAGCAGGCCAGCGAGAGATCGTCTATCTTAACCACAACGGCGAGATCAAAACGCATGACTTTAAGAAGGGCCTTGCTCTTGGGCCGCAGCCGCGCTTCGAAGCGAGCATAGCCAGCGCAATGGTTCCGATCGCGCCGGTTACCGCGCAACTCAGCGCGCAATCCAACAACCTCTCTTGCGGCCAGGGGACGGAACTCACCTGGAAGTCCGCCAACGCCGTGGACGCCTCCATTTCCGGAATCGGCGAAGTGCCTGCTGACGGCGCTCGCGCGGCGACCCCGACGCATGATATGACCTACGTACTGACGGCCAAAGGGCCGGGAGGCGAAGCAACTCAGAGCGTGACGGTAAAGGTTGAAAGCACGCCAACCGCGACGCTTGCTCTCAGCCAGCCGGAAGTTCGCTATCACAAAATCGGCGACAAAGTTGTGGAGCAGGATTCCGCCACCCTGAATTGGTCAGCTTCTAACGCAAATTCGGCTAAGGTCGAGCCTTTCGACACGAACAGCATGAGCGGGAGCCGCACGGTCACCGCCAATCCCAGCCAAACAAGCGCAGGCCCGGTCAACGAAAACGTGACCTACACGCTTACAGCTACAAACGCCTGCGGAGGCACAACCACGAAGTCGGCAACCCTGCATATCATCGGCTCGATCGACCCGCCGCCAGCCGCGGCGCTGGCCAGCCTCTTTTTCCCGACAGCCTATCCCACAAGGCACCATCCGAAAGTTGGCCTTGTGCCGAGCGAAAAGATGAGTCTCGACAATATCGCAACGCAATTCAAAAACTTCGGAACGTACAAACATGACGCTAGCCTGGTGGTCATCGGATACGCCGACGTGCGTGGCTCCAATAAATACAACCTCGCGCTCAGCGAGCGCCGCGCGACCCTCGTGAGAGACTACTTGATCTCCAAGGGCATTCCTGCCGACGAGATCAAGATCCGCGCCGAAGGAAAAAACAAACAGCTCGACCAAAAGTCCGTGGAAGTTCTCCAATCCAAAATCGATGCAAAAGCGGACAAGTGGATGACGAAAAATGAGAAAACCACGTGGCTGGCCTACAATCGCCGCGCCGATCTCGTCCTCGAGCCAACCGGCCAGCAATCGGCAATCGTTTATCCCGTTGATAACTCGGACACGCGCATCGTCTGGCAGCGCCGCGCGCCGGGTCTGAAGAAAATCGAAATGGTGTCGAACGCGTCTTCATCCGGCGTCCAGCAAGCCCGCGTAACCAGCTCTGGAAAATGAGCAAGCTTTGCTGACATTTCTCCCGGGATAATCCCCGGGAAGAAGGAGGAATGAATCATGAAACTTTCCATCGTAGCTATGGCCATTGCGGCCGGGCTGCTCTGGGGCGGGGCCATTTTGTGCGTAGGTTTGATCAACTTGGCGGACCCCAGCTACGGCGTGAATTTTATTCAGCTGACCAGTTCCGTATATCCCTGGTTTCACGCTTCACGAAGCATTGCAAATGTCGCCATTGGAACCGTCGATGGACTCATCGATGGCGCCATCGCCGGACTGATTTTTGGCTTGCTCTATAACGCGCTGACCAGCCTGCCAAAGCACCTCGGGCATTCGCACCAGCAGGCTTAGCTCGCAATTCTAGATCGTAGAGTATTGCCCTCGTCTCAATCGTCGCAACACTCGATCATTCGACCCAAACGTGGCAACACTCTGGCATTCAACCCATACGTAGGAACGACGTGTCGTCCTGAGCCCCAGCGCTTTTTTGCTGGGGCGAAGGATCTCAACTTTAAAATCTCTCAGGCTGTATCAGTTGTGATCCTTGGGCCCGCAAACGACGCGGTCCTTAGGATGACAAGGTGTTTTTGCGCCGCTGCAGCCGGCACAGTCGCGCCTGGTGAGAAACTTCGGCTAGCCCCTCGTAGTTTCTAGCACGAGAAGCACTTAATGGCCTCCGCGCAACTTCCCCGCCTCCTGCCGTGTTCAACCCTGCAGTAGCAACCCAGCGTCCTTGTTTCACCCGCTGCGCAGGAATTCAGCGGCAACGCACCTTTGAGGAGTCCGAACATGCTCACAAAGAAAATCGTCGGATTACTTTTACTCGCCAGCCTCTTTTTCATGATCCCGATGGCCACGCCCGCGCAAATTGCCGTGGGCCTCTCCATTCGCATCGGCCCGCCGGCTCTTCCGGTCTATGCCCAGCCCATCTGCCCTGGAGACGGTTATCTCTGGACCCCCGGCTACTGGGCTTACGGGCCGGATGGCTATTTCTGGGTTCCGGGTACGTGGGTTCTGGCGCCAACGCCGGGCTTTCTCTGGACCCCGGGTTATTGGGGCTGGGGCGGCGGCGTTTACCTCTGGCACGCCGGTTATTGGGGCCCGCACGTGGGCTTCTACGGTGGTATTAATTATGGCTTCGGCTACGGCGGCGTGGGCTTCGTCGGCGGCGAATGGCGCGGCGGAGTCTTTCACTACAACACCGCAGTGACCAACGTGAACACCACCGTCATTCACAACACCTACGTGAACAGGACCGTGATCAACAACACCAACGTCAGCCACGTCAGCTTTAACGGCGGCACCGGTGGCATCACCGCGCGGCCAACCGCCGCGGAACAAGCCGCCGAGCGCGACCACCACATTGCCGCCACCTCCGCGCAGACGCAACACGAGCAGGCCGCGCGCAGCGACCGCAGCTTCCTGGCCTCCGTCAATCACGGCCATCCCGCCGTTACCGCCACCGCCAGGCCTGGCAATTTTCATGCCGCGAGCGGTGCAGCGGCAAATGCAAATCGCCCGCCATCCGCTCCCGGCGATAGCCACAACGCGGTGGAGCATGCCGACCGTCCACCCAGCGCGCGCAGTAACAACGCGTCCACTACCAACAACAATCGGCCGAACACATCGAACTCCAACACAAAGGAATCGAATCCGAACCGGCCGAGCAATTCAAACAGCAATACCAGCAAACCCAATACCTCGCACCCGGCGCAGCCAAGCCACCCTCCGTCACATCCGAAGGAGCACGAGGGCAGCAATCACACCGGCGCCCGCGGCCGCTAAACCAACCACAATCCGAAACTCACTCGGGCCAGAGCACACGCTCTGGCCCGTTTTTTGCCACCCATCTCATCTCGGAGCCTGGAGGCGAGAGTTTTGTGTGAGATTGCGGGTCGGTGCTGCACCACCGGAATCAGTGCGCGGCGGGCTTCAAGACGGCAGTGTTGCGTTCATCGGCCGCGATAACCCGATAGAATTTCTTCAGATCATCCAGCTCATTAAGTGGCACGCTCACTTCTTTGAGTTCGAACGTGCGCGTGTAAAGAACGACGTTTCCCTTTGCCTCGGTCTTGCTGTGATAGCTGCCAAAGGAATAATCCGCATCCGCCGGGGGAGGCAGTTCATCCACTTGGTAGCCTTCGGGAATCGTTATTTCGATTCTGTCGACATCCATGCGTGGACCTTCAAATTCAACGGGATATTTGCGCGGTTCTTTTTTCTCTAAGATGCCGCTGGACTTTTCCCCCAACACGCGCGGCCGAACCAGTAGCAAGTTTCCGGCTGGTTTCGCATAGTCCGGAATGATGAACGAAAACGTATATTGAAAGGGCTGGTCGCGTACGTCGAGATTGACAATGAAGGCCTTAGTGATCTGGTAGGTTCCTGCGGAATGCGCGAGCAAGGTCTCGATCGGTTTGATCTGGTCCTCTGTCTTGGTCATCCCCCTCTGGGCATTCCGCTGCTTGCTTGCAGAATCGCCATAGAGAGTTTCGATCGCTTCTCCACTCAGCGCTCCCGCGGGACTCAAGGTCAGTTTGGCGCTCTGGCGAATTCCACCCGAAGAAGGCGGGAGCTGCGGTATCTGGATGAGGTCCCCTCCATCCGATGTAACCAGCAGACCGTAGTTCCCTTGAAGGTATCCACCCACTTTCCCCAGGGGCGTCATCTCATTGGTCGGATCGAAGATCAGGATCCGTCCTAGCGTCGGATGCGTGTAGACGGATTCCAAGGAGGGATCTTTCACATCATCGGGCAATCGAATTCCCAAAATCATATGATTGAAGTATATATAGGATGGCGGCGTCTCTGAACTCACTGCCCCCCGGGCGGCGTGCACGGTAATATAGTAGGAGTCCACTCCGATTTCTTTGAGCATTGCGCTCAGCAGCGTGGCCTTGTCCTTGCAGTCGCCATAGTGATTGCTGTAAACGTCTTTCGCCGCATGCGGTTGCCACCCGCCGATACCCAGTTCGATCGCCACATAGCGGTTATCCCGCTGGACATAATTCGCGAGCGCCTGCATCTTTGCAAGTGCGCCGGTCTTGCCGGCGGTCAGTTCCGCCACCTTCTGCTTGATTTCTGGTGAAGGATCCCTCCGGCCTTCGGCGAGACCGGAAGTCCATTTTCCCAGCTCCGCCCAACTCGCAAAACCCTTCCTGGAACCATCCGGCGGGATTAAGGAAACGATCATCTGCCCGGCCAGCCCATCCCATGGAGGCATTTCTTGTTCGTAAAGGATCGCCGCGACGTCGTTCACCATCCACTGCCACTGGTTGGTTCCGTTTGCAATTGGCTTGGACTCCGTCGCATTCAGCCACACCGCTCTATATTCCCAGCCTGCCGGAAGCTGCAGCTTGTAGTGGGCTTCGCGCACCGGCACACGCGATTGAAACATCCACCGGTCCTGCAGAATATAAGGATATTCTTCCTGTTCGATTTCGTAGCCTACGATGTTTCCCGGCTCGGACTCGGGTATTTTTAGAATTTTTGCCCGGAGATCGCTGACCAACTCGCCGTTTGCCACCCCCGGCGCCGAAGTTTCCAGGGCGTCCTTGTCCTTGACTTCGTAGTCTTTGCCCTGAGCAGGAATGCACCAGCCGTGCATATTCAAAACCTTCGCTTGGGCTGTGGAGACGGCCACAACCGTCCCGTATCTCGTGCCGCCGGGACGCAGAATCTTATAAGCCTCTCGGCTCAATCGTTTGATCTTACCGTTTGGCTGAACGGTCAGCGTCTCCTCCGAATAAAGAAGGATTGCCTCCGTCTTCTCATCGTGCTGGGGCAGAGAAACCCCTGTCAGGGCGTGCATCCACGCCGGCGCATCCGACGAAGCCCGCGTGCTACTCCCAGTCGCAGCCGCTATCCCCGCAATCAATAAGACGCTCAGCCGCCCCGGCAGCCGGCGGGGGCAAATTTTACTTCGCAACACTGCTGGCTCCCGGCTGAAGTACCGCCTGCTGTTCATCCCCGGATCTGACTTGTTGATAAAAACCATGCAATGTCGGATACGAGGAAGGCTTCAATAACAGGACGTCACTTCGTAGTGTCCGCGTCACTTCCAGTGCGTTCTCCTTGCCGTCCGCGTGAATTAGGTATTCCGCCGCCTTTGCATCCAGGTGGACTTCCTTCGGAAGGCTGTCTACTTTCCATCCATCTGGAAGCGCGATTTTGGTCTCATCCTCAGTCTGGAACAGATACGCAAAATAAATCGGGTACGTGCGCTGTGAGTGCTCAAACAAATGTTTTTGCGCTCCCGCAAACAAACCCAGCGGCAGCACAACGTGCTTCCCTGCGGAACTCGCCCAACCGGGGATCTTTACGTTATATTCCGCCACAAATTTCTCGTCGGAGCTGTTCCAATCCGGTTGATTCTTCAATTCCACCTCGGCCGCCACTGGAATCACATTTTTCAGTTCCTCTTCCAGATACTCCTTGCGCTGCGTATCGTCGCTAAATCTATAGCTCAAGCGCTTCCCCAACGCTTCCAGTCCTGTGTAGGTCACTTTGACTAAGCCTTCCAGTCCCCCGTCCTCGTCCAGTTTCAAGTCCGCCTGCCGCAGTACCTTGCAGGCGGAACTTCCCGGAAGTTCCGTTTGTATCCAGGTTCCACCTTGGTCATCGATGCGCAGCCCGGCAACTCCTGTCTCCGTCCAGGGCATCAACCCATAGGGCGCAAATTTTGTGGCCGGATCCAGGTACAGATCCTTCCCCTCGGATTTCACCAGAACCGTCTCCGCATCAAGTTCCCTGGGGTTCATCCGCTGCTGCTTGAAAAAATATTCGCTTCTCCCGGAAAGGCGAACGTAATACGCTTCAAATCCAGCAGCACGCGCCAACGCCAGAAACAGCAGATTGATGTCCTTCCCGGAGCCCACCCCGTTCTTCCACACTTCCTCGACATTCTCGTTCGGCTTGGCCTTCTCCACCTTCTGCTTATCCTGTTTCCTTTTAAAATCAAGATTCTTCACCTGCTGGCATCGCGCGTAAATTTTCCGCAGTTTCGTATCCGCGGAATCCGTGGGAGAGATGAGCTGCGAAACGGCTTGCTCCATCGCCTTGCGCCGATCCACGAATTTCTCCGTCTGCTCGAACTGTTTTTTCCCATAGTTCTTCCAGAAACGCGCAGGGTCACTTTCGATGCCTTCTTCGTTGTACACAAAATTAACCCGGAACTTTAACTCGTTCTCCGGCGGCATGTGGTCTTCTCTTTGAAAGGCGGGAATATCCACGGCTGTCATTCGGATGACGTGGTCGGGGTCCTGCTTGGGAGGATTCGTACCCGCTGGCAGCCCCGCCGGCCAATTCCATTGCAGAGGCCATCTCTCGTACGGCTTCAGCGAAAACATCGCCTTCCTGGTAAACAGATCCTCGCTGATCATCCAGTTTGAAGCGAAAATATAGTAGTCTTCCAGATCGAGAATGTAGTGATACTCGATGATGCTCCCGACTTGCGCGTCCGGCATTGTGAAAGTTTTCGCGAGGTATTTGATCGTCTTTGACTTGACGATTGTATTTTCAAAAATCTTGCCGTCGAAATTCACGATGGTTCCGTCCGGATGAATGGTCCGCGCGCGAATGCCATTGATTGCGGCTATCGCCTTCGAATAAGGAATCTCCACGTTGGCGTATTTCCGCCCTTCTTCCGTAAGTATCTTGATCCGGACGTAGTTGAACTCCGTGTGGGTTCCGCGCCCGGCCTCCTGGCGGTCCACCTGCCGGTACAGATAGATCGCAGGCGCTCCCGGGGCCTTCGGCTCGCCCGTCATTTGCAGATCGGCAGGATCGATGGGCTGCCATTCGTCTCCGGCCTCGATCGGCCTTCCGGGAAACTGCAAGCGCACCACCAGGATCAGGAGAAGAAATAGAAACGCGCGGCGAAGGGGCACTGTGTATCTCCGTACATTCCGCAAGTGGATGGCGCGCAAGCCGGCAGCCCGCGTGATCGCGGAGGCCGAGCCGCATATTTCCTTTTAAGCAAACGAGTGAACGCCGTTACCCACCTGATACGTGCTTGTCCGCGACAATACTTCCCAGTGCCTCTCTTGTCAAGAGTACTCGGCACATATTTTCCCAGGATTTGCGGGGTTACCCACCCTGGCTTTGAGTGAGAGTCTTGCGTTGTTTTTCTCGCCCACTCCATGGCGACGCCCATTCGGATTCCCGATTGAATTGATTCGTCGTTGGTGTCTCCCGTAGGAATTCACTACAAGAAAAAATGAAGAAAATTCTTAGGGCCACCCGCCAATCGCTCCGTTTATGATCGCCGCCGGGAACGCCATTCCCCTGAATGGCGTCCTTGGGGTTCTCGCCGTCCCTCCACTCGCCAATCGAGAGATTGGCGTACCCAGGATTGTTCGTAAGGTTGCCCACAAAATGTCTCATGCATCGGCCGAAGCTCTAAAAAACCACCTCGCAATTACGAAATCGCTGTATCCCTGTGGCACAGCCATTCCTGGCTGTGCTCTTGGGTTTTCCTGTAGGCGGTGCCTTCCGTCTGCCCGCCGAAGAAGGGAAAGGAGACGCAAAGGAGTTAGGAGGGTTCGCGGCGGGGACGGGGGGAGTCACACTTGACAGCCAAAAGTTATAAGTTCAGAAGCGAGGAAAAAGCTGCATTGACTCTACCGCAAGGATCTTGGATTTCGCTGCTCTGCGAACTACTCATAATACTTGACTTGGGATGTATAAAGCATATTATCTCATGCACACAAGATGGATTCTATAGTTAGCTACTTACATTCACTAGAAACGTCATAATGTTCTTGCTTGAAAACATGAAGCCGTCGAGGGTCAAAAATGCGCTTGAACTCCAACTACTTGTCGGTCGGTGCTCCTCATGCTCTCGGCGCCCGCTACAACGCTACGGGGTCAAGACGTCGTCATCACCGCGCCACCTAGCAGTTCCTCTTCGGTGGCGCCGGCGCCCACAGTCAATACCCCCGCGCCGCTTGCACAGGCCCCACCCCAGAAGGCGAGCGGCCCGCTCTCGGATTATGTTCCGTGTCTATTCGATCAAAACGAGCAATACGACGTTCGCACTCAATCTCCTCTCCCGACACCGCAACCACCTCTTGACAAACGGTCTGCACAGCAACTCCTGGATTCGATTGACATCGCTCTCTCGCAGATCCTGGGGCAAAATTTCGAAGAAAATCCGGAGTTTTTGAAAGCATTCAGTGATTATTACAAAACTAATTTGAATGCTGAGCAGTTGGTTGGCATGACTCCTGATCAGGCTAATACTCATATTCAGAGCGTTCTTGTAAATGCCGTAGAAAACGCCGTTCAATCTGCCACTGCGAACAAACACCTCTATACGGATAGCGACTTAGATACAAAACGGAGTGAGGCTGCTAGCGATCTGGTGATTGTCGTGAACGACGCAGTCGATGCATATGTGAAGGAGCAAAAGTCGAAGAAGGCGGCACCACCACAAAAGTTAACGGTTTCCGAAGAAACTCTGGACTTCAACGCAATCCTTGATGCGACGACCCAAGCTATCCAGAATTCAATGAGTACGTATAATTTTGGTCCGCTATTTGTCACAGACGTCATAGCAGACTATCGGCAACTTACCTCGGCGTCCCAGGGTCGCGCTAATCCGAATCCTTACCCTAGCGAAATTCCGCGGCTGAAGACCTACCTTCAAGGTGCTGTGAGGCAAGCAGCGTACTCCACCAAGAGCTACCCTTTCGTAGCAGCCTCCTCTGTCGACGTGAAAAATACGGTGACACAGTTGAAGGCTGCACTTGGTGCGTCTGCTTCTCAAGCAGTTAAGGCGGCCGAGGCAAAGCAGTTCCAAGCTCCGGAGGATGTGAGTTGCTCGATGGCGGTGATGACCTGGAAGGAGACCAGTGACATCTTTGGCCGTCGAGTGGCGAATACTTACGTCGCGATTCAGGTTACGCTTCGAAATTTGAACACCAAGAATGAGTTTCTGGTTCACGACATTCAGGTTGCTATCGACACCGGCGTCACTGCCGAGTATTTCGGGCGCTTCCAAGCAGGTCGGGATAAATTGCTCGTTCGCGCCGTAGCGCAGCGGGGACAATCGGAGGACCGTAGGAATCGTGTTGTGAATATCCTACAGGCCGCCGGAGCCATTGGAGGCGCTGCTTCACTCGCTGTAGGAGTGGGCGAACTAAAAGATGCGGTCGCGGTCTTTCAAGGGGCCTTCATCCCGAGTTTCACTAACATTTTCCCCGATCACACTGTTGAGCAATTGAATCACATCAATGACTTAGTATTTTCCGCTTCCAATACAAGCAAGGTGCTCGTTCCCATACAGGGTTCGGTGCCTTTAGTAACCTTTATTTCCGAGAAGCCGATAGAGCAGCTGCCTTTCGCATGGTGCGGTTATCCACTGGGAGGGCGAATGCGATTCTTCGGTCCACGGTCGGTCCGGAACTGCAATTTCAATGGCGGCAGCAAGCACAATCCCGGATACGTTACTCCATACCGTTATGGCGCGACTGATCCGGACACTTTGCCGCCTTGGGACGATCTTGAGTTCAAAGATTGGAAAGGTGCAGCCCTCCGTATGTTACAGGAGCACACATTTGTTGTGGTGGGCGGCATTCATATTCAGGAAGTGGTCACCCAGCCAAAAGTTGGCAATCTCGATTGCCCAACGCTTGTGAGTGGTCCAATCGACATTTCGCAGACCCAGGACGGGGTGGTTACTTGCTCGGTAACGGGCACCGGCCTTAACCTTGTCAGCGCAGTCACGCTTGAACAGGGCACTGCTAGGATTGCGGGCAAGGATAAGGCTGCGACCGACGGCAACTCCGCCACGCTTCAGTTCAATCCCGAAGATCTTAGTGATGGAGTCGGCACATACTCCCTGTTCTTGACCTACAAGTTGGGCTCGGCAGCTCAGTCAACGGAAATAGATTCTGGCGAAAGCGTGCTTTTGTCGAAGCAACCTGTCATTACTAGCGCGTCGTTGAATATTTCAACGGCAAGCGCCACATTGACCCTGCAAGGGAAAAATCTTGACCAACTGAATGATGTATCTCTTCTCGATGATGGAGGAGGTGCGTCAGTCAAGGAAACAGCTCAGCCGACGCCGGGCACTGGAGCGGTATCCGCAACCGTTTCATTTGCCCCGTCGAGTTTAGATTCTGCAAAGAAGTACCATCTCAACTACACTATGAAGGCTGAATCGAGCAAACAAATCAAATCAGTCGCCGTGACCATTAACAGCGCGGTTACACCCAAGGCTCAGCCTCCGGCAGCTACGCCGGCGCCAAAACCGAAATCTAAGAGCGGCGTTTAGATGTTTTTTGAAATAATTTGCCCCATCCTTGCGGGTTGGTTCATGCAAGGGTGGGTCTTGGGGCCCTCTTTCCCGCGCCACTCGTTTACGCTGAGCGCGGTTCGTGAAGGGTACCAGTTTCGAAACTGACAACGCTTTTCTGTCATCCTGAACCCGCGCTTTCCGCGGGTGAAGGATCTCAACTTGTGCTCCGGCCAGCCCCCTACAACCCGCCTATTCGAATTAAATACCTTTCAGATACTATTTGACATATGATAAATAATGTGCTATGCTGAAGTGAAATGTTTCGGGGTCGCTGCTCTTGTGCCTTTCCGCTCGTCCCTGCCCGCTCATCCGCTCCTTTTTCGCCGTACAACTTCGAGTATCACTGGAACTCCCCGTCTAACTTCCCTACCTTCTTGCATTTCCCCGCTCGTACCGATTCCCGTACCGAACCGTCTTCGATCTATCCCCTTTCCCCTCCATCACTTCCCGCGCCGTACCGAAAAACAGGGGGAGGGGGGAGGGGTGTTTCTTCCTCCGAATACCGGCCGCTCCAGGATTTGCTTTGTCTTCGGCCTCGGCTGGATGATAATCCTGCCACACTGGCTTCAAGCGAATTCTGCAGTCCTAGAGAGACCTGGGAGGACACGGTGAGCGACCGTCCATGGAGTTCCACGGCACCTGCGGCTGAATTTCGCAGCTACGTGCCGGGTTCGCAGAGTCTGACGGAATTTTCGTTGCGCGCGGTGCTGCTCGGCGGAATCTTCGGCCTGCTCTTTGGCGCCGTCACCGTTTACGTCGGCCTGCGCGCCGGGCTCACCGTTTCCGCGTCCATCCCCATCTCCGTGCTCTCCATCAGCATTCTTCGCGCGTTTGGCCGCTCCACCATCCTCGAAAACAATATCGTGCAGACCACAGGCTCCGCCGGAGAGTCACTCGCTGCTGGCGTGATGTTCACTCTCCCCGCGCTGATTTTCCTCGGCTTCGGTTCGGAGTTCACTTTCTGGCGCATCTTCCCGATGGCGCTGCTCGGCGGCTGGCTCGGCGTGCTCTTCATGATTCCGCTGCGCCGCCAGCTCATCGTCAAGGAACACGGCAACCTCAGCTTCCCCGAGGGCACGGCCTGCGCGGACGTTCTCGTGGCCGGCGAAAAGGGCGGCTCTTTCGCCGGGCGCGTCTTCTGGGGACTGGGCCTCGGCGGCATCTACACCTTCCTGATGAAGACCGTCCTGGCGTGGACCGAGCAGCCGGAAGGCCGCCCGAGGTGGTACCCGGGCTCCAGTTTTCGCGTGAACGTCACTTCCGAATATCTCGGCGTCGGTTACATCATCGGCCCGCGCGTTTCCGGAATTCTGTTTGCCGGCGGCATCGTCTCCTGGCTGGTCATCATGCCCGCCATCAAGTTCTACGGCCAGCTCGCGGGCGGTACCCCTCTCTATCCTTCCACCATTCCCATTCCGCTCATGACGCCGGACGACATGTGGCGAAGCTACATCCGCCCGATGGGCGCGGGCGCCGTCGCCGCCGCGGGCTTGATCACGCTCCTGCGCACCTTGCCCACCATCATTTCGGCGCTCACCGCCGGATTGAAGGATGTTCGCGCCGAAGGCAATGCGGGAGCCGCCGATTCCAGCCGCGTTGACCGCGACACGCCGATGCGCTGGGTCCTCCTCGGCTCCGCCGTCATCGTCGCCATGATGTGGGTCCTTCTCACCTTTCATCCCATGAAGGGCGCGCAGACGCAGTGGTATCAAAATCTATTCGCCGGAGTTTTCGTCGTTGTTTTCGGCTTTCTATTCGTCACCGTCGCCAGCCGCATCAGCGGGCTCCTCGGCAACTCCTCGAATCCCATCAGCGGCATGAGCATCGCCACGCTCATGGCCACGTGCGCCATCTTTCTCCTCGCGGGCTGGACCGCGCCCAACTACGCCGTCCTCGCGCTCATGATTGGCGGCGTGGTCTGCATCGCCGCGGCCATCGCCGGCGCCACTTCCCAGGACCTGAAGACCGGCTTCCTCGTCGGCGCCACGCCCTTCTGGCAGCAGATGGGGCTGCTCATCGGCGTCACCATCTCCACCGTCGCCATCGGCGCCACTCTCAACCTGATGAACAAGGGCCTGGAAAAATATATTCCCACGCAAATCCCCGTGAATATTTCCGCCCTGCCCGTGGGCGTCAAGATCGAACGGGACACGTTCAACTACAAGGAGAAAAACTACGTCCTGATCAATTCGCTCGGCTCGCATGAAGTTCCCGACGGCGAATATCTCTACGACAGCGGCACGCAGCACATCGAGTATCAATGGGCCCAGGGGATTGGCAGCGATAAAGCGCCCGCTCCGCAAGCGCGCCTGATGGCCACCGTCATCAGCGGCATCCTCAATCAGCGTTTGCCCTGGCGGCTTGTCCTGATGGGCGTGGCCATGGTCATCGCCGTGGAAATTCTCGGCATCCGTTCGCTCGCCTTCGCCACCGGTCTGTACATTTCGATTGCGACCACCGCCGCGATGTTCGCGGGAGGGCTGGTCCGCTGGGCCGTGGAAGCCTCGATGAAGGAAAAACAGGAGGGCGACAGCGAAGCCAGTCCCGGCGCGCTCTATTCCAGCGGCTTAATCGCTGCAGGCGGCATTTTCGGACTGCTCGGCATCATCATCAATCTTTTGCAGGACCCGGAGATCGCCAATCATGTGCCGCACTGGTTTGCCGCCGTCCTTCGACTGCCTTGGCGCCCGGACCTCTTCTCGATCGGCCCCAAGCTTCTCGGTTCCCTGGCCGCCAGCAACCTGTTCGGCATGGTCATGTTCGTGATTCTCGCAGCCTCTCTGTTTT